>NZ_MPDG02000025.1:0-380 GCF_001887095.2 Shewanella sp. SACH
GCCACTGGCGTGCTAAGTGGCACGCCAAGCAATGCCGATGTGGGCGCGCACCCCGTGTTACTGCGAGTGACGGACACCGACGGCTTAACCGCTGACCAGTCCTTCAGCATCACGGTCACCAACGTCAACGATGCACCGACCATCAGTTCAACGGCCATCACTGCCGCCACTCAAGATGCGGCTTATAGCTACACCTTCGCGGCGAGTGATACCGATGTGGGCGACACTATAACCTTAAGCGCGGTGACCAAACCGAGCTGGTTGAACTTCAATACGACTTCAGGCGTGTTAAGTGGCACGCCAAGCAATGCCGATGTGGGCGCGCACCACGTGACACTGCGAGCGACGGACACGGACGGCTTAACCGCTGACCAGTCCTT
>NZ_MPDG02000026.1:0-321 GCF_001887095.2 Shewanella sp. SACH
ATTCGAACCCTCGATGGGAGTTAAAGCCCATACTCCCTTAGCAGGGGAGCGCCTTCGGCCACTCGGCCACCTCTCCGCGTTTAACGCTTTAAATCAACAAGACGTGTCTTGTTAACTGTATTGGTGCGCGTGGAAGGAGTCGAACCTCCGACCGCCTGGTTCGTAGCCAGGTACTCTATCCAGCTGAGCTACACGCGCATTTAAAACGGTAAACATTAATACGACCGAAATCATATTAATCTAAATTGGTGCGCGTGGAAGGAGTCGAACCTCCGACCGCCTGGTTCGTAGCCAGGTACTCTATCCAGCTGAGCTACACGC
>NZ_MPDG02000027.1:0-317 GCF_001887095.2 Shewanella sp. SACH
CAAGGTATAGGTCATCGGTTCGAACCCGATATGTCGCTCCAAATTAAAACTTAGTGATTTACCAAATCATTAATACAGATTATGCGACATTAGCTCAGTTGGTAGAGCGATACCTTGCCAAGGTATAGGTCATCGGTTCGAACCCGATATGTCGCTCCAAATTCTAGACTGTCACAGTCTTAAAATGTGAAATGCGACATTAGCTCAGTTGTGGTTTTGATATGGCGATACCTTTTTTTTCAAGGTATAGGTCATCGGTTCGAACCCGATATGTCGCTCCAAATTAAAACTTAGTGATTTACCAAATCATTAATACA
>NZ_MPDG02000004.1:0-31939 GCF_001887095.2 Shewanella sp. SACH
CCGTGTCAGTGGATGCGCATTATAGGGAGATTGAGAAAGTGCGCAACCCCTATTTTAAGGAAATTTGCAGTTAATTCTGATTATCTAAACTAGCCACAAGATACCCACCACTTACCCCCAAAGTTATCCACAAAATAGCGTTTTCTCTGCAGTTCTACCTCATATTTTGAGGATGTACTGCATCAAGGCGAAGAGATTTACGCATAGATTCTATAAATTTTAGATAAGGATAACGACTGCTCGAACCGAAATATCTCATTCCTTCACTTATATAGAGCAATTAATGGAATATAACGGGGAGCAATATAGATGACGCGCTAACACATTCGGCGATAAAGATACTTTAGCTATTTAGCTATATAGTCATAGTCGCAGCCTTCATCCCATCGCCATAGAAAGCCGAAATGACTTAATCAGGGACAGGGAGAGATCTCTTTAATACTTATTCGGTAACTAGCTATATATAAGTAGCAGCGTAAGTAACTATCATAACTAATGCAGAGATCGTTCGACTCTATTCAGCTTGATCCATTACCGAGCGAGCGGATTAGCTCGCACTCCAGAGTAATTGTCCGCAGTCGGTAAGATCATAGCCACCCAGTAGCGCCGCCATTTGCCTCGAGTGGCCGCTCGCCAACATAGTAAAGAGTTGTTGAAGCTGACGACGGAAGTAAATGCTTTGCGGCATAACGAAATCGAAGGACTCTTTAATCAGTGGCACAAAACTCAAACCACTCTCCAATGCCACAGATTGACAGCCAAAACCTATATCTGCATCACCACGGGCGATATAACCTGCCAGCTCGCGTTCACTATAGGCCGTCAGCACGACATTAAGTTGATCTAAACGAGCGCCTTGCTTTAACAACCAATGTTCTAAATGTTGCTGGCTACCCGCGCCGCCCTGACGACTCACCCAACGCCAAGGTAAGTTCACGACTTTATCTTCCTCTTGGCATCTGTGGTGCATATCGGCACGCATGATCAACCCTTGTTGACGGGAGTAACCGTGCACCATGATCCATTGTTGATGATTGTTATACCCTTTAAGTAAGGCTGGATGACGGATATTGCGATCCTCCATGCTGCCCCAGTGTAAGGTACACACATCGGCATAACCTTTAGCGAGTAACTCTAATCCTAAGCGTGAACCTGTAGCGCTGTAGCTTATCAACTCACGACTACCGACTTGTGCCATCAAGCGCGCCACCAGCATAGATAAGAGTGGATCGTCACTGCCGGTGATCAATAAACGGTCGGTAAGCATGCCACTGTGACACGAATCCATCACCCAACGGTCGATTAACACTTTCGGGAATAGCCATTTACCGGTGATTTTAGTGGCGGGGAGAATTCTGTCGTTGGCCATGGCGTAGACTTTTTTCTCGTTAAGATCTAAATACTCGGCCACTTGCTTCGCGCTCATGTAAACCAATTCACTGGCAGACGTCATCTTGTTTCCTTGTCTTATTCTTTATTACTGCATGCAAGTCTAAGCATTACTGTCTTAGCTGACTTATAGCTAAGGAGCCGTATTGGCATCAAATTGCAGATTTTCACTGCCGTGATACACCAAAAAGTGTCGACCTTTAGCGCGGGCGATAATAGTAATGCCTAACTGCTGCGCCAGTGCTAAGCCCATCTGAGTCACGCCGCTACGTGATAGCAAAATGGGGATCCCCATCTTGGCGACTTTAATCACCATTTCAGAGGTTAAGCGGCCTGTGGTATAGAATATTTTGTTATCGCCACGATCCTGCATCAGCCACATATCCCCAGCCAAGGTATCAACGGCGTTATGGCGGCCGACATCTTCAACGAAGGCCATAATCTTATCGTCTTCGCACAAACCACAGCCATGCACAGCGCCAGCATTCTTATAGGTTTCGTTATATTCGTTGATATTTTTCAATAAGCTATACAGCGTGCTTTGCTTCAAACTCGGTGTAGATAAATTGATGTTATCTAGATCCTGCATGAAACTGCCATAAACCGTGCCTTGACCACAGCCTGACGTCACGGTTTTTTCGGAGAGTTTCTCGTCGAGATCGGCAGTTTGTTCACGGGTAACCACAGCCGCAGAACTCACATCCCAATCGACGATGACAGAGTCCAGCAGGCTCACATCCGAAATAAAGCCTTGGTTCTTAAGATAACCTAACGCCAGAGACTCAGGTTTTGCCCCTAGTGTCATCAGCGTCACTATCGGACGCCAGTTTAAATAAACGGTAAGTGGACGTTCGCAGGCGACAAATTTATCTAGCACTTCCCCAGCTTCATTCACTGCTTTTACGGCAATGGTTAACGGTACTTCCGCTTGGGTTCTCACAAAAGAACACTGATGATGAGGCTTCTGAGTGGGGTTAGCTGCCGCTACTTCTTTATCTGTGCCCATGCTGTTTTCCGAAATCATAATGCTACCGCTTAACGAGTCATGGCCTGAGCATAGCAATATTTATACCTAGGTATAAAACTCGGGTTTAAATGCGTGATCTGCCGCAATGCTGATTTTTCATTAGCCCTTTTATGTCCCAAACAAAACCCAGCATTGGACAAAATGTCCACTTTTGAGGAGGTTTTTGATGATCTAGTTCAAACTAATACCCCATGTTTACTGGCACCAATATTGCAGTGACCTTTTATCGCAATTTGTTGGTAAAACCGATCCGTTCGATCTACGGTTCGTCCATCAACACGGCTGAGACGGAGAGACAATGCAACATACAACGAATGTTTGGCCCATGTACGTTTCACTTAAAAAAGTAGAGAAACAAGTTGGCCGCTGGACCTCAGTACAATGGGAAATTGAACACCTACTTCCCGCCACCCATCAAGCCCCTGACGACGCGACCTTAGTGCTCCTCGAACTGCACAAAGACGAACGCGCCAGCTATCGCCTCAATCTCGATGTAGACAACGCTATGCTGTATTTAGTGTGCGATGAAACGGCCGATGGCACTTGGATACCCGCAGCACTGTCGGCAGATCAAAACGTCGCCGCAGGTTGCCTTGAGGGCAATACCCCTGTTATCAACCTATTGATGCCAGAAGCCATCGCTTGTTGGATTGAAGCCTTTATCACCCAGCATGGCGAAGTCGAAATCGCCGCCCATCGCCGTAAGCATGTCGATGGCCGTAAGAATCAAGGCCCGAGTCACGATCCACTTCGGAGGGACTAATGGCTGAATCCACGCAAAAAACGGCTGGGCTACTGAGTCGCTGGAACCAGCGTCGCGAACAAGTTGCCGCTGAACAAGCGCGAGAAACTCAAGAAGAAGCCGCGCCTCAAGCGCCGATCGCGACCAAAGCCACTTTGGCAGTTGAGCCGCTTCAACCGACAGAGCCAGTAACAGAGTCCAATAATGCCGAATGTGACGATGCGAATCGCATGCTCACGGCGGCGGATTTACCCAATCCCGACGAAATTGAAATTGGCGGTAGCTTTGCGAGTTTTATGGGCGCGAATGTCGATCCAGCAGCGAAATCTGCGGCGCTACGCGCACTGTGGAAACAACCACATTTCAACGAGATAGATGGGCTTTTAGAATATGCGCTCGATTACAGTAATCAGCCCAAACTCAGCGCCGAAGTTTCAGCAGAATTAGCGCAAAAAGTCTTCCGCTACATCACCAAAGACAGCGAAACGCCGGATGAAGAGTCAGCCTTAGCCAAACAAGCTGCAGAAACTAATCTATCCGCTAGTCTTGATGTAAGCGAAACCACGACTCAAGAAGTCGACACCGAATTGGCAGCAGAGCCGATAGCGGACAATTTGGATGGGGAGACTGATGACCTACCCCAAAATGCACCAGAGCCCTCGGCTCAGGTCCAAACCCGAGTTGTTTAACGTCAGTTTAGCTAATTTTAATGTCCGTAACTTTGGTATGTGAATTGCTGTACTAAGACATAAAAAAGCTTAGATAAAAGCAGAAAAGGCAATGACTTACTTATTACCAGCCGCCTAAATCTGCCCAGATACAGTAAAACAAGAAACAGCCAAAGTACTGTTCAGGAACGCAATGTGAGCACTCATTTGATGACCAATCAAACCCAAGAAGCGTTAAAACAAGCGCGGCAACAGGTGTTAGCGCAAACTCAGATGTTGCAGAATCTGATCCCGCCAACCGTCAGCTACACCACCGAAGGCAATGTCCTCATTATCGGCCCAGAAGATCTGGCTCGCCTTGCCGCGGACAAATTGTCCACTATGGCCCATCGCGTGATTTTAGCCAATGAAGCCATTACCAGCCAAGATGAAGCGCACCTTGAGCGTGTGATGGCGGCGGCAACCGATGTCGAAAGTTACTACAACAAACTCATTGGCGTAAAAGGCTTTTTAGGCCAATTCCAAGTCAGTGTTGAACATCAAGATGGCGCGGCCGAACTCAGTTTAGTGTCGATTCGTAAACCCCATTTCGATATCGTGCTCGATTTGAGCAGCACAGCTTGTTTGAACTTAGAAATGCTGCCACCCGGTTATTTCTATGTCGGTCAAGACACTGAGAAACTCGAAGATGCCCTCGCGCAAATTCCCGATCTCGTCGGCCAATTCGACAAGCCTCGCTACGTCAAAATCAACCCAGATATTTGTGCCCATGACCGCAATGGCATCAATGGTTGTAATCGTTGCCTTAACTTTTGCCCAGCCGATGCGATTAGTAGCGTGGCGAAGAAAATTGAAATCGACCCATACCTTTGCCACGGCGCGGGCAGTTGTACCAGCGCTTGCCCAACGGGTGCCATCAGTTACGATTTACCGACGCCGCAGGCTTTACATTCATATCTGAACAAAGTCGTTAGTCGTTTCCGCGAGCAAGCCCAAACCGCACCGGTGATTTTGTTCCACGATAATGCCGTCGGCGCCGACTTTATTACCGATGATCTAGCGGGTGATATTATCCCCGTCGCCTTAGAAGAAATTACGGTTGCCAGCTTAGATCATTGGCTGTCGGTACTCGCATGGGGCGCGCGCCAAGTGCTGATCCTTAATACCGACGCCACGGCGCCAACTCTTACGCAAATGCTTAAAGGTGAACTTTCGTTAGCCAATAGTATTTTAGATGAGATGGGTCAGCCGCAACGTATCAGCCTCATCGACCCAAGCATGCTTGCCGATTTAGATGCGATGCTCGATATCAGCTTAGATTGGCCCGTGATCGTGCCCGCTGCATTTGCTTCGACCACTAAACGCAACACGCTATTTGAAGCGATAGATCACCTCAATAGCCAAGCGGGTGAAATCGATACTTGCCTTAGCCTCAACAACATTCCCTTTGGCAAAGTCAGCGTGAATGTCGAAAAGTGCACTATGTGCATGTCCTGCGTGGCAATTTGTCCAACCGTGGCATTGCAAGATGGCGGCGACAAACCTGCACTACACTTTATTGAGCAAAACTGCGTGCAATGCGGTTTATGTGAAGCGGCATGTCCTGAAAAAGTGATTAGCCTAACGCCACAAATTAATTTTGATAAAGCTGCTCGTCAGCAACAACACACCCTGAAAGAAGAAGCCCCCTTCGAATGTATTCGCTGCGGCTCTCCTTTTGCGACCCAATCTATGGTGCATCGGATGCTGGATATGGTCGGCGCGCACAGCGCATTTTCTGCCAATATTGAGCGCTTGAAAATGTGTGGCGACTGCCGGGTAAAAGACATGTTTGAAGACATTCTTCAAGATCCTGAAAAGCAACTGCGATAAGAGATCCGCTATGACCGAATCAGTAAGACAAGTTTCAGAAAACGATCAGTTGAGAGCCGATATCTATCAACTGTTAGCCGCCCTATTGCGCCGTCAGCCTAGCCCTGAACTGCTGCAATTTTTGGCCAATCTTGAAATCGATGCCAATGAAGACAACGAGATGACCAAAGCTTGGTTATCACTCCAACTTGCCGCCCAGCAGTTCAGCGATGAACAGCTTGAAGACGAGTATTTTGCGCTATTCCTCGGCGTAGGCTCTGGTGAAATCCTGCCCTATGGCAGCTGGTTTATGACTGGCTCCTTAATGGACAAACCGCTGGCATTATTGCGCCAAGACCTGATGCAACTCGGATTTGAACGCGAAGACAACGTCAAAGAACCCGAAGATCATGTAGCCGCCCTGTGTGAAGTAATGGGAACCCTGATTCTAGAAGCGCCGAGCTATCGCCAACTGACTTTTTACCAACGCCATATCGGCAGTTGGATTGGCCGCTTCTGCGACAACTTAGCTAAAGCGCCCAGCGCTGCGTTTTACGCGACCGTCGCCCAGCTGGCAAAAGCCTTCTTTGAAATGGAAGCCAGTGCCTTTGAACAATTGAGCTTAGATATTCCCGTCAATTGCCCAGGCAGCGCCGACCTACAACCGGCCACCAGCGATTTAGCAAAACCAGTGGAATTAATGAACTAAGACTAAGCTTAATAATAGCGCGACATGTGCGCGCTAGATATCAGTGCTAAATGGATTTAAACAGCGAAGGTGAAGTCACACGCACCTTCGCAACAATAACGAAAGCTTAGGCTTTCACAATAACCGAGGTGGTCGCCGTTTGTGCCACCTTATCCCGCAACACAAGGAGACACTATGAAGAAGCCAGCTTCCGACATGGGCCGTCGTCAATTGCTCAAAGCATTGGCACTCGGCAGTGCGGCAGGCGCAGTGGTAACCGTGAGCAGTCAGGCGTTAGCTTCGACAAAAACGGCAGCAACCACAGAGCCTAAGAGTGAGAACTACCGCGAAACCGACCATATCCGTAACTATTATGCGTCGTTGAACAACTAACCAGAGGAGAGTGTGTGATGCGATTAACCCGCAAAACAGACCAGGTTGTCGAATCTAAAGCGTCAGCACTGGGTCTCAATCGTCGTCAGTTCTTAAAATCGGCAGGTCTTGCCACAGGTGGCATCGCTGCGGCGTCCATGCTGGGCACAGGCATGATGCGTAAAGCACAAGCCCAAGAAGACATAGGCCACAATGTTCCCACCGAAGTTAAACGTACCATCTGTTCTCACTGCGCCGTCGGCTGTGGTGTATATGCAGAAGTACAAAACGGCGTGTGGACAGGTCAAGAACCGGCATTTGACCATCCCTTTAACCAAGGCGGACACTGCGCGAAAGGTGCGGCACTGCGTGAGCACGGCCACGGTGAAAAACGCCTGAAATACCCAATGAAGTTAGAAGGCGGCAAGTGGAAAAAGATCTCTTGGGATCAAGCGATTAATGAAGTCGGCGACAAGATGGAAGCGATTCGTCAAGAGTCAGGTCCAGATTCCGTTTACTTTATGGGTAGCGCCAAGTTTTCGAACGAACAAGCTTATTTATATCGCAAATTAGCGGCACTGTGGGGCACGAACAACGTCGACCATTCAGCCCGTATTTGTCACTCTACCACGGTAGCCGGTGTTGCTAACACTTGGGGCTACGGTGCGCAAACCAACTCGATCAACGATATTCGTAATACAAAGTGCATCATGTTTGTGGGTTCAAACCCAAGTGAAGCGCACCCAGTGGCAATGCAACATATCCTGGTCGCCAAAGAACGCGGCGCGAAAGTGATTGTTGTTGATCCACGTTTCACCCGTACTGCAGCGAAATCTGACGAGTACGTGCATATCCGTCCAGGTACAGATATCCCCTTCATTTATGGCCTGTTATGGCACATTTTTGAAAACGGCTGGGAAGATAAAGAGTTTATCAAGCAACGTGTATACGGCATCGAGCGTATCCGCGAAGAAGCTAAAAAATACACTCCAGAAGAAGTTGAACTTGTTGCAGGCGTGCCTAAGGCGCAAATGTACCGTGTTGCTAAGATGATGGCCGAAACGAAACCCGGCACTATCGTTTGGTGTATGGGCGGTACTCAGCACCACGTCGGTAATGCCAACACCCGTTCATACTGTATTTTACAGTTAGCCCTTGGCAACATGGGCGTTTCTGGTGGTGGCACTAACATCTTCCGTGGTCACGATAACGTGCAAGGCGCGACTGACTTTGGTTTGTTATTCGACAACTTACCCGGTTACTACGGCTTAACTTCAGGCGCATGGGCTCACTGGTCAAATGTATGGGATCTCGATCCTAAATGGGTAGCCAGTCGTTTTGACCAAGGTGAATACCTAGGTCAAACACCACAAACCTCAACGGGTATTCCTTGCTCTCGCTGGCACGATGGAGTGTTAGAAGATAAAACCAAAATTGCGCAGAAAGACAATATCCGTCTGGCGTTCTTCTGGGGACAATCGGTTAACACTGAAACCCGTGGTCGTGAAGTGCGTGAAGCATTGAACAAGATGGATACTGTGGTTGTGGTCGATCCTTTCCCAACCATGGCAGGTGTCATGCACCAACGTAAAGACGGTGTGTACCTATTGCCTGCGGCGACGCAATTCGAAACCTATGGTTCGGTTTCTGCAACCAACCGTTCGATTCAATGGCGCACTAAAGTCATCGAACCACTGTTCGAATCTCTGCCCGACCACATCATCATGTACAAGCTCGCTAAAAAATGGGGCGTTGAAAAAGAATTCTGTAAGCATATTCAAGTGAATGGCGATGAGCCTTTAATTGAAGATGTGACCCGCGAATTCAATACCGGTATGTGGACTGTCGGTTATACAGGTCAAAGCCCTGAACGTTTAAAAATGCACCAAGAAAACTGGGGTACTTTCGACGTCAACAGCTTACAAGCTCCCGGCGGCCCAGCGAAAGGTGAAACCTATGGCTTACCTTGGCCATGTTGGGGTACACCAGAGATGAAACATCCTGGTACCCAGATCCTGTACGATCAATCAAAACACGTGAAAGACGGTGGCGGTAACTTCCGTGCCCGTTACGGTGTCGAGCACGATGGCGTCAACATTCTTGCCGAAGGTTCTTTCTCTAAAGGCAGTGAAATTCAAGATGGTTATCCTGAATTCTCCGCCGACATGCTCAAGCAATTGGGTTGGTGGAATGAGCTTACAGATGCAGAGAAAAAACGCGCCGAAGGCAAAAACTGGAAGACTGACATTTCTGGTGGCATCCAACGTGTTGCGATCAAGCATGGCTGTATTCCCTATGGAAATGCTAAAGCCCGTTGTATCGTTTGGACTTTCCCAGATGATATCCCGAAACATCGCGAACCACTTTACACTCCTCGTCGTGACTTAGTCGCCAAGTACCCAACCTACGAAGACCGTATGGTTGCGCGTCTGCCGACCTTGTATAAGTCAATCCAAGATAAGGACTTTACCCAAGGCTTCCCGCTGACGCTGACCTCTGGTCGTCTAGTGGAATACGAAGGCGGCGGTGAAGAATCCCGTTCTAACCCTTGGCTTGCTGAGCTGCAACAAGAAATGTTCATCGAGATGAACCCTGCGGATGCTGCGGATCGCGGCGTGCGTGACGGTGACAATGTCTTTGTACATGGCCCAGAAGGCGCCAAGATCACGGTTAAGGCTATGGTGACACCGCGTGTTATTGCCGGTGAATGTTTTATGCCATACCACTTTGCTGGTGTGTTTGAAGGCGAAAGCCTCGCGAAAAACTATCCTGAAGGCACAGTGCCTTACGTGATAGGCGAATCGGCAAACACCATTTTAACTTATGGCTACGACGTTGTGACTCAGATGCAAGAAACTAAGTCCAGCTTGTGCCAGATCAGCAAAGCCTAACCTACTTGATGAGGAGATAAGCCATTATGGCAGTCATGAAATTTCTGTGTGACACCAAGCGCTGCATCGAGTGTAACGGTTGTGTCACTGCATGTAAGAACGAAAACGACTCCGCTCTCGAGTGGGGAATCCAACGTCGCCGCGTGGTGACGATTAACGATGGCCTACCTGGCGAAGCCTCTATTTCAGTGGCATGTATGCACTGTACTGACGCTCCCTGCATGGCCGTATGTCCGGCAGATTGTTTCTACCGTACCGAAGACGGCATAGTGCTACACAACAAAGATACCTGTATCGGTTGTGGTTATTGCTTCTATGCTTGTCCATTTGGTGCACCGCAATTCCCGAAAAAGACTGCCTTTGGTAGTCGTGGCAAGATGGACAAGTGTACTTTCTGCGCCGGTGGCCCAGAAGAAACCTTCTCCGAAGCCGAGCGTAAAAAATACGGCGCCAACCGTATTGCTGAGGGCAAGTTACCTATGTGTGCTGAGCTTTGTTCGACAAAAGCCCTGCTCGCGGGTGATGCGGAAGTGGTATCCAATATCTACCGTCAACGTATGGCCTCTCGTGGCAATCCTAACGTGATTTGGGGTTACAACCCCAAGACAGGTGAGATTAACTAAGCAGAGCGAGGGTTAGGGAGTCATCCCTAACCTCTGGCAAGGAGTGAAAATGTTAAACAAACAGTTAAACAAATCACTGCGCAGTCTGTTTGCTCTGTTGGTGCTCGTCATGGGATTGGGATTAGGTTCAGTAATGAGCGCAAGCCCAGTACACGCAAGTGATCAGCAATCGAGTCAACAACAGGCGAAAGCGCAAACCAGCGATGCCGATCTTTGGCGGGCGGTAAAAGCAGGCGATGCCGGCTATACCACTGCCAAAGGGATAGATACTGGGGTGTTGATTAACGTTGCCGGTAACCAAGGTAAAGAACTGAGAAACCAATATCTAACCCCGATTATGGCTTTGGCCGTCGTCGGTGTGTTTGGGGCTTTCTTATTGTTTTATCTGGTGAATGGTCCATCAAAACTCAGCAAAGGCTTTTCTGGCAAGTTAGTGGCACGTTGGTCTAAGGCGGATCTGTGGATCCACTGGATCATGGCGAGCAGCTGCCTGACACTGATGTTTACCGGTTTAACCATAATGTTAGGTAAGCATGTTGTTCAGCCCATGTTAGGGCCTGATCTGTGGGCGCCATTGATCTACGGCAGCAAAACCATCCACGATTGGGCAGGTCCCATCTTTATCGCGGCTTGGGCTGTCTGTGTCGTCAAATGGATGCCACTACAAACCTTCAAGATGTATGATTTGAAATGGTTTTTAGTGGTAGGTGGTTATATCAACTTTGGCCCGTTCAAAGGTAAACACCCCGACAGTGGTTTCGCTAACGCTGGTGAAAAAATGTGGTTCTGGACGCTGATGTTGTTTGGTTTATTCATCAGTGTTTCAGGCATCATGTTGGTGTTACCAGGCTTAGACTTACCGCGCGAAGCCTCCATGGGCGCGCTACTGATCCACTCTATCAGCGCCATTATCCTGATTGCCTTTACCATAGTGCATATTTGGATGGCGACCGTACTCAGCGAAGGCGGTATGGAGTGTATGAAGTCAGGCTATTGTGATGAAAACTGGGCAATCCAGCACCACAATCTCTGGTATGACGAAATCAAAGCCAACGGCAACTTAAAATATAAAGACTAAGTTACACCGCAGCTTTTAGGTCCTTAAAACACCCCGCCATGCGGGGTGTTCTTTTATCTGTACTTCATTCGACAATACAAAAACTTAACACCTGAAACGCTGTGATACAAAAAGCCGCCAGCGCCCTGCTCCCAAGGGAGTTGCGAAACTATGAGCGAGTTAACGCTTTAAGAGTACGGCAGCCGATTTCAACACTGCAAACTGTCCTAGATCAATTCCTACTCAACCCTTTCCTACTATATTGCCGTCACGCGCGATGATTGATGGCAAACAAGATGATTTCATTATCTTTTCCACCGCTAATCTTCACTTTTTGATAACAAGATGAATCCCACAAAAAGCCGTGCGATCTCAAAAAACTAAACCCTAATTTCAGGAGTCAGCATGAAGCAGCAACCCAGCGATTTATCTCGCCGATCTTTGCTTAAAGCGCTCACCGTCGGCAGCGTAGCGGGTGCCGCGATTGCCGCAACCGGCATGAGCGTGGCACAGGCCAGCGAGAGCAGCAAGGTAACCACCAAAGCGTCAAAGGGTTACCACGAAACTGCGCACATCAGCAGCTATTACAATAGCTTGCGCAGCTAATCTAGGAGAAGTCAGCGATGAAGTTAACTCGCAAGTCTAGTGTCGCCCCAGTGGCAGACAAACCGGCGTTAGGCATTAGCCGTCGTCAATTTATGAAGCACGCAGGTATTGCCACCGGTGGTATTGCGGCGGCATCACTAATGGGCACAGGCATGATGCGTCGCGTCGAAGCCAAAGAAGTGCCACATGATGCCCCCATCGAAGTCAAACGTACTATTTGTAGTGCCTGCGCCGTCGGTTGTGGTCTGTATGCTGAAGTACAAAATGGCGTGTGGACGGGTCAAGAACCTGCATTCGATCATCCCTTCAACGCCGGTGGTCACTGCGCTAAAGGTGCGGCACTGCGTGAGCATGGCCATGGCGAAAAACGCCTGAAATACCCAATGAAATTGGTTGATGGCAAGTGGAAAAAAATCTCTTGGGAAGATGCGATTAACGAAGTGGGCGACCAAATGCTCAACATTCGTAAAGAATCCGGCCCAGACTCAGTGTACTTCATGGGTAGCGCTAAATTCTCAAACGAAGGTTGCTACATGTACCGCAAACTGGCGGCCATGTGGGGCACAAACAACGTCGACCATTCAGCTCGTATTTGTCACTCTACCACGGTAGCCGGTGTTGCTAACACTTGGGGCTACGGTGCGCAAACTAACTCCTTTAACGATATCCAAAACGCGAATGCGATTTTCTTTATCGGTGCTAACCCTGCAGAAGCCCACCCAGTGGCGATGCAACATATTCTGATCGCTAAAGAAAGAAACAACGCTAAGTTGATCGTGGTTGATCCACGTTTCTCTCGCACCGCGGCGCATTCCGATCTGCACTGTGCATTGCGTCCAGGTACTGATATTCCTTTTATCTACGGTATGTTATGGCACATTTTTGAAAACGGTTGGGAGGATAAAACCTTTATCCAACAACGCGTTTTCGAGATGGACACCATTCGCGCCGAGGCGAAAAAATTCCCACCTAAAGAAGTAGAAAACATCACAGGCGTGAGCGAAGCCGAGGTTTATCAAGCAGCGAAACTCATGGCTGATAACCGCCCAGGTACTGTGATCTGGTGTATGGGTGGTACTCAACACCACGTCGGTAATGCCAATACCCGCGCTTACTGTATTCTGCAATTAGCGCTAGGTAACATGGGCGTGTCAGGCGGCGGAACGAACATTTTCCGTGGTCACGATAACGTACAAGGCGCGACTGACTTAGGTTTGTTGTTCGATAACTTACCGGGTTACTACGGCTTAACAACAGGTGCTTGGACCCACTGGACCCACGTGTGGGATCTAGACATTGAATGGATGAAAGGCCGTTTCGATCAAGGCACTTATCTTGGCCGTGAACCTATGACTACGCCGGGTATCCCTTGCTCTCGCTGGCACGATGGTGTGTTAGAAGAAAAAGGTAAACTCGCGCAGCAAGATAACATTCGCATGGCGTTTTTCTGGGGACAATCGGTGAACACCGAAACCCGCCAACGTGATGTGCGTGATGCTTTAGACAAGATGGACACTGTGGTGGTGGTCGATCCATTTCCAACTATGGCGGGTGTGATGCATCGTCGTAAGAATGGTGTTTACTTGCTACCAGCAGCGACACAGTTTGAAACTGAAGGCTCAGTGTCAAACTCTGGCCGCAGTCAGCAATGGCGCGAAAAAGTCATAGAGCCATTGTTTGAATCTAAAACCGATATCGAAATCATGTATCGCTTAGCGCAAAAACTTGGTTTTGCTGAGCAGTACACTAAACGCATCGCCAAAGAAAATGATTTGCCTGTGATTGAAGACATCACCCGCGAAATCAACCGCGGCATGTGGACTATCGGTATGACGGGCCAAAGCCCTGAACGTCTGAAACTGCATACCCAAAACTGGGGCACCTTCAGCAACAAGACGCTCGAAGCCGCAGGCGGCCCAGCGAAAGGCGAAACCTACGGTTTACCTTGGCCATGTTGGGGCACGCCAGAAGCGAAACACCCAGGCACCCAAATTCTTTACGATCAATCCAAACACGTTAAAGATGGTGGCGGTAACTTCCGTGCCCGTTACGGCGTTGAATACAATGGTAAAAACCTATTGGCCGAAGGCTCTTTCTCTAAAGGTGCTGAAATCCAAGACGGTTATCCAGAGTTCTCCGACAAGCTGCTCAAACAACTCGGATGGTGGGATGATCTGACGGCGGCAGAAAAAGCCGAAGCCGAAGGCAGAAACTGGAAGACTGATTTGTCAGGCGGCATAGTTCGCGTAGCGATCAAGCATGGCTGTATTCCTTTCGGTAACGCTAAAGCCCGTTGTATTGTTTGGACTTTCCCAGACCAAGCGCCAGTTCACCGCGAACCGTTATACACGCCGCGCCGTGACTTAGTGGCCAAATACCCCACCTATGCCGACATGCAAGTGCACCGTCTGCCTACGCTGTATAAGTCAATCCAAGACAAAGACATGAGCGGCAAGTACCCACTGGTACTGACCTCAGGCCGTCTGGTTGAATACGAGGGTGGTGGTGAGGAATCTCGTTGTAACCCTTGGCTAGCTGAACTTCAACAGGAAATGTTTGTTGAGATAAGCCCTGCCGATGCTGCCGATCGCGGCATTCGTAACGGTGAAGACGTCTGGTTAGAAGGCGCCGAAGGTGGCCGCATTAAAGTACAAGCTATGGTGACGCCACGCGTTAAACCGGGCGTGACCTTTATGCCATATCACTTTGCGGGTGTGATGCACGGTGAAAGTTTAGCGCCTAATTATCCAGAGGGCACAGTGCCTTACGTTATCGGTGAATCCGCTAACACTGCGCTGACCTATGGTTATGACCCTGTGACACAAATGCAGGAAACCAAGGCATCACTGTGTCAGATCGTTAAAGCGTAAGTGCAGCTTAAGCTAGGAGAATTGCCATTATGGCTACAATGAAATTTTTGTGTGATACCAAGCGCTGCATCGAATGTAACGGTTGTGTCACTGCCTGTAAAAACGAAAACGACTCCGCTCTCGAGTGGGGGATCCAACGCCGCCGCGTAGTGACCATTAACGATGGTCAACGTGGAGAAGCCTCTATTTCTGTCGCCTGTATGCATTGCAGCGATGCACCTTGTATGGCAGTTTGCCCAGCAAATTGCTTCTACAGAACCGACGACGGCATAGTGCTACACAACAAAGATGCCTGTATTGGTTGCGGTTACTGCTTGTACGCCTGTCCGTTTGGCGCACCACAGTTCCCGAAAAAAGGTGCCTTTGGTAGCCGTGGCAAGATGGATAAATGTACCTTCTGCGCTGGCGGCCCAGAAGAAAACCACTCAGAGGCAGAGCGCCAAAAATACGGTTCAAACCGTATTGCCGAAGGCAAACTGCCTATGTGTGCAGAACTGTGTGCCACTAAGGCCCTGTTAGCGGGTGATGCCGAAGTGGTTTCAAGCATCTTCCGTGAGCGTGTGGCTTATCGTGGTGCTAAAAACGCGGCTTGGAATTAATTCAGGTCAACAGGATCTGTCCACAGACTTAGCTTAGCGCCTATCTAGGTAGGCGCGACTAGGTGAGAGAGGATGTATGATGAACAAATGGTTCAAACACATAGGTTTAGCCATAGCACTGTTATTTAGTGCCGTGTGTATAGCCAATGGTGGTGATGAACTGGCGAATCAAGTTCAACAGTCTGATGCCCAAATTTGGGCACAACTGAAGGATGGTGCCACGGGATACACTACCTCCCAAAGTGAGTTTCATGCTCAACCCATCAATACCTATGATTTACGGGTATTAGAGCTACGTAGCGACTGGTTAGCGCCGGCCTTAATGGCAGCACTATTCGGCATGATCATTATCTTTGTTTTATTTATCAAGGTGAACGGCATCTCCAAGCTACACCATGGTTTTTCAGGCAAGTTAGTGCATCGCTGGTCTAAGTTTGATGTTTCAATCCACTGGTTAGGCGCGATCCCGTGCTTACTGTTGATTTTAACGGGCTTAACCTTGCTGGCAGGTCGCTTCTTCTTCCAACCTTGGTTGGGCGAAGGCATCTGGGAAGCTATCGTCTACGGCGCGAAGCAAATCCATGACGTGATGGCGATTCCCTTCATGATAGGTTGGGCATTAATGACCACCCTATGGGCGAAAAACCAGCTGCCAAAAATGTACGACGTAAAGTGGTTCTTAGTCGTGGGCGGTTACATTAACTTTGGCCCGTTCAAAGGTAAGCACCCAGACGCAGGTTTTGCGAACGCCGGTGAGAAAATGTGGTTCTGGGCCTTTGCCCTATTTGGATTAGTGATTTCGGCCTCTGGCATGTTGTTACTCTTCCCTAACCTATTCGAACCTAGCCGTACATTAAGCTTGATCGCACTCGTGCTGCACTCTGTAAGCGCAATCGTGATCTGTGCTTTCTCTATCGTGCACATCTTCATGGCAACCGTGATGTCAGAAGGCGGTATGGAATGTATGGTATCTGGCTACTGCGATGAAAACTGGGCAAGCCAACATCACAACCTGTGGTTTGACGAAATCAAAGCTAACGGCACCTTGAAATACAAAGACTAGTGTCATTGACTCGTCTCAACGCATAAAAGAAACCGTCGGTTTAACTAAAAACACCTCGCAGCGTCGAGGTGTTTTTCTTCATGCCAACATTGATACATTTTAAAACATTTACTCAATCTGTGATGTCGCTCACAAGCGGCAATACCTGTGTTGTTTCTATGTTTCAAAATTTAGGAGATTTGACAAATTATAAATTAAAAACAATAAGTTAGAATTCAACGTTATTTTGCAACTCAATATATAATCAACCCAGCGTTTGATTACATGCAACAATATGAAAACAAGTATTAATAAACAATGTCTTACGGCGTAATTTAAACAACCATCAATTTGCACCCTCTTATTTCAGGCTGTAAAATGACCATATTGTGTAATTTTATTACATCACCTCTTCTATCCGTTTTACATCCTTAAGGTCACTATGTTTAATAATGCTAAAACCAGCACTCTGACGGCTTTGCCCTCGGTGATCGCGAGTATTCTCCTCATCATCATAGGTATCTCATCCTATCGTAGCTTTACCGATCTCGGTGAAACTAGCCGTCGCTTAGTCAACAATACCCAACTGGCAGAAACCTTTACCAATATACGTGCTGAATTCTTTGAAATTCGTTTAGCGACGCTAGTCCATAATGAGAAAGGCATTACCGAACATCAACAGAACATTGGCCAGCTAGTCGCTAAACTCTCTGAGTTTGATACCAATTTCATGGGCCAAAATGCGCGTAACATTCAGACTTTACAGCCACAGATAGAGCAATATGTCCGTCTTTACCGACAAGAAGTTACGCTTGCTGAGCGCACCGCCACAGAAGCGGAATTAACTGAGGAACGTCGTGAACTTGGTCCTAAAGTCAGCGATCAAATTAATCAACTCGTTTCACTAATCACTATCCGTAACCATGAGTTAGGAACTCAGGCAGGAAGTAAGATTGCTATCGCAGAAAGCTTGTTACTAGGCCTGATCTTATTTGCCATCGTCGCCTCACTTCTCAGCGCGCTCTTTATGAGCAAACGCTTAGTCCGAATCGTCAATGACATTAAGCTGGTAATGGAACGCCTAGCCAATGGCGACCTGACACATAAGACAAACATAAAGGGTGACAACGAACTCTGCTCACTCGCCACCGATCTCGATCGCGTTATCGATAATCTACGCCATATCATCTCAGATATTACCCAAGCCTCAGATCACATGTCTGACCAAATTGGCCAACTGAATGTGCAATCCAATACTAATAGTGGTGCGCTACAAACTCACGCAGTTGAAACCGACCAAGTCGTAACGGCCATGACAGAAATGAGCGCGACTGCCCATAACGTTGCAGGTGATGCCGCGTCTGCAGCCCAGTTTACTCAGCAAGCCAATGAACAAGCTGATAAATCGAAGAAAGCCGTTGAACAGGCCGCCAACACTGTGATTGCCTTGGTGACTAAAGTCGATGTAGCAGCCGATGCGATTAATGATATGAACGAAAACACTCGTCATATCGCCGCGATTTTGAATGTAATAGGTGAAATTGCCGATCAGACCAATCTGCTCGCGCTTAATGCAGCCATCGAAGCCGCCCGTGCAGGTGAACAAGGTCGAGGCTTTGCTGTTGTCGCCGATGAAGTGCGTACACTGGCCGCTCGTACTCAAGCCAGTACATCCGAGATTAATCAGATGCTTGAACGTTTACGCCGCGGTGCCGATGCAGCCGTGACCGCAATGGAGCAAACCAAACACAGTTGCCAACAAGCCGCCGACACAACCACTCTGGTAACGGAAAACCTCGATACCCTGACCGCTTATGTGTTCGATATTAATGGGCTCAGCACTCAAATCGCCACCGCCGCCGAAGAGCAAAGCGCCGTGACCGAAGAAATAAACCGTAATCTGACCACCATTCGTGAAATGGTCGATGAACTGAATCAAAGCGGTAAAGCCACCCTTAACAGCGCTACAGCTTTAGCCGCGACGAAGGAACAACTCGTCGGCGTGGTATCGCATTTTAAGCTTTAGGTTTAGGTTTAGGTTTAGGTTCACTGAAAAAAGCTTTTAAATCTGCGGCCTAAAAACAAAAATTATTAGGCCGCAGATTTTTAGATCAGATATAAAGCGAGTCACGAACCTGCAATATAAATCGCAGCCAATAAATCTAACCTATTATTAGTAATGTATTTTTAGAAAAGTTATTGACCAAAAAATGATTAAATTGATTCAGTGCCAACAGTACTAAACCAATAATAAGAGCGTGAAGCCTGTAGTTCAGAAATGAAGTCTGCCCATCACTCATTCCCACAATATTGAACACAACTAAAAAACTGCGGACTCAGCCAATCGACGCCGTCGTCGGCTTCCATGTAACGCCCACACACCGTATTCGTACTCGATACCTTAAGCGGCACACTTGTCACATTTAGTTCACAGCCTAACTTTATATTACCTGCCAACAACATAGCTAATCACTTTGAGAATCGGGATATATTAAGATGAAAAATGTGCTCGTCACCTCAGGCTTGTGCCTGTCAGTTTTGCTACTGAGTGCTTGTAATTCGGATGATAAAGACATCAGTAGCCTGACCACACAAACCACCTTAATTGGCGGCGATAGCCACTGCTGGATGGGCGGCACTCGCACGGATTCGGGTCTTGATAGCAACGATAACGGTAAGCTCGACGGTAATGAAGTGGTTGATAGCAGCTATATATGTAATGCCGACCTGTTTACGGATAAAGCGGTGCATTTACCTTTCACTGTGCTGCGCGCTGATTTAGACAATGGCGCTATGCCTGGTACTAAATTTGAAATTCGTAACGGCGGCTATGGCTCTGATGCTGCGCCAAATCCCAATAATCCTATTCAATTTTATGCCCTCACCGATCGCGGTCCGAACGCCGATTACACTGGCAGTTTAGGCAAAGGCAAAATGTTTCCAACACCGGACTACACACCACGTATCGGTTTGTTTGAACTCCAAACCAATGGCACCATCACTAAGGTCAAAGACATCTTATTTAAACGCCCAGATGGCAGCTTGATCACCGGACTTCCCAATAGCAGCAGCCTTGGCGGCACAGGAGAAATCCCCTATGACGCAGCAGGTGAAGTCATTCGTCAAGACATGAGCCAGCCTTATAATGCCCAGACCAACCCCATCAAACTCGATGATTATGGGTTAGATTCCGAAGGTCTTGCCGCCATGGATGATGGCAGTTTTTGGGTCAGCGATGAGTATGGTCCACATATAGTGCATTACTCGGCTGAAGGCGTAGAAATAGCGCGTATTAATCCTTTCGCAGACGATAAGCGCAACTTATATAGCCTACCGGCAGAGTTTGCTCATCGCCGTGCCAACCGCGGAATGGAAGGGCTGACTATCACACCCGATCAGTCGACACTTGTGGGCATAATGCAATCGACCATTTCCAATCCCGATAAGAGTGTTAACAACAATACCCTCACTCGAATCGTGACCATCAACTTGGCGACCGGCGCTATTGGCCAATATTTGTATCAGCAAGAAATTGCCCAGAACTCTAACTCAGCGATCGTTGCCATAAGTAACAGCCAATTTTTAGTGTTAGAACGTGATGGCAAGTTTTTTAATATCGACACTGATGTGATGAAGCATGTATACAAGATAGATATAAGCGGCGCGACGGATCTCGAGACCGTCACTGCACAAGCTGATATCGCCCAAGATGCAGCGCTAGGATTAACCCTTAAAGGTAAAACCTTAGAACAGGTAGCGCTAAGCGATGGCTGGGAGGCACTTGCAACCAATGGCATCATACCCGCGACAAAATCACTGGTGCTAGATATGGCTGCCAAAACACAATATCCCCATGACAAAATGGAAGGTTTGTGGCTAATTGATAATAAGCGTTTGGGTGTGCTAAATGACGACGACTTCGCCACTTGGAGTAATAACAACACCTTAGAACAGAAATATCTCGATAGTGCGCAAAGTGATATCGACGGCAACACTTTGTATATCGTTGACAACTTGCCCTTATCGGCTGATAAATAACCATTGAGTATTCAACCGCATGAGTCATCACAGTCTTTAGTGATGGCTCATGATGCACTCAAGTTGTAATAGAAGTCGTTATCGCGAAAACATAAAACACCTTGCATCAGCACATCACTTAAGGATTAACCGATGAAAACAGCTTCACAGGCGATGATGTCATTCACGTTAATCTCAAGTGCCCTGCTCGCCTCATATGCAGCACAGGCCAATCCTGTTGAAACATCAAGGGAATATAAGTTACTGCTCGACCCAAGCCACTTTAATTACGCCACTCAAAGTACAACCGCCAATAACTATCTAACGGATGCTAAACAAGTCATTAGCAACGCTATCAGTCGTAATATCACAGGCTCTTGGGCATTAACCAAAACACGTCAAGTAGCCTTCTATGACACCCCAACCAGTTGTCAGCTAAAGCAGTTAGGTTACATTTTTCGTGACCGAACGAGCGATGGCAAAAGTGAAGTAACCCTCAAATTTCGCAGCCCTGATCGATTTATTGCTGACTTTGAAGATCTCAGCTCACCCGATAATCAAGCCGACACCAAACTCGAAGCCGATATTAGTACCGATATCAATAATGGCATCCGCATCGTGTATAGCCATTCAACCACCACGCCAAACACTCGCACCTTAAATGATATGGCCGATGTAAATAGTCACTTTTCAGGCTTTGCCGACGCTTACGGTTTAAGTAACAATCTCACACTCGCCAAAGTCGGTGGCCTTACGATTAATGAATATGTGTTTGAAGGCAGTGAAATCGATTTAGGCAGCATAGACGCCTCACTCGAACTCACGCTGTGGTACACCAGCTCCCCAAGTGCCTCGCAGCAACCCGTGATTGCCGAAGTATCCTTTAAGTATAAAGATCCCAATAGCAATTACACCGCCAAAGTCGTGCAAAGAGCCAAGCTGGCTTTCGGCGCTATGACGCAAATGAGTGCGTGGAACTCAACGAGTTCACTTACTAAAACTGCTTTTATCTATGCGGCAGCACCCAATTTTTGCAGTCAATAGCGACACAAATCAGCGTCGTTAACACTAATACCAATCGTATTAAATATCTGTTCATTCAGCGGGAGTTCAACGCGCTTTAAACAAGGCGAAGGCTTGAAGGCATAGTGGTGCTCTGTCGAAAGCCTTGAACGCAGTATAAAGCGCGTTGAAACCCGCCCTTTGGGAGCCTCACAGGCATCCCACTCCCGTGTTGCATTGACTTAAAAGGGAATAACCATTTCTGCGTCAATGCGCCTTGGATTGAAATGCCTGTGAGGCTCTGAACTGATTAGATATTTAATGTGATTGGTATAAGGCATAAAGCCGCAAAACGACTATTGGGGCAGGTAAACTAGGTAACAAGGAAAATGTCGGTAGCCCCTTCAAACTGGCAATGCCACACATTAGTCACGGCAGTGCTATCGCTGCAACTCATCCGCAAGTCATAACACAGTGGCAAACAGCAAGACTTGCTTGTAGCATAACAAGCCACTATGTTAGCCAACTTCACTAGCACTACCACTTGCAAGTACCCGCTTAACTACAAGGATGTTATGAAGATATTCACGATTGCGACTCTCCTATTACTGTTGACCCTAAGCTTTGCAGCAACGGCGGAAAAATCCACGCTGGAACAGTTATTTGAGCAACAACAATACGACGCTTTCTTACAACAAGCACAGCAGCAAGCCGCAGAGAACAATGCTGAGGCGTTATTTCTACTGGGGAAAGCCTACCATCTCGGCCGTGGCGTCACGCAAGACAATGCCACCGCCAGCCAATACTATGAACAAGCCAGAGCCTTAGGCTCGGCCCGTGCCAGCCATAATCTAGGCAGCATGGCGCTGGAGAATGATCGAAAAACGCAGGCCATCCCCTTATTAGAAGAAGCGCTGGCGCGGGGCCTTAAACTACCGACCTTATATAACCTAGGACGAGCACACAGTCCGGCAGATCCCAACTCAAGGTTCTATCTAGCGAAAGCAATCGCAGCGGCGCAGCGAGCGGGGAGTTACTTTGGACAAGCCTTTGAACTTCAACCCGACAACCTCTATCTGGATAATGCCTCACGCGAGTATCTGCGCGCTTACTTAATAGCGATGCAAAGTGTCGGCAGCGAAAGAGAAAGTCTCGACCTCCCGCAGTTACGCCAGCAAGCCATAAAGTGGCTGGAATTGGGTATGGCAGCAGATAACGGTACGGCGTGGACAAACTACGGCGCCCTACTGTTGAATGAAAATGACTACAGCGGCGCGAAAGCCGCATTTTTACAAGGTGCTAAGCGTCAAGTTGCCATCGCTAATTATCATTTAGGCAGTATGGAAGAGCGCGGTTTGGGCGCAGAAACCGATAAAGTGCAAGCACTGGCATACTACGAGAAAGCGGCGTTAGCGGGCATGGAACAAGCGAAGGCTCCCGCTTATGAACTGCTTAAGTCACAACTGGAATATGAAGACGATCTCACTAAATTGGAACAAGGCATTGCCCGCTTTAATCCACTAAAACAGCAAGAACAGTATGTTCCCATCTCACTGGACTCAGTTATAAATCGGCTGGCGTGGGGCACGTTTCTGGCACAGCAGCGGCAACAGACTCTTTCGCTACCCACAGCGGCCAAAACCCAATTAAGCTTGCAGGCCTGTGGTTTAGGCTACAACCAATTGCATGGCAGCACATACAATATTGGAGAAAACTCGCACTGGCGTATGGCGGCGTATCTGACCTTAGCCGACAAAATCGCTTTACCACTTGAAGGCAGAGTCGACGAGCATGGTTGTGCCAGCTTAACGATTACCATGACAGATCAGCTGTATCGCTTGTTACAACAAGGTGCCGTATTCGGATTGCGCTTTCCCAACTACACCCTACCACTGGCATTAAGCCAGCAAGAAAATATCTTGCAGCTGACACTCATGCCCGTCGAGACCCCATTACCGGTTAATTAGTCACAGCAATCTAAGCTTGTGGCCGCGCTTGCTAGGCCACAGGCATTGTCTATTTTCGCCAGCAACATCTTATTAATCTTGCGATTCCCTCGCCCAATATCCTGCCAACATGGCGCCTGACAGGTTATGCCATATCGAGAATATCGCGCTGGGGATGGCAGAAATCGGGCTAAAAAACTTAATGCACAACGCGGTAGCGAGGCCAGAGTTTTGCAAGCCAACTTCGATGGAAATAGTTTTACAGACGGTATGGTTAAAGCCTAATAAACGGCAGCAAAAGTAGCCTAAAGCGAGGCCAAAACCATTATGTAAGAACACTGCCAGCAAAATAATGGGGCCAACTCTATCAAACTGATTGGCATTTAACGCCACGATAATGGTAATCGCCATCACGATTGCCAAGATTGAAATCAACGGCAATGCGGGAGCGACTTTGGCCACCAGCGATTTAAAGAAATGATTGATGATCACGCCTGCGCTAACGGGGAACAGCACGATTTTCACTAAGCTCAGTAGCATGTCGGCGAAGGGGATATCGATCATTTCGCCAATCAACAGCTTAATAATCAGTGGCGTTAATACTACGCCCGCTAAGGTCGACAGTGCCGTCATGGTTATCGATAAAGCCACGTCGCCTTTTGCCAAATAACAGACCACGTTTGAAGCGGTGCCGCCTGCTACGCTGCCCACCAACACCATGCCTATGGTGAGTTCCCTATCTAATCCTAATAACTGGCTGATCAATAATGCGCTGAGCGGCATGACCGAAAATTGCAGTATCAGCCCAGTCAGCACGGCGCGTTTTTGTTTGAATGCATTAGCAAAATCCTGCAGATCTAAGGTGAGTCCCATAGAGAGCATGATGATCACTAACAGCGGCACTATGGCGGATTTAAGCTCAGTAAACCAACTCGGCATTAAATAAGCGGTCACCGCGCCTATAAGTGCTAACAGCGGGAAGAAGCGGTTTACGTTTACCAACATAGCTAGCCCTTTAGATCAGGAGGTTATTTTATCGCTCGGATGATGACAGCCGTGCCTCGGATAGACAAGCGCCAATCCACCAGCAATAAAAACCTGGAATGGTGTTTTTTATTCTCCACATTTCGACTGACACCTTAAGTTAACTCCCCAAATTCACAGTAGATTCCGCCCCAAAGCGCAGGATAAAAATGCATTCTCGATCGCTAAAACATGATCTGCTTAACAAAAAGCCCGTGATTTCCTTGTTAGGAAACCGTAACTTATAACCAGTTCACGTTTTAACAATTACATACGATGTAGTCTTATTGCGCTAGGTGGTCGTGAATTACCTAAAGCAATTTCGGTGTTTACGGTTAGCACTCACAGATAGGAATCGTTATGTCTTCAGTTATCCAAACGCTCAGCGGCGCTATCGCAACGCCTTATCAAGCGAATATTACCGTCCCTAACTGGATGCTCGGCTCGATGGAACGAGTCATGCAGTACTACGTCGATAAGAATCTTCGCCTCGATACCCTTTCCGCAGAAATGATGCCAGCGCCCGTAGAAGGCAAAAAGTATATGCTGTACGCGCATATCCCCTTCTGCCATACCCTGTGTTCTTACTGCACCTTCCACCGTTTTATGTTCAAGGAATACAAGGCACGCGCCTATTTCATCTCATTGCGTAAAGAGATGGAAATGGTTAAAGCCCTCGGCTATGACTTTGAATCTATGTACATTGGCGGCGGCACCACCACAGTATTAGAAGATGAATTAGCCCGTACTATCGAACACGCGAAAACCCTATTCCCGAGTATTAAAGAAGTCTCCTGCGAGTCCGATCCGCAGCATTTAGATAGCCCAGGCTTTAAGCAACTCAAAGGCCTAGTGGATCGCATGTCCATCGGCGTACAAAGTTTTAATGACGATATTTTAAAAATGACCGACCGACTCGATAAGTTCGGTACGGGTCAACAAACCTTCGACAAGATCATGGGCGCCAAAGAGCTGTTCCCGATCATCAACGTCGATCTGATTTTTGGTTTCCGCGGCCAAACCGATGAAGTGATCCAACACGATCTCGACATGGCATCGCGTTTAGATCCAAGACAAATTACCACTTATCCGCTGATGATCACCCATCAGACTCGTAAGAGCGTGAAAGGCAAGTTAGCGGCGCCGCAGGCGGATATGGCTAACCAATATCGCCAGATCTTAAACAGCCTAAATGGCCAATATAATCAATTATCTGCATGGGCATTTGGTAAAACCGATGACGAAGGATTTGACGAATACGTTATCGACTACGACGAGTATTTAGGCGTAGGTTCTGGCTCATTCAGCTTCTTGAATGACACCCTATATGTGAACACTTTCTCGCTGCGCAAGTACCAAGAGCGCATTGCCGCCGGCCACATGGGCGTCGAGCAGCAAAAGAACTACAGCAAAAAAGACGTGATGCAATACCGCTTCTTGCTGGGCATGTTCTCCGGCCGTTTATCACGTAAATATTTCCGCGACACCTTTGGCGTCAACTTAGATACCGCCTTGTTTAAAGAAATGACGTCGATGAAGTTAATTGGTGCGATCAAGAATGACCCAAGGGATCCTGACAATCTGATCGTGACCGACAACGGCAAGATGATGGGTCTCTTGATGATGAAAGAGTTTTATTCAGGCATGGACAACGTGCGCGCCCAGTTGCGTAAACCGCTCAAACCCTGTGATATGTAACACTTACGGATGATTGTTGATCCATAAAGACTAAACAGGCCCTTCGAGGGCCTTTTTGTTAACTTGGTTTAAAGGTAGTCTTGCCTTATACCAATCGTATTAATACTAGCTTGAGCGCGATCCCAGTCATAAAGGAGTATGGGTTATGGGTTTTAATGAACAAGAAAAACATGCCTTATTGGCACTCAAAGGCGTTGGCCCCATTGTGATTAAACGCTTCGAAGAAATTGGTATCAGTTCACTGCAACAGCTAGCGCAACACGAAGTGGATGATATCGCGAACTTAGTCGCCAGCATGCTGCGCACCACGTGCTGGAAAAACAGTCCGCAAGCGCGAAACGCCATAGGTGCGGCCATCGAACTCGCCCGCGCCCACCCGCTAGCAAACAAATAGTCATTCCTATTGATGAATACAACTAACAAAAAGCCAGAGTCAATGCTCTGGCTTTCGTTTAAATGTTAGCAATAAGGTATCGGCTTAAAAACTGTAGGTCATACCTAACCAATAACGGCGACCATCTTCAAGATAACCGTATTCCTCTTGGGTAATGTCCTTATCGAAGGCGTTGTAAATACCCGCGCTAAATTTCAGGCTATCGTTCAACTGATAGTTAGCCCCTAAATCCAGCAGAGTGTAAGAAGGTGCGATAAAACTGCTCGACGACGGTCCCGTTGTCGGTTGGCTCTCTTCGCCACGGTAGTTCACTCTCAACCAAGTGCTTAAGTTATCAATAGGCTCGTAGTTGAACGACGCTTGGATCAAATGCTTAGGCAATTGATTCAATGGGCTGCCTTTGTAAGCCCCCGTCTTTTGCTCTGAATCCGTGTAAGTGTAGTTACCCGTAAAGCTCAGGTTTGAGCGAATCCGATAGTCGATACTCAGCTCAATCCCTTGAGTCACAGCATCGTCGATATTCACGTAAGTGGTTGGGTCGGAACCAAATTGATTGGGGCCATCGGTACACTGAGTCGCAGGACAGGCCACGCGGGTGATCTTATCTTTAAACTCGTTATAGAACACACCCGCACTGGCGGTAATGCTCTCGGTCAGATCCGAATACACACCTAACTCATAGTTCACTGAGGTTTCGGGTTGTAAATCTGGATTACCGTACATGTTGCCGCCACGGCTCACTTGTCCCCAATCGGGCACTGTCTGGCGCAAACTCGGCGCCCTAAAGCCCGTCGACACGCCACCCTTTAAGGTGGTGCTGTCGGTTAATCCCCAAACGCCGTAAACACGCGGGCTGACATGGTGACCAAAGTTTTCATCATCATCCAAACGCAGCCCCATGGTCAGGGCAAAGTTATCGACTATGCGCCATTCATCCTCAGAAAATACCGACCATTGTCTGCGGCTGATATCGGTTAAGTCGCTGACCTGATTGCCGGTTTCGTCGGTTAAATCTTGATGGTTAAATGCCGCGCCAAAAGTCGCCGTATGGCTTTGGCCTAAGGTGGTGATCAGGCTAGATTGCACATCCGTGTTAGTGATCTTCATCTTGCGGGTTTTGTTATCGAAAACCTCATGCTTAATATAAGAATCCGAGGTACCAAAGTCCCAACGCCCTGTGTGTGACAGCGAAATGGTGCTGTTTTCGTATTCTGTCGTTGAAGATTGAGGACAACCGCGACGACCGCAGGCTTCGCCCGGCGCCAGCGGTGTAACGGTTTTGCCTAAGCTGCTGTCGAGTTCTTGGTTTGACACCCCAACTTCGAGCATGATGTCGTGGTTTTCATTGGGGGTGAGCGCAAATCGCGCGGTCAGATTCGTCGCATCACGGCCACGGTAACCGCCGTAGATATTATCTTCTTCACGCTGAGTGTATTGACCGTAAAGTTGCATACCCAGCAGATCTTTAATCAAGCCACCGTTGACGAAAAAGTTACTCTGGTACACATTTCCCGAGGTCGACTTTTCCTGCAACGTCGTGTCGAGTCGGACTTCACCCTGCCACTCGTTCGGCACTTTACGGGTGATAATGTTGATCACGCCGCCAATGGCATCCGAACCATAAAGTGATGACATAGGCCCGCGAACAATTTCAATTCTGTCGATGGCCGCCAATGGTGGCGTCCAAGCGCCTTCAACACCTGGACCGTCGCTGTTAGTGCGTGTCTCGCGCGAAGATTGGCGTTTACCATCCACTAAAATTAACGTGTATTGGCTGCCCATGCCCCGCAGGCTGATGTCCTGACGGTCGGCGCCGCCGGTAATCACCACACCGGGGACTTCTAACATGGCATCGGTTAAGTCGCGATAGAAGCGGTTATCCAGATCCTCACGGGTGATCACACTGATAGATGCGGGCGCGTCGCGAATTTGTTGTTCAAATCCCGATGCGGTCACTACGATTCTTTCCATCATCTTTTCTTTATCAGACGCGGTATCCGCAAGGGCATTTGTCACAGGTACTGCGGGCAACAAACATAAAGCGGTGATCACTTGAGCGAGGTACTTCTTACGACTTAACAACATAACCGACAAGTCTCCATTGGACAAAGATTGTAAATGAGAACAATTTTCAATACGGCAATGTATCCCTATGTTACAATCAGCTCAAGTTAGACTTTAGGTATTCACTTGTAAGAGTTACTTAAAAATGAATAAAAACATGATCAAAGGCATGATCGTTTTTGCGGCAATCGCAGAAAAGGGCTCAATGAGCGCCGCGGCGCAGCAGTTAAACCTCAGCTCCTCAGCGGTGAGTCAACAAGTGACTAAGCTCGAAATGGACATGGGGATCAGTCTATTCCATCGCAATACTCGCAATCTTACCCTCACAGAAGCGGGCAGCTTGTTCTATGAGAATTGCCGAAAAGTCATCGCGATAGTCGAAAGCACAGAGCAAAAACTCAATAACTTGAAAGGGATTCCTTCGGGGGAATTAAAGATTGCCGCGCCCATAGGTTTTGGCGGTGGTCTGTTGAGCGAGCCCTTTAACTACCTGTTGGCGGCGCATCCGCAGATAAGTTTGAATTTACTGCTGCAGGATGGCCCGATAGATATAGTCAACGAGGGCATAGATCTGGCTATTTGCATCGGTCCTTTATCAGACTCCAACTTAATTGCCCGCCACTTAGCCGATTGGCGCATGTTGCTGTGCGCCTCACCCGATTATTTGCCAATGCATAAAATTTTTAAGCATCCCGCTGAATTGGCTGCCTTTAATCGCATTAATCACCCCTGCGCTAACAGTGAAACCTTGACCCACACCCGCAGCCAAGAGTGCTTCGAGCTGACAAGTCAGCGCATTACGGTCAACAATATGCAGGCATTAATCCAACTCACTCTCGATGGTCTCGGGTTTGCCGCCCTGCCCGAACCTGAAGTGCACAAATATCTCGAAAGCGGCCAGCTTGTCCCCCTCTTACCCGAGTGGTCACTCAATACCTACAGCGTTTATAGCGTCACTTCAGCGCGGGATAAGCAGCCCGCGAAAGTGAAAGAAGCACTCAATACGCTTAGCCAATACTTTAGTCAGGCGAATTTTAACCCTACCTATCACTTTAAACAGTGTGTTAAAAAAGACGGCACAAAGGGTAGCGTAACCAATATCTTACCCATAAAGCCCAAGCAAGCGTCCCATCACGCCGACGTCAACCACGCTTCTTAAACGTGTCCTGTGCGCATTCATTTCTGCGCTAAGCTGGGGTATTCTGCTGGGATGAACCGATAAAAAGATGTAACTCGATGAAAGATGTGGCCTTAGTGTTGGAAGGTGGCGGCCTCAGAGCCATTTATACCGCAGGTGTGTTAGACGCGTTTTTGCAGCAGTCGCTCAACTTCAACTATGTGATTGGGGTGTCTGCGGGCGCCATTTACCCCGCGTCCTATGTGTCCCGTCAATTCGGTCGTAATCTTCAAATTCAGCAGCAATATCTCAACGATAAACGCTATATGGGCCTGCGCCACTGGCTGGCGACAGGCAACTATGTCAACACAGACTTTACCTATCGCCGCATGGCCTATGAGTTACTGCCATTTGATTTTGATACATTTTTAAATAGTCATACCGAATTTAAGGTTGGCGCCTTTAACTGCAATACAGGGAAAACCGATTACTTCGGTATGGCCGATTTTAATGACCACGATAAATTACTCGACGTGCTCATCGCCTCCTCTAGCCTGCCTTTTATGTCTAAACCCAGCGTGATTAACCAACATCATTACCTCGATGGCGGCATCGGCGAACCGATACCGTTAGCGCAATCACGCAAAGATGGTTATGCGCGCCAAGTGGTGATCTTGACTCAAGATCAGTATTACCAAAAATCCGCGATGAAAATGAATTGGTTAGCCCGCAAAGCCTACAAACGCTACCCCGCGGTTGCCCATGCGTTAAGTGAACGCCACCGAGTTTACAATCAAGCATTAACCGAGTTAGACCAAGCCGTTGCAGCTGATAACGCCTTTGTGATCCGCCCAGCGCAGCCACTTAATTTATCAAGGATCGATCGCAATATCGATAAGGTGACCGCCGTCTATCAACAAGGGCTAGCGGATGGGAAAACAGTCTTACCCGCATTAACGGCTTGGTTAGCAGCCCCAAAAGAGCCTAAACCCGAGGCGTAATCGACTGCAGCACTTGGCTGATGATCAGTTCTCGCAGCCATTTATGGCTCAAGTCGTGCTCGAAGTGTTTATGCCACATCAATAAATACGCGCCGGGGATCAGCTTGATAGGGGATGGTAAAGACTGAAGCTCGAAGGATTTCATCACAGCAAACGCATAACGTGACGGCGCGCAGAGGATCAAGTCGCTATGTTCACACAGGGTGAGTGCGCTCTGGAAGTCAGTCATGTTCACGGCGATATCACGCTGGCGGCCCTCAAGTTGCAACACATCATCCAGCAACCAATGCTCTAAACCACCAAAGGCCACTTGCAGATGGCGATAACTCAAGAAGGTGTCTAAATTCCACTCTTGTGTTAACGCGGGATGATCGCGGCGCATCAAGCACACTGGATAATCCTGCACTAACTCGACATGGCACAAGTCATCGGGAATATGACTCACATGCATGGGCGAACGCTCGTCCCACTCGCGGCAACCTATGGCTAAGTCGATGTCACAGCGCAGTAATCTGTCCATGGTATCGAGTCGCCAGGTTTGGCAATTGAGACTCACACCGGGCGCTTGGGCGAGCAGCGAGGGCATAAAATGCGGGAAGGTCAGCGAGTATGTGGTTTCAACCAAATGCATTCTAAACTGCCGCTGACTTAAGGCGGGCTCGAAGGTATCGGGCCGCGTAAATTGCGCCAATTGCTGTAAACATTGGCGCAATTCAGGCGCGAGTGACAAAGCTTTAGGCGTCGGCTTTAAGCCGTAGGCGGTGCGCTCAAACAGAGGATCATCAAACACTTCCCTCAGGCGTGTCAGTTGTTTACTCACCGCCGACTGGCTCAAATGCAAACGCGCCGCAGCGGCCGTCACACTTTGTTCCTCAAGCAGGATTTCAAGTACGGGTAGTAAATTCAGATCCAAACGTTTTAGCATCTATCCCTCATTTACCCCAAAATACTGACTAGGGCTGCACTTTTTTAAATGGATTTAACCTTAAATTCTGTGGCAATTTCATCAACAACAGCGACAGTAATATTACACCTATCCCCGCCCACTGACGCATGTCTAATGTCTCACCCACGATCATAACCCCTAATGATACGGCAACCACGGGATTGACTAAAGCAACCATGCCCATGATTTCTGGCCCTAAATTTCGCATCGACCACAACCAAGCCCAATAAGCGATGGCGGTGTTGGCAATCACTAACCATATTAACGATGGCACCACAGTCAGGCTCGGTAACTGCGGCGGGCCCG
>NZ_MPDG02000004.1:31949-230182 GCF_001887095.2 Shewanella sp. SACH
CGGGCCCGCCATAAACCACGCTAGCGGGATTAACATCAAACCACCCAAAAACAGCTGCCAGGCGGTGAGCACTAAAAAGTCACCCACATCCCACTTTTGCATCCAGCGAGAAGAGAAAGCAATTAACGTCGTGGCACTCAACATGCACAACACGCCGATAGGGTCGAGATCCGCCGACGGGTTAAGCAGTAAAATCACCCCGCCAAGGCCCATTAAGCCTAATAGTAACCACTTCATTCCAGGACGTTTTTTATCAATCACCCAAGCTAAAATTAAGAAAATTAACGGCAGCGTCGCCCCTAAGGTCCCCGCCACTGCGCCCGGCAAACGATACGCGCCGATAAATAACAAGGTGAAGAAGGCACCGATATTACAAAAAGCCAGCAAACCAAGCTTTGACCACACCAGCGTTGGCAAGCGAGGACGCAGCATCAACATCAGTATCCCCGCAGGCAGCGCGCGCCACACCGCCACCCAATAGGGCGACATATCATGTAAGTAGAGACTCACTAACGCATAGGTCGTCCCCCAAAATACAGGGGCGAGTAAGGCGATTACAAAAGGCATAATAACTCTTCAAAAAGTATCTTGATGTGAAGATATGTTATTCTCAGTCTTCACTCCTAGCAAGTGAAGTTTATGAATATCTCGTTATCGGTGGGAGTTAATCAGGTTAACTATTTGATTTTAAATCTAAGGTTGCCAGTCATTGTAGGACAGATGGATAGTTTGATAAATCTGGCTTAATTCTCCAGTCTGCCGCAGTAATTCAATCATGCGAGTCAAATATGCGTCCACGGCATCCCCTTCGGGGCCCTTGGCAATCACAAACACATCTTCAAAATCGCCAAAGTCTTCACGGTGGATATTATGCAACTTCAACTGTTTCAGCATCATATCGGCCTCTTCCTGCGCCCAAACGAAAGCATCGATACGGCCATGGGAAAGTTTTAGCAAAGAACGTTTAATGGTTATTGAAGGCTCCGCAGGGATAGGCATGTAATCCGGAATCGCCTCCACGGTAAATACGCGCCCCGTTTGCTGCTGATCAAATAACATGGCCTTCGTTATCGGCTTATCCACATTGGTATAAAGCACGTGGGTGACTTGCCCAAATGAAACAGAACTAAAACGGTAAGGTAAGGCATCTAACGCGGCATTATTACGGATTGCGGGCAAACCAAAATCAGCACGACCAAGCGTCACGCCTAGCATCGCACGTGAAAGCGGGAAAACCTTAATATCAATTTCAACCTCAGGATCTGCCCTATCAATTGCTTTAACCAGTTCCACAAATGGCCCTGTGCCATCGGCATTAATTAATCCAGGGATCTCCCCTAAATAAGCCGTCATCTGCCGCTTGCCGCCAGCATTAATGACAGCATCATCCGCGGCATAGGCTGGGGTGAGAATGCTGTGAAGGAAAAGCACGGAAAAAATACACAAGGTAATAAAGTGACTGAACATGAATGGTCCCTCGGTGGCTGTCTCAAGCTTAGCAGACGACAACGATTGTGGCGTTCATTCCTCGCATCCAAATGAGAACGTGATAAAGCATCACTCTGTCACTGCGCTTAGCTGCCGTTTGCCGTATAATCAGCCGTCATTTTTCTATAGGCGGGCCAGTATGTTCCATATCGCACTCTATGAGCCAGAAATCGCACCTAACACAGGTAATATCATTCGCTTATGCGCCAACAACGGTTGTCAGCTGCATTTGATTGAGCCATTAGGTTTTGATCTAGAAGAGAAAAAGTTGCGCCGCGCTGGTTTAGATTATGCCGACTTAACCAATGTAACTCGCCACAAAGACTTCGATGCCTTCCTCGAAGCCATGGCAGGTAAGCGCATTATGGCCTGCACCACTAAAGGCAGTCGTCCGCATACTGAGCTGAGTTTTGCGAAAGATGATGTGCTGCTATTTGGCCCTGAAACCCGCGGCTTGCCGATGGCGATTATCGAATCGATTCCGACTGAACAGAGACTGCGCATTCCAATGGCGGCCACCAGTCGTAGTTTGAATCTGTCGAATGCGGTGGCAATTATCAGCTATGAGGCGTGGCGCCAACTGGATTTTGCTGGCGCACTTTAAGCGCTGCCGCAGCTAAATCGCGGATTTGTGGCTAAGGGGCGGCTAAGAAGGCGGCTATGGAGATGGTGCGACAGGCGTCATCTCTATCCCGCGAAACAGCTGATAGCGATCGATATCATCATCGAGATATTGGATGTTCTGCGTCCATTGCCATCCACCCGCTTGATTTTGAGCCCGAGTCTGAGCATCGAAGAGTAACTGGATCAACGCGGGTCTCGCATTGACAACCCCTTCCCCTAGCAGGGAATAATCCCCATTTTGTCGATATAAACTAAAGACTTGCTGTTTATCTTCCGCCACACCGTCGTAATAGGTCAGTAATACTTGATCGCCCTGCTCCCTAAACCACCAAGTTTCGCTAAAGGGCGCCCTCGTGCCGATACTCACAGATAAAATCAACTGGCGCTGATCGTGGGAGCAAAAGCCCGTGACGGCCACTCTCCTCGGAATCTCCCCCGCCTTGGCAGCATCACCCGCCCATTGCCCCACTAATTGTGGACAAAATTCCTTGAAACTGACCTTAGCGGCCATGACTGAGAAGGACGAAAACACGCTCAGTGTGATGGCAAGACCCAGCATAAGGTTCAAACGGTCGATTTTAAGCGGCATATCTCTAGCACCTACCCGAAACATATCAATACATTAGCGTTAAAAGCATCAATCGACAAATCCCCCATCATAAATGATTCCTTTAACTACGGAATGAACGCTTTGGTATTGCAGTTAGCCTTACTGTTTACCGCCTACATCCGCCGCTTTTGAGCTGAGATACCCAACAAAGATTCACAGTTGCTTACATAACAGCTTATTCAGGCATAGCGGGTTTTCATGCTAACTTGCCACTTAGCAAAAATACGCAACATCATAATCCTAGTAACTGTTTGTATCACAAGGAGACTCATAGTGAAGAAGACAGGCATTTTATTACTCTGTTTACTGATGCCCTTTAGCTCGGCATTTGCAGACCAAGGCAAACCACTCTCAGCGGAATTACTTTGGCAACTCAAACGTATCGGTAGCCCGATTGTATCCCCAAAAGGCGAACACATCATCGCGCCAGTCACAGAGTACGATCTAAAAGCCGATAAAGGCTCAACCCAGCTGTGGCATTTCGATGGCAAGCATAACCGAGCCATCACAGCCAAAGGTTTAAGGGTGAGCGAGCCCGTGTTTTCCCCCGACGGCAAAACCTTGGCATTTGTAAGTCAGCGCAATGAAGACGAAGCGAGCCAAATTTACCTGCTGCCGATGGATGGTCCGGGTGAAGCGCAGCGCTTAACCGATATTCCCACTGGCGTTAACAGCATTAAGTGGGTTGGCAAGCATCTGTATTTCATCAGCAATATCTTTCCCAATCAAAGTTGGGAAGAAATGAAAACCCAGCTCGCCACAGATACAGACAATAAGGTTTCCGCCCATCAATGGAACGCCTTGCCCTATTCCCAATTTGATCACTGGTTAGATGAACGTCGCCAAGCCCACGTATTTAGAATTCCGGCCAAAGGCGGTAATGTCGAAAACATCACCCAGCCTGCGGGCCATGAATTACCACGATCAGATCAAAGCAGTGCAAGCTATGATGTTTCCCCCAATGAGCGCTGGATTGCCTTCAATGCCTATGGTTCTGAGAATAAAGTCGATCCTAAAATTGATATATTTCTCGCCACGATTGGAGGCAACAAGGCCGAAAATCTCACCGCAGATAATCAAGCGCCGGATCTGAATCCTAGCTTTAGCCCTAACGGTAAAACGCTCGCCTTTACCCGCCAGAAAATTCCCGGTTTCTACGCCGATACCTCAAGGCTGATGCTGCTGGATATCGACAGCCGTAAACTCACAACACTCACATCTGACTGGGACCGTTCTGTCTCTCAATTCAGTTGGACACCCGACAATAAGGGCTTTTATGCCACTGTGGAAGACGCCGCTACAAACCGCATTTACTCTATCGATGCCAAGAACGGCAAAGTAAAAGCCATCACAGAGGCAACCGATTTTAGCCAACCCGCCATAGGCAAAGACGGCGAACTGATTACCACCAATCAGAGCTTTTTGTATCCCGCTCGCTTGGTCAGCATCAATCCTCGCAATGGCAAGATTGAGCGCCTAGAAAACTTTAACGACGATATTCTCAAAGATGTTGACCTAGGCACCTATGAATCAGTGACCTACAAAGGCTATCAAGGTAAAGATATTCAAATGTGGGTTCACTATCCCGCAGGGTTTGATCGCAGCAAAAAATATCCACTGTTTATGCTCGTCCACGGCGGTCCACACAATGCCATTACCGACGGTTTCCATTATCGTTGGAACGCGCAAACCTTTGCTTCTTGGGGTTATGTCACTGCGTGGCCAAACTTCCACGGTTCGAGCGGCTTTGGTCAGGAATTTGCTGATTCCATCAATCCCGATTGGAAGACAAAACCCCTTGAGGATGTGCTCAAGGCGGCAGACTGGTTTAAACAACAAAGCTGGATAGACAGTGATCGCATGGTGGCGGGTGGTGCAAGTTATGGTGGTTACCTGACCTCGATTATTTTAGGTCAGCCGCATCCCTTTAAAGCGCTATTGATCCATGCTGCGGTCTACGACATGTATGCACAAATGGCGTCGGACTTTGCCGTACACAGCACCCGATTTGGCAACTATTGGGATAATCCAGAACTGTATAAAGCCATTTCGCCCCATTACTTTGCGGCTAACTTCAACACTCCAACCTTAGTCAGTCATGGCCAACTCGATTACTTAGTGCCGGCGACCCAAGGGTTCGAGCTGTTTCACACCCTACAAAGTCGACATGTTGAATCGCGGATGATTTATTTCCCCGATGAAAATCACTGGATTATGAAGCCCAATAACTCAGTCTACTGGTATAACGAAGTGAAGAAGTGGATGACCCACTTTGCCGAACCTGGCGCGCGTTAAACACCATCCATAAGATACAAAAAAGGTCTGCAATGCAGACCTTTTTAATGGGTTAACTTAAGCTAAAGCATAAGCTAACGCCTTAGTTTGAAATGACTTAGCTTGAAATGACTGAGCTTATTGGCCAAAGCCAGTGGCTTTAATATCCACGGTTTGCACTTTGCCATACTTAGCGGCGATAGGTGCAATCTTAGCCGCATTGCCAATCAACACAAATTGTAGATCTTTTTGCGGGAAGTAAGTTTTCACGAGTCTTTGAGTTTCTTCTAAGGTCAAACCATCCACCTTAGCTTGGAACTCATTGATAAACTTATCATCGAAGCCATACAGATACATGCCTGACAACAATCCCGCCAGCTGACCTGAGGTTTCAAACTTAGGTGGGAACTGGCCTTTCACATAGGCTTTAGCCGAATCTAAGGTGGTTTGATCTACGCCTTTCTCCCATAAACGAGCATAGGTTTTCAGTGCGAGATCAATCGCTTCTTGAGTGGTTTCCGTCTTAGTGAAAGTACTGATAGTAAACACACCCGAGTCGGTATAAGGGCTAAAACCTGAGCGTGCGCCATAGGTTAAGCCAGCGTTTACCCGCAGTTCGTCGTTAAGCCAAGAGGTAAAACGACCACCTAAAATAGTGTTCACTACCGTTAAACCGACATAGTCTGGATTGTCACGACTAATGCCTAAACCGCCGATAACAAAGGTGGTTTCGATTGCATCGGGTTTATCCACCAGCAAAACTTTAGCCGCAGTTAACTGAGGTAAGCCTTGATTTAAGTCAGGCTGCACCAGCTTTTCGCTGCCTTTCCACTGACCAAAGGTTTGCGTCAGCTTGGCCTTCATCGCAGCAACATCAAAGTCACCCACGACGGTAATCGCAGTATTGGCTGGTTGGTAGTAACTCTTATGGAAAGCACGCAGTTGCGACACAGCCACTTGTTCAAGCGAATCGCTGTTACCCGAAGCCGCATTACCATAAGGATGGGCACCAAATACCAGCTTATCGAAGTAACGACCAATCACCGCCCGTGGGCTTTCTTTATCTTGCTGTAATCCCGCAATCGCGCGTTGCTTGAGTTTATCGAACTCGGCAGCATCAAAGTCTGGCGTTAACATCGCCGCGCTAAATAAGCCCAGCATGACATCAGTGTCTTTCGCCATAAAATCGGCGCTGAGATAGCTGCCTTCTTTATCCGCTTCCGCGCCTAAACTTGCACCGAGAAAATCCACTTGCTGCTCGATATCCGCCTTAGATTTACCCGCCGCCCCTAACAACAAACCTTCTGCCGTCATTTGCGCCACGCCTGCGGTGGTGTCATTGACAGCACCCGCACGTACCACGGCATTTAAGGTCACTAAAGGCACTTCGCGCTGCGGCATTAAATACACAGTTAAGCCGTTATCCAGTACGAACTTGTCGTAACTTGGCATCACAAAGCTGCCAGTTTCAACGCGTTTTGGCGCCGATGTCGTAGCACAACCCGCTAAGGCTAAACTTGTGCCTAGGGCTAATGCGGCCATTAACTTAGAAGGTTTCCCGAGTGATGCCATCTTAAGTGATTTCATTGAGAGATCTCCTCGTTTGCCGCCAGCACAGCTACAGTGCGATTCGATTTACGTAAATAGGTTTGGGCAACACGTTGAATATCCGCTGGCGTCACCTTGTTATAGGCTTCTGGCGCATTAAATAGCTTGTCGTAACTGCCAAAATACATCTCATAGGTGCCTATGGTATTGGCCTTGCCATTAATGGTTTCCATCGAACGATAGAAATCCATCAACTTGATATTTTTAACTTTATCCAGTTCTTGCTGGGTAACGCCCGTTGTCGCAATCGCATCGATTTGTTCAATCAGCGCCTGCTCCAGCGTCGAGGCTTTCACCTCAGGCGTGGCAACACCCATCACATAGAAGAGGTTAGGATCGACCGACATCGGCATATAGGTTTGCGCTTCTAAGGCCACTTGTTTATCAACCAGTGATTGATATAAACGCGAGCTATTACCTTGGCTCAAAATCGAGCTTAATAAATCCAGCGCATAAAAATCTGCGTGAGTCGCCGCCGGAATATGGTAAGCCAGCATCACATTAGGTGTACTCACCGATGCCTTTTGCACAAAGGTACGACGCTCGCCCTTTTGCTCAGGTTCTACGGTGCGAATCGCTTTAGGCGGAGTTTGTGCCGGAATAGGCGCAAAGTATTTGTCGGCCAAGGCTTTAACTTGGGCAACCTTTACATCACCGGCAATCACGACCACGGCATTGTTCGGCGCGTAATAGGTTTTGTGGTACTGCACGAGATCTTCCAGCGTCCAAGCGGCAATATCCGACTCATGGCCGATCACCGACCACGAATAAGGATGAGCTAAAAATGCCACGCCTTTAATTTCGCCTTCAAGGGCATTCCAGTTAGAGTTTTCTAAGCCAGTGGAGCGCTCCGACTGCACTACGCCACGTTCGCTATCGACCATAGTTTGGTTGATATCCAAGTTTGCGATACGGTCAGCTTCAAGATCGAACATAGTTTCGAGCGCATTGGCAGGGAACCAATCGGTATAAACCGTCATGTCTTCAGTGGTATATGCATTGTTCGCGCCACCTGCAGCTTCCATAGTGCGGTCGAACATTTTCGGGCCGTACTTTTTTGAACCGTTGAACATCATGTGTTCGAAAAAGTGCGAAATACCGGTGATGCCGGGAACTTCGTTACGTGAACCGACTTTCCAAAACAAATACATGTTGGCATTGGGAATTGAGGCATCTTCTAGCACCATAATTTTCATGCCGTTATCTAGCGTGAAACTCTTAATGTCTTCTGCCGTGGTGGCCTGTGCTTGGCTTAGGGGGTTAAAAAGTCCCATGGCCAACACAAGAGCCGATAGCGTGCGCTTCATCTTGTTCGCTCCTTGCTGTAAATATCCACATATAGAGGCAAATTGTTTAACAAATCAAGCGCAGAAAGCGTATCCCGCGCCGATTTTTTGTAAGCTCAAGTTATACCGAAGAGCTTACGGAATAACGTCTGTCCGACTTATTGCGCCTTAAGCGCAGTCAACGCCACTTTAGTCATGGCCTCAACTCCCACTTTTAGCGCACTTTCATCCACATAAAATGCCGGAGAATGATTGCTGGCAGCGGTTTCAGGGTCAGTTCCCTTTGGCGTCACCCCAAGGAAGAAAAACATCCCCGGCGCTTCTAAGGCGTAATAAGAAAAGTCTTCGGCACCTGTAATTAACCCAGGTTCAATCAGCATCTTATCGCCCACCACACTGGCAAGCACAGGACGCATGCTAGCGACTAATTCAGGATTATTAACCACAACAGGATAACCTGGGTGGATCTCTGTTGTCGCACTCGCCCCCAACGTTTTCGCCGACAACTCGGCCATTTCAGCTAAACGCACTTTGATATCGGCGCGCATGGGCTGGTCGAAGGTGCGAATCGTACCAATCAGCTCGACTTCATCGGGAATAATGTTAGAGCGAATGCCACCATTAACCGCACCAAAACTCACCACGGCAGGGGCTTTAGTGATATCCACCTGACGGCTGACGATCGTTTGCACGTTAGTGATAATTTGCGCCGCAGCGACAATAGGATCGACCCCATTCCAAGGACGCGAACCGTGGGTTTGGCGGCCTTTCACTTTGATGGTAAAGGAATCTTCACTCGCCATCGCCGGACCACTGCGCACACCAATCATGCCACTCGGCATGCTGGAGGTAACATGCATACCAAACACTTGATCAGGTTTACGCTTAGCAAACAGCCCTTCCTTTAGCATCAATTCTGCGCCGCCTTCTTCCCCGTCTGGCGCGCCTTCTTCGGCTGGTTGGAAGATAAACATCACATCACCCGCGAGGCTATCTTTCACTTTCACGAGGTTTTCAGCAACGCCCATCAACATGGCCACATGGGTATCGTGCCCACAGGCATGCATCACCCCCACCTTTTGATCGCGGTAAGTGTCGGTCGCTTTAGAGGCAAAGGGCAAGTCAACCACCTCAGTCACAGGTAAAGCATCCATATCCGCCCGAATTGCAATCAACGGACCAGACTTGCCACCTTTCAGCTTTCCGCCTTTTAAGATAGCCACCACGCCCGTATGCGCCACACCCGTCTGTACTTCTAACCCTAATGATTTCAGATGCTTTTCAATAATCTTGCTGGTGCGAAATTCACGATTTGACAACTCAGGGTGTTGATGCAAATCGCGGCGCCAGTCGATCACCTTTTGCTCCACACCCGCCGCCAACTTAGCCGCATCCGGCATAGTATTGGTCGCCGCTTGCGCCGAACTCAAACCCGCGCCCATAAAGCTCAAGGCGAGAGCAGAAGCGATTAAGGTCCTGGAAAAAATGGCTTTGTTTGCAGAGGATTTAAAACCAAATGCCTTTGGGATTGCTGATTTTGAAATAGCAGATGGTGATACAGAGGATAAAGTCATAGCGATAGCCTATTGTTGTTTTTACAAGCTATCTAAACTACACGGACACTGAGGAATTGTTAATAGATTTAATGATGAAGGTAAATAACACAACAGGTATTAGGGACTAAAAACCGTCAGCAATAGAGATTAAGCACTGCCACTACAGTGACTCGCAGCCAGTCCGTCCATGGATGCTCGAACGTGGCATCCATGCCACGGACGGTCACTTCCATGGCAGTGCTTAATGCCGTTAATTCCGGCGTACATATTTAGCTTATTTCTCATCCACAACATCTATTAATGGATGAATCACGCTGTTCTTTAGGCGCAAATTTTCACGACCATAAACCGACTTAATTTCCATTATTTGGCATTGAATCAATTCTTAAGAGATTTGATTCATTTTGAGGTAATAAATTTCCTTATATGGCACTTAAACAGAAAATAAGGAATAGTTTTTAACGGCGGCGTGAATCAGTCTACGGTAGAGTATTGACAGGCACGATTTAAGACTAAACCGTCATTATAGAATCTATGGTTAACGCTGCCGTAATCTATACAGCAGCGTCGTAGCCACCAGCGCCCTTCACTGTCTTGTTAACTTATAACTCGTCTCGTGAAAAATCAGTGATACCTGATCCGAACTGGCTGATAGCCTTTTCTTTTAGAGGGTTGAGCAACAAGCGCAGTTCAATTAGATCATTGCCGATATCTGCAATCTCATCAGGATCATCTGAGGCTTCACAGGTTTCGGCCATTTGCAGCTCAAGCGCCATAAGGCCCTCAAGCACGTACTTCAATTCTGATTCTGCAAGCTCAAGCTTGAACTGGCTCATACAACTTTTCCTTCTTTCTTGAAGACAAGAGATGCTTTCAAAGACATTTCTTCGAGCAATCCCTTGAACTTGTCCACCGGCATGTTCTGAGTTGGAGAAATATAATAATGGTGAGACTTATCCTGAACCATTTTTAATCCATGTGGAGGCTGGGTATTCGGCGGAAACATCCAAATCCAATCAGTCATAGGAGCGTTGTTGATGCCTTCCCTGTCAAACACGCTGATTTCTTTTCCGTTCGCGATGATTCCATTAATGGTTGTCACATAGCTAGCTCACACATTAGATAAACGTGGACTTGAGGCATTTCCTAGACGAAAAGCTCTTCGGGTAGGATGTAAAATTCCTTTGGATACATAATGATCTCCATATCGTTGATAAAAAAGTTAACAGCGTTTTACTCTGACTTCTCGTTTAAACCCTATTAGACACAAGAAATTAAAGCGTGAGAAACATTAAATAACTAATTAATATCAGCAGGTTAACGCCATAAAAATTCAGGATTCAACAATCTTTGGGTAAGAGAAAGCGAGAATAGCTTGTGACCCTGTAATAATGGACCCTGTGCACCATTAGTTAAATTGGGGCTATAAGTAGGAAGCAGACTAGTACTCTCATTTACTCAAAACACGCTTTATGGCAAAGCGCGTTAACTCACAGCTAATCCCAAATGGCTGAGTTCTGTACGTAAACCAGACTAGGCAAAAGTGCTTCACAAATTTTAACGACCATGTATTTCAATCTCGTCCTAAAGACATTTTATAAAAACTTCAGGTCACACATTATTATTGATAAATTTCTTCAAAACATCGGACTGGCGGCGCGCTGTTAAACAAGGCCAAGTCGCTATGCATCATTGGTAAAATAGACCAATTTACCTTGTCTATTTTGTCGCAATGCCATAGTCAGCACGAAAGGATTTCAACCCTCGGCTTGAAAATTGTAGGGCACGGGTGTCGAGGGCTTTCTCTGCCCAGCCTTTAGCCAAAATATCCTTAAGAACCCATTGACCTAGAACACCAGCTAGATGGCTGCGACGCTCGCTCCAATCGAGGCATGACTTACACAAAGGGCGGCGAGATTGACGACTTTTCGGTACATCGAATACATCATCTGGTGCACCCAGCAACGAGTGTTCTACGCCACGTTTAGCAAAAAAGGTCATCCCTGCTGCGGTGATTTTTGTTTCGCCCCCTTCATGGACGATCAAATTCTGCCGACTTAAGCTGTCGTAAAGCGCCACCCCCAATTCACCCGCGAGATGGTCATAACAAACACGAGCCAGTCTCAATCTAGGGTCCGCAGGTCCATGAATGACCTTAGGGTTCGCAATGGCAGCGCTCATGTTGAGCAGACTTTCCAACAGTTCGGCCACTTGGCGGCTCTGCAGCTGAAAATACTTATGCCTTCCCTGCTTACGCACGAGCAATAGCTCGCCTTCTACCAACTTAGTTAAATGGCTGCTGGCAGTCTGTGGCGTGATGTCAGCTTCAAGAGCCAGTTCTGTCGCAGTCAATGCCTCTCCGCCCATTAAAGCTATCAACATACGTGAGCGGGCGGCGTCACCAATCAAGTTGGCAATAAAAGCGATGTTAGGTTCCATGCTTGTAATCTCATTCGGGAACAGTTCGATAACCATCGAAGCATTAAGTTTTCAGGTAATTACAATGCAACTAAAACCTTTAGCACACAAGTCAATGGCGCCAAACATAATGAAAATTACCTGTTTTATCGAATACAAAATAGACCCCTTCAAATTGGAACAATTTGCCCAATATGCTGAAAACTGGGGCGATATCATTCCAGCCTACGGCGGCGAACTCCTTGGCTACTTTCTGCCACACGAAGGCACCAACGACACTGCATTTGGTCTCATTAGCTTCGATAGTCTGGCTCACTATGAACGCTATAGAGACAAACTGAAGACAGAAGCCGCAGGCAAGGCAAATTTTCAGTTGGCAAAGCAAGGAGAATTCATTTTGAGTGAAAAACGCAGTTTCCTAAAGCCGATAGCCAAGACCTATCAAAGAGCCGCGGAGACAAAACTATGATGGTAGTTATTTTTGAAGTCGTGCCGAATCCCAGCTGCCAAGAAAGGTATTTAGAGATAGCCGCCGACCTGAAATCAAGCCTGAGTAACATTGCAGGATTTATTTCAATCGAACGGTTTCAGAGCATGGTCAATCCCGAACGCTTATTATCGCTGTCATTCTGGGAGAATGAGGCTGCGGTACAGGCTTGGCGACAACAGATATATCACCGCGAGGCACAAACTCAAGGACGCGTACAATTATTTGCCGACTATCGCCTGCGGGTTGCCGAAGTTGTTCGTGACTATGGCATGTTCGACCGTGCTCAGGCACCAAGGAGCAACTGATATGCTGCTACTTGAGTATCTGAACGCCCATTTTTATACTCGGCAACAACTGCTCGAAGTGACAGGGCAGACAGAAGCTAGGTTTATTAACTACCAAAATCAAGGCCTTATGCCTGCATGCTCCTATCGACTGCAGCTCAGCATAGTTTGCGATTCCGTCTTTGGCACACATAATGAACAGCTGGCAATTGAATACTATGCCAAAGGCTATGGCGCTTGGTTAACTATGCTGCATCAACTTGACACAGACACAGACACAGACATTTATCCCATCTTTCAGCGGCGCTATCTTGAAGCCATTAAAAAATTAACCATCCCAGAAGGCAACGGCCTCGAGCGGATTCCAGACACCAATCTAGAGCAACATATACAGCAGGAATGGGAGCATTTCCTAGCGGGCACCTATGGCTTATGTACTCAATCTGGATTACCGGAAGATATTGCCGCCAAAGAACTCGCCATAATCACAATTAACGCTTTAACCAGTAAAGACGAGCTGAGTCATAACGAGTTACTCAAACTGACAACGGCAGTCACGCTGCTAGATGAGGTCAGCGCTGCATTTGCGCCGCACGAAAAATCCCGAAGTTCCCGCTATCGTCTAGTGGATGAAATACGTCGGCGTTATCGACTAGCGGATCACGCCAACACATAGCCTTAGCTGCAAAGGACATGATTTTAGTTAAACCGCTACGATTGCACTAATTTACTTTATGCATCTCTTTATATAAGAACACTACGTCTTTATCGATGATTTCGAGTCGCCAGCCATAGTGATGCGCGAGCCACTCAAAGGTCGCTTGTGCGTAAAAGTTGATGTGGGTGGGATCGTTTTTATAGTGCCAGCGAGTAAATGCGGTTTGATCTTGTACGCGTTTAGTCATTACAGCCAAAATGCCGTTGGATTTTAATAACCTATCAAGTTGGGCAAGCAAACCTGCGGCATCGCTCACATGCTCTATGACTTCGGTTAGCGTAATAAAATCGTATTGGCGAGCCAAGGCTTCAGGATTGTTGGCGTAATAAAGATCGTAATTATCGATGTGATAGCCACGCGCCTTTGCCATCATACTCAATGCCTTGCCTTCGCCGCAGCCAAAATCGAGCCCTTGGGCCGAAATGCTAACACGGCTAAGTAATGGCTCAAGTGTGCGATTTAAAAAGGTTTGATAGCCAAGATCATTGGCATGATTCTCGTGCTTATCGTACTCGGCTTTTTCTGCCTCGGCCGAGAGATAAAACTCAGGAGGCACGCTCACCAGTTGGCAGGTTTGGCATTGATGGTAGTCGCGCTTTTTATCTTGATGATAAGCGAGCAATTCAGTGCCATGGCATAAGGGGCAGATATTCAACAACAATTCCTAGGGATAGTAAGGTGCATAGTAATGAGAATAATCGCAATGCCCACAAATAATGCTCGCACTGCCTAGCTGAAATCGACTGTGTCGATGCTCTAATTAAGGCTTAGGGATTTTACGCTCTTTTGCTGCGGCTTCTTTTGCTTCCCGTAAATATTTTTGCTCGCGACTTTCTCTTTCGTCGAACTGTTTCTGTGCCTTGAGTTTTTGCTGAGCCTCCCAATCATGGGTTTGGGACTGCTGTTTGATTTTATCTTCTCGCTCTGCCGTCTCTTTCGCCGCTTGGCGCGCCTTTTCTAATTGGGCCTGCTCTAATCGCTGGGAGTCTATGCGGGCCTTATCGGCTCTTTGCTCTAGGGTTAATTTTGGCTTAGGGGACTCGGCGGCATTGGCTACAGCAAAATAAACACTAGAAATCAGTATTAACGACATCAACCTTTTAGAGATTAGCACTTTAGATAAATGCGCCATTTCCGGCCTCCTTTATTTGGTCATCGGATGGATGAACGATAACAGCCAACTCGCACAAGATGCGCAAAACATAGCATAAAATCTGCCTAAGCTTGGAATATTCAGCAGGTGTTCTTAAAAAATATGCTTAAATACAAGTCTTAAACTACACTTTTTAAGTTTCTATTTGAGTGAAACAACAATTAGGTTTATTTTTAACCCCATGGGAATGATGTACTATTGGGCAACTTCGTATCAACGAAGACCTAAAAATAGGATGTGACCTTATATGCGTCACAAGGGAGTATCCTAAATGATCAGATGGCAACACTTACTTAAGAAACTCAGTACGGATGATCCAGTACTGCAAGAAAAGCTGTCGCTCTGGCAAGCACATCCGCACAAAACTCCCTTGGCCTTAATTCAAGGCTTCAGCTTTATTAGCGCCAACCAAGCGGCCCTCGGTTATTTTGAGGCTGAGTACGACGCCTTTGTGAATGCGACTCCCTATGATTTTTCGCCGAGAATTCAATCTTCCGGCCGCAATAGTGTTGAATATGCGAGGGAAATGATCCTCGAAGCCATTGCGGGTAATAATGTTGAATTCAACTGGCTACACCTGAGTCAAGTCGGCAATGAACTGCCAACTCGAGTGTACCTCTATCGCTGCTATCTGCAGCAACAACCCGTAGTGCTCGTGGAATTTCAAGCTCTCAATCGCCGTAATCAAACTCGCGAAATTATTTCCGATGGTTTTGCCCATATTCCTAAAGAGATTTTGTCGACTACGCTCGAGGAAAGTGCCGAAGCTGTGTATATCACAGACTCAGATGATCAGATTTTGGCCGTTAATAAAGCAATGTGCCGTATTTGCGGTTATAGCGCCGAGCAGCTTATTAGTAAAACCCCTGAATTTTTAGAGTTGAAAAGCCATCATTTAGGGGAAGAAACCGAATGCCAAATTGCACTAAAACAAAGGGGCTTTTGGCAGGGTGAGACCTGGAAAAAACGTTCAGATGGTAGTAATTTCCCTGCTTGGCAAAGTAGTCGAAAAATTATTACCGAAGATGGCGCTCATTATAATGTGAATATTTTCAGTGATATTAGCACGAAAAAGTTGTTAGAAACTCAGCTGACGACCCGTGCTATGTACGATACCTTGACTGGATTGCCTAACCGATTCCACCTTAAGCAGATCCTCAATAAAGCACTAGAGAAGCTCAAAACGGATCCTCTCACATTAGGTGCGCTGATGTTTTTAGATCTCAATGGGTTTAAAAATATCAATGACAGCTTCGGCCACTCCATGGGCGATCGGGTGTTACAACTCGTCGCCGCCAGACTCGAAGCCGGTTGTATCGAAAAAGCCGACATAGCCCGCATGGGTGGAGATGAGTTTACCTTAGTACTGCAAGACTGCAGCTGCAAAGATGAAATCCAGCTATTTGCCGAACAAATTTTAAGCCTATTTGAGAGCCCCTTTGAAATTGAAGGGCAAAAGTTCTTCCTAGGCACGAGTATCGGCATTGCGCTATTTCCGACTCACAGTGATAAAGCGGGACAGCTAATTAGCCTTGCAGATACAGCCATGTATTGCGCTAAAAAGAGCTTACCGCACCTCGTGTTTTACGATAAGGCTATGAGCCAGGCCGCGGAGTTAAAGCTACAGTTGATCAATAGCCTAAGGCATGCTCACAGCCTAAAACAATTCACTCTCGCCTATCAGGCCATAGTGGATTTACACACAAATCAAACGATAGCTGCCGAAGCCCTACTGCGCTGGCAAAAATCACCTACCGAGTATTATGACGCCGCCGATTTTGTGCCATTGCTGGAAGAGACAGGGTTAATTGTCAGTATTGGTCAATGGGTATTAGAACAGGCTTGCGTGCAAGCGGCACTATGGCGGGCACATAATCAGGCAGACTTTAGAATTTCAGTCAATGTGTCGCCACTGCAATTGGAACACTTAGATTTTATCGACCAAGTGATTAATGCCTTGGAAATGGCTAATTTACCTGCTGAGGCACTGATTTTAGAAATCACCGAATCGGCACTGCTACGCCAACCTGAGCAAGCACAACTCACACTCAATCGCATCAAAGCCTTAGGTGTCAGCATTGCCATTGATGATTTTGGGACTGGGTTATCTTCACTCAGTCGCTTAGGCACTTTGCCCATAGACAGTGTAAAAATTGATGCCGAGTTTGCCCTACGTTTAAACGAAGTGTCAGGACAAAAGCTCTGTAATGCCATAGTGCAACTCGCGCAGGCACTCGATATTCACTTCGTCGCCGAAGGCATAGAGACTCAACAACAAAGGGACATAATGACAGACATGGGCCAAGGTTTTGCCCAAGGATTTCTTTTTGGCTACCCGAGTTCAGTCGATAACTTCACCCAAACCTTTCTTACGGAAAAACATATAGCTTAAAGCTCGATAGCCCTGCCAGCACGCCATTAACTAATTGTGATTAACAATGGAATCACTCCCTGCAAAGCCAGTTATTGTCTGGCAAAGCCATCTCATCATTTGCTCCGAACAATGAACATATATACAACTGTTTTATCGGATGAGCTTTGATTAAAATTAGAGGCTAAGCAGAAATATTGCTGCGATATCATTGCGGAAAAATACAAAGCTTAAAGCTCGATAGCCCTGCCAGCACGCCATTAACTAATTGTGATTAACAATGGAATCACTCCCCTGCAAAGCAATTGGCTGGCAAAGCTATCTCATCATTTGCTGCGCAAATGAATCCTTGTTATTAAACCGTATTTCACACTAAGTTAGCGTGATCTGAATAAGATTTTGACTATTTTAATTCGTACGCAGTATCAAAACTGCAATAACTTAAAAGCACTGATTCAGACCTAAAACCTCTAAGACTAAATAATCACTTAGTCTCGCAGTTAGGTTTGTTTGAGTTCTAATAACGAGCCTGCACAGTGCTCGGCATCGCCTTAATCCGCAGTTCAACCATAGCATCAAATGCCGTCATTAAGGGTTGAACATCAAGCCGAGGATCAAGGGCGCTTAGCATATAAGCACAAGCTTCTAAGGTCGATAAACTGTCGCTACGACTCGACTTACGGATCCGGTAGCGCGACTCATAACCTTCAGCCAAATGCACCGCAGGATACTGGGTTAACCAAGGATTCAGCTGCAACATCTTAAACGCCTTGCGCCAAGTACCATCGAGTAAGAGCAATACACAATCTGGATTGATAGGCTGCTGTTCAACACTCACACTTTGCTCAGAGGGATAGACGAGATAAATCGGCTTATTACACGCCGTTAAATGTTCCCGTAAACCATTGAAGTCGGCCTCGCTTTCGCCCACATAAACTTGCGTTTCAGCAACAACAAGACTCAATACCCGCACACTATTTTTTTTATGTTCGACTTCACTCGGGTGCTGTAAAACCACCAACTGAGTCATTGGAGAAATAGGCTGAACACTCGCGCACAGGCAAGCATTCAGGGGATAACGACAAATAGCACAATAGTGACGGGACAAGCTTTACCCTCGGTTTGAGTAAGTTATTTTACGAGTATACCAAAGGATAAAGGGGTATTAGGCACAATAAAAAATACCCACAGTTCGCGGTCAAACAAACTGTGGGTAAAGGGTGTGCTCTGTAATTAACGACTTTGTAATTAACCTGTGCCGCGAACTAATGCTCGCCAGCTAACTGCTCTTGATGCCAGTGGTCGAATCGACTCAGCGCCATCATCAACAATAAACCAATAGGAAATACGCCCATTACTAAGGCCACTGCATAAGGTGCGGTTAAATTCGTTTGCTGTACGAGTCCAGCGAGCACGGATGCACCGCTCATCTGAATAAAACCTAACATAGCCGCCGCCGTTCCAGCTCGTTCACCGAAGGCCGACAGGGCCATACTGGTCGCAGGGCCAAGTAAGAAGGAAAATCCCACGCCTAACATCAACATGGGCAACATAAAGGCAAACGCTGCCATCATTCCAGTGCTCGGACCGAATTGCTGACCCGCCACTGTGATAGCGGCAGACAGAACAAGTATGGACAGCGCCAAAATCGTTGTCGGACGATTACCGAGTTTACGAATGACCAGCGGCGCCGTAAAACAGGCCACGATATTAAACACTGCATTGAAACCGAATAGACCACTGAACATGAGTTCAGAAAGCCCTAAATGCCCAATCAGCCACACAGGCGCATACGACACGTAACACAAAATCGCCGCCATCGCCGACATACAAGCAAAGGCATAAAACAAGAAGTGAGTGTTACCCAGTACAGGTTTGTATCGACCCCAACGGTAAAGCGGCCCTGTGGTAACCGTATTGGCAGGTCGAGTCTCGGGTAAGCGATAACCGACAACGAGCAACATCAACATGGCATATAACGTCATGAAAACGAAGGTTGAGCGCCACCCAAATTGCATTGCCAATAAACCACCTAAAGTCGGCGCTAATGCAGGAATAACGCAAATGGCACCATTTAAGTAACTGTAAATCTTAGCGCCTTCTTTTTGATCGTAGCAGTCACGCACCGCGCTAAACACCACGATAGAAGTCGAACAGGCAGCTAAACCTTGCAGCAAACGGGCAATCTGTAACCAATGGAACTCGATAGCCGCAGCGGCTAAAAGGCTGCTCGCACCGTAGAGTAAGACCCCAAAGATTGCCACAGGACGGCGGCCATAACGGTCGGCTAATGGCCCGATCAACACTTGGCCTAAGCCCATGGCGAATAAAAATAATACGATCGTAGATTGCACATCACTGGCAGATACGGCGAATTCTGCCGCCATAGTTGGCATTGAAGGTAAGTAAATATCAATTGCCAATGGGCTGAGAAGCACCATAGACATCAGGATAGGTAATAGATTGCGCCGCATAAATAATCTCAGTTGATCAGGAAAAGGTATTTCAGTGGGCGCTATTTTAATTAACTCAAGGTATGAACAGAAATGGTATAATTTCCAAAGTAAATTTCCTCTGAGGAATATCTGTGAATATCGACAACTTAGCCAGAATCGATCTTAACTTGCTGGTCATACTCAAAGTTCTGCTAGAAGAGCAAAGCGTGACTCGCGCCGCAAGCCGATTACATATCAGCCAGTCAGCCCTCAGCAAGAGCTTAAATCGGCTCAGAGAAACCTTAGATGATCCCCTATTTCAGCGCACGGCCCACGGCTTAAAACCGACGGCACACGCCCTAATTCTTGGGCAAAAACTGCCGAATATTTTGCAAGACTTGTATCAACTCACCCAGCCTCCGACCTTCAATCCCGCCAGTAGCAATCGACAATTCTCCTTTGCCATGGTGGAAAGCGCCTATGAAACCTTAATCCCGTATTTTATTGGCCCTATGCTAACCACGGCGCCCAACGTCAAACTTGACTCCTATGTCTGGACCGAAAAATCGATGCAGGATTTACAACAAGGGCAAATTGACTTTGGTATTTCAGGGCGGGACTTGCATCCATTGTCCGATTTTCAGGTGGATCGCCTGCCCGAAGGGATTGCCTATCAAACACTGTTTACCGATCAACAAGTATGTTTAGTGCGTGAAGACCACCCGCTGATGGCGGCGCTCACTTCAGACCAATGGAATCTCCCACTCTACCTCGACATGGCCCATGTGCAGGTTCGCTGTGAAGGCAGCGATTGGTGGGCGCTGGATTACTTTCTTGCCGATCTCGGCCATCGACGCCGGATCAGTACGACAGTACCCGATTTTTATGGTGCCGCCAGTGTATGCGCCCACAGCGATTTAATCTTCACTCTGCCCTCGAGCTTTGCACGGCACGCCTGCCAGCTCTATCCGCTTAAACTACTGCCCTTACCCTTCGAATTTATGCCCATGGCCTATGTGCTGCTATGGCATCAAAGAAATGATGAAGATCAAGGGCATAAATGGATTAGAGAAACGATTTGTCAGAGTGTGGCTAAGTTATTTACTCCCGCAGAAATGCTTTAACACACCAAATCACCATCAATAAAAAAGCCCGATAAAGCAAAGGCGTTATCGGGCTCTTATCAAAGTGAAGCGCTACAAATAGTGGTTACAGAATAAAGGTCGCGACTTGTGCATTAAGATCATTAGCACGGGCTTTTAATCCACGCGCCTGTGCCAAATCTGCCATGGCCGATGCGGTGATCTCATCGGTCACATCTTTAATCGCAACTGTGTTTTGGGTGATTTCACCCGTCACTTGAGTCTGCTCTTCCGCTGCGGTAGCAATTTGGCCTGCCATATCTGAAATCACGTTGACCGCTTGAGTAATTTCTTCAAGGGCTTTCGCCGCCGCATTCGCATCTTCAACACTGTGACCCGCTAATGCTTGGCTGCTTTCCATCAAGCTGACGGCTCTGGCGGTTGTGCGTTGCAGTGTTTCAATCGTGGTATGCACTTCTTGAGTCGAATCTTGAGTACGACGCGATAACACGCGCACTTCATCGGCGACCACGGCAAAACCACGACCCTGCTCACCAGCACGCGCCGCCTCAATGGCAGCGTTAAGCGCCAACAAGTTGGTTTGTTCTGCAATCCCTTGAATCGTCGCTAGAATGCTTGAAATTGATTGAGCGTGACGGCTCAAATCAGCAATGACATCGGTCGCTTGAGTCACTTCATCGGCCAGCGAATTAATTGAGTTACGGGTTTTATTGACTAACTCTTTACCCTGTAAACTGCTCGCTGCAGATTGTTGAGCCGCCGTTGCCGTGTTTTCAGCATTGGCCGCAATCTCATTGGTGGCACTCGCCATTTCTGTGACTGCGGTCGCGACCATAGCCACTTCCTGTTGTTGACGTTGTAGTTCAGTCACCGAGGTTTGTGTGGTGGCCAGACTACGCTCAGCATCGGCATCTAACTCATTCGCTAACTGGCGAATATGGCTGATCAGCTGATGTTGACTACCAACAAAACGGTTAAAACTGTCGGCAAGCACGCCCACTTCATCTTGAGTGTCGACTGAAATACGCTGAGTTAAATCACCGTTACCATCGGCGATATGCGCCAGTGCCTGCGATACTCGGCTCAATGGACCCAGTAACATGCCTACTAACCAAGAAATCGCTAACACACTCAACAGCAGTGCGAGTGCCGCTAGACCCAGTTGGGTGAATAACAGGCTCGACAGTGGCGCTTCTAGCGTTTCCTTATCAAGCACTAACACTAATTCCCAATCTGTATTGGGGATATCAACGCTCCAAACTAACTTATCGCGTCCTTCATTTTCAAAATACATAGGCAACAGAGTACCCGCTGCACGGCTCTGTTCTGGCAAGTTGCGATTAAGATCGTTGTCGATTTCACCTATAGGTTTCATCGTCTTAGCTTGATCTTTATAAGCGATAACTGTGCCGTCTTTGTGCATCATGATGGCATAACCGTTGGCCGGTAACTTCATCCGATTAACACCGTCAACTAGGCTCGCGATAGATAAGTCACCACCCACAACACCTTGTGTCGTAGGCTGCGCCATAGTCACAACCAGAATGTTATAAGCCACATCCACGTAAGGCTTAGTCAAGATAGGACCGCGTGCACTGATGGCTTGTTGATACCAAGGACGGCTACGAGGATCATAACCAGTACGGTCTACACTCGGATCAGAATCCAGCATTTGCCCCGCTTGGCTCCCAAAATAGGTCAACTGGAAACGGCCAGACGCTTGTGCTTGTTGTAACGTATTTAGGCTATCACCCTCAACTTTGCTCGCCAGTGCCCCCATAATATCTTGGCGGCCGGCCAACCATTCTTGAATACGCTCAGCCTGCTGCTCACCTAAGCGCTGCACTTGTTCTAGGCTGTTTTTTAACAGCTGAGACTTTTGGCTGGAATAACTTTGCCATGACAACAAACCAATCACGAGTGAAAGGGCTACCACGACGGAGAACAGAATTTTTTGCTTGAGCGAATATGAGTTCATGTTGGCGTCTAATTTATTAACAAAGCAGTGAAACAAGAGGGTGTCTGAGCGAGTTGAACGAACATTTAAAACTAATTTAATAAAGCGGCAAACTGAGTTAAAACTGCAGCTTAATCTGAACTGAATTTTCTCATACTCTGTACAGTTCGCAAAGAAATTGCTCAGATTTACATCAAAAAAATTCTAGCAAAAACATATGATTAACTAACCGTTATTCTATACACAACATAGGTGACCACGAGATCACATATCGGGATGATACGTAACAGCCCAATGGCCTCAGAGGTAAAATAAAGTAAATTAATCAAGATTAACGTGACCTAGACGCACTCGCTATTGCACACTAAATGTCCACTGCCTATCGAGGAGTTCTTATGATTTATCAACAGTTCCAACAGAGCCCGTTGCAGACCCGAATTTCTGGCCCACGGGCTTGGTTAGCCATGGCAATTAGCGTTAGCCTTATCTGTTTATCGCTATTTTTATTGCCCTTCGTGCTTTTATTTGGCGCCATTGCGCTCGGTTGTTTAGTCCTGTTTAGCCGTTTTTACATGGCACGTCAGTTGGCTAAATTTAATCAGGCACAGGCAAACGCCAAGCAACACGCCCATGCTGCAGATGAGCCACAGAGCCAGGTTTATGGTTCAGAAACGATTGTTAGGGAATCTAATGCGACCCGCCATCAAGGGCGGACTTTTGAGCATAAAGAGGATGAACACTAGGGCGTGTTGACGGTTCGAGATTAAATTTTGTTCGCTCTAGCAAGCTAGTGATCTCGAAACGAGGTGTGAAGTGTCGTTATTCTACTTAAATGACGAGTAATGTCTGTGCGCGTTTAAGGCTATGAATTTCTGCGGGATCTTGAGTTACCTTAAGTACATTTTCAATCTGTAATGCAAGAGAACGCCAAAGAGGCTCGATAATCTCGGCCTCTTTTTTATTGGCATGTTGTCGCGCCAACTTCAGCAAAGCAGCGGCCCCCACAACATCAATTCGCCCTAACATACCGTCGGCCAGTGCCATACTCAGCTCGATCATCGCAGGCACACTGTGGCCATATTTAATCACTTGGCGCAGATAATCCTCTGCCTGAGTCAAATCACTCCCAAAGGCATTGTCGTCATTGAGCATATGCTGCGCACGCGTCAGCAGGGCATCGAGTTGCCCTTGCTCGGCGGCTTCAGCCATCCAATACTCGCTGGCAATCATATCTCGAGTACAGCCATCACCGTTGGCGAGCATTAATGCCAAATGATACTGGGCGTGGGGATAACCCGCTTGTGCGGCTTTGCTAATAAAATGATAGGCTTGAGTTAGATTTTTTTGCTGATAATACAGCACACCTAAGTTCGCCATCGCTTCGGTTTGCTCACCCTCAGCGGCGCGCTGTAAGTATTGCTGCGCTAATTTGCTATCGGGTTGAAACGACTCACTGCCGACAAGATAAAAATATCCCAATAACGCCATCGCATTAACGACACCCGCCTCGGCCGCCGTCGCAATAAGCTGCTCACCTTTCGCCACCTCTGGCACACCTTGATAACCGTGGATCAAGGCCACACCGTGCTCATGTAACGCTTCCATATGCCGAGGCGCCGCAAGGGCAAACCAATAGGCGGCACGGGCAAAACTGTCAGCGGCGCTGATGTGGGAAGTAAGAGGTGAAACGCCAGAAGATTCTGGATTAGATGTGGCTTCAGCTGAAGTGGCAAACTCTTGATCTTGTTGCAGCTCTTGCTCTCTCAGTATCAGAGCCTTGGTCTTAAAGGATATTCCCACTAGATACTGGGCTTCGGCGTCATCTTCCATCACAGCGCGGTAGCATAAATCCTTCGCCGTCAGAGTATCAGACGCTTCATAACGATAATCAGGTGCGACTTGGCCTTTAACCTTGGGATACAAGTGTTCGACTAGCGCCAAAACATCTTTAATAGATTTTTGCGCCAGCGCGAGCAATTGCGCTTGAGTCAGGTGATATTTTTCAGGATGAGCGCCGCGGTTACCGTCGGCCCGCAATCGATGCAGCGCGCGAGTCGTCTTAACATCGATAACGCGCTGCTGATTTAGTTGCTCGATCCTATCGTATAGATTCGGACTCGAAAACACTATGTGCTTACCTTGCCCCAGTAACTCGGTGAGCTTATGGGTAAAACTGCGAATGTGCAGTAGCGACTGAGTCGGCACATCCTGCACATAGCTTTTTGCCTTGAGGTAGTCATCACTCAGGGAGGCCGAAAAATCTTGGATAAACTCACTATCCTTAATGACCGTTTTCGTCCCCATGAGTGATTCCCTGCAGGCTGAATTGAGTTTGCGCTATTCGACGCTTGGTTTTTTCGACACCATATATAAGCGGAACAAAGCCACGTTAACGAATAAGCCAATGAAAGACATAAAGGTATCCGATAGCATTTGCAGCGGTAATCCGCCCATAGAGGCAGCACCTGACAGCAGATTACCCACCACTGAAAGTGGCAGATAGAGCATTAATAGTGCAATAGTTCTCAGCACGATAGGACCACTAAAGCTAAAACTGCCCTTGATGGCTTCCAGCGGTGTTAAACGCTCAACCACGACCATAAAGTTCACATAGGCCAAACGGGCGAAGAGATAGAAGCTAATAACCAACCCCACCAGCCACACAGGACCGAAGGCGGCAAACAGCATCACTGGCGCTAAAATCGCTAAACCAGAAAACACCCCAGCTAATAATAGTGGTGGAACAAAAGGTAGACTTGCCTTCAGCACCATGCCCGCAGAAGGACTCTGTCCCTGCGAGCGCAGCTCTAAAAACAGTGTCAGGGCGGCGATTAATACCGAAAAGGTGAGCAGTAACAGCATCATGGCGACCATGTGTGGTGCGCCAAACTGTGGATTTTCAAGATCGACTTTACTCATCTCTACGCCAAGCCACAACTGGATCCCTACTTGGATCAAAAGTAATGGAATCGTCAGCATAGCGAGTTGCGCCAGATGATTACGGAAGAAGTTATAGGCTTCTGACAAAATTGCGGACAGTGACATGCGACTTTCCAAATAATTGAAATGAATTAACACTTAGAATTGCGCTAAGGATACCGAAAATCCCGTAGCAATGCACAGCAGAAATCACCAGTGTGAATCGTAAATCACAGAAAACTACTGCAACAAAAGTTGCAAACCCGCTAAACTGTCCTGCGAACACATGCGCAAACCATCAAAGGACGCTTCCATATGAAACACACTCTTACCCTCTCTATCTTCCTCGGCACTTGTATTTTAGCAGCGCCAGCCAGTGCAGGATGGTTAGATAACTTGGCCGGAACTCAAGCCAAAACTGAAAAAGCGGCCACGACGGCGACAGCAACTCAATCAAATGATTTGGTTGGCAGCGTCATGTCACAATTGGGTTTAAACCAAACTCAAGCCGAAGGTGGCTTAGGCAGTTTATTAGGCTTAGCGCAATCTAGCCTAGGGACAACCGACTATTCAAAACTGGCTGCCAGCATTCCTAATGCCGATAGCTTGTTAGCAGCAGCGCCTAAATTGGACTCAAAATCAGGCGTTTCTGGCTTGTTATCCAAAGCGGGGGATTTAGGTTCATCATTGCAAGGCAGTGCGATGGTGTTAGACGCCTTTGAAAAATTGGGCATTTCTAAAGATCTGGCGATGCCGATGATCAACATAGCTAAGTCTTACTTGGATACCAATGGCACTGAAGGCACCTCAGACTTACTGATGAAAGGTCTGAACTCGCTACTGTAATCCCGTTTTATCTCACCCTAAGCAATACACTGCTTAGGGTGAACTTTCGCCCCCCAATCGACTCTACCTTAATATTCCCTCCAACATGAGAACCGCCAAATATGATTGCGAAGTTAAGACGATTCTTTGAAGCACATACGCAAGCAGTCTCCCCTGAAGACAAGGCGCATCAACTTAAACTCGCCGCGGCGAGTATGTTACTTGAAGTGGTGTTTGCCGATGATACCTTAACGGCAGAGGAAGAAGCCTTATTGCCTAAGTTACTGACAGAAACGCTATCAATGTCAGAAGCTGACGCTAAAATACTGATTGATGAAGCCAAAAGCGTGCAAGGTAGCGCGACCTCACTGTTTGAATTTACCTCAGCCATTAACGCTGAATTTAGCCTAGCGCAAAAGCAGCAATTATTGCTCGCGATGTGGCAACTGGCCTATGCCGATGGACAGTTATCCCAATATGAAGACCAAATCATTCGTCGCACCGCTGATTTGCTGTACCTCAAACACAGCGAGTTAATTCAAATGCGCAATCTTGCCATCGCCGCCAATCGACATATTGATCAGGCGCCCCAGTGATTCAACGGTTTAATCAAAGTACCAATCGATTAATCCGCCGCATAAAAAAGCGTGAATGCGAAACGCTATCTCGTTTCACATTCACGCTATAGTCTTAAGACCTTATTGATATCGTCTTTGACTAAAAATGATTTGTCATGCCGCGCAATTTACTTAAACCCAACTCACTTAAATCCTAGTCAGTTAAGTCTTAGTTCGTTAAACACTAGCCAGTTGAACGCCACTCATCAGTTAAACCGACTCAGTAAAGCTCCAGACAATAAAGCACTATGCTCAATTAAATCCTAAGCTAAGGCTTTACCGATTTCGAACCCTGAACCGCGTAACTCCGTCAACTTAGTCCGCAATCCACCCATCTCCATTCTTAATCCTTTCTTGGTCGCTAACTGGGATAACCAACTGGTTTTCTCATCATCCTCAATGGTATCCCACTCATCCAACACTTTGTAAGATAGGCATAATAATGCGGCAAGTTTTGAAAATGGGTCCGAATCCTTAGGGTGATCTTGATATAAAATACCTTCCACCAACGCTGTGGTGAATTTCCAATTTTTGGCCAGCAATGCGCCGATATCGGGTGAATCATATCCAAGCAACTCACGCTCAAATTCATGCTTATCTTTACCCAGCGCCACGGCTTCAGCAATTTTTGCCGCATCTTTAGGTGACACAGCCGCAATGAGTAAGTCGCCAATACGGTGCAAGATACCGCAGGTAAATGCTTCTTCAGGCATAGCACCACAACGTTTCGCCATTTCTTGGCTATAGAGGGCAATCTCAAAGGTTTGCCCCCAAAACTGGGCTAAGTCGATTCCTTCACACTTAGGAACTGCGCCAATGACGGCCGATGCAAGCACTAAAGTACGCAGGGTTTGCATCCCAAGACGCACCACGGCTTCGTCGATCGTACCCACCTCTCGACTGCGTCCATAGTGGGCACAGTTGGCAAGGCGTAATACCCTCGCGCTGATTAAGGGATCGTGCGCAACCTTAGTGGCAATACTTTTTACTGTCGCATTATCATCATTGACTGCGTCTAATAGTTCACTGATCGCCTTGGGTAACCTGGGTAATTCATCCACTCGATTGAGTAACGCAGCTGAATCCATTTTTATGCTCCTTCTGTATGAATGATCAAAATATAGAACACAAACTAGCGCCTCGCTCGCGAGATATAATTAAATATCAGTAATGTGCAATCCTTCTGCGACACCTATTACCGGCCATCAAACTTAAGGTTTACTCCTCGATTTCGCTCAATATTAGTCACACTCCAACATATTCAGCATCGAGATCCACAAAGCTATACACAGGCTGACGGAGAGCGAAAGCGGGATTGAAGCCCTAACGCTAGAGGAGCAACTTTGCTTAAATTGTAAATAAATATTTCAAAAATTAAGTAAAGAGTGATATTGATAAAAAGCTATTAACTCACTGTAAGGAAGCAATATGAGCCAAAACGCACTCGTTAGCCGCACTGGTCTTATCTTAGCTAGTGCTTTAATCACCTTAGGGCTGTTCGTCTTTATGGCGCAGCTCATCAACAATCCACAACCTGTCACAGGACAAGCCTCGGATGCGCCGCAAATCAATATACTGATGGCAGAACGCACGCCGATACCGCCAAAAGAAAAAACTAAGCCAGAACCACCAAAGCCCATTCCTGCGCGGGAGCGTGTGAGTGTCCCTGGTGAAACCAGCGAGTCGTTAACTTTTACTCCTGAGACATTCATGCCCGAAATGCCAACGCAAACCACCCTCTATACGCAATCTGCGATGACAGCCGAAGCTCTGCCAGTTGTGCAAGTGTCGCCTCGTTATCCCATAGATGCGGCGCAAAGTGGTAAAGAAGGTTATGTTGTTGTGGGGTTTGATATTACGGCTGACGGCACTGTGAGTAATGTGCGGGTATTGGACGCAAACCCTAAGCGCGTTTTCGATAAGGCGGCGTTATCAGCGGTGCAGAATTGGAAGTACAAACCGAAATTTGATGCAGGCAAAGCCGTTGCGCAACTCAATCAGCAAGTGCAGTTAGACTTTAAATTAGATCAAAAGATTTAATCCGCAGACGAATCAAAACGCACAAAAAAGCCCTGCAATCTCTTTCGAATTAAAAGAGTTCAGGGCTTTTTGATTGAACTTTTTTCAGGATTACTCAGGAATCGCTAAATCTTGTTTGCGGCTGATGTGGGTCTTTTGCCACCAGAGAAATGGCGCCACCACTAATATCAACACCAACACATAGGACATGCTCGCACCTAGGGCAAAACCTAATGCCAAGCAAAACGCACAACCCAGCGCTACTAGTGGCCAATTATGGCGCGGTAATAACTTAGCGGCCGCTAACATAGCCATCAAATAGATCACCACAAATACGCCGTTGCTCCATGCAATAAGGTGTTCTAACTCTTGTCCAGTAAGATAAGTCAGCACTATCACGCTCGCCATCACAGATAACAGTGCAGCCAGCGCGCGAATTGGTACGCCGTGGGCGTTCTTCACCGCAAAGAAACGCGGCAAAATCCCTTCACAACTAAAGCTCCACACTAAACGTGCCGCACTGGCCGAATACACGTTCACGGTAGCTAATCCACTTGCGATCCCCAACACGCCAATCACTTGCGCGCCGTAACCACCGAGCAACTGATCAAACACGCCGATCATAGCGACGCTTTTATCCGTCGGTACTAACAGTAGTAATAGTGTACAAGCCACATAAATGACGCCCACCAGCACAGTGCCCATCATCATAGCGGGGATCATATCCTGCTGCGGACGGCGAAAATCATCGGCCAGATGGGTCATCGCTTCTATGCCCAAGAAACTCCAAAAAGCGATGCCAGCGGCAATCATCACGGTTGGCATTTCAGGCATACCATGGCTGGCAAGTGTTGTCAGATGACCAGGCTGAAAACTGCTTGCGCCAAATAAGAGGACCACAACGGCCACTATGCACAGCGTTAAGCCAAATTGCAGCTTGGCCGACACTTGAATGCCCCTTAAATTAATCAGGAACAGGCCAAAAATCACTAATACTTCAACACCGACCTTGGACCAACCCGATATCGGCATTAAGGCATTCACAAACTGAAAGGTCATCAAAATCGCGGCGGGGGCGCCCATGGGCACAACAAGTAAAAAGATCAGTCCAATTGTTCGACCAGCGGTGCGACCAAAGGCTTTTTCGACAAAGTAAGCGGGGCCAGCAGCATGGGGAAATACACTCGCTAAACGACCAAAAACCAGCGCCACAGGAATAATGGCTAAGGTGAGCAATATCCATGCGACTAGCGCGCCAGATTGCGCTTTTTCAATTGTCATCTGAGGCAAAATAAACACCCCAGTACCAAGCAAAGTGGTCGCCATCAGACCCGCACCTTGCCAACGACCTATAGTTCCGCTATTTGAATTCATCTGTTAATATTCTGTGGTATTTGAGCTGTCAGTATAGTGAGATTTTGCCCCACAATCTGCCGTTAATTTCAGTGTTCTCCACGTCCAATACCGGCAAAATCACGGCAAATAGCGTTATTTCCATCAAAATGACGGCCAGCTTAAGGTGTGGTGAAATTGTAAGCTCAAATACTCAGTAAATTCTGTTGCCATTCAAACCAATGGCAAAATTGCACACAGATCCAATATAGCCATTTTCACTGGAGTCACCCTTGGATAAATTCGATACCGCCATCATTCATAGTTTGCGTCAGGATGCACGCCAGAGCGTGTCGAATATTGCCGAACAAGTGAACCTTTCCCGCAGCGCGGTAGCCGAGCGGATTAAAAAACTCGAACAGACTGGGGTGATCCGTGGCTATCAAGTGCTCTTGAGTGAGTCGCAAAAAGAAGGGGTGTCGGCTTATTTCGAAATCCAGCATCAATGTCCACGTTGCGCCGACGTAGTACACGTATTCCAAGCGATCCCCGAAGTGATCACTTGCCGTGGTATTTCCGGTGATATGGATTTGCTCGTGTATGTGCATGCGCCCTCGATGCGCCGCCTGCATGAGATCCGTGAATATATCGACACGCACACTGATATCATCAAGATCAAAACCCATGTGGTAATGAGTGAGTGGATTAATAATTTAGGCGAGTAAAGGAAAATCGAGTGGCCCTAAAGCAAGAAACGCCACCCTAAGGAATAGAGGTGGCGAGGCCCATTTGGAGGCAGGGCAAAATATTGAAGTGTAAAATATGGCATCCTTGCCCAGCGACCTCCCTGTTACACAACCAACCGCGACTAGACTTACCCCTTGAGAGCTCAGCCAGCGCCGCAAGGGCCTCATCTACAATGTTTTCCTTTGACATTGTTTCCGCGATCCGTCGATTTCCTTGGTTCTTATCATTTTGTTCGTCTTGAATGAAGCGTTCGCACCTTAAGCGATCGTCATTTGTCCTGTGTACAGTATGAAGTTACGTAGCAACAAAACCCCGATTAAGCTCAAGCAAGCCGTCCCTGCTACATAAGCCCATTTACGTTTCGACGTCGTGGTCATAAACAGGTTCATCGCTAACGGGCCTGATAAACCGAGTCCGATAATCCCTACCCAGAAAATCCAGCCCCAGAAGCCATAACCTAAGGCATTAAAGGCGGCAATTTTACTCTGTCCTCCGGTGAGCAATAAGCCAACGAAGAAGGTAAACAGCAGCACAATCTCAACTAAGATCAGCGGGATTTCAACCTTGTGGATAAAGTGCACCTCTTTGTCATTCGGTTTGCCATTCATCAACACGCCACCGAGTAAAGAAGATGCCGCACCGGAAGACAGCCCTGATGCCAAGAACAGTAAAGGCAGCACAGGATTTTTCAGCATGGGATAACCAGGTAATGCCGATAACAAGAAGCCGGTATACGCGCCCAATGCTAAGGATAGAATCACCAGTAATCCCGTGATCGTCGCCTCAAACCGAGCTAGCAAAGCCGTCAGTTTAAGGACGATAGGGAAACGCGATTCACACCAAGCATCGACAGGTTTGCGGAAGGTTAACCCTATCCACATAAACATAAACACTTGGTAAATCAGCAGAATCAGTACGCCCATCGACATCACAGATTTAGGATTGTAAAACACCAAAATCTTCCAAAAATCGAGGGGTTTAGTTAAGTCTGCAACCAATATGCCTAAGCCCGCCATCACGGCGACTGGGGCGACAATACAGGCGGCTCGCACAAAGCCAGACTGATAGGCGTTTTGCTTCAAAACAAAATGTTTCAACAGTACGGCGAAGAACATAGCCCCTGCTGATACACCCGCCAAAAACAGGTAGATCGCAATCGGCCAATGCCAGACTAAGGTATCAAAATGTAGGGCACTCATAGTATCACCTCCCCAGATTTCGCCAGGATACGGAACAACTTAGGTCGCGTTCCGAGGGCGACTTTCGCGCGTTGAGTTGGATTTGCGCGCAGCACTTGTACTAACTCAGACGTCGGATCTTTTAAATTACCGAACACTAACGCCTTAGTCGGACACGCCTCAACGCAGGCAGGCTGTTTTCCTTGAGCGAGATTCGTCTCACGGCAGAAATCACACTTATCCGCCGCGTGGGTGACTGGGTTGATAAAGCGAATTTTATAAGGGCAAGCCGCAATACAATATTGGCAGCCGACACATTTCCACGCATTGACTGACACTATGCCGGTTTCTTTATCAATAAAGGCAGCGCCCGTTGGGCAGACGTTGACACAAGGTGCATCTTCACAATGCTGGCAAGAGATACGGCTGAAGTGATAATACTCATTCGGATACTCACCGAACGGTCCAGTTTGTTCAATCCTGACTCGAGAAACCCCTTCTGGCACTTGATTGGTTTCACGACATGCCACTTCACATGCGCGGCAACCAATACACTTAGTTTCATCATGAATCATCGCATATTTAATATCTGACTCTGCTTTAGCACCTTCAGCGGCATTCACTGTGGCGAGCAGTGATGCGCCCGTAGCGCCAGCAAATAAGGCACATGTGCCTTTTAGAAATCTTCTTTTTGAATTTTCCATAACCTACCCCTACTGGCCACTATGGCAATTGCGGCACAGCTCACTGCGAACTTTTGGCGTCATATCCGCCATAGGTTCGGTTGGGCTATGTAATTTATGACAGGCGGCACAGGGCACTTTTTGTGCGTGCACATTATGCGTCCATTCGGTTTCACCCAGTTTTCGCTGGGTATGGCACTTGTGACAAACGGCGAGCTGAGTATCAAGCTCCGAGCCATCTTTCATACCAAACACCACGATATCATTCGGCTTTTTAGGGTGGTCGCCTTTTTCGCCATGACAGGTTGAACAGGTCATTTTCATCGCATCTTGGCCGTGATGCCCTAACATTTGACCGTTACGTTTGTGGCACTTCATACAAGTCGTGTCACTGTTAATTTGAAGGGCCGACTCGGCACTTGTCGCACCAAAGCTTAAAAGCAATGCAATTGCACCCAAGCGAATCGACCACAGCCATTGTCTTTTGGACATAGGGAGTCCTCACATTTATTTTGGGAAGGGAGAAGAGGAGTGTCAGGGTTCGGAGTTACCCGAACCCGACGGTCGGATCAGACGGCTAACGCTTGCTTTAGGCTCTGTGTATCCCACTGTTTATGTTGGTTCATTTCAATAAAGTTGATATTGAACTTACTAAACAGCTTTTTCATTGGCGAGTTGTGTTCTTTGCCAAAATCACTGATCACCATTTTCACTTCAGATGAGTCATGATCTATTAACACATAGTCTAGTCGGCACTCGTGATTTAAATCAGCGTCATGCTGGTCCATTTCAAATACGGTGTCTAGCGGGACATTACAGCAAACATCGTATTTGCCTTCCACTACGGTTTTTAACGATTTAAAAAAGTTAAAACTTTGTTTATCGAACAGTACTGGTTTAAGTTTCATTTCATGATGCTCTGCCTCATCGGGGCCTGCTTTAAAAAACTTAATGCAGGTCATGACGAACATGACAAAAACAAATGGCACTGCTACAAACAGCACGAAATACATAAACGCATAGCTGAGAATGACTGAAGTATTCATAACGCCTCCAATAACCTATTTATTTTTTGTTATCTCTTTTAACGCAACTTTAGTATTAACGTGAAGCGTTTTATTTTTTTTGAACACGATCACATTTAACAATGGCAATTTAATAATAAACAACAAGTTAAGAATTCGATCTCATTACCATTTAGCGCAAATCTCGAATATAAAAATAGATAGTTGATAATCGCCAATGTGAAATTCAATTAAATGAATTTCACCTTTTAAAATTCCAAATTTATCTTTATCACATTTTGAAATATAAAAAACATTAAATCTAAAAACGACACTAGCAGACTGCGATATTATAGTTTTGAAGTTGAGATATGTTTCACATTAAATTTATTTAATGACGCCATAATTAATCGTTCTTTAAAGTATTTGCTCGATAAAAGGGATATAAAAAATGCACATTAGTAACATGGATGGCCTGGATATTCTGAGTTTGAAAATACTCGTTTCATTATATGAGAACAAGTCTGCAACTTATGTCTCTAAGGCTCTTGATATTCCGGCTCCTAAAATAAGTCGTAGCCTTAAAAATCTACGGGAAATTTTTGGTGATGAACTTTTCATTCGTCGTAAATACGGACTATTCCCCAATGAGTTTGCGACCCATTTATATCCAATCGCGAAAGAAGCCATTGAATGTACTGATAAGTTTCATAAGGCCAGAGCCGCAAATGCTAACTTAGTGAAAACGCATATCGAGATTGCTGCTCCCGGCTTGATTGCTTACGCTTTTCCGAAAGCGTTAATGCAGGCCATTAAAGATGAACAGAAGCTGATGCACATTAATATCACCCCTTGGTCTATGCATACGACCCAAGACATTATTAACGGTGATACTACGCTGGGCATTTGCTGCAATAAAAGCACGGCTGATGTGGCCGCCTTTGGCGATAAACTCCTGACGACCACTCTGCAACGCATGGATAAGGTTTACCTTATTGCGAGCCGTAATCATCCGATTTTCAAACGGGAAATCACTTTAGAGACGATTGCAGAATATCCCTATGTAAATACCGACCTCGGCAATCCCAGTTCTAAGCTCAGTCCTTACCAAGAGTTTTGTCTGAAGAGCAACATTAAACTCAATACTGAAATTACCATTACCAGTATTTCAAGTTTGTTTGAATACCTAGGAGAGAGTCAGGCACTGTCGTTATTGCCCTACCGCGTGGTTTACGAGATGGTAAGTGATGTGGCTGAACTGCACACATGCCAGCTATCGCAACTCGAAGCCGAACGTTTATATGCTCATGCCGAAGCGCCAACCATTTTCTTAGTGCAAAAAAATCAGCCAAGCAAAGTGAATGATGATTTAGTGTGGCTAAGTGGACAGATTAAAAAGATTGTTGACCATATTATTTAGCCCAAAGCAGCTTACACAACCCATAGACTAGCCACTGTACAGAGGTGATAGGCATCCCTTGCCTTAGCTTAGGCTCCACCTCAGCCCCCATACAAACCCGCCGAGAATTGTTAAGCCAAGCATACATCTTGGGGCATAAACACGTTACACTAAGCCCATCTTTATCCTAATAGATTCAGCTATGCGGACCGAAAATACAGCCACTCTTAATCTTATTTGGGGCGCCCTTATTCTTGAGGAGTTGGCACGTCTTGGCGTGCAACATGTGTGTATGGCACCGGGCTCGCGCTCGACGCCGTTAACCCTCGCCGCCGCCCAGCAAACTAAACTCCAGCGTCATCTGCATTTTGACGAACGTGGACTCGGCTTTATGGCCTTAGGTCTGGCAAAAGCCAGCCGCGCACCGGTCGCTATCATCACCACCTCGGGTACTGCGGTCGCTAACTTGTATCCTGCGATTGTTGAAGCTTGGCTAACCCACGTGCCTTTGATCGTCTTAAGCGGCGATCGTCCACCCGAATTACTCGGCTGCGGCGCCAATCAAGCCATAGTCCAACCGGGGATTTTTGCGAATTACGCCACCCAAGTGAATTTGCCAACGCCGGATGCGCATATCGCACCGCAGGCATTGCTCACCACAGTGGATGAGGCAGTGGCGAATCAAACTCGTCCAGTGCACATCAACTGCATGTATCGCGAGCCCTTGTACCCGAGTGAACTCAGTGGCGTGATTCTCGATGCCGAATCGCCTTACCTCAAACCACTGCAAACTTGGCTGCAACTCGCCCGCCCGTATACTCAATACGGCAAGAGCAAACAGCTGAGCAGCCCCAGTGACGATGCCATTATGCGGTTCGTCCACGGTAAAGGCGTGATCGTTGTCGGTACACTCACGCCCGAGCAAGATCCACAGCAGCTTATCGCCCTGTCGCAAAAAATCGGTTGGCCGTTACTTACCGATGCCCAGTCGCAACTGCGCCAACATCCCGCGGCGATAGGCAATATCGATCAACTGCTGCAACATCCAAGGGCACGCAATCTATTACAGGAAGCCGATCGCGTACTCGTATTCGGCGGGCGTTTATTGTCAAAACGCGTCATCAGTTATCTCGCCGAGCAAAATTGGCACAGCTACTGGCAAGTGTTACCCGAACAAGACAGGCTAGATCCGAGTCACAATGCGAAGCACATTTGGCATGCCAATGCAGAGCAGTTTGCGGCCTTGAACTGGTATCGTTCATCCTCGGCGAACTGGGCGAATACCTTAATCACCTATAACGATGAATTGCATAACTTATTTGTGCGCAATATCGACCAAGGGGAATTTGGTGAAGCGCAGGTGATACGCGCTATCGCTAATACTCGCCCCTTAGAACAACAGCTTTTTATCGGCAACAGCCTGCCTGTACGCTTGTACGACATGTATGCCCCAGTCAGTTGCTGCACAGCGACCACTTATACCAACCGTGGCGCCTCGGGTATTGACGGCTTGCTCGCCACCGCTTGCGGCATTGCGGCCCACGAAGGCAAGCCCACCAGTTTGATCATCGGTGATTTATCACAACTGCACGATCTCAACTCGCTGGCCATCGCCAAAGGCTTAAGCAGCCCGCTGGTGATCGTGATCCTCAATAACGATGGTGGCAATATCTTTAACTTATTGCCGGTTCCCAATGAACAAGTCCGCAGTGATTATTATCGACTCAGCCATGGCTTAGAATTTGGCTACGCCGCAGCCATGTTTAATCTGCCCTATAATCAAGTGGATAATTTAGCCGATTTTCAAGATAGTTATAATGAAGCGCTGGATTTTCAGGGGGCTTCGATCATTGAAGTCAATGTGAGCCAAAACCAAGCCAGCGACCAAATCGCCGCGCTCAACCTTTGGGTGAAACAAAGCTAATGCCAACCATGGCCCGTTACGGCGATCCTTCACTACCGACCTTAGTGCTACTGCACGGCTTTTTAGGTACTAAGGCCGACTGGTTGCCGTTAATGCCAGCGCTAAGTCAGCACTTTTATTGTATTTGCTTGGATCTGCCGGGCCATGGAGATAATCAAGCTGAAGGGTCGACTGAAGCTAAGCTCGATTTTGACTTTTGCGTCGAAAACATAATGGCGCGGCTCAACAGCCTTAATCCAAGTCCCGAACCGTTTCATCTCTACGGTTATTCCTTAGGCGGGCGTATTGCCTTGCACCTTGCAAAAGCCTATCCGCAGCGCTTGTTAAGTCTGAACCTCGAATCCTGCCATCCAGGGCTGGTGGACCCGCAAGAAAAAACGGCCAGAACCAAGAATGATGCCCAGTGGGCCGAGCGTTTATTGCATCTGGCTAGCAAAGATTTTTTAAACTTGTGGTATCAGCAGCCCGTGTTTGCCGACATGACTGCGGCCAAACGTAAAGCCTTAATCGAGCAGAGATCTGCCGTCTTAGATCAGCATCCCAAACAGCTGCTTAAAGAGGTATTCGTAGCCACTTCACTTGCGCGCCAAGCATCGATGTGGGATGTGCCTTCACAACTTGCCTGTGAGTGCCATTTCTTTGCGGGTAGCCAAGATGCCAAGTTTCACGCCCTCGCCCAAGAGTGGCAATTACACGCGCCTATTCTCGTCCACAGTATTAGCGGCGCCGGACACAACATACACCAAGCAGCTCCCGAGGCATTAATCGCAACAATAGTTAAGCTGCTTGGGTAAATAACAGAATTAAAATGTAGGAAATATATGATCTTAACTTCGCTTAACCTGTATCAATATCGACTACCGCTCGACGTATTATTGCCCGTAGGCAAGCAACGCATCGACCACAGGGCTGGATTAGTATTGCAAGCCTGCGCCAGCGCTAATGTTGGTGGCGAATACAGACAAGTCGAAGTTGAAATCGCCCCACTCTCTGGCATAGATGTCGATGAACAAGTCTTAGTGGGATTTAGCCGCGAAACACTGGCTCAAGTGCAAACGGCGTTAACCGAGTTATTGCCCCTACTCGGCGGTCAGCATATCGATACCCTGCTGGATTACGCCGAGCAAAGTCCTTACCCTTCCTTGGCCTTCGGTTTAAGTCTGTTGCATGCCAAGTTAATGGGCAAACTCGATGCCATTCGTCCACAAACTGCCACAGTCCCTTTGATTTATCATCCAACGGATGCGGGCAATGACTTGCTCGATAGCAAGATTGCGGCGCTCGGCATGCATGTTCACTCGGTGAAAGTTAAAGTCGCGCAGACCTCAATCGAAGACGAACTGAGCCTGATTTATGGCATTTTACGCACCCGCCCCGATCTCAAGCTACGTTTAGACGCAAACCGAGGGTTTACACTGGAACAAGCCATCGAATTTGCCGCTTGTTTGCCCCTAGACACCATCGAATACATAGAAGAGCCTTGCCAGAATCCACAGGATAATCTGGAATTTTATCAAGCGATTGGTATGCCCTACGCCCTCGATGAATCACTTAACGATCCCGATTATCAGTTTGTAATGCAAAGTGGCCTGACTGCGCTCGTCATCAAACCTATGCTGCTCGGCAGTATTGAAAAGCTAGCCCATTTAATCGATACGGCGCAAAGCTATGGCGTGCGTTGCATTATCAGTTCGAGTCTTGAAAGCAGTTTAGGCATTAGCGATCTGGCCCATTTAGCCGCGATTCTCACTCCCGATGAAATCCCAGGACTCGATACCCTCAGCGCCTTTAGCCAAGATTTAATCGTGTCATCGGGTAAAAAACACTGCCTTACTCTGGCGCAACTTGAGCCTATTGCACAACACGCCATTGATTCAACGCCGCAAAGTGATGTTGGTGTAGCCAAGCGTGAGGAAAACTAGTTTGTCTGCTACCCACCTATCGAAGTCGCTAGCACAGTCCCCCGTGCACCAAGCCGCACTGGCGTTTCCACAGCAGACGGCCATCAAGTTGGCGGGACAAGACATTCGTTACTCTGAGCTTAGTCAACGCGTTATCGCACTGGGTCAGCAGCTAAGAGCAGCAGGCATCGCAGAGGGGGAGCCACTCGCCTGTATTGCTGTGAATAACCTCCAGATGATTTGCCTCTATTGGGCCTGCATCGATATCGGGGCGATCTTTTTCCCGATTTCGCCCCGTTTTCCTCTAGCGCAGATCCAAGGCTTAATCGATGAACATCAGATCCACTATGTTTGGCGTGCTGAGATTTCTGATCTGCAGAATTGCAGCCAATTAGCCTTAGATTTTAATCGCCTCAGCAACGAGTTAGCCCAGCCTATCGATGTTACCCGACCCGCCAATGTGATTTTAACGTCGGGGTCTAGCGGTTTTCCAAAAGCGGCAGTCCATTGCTTAGCCAACCATATTGCCAATGCCGAAGGCGCCCGCAGCTTAATCGCGCTCGAACAAGGTGATGCTTGGTTGCTCTCCTTGCCATTATTCCACATCGGTGGTCTAGCGATATTAAACCGCTGTGCCCTAGTCGGTGCCACTGTTGTTATGCCAGACCAAGCGCTAAGTCTTAGTCAGCAAATTAACCAAGATAAGCTGACCCACCTCTCTCTGGTACCTGCACAACTGAGCAAGTTATTAGCCGACACAAGCAGCAAACTTATAACCATCAAAGCCTTACTACTGGGCGGCGGCGCAGTCTCGCTAGACTTACTCGCCGAGCTTAAGCTACGCAATATCGCCAGCTACACAAGTTACGGCATGACAGAAATGGGCTCGCAGATCACCACAGGCCGCGCGTTAAGCGACGGCAGCAGTGGCAAATTACTCCCCAAACGTGAGCTTAAAATCGAAGACAGTGTGATTTGGGTGCGCGGCGAATCCCTGTTTATGGGCTACCTCAGTTCAGAGGGAATAAGAGCTGGCGTGGATCAAGATGGCTGGTTTTATACCAAAGACAGGGGCGAATGGGACGAAAATGGCAATCTGCGCATCCTTGGCCGCGTCGATAACATGTTCATCTGTGGCGGCGAAAACATCCAACCAGAAGAAATCGAAGCCGCACTTAAACAGCACCCACAGATAGACGATGCTATCGTTTTCGCCATCCCCGATGCACAATTTGGCAATCTCCCCGCCGCTATCCTTCGCGGCAGTTTAACTCATCACACAGAATCGATTGCAAGTGAACTCGAATTGTTCCTCGCCGACAAAATCGCCCGTTTCAAACGCCCAAGACAATATTATGTATGGCCAGAAAATCATGAGCAGACAGGACTGAAAGTAAACAGAAAAGCATTAACTAACCTAATTCCAAAAAATGGTTAATCAACTAACACTCAAGGCTACATTCCTTTGTGTCAAGCAGGTCTAGATTTGCAGGTAAGAAACGTTTAATAAACGTATGCTCATCTATCGGTCGTGAAAAACAAAAGCCTTGGCCAGTTGTGCACCCAAGCTGTTGTAACAATATCAATTGCGAATTTGTTTCAATTCCTTCTATTACTAGCTCCATATTAAGTGCTTGTGATAAAGCGATCACACTTGAGATTGCAGCTTGGCATCTTGGCTCAACACTGAGTTCACGTACAAAACAACCATCCAATTTAATTTGTGAGAAAGGTAATTCACATAAACGTGCCAATGAAGAATGTGCAGCACCAAAATCATCTATCGCTAATTCAAATCCTTGCATGCGTAAACGGATTAAATTTTCCATATTCACTGCAGGCGCAGCCAACAGACCCGTCTCTGTGATTTCAAGGGTTATATATTGTGGATTGATATTAAATTTTCTGACCATATCAACAATTCGGTACACTAACTCAGTCGAATTGAGCTGAGATATATCGAGATTGTAAGCGATGGAAATCTGATTTTCTTGCTGCTGCAAACGTTGCTGTAAACAACAACCCTGTTCAAAAAGTTGTAAAAATAACTTATCAAGTAAGCCGTGTGAAATAAGCGGTTCAATAAAGGTGCCAGGATTTAGCAACCCAAAATCAGGATGATGCCAGCGTGCAAGCATTTCTGCGCCTTTCAGACTAAAGCCTGCAACATCAAACTTAGGTTGGTAAAAACCAATGAACTGCCCCAGCTTTAATGCTCGCTCAAAATCCTCGAATACAAAACTTTCGGGATCCCTGCCAATAATCAAACCAGAGGCTATCTGACTCTTTTGGATACGGCTGTACGTAAATCTATCTAACATGCGCTGTAAATTATCCACTGAAGGGCATTTACTTAAATCTCCAAGATATTCAAAATTAAGCATTTTAATCATCTGCGATACAGCGCGTCTGAGCTCTTTATCAATACCGCTAAATAACGCAACAGAAGCAATATTGTATCTCGCTTTTGCTTTACGTAAGAAAGAGAGACCATCTATGCCAGCCATCATGAGGTCACATATCACTATATCCGCAGTATGATGTTCATCGAGCCAAGCAAGCGCATCTTGAGCAGCCCCAAAAGCAAACACCTCAACATTTGCAAGAGACGCAAGATTATGCTCAAGCACCGCCCGCTGAAAGGGGTGGTCTTCTAAGACAATCACTTTAACTTTACCCATTGAATATCCTTTAAAATTAAAATACTACGAATAGAAACGTACCTTTGGCGCCCTTGCCGCAGAAAAGCCGTAATGCCGAGTTTAGATTGTCAGCTATAATTTAAAACGCTAAAGGATCTAAAATCGTGATACAAATACATACAATTGCTGATGAATTAAAAAAGAATGAGAATCTCTATAATTAAATTCATCTAACTTGCATTATTTTACGACTATTATTTAAAAGAAATTGCTGAAAAATATGTAGGAAAAATCTTAATCGCTTAGTTTTATTTCACACTAATGGCTTACAAAGGATAAAATCTGTACTCAATAGTTGCGGAGTTACATGAATGAAAAGAAAAATATTACTAGTCGATGATCATCCGGTTGTTGTTTTAGCACTAAAAATCATTTTGGAACAAAGTGGCTTTGAAGTAATAGCAGAAACCAATAATGGTGTTGATGCATTAAAACTCATTAAGGAGCTATCGCCTGATGCTGTCATTCTCGATATTGGCATTCCTCAACTAGATGGATTAGAAGTAATAGAAAGATCAAGGAAACTACTACCCCCCCCCCAATTTTAGTGTTAACGGCACAACCCTCTGAGCACTTTGTTTCACGCTGCATTCAAGCTGGTGCATCTGGCTTTGTCTCTAAGCAAAAAGACATGGCCGAAGTTACAGGGGCACTTAAAGCAATCCTTACGGGTCATTCCTATTTCCCTATAATGAGTAATAGCAACATGATTTCGAAATCGAGTCAGGATGAGGCTGAACTTGTAAAAAAGCTCTCTACTCGCGAAATGGTTGTACTACAGCAGTTAGCAACAGGTTTATCCAATAAAGAAATAGCTGAACGTATGTTATTAAGTAACAAAACCATTAGCACATATAAGACTAGATTGCTTGAAAAGTTAAACGCGAAGACTTTGGTCGATATAATTGAGATTGCAAAAAGGCAAAGCTTAATATGAAAAAAGTTATTTTAATTTTCGTATTAACATTGTACTCAAATTATTTGTTGGCACACGAAAGTAAATACACAGAATATCATTTAATTGGCTATCCAGAAAAAACAAACTTACCTTTCCTGCTGTCATCGGAAGATATTAATACACTCAAAGACTATAGAGTTTTGAATGTTGGTATCTCAGCCCCTGACTACCCGCCATTTGATATGACGGTCAATGGTGAGCAAGAGATTTATAAAGGGATCAGTGCTGACTATATACATATTATTGCTGACATGCTCAATGTTGACGTCAACATAAAACGTTATATGTCTCGAGAGAAGGTCATCACTGCGGCGCTCAATGGAGAAGTGGACCTAGTTACTACAGCAAATAAATTTGAGCAAATGCATGGTCTCATACTTAGTACGCCTTATACCATAGATAAGCCGTCCGTATTTAGAAATGCTAACTTAGGCGCGCATGAACAAATCAAGTCAATGTCTATGGCCTATGAGTACCTGCCAGATGAAGCGATAACAGATATTTATCCAAATAGGAAATTGCTAAAGTTTTCCTCTCGGCAGGCAGCTGTTGCCGCTGCAGCATTTGGGCAAGTAGACGCTGTAATAGTGGATCAGGTGTCAGCTAATTATCTAATAAACAATAATTTTTCTGGCGATCTTAAATTGGATACACACTTACCACTAAACTCCTATGGCAGCGCATTTGCAACAACGGAGAAAAATAAGGCCTTAGTTAATATCATTAACAACGCTATGCACAATATTTCCCTCGACCAGAGAAAACTGATAAGGAAGCGCTGGAGTGGTGGTGGAAGCACCATTCCTTTTGCCTCAGAACTCCCTATTTTTACGGTAGATGAGACGGCTTGGTTACAAAAAAACCCTAAAATAACAGTGGCAATCAATAGATACGCGGCCCCCCTAACATACCTGGATGATACAAATAATGCAGAAGGATTTGGCATTGAGGTTTTAGAATTAATACAAATGTATTCTGGTTTGAAATTTGACTATGTTGTCAGCAACAGATTTTCTGAACAAATTAGCTCAGTACTCAATAGTAGAGCTATGATGACAATATTTTCCCCTCACGAAGATATCAATAAAACTATTATTTTTACAAAAGAATTCTCTAATTCTCCTTATGTTTTTGTAAAACAAAAAAATATTCAATATCTAGAGACTAACTCGATTGTGGTTCCCGATGGTACTTTCAACGAAAAAATACTCAGGGAGATAAATCCAAATGCAGACATTACGATCAGTGACAATTATCTTGAAGCCTTAAATGATGTAGCAACTGGAGCAGCAAAGACTACTATTGCACCACTTGCTTTAGCAGATTTCTATGTAAACAGTTATTTTAGTGATAATTTAGAAGTAAGTAAGATCATTGATGAAATACCAAAAGCATCAGCAGTATTCGGAATGGCAAGCTCAAACCTATTGCTTAAAAGCATTCTAAATAAAACATTGACTGTTATTCCTCCTGATGAATTACAAACGGCAGAGAATCGCTGGCGTCGTAATGCCCTGCCCGCACGTCAAAGCTGGAAGGATTATAAGTATACTATTTATACTATTGTTATTGCCTCAATGATCATGATTTTGGTCTCAATTATATGGGCGCTTTATACTCATACACATTACCGCAAACGACTCTTAGCCAAGAAAGAACTCAATCAGCAACTGCAGTTTATGCAATCTATCGTTGATGCTATACCACACCCTATCTATGTAAGGAATAGGCACCGTGAACTTACAATGTGCAACGAGAGTTACCTAAATGCTTTTAATGCATCACGCGAAGATTTACTACATAAAACGACAATAGAAGGGACCAGTCGCTCTCAAGAGGCTCCAATAGTGGATAAAGAATATATACAAGCCTTAGAGGATGGTATTGCCGTATTTAAAGATAGAGAACTTCATATAAATGGAAATAAGTACAATATTTATCACTGGTTTAAGTCATATGGAGATGAGTTAGGCAATATCGAAGGTATTATTGGCGGCTGGATAGATGTGAGTGACCGAGTCAAGCTTATAGAAGAACTAGAACATGCTAAAGAAGTGGCTGACAGCGCAAGCCATGCAAAGAGCACTTTCTTAGCAACTATGAGCCATGAAATTCGTACTCCGATGAATGCTATTATTGGTATGTTAGAGCTGGCACTAAAGCGCACTAATACACAACAGTTTGATTTAAACTCTATTAAAGTTGCCTATGATTCAGCCAATGATCTACTCGAACTTATTGGCGATATTCTAGATATTGCTCGCATTGAAGCAGGCCAACTTTCACTGTCGCCCATTAGAGCCAATCTAAAGACTATTGCAACCTCTGTGGTGAGAGTTTTTGATGGGCTGGCAAGACAAAAAGGAATCTCCTTACAACTAGATTTCGATCCTACTATCACTAGAGATGTCTTCGTTGATCCCATGAGGATTAAGCAAATATTGTCAAATTTAATTGGCAATGCGATTAAGTTTACGGATAGCGGCGGAGTGAAAGTAAAAATTCAATCTGCAAATGTCACCTATACAGCGCACACTATTTTATTTACTGTTACAGATACAGGAATTGGTATTTCTAGTCACGACCAACAGAAACTATTTACCCCCTTCAGCCAGGCTCATGGCACACATAATACATATGGTGGAACTGGGCTTGGACTCATGATATGTCGCTCCCTGTGTGAAATGATGAATGGAACATTAACTCTAGAAAGCTCACCAAATCAGGGAACTAAAATCAGCATGATAATCACTTTATCACAACAAGAGGATGACACTTCGACGACTATCGAAGCGACTCAGGCTGAAATTATCACAATAGCACCATTGGATATACTCATTGTCGACGATCATCCCGCGAATCGTTTATTGCTTGCACAGCAATTAAACTATCTTGGTCATAGCATCGAAGAGGCGGAAAATGGGACCATGGCATTGGCCATGTTTAAGAATAAAGAATATCAGATGGTCATTACCGATTGTAATATGCCTGAAATGGATGGCTATGAATTATGTCGTAATATTCGAATATTAGAGCGTAATTTATTAAGAACTCCTATTATTATTGGTTATACTGCCAATGCTCAGAAAGAGGTCAAAATGGCTTGTTTAAATGCGGGTATGAATGATTGCCTCTTCAAACCTATTAGCCTCGCAGAGCTTGACCGAATGCTCAAACAGTTCTCACCAGAGCAAGAGAGCCTTACCTCTGCCCATTTTGAAGCAAAATCAGTAGAGAAATTAACAGGAAATAATACTGACTTAGTGGGCAAACTCCTAAATGAATTACTCAAGAGCAATAAAAGCGACTTGATTTCTCTACAAAAAGCAATTGAAGAGAAAGATCTCAATGCAGTAAAAGATTTTGCCCATAAAATTAAAGGGGCAGCAAGAATAATTGATGCTAAGAGACTAGTTGCAGTATGCGAAAAACTGGAAGACCCAATAAATACTAAACGCATAGACCAATATGCCATACAGTTAAGTATAGCAATATCCTCATTAGAACAGGAGGTTAAATCTTACATACGCACCAATATCGAAAAAAATTAGGGATGACTTTAATACCTTGATGGAAGTAGAACTGGATATGAATTTACTTAAAACGAGAATTAAACTGTTGAACATTGCCATCATCATCAATATATTCTGCATTAATAATAGCTAAATCTTTATTTGATTCGTTAACACTCTTGACTAATATGTTACCCCCTGAGTAAGGGGGTAACATTCCATTATAAAAAGAAGTTTCCACTCCATTAATATTCAGACTAACATTCTGGTAAGTCACAAAATAGGGAGTGTTGTTCTTAATATTTATACGGCCGTCTTCAAACGAAAATTTTTGATACTTGGCAATTTCATTAGTCTCTATGGCAAGATTATCTGGTCGAAGAAATATCTTCATTTGAGTACGTAAAGTAACAATTAATAATTGCCCTTCTTTCTCAACAATATTCTTTGATGGAGAAGGAGGAACTTCATATAAATTTAACCAATATAACTGCTCTTGTTTCTCTGGTGCGTACTCTGAAATATTTAGTAGGCTGATATGTTTATGCTCCTTCGGAGAAAAACGTAATAGACCTGGGTGAGGTAAAATTGGCGCATCAGCGATGTCTGGGCCGGAGTTAACCGAACCATCATCCACCCATAGTTGCACAATCACAGGATAGTCATTCTGATTCACCAGTGAAAGGCCCTGCTCTCTTTGTGAGGCGGAAAATATTATCCGGCTTCTGTCGGCTACAACACCTGCTATGGCGTCTTGATGCATGATAAACAACAACAAAAAACTACTGAACGCGAATGAGTACTTCTGCTTTAGCATAATATTTTCCTGCCGTAGGCATAATGCCAGGTAACTTGCCAAAAATGACTTGGTAGTTATCAATATATTGATAACTGTTTCCAATAGTACCTACCCGATTGCCCAATAAAGGCCGCCAGCCGTCCTTTTTAGCATCATATTGCGCATCTAGACTTGTTCTATTCTCAAAATTCAAAAATGGTTGATCAACACCATCGTTACGAACTAACGTTACACCGACACCTTTAGCCACATTATTATCTCCATAGGCATCACTCACTAAATATGTCACAGCATCTAAATTTGTAAGACCTAATGCTCTTGCCTTTTGGTAGTTACTAGCGTCAATTTTAAAAGCAATTGCGTTGGCATTTACTGCTAGGCCATTGATATTGGCGCTCGCTTGGCAACGATAATTTATCTGAATATTGGCCTCTCGAGTGACTCCGCGCTTTAACTCATCAATTGTCACAGTCGGAAACAGAACGTAAGGAGTGACACTCGTTACGGCACAGCCGCCAGCTCTACGTGTATACAGCTGCTTGTATAAGCTGATATTTCCAGGCCAATTACCATACCATCCAGGATAATGGGTAGTATGATCACGCCCTTCTTCAGGATAAGCCAAACCTGGCCCACCAAATGCGATATAAGCAGCAGGTTGGTTATAACTATAAGCCGTAGTTTGGGTATATCCTCTGATATCACCTATCCGAAATAACTCCACCGTTATATCGCTGAAGTTCTTTGCTTTCACAAGTATTCGTCCCTGAGCATCTCGGTCTAATCCACGTAGTGAACGATATTGCCACAGCTTAGAAAAATATTGTCCTGTCGAATTATTTTTCACTCTCGTAACGAGATTTTTTACATAAGTTGCGTAACCGCGCTCGACTCCATAAGCAACGCCATCCTCGTGCTGTCCCGAAAAGGCATTATCCGCATTGACTGAATAGATCTCATAAAGCCCATTCTCATCAGCTGCATCACAACGAAAAAGAACTTGTTCAGGATCATACCCTCCCTCTTGGCCATATGTAGTAAAAGGGACAATACTCGAGCCCAGTAAAGTACCATTTGGTTGAAAACTTTCATCGGTAATATTTACCACGGGTAAATTGAGTATTCCTCTGTTCGCATCAAATGCCCCGCTCCACATCGCAGTTCTGCCATATGCTGGATCGACATAATAGCTATTAGCGGGGTTAGTTGTTGTTGTCGATATTTTTAAGCACTGAGCAGAGACAGGCTGAGTCATTACCGTGGCCAGCCAAAGGCAACAAATTAGTAACAAGTTCAATTTTGCATTTTTCATAGTAAGTTCTTAACCTTTTTAACCACAGATAATCGGGATCCGTTGTAAAATGTCTCCTTTTAGCTCTAATGCATAATCAAAATGACATTGTTGAGTATCCTGCTCTCCCCATTGAATATTAAGCTGCCCGTTCGCCTTAGACGTTCTGACATAAGCCATACCTGCTTGGCCAACCATCCCCAAAACTTGCCCATCCTCGTCAATGACCTCTGCACCAATAGGGATTACTCCGCCATCCACCCGCTGGGTCATAAATAAGGCAGCGATGCCATGCCGAGTATCAAACTTCATTTTAACGATTGCTCCAGCATAAGGTGCAACCTGTTGCTGAGTATCAAGAAGCTCTGTGCTACTTAGCATATTGCCAGTATCAAGTGTGATCCTATTTGAACGGTAAGGTGTCAGTGAAGGAATAATGGCATAGCCTCGAGTATCGATCTCTGTCCCCCAACTATTGGTCACCCTTGCGCCAGTAGCACCATCAGCTTCAACAATCGCAAACGTATCACTTAGATTTTGGCTTAATGTTATGCCTCCTGAATGAGCAACAATTGCACCACTAAGCCCAGCACTAAGCTGCTGATATGAATCGGCGATAGAATAACTACCAGTGGCCGTCGCTTGGCTAAAACGTTTCTGTGTATTCAAACTCAAACTTTCACTGGTGCTGACTTCTTGTTGAACACTTGTGTTAACACCGTATGTCCATGTTTTATCATCAAGAACAGTTCCTGAGAGCCCTAAACTATAATTATTCAGTCCTCTAGATGAGTTACTAGCACCCAAATTCAGCATACTCGACTGACGGCCCCCTAAAGGAATAGATACTGTTAAGCTAACAAGATCCTCTTTTATCCTACTCGTATCAAAACTATCCATAGAAATAACTGGATTTACATTTGTTTCCATTGATATAGGTAGCTGACTCATATATTGACGCGAGAAGGTTAGCCCCACATTCCAGTGACCTAAACTTATCGAGTAGCCAAGTTGTAATTGATCGTCATCATCACGGCCATCTCGATATTGCCGCTTGGAACCATTTAAATAGACAAAACCCAAATCACCCAAACTCTGATTAAGGCTTAAGCTCATTTCCGCTCGTTGTCGATAGGTTTCCGATTCAAATAAATTCTTGTTTTCAAGTGTCTTTCTTAGCCCTAATACATCATTTAACTCAAGAAAAGACTCTGTTGAGTAATGATAACCAGCAAGTGAAAGAGATGTGCCGGTACTAAATGAATGACTATAGTTAAGCCCTAAACGCCAACCATATTTCCAATCATCAAAACTCCATTGGTTAGAAATACGCGAGCTAGAATGTACTGCAGTTAAACCAAAGGCCCCCCATTCTGTTCCTATGACAGTTCCAAGACTTAAAGCCAAATAGTCATCAGCTAATCGAGCACCACTATTAAGAGTAAGCGCATTACTCAAACCATACTCAAAAGTCGCATCTGCAAAATAGTCACCAGAACCCAAATAGGATACTTCACCGACTGAAAATGCATATTGGGAGTGACCCTCACGTAATGAACCTGGTACAGCACTAAATGGCACAGTAAAAGTTAAGACTTTGCCATCGGCTTCCGTCACTTCAACCAAAAGATCGCCTTCATAACTTGTAGGATATAAATCATTAATAATAAAAGGACCTGCGGCAACTGTTGTCTGGTATATACTCACGCCATTCTGCTTGATCACCACCTTTGCAGTGGTACTTGCCAGCCCCCTGACGACAGGTGCATACCCTCGCTGAGAGTCTGGCAACATACGATTATCAGTCTGAAGCTGAATACCTGAAAAACCTAAACTACCAAAGACATTACCACGTGTATAAGTTTCCCCAAGCAATAACTCGCTTCCCATTTCAGGTAATGCGCGTATTGCATATGTCCGTATTGAGGTGAAACTTTCCTGCGAGTCACGATTAACCTCACTGTAGTGATAACTCGACTGATTTCTCAGTCGCCATAGTCCCCAATTTATACCAGAATTAACACCCGTATAAAAAGCGCGCATATCGCTACTAGCACTACGGCTATTCGTCTGATAAAAGTTACTGTTATAGCTAACAAAGCCAGCATTTTCACCCGTGCTCCAAGAGGCAGGATCAACGAATCCACGCGGGGTCTGCTGTAGATAGGCCTGAGGAATAGTAATGTCTAATCTTAACTTTTCTGAATTAAACTGTGTTGACACACCTCTTACAATAGAATCTGGTGATGCACACTCAGCTTTTCCAAACGATTCGTCATCAATATAGGTCGAAATGACGTTTGTTTCATGCCAAAAATTAATATCTAAGCAAGGAAATATTTTATCCGAGCCACTATCAACAAAATCTATTACTTGTCTTTTAAAATAAGTATTATTGATATAAATATCTACTTGATATTGACCAGGGATAATGTCTGACTTTGAATTAAAACGAGATAGATAATTATCGCCATATCCGCCGCCAAATAACAAACTATCATCAAAAGTGTAATCTTGAAAGTCTTCTAGTAACTCATCCGCCACTACTGGTGACAAAACCATTTTAGCAAATAAAAAAAACAGTAGTGCACTTAGTTTTGCATAAAAAAACGTGACAGATTTATTCATAATAAAATTTACTTAGTATTTATTTTTGACTGTATATTCACGTGTAACGAAACCGCCGAAATCATTAACCAAAGTGAATTCGACAGTCATTGGGTATGTCAAAACAAATTGTTGATTTTTAACTTCAAATGTAAATATTGACTTAGGCTCAACCATGTTAACAGGTATTACTAACTCTTGTTTTCCTGAGGTAATTTTCATATCAACAAAAGACGCAAAAAAAGCTGATCCATTGTCAACCTCAACAGCCACACCATTATTTTCATACTTAATATTGAATTTAATATCCTTATACATATCATCTGGATTTAATTTTAGTTCTATTGGCCTATAAAATATTTTAACTCGGTTTTTTAACATGACGAGCATTTGATTATCTCCAGCGTTAGCCTTAGCTAATGGAGGTATCTGTAAGAAGTTTAAATAAAAAATACTCTCACGATCCTTAGGTAATTCATCGCCACTATAGATTAAGCGAATTAATTGACCTCGCTTTGGCTCTATTCTAAAAATAGCAGGTAAAACTACAAAAGGACCGTCAGCATTATCAGGTGTCGACTCTGGACTATGAGTATCAGTCCACACCTGAACAACATTTGGAAATGCATCATTGTTTGTTAACTGAACAGTACGCTCTTTAGCATCACTTGGATAAATAACACGAGTATTAGTCATCACAACACTGGCATTTACGAAATAGACCTGAAAAAAGATTACTATAAAGAATGATACTCGAAGTAATACAAAAGAGAGTTGCATAAATTTTCCATCAAAAAGAAGGCTCACCCTGCATTAGAGTGAGCTCAAACAAGACAGGGCTAATACTATTACTGATAAGAAATTGCGTATTGAACAGCACTAACAACACGACCTGCTGTTGCACTGCCAGCTTCAGAGATATATTGCACAGCAAAATCATGGGAGGCAGAATTTGCACCTGCAGCAATATTTAATCCATCAACAGTACTTCCTGTTGTTAAATTAACGCCAGTTCCACCCATTGAATCAAGGATTTGTAGTGCTACATTTGTTGCTGTACCTGTATTGCCCAAGTTACCACCTGCTGTAACGTTATTAGCTACAAATACAGTTTTTATAGGTAATGCTTTCGTTGCATTAACAGTACAACCGCTGACCGATATGGTAAATGGAGTTTCACCCGCCACAGCACCTGCTGTTGCAAGCTCAGCTGTAGAAACTGTTGGTAACAAGACTGTTGGGTTGGCAGCATTACCATTAATGGCCACTTCACAGGTTTGATCAGATACTTCACCTAAGAATGTAATAGTATTATTAGCTTGGGCATTAGCCCCAAATAATGCACTTAAAACTAAAATTGACAGTGTTAATTTTTTCATCTCACATCCTACTTTATGGAAATATTAAGGTTATGGCTCATCGAAGCTGGGTACACGATAGCAATAACGTTAAAAATTACACATAGGACTAGCCTTGCGCTCTTGTAGGAAATTTCTGAAGGCAAAATTACTTATTATTTAAAAGGCAATTTAAAATAAAAATCGCCTTTATTGAAATAATAAAAGTTAAAATTAATTATAATTAAGGGAAATAATTACTTCCCCCTCATTTTTTCGACTAAATACTAAGTTATTAAGTTGCTTGAATTCAGTTGATATAACAAGTTTTTTGTCACTATGTATTGTATTTACAAACACTTGAGGAATTATAGCCTGAGAGATAAATTGATTGAGATTCTGGTCATAACAAGAAATTGTAGATAGATCGGAGTAACAACTTGGTTCTGCTATCTCCCCCAGGAAAGAAAGAGTTCTGAACTCAGTTTCTGCTCTCACATTAAAGTGTATAACTCCGCTCACCATAATTACGCAGAATAACGTTATTTTTAGCATATCATCACCCATTCCGATTTGTAGGATACCTCATAAGTATCGACCAAGAATGGATGTTCTGAAGTATTTATATTAACTATCAATATGTTCATTGAGGAGTGACATATATCTGACTAAATTAATGTCAATGTCCAGTATAAAAACCTATTAACTCACGTTTTATACAACATATCAGGACTATAATAGCGTTTAAAAAAAACAATAATCAGCACAAGAATGATGGAGTTCAACAGCGATACGGCTCTTCCACTGTGCATAGAAGATTGTCGACACATTATGGGGCAGCAGCCATCTGACTTGACTATCATCTTGAAAATAATGAATTTTATTTTCATCAAGTAGCTCAATTAACACATTTGTCTCGAATTGACATAGAATAACCTCAGATCCCAATACATAGCTAAGTTTTAAATCTTTACTGTCGAATGGTATTCCCTTGCACAGCAACCAAAATAAGCTCTGCTGATATACTTCAACTCTCCTATTGACTCGAAATGCGCTTCCCCAACCAGCTTCCGATGAGAGCACTAACTTGGTTATCATTGAAGTCATAGCTATCAGCCCTGATAAATAATAAAAAACCGCATGATGAGTCACCTAAGTAAATTATGCGTTTCCATTCAAATTAGAACGCCTTCCCTAGCAAAGTAATCCTCTGTCGCGGACCAACTCTTCCATAATCAATATCCATATCGACTTTACTTAAGGTAATACTCAAAATGCGGGAGGAACAAGAATGTTCGATAATAAGCATCGAAAATAACTTTCGAATTGAGGCTCAAAAGTTAAAGTTACTATACTAATTAATCGCGGTTATAAATGTAGGACAAATCTGATGTGATACTGCGAAAGCAGCCATAGTATCGTACTCTTTGACATGGTTGGTCGCTAATATGCTACTTGCAGAATGCTGTTGAAGAGTTATTGCTGAATAATTATTTCACCCATAAAAAAACCTGCCGTAGCAGGTTTTTTTATGGCTAAATCACAGTCACCTTACACGTGATGCGACTTAGGCTTCCATGCAAGCTTTCAGCTTGTTCATGGCATTTTTCTCAAGTTGGCGAATACGTTCAGCCGACACTTGATAAGTCTCTGCAAGTTCTTGCAGTGTGGTTTTATCGTCATCTAACCAACGGGCGCGCAGAATATGCTGGCTGCGTTCGTCTAAGGTTTTGATGGCCGATAATAAACGACCTTGGGCATTCGATTCCCAGTTGTCGTTTTCAATGTTTTCCGCTAAATCCGATGAATGATCTTCCAAATAATGGACTGGGGCAAAATCATGCTCCTCGTCTTGATCATTGGTTAAATCAAATGCCGGATCTTGCGCAGCCATACGTGATTCCATTTCGGTCACATCGGCCTTAGACACACCTAAATTTTCAGCCACCATAGTGACTTCTGCATCGCTGAACCAACCTAAGCGTTTTTTCGCTTTACGGATGTTAAAGAACAACTTACGTTGCGCTTTAGTGGTCGCGACTTTAACAATGCGCCAGTTTTTCAGCACATATTCATGAATTTCAGCTTTGATCCAGTGCACAGCAAAAGACACTAGACGCACGCCAACATCGGGATCGAAGCGTTTAACCGCTTTCATCAAGCCTATGTTGCCTTCTTGGATCAGGTCTGCCTGTGGCAAACCATAGCCTGAATAGCCCTTTGCAACGTGCACTACAAAACGTAAGTGCGACATAATCAGTTGCTTCGCAGCTTGTAGATCACCAGTTTCCTGTAAACGCTTGGCCAACTCATACTCAGCCTCAGCGTCCAGCATGCTGATGCTAGTCACTGAATGGATATAAGCTTCTAGACTACTGGCGCCCTGTGGGACTGTCAGTGCCATTGATTGCGTTTGAAAGGTCATTCGCTCTCCTACATTTATCAGACTACTTACGAGTGCATTCTAAGGTTCAATAACAAAATACCCTAAGAATAAGCTCACGAACTATCGGCTAATTGACAGAGTATGTCAACCTCAGCTCGTTTGCGGATACCCTTTTTACCTCGCTGAAGTAGACATTGCAAGTGAACAAAAGTTCATTCCTCAGCATTTTTTTCATCACTTTTTTTAGTTTAATCGACTGATTATTATGAAGGTTCAATCGACCGTAAATGCTGGCGTACAGACAAATACGAACCTAACCAACCTAAAAATGACGCCAGTCCAACCAATTGCAGCAGTTCAGTAAAAGTGAGCGATTTCATCTCGAGCTGACTGCCATACAAGCCCAATAGCTCGGCAAGAGCCGAATCGAGATACCACACTAATAAGTTAATGATCAGCCAAGCCAATATGCCGCCAATCACCCCGTACCAAATCCCAGTGTAGAGGAATGGACGCTGAATAAAGGCTTCGGTTGCCCCAACAAGCTTCATCACTTCGATTTCGCTGCGTCGATTCATAATCGCTAAGCGAATCGTATTGCCTATCACTAAGACCACAGCCAGCACGAGTAATGCGGCAATCGCCATCACAGTGCGTTCAAGAAGACGCACTACCGCCTGTAACCGCTCTAGCCATTCGATATCTAAACGGCCAAAGCTAATCTCAGGCTCGCGCTCTAGCTTAGTTAAGAGTTCACGGGCGCCCACTGGCGTTGAATAACGCGGTGTCGGTGTGACGGTAATGACCGCTGGCAAAGGGTTTTTATCTAAATAGGCCAAGGCCTCACCAAAACCAGATAAGCGTTGAAACTCTTCTAGGGCTTGGTTTCTATCTATGTACTGCACTTTATCCACTTCGGAATAAGTCCGAATCCGCGTCAGCAGGCTCTGAATGGTTTGCTCGCTGCGATTATCCTCGATAAACAAGGAGATCTCCGCTGCACTGTTCCACGAGCTGGTAATGGTCTCAGCGTTTTTAACTAACACTTGCAATGCCGCAGGCAAACTCAGGCTCACACCCAATACCGCCATCGTCATCACGGAAGACACTGGGTTGCGCCAGAGTTCTCCCATACTCGCCATCGCTTGCTGTACGTGACGAATAAAGAACATCACAATCCGCCCAGACAGAGGTAACTTACTGCGGGTTAATTTAGCGCTGTCGCTCATTGCCCTTCACCTCTATTCGTCGGCGCGCGCGTATGCACGCTAGGATGCAACTCCTGTGCGCCCAGCATACGACCCTGTTTGAGGGTGAAAGTGCGATATTTCATCCGCGCGATTAAGCCTAAATCATGAGTAGCGATTAACACGCTGGTTCCTGCATCGTTGAAGGTTTCAAACAGACGCAAAATATCCATCGATAATTTAGGATCTAAGTTACCCGTTGGTTCATCGGCGAGCAGTAAGGGCGGCTTGTTCACAATTGCGCGGGCAATGCCGACGCGTTGCTGTTCACCGCCAGACAACATAATCGGGTTATGGCGTTCTTTGCCATATAAACCCACCATGTCGAGGGCGCCGGCCACTCGCTTACGGATTTCACCGTGGGAGAAACCTTCAATCACCAGCGGCAAAGCCACATTGTCGAACACGCTTCGGTCCATCAATAGGTGATGGTTTTGGAAAATCATGCCGATATTGCGACGCAAATAAGGCACATGCTTAGGGCTGACTTTGGCGATGTCGTGGCCATTGATGGCGACACGACCGGTCGTCGCCCGCTCGATAACCGTGATTAATTTCAACAGCGTACTTTTACCCGCACCTGAGTGGCCGGTTAAAAATGCCATTTCACCTTGTTGTAGATGAAAATTCACATCTTCCAGCGCCATTTGGCCGCCAGGATAAATCTTACTGACCTGCTGAAAATCAATCATAAATTAGCTATCCGCTTTTTCTTGAGTGAACAAGGCATCGATAAATTCTTTCGAATTAAAAGTACGCAAGTCATCAATTTGCTCACCCACGCCTATGTAACGGATCGGAATATTAAACTTGTCGGCAATCGCAAACACCACGCCGCCCTTAGCCGTTCCGTCTAACTTGCTAATGGTAATACCCGTTACACCTACGGCTTCTTGGAATAATTGCGCTTGGCTAATCGCATTTTGCCCCGTGCTCGCATCTAGTGTCAGCATGACCTCATGTGGCGTCTCTGGGTCGAGTTTTTTCATCACTCGCACCACTTTCTTCAATTCTTCCATCAAGTGCGCTTTGTTTTGCAGACGACCCGCAGTGTCGGCGATCAACACATCCACTTTACGTGCTTTGGCGGCTTGTAAAGCGTCAAACAGCACTGATGCACTGTCGGCACCTGTGTGTTGGGCAATCACAGTAATATCATTACGTTGACCCCAAACCTGTAGCTGCTCTACCGCAGCTGCGCGGAAGGTATCGCCCGCGGCTAACATCACCGACTTACCTTGGCTCTGATATTGTTTGGCTAATTTGCCAATAGTGGTGGTTTTACCCACGCCATTAACGCCGACCATTAAAATCACAAATGGGCCATTTGCATTGTCTGGCACTAACGGAATTGCAACTGGATCGAGCGTCTTCTGCATTTCTTCCCGCAGCAAGTCATATAAAGCTTCAGCATCTTTCAATTGCTTACGCGACGCTTGCTCGGTCAAATTCTTGATCAAACGCGTAGTTGTTTCGACGCCAACATCGGCGATTAATAACTGTTCTTCGAGTTCTTCAAACAGATCATCATCGATTTTCTTGCCGCGAAATAGACCAATAAAACCACTGCCAATATTCTCGCTGGTACGCATCAAGCCGCGTTTCAGACGAGCAAATAGCCCTTCTTTAACGGGTCTCGCCTGCGGCTCTGGTTGTAATTCAGTAACGGGCCCAGCGGTTTGCGTAGCTTCGGCCTGTTGTTGCGCTAACGCTTCTGCTTGCTCACGTGCTAATGCTTCAGCAGCGAGTTGCTCCGCAGCTAACGCTTCAGCGGCAGCTTGTTCGGCGGCAACAAGAGCACGTTCAGCTTCCTTGGCTGCAGCTTGTTCAGCCGCGAGTCGTTCAGCTTCTAACTGAGCAGCTGCCAGTCGTGCCGCTTCGGCTTGTTGTTCTGCTAAACGTTGAGCTTCGATTTGTGCTTGCTCATGTGCAATACGCTCGGCTTCAACCTTGGCTTGGGTTTGAGCAAGTTGCTCTGCAGCTGCTTGTTCAGCGGCTAACTTATTTGCTGCAAGTTGTTCAGCCTCTTGCTGAGCGGCAGCTTGACGTGCCGTTTCGGCTTGCTGTTCAGCTAAACGTTGGGCTTCAATTTGTGCTTGCTCTTGAGCAATACGCTCGGCTTGCACTTTCGCAAGTTGTTCCGCTTCTAACTGAGCAGCCGCCAGACGCGCCGCTTCGGCTTGTTGCTCGGCTAAACGCTGGGCTTCGATTACTGCTTGTTCTTGGACAATACGCTCGGCTTGCGCCTGCTCGGCAGCTAACTGTTCTGCTGCCAGCTTTTCTGCGGCCGCTTGAGCCTCTGCCTCAGCAGCTAAACGTTGCGCCTCTGCGCGTTCCTGTTCTAAACGCTCTGCTGCTTCAGTGTCTTGTGTTGGAGTAACAACTGGAGTTTCAGCGACGACCTCATCTTGTGACTTATCTTTACGAAACCAGGAGAAAAAACCTTTCTTTGCCATGTGTGATTCCAGCGCTCTACTTCAGTGTTGAATTTTGAATAAGACCCTGATGTTATACCAGATTGCCTCGGCAATTACGCCCAAAAAGTCGGCAATTAGCTAAGCTCACTCAGCCTTCTCACCTTTTAGTGAGACTTTGATATAAAATAGTGGCCTTTATTAAGGTGGCATAGTCTACCACTTTCTTTCTTCAGGCAAAATCACGGGGGCACTTTGGTTAAGAATCGAACGGTCAAAAATAATGTGACCAAAAGTCCAACAGCCAAAAATAAACCCGGTAGCGGTCAAGTGCGGATCATCGCGGGCCAATGGCGTTCGCGTCGTTTACCTATTCAAGATCTCGAAGGTTTACGCCCGACAACAGACAGAGTGCGCGAAACCCTGTTTAACTGGCTTGCCAATGACTTAGTTAATGCGCGAGTGCTCGACTGTTTCGGCGGCAGCGGCGCTTTAGCTCTCGAAGCCCTATCTCGCTATGCCAGTTTCGCCAAGATTATCGAGTTGCAACGCGGCGCAGCCATGCAATTAAAAGAAAATCTGCAAACCCTAAAATGCGACAAGGCCGAAGTGCTCAACGCCGATACTTTAGTGGTGTTGCAAAGGGGCTGCGAGCAAGGTTTCGATGTGGTGTTTATCGATCCGCCCTTTCGCAAAGGATTGGCAGAAAAGACCATTCAACTGCTCGATACTCAAGCTTGGCTCAATGATGGCGCGCTGATTTATGTCGAGATCGAATCTGAATTAACCCAACTGGCCATTCCACCTTGCTGGCACGCCTTGAAAGAAAAGAATGCGGGGCAAGTGAGTTACCGCTTATATCAATATCAAGCCGAAAACACTGCCGAGCCTATCGAAGATGAAAGCCATGCCCTTGCTGATTAACCTAGGTAAAGCCATTACCCTCAGCGCTTGGTTGATGATGGCCTACAACTTGGTTATGCCATTTGAAGGTAATGTGGCGATTATTTTGAATATCCTGTTTGGCATAACCTGCATGATGCACTGCTTCCAAGTGGCCATTTTCCACATGCTATTTAAGACCTTACTGCCATTAACAAAGCTTGATTATCTGCACGTATTTATCTTCGGTATTTTTAGCCTGTTAGCTTATCGACAAAAAGTGATGACTCCAGCGAGTTAACCTAACATTTAGGCACCGTCAGGCACTCAGACAGCAAAAAGCCCTCAACAGAGGGCTTTTTAATGACTAACGATAACGCAAGTTAATCGTTAAACCTTATCCTTTAGGGTAAGGGTGAGCGACGCCTTTGTGACAGTCGATACAGGTTTTTCTGTCTTCTGGGGCTTTCTTGAAGTTATTGCTGTGCATTCTCACTGCCATTTTGCTCATATTTTCTGATTGGTTTTCATAAATACGGTTGTGACAGTTTTGACAGGTTGAAGAATCGATTGCACGTAGGTAATCACGCGCTAACTCAGCTTGTTCTTTACGGTTTTCATCTAACCATGCTTGCGTGTTAAAGCCATCGATAGTTAAGAAACCAATAACATCCTTAGAAACGATGATCTTTTTCTTCAGGTATTGGAATGGTTCCTGTGCGATGTGACATTGCTGACACTGAACCACGATACCCACACGGTTGTTACCGTGGGCGGACGCCATCACTTCATCTTTCAATGAATGCTGGCTATGGCAGCTCATACAGAATGCGTCTTGGCTGGTTGCATGTAAGGTTGTTTGGGTTGCGAAGTAGCCCACAACACCGATAACAATACCGACGACCAGTAGCGCCAGGATTGAATATTTTGCGCTAGGTTTAAATAGTGCACGCCAGTTCATCACTCTATCTCCAAAAATTGTCAAAATTAGTTTTTATAAGACTAGTTTATGTTCTTTCATTTATTAGAAATTTGATTTTAAGCCGAAATTTGCCGATTAAATTAACCTTAAAAGCGCAAAATGAGACTTAGCTCTAACTATTAGGACGACATTTGGTAAAAACCGCTAGCTGAGCTGCTATGCACTTTAACTAAAGCTAATGCAATCACCCCATAATCGCAAGTTAGCGATTATCACGATGGAATTTCCCCTTTGAGAATCAATAACTATCAAAACATTTCTAGAAAATAGAAATGTGATCTAATCGACGTTTTGTTTAATTATTAGAAGTGGCCAGGAAATAAATCATTAGAAATTAAAAAATTGAACGCGATATGAAACTTTATCGGGCTAACTAAGGTCTCTAAGGGTAGCAATCAATTTTCCGAGTTATCATGGCTAAATTTTGGATCACCATAGCAGTGCTATTTTCGCTAATCGCCCAATCGGCGATGGTGAGTGCTATGCCAACTTCAGCCAATACCAATGGCCACAGCAGTCAAACCATGCTGATGATGGATGCAGAAATGAACTGCACCATGCCAGATTGTTCTGCATCCGATTGCTTGCAACACTGCCAAGATAGTATGACAAGTCATTGTCAAACCCATTGCCTATCATCACTTTACCTTGAGCCTGCAGTGCTAGAACTGGCCTTCGCCAACCCAACAAGCAAGCGTATTGCCATACAAGGCTGGGCGATGCAAACTGCCGATCTTGGACTCACTACACCGCCTCCCACCTCCAATTCACTGTAACGTCTTTCGTTTTTTACAACGTAAAACCGACTAAACACCTATGATTGCGCCGCTGCATATCCGCACCGCAACGAGGTACAGAGAATTTTTGGAGTTTATTATGAAAACCTCTTTATTGAACAAAAGCTTACTAGGCCTAACTTTCGTTATCGGTGCCTTATTAAGTAGCACCACTGTCACAGCCGCTAGCTTAAAAAGCACAGATTCGCTCAGTGTTATCAGTATCAATGGTGTGCCAGCGACGCCCTTTAAACCTATCCAACTCTCCGCCGGGAAAGTACTGCTCGAGCTAAAATATCAGGATATATTTGATTATCGCGCCGATGATAGTGGCAACTGGGTTAAATCAGCGCCGCTTTACTTAGTGCTGGATGTGAAGGCGAGTGATAGCTACCAAATCACCCAGCCCAAAATAATGACTGAAGCTGAAGCGCGTCAATTTATTAAATATCCAACGATTCAACTCAGTATTAATGGTGACAAAGCGGGCGAATATCCACTGCAAAGCCACAGCCAACTGATGGCGAAAATGTTAGTCAGCAATCCCGCTTTCTAATTTAGACGAGTTAAATATTTAATTTGAGGCATGTGCTGAAATGTGAGTTAAATCATTACAGCATAATGCCTCTATGCTAGACTCGAGCCGTTCATCATTTGGAATACTTATGCATCACACACTCGGTCGTTACTTTTTAGTCATGTTCACTTTACTCGCACTCGTCGGGCAAAGTGTTGTGTCTAATGGTCACGCCATGGTGCCGCACACTATGGATATGAGTGCGATGAATCATGAAGCTTCCCCCCAAATGCACCATGCTGCCATGACGCAGATGAACACAGAGAACCTTACTGACTCACATTCAATGGCCAACGCGGATTGCTGCAACGATAAAATGCTTCCCGGCGCGAAACAGCATTGCTGTGATGGCACCACATCATGTTCAAATGATTGTGGTCATTGTTTGACGATTTCAGTCGCTGGCACTCTATTCAGCCCACACCTCTGGCCAAGTGTGAGCATGAGCGATACTGCAATGGCCACTCCTATGCCTCATTTCCACTCGATCTCTTTGTCTTCGGCCTTTAAACCTCCGATAGCCTAGGCCTACTTTGCGCTTAATGGGCAAATCGCCCTCAAGAAGCCAAGCTAAAACGACAATTCAGTTAGCCCTAAGCTAACGCCAAATTTAGCCGTTTATTGTGGTGCCTTATCGTTAAATCGTGCACCCGAGTCTAGCAAAACGTTAATAACTGAGCTGAATGCCAAGTTGTGGCATCAATCCGTCTATCGAAGCTAACTGCTTTGAACCACTGTGCTCACAGACGTTTATGCGCTCATATTCGGCCGTTAATCCGATGGAGTGAATAATATGAAAACACTAACTAATCTCGCCTTAATCGCATTCTTGCTGACCAGCACTAGCGTGTTTGCCACGGCTGCGCCGCACGAACATCAACACGACAATGCAAATCCTCAGCAACAAGCACAAAACTATGTTTGCCCTATGCACCCCGAAGTGACTGGCAATAAAGGCGATACTTGCCCTAAATGTGGCATGGACTTAGAGCCAAAGGCGACGGAAGTAAAAACGGCTGAAGGTACGATGCACAACGCGCACGAACACCACTAAGCTAGGCTGGAGATGAGGCATATGAACCAATTTAATACAGTAAAAAAGCAGGCCCCTAAGGCCGTACTGATCTTGAGTAGCTTACTCATCAGTACGCCTTGGTTGAGCCATGCCCAGCTGGCTAACACACAAGAGCCCACGGCGACCGAAGCGGTAGTAAACTCTGCAACTGCGCCAAAGAATAACCCGTTAAATCAAGTTAAAACCTACACTTGCCCTATGCATCCCGAAGTGATCAGCCATGAGCCCGGTCGCTGCCCTAAGTGCAATATGTTTTTAGTTGAGAAACTCGATGCCGCGAACCCTGCGGCCGAGCATGCACAGCATCAAGCCGCAGATCACCAAACCTCTGAAAATGGGCAAACCTCTGCCGCCAAAGCTGCGAGTCAGGTATTCGATACCCCAACACCTAAGGCCGACAGTTTAGTTAAAGCCCAAAATCATGTGACAACAATCAAGTACGTTTGCCCTATGCATGCCCACATTATCAGTGACGTACCCGGCACTTGCCCTATCTGCGGTATGAACTTAGAAAAGGTCGAAACGGGCGGTAATACCCAAGAAATTAACATCAATGTATCCGGCAGCATGCAGCAAGCGTTGGCACTCAAAGTCGCCAAGGTTGAACGCGACACACTGTGGAAATTTGTCGAAACCGTCGGTCAAATCGACTATGACGAAAGCCAAATCACCCATATCCATGCCCGCGTTACTGGCTGGATTGAAAAACTGATGATCAAATCCGTGGGTGATACCGTCAAGAAAGACCAGCTGATCTACGAGATCTATTCCCCCGATTTAATCAACGCCCAAGATGACTACTTGCTTGCGATGGACACCGCCAAAGCAAACGGCCAAGGCCGCTACAAAGATTTGGTGCGCAATGCGGGCTTACGCTTATCCTTCCTTGGTTTTAACGACAGGCAAATCAAACAATTAGCCGAGTCACATCAAACCCAATATCGGGTACCTTTCTACGCCAAAGAAGACGGCATAGTGAAAGCCCTCGACATTCGCGATGGCATGTATATTCAGCCGTCGACCGAAGTCATGTCTGTGGTGGATCTCTCTAAAGTCTGGGTGATTGCCGACGTCTTTGAGAACGAGCAAAGCTGGATTGCCAAAGGTCAGAAGGCCGAAATTGCCGTTCCCGCCATGAATATCAGCGGCATCGAAGGCACGATCGATTACATCTACCCTGAGCTTGATCCTGTCACTCGCAGCCTGCGAGTACGAGTAGTGCTCAACAATACCGAGGTAGATTTAAGACCTAAAACCCTCGCCAAAGTCTCACTATTCGGTGGCCCGAATAAAGATGTGCTAGTGATCCCGCAGGAAGCTTTAATTCAAACGGGTAAAGAAAACCGCGTGATCGTCAAGCAAACCGACGACAGCTTTACCGCCAAGGCCGTAACCGTCGGCATGATGAGCCAAGGTAAGGCCGAGATTATTTCAGGCCTGAATGAAGGTGAACGAGTGGTGATTTCGGGGCAATTCTTACTCGACTCCGAGGCTAGCCTCAAGGGCAGTTTAATGCGTTTAAGCAGCGGTCATCAGCACTAGGAGCGCGTTATGTTGAAATATATTATCGAAGCGTCCATCAGGCAGCGATTTATGGTGTTGATTATCGCCATCATGATCACTGTTTGGGGCGTACAGGAGCTGCGGAAAACGCCGCTCGATGCGCTGCCGGATTTATCCGATGTGCAAGTGATCATTAAAACCCCTTATCCGGGTCAAGCGCCAAAATTGGTTGAAGAACAAGTGACTTATCCCTTGTCGACCGCCATGTTAGCCGTCCCCGGCGCCAAAACCGTGCGTGGTTATTCCATGTTCGGCGACTCTTACGTGTATGTGATTTTTGAAGATGGCACCGACATTTACTGGGCTCGCTCACGGGTGCTCGAATACCTGAGTCAGATCAGCAGCCGTTTACCGCAAAATGTGCAACCTTCCCTCGGCCCAGATGCATCTGGCGTTGGTTGGGTGTTTGAATATGCGCTGGTCGATCGCTCCGGCAATTTAGATTTATCGCAACTCAAGAGTCTGCAGGATTGGTACCTCAAGCTAGAGCTGCAAAGCGTGGCGGGTGTTTCTGAAGTCGCCACCGTTGGCGGCATGGAGCAAACCTATCAGATAGTGCTTGAGCCCGACAAAATGGCGATCTATAAGCTCGATATCGCCACCATTAAACAAGCCATTGATAAAGCCAACAGCGAAGCCGGCGGCTCAGTGATCGAGATGGCCGAAGCCGAGTACATGGTGCGCGCCAAAGGCTATCGCCAGACGCTAGAGGATTTTCGTGAAATCCCCCTTGGTATCACCAGTCCTTCTGGCACAGGTTTAACCCTCAAAGATGTTGCCACTGTGCGTAAAGGCCCAGCCTCACGCCGCGGCATAGCAGAACTCGACGGTGAAGGTGAAGTCGTTGGCGGTATTGTAGTGATGCGTTACGGCGAAAACGCCTTAGCGACAATTGATGCGGTGAAAGCAAAACTCGAAGAACTCAAAGCTGGCCTGCCCGATGGGGTTGAGATTATCCCAACCTATGACAGATCCCACTTGATTCTTAAGTCCGTCGACAACCTGTTTAGCAAAGTCGTCGAAGAAATGTTGGTGGTCGGCTTAGTCTGTTTGCTGTTTTTACTGCATGCGCGCTCCACACTCGTGGCCGTGATCACCTTGCCGCTATCCATCCTTATCGCCTTTATCGTGATGAATAAAATGGGTGTTAACGCCAATATCATGAGCCTTGGCGGCATCGCCATTGCCATCGGCGCCGTGGTGGACGGCGCGATTGTGATGATCGAAAACTTGCACAAACATTTAGAGCATTTTAAAGCGGATCATGATCGCGAACCCGATACGAAAGAACATTGGCGCATCGTCACCGAAGCGTCGATTGAAGTCGGCCCTGCGCTATTTTTCTCATTGATTATTATTACCTTAAGCTTTGTACCTGTGTTTGCACTCGAGGCGCAGGAAGGTCGATTATTCGCGCCACTGGCCTACACTAAAACCTTCGCCATGGCAGCGGCGGCCTTTTTATCCATTACCTTAGTGCCGATTTTGATGGGTTACTTTATTCGCGGCAAAATCCCCAGCGAACGCAGCAATCCCATCAGCCGTTTCTTGATCGCGATTTATCAACCTTCACTAAAACTGGTGCTGAAATTCCCTAAAGTCACCCTGATGTTAGCCTTAGTCGCGCTGGCCAGCGCTTGGTATCCTATGACCCGCATGGGCAGCGAGTTTATGCCCGCACTCGAAGAAGGCGATTTGCTCTACATGCCAACGGCATTGCCCGGCATCAGTGCCAGCAAGGCCGCCGAAGTGTTACAGCAAACCGACCGTTTAATCAAAACCGTGCCCGAAGTGGCCCGCGTGTTTGGCAAGGTAGGACGCGCCGAAACCGCGACCGATCCCGCGCCGCTGACCATGCTTGAAACCACTATCATGCTTAAACCCCATGACGAATGGCGTGAAGGCATGACCTTAGATGGCATCATTGCCCAGCTGCAGCAAACCGTAAAAGTACCGGGACTCACCAATGCTTGGGTGCAACCCATCAAAACCCGTATCGACATGCTCTCGACGGGGATCAAAACCCCTGTCGGCATCAAGATCACTGGAGCCGATGTCAACGAACTGCAAAGCATTGGCACTAAGATTGAAGCTATCTTAAGCAAAGTGCCACACACCAAATCGGCCTACGCCGAACGCAGTGGCGGCGGCCGTTATATCGATATCAGTCCTAAACTGGATGTGGCCGCTCGTTACGGTATGACGTTGCAGGATATTCAAGATGTGGTGCGTTATGCCATTGGCGGTATGGATATTGGTGAGTCGGTACAAGGCGCCGAACGTTATCCAATCAACCTGCGTTATCCCCGTGAACTGCGCGACAATATTGAGAAGCTGCGCGAGCTGCCCGTGATCACTAAGTCGGGGCATTATCTGCCGCTACGTAACTTGGCCGACATCGAAATTAACGATGGCGCGCCTATGTTAAAGAGTGAGAATGGCCGCTTAATCTCTTGGGTGTTTATCGATATCGAGGGCACATCTATCGGTGAATATATCGCCACCGCGAAAACTGCCTTAGATGCCGAACTCGTCGTCCCACCCCGTTACAGCTATAGCTTTGCGGGTCAGTACGAATATATGCAAAGGGTCGATGCTAAGCTTAAACAAGTGATCCCTATGGCATTAGCCGTCATCTTCATCCTGCTGATGATGACCTTCGGCTCCACCATTCAGGCCAGCATTATTATGCTAAGCCTCCCCTTCGCATTGGTCGGCAGTACTTGGTTGTTATATCTACTGGATTACAACATCTCAGTGGCCGTTGCTGTCGGTATGATTGCCTTAGCGGGTGTCGCAGCCGAGTTTGGGGTGGTGATGTTGGTGTATCTCAATAACGCCATCAAGCACAGGCAAGAAAAAGATAATTACCACAGCGTCAATGACTTGAAAGAAGCCTTGATTGAAGGCGCCGTCATGCGGATCCGCCCCAAAGCGATGACAGTGGCGACCATCTTCTTCGGCCTTCTGCCCATAATGTGGGGCGCAGGTTCGGGTAACGATGTGATGCAAAAAATCGCCGCACCTATGGTCGGCGGCATGGTCACAGCGCCCATACTGTCGCTATTTGTCCTACCCGCACTCTATCTACTGATTTACTCGCGTAAATTAAAGAAAGATCCTGCGCACGTAAGTTAACGGCAAGAGAGCACCCATAAAAATCCCCTCAAGCTATTAAGGTTTGAGGGGATTTTTCATTCAATCAGATTAAAAATCTAATTTAGCAGCAGTGCCACACAACACTCTGAGTAAAATAAGCCTCTTAGTTTATAACGCTTATGTGTACCATTAACTTAGCGCACCACAGGATTGACCCGACTTACTGCAGCAGAAAGGATTCCATCACATGACCAAGCCATTTTGTTTGACCATCCGCCGGATATGGCCGCAAGCACTTTCCCTTAAAAGCCTATCGCGTACGTTACTTGCGGCGTTCGGTTTATGCGCTGCGCTAATCATTTCAGCAGCACCTGCCTTTGCCGCGCCCGCAACCGGTGAGTTCGTTGCCGATAAACGCTGTGAGCTATTTCAATCGAAAAATAAGCAGACGAATCCAGATCAATGGCAGAGCAATATTGGTGAGCGCTATCCGGTACTCGAAATCCTCGGCAACAGCGCTAAACCTGATTGGCTGCGAGTGCGCACCAACGCAGTGAAGTCTCCCATGCGGTGGATCAGTGGCGCTTGTGGTCAGTATCTTTCCAATGTTGCAGGCAGTAATGTACCGACACCTGCAACAGCGGTAGAACCCGCGCAAACCACTACAGCATCGGATATCAAAGCCAAAAGCCGAGACGGCCTTAAAGAGCATGGCACACCAGAGAAACGCCAAGGGGATCAATGCCGAATCGGCGGTGAATTTGACGCCAACGTGCTGGCATTAAGCTGGCAAAGCACCTTTTGTGAACTCTATGGCCGCCGCAAAGCCGAATGCCGCGCACTCAGCCAAACGCCAGAATCGAGCCAGTGGCAACACTTCAGCCTGCACGGGCTGTGGCCGAATAAACAACAATGCGGCACACGTTATGGCTATTGCAGCACAGTCAAACTGCAGCCGAATGATTTCTGTTCTTATCCTGAGTTTGAACTGAATCCATCGGTGCGCAAAAATTTAGAAGAAGTCATGCCAAGCGCCCAATATGGCACCTGTTTAGAACGCCACGAATGGTGGAAACACGGCACTTGCCGTAGCCAAGACCCTAACGAGTACTTTTTATTGGCAACCCAGCTGACCCAAGCGGTCAATGCCTCGGCATGGGTACAAAAATTTATTCATGACAACATAGGTAAGACTGTCAGTAAAAGTGAGTTAAAACAAAGTTTTGACAGCAGTTTTGGTCAAGGTGCTCACGCTAAAATGAGCCTAGAATGTGGCAAGGGATTACTGAGTGAAATCCGCATTAATTTGCCCGAGGTCATTAAAGCCTCAGACTCCTTGCCTAGCCTACTCGCCAAGGCTAACAAGGCAGGCAGAGGCTCCTGCCCTGAGACAATCATGATTGATAATGCTAATTAAACAGATGGTTAGACACATAAAAACGGCGACTGAGTGTCGCTGTTTTTAATCTTAAATGTGACTCGTCCTAAATATGGCCTTACATCTGATTAAGCTTGATCACCGCAAAGGTGGCGCCTTGGGCGTCGGCTATTACAGAGAATCTGCCCACATCGGGGATATCACTGGGCGGAATGCACACTTGCGCGCCTAACGCTTGGGCTTTTTCTGCAAATGCATCGCAATCGGCTACTGCAAAATAAAGCAGCCAATGGGGAGAGATATCGCCCCATTCGGGCATGATGGTCATCATGCCGCCGATGGATTGACCATCAACTTGCCACTCAGAATATTCGATGTCCGGCATGTCGCTGGGCGAGTTAGTCCAAGGGAATATTTTGCAGTAAAAAGCTTCTTCAGTGCGTGGTTCTTTACATGCCAGCTCAACCCAGCAAAGGGTATTGAGTTCACCCTGACGGCGAGAACCGATATGATTCTTCGCTTGCCACAGCGCAAAACGTGCGCCTTGTGGATCGCTCACCTGCGCCATCACGCCCGCATCAGCAACAATATGCGGCCCCATGTGCACTTGGCCACCCGCCGCTTGAATCGCTGCAATGCTGGCATCCATATCATCAACGGCAAAGTAGACACGCCAATGGCTAGGGATCTGCGACTCTGACTCGGGGATTTGGTACATGGCACCTAAATCATCCCCCGCTAAATTGAATAGCGAAAAATGACCTTCTGGGATTGGCATGTCAACTGAATCCCAACCAAATAACGCTTGGTAGAATGTCTTAGCAGCTTGCCAATCGTGGCTTGCGAGTTCAACCCAACATGCATGTCCTTGTGCGTACTGAGTAATTTTCATCATTTGCTCCTTCGTTTTTACAATCATTCGAGTTAAGCCTGAGTTCGGGCTTCTGTCCAGTGTCGGGATAAAAAAGATCTGCAGGATTAAAACTCAATCGCTAAATACAAAAAAGCCCTCACGCAGAGGGCTTAAATCATCGAAACAAATTAGGAATATTGCGGCAGTAAATTTGCCATCGCGAGCAGATGACAAGCACCCGTGACTATGCCAAATAACACCACAAGAATAATCAGCGGCGTACCGCCTATCACTCTAAAACCTGTGCTGTCGGGGAATAACTGCCGTGATTTATAGGCCATCAGCGCCGGGACGATTACCGCCCACACTGTCGCCGCTAATGCCGCAAAGCCAATCGCCACTAAGAAGCCGTCGGGGAACAGTAATCCTAAAATCGTCGGCGGCACAAAGGTCACTAACGCGGTTTTCATCCGGCCCGAGCGCGAATCGTCAAAACCAAACAAGTCGGCGAGATAATCAAACAGACCTAAGGTCACCCCTAAGAAAGATGAAGCCACGGCCAAGTTAGCAAACAGGGTCAACATACTGTTCAACCAGCTACTCGCCATCACCTCAGACAAAGCGCCCACCAAGACCCCCATATTGCCGCCTTGGGCAATAATATCGATAAACTGGCTGCGGGGAATATTGCCCATAGTCGCCACTAACCAACAGGCATAAATCACCAGCGCGATAAAGGTGCCGACGAAAATCGCCTTGATAATGGTGGTGGAATCTTTGCCGTAATACTTCACTAAGCTGGGAACGTTACCATGGTAGCCAAAGCTGGCAAGACCAAAGGGTAGCGCCGCCCACAGATAAGGTGAAAAGCTGCTATTACCATCGGGTTCGAGCAACTTAGTCACATCGATTTCGATCAGTAAATTGCCGATTGCAAGGAAGAAGGTAATGATCATACCGCCGAGCATAATCGTGGTAATGCGATCCACGGCCTTAGTGCTGATCAATACGATACTAGCCAACACTATGGCAAACACCAGCCCAGCAACACTTTGCGGTAACTCAATTCCCATGCCCTGCAAGCTGTGATTCACAATCGAGCCACCACCGCTGATATAGGCATAAGTCAAAATATACAGCACGAAAGCGATAGAAACGCCGTTCACTATCCGCCAAAACTGCCCTAAGGTTTGCTTGCTTAAAGTATCGAAGCTAGCACCCGGTTCGAAATGCAAATTGGTTTCGAGCAGCAATAAGCCCGACATCAACATGCAAAACCAAATGCCCAATAACATTAAAATCGAATAGCCAAACCACATACCTGCACCGACCACGGGCAGAGAAAACATCCCAGCACCTACGGTCGTGCCAGCAATAATCATGGCGCCGCCGAGCAAGGACTTATCTGCGGGCTTATGCTTAGCCGCATTCATATGATTTGCCATTAAACTGTATGCTCCGCGGTGACACTCGCCACTATCGTTTGTTTCACTGACGGACGTAATAAGCTATTGGCTTGATCTCGTATGCGATTGATATTGGACTTATCTTGGTTATCCGCCAGATATCCCAATTCTTTGAGCTTAACGCTCAAGGTGCCGTAAAGTTTCTTATCGTAGAACTCAGGCGCGGTAATGCCATGCAAAGCGCCTAAACGCTGGGCGAGTAGATGACTCTCAGACTCAAGTTCTGAGCGCTCCATCTTAGGCCTGTTCGCTAACAGATTGAAAATAATGGCATAGCGTTGCAGAGTCTCGCTTACTGAACTGGCTAACAATAATAGTTGGCTAGTGTGCTCAGGCACGACGGTTAAGGTATCAGTCTCAACCACTAACCCTTGTTCAATGAAGAAATCCAGCACTTGATTGACATAGGCAGGTACATCCTTAATGCCCATGAAGAGTTCGGCTTTCAGCAGTGGATAAAAATCGGCAACGATTGACACCACTTGCTGACGCGGGATCTGCTCATTATGCGTTAAACAACTCGCAATTAATGACGGTACAATAAATAAGTGGATGATATTGTTACGATAGTAAGTCATGGACACAGCCTGACTCGCCTCGATAGACACGATTTCACCTAAAGGATCGGCACAAACAACAAACTTGTTCAGCTCTAAACCTTGCTGCACTAAATGCTTACCATCACCTTCGGCAACCGAAGTATAAGTAGTGTAAGGCACTTTTTTGAGTAGGGTCAGATACAGATCAAGCTGACGCTCCAACAGACTGCGTTCTAAGGCATTTTGATCTGTCGCCAGCAACACTAAACTCGTCAAGGTCACCGAACTCGCCGCTGCAGCATCGTTAATATTTGTCATCACTCGATTCGCCAGCACGTTTACCGCTGGCGTTAACCAGCTTGGTTTTTGCTCAGGATCATCGGCCAACTCAGTACGCCAGTTTGGCGCGCGCTCATTTAAGAAGTTTTGCAGGGTAATCGGCTCGCCAAAGTTCACATAACCTTGGCCGAAATTACCAAGTTTGCGAATCGCACCAAACACCTGCCACACAGATTCTTTTTTCTTTTTCTTACCACTTAACTCTTTATGGTACGTCGCCACTTCCATCACATGGTCATAGCCTAAATACACAGGCACCAATGTTACCGGACGCTCGATACCGCGCAGCACACTGTTCATCGTCATAGCAATCATGCCGGTTTTTGGCGCCAATAGACGACCGGTACGTGAGCGGCCGCCTTCGGAGAAGTATTCCACCGAATAACCTTTAGCAAACAGTTGGTCTAAATATTCACGGAATACTGCGGTGTACAGTTTATTGCCATTAAAACTACGGCGGATAAAGAAGGCACCACCGCGACGGAACATAGGTCCAGCGGGCCAGAAATTGAGGTTAATACCAGCAGCAATGTGCGGCGGAACCATGCCTTGATAATACAAAATATACGATAACAGCAGGTAATCCATGTGGCTGCGATGGCAAGGCACATAGACAATCTCGTGGCCATCATGGTGCAACTGGCGAACTTGCTCGGCGCCTTTGATGTTGATCCCGCTGTAAAGCTTGTTCCACAACCAAGTTAGGAAACGCTCGGCAATACGCACTAAACTATCTGAGTAATCTGCTGCGATTTCATCAAGGTACTCAATAGCCGTCTCGCGCGCTTGGGTCTCAGAAATCTTTTTGTTGGCCGCTTCTTCTTGAATCGCTTTACGCAACGACTCGGATTTGAGCAGCGAATGAAACAGTGCTTGGCGATTTGGCAACACAGGTCCAGTCATCACCTTACGTTGACGACGGAAATGCACCCGCGCGACCCGCGCTAACTTATGGGCGATCCCCATGTCAGTGCCGTGTTCGTCGGCCATGTATCGCAGAGATACGGCATTTGAAAACTGTACGAAGTTATGTCGACCTAAGAACAAAATCATCAAGCACTTGCGCAGCCAAGTCGGGTTTTCCCGCTCAAACACAGCCGCCTTCATAGTGTCATCTTCTTTTCCTGGCGTGCGGCCCCAATACAGGCTCACGGGCACCAGTTGAATGTCTAATTCAGGGCGTTCCTTATGCACGGCCAATAAACGCATAAAGCATTCGAGGAAAGGCTCGTTACCGGCACGCTCACCAAACAGCGGCTTACGCCCTTGAAGGCAGACAACCCGAGGCGCAATCACACCATTTGCCACTAAAGGCTCATAGGGGCTCGGCAGTCCTAACTTAGCCGTAATTTCGCTCAGGGCAGCGATGTCACTCAGCGATTCCGTTTTCATCACATAAGCAAGGGGTCTGGAGGCATCCAGATTCAGATCGGCAAAGGGATCCTGAGGCACAACAATAGTGTGCACTAAGTGTTTTTGGATCCAGCGTAATGATTTCAACCAAAGAGAGTCGTGTTTAGGCATTATTCTTATGCAATTAAGTACGTTTACTAGCCCGGTAGAATACCAGACTATGGGTAATATTCGCTAATTCTCTCCAACATAGCTAAAAAGTGGTTAATACTTGCGCTGCAAATAATACTGTATATACTAACAGTGACTGTATAGAAAAACAGGAAACACCATGAGACCTTTGACGCCACGCCAAGCTGAAATTTTAGAGCTAATTAAACGAAATATTGCCGATACTGGCATGCCACCCACTCGGGCAGAAATCGCGACCCGTTTAGGTTTTAAGAGCGCCAATGCGGCTGAAGAGCATCTTAAAGCGTTGGCGAAAAAGGGCTGCATTGAGATCATGCCAGGCACATCGCGGGGCATTCGTCTGACTGCGGAAGTCGAAGAAGTAACTGAAACAGGTTTACCGCTTATCGGTCAAGTAGCCGCTGGCGAACCTATTCTCGCCCAAGAACATGTTGAACAGTACTACCAAGTCGACCCAAGCATGTTCCATCCCGCCGCCGATTTTTTACTGCGGGTTAAAGGCGACAGCATGAAGAATATCGGCATTCTCGAAGGAGATTTGCTGGCAGTTCATAAAATACAACAAGCTAGAAATGGTCAAGTGGTTGTCGCTAGAGTCGACGACGATGTCACTGTTAAACGTTTCGAAAAAAAAGGTAATGTGGTCTATCTACACGCCGAAAATGAAGACTATTCCCCGATTAAAGTGGATTTAGGCTATCAAAGTTTAACAATTGAAGGACTCGCCGTCGGTGTGATCCGTAATGGAGATTGGCTATGAACAAACTACTTGGCAATGCACCCCGCCATCCGGGCTTGTGGCTCGATGAAGTCCGTGATGCTGACTATGACTGGCACCATGCACCTATCGCCTGCATGCCAACGAAGACTCAAGGTCGCCAAGAATTAATTCATCTGAGCGCGCAACTCGCCCAGTTAAGCCAACAGGGCCGTTGGTTAGTGCTCATCAACCCACCGAGTATTGGCTACAAACAAATGCTCGCCAACGCTGGCGTGCGTATGGATAGAGTCTTGCTGGTGCACGCTAAAGATGAAGTCGAAACCCTGTGGGCGATGGAAAAAGCCTTAACAAGTGGTACGTCCAGTGCGGTTATTACTTGGACCCAATCATTGGATGCACGCGATAATCGTCGCCTACAAATTGTCGCTAAAAGTGCCCGCGCCATGGGCATAGTGCTAGAAGACGTAAACAGTCACTTACATGGCGACGTACGCATTGAGCAAGGTAGCCTCTTCGGCCAACAATCTTTTTTTAGCGCTGTGCATTAAATATTCATTTAATTTTTTACCTTGAAAGCCGCCTCGCCTATGAATGTGAGGCTTTTTTTTGGCAATTTTTCAGACAATTAGATAAATAAGTGATCTTGATCAATATTTAAACAGCAAGTATGGTTGGTTTAGTCGGCGATGATATATCGCCGCCCGTGGCAAATAAATCGAGCCGTTATCGCGTTCAAAATGCCACTAAAAATAGAGAACAGATTTATTTCAGTCGTATGTGCCAGCGTGGCTAATACCAGCAGTAATAATACTTAATTAAAAGTAACAGCCGCCAACGCACGTTGAAGTCAAAAAAGCTTTTTTGGGAACTGAAGAGTTTGCATAGAGTTGAGACTTACTGTGTTGCTCTTCTTTGTAGTTGCTATTCGCAATTGGCAGAGGAGAAGTCTTGTGAAGCAATTGTTGTATTGTTTACTCGTGGTGTTATTCGCACCACCGTTGGCCGCCGCGGACATGCGGTTCAACATGACCCCTGGCGTAACCGAGATCAGTGGCAAGGTTTATCACTTGCACATGACCATCTTGTATATCTGCTGCGCCATTGGCCTTGTGGTCTTTGGCGTGATGATTTACGCCATGATCAACCACAGAAAATCCAAAGGCGCTGTCGCGTCCCACTTTCACGAAAGCACTAAAGTTGAAATCGCTTGGACGATTCTGCCATTTATCATTTTGATCTTAATGGCGATTCCTGCGACAAAAACCTTAATTGCGATGGAAGATCCCAGCGACGCCGATCTGACCGTTAAAGTCACGGGTTCCCAATGGAAATGGCATTACAGCTATTTCGATCAAGACATTGATTTTTACAGCATACTCGCAACCCCTAGAGCCCAAATCGACGGTACCGAAACCAAGGGTGAACACTACCTATTGGAAGTCGATAAGCCGCTCGTACTGCCGATAAATCGCAAAATCCGCTTTTTGATGACCTCTGAAGATGTCATCCATTCATGGTGGGTACCTGCTTTTGCCGTGAAGAAAGATGCCAACCCAGGATTTATCAATGAGGCTTGGACTCGCATCGACAAACCCGGTATTTACCGTGGTCAATGCGCCGAACTTTGCGGTAAAGACCATGGTTTTATGCCGATCGTAGTGCAAGCCATACCCGAAGCCGAGTTTGAAGCTTGGGTGACGGAGCAGAAACAAGCCGCAGGCGCGGCGGCAGAAGCCGCTCAAGCCGCTTTATCACAGACCCTTAGCAAAGAGGATCTGATGACTCAAGGTGAGCAAGTTTACCTCGGGCACTGCGCAGCCTGCCACCAGCCCAATGGCGGGGGTTTACAAGGCGTATTCCCACACCTCAAAGGCAGTCCGATAGCAACAGGACCGCTCAGCGGCCACCTTGAAATCGTACTCAACGGTAAAACAGGTACGGCTATGCAAGCCTTTGGCAAGCAATTGAGCGCACAAGAAATTGCCGCTGTGATTACCTATGAGCGTAATGCTTGGGGCAATAATACTGGCGATGCTGTGCAGGCCAAAGATGTCAATGAGCACATAAACGGCAGTGCTGGCACACAGGCACCTGCTACCACACCAGCAAACACGGCCCCAACTCCCGCATCTACAACTGAGCCCGCAGCAGTTGTCGACTCCGCAACCATAGTCGATCCGGCGAGTCTCCCCACGCTCACCCATGAGGCACTGATGGCCGAAGGTGAAACTGTCTACACCACCACTTGTGCGGCCTGCCATCAGTTAACGGGAGCTGGCATACCACCTGCCTTCCCCGCCCTCGCTGGCAGTGCTATCGCCACTGGGCCCGTCGCCAATCATCTCGATATTGTGATGCACGGCAAAACGGGCACGGCTATGCAGGCATTTGGCAAACAACTCAGCCCACAGCAACTCGCAGCAGTCATTACCTATGAGCGCAATGCTTGGGGCAACAATACCGGCGATACAGTGCAACCTGCTGATATCGCAAGCCATGGACAGTAGGGGATTATGATGAGCACAACGACTCAAGATCAAACCGCAGCCCATGATGACCATCATCATGGTGCGCCAAAGGGCATCATGCGCTGGGTGCTAACCACCAACCATAAAGACATTGGTACTTTGTATTTATGGTTCAGCTTCATTATGTTTTTAACCGGTGGTGCTATGGCCATGGTGATCCGCGCTGAACTCTTTCAGCCAGGATTACAATTGGTCGAGCCCAACTTCTTTAACCAAATGACTACAGTCCATGGGCTGATCATGGTATTCGGCGCAGTAATGCCCGCCTTTACTGGGCTTGCAAACTGGCTGATCCCTATGATGATTGGTGCGCCCGATATGGCGCTGCCACGGATGAATAATTGGAGTTTTTGGATCTTACCCTTCGCCTTTACCATCCTACTCAGCTCGCTGTTTATGGAAGGCGGCGGACCTAACTTTGGTTGGACCTTCTACGCGCCACTGTCTACCACTTATAGTCCTGACAGCACGGCACTCTTCGTGTTCTCTATTCATATCATGGGGATAAGTTCGATCATGGGTGCAATCAATGTGATTGTAACCATAGTGAATTTACGTGCGCCCGGCATGACATGGATGAAGCTGCCGCTGTTTGTGTGGACTTGGCTTATCACAGCATTCCTGCTGATCGCTGTGATGCCAGTACTCGCGGGCGCTGTGACTATGGTACTGACCGATAAGTTTTTCGGCACTAGCTTCTTCGAAGCGGCTGGCGGTGGCGATCCTGTGATGTTCCAGCATATTTTCTGGTTCTTCGGCCACCCTGAGGTCTACATCATGATTTTGCCGTCCTTTGGCATCATCTCCGCCATAGTACCCGCCTTCAGCCGCAAACCATTATTTGGCTATGCATCAATGGTTTATGCCACGGCCAGTATTGCAATTCTGTCGTTCCTCGTGTGGGCGCACCACATGTTCACTACAGGTATGCCAGTGTTTGCCGAGCTGTTCTTCATGTATTGCACTATGTTGATTGCGGTGCCAACGGGGGTGAAAGTGTTTAACTGGGTCGCGACTATGTGGCGCGGTTCACTCAGCTTCGAAACCCCTATGTTGTTCGCCGTGGCCTTTATCATACTCTTCACCATTGGCGGGTTTTCGGGGTTAATGCTCGCCATTACGCCAGCCGACTTCCAATACCACGACACCTATTTTGTGGTGGCGCATTTCCATTATGTGCTCGTGACTGGGGCGATTTTCTCCATCATGGCGGCGGCCTATTACTGGCTACCTAAGTGGACGGGGCACATGTACAACGAGCGACTGGGGCAATGGCATTTCTGGTGTTCGGTGATTTCGGTCAATGTGCTGTTTTTCCCGATGCATTTCCTTGGGCTCGCGGGTATGCCAAGGCGTATCCCCGATTACTCGATTCAATTTGCCGATGTTAATCAAATCGTTTCGATTGGTGGCTTCGCCTTCGGCTTATCACAATTGATTTTCTTAGTGTTAGTGATCAAGTGCATCCGTGGCGGCGAGAAAGCCCCCGCTAAACCTTGGGAAGGTTCCGAGGGTTTAGAGTGGACATTGCCAAGCCCAGCGCCTTATCACTCCTTCACGACACCACCTGAGGTGAAATGAAATGAAGAACCATCACCAGCCAGAAAAACCTAAGTCAAATCGAAAGCTTATCAGCATGCTCGTCATGGGTTGTATCGGTATGTTTGGTTTTGGGTTCGCGCTGGTGCCGCTATACGATGTGCTGTGTGAGAAGCTAGGGATTAACGGTAAAACCTCCAATACTGCCAGTAGTTATCAAGCGATAACCATAGATACTAGTCGTATTGTCACCGTAGAATTTATCTCCCAAGTGCAAACGGGTATGCCGTGGAAATTTGAGCCGCAAACCAAGCGGCTCGAAGTTCACCCCGGCGAACTGATACACACAGCATTTTTGGCACGCAATGTGTCAGACAGAGCCACGGTCGGTCAGGCGATACCTTCAATATCACCCGGCCAAGGCGCAGCATATTTTAATAAAACGGAATGTTTTTGCTTTAACCAACAGCACTTAGCGGCTTCGACCAGCGCTGAGTTGCCGCTCATTTTCTTTGTGGATCCTCAGTTACCTGAATCCATCCACACTCTGACCCTCTCTTACACCCTCTACGACATTACCGACAAGCAGTTAGCGTCTGCCATAGAGCAAGGAGCTGCAAAATGACCACAAAACATGAAAATTACTATGTTCCCGCCCAAAGTGCTTGGCCCATCATTGGCGCTATAGGATTGTTTCTAATCGCCTTGGGTGCAGGGCACTTTGTCCATCAACTAAAATCAGGCGCATCGGGTGGCGGTTATATCCTGCTAGCGGGTATCGCCGTGATCCTCTTTATGCTGGTTGGCTGGTTTAGAACCGTGATCAACGAATCTATGACTGGGCTTTATTCGCACCAAATGGATAGATCCTTTCGCCAAGGTATGAGCTGGTTTATTTTTTCAGAAGTGATGTTCTTCGGCGCATTTTTTGGTGCGTTATTTTATGCCCGTATGGTCGCAGTGCCTTGGCTCGGTGGCGCCTCCAATAATGCCATGACCCACGAAGTACTCTGGCCACAATTCGAAGCCGTTTGGCCGTTGCTCACTACGCCAGATGGCACCAAAACCGAAGCGATGCCGTGGAATGGCCTGCCGTTAATCAACACTATCGTGCTGCTGACCTCCTCAGTCACCTTACATTTTGCCCATGTCAGCCTAGAGAAAGGCAAGCGCTCGGCCATCACACTGTGGCTCGGGATCACCATACTTTTTGGTATGGGTTTCCTTGCCTTGCAGGCCGAAGAATATATGCATGCCTACCATGAAATGGGGCTCACCCTGACCTCAGGGGTTTATGGCAATACCTTCTTCCTCTTAACTGGCTTTCACGGCATGCATGTCTCGCTCGGCACTCTGTTTTTATTAGTGTTGTTTTTCAGAGTGTTGAAGGGGCACTTTAGCGCAGATAAGCATTTTGCTTTCCAAGCTGGGAGTTGGTATTGGCACTTTGTCGATGTGGTCTGGCTGTGTTTGTTTATTTTCGTCTACGTACTTTAAGGCTTTAGTAAGGCGTGGGATTGGGGCTAATTAACCCAGTCCCTAAGGCCACCAGCAGCAACAGAATAACGAGTACCGAGAAAATCACCCGGCGACCAAGATAACGGCTCATAGGCACTTTGTCGTCACCTTTAACCATAATAAACAAGGCCCTACCTAGATTAAAAATGATGAACAGCAACAGCAGAACTAAGACCAATTTAAAAATGAATAGGGTATTCATGCAATATCCTTATGTTCTGCTGAATAAATTAACGGTTTTTTTACTGATATTGACTGTGGCTGTATTCGTGATGTTGGTCAAGTTAGGTCAATGGCAATTAGCCCGCGGCGAAGAAAAAACCATGCTGTTAGCCCAAATGGAGGCAAGACAATCCTTGCTGCCATTAAGTTTTGAGCAGCTCCAACTCAAAATCGATAAGGAAGGCGTAACAGGTTATCGACTGCATGTGCACGCCATACCCGCGAGCTCGCAAATATGGCTACTGGATAATCAAATCTATCAGGGCCAAGTGGGCTATTTAGCCTTTCAGCCCCTGCAAGTGGCAGCGGGTCAACCTTGGGTACTTGTCGAATTAGGTTTTGTCGCAGCCAGTTCCCACCGTGATGAGTTGCCCCACATCAGCCCACTTAGCGGTGAATTGAATATCGAAGGTCGGCTTTATCAAAAGCAAATCAATCCTTTGAGTCAGGCTTTAATGGCAGAAACAGGGACAAGTGTTCGCTTTCAGAATTTGAATATACCGGAAATGGCGCAGATGTTAGGCCATCCCTTGCTCGATGCAGTGCTGCAACCGGATAAGCTACCCGCCCTCGCCTTGCCACATCCTTGGCAGCCCTTCCCACTGTCGGCGCAAAAACATTGGGGTTATGCGCTGCAGTGGTTTTCGATGGCAGCCGTGTTTGCTGGGCTCATGCTGTGGCAAGGGATTAAGTATGTAAAACGCCATAGTGCCGAAACAATCGCAAACTCAAGGAGCGAATAGGGAAATTCGTACCATACTTAGCAAGACACAAATAAAAACTAAATAAATATAAAACAATAAATTAGGGATAATTTGAATGAGAGGAGCAAGCATGAACTCCCAGAATAAATCTAAACACAAAGCATTGGGCTTGTTGTTGCTGGCGTTTATCGCGCCCGTGGTGATAGCCAAGCTAGTGCTGAGCCTGAATTTATACCACGGCGGCGCCACTAATCATGGCGAGCTGATCAATCCTGAGACCAGTTATACCAGCCTTGGGGTTGAAAATCCCAATCCCAAAGAATGGCAACTGCTGTATTTACTGCCCGCCCAATGCGACGATGCTTGCCGCGAACGCCTGTATATTTTACGCCAAAGCCACACTGCTTTAGGGCCAGATCAGGCACGAGTCGAACCGCTGATCCTCACCCATCCCGACAGCGATCTCAATGCTTTAAGCGCCTTTCAGTTTAACACTCGTCCCGCTAATGCTGACTTAAGCCATTGGCTAGATGAACAGCAGCTGATCATAGTCGATCCCTTAGGTAGCTTAGTGCTGCGCTATCCCCAAGTGCAGGGCAGAGAAGCCCATTTAGCTCAAGGCAAGGCCTTGGTTGCGGATCTGCGTAAGTTGTTAAAACTGTCGAGGGTAGATTGATGCAGCTAACTTGGGTCCTACGCTTAACCTTAGTCTTTACCTTGTTGGTGATCTTAATGGGCGCTTACACTCGCCTATCGGATGCGGGGCTAGGCTGTCCCGATTGGCCGGGTTGCTACGGCCATATCAAGGTGCCCACCCAAGACCATGAAATCGCCCATGCACAAACCATCTTCCCCGATCATGATATCCACCCAGAAAAAGCTTGGCTGGAGATGATCCACAGATATATCGCCGGCGGACTTGGCTTACTGGTGTTATTCATCTTAGTGCTGTGTTTGAAAACGCCGGAAGCACCGAAAAAATTGCCGCTCATCATAGTGCTATTGATCCTCTTTCAAGCGGCACTCGGCATGTGGACAGTGACGATGAAACTCATGCCTATAGTGGTGATGTCGCATCTTATTGGTGGCTTCAGCCTGATTTCACTATTGTTACTCCTCTATCTGCGAACCCGACCACGGCGGATCTTTAATAGCGAAACCTATGCCCGCAATCTGGCACAGCTGGCACTGGTGAGCCTATTCGTTCTTGTAGGACAGATTATGTTGGGCGCTTGGACATCATCTAATTATGCGGCGCTCGCCTGCACCGCTTTACCCATTTGCGAAGGCAACTGGGTGGATAATTTGGCAATAGCGGAAGCTTTTTCGCCATTCCAAGGCCAACACCACAGTTTCGAATTTGGAGTGCTCGATTACCCAGCACGTATGACTATCCACATCGCCCACCGAATTGGCGCTATCGTTACCGCGAGTTTATTACTCGTGCTCGCCTATCGATTATTTGTTGGCGCTGCTGGGATGAGGGCCTTAAGTCTCTTATTGGTAGGGTTAGTGATCCTGCAAGTGAGCTTAGGTATTTCTAACGTAGTGATGCATTTACCACTCGGCATTGCCGTGTCTCACAACGGCGGGGCGGCATTACTGCTGCTGACCTTAGTCGCAATCAACTATTTTTTATGGCGCAAAGCATAAGCGAGGGATCAAAGATGGCAAAACCACTCTCAATCACCAGTAGCCTACCCACTTTCAGCGTGACATGGCGCGCCTATTTTGAAATGACCAAACCTAAAGTGGTCGCACTTATGCTGCTCACTGTCTTAGTCGGCATGTGTTTGGCCGTACCCCATGCGGTGCCCGTTCAACCTTTACTCGCTGGTATGCTGGGCATTGCCATGATGGCGGGCTCGGCGGCGGCGTTGAATCATCTGATCGATCGCCGTATCGATGGCTTAATGGCGCGCACCTACAATCGCCCACTACCCAAAGGGCGTATTTCGGCAACCCGCGCGTTAATTTTCGCTGCCAGCTTAGGTAGCCTTGGCTTTATCGTCTTATATTCCTTGGTGAATCCACTCACGGCTTGGCTGACCTTTGCCAGCTTGATTGGTTATGCCTTGGTTTATACTGCCTATTTGAAACGCGCGACATCACAAAACATTGTGATCGGCGGCCTTGCGGGAGCCATGCCACCCTTGCTGGGATGGACGGCAGTGACGAACGAATTTCACGGCCATGCACTGTTGTTAGTGATCATCATCTTTACGTGGACGCCGCCACATTTTTGGGCTCTGGCCATTCACAGACGCGCCGAATATGCCAAAGTGGATATTCCCATGCTGCCCGTTACCCACGGTGTCGAGTTTACTAAAACCTGTATTCTGCTTTACACAGTATTGCTGGCAATTGCTTGCCTATTACCTGTGCTGGTTGGCATGTGTGGGCCCGTGTATTTCGTCTGCTCTAGTTTGCTCAGCACCGGATTTATCTATAAAGCATGGCAACTTAAATATCGGGATCATGATGGCTTGGCGATGCAAGTGTTCCGCTTCTCTATCTATCATTTGATGTTGTTATTCATGGCATTACTGCTCGACCACTATTTGTGGAACTAGTGTATGCAACTCGTTTGTCGCGCTAACCTGTCGTTATGGAGCCAATAATGCAGAAAAGAATTTTAGTCATCGCCATATTATTGATCGGCCTTGGCGGCCTATTTGCGGTGAAATTTAATCCCCCGAAACCTATCGAGCTAGAGAGCGGCTTTCTATTTCCGCAGGCCTATGAATTAGCGCCCTTTGAATTGGTTGATCAACATAAGCAGGCTTTTACCAACGCCAGTTTGCAGGGGAAATGGAGCTTATTCTTTATCGGTTTTACCTTTTGCCCCGACGTTTGCCCGACGACCTTAAATAAACTCGCGGCAGCTTATCCCGATCTAAACAAAATTGCGCCATTGCAGGTGGTGTTTTTATCCGTCGACCCCAAACGGGACACACCGGATAAACTCCTGACTTATGTTAATTTTTTCAATCCAGAATTTAAAGCGGTCACGGGCGAGCAGACACAAATCTTCCCGCTCACCCGCAGCTTAGGACTGACCTATGCCATGGTCGGTGAAGGGGAAAACTACCAAGTCGACCATAGTGCGGGTTATGTGTTGGTGTCGCCGCAGGGAACGCGAGTCGCAGTGTTTAAGCCTACGGCAGCGTTAGGCAAACCGCCGCAGGTGTTAAATGATGAAATGATTAGCGATTTTAGAAAAATAGTGGCGCAATACAAACCTAGCCGTTGATCACTCTTTGACCCAAGAGCCATCGTCCTTTGGCCTCACCCAAGGCTGAGAAAACCAATAGTAGCCATTGCGCGCCTTACTCGGCGCAGTGCAGTTGTAACGCGAACGACCCGCAGGTAAGGCTAAATCCGCTTGAACACTAAACTCGTTCTCACTCAACCAAGTCGGCTGTTTTGAACCTTGGCCTTGGATATAACACATCACTTGCTTAGCCGAGATATCGCTCATATCTAGGGTGACTTTAAGCTCTGGGCGCCAATGGCCGCCCTTTAACTCAGGATCACTAGGACTCTGCGCAATCACAGGCATATTTAAACTGTATAGCTTGGCCTTAAGGCTTTTTAAATCAGCATATTGTCCTGCAACAGGGAAACGCGGCAGCGCCGTTAATGGCGAATAGGGCCCAGCGGCACCCGATTGTTGCCCCAAGGCGACAAAGCCGTTCTCAGTTAACATATCCTGCAAGGCTTGATTGTACTCACCGTAGGGATAAGCCAGCATTTTGAAATTGTGACCTGTGGCATCCAAAATGGCTTTTTCTGTGTCTAAAATATTGGCCTTTACCCGCGCTAGCCACTGCGCCTGTGATTCATTTTCTAAGGCGCGGATCAAATGTTCGTGCGCCCAACTGTGGTTAGCAATATCGGCGCCTTCCTTGGATAGCGTTATCAGCTCATCCCAAGTCATCATCTCGGTAAACTTTTGTTTAATCGGCTCAATTGCCACAAACAAGGTGTAGGGAAATCCAAATTCCTTTAGGATAGGATGCGCCGTAGTGGCTATGCTGCGATAACCATCGTCGAAGGTAATTGCGACTGTTTTCGCCGGTAAATCTTGTTTTTGCTTTATCGCTTCAACCACCTGAGAAAGCGGGATCACCTTAAAGCCATCATCGGCTAGAAACTGCATTTGCTCACGAAATTGCGCGGGCGTCACGCTTGTGGCCGCAGGAGTGGTTTCTGACACATGGTGATATTGCAGAATTACCACGGCATGGGCAGAAAACGTCATTAGCCCTATGAGTGCCAACAGCACACGTTTAACCATAATGTGAACACCTCTGAAATTAATGAATACTGCTAAATCAACTTGGCTCGACCTAATGCTTAACGGCGCGAAAAATCGTCAATTACTGGCGCTTGCCCTGCCGATGATACTTTCCAATATCACTATCCCACTTTTGGGCTTAGTCGATACGGCTGTCATAGGTCATCTGAGTGAAGCCTATTATTTAGGGGGAGTCGCTGTCGGGTCAACGATTATCACATTAATCATTTGGTTATTGGGATTTTTGCGTATGGCGACCACAGGTTTAGTCGCGCAGGCTTATGGTGCAAATGATTTTCACGCCCAGCATAAACTCTTAGTCCAAGGCGCTATGCTAGCTGTGTTATTGGGCGCTGGCGTTATCGTGCTGCAAGTCCCGGTATTAAATTTAGCGCTAGGATTATCCGAAGCGAGTAGCGAAGTCGAGCGCTATTGCCGCGAGTATTTTCAGGTACGAATTTGGTCAACGCCCTTCGCCCTACTCAACCTCGTAATGCTTGGCTGGCTATTGGGACGTCAGCAACCTAAAGCCGCCATGTGGCAGCTGATATTAGCCAACCTTGCCAATATTATTCTCGATGTGGTGTTTGTCCTCGGCTTAGGCTGGGGCGTTAAAGGCGCTGCCCTCGCCTCAGTCTTTGCCGATATCACCGCTTTCTCAGTCGCACTCACTATGGTGTTACAGCAACTCAAGCGCGAAGCCAATTTTCACTTATCCCAGCTATTACCCCATGTCACCCTGACGGGGTACGGCAAATTACTGAGGCTCAACACAGATATTTTTATCCGTAGCCTCTGCCTGCAAGCGGCCTTTGCCTTTATGACTTTTCATGGTGCTGGTCTGGGTGATAATACCGTTGCCGCCAATGCCGTGTTACTGAATTTACTGCTGTTAATCTCCTATGCACTCGATGGCATTGCCTATTATGCCGAGGCAGAAGTCGGCCGAGCCTATGGCCAAAAACAGGCGGAGCAATTACGGGAAGCAGTGATCTTAGCCTGGAGCTGGTCGGCCATTACTGCGTTAGGGTTCTGCGCTGTATTCAGTCTTTTTGGTAGCAATATTATCGCGTTATTGACCAGCATTAATGAGGTCAGAGCCACAGCACAGACCTATCTTATTTGGCTGATATTTTTACCTTTATGGTCTTTTAGCTCGTATTTATTCGACGGAGTCTACATCGGTGCCGCTAAAGGCAAAGTGATGCGCAATAGCATGATACTCGCCACCTTCGGTGCATTTTTCCCGACATGGTATTTGCTGCAGCAACTGTTATTGCCTGAGCAAGGTAACCACGCCCTTTGGGCCGCCATGAGTGTCTTTATGATCGCCAGAAGCCTAACACTTGCGGGGCACTATTATTTCAGCAAAAGCTTTTTGAATAAATAAATCTGTAAAGACAGTAGTTTACAAATCTCAAAATCACTATGATGTTGATTTTACAATTGTAACAAAGATGTGATTCTATAATGAAAAGGATTTTACCGCTGCTTTTCCTGTGGCTATGCAACCATGCCGTTGCCGACACAGCGCCACAATTACCCGTTGAAGCCTTTGCCAGCATCCCAGATGTGAGCTCTGTACAGCTCTCGCCTAACGGCAAAAAACTCGCATCGGTTGTACGCGTCGACCAAGCCAAACTCAAAGGTACTGTCGTTAGTATCCAAGATATAGAAACAGGCGAAAAAAGCATTCCTCTACACACAGATAATCAAAAATTTGTCATCCTGTCTCTGCAGTGGGCAAACGATAATATCTTACTGATCAGTGCTAAGTTTCCGGCTAACCGTTACGGTACACCGACAACCGAAACCCGCCTTGTTAAGTATGATTTGACCACAAAAAAGACCTCAAGTGTCATTCCGCGCAGTGTCTTAGATCGTCTCAATTGGATCCCGCAACATCAGGGGCAAATTATCGATCTTATGGCAGATGATCCCGACAATATTTTACTGTCATTAGACGGAATGGGCGAAAACGTAGGCGAAGATAGTGTACTGAAAGTCAATTTAGCGCAGGGTAAATCCAGTTACACACAAAATGCTAAAAAGAAGATCATCAGTTGGATTACTGACAGGCAACACAAGGTCCGTATTTCTATCTATAACGATGATACTGAGTACCGCATTTATGAACAGGCCGAGCAAAAGAGAGATTCACGTTTACTTTGGACCTTTAAAGCCTTTTCAGAAGACAGTGTTTGGCCATTAGGTTTTGATGCTGACCCCAATATTCTTTACGTTCGCGCCTATCACCAAGGTTTCGAAGCCATATTTAAAGTCAATCTGACCGATCCTAAGCTCACAAAAGAGTTGGTCTACACCAATGAAGATACTGACGTTGAAGGTAATTTACTCTATTCGAAACTGAAGAAAAAAGTGATTGGTATCAGTGAAGGTGACGGCGAAGAATACACCTTTTGGGAAAAAGAATATGTGGGCCTACAAAATGGCCTAAAAGCCGTGTTACCCAACGCACACAACTATATTACTCAGTTCAGTGCCGATGAACGCCGCTACATAGTGTATTCCACTAGCTCGACCGAGCCCGGCACTTACTATTTTGGCGATAGGGACGAAAAAACGCTTTATCCAATCGCTAACCGATACGGCAGACTCAAGAGTGAACTCCTCGCCGATACTCAATATTTAACTTATGAGGCAAGGGATAAGCTCAAAATCGATGCTTACCTAACGGTGCCAAAAGGGCTTGAAGCCAAGCAACTGCCGACGATTATTTTCCCCCATGGCGGCCCCATCAGTTACGACAGCAACGACTTCGACTACTGGGCACAGTTCTTCGCTAATCGTGGTTATGCGGTATTTCGGATGAACTTCAGGGGCTCGGCAGGTTACGGCTATGAGTTTATGAAAGCTGGTCTAAAAAGCTGGGGACTCGAAATGCAAAACGACGTCGAAGACGGGACTCGCTACCTAATAGATCAAGGGATTAGCGATCCTAAACGTATTTGTATTGTCGGGGCTAGCTATGGTGGTTACGCGGCCTTAATGGGTGCAGCCATGACTCCCGATCTCTACCGCTGCGCCGTGAGTGTAGCGGGTGTCACCGATGTGGCCTATCTAGTGAAATCGAGCCGAAGATTTACTAACTATAAAGTGGTTAAAGAGCAAATAGGGGATGACTTTGATGCGCTCTATGACCGCTCGCCGATCAGTAAAGCCGATAAAATTAACATCCCAGTATTGCTGCTACATGGCGATAAGGACAGAGTGGTGAAGGTTCAACATAGCCGAGAAATGTATGACGAACTCAAATCACTGAAAAAACCAGTGGAGTATATTGAGCTGGAAAATGGCGATCATTACTTGAGCAATAACGACAACAGACTCGCGACATTTAAAGCCTTAGATAAGTTCTTAGCTGATAACCTCAACCCTAAGTTATAACTGAACAACAGTACTTTAAGCGAAAGCCAAAACATAAAAAAACGCGACTCTAAGGTCGCGTTTTTTATTCAGCTCAACAAACAAGATTAAGCGTAAGAATGCTCACCGTGTTGGTGATCTGTCACGTCACGTACGCCAGTCAACTCACCTGGGAACATGTCTAACAGTTGTTTCTCGATACCATCCTTCAGGGTGATATCAACTTGAGAACAACCGTTACAACCACCGCCGAACTGCAGTACAGCTACGCCTTCTTTAGTGATTTCAACCAGCATGATATTACCACCATGGCCGGCTAACTGAGGGTTGATCTCAGATTGGATCACGTATTCGATACGCTCGACTAAAGGTGCATCGCCAGACACTTTACGCATTTTTGCGTTAGGTGCTTTCAGCGTGAGTTGTGAACCTAATTGGTCAGTCACAAAATCGATAGTGGCATCTTCAAGGAAAGGTGCACTCTTCTCATCGACCATAGCATTGAAGCCAGTGAACTCGATTTCAATATCATCACTTTCTACTGCATCCGGTGGACAATAAGACACACCACACTCGGCTTGCGAGGTTCCTGGACTGATCACAAATACGCGAATATGAGTGCCTTCAGGTTGATCTGCTAACAACTTAACAAAATGGGCTTGAGCCGCATCGGAAATGGTAATCATGAAAACCTGCTCCGTCAGGGGATACCTGAGTGTTTTAGTAAGAATTAGCCGTATGATACTCCGACTCACCTTTGCTTTGTAGTCCCTTGGGTAGCAAGTTTGTGGATTTTTGCCATAGCGATCACGATTTGACTGGGTCATTTGGGCTGTTTAAACGATAAAATCTTAGCGCATTAAAATCGAATAATGCAACTAAGACAGTCACTTGAGTGGACATTCCAAGACGCTATATACATGCTTCTCATTCATTATCGAGATCATCCAACAAGCCTGGCGCCTCTGCCCTTGCCAAACACCATACCTGCACATGTACGTATCGCGCTTCGAATAAGCGGGCAATTTCAGAGACTGTGGTGCCTGTCGTGACCACATCATCCACCAGTGCAATACGCTGGAACGCAAAATCATCCGCTAACATAAAGGCATCGTGTAAGTTTCGTCGTCGTTGTGCACCTGAAAGTCCGGCCTGCGGCCGAGTGTCTTGCTGGCGCGTTAATCCCTCGCTCACTAACGGCAGTTGCATGAGCTGTGATAACTCATGGGCAATTAACCACGCCTGATTAAATCCCCGTTGTTGTAAGCGTTTTGGATGCAATGGAACTGGCACTATCGCTTGCGGCAAGGTGATTAATCCTTGCTGTTCTAATAGCTTAATTCGCGCCACTAAGGCGCGACACAGCACGGGCAAAGCGGCAAGTTGCCCTTGATATTTAATCGCGCCAACCCAAGCCCCTAAACCTTGATGGTAACTGCAGGGGGCAACGACTTTACGCGGCTGACGCTTTTGGCATTCCCCGCAATAATCGACCTCGATTTGCATCGACTTACCGCAGCCTAAGCAAATAGGTCCATGATATAAGCCAGATTGAAGACAAACGATGCAAATGCCCGTCTCGGAGATAGGTATGGATTGGTGGCACAGCAGGCAACGGTTAGGTAAACTGCCCGCCAACCACCTTGTGCCGAGTTGATAGCCTAAACGCATAATCCGCAAAGCAGATTGCGGCCAAATCCTTTTGACAAAGTGCGGCATACATTCACCTAATCCATTTTTGAGGCACTCAAGTGAGCCAAGTGACATCCACAAACCACGCAAATTTGCATATTGAAATCAGAGGCCAAGGGCCAGATCTGGTGATGCTTCACGGTTGGGGAGTCAATAGCGCTGTGTTTACGCCATTACATGAGTCACTGTCTCAGTATAGGGTGCACTATGTCGACTTGCCGGGCTTCGGCCATAGTCAGATGGTGGAAGGTGATCTATTAGCTTGGGTCGATGCCTTAGTCGCCGCATTACCAGAACACGCTATTTGGGCCGGCTGGTCACTCGGTGGGCTCGTGGCGACTCAGGCAGCACTGAGTTATCCACAAAAAATCAAAGGCTTGATTACTATTGCCTCATCCCCTTGCTTTATGGCAAGGGAAGACGAAGCATGGCCGGGCATTCCGCCACAAGTTCTTAATCAATTTAGAGAACAACTCGGCCAAAATTTACCTAAAACCATTGAGAGATTTCTGGCGATTCAGGCCATGGGCAGCGAAACCGCCAAGGAAGATATCAAACGGCTGCGCGATCTTGTGCTTGCGCGTCCTTTACCCGATGCCAGAGCCTTAACTCAAGGTCTGAGTATGCTGACAGACATCGACCTAAGGCCGCAACTGACAGAATTGCAGCAACCTTGGCTTAGAATTTGGGGCCGACTCGATGGACTCGTCCCCAAACGCGTACAGCCTAAGATGCCGATCACGCCGCAAATTGAAGATGTGATGCTAGCCAAAGCCTCCCATGCGCCGTTTATTTCCCATCAACAGGAGTTTTTGCAGGTATTTATGCCTTGGTTAGCGTTACAGACACGCTAACGCTTTATCTTTGAGCGATTAATGACTAGTATTTAACCATTAGTGCACCAAGGAATTTTCCATGTTAGTTGTCAGTAACTACCCCCAAGTCCCACTAGCGACCACTAATGTCGCGACGGACTCGGCTCGGGTCGACAACCAACTGAAACCTGTGGTCATTCCCCCACAAGCTGCCACTAAAGGTCATGAAGAACGCGCCTTTAATCCGCAGAATGAACGCACAGCAGATCAAACTCAGCAGCAAACCAAAACACTCGAGAATAATCAGCAACAAGTTCAAGAAAAACAGCAGCAACAGCAATCCTCGCAGCAACAAAGCCAACAACAGCAAGAGAAAAAAGCCCCCCTTGTGGTGGCCGAGCGAGTTTTACCTAAGACGCTAAAAATTGCCGCACGCGGTCAAGCGGCGCTGCAACGTAAGGATATCCGCTTAAAGGTCAGTCAAGGTGCGGCAAATTATGCCAGCAGTAACGCTAAAGCGAATACCAGCAGTGCGGCGCGTCAATCGCTCCAAGGAGAACCGACTCAATTTTATCAACAGCTTGGACAACGTATTGGTCAGTTCTATCAACAACAGACTCAGCCAGAGCAAGAATCTATCATGTCGACGTGGATTTAACTTATTCCAATCGGATTAATCTTTTCCCGCACAAGATGAACAAAAATAATAAACAAAAATGCCGCTAAATAGCGGCATTTCTTATGCTGTTTAACGCTTATTTAGGCAAACGATACAGCTCTTGCTGGTAGGCCAAACTGCCCCATAATGCCCAACTTAAGGCTTTCTTCTCTAACGCTGCAGCAGCTGGCGCATAAGGCGTTAACTGCTCAGTTTTTTCGTTATATTCGAAACCTTGAGCCGCTTTTTCTGGCTGCAGGATCACTACATCTTTACCTTCCATCAGGGCAAAGTTTTTATCGTATTGCATTAACGCGCGTCCAGGCCAATCATCACTGACCTGAGTCAAATCTCGGCCCAGCATAGGATAAGAGTCTGAAATACCAATCAATGATAGAAGTGTTGGCGGTAAATCAATTTGGCTCACAATACGATGATCGCGTTTTGGCGCTAAATTATCCCCAAGGATTAAACCCGGAATACGAAAACGTGACACTGGCACCAGATCCGCGCCACCCACTCGGCTGTCATGGTCGGCAACCACGATAAAAATCGTATCTTTCCAGTAGTCCGCATTTTTCGCCAGTTTGAAAAACTCACCAATCGCATAGTCGGCATATTTCGCCGCATTATTACGGGTTTGCTTAGGTTGTTCGTACAGCTCGATACGATCATCAGGGAATTCGAATGGATCGTGGTTACTCGAGCTAAACACTAAACTAAAGAAAGGCTTACCTTCACTGTGTAGACGCTCAAACTCACTATTCGCCTTACGCATTAAGTCTTCGTCTGACGCGCCCCACGAACCCACGAAGGCCGGAGATTTATAATCTTTCTGATCTATGATGTCACTAAAGCCGTTACCCAAAAAGAAGCTACGCATATTGTCGAAATGGCTCTCACCACCATAAATAAACTGCGTGGTATAGCCATGATTTTTAAGTAATTCAGCTATGCTGAAGAAGCCAACTTGGCTCTTACCCAGTTTCACCACAGCACGAGCTGGAGTCGGGGTAAAACCTGTCGTTACGGCTTCTATCCCGCGCACTGAACGAGTGCCAGTGGCGTACAAGTTATCGAAATACCAACCTTCTTTGGACAAGGCATCGATATTCGGAGTCAGGGGTAAACCACCTAAACTCCCCACAAAACGTGCGCCTAAACTCTCTTGCAGTAGGATCACTAAGTTCTTTGGCTTTCCGGTATAACTGGCTTGGTTAAAGCTTAGCGATGGGATATCCGTTGAGGTAAATACACTTTCAGGACGACCACTTTCCTGTCTTATGGTCGCAATAATCTCAGCGTTATCTAACTTGCCATACACTTTAGAGGCATCTTCTTCACTACCCATCTGCTTGATGGCAAACACTAATGAATAGGCTGAGTTGATGACTAAAGAGTTCACTAATGGATCGTCGGCAAACGCCACCATAGCAGGGTTAATCGGTCTATGGCCTAAGGTTGAACGCGCACCCAATAACGTCATGGCGATAACAAGCACTGCCAATACAGGACGCCAGTACCAGCGCGGGAAACGTAGATTTTTAGTGAGCTTACCGCTTAACACCCAGCCCCCCCAAAGCGTACCGATAGTTAATAGCACGGAGAAGATCAGCTCAAGTTTGCGACCCGCCCACAGCATAGAAAGCACTTCTTTCGGGTAGATCAGATATTCCACATACAGGCGATTCGGGCGAATACCGTATTCTTCAATAAACGCAGGGGTCGATGCTTCTAAAAAGAGGATGATCCACAGACCTACAGTTAACCACACCCGTAAAATCGGCTGCCACAGACGGCCAATAAAATGATCACCCGAAAATAATGCGGTTCCTAAGGCGGCAATACCCCATAACCAGCACAGGGTAGCGATATCGACGCGTAAACCTTGGATTAAGAGATGCGACCAACCATCCACAGCGGCCACGCGATCGGCTTGCCACAGCCCTAAAGCGATACGGCTCACGGTGGCAATAAAAAGCACTAATAGCGAGAAAATAAAGATGGCGCGGAAAGGCCCATGGGCATTGTTGTGCCCGCGAGGTGATAAACCAGATTGCATGTGTTACCCCAAAACGTATAAAGAGCCACTCAGCGTTGGAGTGTCAATTTGAAAAAAATCGATGAATAAGCTGTGCTATGACAACCGATTTTGCTTAACGTTGCATTAAATGCCGACTTTATATTCCCTAAGACGACATTGATGCAACAATTTTGTGAGTAACATGTAAAAAAGTCGACTCGGACATGGCTTAAGTCCGAGTCTTAACGGTTAACGCTTACTTTTTCAGCTTAGCGAAGGCATCGGCAAAGGCATTGCCCATGGCCGCGTTCGCAGGTGCTTTAGGTGCTTGCTTTTGCGTAGGACGCGCAGCAGGTTTCGCTGACTGTGGTGCCTTACTGTTATGAGTTCTGGCAGGATTATGTGGTCTTTGCTGCGATTTACTTTGATCGATAGCTTCATCCAAACGCATGCTCAAACCGATACGACGACGCTCAACATCTACCTCCATCACTTTGACTTTAACCACATCACCCGCCTTCACGATTGTGTGGGGATCGCTGATAAACTTGTCGGTCAGTGAAGAGATATGCACCAGTCCATCTTGATGCACGCCAATATCAACGAAGGCACCAAAGTTGGTCACGTTGGTCACCACGCCTTCGAGCACCATTTCAGGTTTCAAGTGTTTAAGTTCTTCCACACCATCTTTAAACTTGGCGGTTTTAAACTCACCACGGGGATCACGACCTGGCTTATCCAGTTCGGCCAAAATATCCGTCACAGTAGGTAAACCAAACTCCGCCGTAATGAACTCTTCAGGTTTGATGCTGCGCAGTAGATCTGAGTTACCCATCAGGCTCGCCAGCTCCACTTGCTTAGTCTTAGCGATAGTTTCCACTAACGAATAAGCCTCTGGATGCACAGACGAAGCATCGAGTGGATTATCACCTTCACGAATACGCAAAAAGCCCGCCGCTTGCTCATAGGCTTTAGGCCCTAAACGTGGCACTTTCAGTAACTCTTTACGATTCTTAAACTGACCATTGGCATCGCGGTAATCGACCACATTTTTTGCTAACGTCTTGTTTAAACCGGCTACTTGCGACAACAAAGGTGCAGAGGCCATGTTGAGATCTACACCCACACCGTTTACACAGTCTTCCACCACGGCTTCCAGCGAACCCGATAATTGGCTTTGGCTCACGTCGTGTTGGTATTGACCCACACCGATAGACTTAGGCTCAATCTTCACCAGTTCGGCTAACGGATCCTGCAAACGACGCGCGATAGACACAGCACCACGAATCGAGACATCGAGATCAGGAAACTCCAGCGCCGCCAATTCCGATGCCGAATACACAGACGCGCCCGCTTCGCTGACCATCACTTTAGTCAACTGTGGATGGGTATCTTTCACTGCGGCAATCAGCTCAGCGGCCAGCTTGTCGGTTTCCCGTGATGCAGTGCCGTTACCAATCGCAATCAATTCAACCTTATGCATTTTGACTAAGTTCGCCAAAGTACGAATCGACTTTTCCCACAGATTTTGCGGTGCGTGCGGAAAAATCGTCGCATGGCACAACATCTTACCCGTGTTATCGACCACAGCCACTTTCACGCCGGTACGTAAACCAGGATCGAGTCCCATGGTGGCTTTCGCGCCCGCAGGAGCGGCCATCAATAAATCACCTAAGTTACGGGCAAAAACTTTAATGGCTTCGGCTTCGGCGCGTTCGCGCATTTGCGAAATAAACTCGGTTTCCATCTGTAGCGCAATCTTAATGCGCCATGTCGCCGTCACTACAGTTTTCAACCATTGATCGACGCTGCTATCGCCCAGTTTCAGCCCTAAGTGATCACTGATAATCACTTCGCAATAACTACCTTGACCGGCCTCAGCAGCAGGATCGGCATTCATAGATAACGCTAAGAAACCTTCGTTACGACCACGCAGCATCGCCAGCGCACGGTGAGAAGGGATCTTAGCTAACTGTTCGGTATGCTCGAAATAATCACGGAATTTCGCGCCTTCTTTCTCTTTACCTGCAATTAAGCGGCTTTCTAACACACTGTTTTGGCTTAAATGTTCACGCACTTTACGCAGTAATTCCGCGTCTTCGGCGTAGCGCTCCATCAGGATATAACGCGCGCCTTCAAGCACAGCTTTCACATCGGCGAAACCCGCTTCGCTATTGATATAATCTGCAGCTTTGGCTTCGACATCGGCGCTACGGTCAGCCAGTAAGGCATCGGCTAATGGTTCAAGCCCTGCTTCGATAGCGATTTGGCCCTTAGTGCGGCGCTTAGGTTTGAATGGCAGATACAAATCTTCGAGACGTGTCTTGCTGTCTGCGTCATCAATAGCCCTTTGTAATTCTGGCGTTAACTTACCCTGAGCTTGGATGCTAGATAGGATCACTTGGCGTCTGTCGTTCAGCTCACGCAGGTAACCTAAACGTGTGTACAAGGTACGCAGTTGCGTATCGTCTAATCCGCCCGTGGCTTCTTTACGGTAGCGGGCAACGAAGGGAACCGTCGCACCATCGTCAAGCAGAGTGATGGTTGCGGCAACTTGTTGCTCACGAACATTCAGTTCTTGAGCGATAATCTGAGCGATGTTATGTGCATTAGTTTGCATAAATAAAGTGTCGTGCCTAACTGTAAAGTAAGTCGTTATTGCGCCAAAGATACCACAGGCGCCCCGTATGTTTCATGCTAAAACCTAGGTCAAATCAGAGTCTTTGATCTTTCCCCGTCATGCCATGGCGACCGCAGCAGTTGTCACGGCGGCAACCCTGTCGCTAATCAGCCTCGCTGGCGAGAGTGGTTTCAAAAGGAGTGTAACGGATCTGATTGATATACCACTCTTTTGGACCCGATGGCGTTTGCACTACCACCTCATCGTCCACTTGCTTGCCGATTAAGGCACGCGCCATGGGCGAGTCGATGGTGATGTAGCCCAATTTGGTATCGAGCTCATCTTTACCGACGATCCGATAACGCACGCGATCACCGGCTTCATTTTCAAGCTCAAACCAAGCACCGAAGAATATTTTACCTTCCTGCTGCGGCGAGTAATCGACAATTTTTAATTCTTCTAAACGCTTGACTAAGTATCTGACTCGGCCATCAATTTGTCTTAACAAACGCTTGTTGTAGGTGTAATCAGCGTTCTCACTACGGTCGCCTTGCGCCGCCGCTTCTTGGACTTTAAGGGTGATTTGCGGCCGATATTCTTTCCACAAATACTTCAACTCTTTATCTAAAGTTTGCCAACCCTGTCGGGTGATCAAATGCGCTTTCATAACTCTTTATTATCCACATGCTGAGCAAAAAACAGCGGCAATTTCACAAAATGCACGCTAAAAATCACATACAAACTCACGGGCTAAAGCCCTAGGCCTACTACTTGGTTACGTCCACTCTCTTTCGCCAAGTACAATTGCTGGTCCGCTGTTTCGATCAGTGTTTGCCAAGTCAAATCACTTTTGGGTAGCACGCTCGCGACACCCGCACTAATCGTCACTTCTTGGAAGCTCGACTCGAGATGTTCAAGATGCAAAGCTTGTACTGCATTCACTATTTTCTGTGCCGTATGAATGGCACCGGCAAGCTTGGTTTCTGGCAGAATACAAATAAACTCCTCCCCGCCATAACGTGCAACAAAGTCAGTCGCGCGCTGCAGAGAATCGCTTACGGCTTTTGCAACCTGTCGCAAACATTGGTCGCCTTCCTGATGACCATAACGATCATTAAAACGTTTAAAAAAATCCACATCTAGCATCACCACAGATAAGGCTAACTCGTTGCGGCAGCAATGTTTCCATATTTCAGGAAGTCGCTGCTCAAACTGACGTCGATTGGCGACGCCCGTTAAACTGTCAAGCAGCGCGATAGAGTGCAACAGATCGGATTGTCGCTTGAGGGTAAACTGATTTTTTACCCGCGCAGTGGTGATAATTGGATTGATAGGTTTATGGATAAAATCGACTGCACCCAGCTGAAAACCTTTAACTTCTTGCACCTCATCAAAATGAGCCGTAACAAAAATAACCCCAATAGTCGCGGTTTCAGGATCGGCTTTAAGATGTTGGCAAACGTCAAAACCCGACATACCAGGCATTTCAATGTCTAACAGCACTAAATCTGGCTGTACCTTCTGGCATATGGCTATCGCCTGCTCACCATTGGTCGCCATGAACAACTCATACTCTTCATTGAAGAGTTGATGCAGTATTTTGATATTGAGCGGCTGATCATCAACGATAAGGATCTTACCTTTCTCACTTTGGGGCCGAGCAATTAATTCTGCAAGATGCATTACGCCTCCTCCAACATGATAATCCGTAGCGTATCTAATGCCTGATTAAAATCGAGCGCTTGCACTTGCCCATGCAATATGGACCATTGTGGATGGCCTGACAGCAATTCAGCTAACTGGTCAGTTAAGGCCATAGCTTCTAAATTGTTCTCTTTTAATAGGGTCATTAGGGTATTAAGGTCCGTCTTAACACTTTGCACCGATACCGAAGAATACACGGCTTTTTCTACATTATCGCTAATAACTGCATTAAATTCTTCCACCCCAAAGTAGGTTGAAAGCTGCTGACTACTCTGATTAATGAGTTCCTCTAACGTATCCGTCCAGCGCTTAATATCAATCAGTTCAGGGCATTCTTGCTTAAACTGTTTCTCTAAGTAAGCCGCATGCGCAGCTAAACGCCGAGCACCAAAATTACTGGCAATGCCTTTAATACCATGGCTAATCGCCGCCGCCGTTGAGTGATCAAATATCTTAGTCGACTGCTTAAAGAGCGCGAGTTGCTTCATCATTTCAGGCGCAAAACTTTTGGCCATTTTTTGGAAGAAAGACTGATTACCCCCAAAACGACGCAGGATCAGGCGAATATCATCGAGTAATTGCTCATCACTCTGCTCCTGCGTCGCTTCAGGCCAGTGCCCTTCAAATTCAGCAGAGGTCATATCCTCACGGCCAACTAAGCGCAAAATACTCGGTAGTAATAATGGCATATCGATGGGTTTGCCAACATGGTCATTCATACCCGCATTGAGACACTCTTGCCTATCGGACTGTGAAGCATTAGCTGTCATCGCAAGTATCGGTAATGCTGCAAAACGTCCATCAGCGCGGATACGTCGAGTCGCCTCCAATCCATCCATATCGGGCATTTGCATGTCCATGATGACAATATCGAATAAGTCACCACTCTCGAGCACCAAGGAAACACCTTCCATACCGCCTTCTGCCAATACGACATTCGCGCCCTCATAACTCAATAGCTCATCGATAACTTGTCGATTGAGTTGATTATCTTCCACCACTAATATGGTTAGCCCTGCTAAAAATCGCTGTGAACGCGGCTGAGGGTGCGCCTCCATTGTCTTACCTTCGATGGCATTCAACACAGCTTCTGCCAAGATCTGCGATGTCACAGGTTTAGTGAGGAAATTAACGAAAGGGACACTTCTAATCTGCTGACTCTCGGCAATCACTTCATGACCGTAAGCCGTTAACATCACCACCAGCGGAGTCTGGTTATCCGCGTCTGAGTTACGCAGCATTTCGGCGGTTTGCAGCCCATCAAGGTCTGGCATACGCCAATCCATCAACACCACATCAAACGGTGTCGATTTTTCATGGGATTGTTTAACCTTCGCTAGAGCCGAATATCCGCCTAAGGCAGTTTCAACCTCACACCCAAATCCGGTCAAAATTTTCTCTAAAATCTCTACCGTCAATTCATTATCATCAACCACTAACACACGGTATCCGCTAAGGTCTGTGTGCCGAGTTTCTTCGACTTGTATGATAGGAAACGTCACATCAAACCAAAAACGGCTTCCAACACCCACCTTGCTGGTCACATGTAACTCACTGCCCATAAGGCCGATCAGCCTTTTGCTTATTGCTAGCCCGAGCCCTGTGCCCCCAAAACGGCGTGATGTTGAGGATTCTGCCTGTTCAAATCCGGTAAAAATCCGCTCAATCTGCTCGTCACTGATACCAATACCCGTATCGGTAATTGAAATTTGTACTGTGACTGTATCAGCCTCATGTCGTAAACATTCAATGCCGACAATCACTTGACCGTGGTGAGTGAATTTAAGGGCATTACCTGCGAGGTTAACGAGGATCTGTTGCAATCTAAGTTGATCTGCTAACAGCCAAGGAGGCAAAGCCGTGTCTAGATCAAACATCACCTCGACATCTTTATCACCATGGTTACCCGACAGTACAACGGCAAGATCCCGCATCAGCAATTCAATCGAACAGGGATGAAGATCGAGTACTAACTTGCCAGCATCAATTTTAGAAAAGTCGAGAATGTCGTTCAGTAGTCCTAATAAGGACTTAGCGGCCGTTTGAGTTTTATTAACATAATCTTGTTGCTGCCTAGACAAAGAGGTGTATTGAATTAATTGCAGCATGCCTAATACAGCATTCATTGGGGTGCGAATTTCATGGCTCATATTGGCTAAAAATGCAGACTTAGCCGCACTCGCCGCATCGGCCTCCTGCTTAGCTTCTCGCAAGCTTTCTTCCAATTGTTGCTGTTCAGTGATATCTAAATTAATCCCAATCACTCTAATCGCATGACCCTGTTTATCGCGCTCAACTTGGGCGGCCGCCTGAACGTAGCGAATCGAGCCATCTGTCCTTACCACCCTAAAAATAGGGTCATATTGCGCCGTTCCTTCCACAGCGCCTTTCAATTTAGCATCAGCAAAAGCAATATCGTCAGGATGAACCCGCATCGACCAGTGCTCATAGGTTAATCCTTGTTCACGAAGACTTTCAGGCTGATCGTAAATCGCAAACATACGTTCATTCCATTCAAGCGAATTACCGAGCAGATTCCAAGTCCAGATACCTAATTGAGCCACTTCGGCAGCCTTACTTAAATGGTTACTGGCCGTCATCAGTGCTTGCTGCTGCAGTAACATCAGTGAAATATCGACGCCAATGCCTAAATAACCAATAATCTCGCCAACACTGTCACGCATCGCAGTGACAGAAAGTGACACTTGAAACTGGCTACCGTCTTTACGCACATAGGTCCAATTGCGGGTTTCCGAACCTTCGGCTCTTGCCTTATAGATGAAAACATCAAAGCCTTGAATGTCTTTACCATATTCAGCGGATAACTCTGCAGATCTTATCAACACCTCCTCGAGCAAATGCAGAGGCGCAGGGGTAGATTGACCTATCATTTCCTCGGCTGAATAACCGAGTAAGCGCTCTGCTCCACGGTTAAAAATGGTGATATTCCCTTGCACATCAGTGGCTATAATGGACATTTCAGAGGCGGCATCGAGCACGTTAGTCAGTAATGACCCTAAGTTATTTTTCTCAATCTGTGTCAACTTACGGTCGGTAATATCAATCCTTAATGCCACAAAACGTTCAATTTTACCGTATTCATCAAATACTGGACCAATCACAGTATCGAACCATTTCAACGTTTGATGCTTATCAAGGTTGCAGATTTCACCGTGCCAAGACTGTCCCGCGTTTATCTGTTGCCACATCGATTGCCAGAAAGATGCATCATGTTCACCCGACTTGAGTATTGCATGGGTTTTCCCCACCAGTTGCTCACGCGGATAGCCACTAATACGGCAAAAGTTATCATTCACCTCTAAGATGACGCCATTGGGGTCAGTAACGGAATAGAGTAGCTGTTGATTAATAGTGTCGAGCAAGGTTTGGTTTTCGAGTAACGCCTGCTGCAGCGCATGGGTACGCTTGGTGACTTGCCGTTCGAGACTCGCATTCAAGCTTAAAATATGTCGTTCAGCTTCCAGCTGCGCCGTAATATCGCGGATCGTTTGGCTCATGCCAGCAATCTTGCCGTGCTCGTCGTAAATAGGTACGGCTGTAGTCGAGGTTGATAAATGGCTACCATCCTGCCGTTGGTGGCTAGTTATCCGATTTAAAGAGGTTTTCCCCGCTAACACTTCGGAGAATAATGCTCTTTCTTCCTGCACTATGCTGGCAGGAACAATCAATTTACAACACGACTGGCCAAGAGCGTGCGCCTCGGTATAGCCAAATAACTGCTCGGCACCTTGGTTCCAACTGGTAATTTGGCCTTTAGTGTCATAACTGATAATGCCATCGAGAGAATGCTCCAACATGCTAGCGCGCCTTGCCTGTTCAAGCAGCACCTGCTGCTTACGCTGCAAACTGATGGACCACATGGCAATTAATGCGGCTAAAAGCAGGCTAAACAAACTGCCACTCAACAGCACTAAACTGGGTTGATTAAGATGCAATGACTTAATAAATGATGGATAAGCGATGACTTCTATCTGCCATTGACGACCAAAAATGTCTTTCGTCATTTTATGGCGATATGCAGATAGTGGAGACGCCTCATCAGGGTGTGTTTCAAAAAAACTGATGGGACGCTCAGCTTGGGTGATATCGCTAAGCAACAGCTTAGTCATCTTCTGATTCAACGCTAACCCCATTAGAACTTCGTTCGTCACTAAGGGGGCATAACTCCAACCATACCCGGCTGAAAGTCTTTCCTGTTGTGTTTTAGGTACTAAACCCGTGCGATAAATAGGCTGCAGAATTAAGAATGATTGTAGCGGCCTACCCGTAGCCTGCACTAATGTGATGGGTGCAGATAAGCGCACTTCACCGGATAACATAGCCGCATCGGCAGCGGCTTTACGATGTGCCTCTGAGGCAATATCTAAGCCAACGGCAGCTTTATTGCGGTCTACAGGCTCAATATATTCAATAACGTATCTTTCACCATCATTTTGATTAAGTTGGCGAATATTAAAGTCAGGCCAATCATCTTGACGAACTCTTGCTATAAATGCCGCTTCATCGGCACTGGGTACTCGACGAATAAAGCCAAATCCACGGGCGCCGGGAAACTCTTGGTCCACATCCCGCGTTAAACTATAGCGATGGAAGCTAGCACGACTAATATTATGTTCACCCGCAGTGACTATCGTTCCGCGTGCCCCGCGTAAACCATATTGATATATGTTAATACGGTTAATTACGTTCTCACTGATTTGCTCCGCGTCTTCACGTAATGCTTGCTCAATCGTTTGGGCGTTCATGCGCCCCGTCAACCCTGTTAATAACGCGCTTAGCACCAATCCAATCAACAGGACTAATAAACCCCATTTCGAAGCATTCTTATAACTCATGGACAAGTGCATAAGCGCCTAATAATTTATAATCAGAGAGTTATGATTTTGGACTAATAAAAATCCTTTTGCCACTCAGCGAATATCAACAAACGATAAATGCGCCAAAAGTTGCTGATGCCCATTTAGTTACAATTTCACCCTTGGCGTGAATAAACGCGAGTATTCCCATGCAATTTCATTTGCTTAGTATTAACATTGGGCAATAAATGTCAGCATTTATCGCATTCAAGCCACTAAGGTGAGCTAGTCGCCTAGGTTGAATGCGGCTATATTAGGCAGATTCGTTTTCAATTTCAGCCAGTTGGTTAATCTTAACTGTTTCTCGTCAGTAGAATAAGCACCAATCTGAGCAATTAAAGGACATCCCATGGGACAAGAAACCTCGAAAATCCTCGTCGTCGATGATGATATGCGCCTGCGAGCGTTACTCGAGCGTTACCTGATGGAGCAAGGTTATCAGGTGCGCAGCGCGGCCAATGCCGAGCAGATGGACCGCCTATTAGAACGCGAAAACTTCCATTTACTCGTGCTCGACTTGATGTTGCCCGGTGAAGATGGCCTGTCTATCTGTCGCCGTTTGCGCCAGCAAGGTAATCCTATTCCGATCGTGATGCTGACGGCCAAGGGCGATGAAGTCGACCGTATTATTGGCCTAGAGTTAGGCGCCGACGATTATCTGCCAAAACCTTTTAATCCACGGGAATTGCTCGCACGGATCAAAGCCGTGATGCGTCGCCAAACCCAAGATGTGCCCGGTGCGCCCGCTCAGCAGGAAGCACAGATCAGCTTCGGTGAGTTTTCGCTGGATTTAGCCACCCGTGAGATGTACCACGGCGACGAATCGATTGCGCTCACTAGCGGTGAGTTTGCCGTGCTTAAAGTGCTCGTCACCCATCCACGCGAGCCCTTGTCTCGGGATAAGTTGATGAACCTCGCCCGTGGCCGCGATTATTCTGCGCTAGAACGCTCCATCGACGTACAAGTGTCACGTCTGCGGCGTTTAATCGAAAAAGATCCCGCTAATCCACGCTACATTCAAACGGTGTGGGGATTAGGTTATGTGTTTGTGCCCGATGGCGCCGCGCGTCGATGAGCCGCGCTGCCATCTTAATCTGCTGCGGTTATTGAGCCCCCGATGAAAGCTAAGTTTTGGTGGCGGTTTGTGCCTCGCAGCGCGTTTAGCCAAACCGTGATGCTGATTGGTTGTCTATTACTGATCAATCAGCTGGTGTCTTACGTCACGGTTGCCGTCTATGTGCTTAAGCCAAGCTACCAGCAAATCAATCAGTTAATCGCTCGCCAAGTCAAATTACTGTTTGTCGATGGCATAGATATTGGCCGTGAGCACTTAACCATAGTCGATGCCCTCAATGCCAAAGTCCACGACGATGGCATGAAGATTTACAATCAGCAGCAGGCGCGCGAAGCCGGTATTGAGCAAGCGACTTACTATGGTTTCTGGTCGGCGCAGATGTCGGAATATCTCGGCGGCGACGCCGAAGTGCGCGTCACCCACGGCAGCGTATTGCAAATTTGGATCCGTCCACCACAGGCGCCCTCGATTTGGATAAAAGTGCCGCTTATCGGCCAGAATGTTTCAGACCTTTCGCCGCTCACCCTCTATTTAATGGTCATAGGCGCCCTCAGCGTCGCTGGGGGGTGGTGGTTTGCCCGCCAACAAAACCGTCCACTTAGGCGACTACAAAAAGCCGCGATTGCCGTTTCCCGCGGTGAATTCCCCGATCCCTTGCCGCTTAATGGTTCGAGTGAAATTGTCGAAGTGACCAACGCCTTCAACCAGATGGCACACAGCATGAAACAGCTGGAACAGGACAGAGCGCTATTGATGGCGGGGATTTCCCACGACTTGCGCACGCCGCTCACCCGTATTCGTCTCGCATCTGAGATGATGGTTGAGGAAGATCAATATCTTAAAGATGGCATAGTCAACGATATCGAAGATATGGACGCCATCATCAGCCAGTTTATTGCGTATATTCGCCAAGATCAGGAAACCAGCCATGAGCTAGGGCAAATCAATAAACTCATTCAAGATGTCGCTCAAGCAGAAGCCAATCGCGCCGGTGAAATTGAAGTAGTATTAACTGACTGCCCCGAAGCCCAATTCCAAGCGATTGCCATCAAGCGGGTACTGAGCAACTTAGTCGAAAATGCCTTTCGCTATGGTTCTGGCTGGATCCGCATTAGCTCGCAGTTCGATGGCAAACGTATCGGTTTTAGTGTTGAAGATAATGGTCCAGGAATAGACGAGTCACAAATCACCAAACTATTTCAACCCTTTACCCAAGGTGATATCGCCCGAGGCAGTGTCGGCTCAGGCCTAGGTCTCGCCATCATCAAACGGATTATCGATAGACACCAAGGGCAAGTCACCCTCTCCAACCGCGCCGAAGGCGGTTTAAGAGCCCAAGTGTGGCTGCCGCTGGAATAGCGCGAGATCACATATCGGCAAATCAAATGACAACGCTGACATTCATGTGGGCGCTTGTCATATTAATGTCACGCTAAATTCATAAACTCAGAACAGTTAAATGGCTCTGACAATTATGAAGATTGCAAAATGAAAATTTCAACGCTGTCGCTCTCTGCTTCTGCCCTGTTGTTATTGCTCGCGGGATTATTAGCGGCCGTAGTGCTGTGGAGTAGTGATCAGCGACAAAATATAGAACAACAAACACTCACACTGCAAAGCATACAAGAAGACTTCCTCGTCGGCGTACGCCGCGATCTCGACGGCTATCTCGCCAGCGGCAACTCTAGCCAACTTGAACAAGCTAAAACTAAACTCAGCGCCATTAAGAACCAGCTCACAGAGCTTAATCTCGCCACCATGGGCGCTACCGATAATGACTTGCAAGCAAGTCTCAGCAGCTTCATTCAAGATTTAGATACCAAGTACCGCGCAGCGGGTAAACTCGCTGGCAACCCGCGACAACTGCTGGCCCACGCCGAATCTGAAATGCTCGACTATAACCGTCGTTTGGGCAGTTATGCCGATAAAGGCTTAGCCACAAATGCGGTGGTCGCCGAACAATATCTGCAATTGAGCCGCGATTTACCTTCCATCGTCTATCAACTTTCCCAGCTGACCGATGGCTATCTGATCGGCAAAAATCAGCAACTCAAGGGCATTTTAGACAGCACCAGCAAAGAGCTCAATACGTGGCACGACGCCCTCAGCGCACTGCCGTTAATCGGTGTATATGAGCAGCAAGAAGCCGATGAGTTTGCCCTCGGTGCCAGCGAACCAGAACAGATTGAAATCGGTGAAAGTGACCGCAGTGAACTGCTGAGTCTCGCCAATCGATACAACAAAGAAGTCGCCAATACCCACCAATTGCTGCAAGCCAACCAAGAGATGCAAGATCAACTCATTCAAGCAATTAGCAATGTGGAACAACAGCTTATTGGCTTAGGTGAGGCTCAGGCAGCGAAAAATCAACAGCTGAAATATGAGCTACAACTGATCCTCTACACTATGGTTTCCATCATGGCCTTGTTTGCTATTGGTTATTTGATCCTGCAGCAAAATCGCGTCGTCAAACCATTAAAACGTCTCAACCAAGCCTTTATGAAATTAAGCGAATCGAACAGCCGCGAGCGTTTAGACATTAATCGTCGCTGCGAGACGGGCCAAATCGCAGGTCATTTCAACCAGTTGCTGCAAAGGTTTGAACAGGAAGACGAAGCACAGCGCCAGCAAATCACTAAGGTTTCTCAATCATTAAGCCAACTGGTTGCGCGCATTACTCAGCTATCGCAGCACACAGAGCACACTCAGACGATTGTGGCCGATACGCAAACACAGACCGAACATATCCGCAGCCTCGCCAATGAGGTGAGCCACACTTCGGCACTCGTGGAAGACAGCGCCGCCGAAACCATGCGCCAAATGCAGTCGAGCCAAACTGAAGCCGAGGCCGTACTCAGCGCAACTGAGCAGACGCAAACCGCCGTTGGCCTTTGCCATGCTTCCCTTGAAAGCCTGAATAACTCAGTGACGGATGTGTCGAAAATCATTGATGTAATTGGCAATATCGCCGAACAAACTAACTTACTCGCCCTCAATGCCGCCATTGAAGCTGCGCGGGCGGGAGAGCAAGGTCGCGGCTTTGCCGTGGTTGCCGATGAAGTGCGAAATTTAAGTCAGCGCACCCAAGTGTCCTTAAACGAAATCGTGAAGATTCTGCAGCAACTGACCCAATCGAATCATGCCCTCAGTGAGAGTGTCGATGGCATAGCTCAGGCCACCAGCAGTCAAAAACTGCGCGCTCAAAGCCTATGGCAAGTGGCGCAAACGGTGCAAAACCAAGCGAGCGACATGGCCAATACCGCTAAACAAGGCTCGCTCAATGCCAAGGAGCAAGTCGATTATCTCGATCAATTTGTGCGCACTATGGATAGCTTAAAAGAGCAGGCACAAACCAGTTCACAACAGAGTGAAGTCATCGCCCAAGAAGTGCAGCAGAGCGTCGAGGATATTGAGACCAGTTTAGGCATTGCCGATGCTGGTAACTTACCGCCACAGTCGCGGGCCGCTTAACCCACTAAAATACCAATAAAAATAGGAGCCTAAGCTCCCATTTATTTTGATGTCCGATTACGTTCGGACCTTAATAATTACAGTGCAGCTAAAACCACTTCGGCTTTACTGGCTTCAAAAGCCTTTGGCTCTTCAACATTCAGCAGAGTCACTACGCCGTTATCTATGATCATGGCGTAACGTTGTGAACGCACGCCACCAAAACCAGCAGTGTCCATTTCTAAGCCTAACGCTTTAGTAAAACTGGCATCGCCATCGGCTAGCATCATCAATTCAGAGGCATTTTGCGCTTCGCCCCACGCTTTCATCACGAAGGCATCGTTCACAGCAACACAGGCAATCAAATCCACGCCTTTCGCTTTAAATTGATCGGCTAATACGACATAGCCAGGTAAATGCGCTTCAGAACAGGTCGGAGTAAACGCACCGGGTACAGCAAACAATACCACTTTTTTACCAGCGAACAGTTCAGTAACTTGGTGATTCACCATGCCATCTTTCGTTAGTTGGCCTAATGTAGCTGCTGGTAATGTTTGACCTTGAGCAATCATATTTATCTCCATTTAGTTAAATTAACCTGACCATACTAGCCCTATTTACCTGAGATAAACACAGAGAGAAAAAAGGGTGATTAGCCGCGAGTACGATTCATCCGCAGCCCAGCACACAAACCGAGGAACAACAGACCCAATACCGATAAGCTACCGCCACTTTCTTCGACGACTATGACATCAGGTTCTCTGTCTCGATCGCTACTTTCCAGTGGCAGTGCATACAAACCATCGGTTTCATCGGCACTAATGGTCGCGACAATGTAGCTGTAACCCACTTCGTACACATCGATTAGCACATCGTAGTGGTCCGTCGCATAACCTGTGTAGAGCGTGGTCAGCACTTCATAATCGTCCTGTGTTGAATCGCCATAAATAGTAAACACGTCCGTGGTGTAGTAATGCACCCAAGGGCCGCCATCACGACTGAGATAAAGCTCGGCAAATAAGTCAGCTCTTTCATTAAGATACGCGCCGTTAACATCGACGTCGAAGGTCACGCTAAAGGTTTGATAAAACCCATCGTAGTCAAAGTCTTCGAACAAACGACTGCTGGCATCAAAAATCGAAAAGCTGTGATACACAGGGGCGCGGTAGGGATCTTCACTGGTCGCGCTCGAACTCGGCATGCCTTGGCTCGCATGTTTCGCAGTCACTTGCTCACGCGTCATCGGCGATGCGCCCATTAGTTGCACGCGGTTTGCCGTCGGCGCTTTAGAGGATAACGCGGGCGCCAAGGATTTAACGGCTGCAGCAGCGGCTTCAGTGACATTTTTTGCGGGCGCAGCTTGTTGTAACAGGGCTAAAGCTTGCTGTTCCTGCTCGGCTGCTTGCTCGCTGTTTTCAGCTTTTTTGGCAATGCCGACACTGGCCGCAGTAAATGGCGTTAAGCTTTGCGATGACTCCAGTTCGCGGGGCTGAGCGTTAACAGCAGAAGATGCTAAAAACAGCGCGGCAATTGCCGTCGCTTTAACGAAATGGGTGTTAACCTGACTGTTAACTGTGGTTGCCATACCTTGTTTATTGAGTGTGTTCATCTTGAATACCCCATGGATAACCCGTTCAAATTGGAGCCATTAAAGTGCAATGAAGGTGAACATAAGCTGAACATCAACATTTAGTGTTCTTAGCGCGACAATACGTTCAGCCTTAGTTCATCTGGATTAGCCGACACTAGGGCATATTGAATGCGAGCATAGGAATAGACTCGCTGACAGAGCTTCAGTTCTGTCACGAATAACAAAATGACTACCAAAGTTAATTTTGATGGAATTGTGCCAACCAATTGGCTGATCTCTATGTGTTTGTTAAGGTGATGAGGTATTCTTAGTCGACTCGATAAGTTATCCATCTCACTCATTAACTTAAGATCGCCGAACATTGCGGGTACCAGATATGAAACTTGGTTTGACATTGGCCCTAATCGCTTGCTTATTGGCCTCCTTTGGCAGCATGGCAGGCAATGATAGACAGAATGATCGCAACCAAGGTGCGAAGAATGAGCAGCGCCGTCTGGCGGTCAATAGCCCAGATCAAGCTGTGGCTATGGTGCAACGCCAATATCAAGGCAAGGTACTGAGCGTGCAATCCAGCGGCTCAGGATATCGGGTTAAGCTCCTCAATAATGACGGCCAAGTGTTTTCTGTCTCAGTGGATGCCGCTACTGGCCGAGTGTCGAGGAATTAACTATGCGATTGTTATTGGTTGAAGATGATTTAGAACTGCAGGCTAACTTAAAACAACATCTGCTCGATGCCCATTACAGTATCGATGTGGCGAGCGATGGTGAAGAAGGCTTATTTCAAGCACTCGAATACAACTATGATGCGGCGATAATCGATGTCGGTTTGCCTAAGCTCGATGGTATCGCCCTGATCCGCAGCGTACGCGAACAGGAACGCGACTTCCCAATCCTGATTTTAACCGCGAGGGACAGTTGGCAAGATAAGGTGGAAGGACTCGACGCCGGTGCCGACGACTACCTGACGAAACCTTTTCATCCCCAAGAACTGGTCGCGCGGCTAAAAGCCTTGATCCGTCGCTCTGCCGGCAAGGCCAGCCCTTTGATTTATAACGGTCCCTTTAGCCTAAATACCAGCAGCTTAGAAGTGCGTAAAGGTGAAGAGTTGGTTAACCTCAGCGGCTCAGAATACAAGTTATTCGAATTTTTTATGCTGCATCAAGGCGAAGTGAAATCCAAAACTGTATTGACGGAGCACATCTACGATCAGGATTTTGATTTAGATTCTAACGTCATAGAAGTCTTTATCCGCAGGTTACGCAAAAAACTCGATCCTGATAATCAATACAACCTGATTGAAACCCTGCGCGGCCAAGGTTATCGCCTAAAAGCGTTAACGCCCGAGCCAACTGCCGATGAGTAAACGTGCCATTGTGTGGCAAGTATTGAACTCCCTTAAAGCGCGCTTAGTGATTAGCGCGCTATTGTTTATCTTAGTGTTATTGCCTTTGATCGGCGTCGCCTTAAACGATGCCTTTACCGAGCAAGTTAAAAGCGCGACCAAAAATGAACTCAGCGCCTATGTCTATTCGATACTCGCGGTGACTGAAGTCGAGAATAAACAAATATCTATCCCAGAATTAGTACTCGAAAATCGTTTTAACCTCATTCAATCTGGGCTGTATGCCATTGCGACCACTGAAGATGCCAGCGGCAAACAAACGATCGTGTGGCACTCGCAATCTTTTATGGGCATGGTGCCACCACCGCATTTTACCATCCCAGCAACGGGTCAAAGTGCCTTTGAGCAAATCGAGATCGCCGAACAACCCCATTTGATTTATAGCTTTAGCGTCAGTTTCGCCAGTCAAAATCAAAACGTGCCTGTGACGATTCACATCATTAAGGACGAGCGCGAATTTCAGCAGCAAATCGATCAATTTAACCAGCAGCTTTGGACTTGGCTGCTGATCCTCATGTTCGTCATGCTCGTGTTCCAACTGAGCTGGCTAGTGTGGACGCTGCAACCATTGGCGCGCTTTACCCAAGAATTACATTCCGTCGAGCAAGGTAAGTCTATGCAGCTAAGTAGTCAGTACCCCACTGAACTACAAGCGGTTGCGCGGCAGCTCAATATTTTGCTCAATACCGAACAAACCCAGCGCAAACGCTATCGTAATGCCTTGGCCGATCTTGCCCACAGCCTCAAAACACCGCTGGCGGTGATCAAGAGTCAGGCCGACTTAAGCGAAGCCTCCAGCGAGCAAGTGTCGGTGATCAGCCGCATTATTGGCCACCAGTTGAAACGCGCCCAAACGGCAGCGGCAGCCTCGTGGCATTTAGGGATTCGCGTCGATGACGTCGCCGCTAAGTTATTACGCACCTTAGCTAAAATTTATCGTGAGCCGCAAATCAACCTCAGCGGCGAGATGGCTGACGAAGCAGTATTCAAAGGTGATGAAGCGGATCTCACGGAAATTCTCGGTAACGTGCTCGACAACGCCTGCAAAGCGGCAAAGTCCACGGTTAAATTAACCGTGACCGGCGATGCCTATCAATTGCTGATCTGCATCGAAGATGATGGACCTGGGATCAGTGAAGCACTGCAAAATCAAATCTTTGAACGCGGTATTCGCGCTGATTCCTATCATCAAGGTAATGGTATTGGGCTTGCGATCGTGCGCGATTTAGTCGACAGCTATAACGGCAGAATTTCAGTCTCACGTTCAGAAACCTTGGGCGGCGCCAAGTTCAGCATCAGCTTTGTACACTCAATTTAATGATTTAGTTTCAATACCATAGATTTAAATTCCCACCTAAATTGCGGTTAAAAATAACTTTTTAACCGCAAAATGCTTTCAGCTTATGTTCATATTCAAACGCCTATGATGCCCATAACATCCTCGAACAGGATTATTGGAGCAAACCATGAACAGACTACATCGATGGAATTGGCTAGTGTTAACGGCGGCATTAGTGACCTTGCCTTTCACTACCACAGCACAAGCTGCGGGCGTATCTGTGAGCCAAGGCTCGAGCGCTGCGGCAAGCCAAGCCGAACTCGAACAAATGCTGGCGCCTATTGCCCTGTATCCCGATAGCTTATTGACCCACATACTTATTGCCTCAACTTATCCACTCGAAATAGTGCAGGCACAACGTTGGTTAACCCAGCGCCCCAAATCATCAGTCGATCAACTGATGACGCAAGCCGAAGACCAAGATTGGGACCCGAGCGTCAAAGCTTTGCTGGCCTTTCCGACGCTGCTGCAAAAAATGAGTGAAGATCTCGACTGGACTCAAAGACTCGGTGAAGCCTTCTTAGAAGATGAAGGCCAAGTGATGAACAGCATTCAATCCCTAAGGCAACAGGCTGATAAAGCGAATAGCTTAGCGGACATGGATAACATGGCGATCACCCGCGCCAACAATCAGATCATCATAGAACCCGCTAAGCGAGAAATCGTCTACGTGCCCTATTATGATCCGCGCGTGGTTTATGGCACATGGCGCTGGGGTGTGGCTTATCCACCCGTGTATTGGGAATTTGGCGGCTATGCTGGCTATCCCTATCGTCCGAGTCATAACCATTTCTACTGGTCACCTGGCATCCATATTTCCTTTAACTACTTCTTCAGTTCATTCCACTGGCACAACCATAAAGTGGTCGTGATCGACTATCGCCATTCACATCGTTATCGCCCACGTGAAAGATACACGGTCAGTTATGGTGCCCAGCCTTGGAAACATAAACCCGAACATAGACGTGGCGTGAGTTACCACAACCCCGTCGTGAAGCAACGCTATTACAACGAAGACAAGTATCGCGGTAGAGATTCACACTCTAGCGGCAGCAAGCAGCACTTCAATAGCCAATACTCGAAGTCAAAAGAACGCCAAGATACCCATAGCAATCAAGGTAATATGAGTAATCAGGGTCATAAGAGTCGTGACAATAAGGACTATCACAACACCAGTCGTGAACGTGATAACCGCTTACCGAGTTATCAAAAAACGCAGGCCGAGTCAAAGGAACGTCGATCCGCGACTATGGTACAAACGCCGACTCACCAGGATCGTAATGACGCGCAATCGAGACCCGTGCAGTCAAAGCCAATGCCATCGAAGGAGTCTCAGCAAAGGCAATATCAAACTCGGGAGTCACAGCCGCGTAATGTCGATCAACAAAGGACGCAGCCACAAAGACAAGAAAATCCAAGGACTGCGACCCCAAGAGTTGAAACGCCACGACCTGAGACAAGACGCGCAGAACCGCAACGTATTGAACAACCAAGACAAGCAGCGCCAAGACAACGCGAAGACGTGAGAGTGAGACAAAGTGAGCCACGCCAAAATGCGCAAACCGCTCGCTCGGTAGAACATAACCAAGGTCGCTCAACTCAAAGCCAAGAACGTCGTCATAGGGAATAACAAGATATATACTCAAGACTAATGCCCAGAAGACTCACCATCTTACTGGGCCTTTTTATGGATGATTTATCTGCAACATCACCTCACAAAACAACCTCCTCCCAGAGTTAAGATCCTAAATACATCTCATATTCCAAAATGAACTACATATAACAATTTTAATAACCAAATTTGTAGTTATAGTCAGAGTGCGGGTCACATTGGCTTCACCCTGTCGTCATTTGGCTCCCTTATAAACTCACATCTTGGAGGATGGAATATGGCAACCTTATTGATTGTGCCAGGGTTTGGTGGCAGCGGCCCCTTGCATTGGCAAAGTTGGATTGCACAGAAATATGAATCAGCGATATGGGTCAATGACTTACCGCTATTGGAGCCTAAGATCCATATCTGGGCTAATGCCATTAACCGCGCGATCGATCAAATAGAAGGGGAAATCCTTATCCTCGCTCACAGTTTTGGTTGTTTAGCGACGAGTCTTGCCATCGCACACCATCCACAGCGCATAGCCGCTGCAATTCTCGTTGCGCCCGCATCGCCAGCACGATTTTCAGAGAATGGGCATATTCTGCCTGAACACGATGGGGCGAAAACCATCAAGCACTTACTGCCAAAACATCCCTTAGGCGTTGCAGGGCTAGTCATTGCCAGTGAAAACGATCCTTGGATGCCCTTCAATCAAGCGGCAAAACTGGCAAAGGTATTTGGACTGCCCACAATCAACCTAGGGCTAAGTGGTCATATTAATGTGGACTCAGGTCATGGACAGTGGCCTCTCATCGATGTGCTTATTGGTAACTTTCTTCATCAGCTAGACGCTAAAGAGCAACCCGTTGCAAATGCCTGTTCGAGCAATGAAATACCGCGCCCAGATATATTCCATAAAAGAATATAAAATCTCAAAATATAACTTTTTAGTTATCAATGTTTCGCTATAATCATTGTTAAGTTGTCAAACCCAGCTCAGTAAGGACACCCATAATGGCAACCAGAGAAGAACAGCAAACCGTGATACCCATACTGGTGAGTAGTATCGAAAAACTCCTTGGCAGGATTGAGTTTGGGACTGTGGAATTAACCTTTCACCATGGAAAATTAGTGCAATTAGAAAAGAAAGAAAAAATTCGTTTAGACCAAGCTTCACAGCCTAAATAAAAGTTAAGTAATCAGATCAATTTGAAAAAAGTTAAACCACATCGCTGACCGGTCCACCGGAAGCCTTATTAAATAATATGAGGATTTCGGTATGAACATGTTATCTCACCTACAAAAAATCACGCTTGCCCTAGCATTAGCCTCAGCCAGTTTTTTCGCGCTCGCTGAAAACACGCTATTAAATGTCTCCTATGATCCGACCCGAGAGTTCTATCGGGAATATAACCAACTCTTCAGCCAATATTGGCAAAAACAAGGCCATAAAGCCCCAACCATACGTCAATCACACGGCGGTTCAGGCTCGCAAGCACGCTCTGTTATTGATGGACTTGAAGCCGATGTTGTCACACTGGCACTGGCCTATGATGTTGACGCATTAAGGCAAAAAGCGGATTTAATCCCTGAGAATTGGCAAAATCGTTTACCGCACAATAGCTCGCCTTATACGTCGACCATAGTGCTACTAGTTCGTAAGGAAAACCCTAAAAATATCCATGATTGGAATGACTTAACCCGTGAAGGAGTTGAAGTCATTACGCCAAACCCTAAAACCTCAGGTGGAGCACGCTGGAACTATCTGGCTGCGTGGGGTTATGCCTTTAAAAAATTTGGTTCAGAGGCAAAGGCTGATGAATTTGTTGAACAAATCTACCGCAATGTTCCGGTATTAGATTCAGGTGCCCGCGGTGCAACCAATACCTTTGTGCAACGTAAAATTGGTGATGTCTTTATCGCTTGGGAAAATGAAGCCTTCCTTGCAGTTGAGCAACTGGGCAAAGGAGAGTTTGAGATTATTGTCCCAAGCGTCAGTATTCTTGCCGAACCGCCCGTAGCGATTGTCGATAAAAACGTTGATCGCAAAGGAACCCGCTCCCTAGCTGAAGCTTACTTGCAGTATTTATACACGGATGAAGCTCAACATCTGGCAGCAAAACACTTCTATCGCCCAGCCAACAAAAAGATTGGTGAACAGTACCAAAATAAGTTTCCACAACTGACGCTTTTTACCGTCGATGACGTCTTTGGAGGTTGGAATAATGCCCAGAAAACTCATTTCAGTGATGGCGGAAAATTCGATCATATCCTGACCAAACTTAGCAAGTAGTGTTATCGATCTCTACATCGACTAACTCGCTAATGAATAACACTAATTTCGCTACGGAATAAAGATATGAGTAAGGTTGCAATGAAATCGGTGATCCCAGGATTTGGTATTACCTTAGGCTTCTCGGTTTTATATTTAAGCCTATTATTTTTAATCCCTGTAGCAGGATTAGTCTTGTTTACGCTGCAAATGAGTTGGGCTGACTTTTGGGCAGCCATTAGTCACCCTCAGGTTGTTGCCTCCTACAAACTGTCATTTGCGGCGTCTTTTATTGGCGCCAGCATTAATGCCATTTTTGGCACACTCGTGGCTTGGGTGTTAGTGCGTTATCAATTTTTTGGTAAAAATGTCGTCGATGCTTTAGTCGATCTGCCTTTTGCCTTACCGACGGCTGTCGCAGGTATCGCGCTCGTAACGCTTTATTCGACTACCGGGTGGGTAGGTCAATATTTACATTTATGGGGCATTAAAGTCGCCTACAGTCAGATTGGTGTTGTGATCGCCTTAACTTACATTGGATTGCCCTTTGTCGTCCGAACAGTGCAACCGGTTTTGGCTGACTTTTCAAAGGAACTCGAAGAAGCCTCAGCGTCCCTCGGTGCTAATCGATTAACCACCATAAGAAGAGTGATCCTACCTGCGGTATTACCTGCATTATTAACGGGTTACGCCTTAGCCTTTGCGCGTGCTGTGGGCGAATATGGTTCCGTCATTTTTATCTCGGGCAATTTGCCCTATCGCACCGAAATTACTCCGCTACTGATAGTGTCCAAAGCTGAGCAATATGACTATAACGGCGCTGCGGCTATCGGCGTGGTCATGCTCGCAGCTGCTTTCCTCTTATTGTTATTAATTAATAGCCTACAGTGGTGGGCGAGTAAAAGAGGTTAAGTCTATGGGCCAAATATCGACTGTAAATTATCAAGCTACCACTGAGGCGCCTTGGATAAAGTGGAGTTTAATCGGGATCGCATTAAGCTTTCTCGCACTGTTTCTGGTTTTGCCATTAGCGGTTGTGCTCTACGGCGCCTTCGAAGCGGGTCTCAAGGTCTGGTGGCAAGCAGTGACCGATCCCGATGCGCTCGCTTCCATTCGCCTCACCTTGTTAGTGTTAATTATTGTTGTGCCCACCAATGCTATTTTTGGTGTCGCCATCGCTTGGGCCATTGCTAAATTTGAGTTTAGAGGCAAAACCATACTGATCTCGATAATCGATATGCCCTTCGCCATTTCACCCGTCGTGGTCGGGCTGATTTTTGTGATCCTCTTCGGTGCCCAAGGCTGGTTTGGGCCTTGGCTTGCCGCCCATGATTTAAAAGTGATTTTTGCCGTTCCGGGCATAGTCATTGTCATCATGTTCGGCACTTTACCCTTTATTGCCCGTGAACTTATCCCACTGATGCAGCAACAGGGCAAAGATGAAGAAGAGGCCTCACTTACCCTAGGCGCCAGTGGTTTAAAGACTTTTTGGTACGTCACACTGCCGAACATTAAGTGGGGATTACTCTACGGCGTGATCCTCTGTAATGCCCGCGCTATGGGCGAGTTTGGGGCAGTAGCTGTAGTCTCAGGGCGCATTCGCGGTGAGACCAATACTATGCCGCTACACATAGAAGTGCTTTATAACGAATACATGTTTACGGCCGCGTTTGCCGTGTCATCCCTGCTCACAGGTTTAGCACTGGTCACTATCGTGCTGAAAAGCCTTGTGGAGTGGAAAGATGAGCGCAAACATCAAATTAACTAAACGCAACGTCCTTGGGAACAGAGCATTATGAGCATACACATTCAACAAGTTAATAAGCGTTTTAGTGATTTTGTTGCCGTGGACTCGGTCAATTTAGAGATTAAAACCGGAGAGCTGACGGCCCTTTTAGGTCCATCCGGCTCAGGCAAAACAACTTTACTCAGGATTATTGCCGGACTCGAACAGGCCGACAGTGGCATAGTCAGATTTAATGGCGAAGACATCACCACTCAGCATGTGAGTGAACGCGGTGTCGGTTTTGTATTCCAACATTACGCCCTATTTAAACATATGACAGTATTTGAGAATGTCGCCTATGGACTCACAGTCAGACCACGAAAGACACGCCCAAGTAGGGCAGACATTGCCGATAAGGTGCATTCATTACTCAAACTTGTTCAATTAGATTGGACCGCCAATCGCTACCCATCGCAACTCTCTGGCGGACAAAGACAACGTATCGCTCTCGCCCGCGCACTTGCGGTCGAACCTAAGGTATTGCTGTTAGACGAACCCTTTGGCGCACTCGATGCTAAAGTGCGCGCCGAACTACGCCGCTGGCTCAGACGCTTACACGATGAGATTAATGTCACTACAGTATTTGTGACCCATGATCAGGAAGAAGCACTCGAAGTCGCAGACAAAATTGTAGTAATGAATCAAGGTCGTATCGAGCAGCAAGGTACGCCAGAAGAAGTCTATGACAATCCCAGCAATCCTTTCGTGTATGAGTTTCTTGGCAATGTGAACCTATTTCATGCAAGGGTAAAACAAGGGCATAGCACTATAGGCAATATCCACATTACCTCACCAGAACACACTATTGACGAAGAACAACAAGGCTTAGCCTATGTGCGCCCACACGAAATCGAAGTACTGACACAACCAACTGAAAATGCCCTTAAAGTCACCTTAGACTTAGTGACTATAGTTGGCCCCGCCGTGAGATTAGAAGTCCTAACTGAGCTAGATAATCAACTTATCCACGTTGAATTATCCAAGGTCCAATTTAAACAGCTTGGCATAAACAAAGGGGATAGCGCTTGGATCCAACCGCGCTATAGCAAGGTCTTTTTAGGGGAAGGTATTTAGCCATTCGTCAGTACGGCGAATGGCGACAACTTAAAACTTCAAGGTCAGGGACTGACCTTCACCCATTCCCTGCCACTCGATGCTCAGATCCATAATCTCATTGAGAATATGTTCAAAGTCCGATTGGCTAACGGTTGGAACGGCTAGGCCACGGCTGTTACAGGCTTGCTCTAACAGATAAACAAAGCCGTTATAGGTTGGCGTTTCACCCGACCAGAGTAGTGACTGCAAGGTTCCGACTATGGATTCGGTTTGCCACACTTCCGTTTTATCTGCGATGGCGCGGGAGGTTTCGTTATGTTCTAAGGCGAAGCTGATATCGGCGCCAGCTCTGACCTGCGAGAAGAAAGCCCCTTGAATATGCAGGCGTTTTTCAACAACATAATGGATCATATCGTGGGGAGCAATGCCCTGTTCTGGCATTTGGGTTTGAGTCGCACTACCGTCCATGCGCACGCAGCGCAGCTGACCATAACGCTGGGTTCCTTTGGTGAAGATGACTTGCATAAAACCATCCTTAGTATTTCGATTAACGCATACATAATGCGAACTCAAGTATAGTCCAACTCTGCGCCAGCATTAGAAAAACAACAATACTCTGCCGTTATAAATTACGCTGGATAAAGCGGAAACACTCTTCTGCCGCTAAGGGTTTACTAAAATAAAACCCTTGCACTAAGTCGCACCCCATGCTCGACAATAATACCAACTGCGCCTCGTTTTCAACCCCTTCGGCCACCACAGTTAGCCCCAACTCATGGGACATAGAAATGGTCGCAGCACTGATAGCAGCATCGTTCGGGTCGCTCTCAATATCCTTCACAAAGGAGCGGTCGAGCTTCAATCTGTCTAAGGGCAAGAGTTTCAAATAGGATAACGAGGAATAACCCGTACCGAAATCATCAATCGCAAGTTCGATACCATGCTGGCGCAATTCTGCTAACAGGCGCGCATTCTGCTCCGGATATTGCATCGCCACACTCTCGGTGATTTCGAGCTCCAATGCCCCTTTGCCCAACTTATGCTTTAAAAGCACATTGGTGATATCGGCGACAATGCTATCTTTGCGGAGTTGATGTGCCGACAGATTCACCGCCATTCGCAGCTCGGTCGCACCCGCAGCGCGCCAAGCGGCAAGCTGCGCCATGGCGGTTTCTAACACCCATTGGCCGATAGGAATGATCATGTCGATCTCTTCAGCAATGGGGATAAAGCGGTCTGGCGCTACCATGCCAAATTCGGGATGTTGCCAGCGCACTAAGGCTTCGACACTGACCACTTGCCCAGTACGGATATCAATTTGTGGCTGATAATGCAGTCGTAATTCATCGTTAGCGAGCACTTGCCTGAGGCCAGTTTCAATTTGCTGGCGCTCAGTGATCAAGGTATTCATCGCCGCAGTAAAGAATTGATAGTTATTGCGTCCCGCCGATTTGGCGCGGTACATGGCCATATCGGCGTTTTTCATCAGGGCTTCAACACTGTCACCATCGGTCGGGAATAAACTGATGCCGATACTTGGCGATGAATGTAATGCTTGATTATTAATGATATAGGTTTGACTCAAACCGCTGCGCAGCGCTTCGGCTAAACTGGCCACCTCATCATGGTTCGTATCAGATAATGCGACCACAAACTCATCGCCACCCAGACGCGCCACAGTGTCAGTATCACCAACGATGTTTTTCAAACGACGCGCAACTTCTAACAACAGTTGATCGCCCACATGATGGCCCAAGGTGTCGTTGATATTTTTAAAGTGGTCCATGTCGATAAACATCACCGCAATTTGGCTGTCGGATACCAGCGCCTCCCTAAATACCACTTCGAGGCGCGACTGCAAGCTGAGTCGATTAGGCAGTAGCGTCAAAGAATCATGGTGGGCGAGGAAATGAATCCGTTCCTCACTGACTTTACGCTCGCTGATATCGGTAAAGCTGCCGATGTAATGGCTCACGGCACCTGCATCATCGCGCACCACAGACATCATCAACCATTTAGGGAAATCGTAACCATGCTTATGCCTGTCCCAAACTTCACCTTGCCAGAAACCTGTTTGTTCTAGGGCAGCACGCACTTGAGGATCGATACCTTTGTCGGTACGCTCGGCCTCTAAAAAGCGGCAGTTTTTACCAATGATTTCTTCTCGGGAATAACCGGTTATCTGAGAAAACGCACTATTCACATCCACAATAATGTCGTTGGCATCCATGATAGTGATGCCTTCACCACTCTGCTGGAACACCTGCGCCAATAGATTTACCCGCGCAACGGTACGCTCCTGCTCGGTAATATCTTCAACGATAAAAAGAATAAGCTGCTCACCATCGGCGCCTGTGACTAACGCACCATTAAGGCGCACTGCCACTAACTGGCCATTCTTATGAACATAATGCTTCTGATAGGGGCCATAACGACGGGTTTGCTTTAGGCGTTCTAATTGCTCAGTTTCACTTAATTGATAACGCTTTGGCGTGAGATCCCAAGGGTCAAGCTGATTTAACTCATCGAGTGAGTAACCCGTCATCGCTTCGAATGCGGGGTTAATCGCCACAAACTGACCATCATCTAAACGTTTGAGCACATGCCCCACGGGCGCCTTATCAAACAAATTACGATATCTTTGCTCGCTTTGTACCAAGGTAGCCTGAAAAGCCTGACGACGAGCAATTTCCTTCGACAAGGCCATGGTTTTTTCAGTCACTTTCTCGGCAATACGTTGGCGCTCGCCGGAGGAAACCAGCGTCATACCACCCACAACAGCACAGGTGATAAAGGCGAGGAGCAGCATAAGTAGCGATAAGCTAAAAGTATCGCCCATCAGCACAGCATAGGATTGATAAATCACTATGTGCCAATGCCGATCCGCTAGCATCAGGTTTGCTTGAAAATACTGGCCGGTTTTATCGCTAAATAGCTTGCTGCTAAACGCGGGAAACGACTTCGTGGTATTGCTATAAAGTAATGCACCGCCCGCACTCATGTCGGAGAGTTTCCACTGCAATCCCTTTACGCTCTCAACATCATTAATAATGCTTTGTAAATCAATCACAGCTGAACAAAATCCTGAGATTCTGCCTAGTCGGTCGAACGCGGGCGCAATGAGTAAAGTACCACCCGGGCCATTGGGATCTTGAGCTAATTGAATCTTAGCCGTCATCACAGGCGCTAAGGTAGCGCGCACTTTGGCAATGGCAGCGGCTCGTGTCGGCTCGCTATTGAGATCTAATCCCAGCGCCGCCTCATTGCCTATGATTGGCTGAATGTACATCACAGGCACTAACCAGCCATCGGTATTAGTTTGCCAGCCTTGAGGCCGCGTGACTTTATAAGGGCCGCCAATGGCTGAGCGGGTCGATGCCTCAAAACTGGGCAGATCGGCAGCCGCCACTAACGGCGACCAAGACCAAGCTCTAAAGCCATCTTGCTGCAGCATGTTACGTTTGCCAAACTGCACAAACTCATCCTCAGAAACCTGCTCGCTATTATCGAACAAGCTCGCTAGGGCGACGATTTGCTGCAGATTAGCCTCTTGAAAACTTTCAATATTGCTAATCACGGCATTGGATTGGATCTGAAACTTATCCTGCAACTGTTGGCGCTGGTTCATGTCCGAGTAGTAATAAATCCCCACGCAGAATAAAAAGCCCACCAGCAGGGGAACACCCGTCTGAATCCGGCGAGCACGCCAGATAGTCCGCTTATCAAATAACAACATAGTCAAAGGGATAAAGATCACGGCGCCGAGCAAATCCCCCGTCCACCAATTTATTAAACTTCCCAGTAAATCAGATGGTGGAATCGTACCGTTGATCACTAAGGCACTGTTGCCAAAAACGGTCGCCACAATACAAGTTAAGGCTAAGCTCAAGCAGGATTTAATGACGGTATTAGGATTATCTAAGGTGAATAAATGATCGACTCGGCCAAGAACATGGGCTGAAAGCACAGCCTGTATACAAGACCCAATCGAGATAGCAAAGGGTAACCAGCCCCAATGGATATGCCCGCCAATATTGATGTTAATCAGCATCGAACCAATTAACACGCCAACCCAAGGGACATACTCTTTCCATAGGATACATGCGGCAATAGCAATCCCTGCGGCAGGCCAAATCGCCGCAGAATATCCAGGCGGCAAAGCAATCATCAAGCCTAATTTACCTACAACAATGTAAGCTAAGGCGATGAAAATATTTACCTTAAGGTATGGAATAAATGACTTTATGTGTAGTCCTTCAAGCTGGCACATTTAAATGTTAACAAGCATCATGCCCTACTCACTCGATCAATCTCAAGCAGATATCAAGGTTGTGATGAAATCACAGTCTAATAATCGCATTATCTAATGTAAATAGCGTAAATGACTGACATTGTCACTGTTTTAACTTGATGTTTTTATTTGAGATGCCCAGCTAAAATCCATTTCACGACACTTAACTCGCATCAAAAATCAGCATGCAAAAATGTGCGGCGAGCAAGGGTAAATAGCAGTGTCATTCGTATGCGATAAAAGCGACTGTTGGCTAAAACCCACATGCTTATAGGGGCATTAATCCACGCCATACCGTCGCCAACACATCAACTTTAGCCAAAACGAATAAATGAAGCGCCTCACACATTTTTATTTTATGAGAACCAAATCAGTTAAATTTAGGTTAATTTTGTAAATTTATTGATTTTATTTGGTTTTAATTAAGGTTTTTTTAACGCTTAAGCCCTTTTACCACGGGGATCCGCTTTCATTCAATAGCCGCTTCTTGGTATCCTCCAGCCGCATAAAAAAGTTGCATGCTGAATATTTTTTGTTCTGCCAACTGACTCCCTTTCCCGTTCTACCGGACCCGTTAATTGAAATTAGCTCTTAGCCAATTCATTGCTGAAAGATTGAACCTGATTATTCGGTTTTCAACCTTTAGTATGACAAACCTAACCCTGTTTTTCGGGTTATTGTTTGTGCTGCCTGTAGCTGACGTTTTGTACGTATTGATCGGCGGTTGTGTCGATATTAGTGAACTCATCAGCCTCAGCAATGGCTTTTTAGTCGAGTTTATCGGCGCCAGTCTGCTCAGCCTGTTATTGCTCAACCCCCTCGTTATTCTGCAGTTATGGCATTTAATCGACTGCTGCTTCAAATTTTTCAATAATCTCGATTTAACTAACGCTTCACTTTTTTTAGCACCCCCAAGGCTAAAATCCCTCGAACATACCGCCCACGGTTGTCGCGCCCCACCATTTTAACCCTCTGTTTTTAAATTCAAATTAAGCATTAAGCGCTGAAAGCTGATCTTCGATTTCGTCGGGATGGTGGCACATTTTTGTGTCATTCCTCTTGGATTTCAGGATTTGCGCTCAGATAACGCCGCTTAGTGCGACTGCCGGTTCACGCTTGGCAGAGTTGTAAACCTTAGGGTTAGAGGAATCTTCCTTTGTTAATTCGAAAATTAAGTAAAGCGGCAATCGCGGCAGTAGCATTCATGCTCGCGGGTTGTGATGGCGGTGTGTTGGACCCTAAGGGCCAAATCGGTATCGATGAAAAACACCTGATTATCGTCGCCACCCTACTCATGCTGATTGTTGTTATCCCTGTGATTGCCATGACATTGTACTTCGCGTGGAAATACCGCGATGGCCGTGATCAAGAAATCTATGCGCCTAAATGGGCACACTCAACAGCGATTGAAACCGTCGTGTGGATAGTGCCGATTGTGATCGTAATAGTGCTAGGTGTGATCACTTGGGGTTCGACCCATGATCTTGATCCCTATAAACCTTTAGATCACGAAGCTAAACCCGTCACGGTTGAAGTGGTGTCGCTAGACTGGAAATGGTTATTCATTTATCCAGAACAAGGCGTGGCATCGGTCAATGAGTTGGCGTTTCCAGCCAATGTGCCGGTGAACTTTAAGATCACCTCTGATACTGCGATGAACTCCTTCTTCATCCCGCAGTTAGGCAGCCAGATTTACTCTATGGCGGGCATGACTACTAAATTGCATTTGATCGCTAACGAGCCAGGCACCTTCGATGGTATCTCGGCTAACTACAGCGGCGCCGGATTTGCGGGCATGAAGTTTAAAGCGATTGCCACTCAGACACCTGCCGACTTCGATGCATGGGTTGCCAAGTTAAAACAACAGGGCAAGACATTGGACTCAGCGGCCTACACCACACTGGCTAAACCGAGTGAATACAATCCGGTTGAATACTTTGGCTCAGTGAGCAAAGGGATGTTTGACCAAATCGTGATGCAGTACATGCACATGGACTCACATGACGGAATGAAAGGTCACGAAGGAATGGACATGCACGCAGGCATGGAACACATGGGCACTGAGCACACATCTGACATGGCAGACATGAAAGGTATGCACGACATGGCACATATGGCAGGCGAGCACGCGATGGAAAATACACAGAACATGGCCGACATGGATAGCTCAACACCTTCTGTACCGTCATCAACACAGGACTCATCCACAGAACCTTTATCCTTAGAGCACTCATCCACTCAAAAAGTGGAGGCGGAGTAATCATGTCATTTCTCGGTAAATTAAGCTTAGATGCGATTCCGTATCACGAGCCTATCATCATGGTGACCTTAGCGGTCGTCGCAGTGGTAGGTTTGTATATCGCAGCCTTGATCACTAAACACAAAAAATGGAGCGTACTTTGGAACGACTGGTTAACCTCAGTTGACCATAAACGCCTCGGTATCATGTACATAGTGTTAGCTTTGGTGATGCTCATTCGTGGCTTCTCCGATGCCATAATGATGCGTACCCAGCAAGCACTCGCCACCAACGGCGCCGCAGGTTATCTACCGCCTGAACATTACGACCAAATCTTCACCGCCCACGGCGTGATCATGATTATCTTTATGGCGATGCCATTTATGATAGGTCTGATGAACTTAGTGTTGCCGCTGCAAATTGGTGCCCGCGACGTTGCCTTCCCATTCTTGAACAACCTCAGCTTCTGGCTTACCGCCTCTGGCGCTGTGCTGATCAATATTTCATTGGGTTTAGGTGAATTTGCTAAGACAGGTTGGGTGGCGTATCCACCACTCTCAGAGCTGGCTTACAGTCCGGGGGTTGGGGTCGATTATTATATCTGGGCACTGCAGATTTCGGGCATAGGGACGACCTTAACCGGGGTGAACTTTATCGCCACCGTACTTAAGATGCGTGCCCCAGGCATGAAGCTGATGCAAATGCCAATCTTCACTTGGACTTGTACGTGGGCGAACATATTGATCGTCGCGTCATTCCCAATCTTAACCGCTGTGTTAGCCCTGCTGACACTCGACCGTTACATGGACTTCCACTTCTTCACCAATGACGGTGGCGGTAACGCCATGATGTATATCAACCTGTTTTGGGCGTGGGGACATCCTGAAGTTTACATCCTGATTTTGCCTGCTTTTGGTATTTTCTCCGATGTGATCTCAACCTTTACCTCTAAACGTCTGTTCGGTTACACCTCTATGGTGTGGGCGAGTGGTGCGATTTCAATTCTAGGTTTCATCGTTTGGTTACACCACTTCTTCACCATGGGCTCAAGTGCCAACGTCAACGCCTTCTTCGGGGTGATGACTATGGTGATTGCGGTTCCAACCGGGGTAAAACTGTTTAACTGGTTGTTCACTATCTACCGTGGCCGCCTACGTTTAACGGTGCCAGTGTTGTGGACGCTGGGCTTTATGGTGACTTTCACTATAGGCGGTATGACAGGGGTGTTACTAGCCTTACCAGGTGCCGACTACGTTCTACATAACAGTTTGTTTTTAATCGCGCATTTCCATAACACTATTATTGGTGGCGCGGTATTTGGTTACTTAGCAGGCTTTGCTTACTGGTTCCCTAAAGCGACAGGTTTCCATTTGAATGAGCGTTTAGGTAAAGCGTCATTCTGGTGCTGGCAAATCGGTTTCTATGTGGCCTTTATGCCGCTGTACGTACTGGGCTTTATGGGTATGACACGCCGTATCAACCACATTGATAACCCAGCATGGAACGTGTGGATCTACTTAGCCGCCGTGGGTGCTTGCATCATCATGGTCGGTATAATTCTGCAGTTTATCCAACTGTACGTGAGTATCCGTGACCGCGACCAAAACCGCGACACCACAGGCGATCCATGGAATGGTCATACTTTAGAGTGGTCAACCGCTTCTCCACCGCAGTTCTATAACTTCGCTAAGCTGCCACAGGTTGCTGATATTGATGCCTTTACCGATGCGAAAGAAAAAGGCGTGGCTTATCAACGTCAAAAACACTACCAAGCTATCCATATGCCGAAAAATACCCCAAGCGGTATCTTAATGGCGCTAGGGATCACTGCCGCGGGTTTTGCCGCTATTTGGCACATCCTGTGGTTAGCCATTGTGGGCTTAGTGGGCGCTTTCGTGGTGTTCCTGTTCCGTGCTTATAACAATGACGTCGACTATTACGTGCAACCCGATGAAGTGGCTCGCATTGAAAATGCCCACTTAAACAATGTAGTAAGGGGCTGATATGAGTATTGCAATCCCAGCAGATTTAGAAGTAGCTCACGCAGAAGATCACCACGAACACCATGACACCAGTGGCAACACTCTGTTTGGTTTTTGGATTTACCTGATGACCGACTGCATTTTGTTTGCCTCGGTTTTCGCAACCTATGCTGTGCTCTACATGAACACAGACGGTGGCGTTTCGGGTAAAGACATTTTCGAATTGGACTTTGTGCTGATTGAAACTGCCGCCCTGCTCGTTAGTAGTATTACCTACGGTATGGCGCTGATTTTTGCTAAGCGCCACAACAAAGCCGCGACCTTAGCTTGGTTACTCGTCACCTTCGCCCTCGGTTGTGTGTTTATCGGGATGGAAGTCTATGAATTCCATCACCTGATTGAACACGGCAATGGCCCACAACGCAGCGCTTTCCTGTCGTCCTTCTTCACCCTTGTCGGTATGCACGGCTTGCACGTGACCGCAGGTCTGATTTGGATGGCGATCATGATGATTGAAGTGGCGAAAACTGGTTTAGGTAATCGCAGCATCACCCGCCTGAGCTGCTTAAGCTTGTTCTGGCATTTCCTCGACATAGTGTGGATTTGTGTATTCACGGTCGTGTATTTATTGGGAGCACTTTAATGAGCGCACATAGTCATACTCATAAGCCTAGCCATGGCACTGACGATCTGGCCGCGAGCATTAAGTCATATCTAATGGGCTTTGTGCTGTCAGTGGTATTAACCGCCATTCCGTTTTGGGCCGTAATGACCCATCACTTCGAGAAAGCGACCACTCTTAGCTTAGTGCTAGTGATGGCGATAGTGCAGATAGTGGTACATCTTAAGTACTTCTTGCACTTAGATTTCTCGAAAGAAGGCAAAGTAAATACCTTCTCCTTCCTGTTTACCGCCCTGATTATTGTCATGGTAGTCGGCTTGTCGGTATGGATCATACTCGAAGCCAACGCTTTGATGATGTAACGAGAAACAGTCTATGCAAATACAAGACAGATTTATGTCACCGCAATGGAAAGCACGCTTCAAAGGGTATGTGCAGGTTACTAAGCCTGGCATCATTTTCGGGAATCTGATTTCCGTTGCTGGCGGTTTTTTATTAGCCGCCAAAGGCGACGTAAATTTGGTCTTGATGCTGGCGAGCTTAGTGGGATTGTCCCTGGTCGTAGCCTCGGGCTGCGCAATCAATAACTGTATTGACCGTGATATCGACGCCAAGATGCAGCGAACCTGCAAACGCGTGACCGTCACGGGCGAAATTGCCGTGGGTAACGTACTCGCGTTTGGACTCGCCTTAGGCGTGTTGGGCTTTAGCATCTTAGCCTTGTTTACCAATGCATTAGCCCTGCTATTTGCCGTTATTGGTTACATCGTTTATGTGGGGGTTTATAGCCTCTACATGAAACGTAACTCAGTGTATGGCACTTTGGTTGGCAGCTTCTCGGGCGCAGTACCGCCCGTGGTTGGCTATTGCAGCGTGACAGGGCAAATGGACATGGGCGCGGCTATTTTGCTGTTGATGTTCAGTCTATGGCAGATGCCACATTCCTATGCCATCGCGATTTTCCGTTTTAATGACTATGCGGCAGCCAATATTCCTGTGCTGCCAGTGGCAGAAGGCATGACCAAAGCAAAACTGCATATCGTGCTTTATATTGCCGTGTTCGCCTTAGTCAGTGCACTGTTGCCACTCGCGGGTTACACAGGTATCGCCTTTATGGCGGTCACCTGCGCAACCAGCCTGTGGTGGCTTGCCATGGCATTAAAAGGTTATCGCCACGGCGTCGACATGCAACGCTGGGCTCGCCAAGTGTTTGGTTTTTCAATCATCACTATTACGGCGCTCAGTGTGACTATGGCGCTCGACTTCCAAGTCGTGAGTCAGGCGCCACTGCTTACCTTAGTGAAATAGTTGAATGGCGTTACGCTGTACTAAGTCAGTTACTTTTTGATCGCTCGAAGGATCAACATCATGGGTCGCCTGAGTTCATCTTGCCAACCCATTTTGTTGATCATTTCCAATGGCGGCATTGGCTCGACCAAAGCATCAACCTGAAACCCCGCCGAGATCAGCGCTTTGAAATGGCTTTCAATCGTTCTATGGTACTTAGCGACGTCTGCACCTAGAAAAGAGGTTTCTCTTTTCCCTTCCTTGAAGTAATTATCCACCGGAAAATGCGCAATCTTGCCTTCACTATCAAAGTGCCAGTTCTGCTGTTCGCAGGAGGTAAACACGGGATGCTCAACGGAATAGCAAAAAACGCCTTGCGCTGATAGTTGCTCCGCCACTTTGGCAAAGACGGCGTCTAAATCTTGCACATAATGCAAAGTGAGCGAACTGAGCACGACATCAAATGCGCCGGAAGGCGACTCAAAATCCTCAATGGCAGTATTCTCATAACGAACATTGTCCGCAGTCGTCAACTCCCTTGCCTTTTCAAGCATTTTGGCTGAGATATCGATTCCCACAACGGCAGCAGCGCCCTGTTCCGCAGCATACTGGCAATGCCAGCCATAGCCGCATCCGAGATCCAGCACTCGCTTGCCACGAAGCTCAGGCAAATTCTCTCGCAGCGCCTGCCATTCCCCTGCGGACTCTAGTCCTCCGGTTGAGCGCGGCATTTTGGCATACTCGTTGAAGAATGCCGGATCATCATATTTATTCTGTTTCATAAGCTTTCCTTATTTCTTGCTTGTTACCGATACGAGTCAAGCAAACTCGCCTGATGCAGCCGCCAGATCCTGCTTTGGATTCAACCCACTTGAGCTGATCACTAAGCAACTCCGGCAAACTGCAGTCAGTTTAATGATTTGATTTAAGTAAAGAGCATTCGCCACCACATACCGGGCAGACTAGTAAAGCCAGTGGTGTAGTGTTTTAACTCGCCATCTTTAAAGATCATAATGGTTGGCGTCGCCTGCAATGACCAATCACGGGCAATCTTGCTGTCACTATCGTTAATAGTGTCAAAGCCATAATCCTGATGCTGAAGATATTTTCTCAGTTTCTCATCCTCCCCCGAACTCATGGCAACCGTCACCACAGGGTAATAGGCCGACATTTGATTGACCGCCGGGCTGACAAAATTACACACAGGACACCAAGTGCCCCAGAAGTACACCAATACCGCCTGATCTTGGCTGAGCGTGGTAATATCAAGCATCTCCCCAGCCAAGGTCGTCCCTTGTAGCTGCGGCAAATTATCCCGTGGGATATCTTTGCCACGCCAGATGTCCATCACGCTGGTCACGATAATGACAATGAGCAGCAAAAGTGCCAGCTGCTTAATCCAGCCCAATATGCGTTTAGGTAAAGATATCGAAACTTGTTCGGCGCTCATATTTTCAGTTTCCTTTGGCTGCATCTTAACTGCTCTTCTGCGTCTTATCTTTAGCGGCAATCGCGGCTTCAAGCTGCTCTTTTAACACTTCGTAAGGCACTAATCCGGGAATAAGCGTATCGGCCACTATCATACTTGGCGTGCCACCTATGCCTAACTCATTCATTAATTTCACATTATCATCGACCATTTTAGCGACGCGCTCATCTGTGTTGCCGACCCAGCGCTCGGTTGCCGTCAGTTTAGCGACCTTAGCGATGGCGGCGGCATCGAGTCCACGCGGGCTCGACATCAACATATCCTTCACCTTGAGATACTTTTCAGGCTCGTTTAACCAAACCGTTTGGGCAAAATCGACCGCCATTTTGGAGCCTTCGCCCTGCAGCGGCACCATTTTGACTATGATTTTTAACTGCGGAAATTCTTCAATCAGCTGGTTCAGCGAAGGCTCGATTTTCTTGCAGTATGGGCAGTTAAAATCGGTGAAGTACACCATCTCAATCTCAGGTGTCGCAGCGCCCTTCCACGGATCGCTTTTGGTCTCATACATGGCTTTATGATGAGTCACAAGACTGGTTTGCATGGCTGTATTTGCCCCCTCTTGCTCCCTTGCTTGCCACGCAATAATCGCTTCTCTCATTAGGTCAGGATCATTGATCAAGGCATCTTTAAGAATCGCTCGCACCTCTTGCTGCTGCGCCGCCGATAAACTGCTGTCCTTGGCATAGGCCATTGTGCTCACCGAAGGCAAGGAAACCACCAGCATGGCCATGGCGACACCCGAGACAGCAAACATCTGCAACTTGCGATGTTTGAATAAAGAGCTAAATTTCGACATTTTGGTGCCTCCGATGACTTGAGTATTCTGCATTGATTCAGTGATGTTTTGTGCTTCAATTGTCTGTTTCATAATCGATTTCCATTGTTTCAGGTCAGGGGCTTCCTGACCTGAGTATTTGTTGAGGGCCACTCGACTCGCTATTGAATGAGACTCGCCAGTGATATTGCCGAGTGACATGTCCGAGTGAACGGCTGGTCGTTAGCGTTATTTCCCTGCCGCTACGGATGACTTTTCAGGGGACGCAGAGGCCTGTTCAATCGCAGCAAGCACAAGGTCAGTCGATAGAATTTCCGGTAACTCAATCCCTTGCGGCGCACCCGGGCCGTAAACCACGTTGAATGGCACTCCAAAACGATTATGGCTTTGCAGGTAATGAGTAATGGGCTCAGAAGGCGTGGTCCAATCGCCCTTCATCGGCAAAATATGCGGCTGTTGCAACAGGCTATAGACTGGATCTTGCAAGATCACGCCAACTTTATTGGCCTTACAGGTGATACACCAATCAGCAGTGACATCGACAAACACAGTTTTTCCTTGGGCCACCTGCTGATTAATCAATGCTTGGTCCAATGGCGTCCAAGCGAGGTCCGCAGGTAAAGGTTTAGCCCACTGGTTCGCCGTCATAAATGCAATAACCGCCGACAGTAAAATGCCGATACCTAAGCAGCTCACAATAGCAATCGCGCCATATTTCTTAGCCATAAACACCATAAATATCAGTGTAATGACACCCGCTAATGGCCACAGGTAGAGCACATCAATAAAGCTGGCCAACAGGCTAATCAGCCACAAACTGGTGATGAGCAACATGCCGGAGAAAAACACTTTGACTGTATTCATCCAGCGACCGGGTTTAGGGAAATAACCCGCCACTTGCGGAAATGCCGCCACAATCAACCAAGGGAACGCCATACCCACGGCCAACGCGGTAAAGATGGCAAACAGGCTCAGTACATCGGCGCCCAAGGCGAAGGCGACCGCAGTCCCCAAGAAAGGCGCACTGCACGGTGTCGCCAGCAGCGTCGCAAACATGCCTTGTAAAAAATGGCCGCTGTTATTATTGCCGCCCGTTGTCGCCAACTTGGTTTGCACGTTAGAGGGTAAGTTGATCTCAAACACACCTAACATATTGAAGGCAAACACTGTGGTCACCAGCGCCATGAAGCCGATAAACCAAGGGTTTTGGAACTGTACACCCCAACCAATCGCTTGACCCGTGAGCTTAAGCATTAAGATAAAGCCAGCCAGTAACCAGAATGAGACCAATATCCCCAGCGCTGATGCGATGAACTGCTGGCGGATTTGATTACGCTTAAGATCTGGCGCAGCAACCACTGAACTGAGCTTCATGCCAAGTACTGGTAACACACAGGGCATGACGTTTAAGATCAAACCACCAATAAGCGCCAGCAGTATCATGCCAAATATCGAGGTACTTGCTTGGGAAATCACCACAGGCTTAACTTCGGCGCTGTATTCCAACGCTCGCTCGCTATCGGCGACAGTCATGTTCAGCGATTTACCCAAAACTTCAGGCTCGCCCAGCCAACTTTTACCGCTGAAAATACCGACCAATTGCTTGCCGTTAGCATCACTTTCGCTTGGCTTTAAGCTCACTAGCTTGAATGTGGTATCTGGCTCGCCATCGATAATCACGGTTGGACTCTGCCAGTTGGCATCATTGAGTCTGACTTCAAGTTGACCTTTGGCGGCATCCCAACCCATTGTCATCGCAGGATTCTGGCCCTCTTGGGACAACACTTTTTGTGGCACAAGCGACACGGCCTTGTTGTAAGCCAACATGGCATCGGTATCTGCTTGCAGCGCATTGGGCGTGAAGTCGAGACTAATCTGATAATCCGTCAGTACACAGATAGTGGTACAGGTCGACAAGGTCACTTTGCCACGCAGCTGAGTTGGGGCAGCGATATCATCGACTTTTAGGGTTAAGGGAAAGGTGGTATTACCTTTGTAACCAAAGGTTTGCAATCCCAATAATGAGAATTCCTCTGGCGTAGGCCATCTCCAATCCACTTGCTGTAGATTGTGTGAGCCATCCCATTTTATCGTCGGCGCAATACCGCCTTCCCCAGGACTGCGCCAATAGGTTTTCCAATCGCCCTCAAGTTGTACTTCAAGCACAGCGGGCAAAGTATTCGTTGCGGGATCAACTTCGCCCGTTAGCATAAAACGTACTTTGGCTGGCGGGTGATTATCGTTAACTAACCATCCCGTCGATGCGGCCAATAGCGACGGACTCGTCACTATCAAGGCGAGTATCCAGAATCTGGTTAACATGGATTTTAATGTACTCATTTTGTCCCCATTGGCATGAACTGTTCGTTATGCCCTGTAAATGCTTGCTTTACTGCTTAACTCTGCCCCCATTACAAAGGGCGTGATGACTTAAGAAAAATCAATGTGATAGCAGGCTTAATTCAAGAAATTTGATAGGAGATAGGATGTGTAAAAGCGGACGTTCTGCAGCTAGGTAATGGTCCTTTCAACCGGTAAACGGGTAAGAAAAGCCAACTATCGAGCTAGAGAATGGGCGCCAGAATAAACTCACCTATCAGTTTGATAAGTAAATTATTTCTATTCTTGAAAGCGACAGAGAGTGAGATGTATTCGCCTAGGTTTAGCTTGATAACCTTGTATGGGTAACAGTGTTATCACGCGGGAGGCGCGGGGAAGTAACGGAAGTAGGAACAACAGGATAAGAAATGGGATGCTACTCGGAGTGTCGATACAGGTTCGGATCGATTTCTCAGACAATTCACATTTTTTAGGCTCGCTTTTGACCAGCTCAGTACCCGCCGCTTGGGCATCGACGTGACTAGCCATATTGCTTGAAGCTGAGCTGCTGTTTAAAGCTGAACTTGAGTTTAAAACTGAGTTGGCACCAAAACCAGCACCAGAAAAAGACGTAGCCGACATCGCTTGCGCGCTCGACTCCTTGAGCAACAAGTTAAGTATTCCACTGTTTTGAGTCAAACAGAACAAGGTCAGAATGGTAAACACCATCACGCCCCATAAGTTGCCTGTTTTCTTAGTCAATAACGTAAAAATTTGGATTTCTCTTCGTCTTATTCTTTGATAATAAAGATAAAAAATGAGTGTCTTTCAACAGATAGCTGCAGATAAGACCGGCGGATTGTAACAATAGTTCATCAACAAGCAAATTATTTTGCCTTGCCTGAAAAATAGATACAGACAAAGCTTATGCTGAAAACCCACCATCAATCATCAAACTCGCACCTGTAATGTAGCCCGCTTCTGGGCCAGCGATAAAGGCGACAAAGCTGGCGATCTCTTCGGCTTTACCATAACGACCCAGAGCACCCATCGCCTTGATTGGCTCAGATGAATCGCCGTTATCAGGATTCATATCGGTATCCACAGGGCCTGGCTGAATGTTGTTCACCGTAATCGCACGTGGGCCTAAATCCCGCGCTAATCCCTTGGCTAAACCGACTAATGCCGATTTACTCATGCCGTAAATCGCACCACCTACAAACGGAATGCGCTCAGCGTTGGTGCTACCGATATTGATGATGCGGCCGCCGTCATTCATGTGCAGCGCGGCTTCTTGGCTCGCCACAAACACACTGCGCACGTTAGTGTTAATTGTTCGTTCCCAGTCTTCTAGCGTCAGATTTTCGATGCTATCCCAAATCAGCGTACCCGCATTATTGACCACAATATCTAAACCACCGAAGTGCGCTTTGGTCTCGCGAATGGCACGACGGATCGCCTCTGGCTCAGTACTGTCAGCCTTAATGGCAATGGCTTGACCACCCTGCGATATAACTTCATCCACCAGCAATTGTGATTGGGCTTCAGATGACACATAGGTAAAGGCAACTGCGGCGCCGTCACTCGCCAATCTTTTAACGATGGCAGCGCCGATACCACGGCTACCACCTTGTACAAAAGCCACTTTACCTTGCAGATTATTCGACGATTTCATAGTTAGCTCACTCAATAGGGATAAAAAATTTATGGTATAGAAAACGTTACTTATCAATCATAAATTAGCCATTGACCAGTTATTAACGCTCATTTTCATACTGTGGTAGTAGCTTACGCGATTCACTTGCCATGATTAAGTCACTAAAATGACCATCACTAAGTCCTTCAAGGAATTAATTGCCGTGATAAATAATCAATTTGTTGAGATACGTCATTTTGTCACAGTTGCACAACTCGGCAGTTTTACCTTAGCGGCGCAGGCGTTAGGCATGACAGGTTCGGCGCTCAGTAAAAGCATAGTGCGATTAGAAAACCGCTTAGGCACTAAGCTGCTGCACCGCACCACAAGGCGGGTGAGCTTAACCAATGATGGCGATTCGTACCTCACAGATTGCCAAAATGCCATGGCAATCCTAGACAATGCACAAAGCCGACTCGGCAGCGAACAACAAATTCCCTCAGGTCGAGTGCGAGTGGATTTACCCGTCACTTTTGGGCGGCGATATATACTGCCGACCCTATTATCACTATCGCAAAAATATCCCAAGCTCGAGTTATCCATTACCTTCAACGATAGAGCGACTGACTTGTTCAGTGACGGCATTGATTTGGCGGTGCGTGTCGGACAACTCGGCGACACTGTGGATTTAGTCGCCCGTAGATTAGGAGAACAACGCCGAGTAATCTGCGCATCTCCCGCCTATTTCGCTCGACTTGGTACGCCACAAGACAAAGAAGATCTCAGCCAGCACCAATGCATTGTCGGCTGGCCGCTTGGGCAGCAACATCGCTGGTTACTTAAAAATGAGGATGGGATTATCGAGGCCTATGACATTCCAGTACGCCACGAAATCGCTGATTGCGAAGCCATTTTAGCGGCCACACTGGCGGGAGTGGGTTTAGCGCAAGTGCCTATATGGTTGGTTGAGGACTATCTTAAAACTGGTGAACTTATCTCGGTACTGGACGAACTCGCCAGTGACGACACACCCATCCACTTGATTTGGCTTAAAACCCCTTACCTCCAACCCAAGCTACGGGTGATCATCGAAGAACTGGTCGACTTAGCGAAAGCGCCCAAAAGCAGATTTAAGGCAGGATAAGTAAAAGGCCTCGACTAAGCGCGACCTTTCACTTTGGGACTAACGGTTATTTGCTTTGATGTATGGATTGGTCATAGAGAGTGATCGCTTTGCTGAGCGCGTCAAAATCCGCCGAACACAAATACCGCTTTAAGCTTTCAAACTTTTCGGCAGGCCAATCGTAGATTTTTAACGCCAGTAACTCACTAATAACGTCTTTATCGAACCGATACTTGATTAATTTCGCAGGAGACCCCGCCACAATACTGTAGGGTTCGATATTTTGGGTGACGACACTATTTGCGGCAACAACCGCACCTTCACCTATCGTCACCCCTGGCATCAACATACATCTCATGCCTAACCAAGCCCCATCACCAATATGAGTATCGCCTTTGCCTACATAGGCCTCCTCGATGAAATCCATAAAGGGATATAAACAAAACCAATCCGCTCTATGCGTATGATTTCCGCCCATTAAGATCACAACTTCGGCGGCGATACACACATAGTTCCCGATATAAAGTTTATCGATAGGCCACTTAGGCTCCCACTCACGGCTCACTTCATCACCATGAAGATATCTCACTGCTGATCCCTCAAAGCCAGCATCCCAGCAATCACTGTAATAGCTATGTTGGCCTTTGACTATGATATTGGGATTGGTGACTACCTCATGCAATAACTGAACTTTTGACCAATGCTTGTTCTGCATTGTAAATCCTCTTTATAAACAAAATAATAAATATAAGACATCATGTTATGAGAAGTTTCACATTAGAATAGTCAGTGAATACGCGGTTGTTTTAGCAGAGGAATGAGTTTCATATAAAAGTCATAAGTGGGTATCAAAAAGAAAATAGCCCATAAAGCTGAAATATCGACATGAGCTATGCCAGCCGACATGTTAACCACCATAGCCCGCCGCTGCAAAGCTATGATGGTTAGTTAAGTCACACGTTTAGAAAATGACTAAGCCGTTGCACGCCAACCACGCCATGAAAGGCCCGCATAAAAAAGCTCTACATCGGTAAAGCCCGCACTCTTAAGTAACGCCTCGTTACGCGCCGGACTGACCATTTTTAGCACATTGACTAAGCGATCACAGGTGGTGCTGACCTGCTCCGGATCGGCACCAGAACCCAGCGCAAAATCTCGATAGCGTGCCAACATTAATTCAGCGCTTGGTGATGAGATATCAATACAACAATCGACCAGCACAAACGGCGCGCCAGGCTTTAGGCGTTTTTTAAGTTCGAGCAGAGTTTGCAACTTACTACCATCGTCAGCGACAAAGTGTAGCGTGAGCAAACAGCTTGCAGCATCAAATGGACCTTCTGGGGCATCTGTAATATAACAATGATGCCAATTCACTCGCTCACTCGCATCGATAGCAGCGAGGCGCGCCTTGGCAGCGTTTAACATTTCTGCAGCTGGATCTACGCCAGTGTAACGCCATTGAGATTGTAGCGAAGCAAAGACCTCGAGCTCGAATCCGCCGCCCGCGCCAAGCACAAGCAGCTCGCCAACTTCACCTATACCTTCTTTTATAAGCTGAGCAGTCATGCGCTGCATCTGCTCATAGGCTGGCACAAATGCCGTTGGGCCCTGGGCATAACGGCGGACTACATCAGGATTTTCAAAGTGTACTTGTTTCATTTTTAAACTATCCATAATCAATCGGTTGTAAACCATGATAAAAACTAGTGCGTCTTTTTATTCGCGGCTATTGAGCCTGTTTCACAGGGCGTAACACAGCGATGGCGGCACCAAATAACAAAGTAGCAAGAATGGCCATGCCTATTGGTCCAACGCTATAAGCAAATCCCGCTACGCCAGACCAGATAGCCACCCCGAGGTGCATCATAGTCATGGCGAGCGACATCAGTATGCCGCGATGCGCGTTAGATAGTTGCGCAATATAACTCTGTAATGCTGGCGAACCGACGCCACCCGCTAGCGACCACATGACTAACGGTAATATCAGCACTAATAGTTGCTGCGCGGGATACAGATAAAACCCAATGCTGACAATAAGGCACACAATTAACGCCAGTCGCATAACTTGGCGGCCGCTTTCAAGTCGGCCCGCCACGCGCGGCATTAACATATTGCCGATAACGCTACTCCCCCCTAACACAGCATACATAACACCCACGGACCAAATACTCATGCCTAACGTATCGCGTAAATGCTGCCCAATTAAATTGAATAATCCGATGCCTCCGCCAAGGCCGAAAAACATCGCCAGCAAGGCGCCAGTAGCACCCGGAATAGCCCAGATTTTAGTGACCTTTTCATCGCCATCATGGATAGCGGGAGCTTCAACAGTTTTACTGCGAACGAAAACCACGGCGAGCGCGCCAACCACACACCAAGCACACACGCCAAGTACCATAAACGCGGCGCGCCAAGAGAGCCATTCAGCCAACAATGCCCCAAGCGCTGGGCTAGAGATCATACCAAGCGTCAGCCCTGATTGAACCCATGCGATACGCGTCATCGCATCATTACTAGCGTTAGTTGAAGCATCTGCGGCCATCGCAAAAGCAATCGGTAACATGCCTGCACTAGCAATACCCGTCAGTATCCGTGTCGTCAGCCCCCACTCAAATGAGCTAACCAATCCGGTTGCGATGGAAGCCGCCCCAAACAGTAAGGCTGCAGGTAACATCACTCGCATACGTCCAAGGCTGTCAGATAACACGCCCAGTGCTGGTGCCACTATCGCCAGCGCCACGCTATAGGCGGTAATGAATAAGGTCACACGTTCAGATTGAACTCCTAAATCATGACCAATAGGTACTAAGATTGGCCCTAGCATCAGCTCATCTGCACCGACTAGGAACGCAATGAAAAATAATAACACTTTTAATAACATGGTTTGATAACCTAAATAATTTCAGCATCTTGTGCGGTGATAATGGTTTGAATGTCCACAATTCGGTCTGGCCAGTCGGCGACAAAACTACGCTCATGAGACACCACAATGATAGTCCCAGAGTATTCAATCAAGGCATGCTTAAGTGCTGCTTTTACAGTGACATCTAAATGTGTTGTAGGCTCATCCAGGACTAACAAGTTAGTCGGATTTCGTGCCAATCGGCAAAGCTTTACCTTCGTTTGCTCACCGCCACTAAGGGTACGAATAGGCTGCATAGCGAGTTTTCCTGACACCCCAAACTGGGCTAATTGTTGTCTGACCGCTTTATCATCGAGCCCACCACATGCAGATTTAATGAGATTGGCTGCTGTGGCGTCTGGATATGGCCAATGTAATTCCTGCTCAAAATAGCCAAGTTTGACCCCCGTAGAAATTGCTATCTGCCCAGCAACTGGCGCCAACTCACCCACCAAGGTTTTCAACAAAGTAGATTTACCTATGCCGTTAAAACCTGTGATCAGCACCTTTTCGCCGCGGCTAATGTTAAGTGCGATGGTGGGGAGCAGTGGCCGCGAATAACCAATTAGCAGGTCAGTTGCACTCAGCACTTGCTGGGCATTATGGGTCGTATGTTTAAACGCTATCGATATTGGCTTATCTAATTCCGGCGCGGCGAGCTTCGTTATGCGGGTTAGCTGTTTTTTACGACCATTGGCAATGCTGGCATTGACGCCAGCGCCATTTTTCGCAATGAACTGCTCCAGTTTATCGATGTGTTTTTTCTGCGCCAGATATTGCTTAGCATGAGCCGCACCATCGCTAACTTTTTGCGCCATAGCCTTATCGATATTACCTTTGTATTTGCGGATCTGTTGTCTATCTATGTCGCAAATACTAGTGGCAATACGATTCAAAAAGGCGTGATCGTGCGACACCACCATAAAGGCACCATTAAAATCAGTAAGGTAGTCGGCTAACCATTGAATATGAACACTATCTAAATAGTTGGTTGGCTCATCCAGTAATAACACGTCCGGTGACATCAACAGCAACGACGCCAACATCACCTTATGACGCTGCCCACCACTTAACTCGCCAAGCCTTGTGTGCATACCAAACTGAGTAATGCCGAGTCCGTCTGCGACCGCGTCGATATGGCTATCAACTTGGTAAAATGACTGGCTCTCGAGCTGGGTCTGAATATCAGCGGCGCGCACAAGGTAGCTATCATCTGCGCTTTTTTCGGCGCAGGCGTATATCGCCATCATTTCTGCTTCAAGTAAGTACAGCTCAGAAAAGGCGGTTTTGAGGTAGTCACGTACCCGAAACTGGGCATCCATTTGGGCGTGTTGGTCCAGATACCCCACTTTCACAGAGGGTTGCCAAATGATATCGCCACCGTCTGGCAGTAACTGTATTTGCAGTAATTTAAGTAAGGTACTTTTACCGACGCCATTACTCCCCGTTACCCCAACATGCTCAGCGGGAAAGAGATTGAAATCAGCATTTTGGTACAAGGTTTTATCACCAATGTGATAAGTTAGATTATGAACTTTGAGTAAACTCATTGTATTACATCCAAAAAAAAACGAGGGGCGGCAGTTGATATACCGGCCCCTCGTTTCAAGAAACATTGAAACTTTGCTTCTGATTTTTATCAGAAACAAAAAAGCCGACGATGAAGCATCATCGTCGGCCAAGTTTCTGCAATGTTCAGATACAAGAACCCCTTCCACTTAAAGACAGGGAATCACCTTGTAGCTGATGAAGATTCAGAAAACATCAAGCTCCGAGCAACACTTCATCGTGTTAGTGCGCGGAGCACAGTCTCCTGACAAATTTCTTGAATAGGATGTACAACATTGCAGATAACCAAAAATCTAATCAGATGGCGACTTTAGCGAAGTCGAGAATTGTAGTCAAACATAACAATATTTGCGATTAATAGAATATAATATTGGGGATTGACACCTAACCAACTGAATATTATTGATTAAACTTTATCGGCAACAATACCCACCACTGAAAAATGAATAAAGCCGACGCTGTAATTGACGCTGTAATTAAAGGTCAGTATATAAGTTTAAATAGTGAAAACACGTCAATCGCAACTTAAATTTTATGCGGAACATGAAAAAATACAACAATTATCAAAGTAACATTAGCAAATAGGCTCAATGAACTACTCTACCCTATATTCCTTGATGGATTTTACGAAAATACCAATCTAATCAATCATATTTACCTTTATATAAATCTTGAACCATTGTTTGATATAGCCCCGATTTCTGTATTTTTTCAAAGCCAGAATCATACTTTTCTACAAAAGCTTCGACATTAGGATAATTTTTAGAAAACATGAGGAAGGAGAAATTTTCATCATACGCTAAAGGGTGAATTTGAATTTTAGCTTGTTCTTCAGCAGATAAATCGCGTATCAGTTTCAGCCCCACGGCTTCATTTACAATGAACGCGTCAAAGCGTTTAGCAAGTAGCATCTTGATTCCCTGTGGGTATTCGTTTAACTCTTGAACTTTAACTCCTATCTCAGTCAGTGCGTTAACATAGTAATCGGCTCGGTTGCTCCCGATAGTAAATTGTTTAAGATCACTCATAATCTTCCAATCAAACTGACTATCTATTCGTGTAATAAATACGCTGCGAGAAACGATTATCGGTTTCTTACTGAACAGATATTGGGCTTTACGATCTTCTTGAATGGACCAACCGGGTGACGCGAGAAAATACCCATTACCGGTTTCGACTTCAATACGAGCCCAAGGTTTGAACTCGAATTTTGCGGTAATTCCTTCCTGCTCAAAAGCGATTGTGACCACATCGTTTAAAAAACCTAATCCTTTCAATTTAGCGCCAGCATACGGAGACCATTCTCCGCTACCGATAAGAACATCTTGGTTTGCAACCGAAACAAAGGCACTCATAGTTAAAATCAGGAACAGCAGAAACTTACTCATCAATTTCTCCTAAAATATTCCAACTTTCTTTTTATTCACTTAGAAACTAAGTCAAACCACCAGCAAGCTAACCCTAACAAGATGTTTTTATCTCATTAATGAATCACCATATTTTTCAAAAAGATAATCGGTCGTCCTATAGAGATAAGGCTCAAGTTTAGTTGAGCCAGTCAAAAACACAAAAAGATAGGCGAATCCTTTTGCTCGAAAGTCGCATAAAACAGGATTACAACTTATTTTCCGCCATGATTCTCGCTATGCATAAGCAGGTAATCTCATGGGCGTAATGACACAAAACTTGACCTATCAAATGATAATCAATATCATTACAGCATTATTAATATTCTTGCCTATACCGTATGACGTCGGTCAATATTTCTTCTCCTATCAATAACCTATATAGAGATAACCAGTTTTGGCTACGCGGCTGGCTATACTCACGCGTGGGTTGTTCAGAAACAGCGGCCGACCTAGCCCAAGATACATTTCTACGTTTGTTAAAAACTGGAAATTTACCGCCTTCAGGCGAATCGCGGCGTTTTTTAACCCGCATTGCCAAAGGATTGATGATTGATGCTTATCGTCGGCAGAAGATTGAAGAAGCCTACCTAGAAAGTTTGAGCTTGATGCCAGAAACCTTCATTCCTGGGCCAGAGATCCATCATGTCATCATTGAAACACTCGCTGAAATTGCCGTTATGCTCGATAACTTGCCGGATAATGTGCGCTTGACGCTGTTACTGCGCCAGATAGAGGGTTTAAGCTATGCCGATATTGCTAAGCAACTATCAGTCTCTGTTTCATCGGTAGAAAAATACGTTGCGCGAGGCTTAGCGGCCTGCTGCCTCGCGCTGGAATCCTATTAGTCATGCCTGCCAATCAATCTGGGGCCGAAAATATCGGGCAGGAAACCGATAGCGATACCATTGAAGCGGCGGCTGGCTGGATGGCACGCCTGTTGGCGGATGACGCTACCGAGCAAGATAGTATTAACTGCCAACAATGGCGTGACCAAAGTTCACTTCACGAACAAGCATGGCAACGCATGTGCCAGATCACTGGCAAGTTCGCCTCCTTACCTAAGGGTACAGGCATCCAAGTACTTGAAAAAGTTAGCCAGTCCGTCGTATCACGTCGGCGTTTCCTCAATGTTTTAGCGCTGGCAGGGATTGGCGTCACCGCGACTTGGCTTGGCGCGTCACAGACTCGACTTGGCCGGAGTCTGCAGGCTCAATACCGCACCGGCGCAGACGAAACTCGCACCTTTACTCTTGAAGATGGCACCCGCTTAACACTAAACATAGATACTGCGGTGGATGTGGATTTCTCCGCCGAGAAGCGGCAAATACAACTCCATCAAGGAGAGATTTTGATCAAAACGGGTCATGAATCTCCCCGTCGCCAATTCTTAGTCACCACTCACTTTGGCCAACTAATCGCGTTAGGTACTGAGTTCTGCGTCCGCCAATACGAACACTATGCCCGTGTAGCCGTAATCGACGGCGCAGTAGAAGCTTATGCTGCCAGTGGTGTTAAGCCACAACGAGTAGATGCAGGCCAACAAACTCGGTTTGATAAGACAATGATTGCGCCTCCTGAACCGCTACAAAACGCAGCCATCAGTTGGCGCCATGGCAAGCTAGTGGCAGAAGGGATGCGGGTAGCGGATTTTGTCGAGGAGATCGGCCGCTATCGACCCGGCTTCACGCTATACGATAGTGCTGTGGCCAATTTGACCATCAGCGGCGTATTTTCTCTGCAAGATACCGACCTTGCCCTACAAAGCCTTGCAAGCAGCCTGTCAGTAGAACTGCAATATCGCACAGCTTACTGGGTCAAAGTGATCCCAGCCCGCTAAAACCTTAACGCTGAAAATTATTTTCAAAAGTTTTTACGGGTTTTGCGATCTCGTTCGGAATAGTAGATAGAACCTATTAACTTTCCCCCTTGGGACTCTCTATGCATTCCGTTGAATTTGGCCGTTCGCGACTAAAAAAATACCGCGCTAACTACTTGTCCCTTATGGGCCTGAGTTTCACCGTCATCTTAAGCATTACAGCACCACAGCCATCACAGGCTCAAACTGTCGATGTTGATGCCAGACAAATCAACAAGCTACAACATTATCAGATTAAGGCGGGCACGCTCGATACTGTACTCAACAGCTTTGCTCTAGCCGCGAATATTGATCTATCGATATCTTCAGCACTCACTCGGGGTAAAACCAGCTTAGGGCTAGAGGGACAATACTCGATTGAAGCAGGCTTGCAAAAGATACTGGCGGGGACGGGTTTACAGGTCACATCGCGCCTTGAGGGGCAATATATTCTCGGCAAGGCGACCGCCGCAATAGTGTTGGCACCCATAACGGTTATCAGCGCTGCGGGTTATGAACAGGATATCAAAAATGCGCCAGCGAGCATTAGTGTGCTTTCAGGCAAGGATCTAGAGCAACGCAAATTTAATTCACTACAAGATATCGCGCGGGAAATTCCCGGTGTCAATGTTATTGGCTCTGGCGCACAGAGCGGAATATCCATACGCGGCATGGAGAAGGGTTATACGTTAGTGCTCGTTGACGGCAAGCGGGTACGCTCGGACACGGGAAATCCGCGAGGATTGAACAACGAAGATCTCGATAGCAATTTTATCCCTCCCGTTGCGTCGATTGAGCGCGTCGAAGTGGTTCGTGGGCCTATGAGTTCTCTCTACGGTAGCGATGCAATGGGCGGCATCATCAATATCATTACCAAAAAAACACCCGAACATTGGAGTGCTAGCGCGGGCTATAGTTTGCGCGTGCCAGACAGCAGCGCTATGGGGAATCAAAACCAACAGGATATCTATATTTCGGGGCCGCTGGTTAAAGATCTACTTGGTGCTTCCATTTGGGGAAATCAAGCCGTACAGGACGAAGACAAATATTACGGTGGATATCAGGAATCCACTAAGCGAACCCTAGGCGGTAAGCTGCGGATCACGCCTAATCGCGACCACGAGTTTATCCTCGACTACTCAAAGGCGAGTCAGCGCTACATTGGCAATCCTGGTGGAGTTCTACTCACCACAGCCAGAGGAAGTATTGACCGCGAATGGACCCGAGATGCATGGAGCATTGCGTACAATGCCTTGTTCGATCTTGGCGAACTAGAACTGAAATACTATGAAGAAGATTATGAAAGACTGACTTATCCTGCTGCAGCTGATTTCACTACAGGATCAACAAACAAAGTCGGCGATGCGCGCTTCATCACAGGTGTGGATAGCCATACTCTGACTTTCGGTGGTCAATGGACTAACGACAAACTGACTAACGGTGATTTAGGTAATGGCACTCCCCGAAGCTTTGGTACCCGTTCTGTCAGCGATATCAGTATTTTTGCAGAAGACGAATGGGAACTGCTCACAGAGAAACTTTATCTCACCCTTGGTGCGCGACTAACGGATAACGAATTCTTTGGTCATCATGTCTCACCTAGAGCATATCTTGTTTTCAATCATAACGATCACTGGACTTTCAAAGGGGGCATAGCCACTGGCTACAAGAGCCCGAAGATTGACCAGATTGATAACACCACAGGCTCTCAACGCGGCGGCAGTACGAGTCAGTTTGTCATTGTTGGTAATCCCGACTTAGAGCCAGAACAAAGCACGAATTATGAAATCGGCGCGCTTTACACTAAAGATGACACGCTAAATATCGGCGCAACGCTATTTTTCAATGACTTTTCCAACAAAATCCTCAACACCAACACCTTCTATTTCGACGATGGTAACGGTGGATATATTCCAGCCTATTGCATTTCAGGTGACGTTGGCACCAAAGACTGCCCAGCTTGGGCCACTTGGCTAAATGCCAAGGGAGCACAGATCCGCGGTGTCGAACTCGAAGGCCACTGGGACATGACTGATACCTTGGCGCTCAAAGCGAGTTACACCTATACCGATTCACGAATTGACGCAGACAACGTGATCATCAATACCCCCGCGGGTCCACGCCCTTTCGGTGACACCTTGGCATTGCTGGACGGAAATTCGCTCGTCGGCATTCCAAATCATAACGGCTCAATAACGCTCGACTACCAACCCACAGATGCACTCTCGGCATTCCTGAGAGGTAATTATGAGGGCGAGATCACCCGAGTCAGCTTCGAGCGCAACACGGTCGATAAGAGTGACAAGGATTTGATCACGCTGGACGCAGGTCTGAACTATTCGCTGAACCGCTTTATTAGCCTCAACGTCGGGATAGACAACATCACCGACGCTACACGATTTAAAGTGAATAACGATACTGGGGCCTACCGCTATTCAGAGCGCGGACGTAGCTATTTCGTTAGCGTTAAGACGCAATTCTGAATATGGGCCTACATATCATGCTCGAAAAAGACTCACGATTGTCCCATCAAGCGAAGCCCGGCAATCAAAGCGCCGTTAGCAAATGGCTGTTCACCACTGGGATGCTGGCACACTCAATCGCCATCTGTTTATTGTGCTATTTATCCAGTGGCCAACTTGTTAATACAACAGGAGCTCTGCTTTACCACATGGGTATGCCATGGACGGATGCCGTGGTAGTTACCAGTATGCTGGGGTTTATCTACTTAGTGCTCATTCTATTGTGGGCATTTTCCCGTAACGGCGTCCTGCGAACTTGGCTGAACGTAACCAGCCTGACGGGTTTTAGTATCTTCATGGCTTGGATAATTGGAGCATTAGCATGAAAGATGGATTCCGTACTCGGATGAGTCTCCTGCACACTTGGGCAGGATTGATATTAAGCGGCTTGCTGTTCGCCATTTTCTGGACCGGCACGCTGTCAGTATTCGATAAAGAAATCGATCGCTGGATGATGCCACACACTCGAATACACATGGATACTGCAAGGCCATTATCGGTAGACCGCGAGATCATACCTTTACTGGCAGAGCGAGCTGAGGGGGCAAAAGCTTGGACTATCGTGCTACCCGCTGAGCGACGACCTTTTTTGACATTGGCTTATGATTCTGCAAAGTCACACATAGCACAGCGAAATAGTTTCCACCCGATCACGCTCGAACCGCTTCCGGCTCCAAACACCCGAGGAGCGAGTAACTTTATTTACCCCTTCCATCACAATTTAACCTTACGCCAAAATAACATTGGCGCCCTACTGGTTGGTATTGCGAGCATGGGTATGCTTTGCCTGTTAATTTCCGGCATAGTCATACACCGTAGAATATTTGCCGATTTCTTTACCCTTAGGCTGCTTCGTGGCTTTAGCAGAGCCAATCTCGATATTCATAACCTTACAGGCGTTGTGCTGCTGCCTTTCACTATCGTCATCACCTTGTCAGGGCTAATGATTGCGCACTTGATCTATTTCCCCAAGGCGCCCGATGCCGTTTTCGCACAGCTTAACCCACCATCCGTGACGCAGGAACGACCCAAATCCAAAGTAAGAGAAGCTTCACGCAAACGAGAGCAAGATGTTAGCAGTGAAAATGAAGACGAAATTACCGATGCCAGAGAAGGCTCACGCAATAGTCCAGCACGGAGCCGTTTTATCGCCGAATCACAGGGGCGTGTTAGACCACAAGCAATAGGCCAACCCGCCAATGTTGTCGCAATTGATCCTATGATTGCGGCGACCGAAAACGAACTAGGTCAAGGGGCTGTCTATATGATTCGGGTTAGCAATCCTGGAGATGCAGGTGGTGTCGTCGCACTCAGGCTAAATAGCGATAACAGCGTATCTCAGAATATTGATAATAGGAGATTTTCTACCGCCACTGGAGAGGAACTAGCACATTTCAACTCATCCTCGACGACCAATGTATTTAACTTTATTGCTGGTATGCATTACATCAAATTTAAACACTGGCCACTGCGCTGGCTTTATTTTATCGCAGGGCTGGGTGCTTGCGCGTTAATCGCCACTGGCCTACTGCATTGGACTCAGGCACGCAACCAAAGGCAAGGCAGCACTGGCTTCAATGTGTCTTTTATGAATGCACATAACATCGCTGCGATCACTGGCATTATTTCTGCGACCGGGGCTTTTTTAGTGGTCAATCGCTTGCTCAATAATAGGGAACAATTTGCCGGTATCTCCAGCCGCGATCTAGAGGTATATGCCTTCTTTGGTGTCTGGCTAGCTTGCTTACTTCATGCGTTGATCAGAGTGTTTTTGAACAAACAGCATGGTTACCGAAAGGCTTGGGCAGAACAATGCTGGGCGATTGCTCTGATTACTATCGCAGCTGTGGGACTGAACTGGATAACCACAGGCGACCATCTGCTTAAAACCCTATTCACCCATACCTATTGGCCCGTTGCGACCCTAGACTTAGTGCTTGTTACTAGTGCTGTGATGGCCATTTACGCAGCGCGGAAACTATCCGTTATCCGTGAGAGTTAGATGTTAAAAGGAGAGGATTAATGCCTAAAGACCTGCTGTTAGTCGCCATATTTAGCACGGCCTACCTCAGCTTTGCTTTGTTCGCCCTGAGCCAAGTACGGCATTGGCGCGTTGTTTTCGATAAGGCGCTACCCACTCAAAGGGTGGTGTTGACCCTACGCTGCCTAGGCATCTTGATGCTAAGCATATCTTTAGCACTATCGCTGGTGCGCGACGGTGCCAGCTTTGGCAGCCTGCTCTGGATAACACTGATTGGCGTGGCTGCACTTGCCGTTGCTTTAACGTTAGCTTGGCGACCTCGCTGGTTACGTCCTGCGGGTAAATTATTCTCCTTCACTTACCCAGATACAGGGCGAGTTAACCATAAAATGAATCAAGTTAAAGGTTGATAAAATTGATGATATTGAAAGCCGTTTTACTCTCATTGGCGCTACTTACTTTACCACTCACCGGTTGGGCGCAAGAAAATACCAGCGCCGATAACAGCCAAGCCACGTTACCGATCAACACTGAGACTCATGCCATTGAGCAATTGTCTTCAGTACCTGAAACGGTAGTTTCGGGTGTGCAACAGCCAACGGAGGAAGCTTCCGCTACAGATGTGTTAGCAACATCGACTTGGTGGAACGATGCCCTCGCGCTGCTGGAGACGGGCGGCACTGTAGTGGTGATATTGGTGTTGATGTCATTGGTTGCGATGACGATTGTGCTGATGAAACTTATCCAGTTTCAGCGAGCCGGACTGTGGCAACGTAAACCCGCAAGGCAGGCATTAGCGCTATGGCAACAAGGCAAGCAGGAAGAAGCATTGCAGCTTGCTGCAGTAAGCCGCAATCCCACAGCACAGGCAATGGCACAAGCAATTCGTGGCATCACACGCCAACTACCTGAATCTTTAGTGCGTGAAGAAGTGCTGCGTTATGGCTGTAATGCGCTATTTCAGTTAAGACGCGGATTACGCCCACTAGAGGTCATAGGTTCATTATCACCACTACTGGGATTACTGGGCACGGTAATGGGTATGATCTCCGCCTTCCAACAACTCCAAGCGGCGGGTAATAAAGTGAATCCGGCGATTCTATCGGGCGGGATCTGGGAAGCCTTGCTCACCACAGCGGTCGGCTTGTGTGTCGCTATCCCAGTGGTGGCATTGCTGAACTATCTGGAGCGGCGCGTCGATCACCTCGCACATGAAATGGATAACTTAGTGACGCAACTGTTTACCCCAGAGTTATCGGCGGCCAGCACTTATCAAGCACCAAACACAGTGGTTACACCACTCACAGCCAATAACAAACAGGCACGCCATGCAAGCGCCATTTAGTCAACGACCAAGACTCACGGCTCATCCTTCAAAACGTAAAGCTGTGATTAGCTTAACGCCACTCATTGATGTGGTGTTTATCCTATTAGTGTTTTTTATGCTGTCTTCCAGTTTTCTAGACTGGCGCACTGTAGCGCTCGATACCAGCACGGCAGGTAGCCCCGCTCCCGCTGAGCAAGCGCCATTTTTAGTACAAATTAGCGCAGACCAACTGCAACTAAACGGCGAAACGATCACACTGGAAGCATTACAGCAAAAAGCACAAGGGCGCCAGCCTGCAAGCCAGATAGTGAGCCTACAGCCGCAGGCGGATACTCCAGTACAAAGGTTAGTACAGGTATTGGATGCACTTAATGCCGCAGGGATTACGCCGCTAACACTGGTAGAAGACTCCAATTGGCAACCCGCACCTGCGACGAAAGCGGACGGCAATAACATGGAGAACAACCACTAATGCATTTTCCTGAACGTCGGCCGGACCAAACCGAAGAACGTATTTTGCCGCTGATTAATGTGGTGTTCTTGCTGTTAATCTTTTTTATGATCGCAGGTAGCCTTTCTGTGACAGCGCCGTTTGATGTCACTCCACCGGTCTCGCAAAGTGATGGCGTAGATGAACCGGATGCAGTGCTCATCCTAATAAGCCGTGACAACAAACTCGCACTCGATAATGAACCGATTACGGAAGCAGAACTGTTAGCACGCATCGATATGCTGCTGTCCGCCGAGCCAGAAACCCAAGTCACGCTAAAAGTTGATGGTGAGTTATCGGGAAACCAGCTCGTGCATTTTACCCAAGCCTTGTATGGCGTAGGCGTTAAAAAGCTGCGTTTATTAACTGAGCTGGGGGCAAAATGACAGACCAAGAGTTAGCGCCGAGCATAGCGCAATGCGGTATAGCTTTGCTGTTAGCGGCTTTTTTGCACATCGCCTTAACGGCTGCAGTGTTTTGGTCACCAGCAGTAATAACGCCAACGGGTCAGGCTAAAGCGGTTGGCAACGGAGGGATTGAAATTTCCTTAGGGCCTGCAGGTAGCGCAGTGAGTGCTATGCCACAAACGACGGCGCCAGTAGCTGAGCAAAAATCTGAGCCCATTAAAGAGCAACTCGATAAACCAGCACGACTGCCACCCATAACAAAGAAAGCAACTCCCACACTAAGTACCAAACCTAAACCCATAGCGCCAACGCCTCAACATAAGCTAACAACTCAGTCCGAGGTGAATGAGCAGCATAGCAATCCAACCGAAACCCCATCGCCGACAGCGTTAGCAGCGTCTGCCAACGAAGTAGGTCAAAACGGTGAAGGTCATTCAGCAGAACAGAATAAGGCGGCTAGCGGCGATAACATGACTGGAGGAGGTTTGCTTGGCGATACCCAAGACTACACTGCGACTTTATTAGCCTGGTTGGAACAACATAAGGAATATCCGCGCACGGCACGTAATCGACGTCAGCAAGGCACAGTCATGCTGTATTTTGTGTTAGATCGTCAAGGCAGAGTCAGCGCGAGTCGAATTGAGCAAAGTTCGGGCTATCAAACATTAGATGCAGAAGCACTAAAAATGTTGGAGCGAGCCCAGCCCTTACCTGCCATACCCAATACAATGCCAAACGAGACGTTAGAACTTGTTGTGCCAGTGCAGTTTTTCTTACGTTAAGCTGCGCCGTGAAATGGGACATCCAGCGGACAAACTTATCGATATGGTCATCATATTTAATGAGTGCCTTGCTTGTTTGTCTGAGCAATCATGTAAATAGGTATAAACCCTATTTCATCGCGGCTTTTACGTAGACATCGAAACGGTTTTTCTTAGTTTCGATAACCGTATTTGGCTTAACCCCGTCCAAATCTTCGGCGTAGTCTGGGCGCTTAACGACGACACGTTTAGTTGCTAAGGCTAAAGCGGGGGCGAGTAAGCCATCGGCGTCTAAATCGGCGCCAACTAAGGATTGGAATACACGCATTTCTTTTTTAACAAGGGCCGATTTATCGCGGTGGGGATACATAGGATCGAGGTACACCACATCCACCTCTTGTGCCAATTTCGAAAGGGCTTCAAGGCTCGAACCATGGAACAGGCGCATCCGCTCACGCATCCAATCGCCGATTTCAGCATCTTGATAGGCGCGGCGCAGGCCGTCTTCAAGCAATGCCGCAACCACAGGATGACGTTCAACCATAGTTACAGTGCAACCAAGGCTTGCTAGCACGAAGGCATCGCGTCCTAAACCCGCAGTGCCATCAACCACACTTGGCATTACCCCTTGCTTTAATCCCACGGCTTTAGCGATGGATTGGCCGCGACCACCACCGAACTTACGTCTATGGGCGACGGCGCCAGTCACAAAATCCACCACTATGCCATCAAGCTTAGGCTCATCGCGTTTATGCAGTGATAAAGTATCTGATTCAAAACGCAATTCGAAGGTCGCATTCGCATCGTAGACGAGTTGCCAACGTGCACAAATATCCACAAGTGTTGGGTATTGCTGATTGAAAAAAATCGGGGTCACAGGCTGTCTTCTAACCAACGAAAATGATGGCCATTATGCCTAAAAATCTGGTTTATGAATATGCCAGTCAGCAAATCACATCAGCAAACTCATCACTGTCTTAGTCAATTTGTCGCAGTGCACCCTTAAAGATTCAAACAAGCATCACACTGTAATCCACTGATTTATAAAGATAGTAATCTATTTGTATAACAATTAGGTGATTTATGTTATATGTTATATCCCCAGTCAACCTGCGTGACTTCCGTATGGGATAAGGACTCTTTTTGCTTCAATGGCTGAAAGGTTTTTTGTTTATTAGGGATCAAGACTTTTTAAATCCTGATAGAACAATATTAAAAACCAGCTTATTGCGGATCATTCTGCTCAGTGGCGCGATGTTGACCGCTAGCATAGTGCTGCATAGCTCTTTAATTGCGTATCAGTTAAACCTCGCTTTCATTATCAGCATTACGGTCAGTTTTTTAACCGTACTCTTCTTAACTTTATGGTTTACCCGCAAATATTTACTCGCCAGCTCAATTAGCCTGCTGGCTATGGTCATTGCCGCCTGTATTTCTATACTCTTGTTTGTCCCAGACTTTAACTTATCGCAGGCGGGGATTACCTTCTTATATACCTTGCCCTTAATGGCGCTTTTTCTATTTGGCAGAAAAGTGGCCGTTATCATGATGTTTTTTAATGTATTGCCTTTTTTACTGCTGCTGCGTAACCAAAATATTCCCCCGATTATTGATATTGATATCAGTCTGCCTGCGACCCACGCTTATCTGAATGGCTTACTGTTTGTCTTTTTTAATATTTGTATTCCCTTGTCAGCAATGCGCCTGCTAAAAACCCAGAAAGTCCATGCGCAGCAAATGATCCAGCATCAAAATGCTCTGCAGCGTACCTTAGATCAATATGCTGAAATCTTTGAAAATAATGGTACCGCGTCCTTCTTCTGTAATGAGGACGGGGTGATCCTCAACCTAAATAATGCGGCCAAAGAAATCGCCGGAGAGGTCACACTAAACCGCACTCGCCTATGTGACATTTTTGAACTTACCGAAGATACCAGCACAAACTTACTGGCGGCCGCGTTTCCGACCCATTTAAAGAACAACAACGGCACTAAATATCTGCTGCAGAAAGCCTCATTAGAGCACCATGACACTTTGTTGTTTCACTGCCACGATGTCACAGAACAGGCAAACCATGCGATTGAACTGAGCCGACTTAAAAAACACCATATCAGCACACATTTCTATGATTTAGTGACCGGATTACCCAACGAGAATCACTGGTATAACCCAGCCCCAAGCACGATCCATTTGGATATGACTGTTGCCATAGTCAAAATTGATAATCTGAGTCAAATCAATGCGGCATTCGGTATCAGCGTCGGGGATGCCATCCTAAAAGCCTTTGCGACCGAACTCAAAAATCGCTTTGGTCATCACGCAAAAATATACCGGTTTAGGGGAGCCTCGTTTGCGCTTGAGTTTACCAGCCTGCCGCTGATCTCCCCCGAAAACCTCGCGCTACAATTACGCGAGCGTATTCCAACAAACCTGCAGCTTAAACATGAACAACAAATTGAATATCATCTCGAGTGCCGAGTCGGTTGCAGTTCGGGTAATAAAGCCTCACCGCAGCAAGCCGCAGAGCAATGTTTAATTGCCATTAAGCAAACCACCCAAGCTAGCCCAGTCATGGTGTATTACATTGGTTTGATTAATAATCTTCTCGAAGCCTCATCACAGAAAGCCAAAATTCGCGACGCATTGAAACACAATCGTCTGGAAATGTGGCTACAGCCTAAAGTAAGGGCCGATGGCCACATTATTAGCTTTGAAGCGCTGGCAAGAATGTTCGATGAAGACGGCACTATGATTATGCCGAACACGTTTATCCCCATCATAGAGTCATCCCAATTACAGGCGATTTTTGCTATAAAAGTCTTCAGGCAATTACTACAACTGATCCGTTCTTGGCCGAAAAATGTGCCTCTGGTCAGGATAGCCTTCAACTTATCTGGGCAAGATATTTTGTCGGATCGCTTCTTTAAGGTGTTGATCCAAACCTATATGAATCACCCCGAACTCATCCCATTATTAGAAATTGAAATCACTGAAACCTCAGTATTTTCAACCCATAAAGAAACGGGCCGACGCCTAAACACCTTAGCTCGCATGGGAGTTTCTATCGCCATTGACGATTTTGGCACTGGCCATGCATCATTAAGCCAACTCATCGATATCAGTGCCGACACGATAAAAATCGACCGCTGCTTTGTCAGTCAAATGGGCATTAGTGAACGCCATACCCAAATTGTCAACGCCGCCATCCTGTTAGCCAAGAGCTTAAAACTCAACGTCATTGCCGAAGGTATCGAAACCGAAGCCCAGTTATTGCAACTCACGGCGCTAGGATGTGAACAATTTCAAGGCTATCTATTCGGTAAACCCGCACCCGCGAATCTATGGCTGAAAACCTTTCAAATGCAAACACCCACACATTGGTTCGCCAATAAAAAGAGCGCCAACTGAGGCATTAAATTTACGCCTACAAGCATCGCAGGTATAATTGGCGTCAGGCATTTGCCTCTCTTTGCTATGTTTGCAAATTACTAGGATCCCCCATGTTAAGTTACCGCCATGGTTATCACGCTGGCAATTATGCCGATGTGTTGAAACACGCCATCTTGCTTCAAACCTTGCAGCTGATGCACAAGAAAGACAAACCACTCGTGTATATCGATACCCATGCGGGTGCAGGTGGTTATGCTTTAAGCGATGAATTTGCACAAAAAACCGGTGAATACCTCGAAGGTGTAGCTAAGCTTTGGGATAAAACTGATCTGCCGCAATCGCTGCAGGACTATGTCGCCGCCGTGCGTCATTTTAATGAAGAAAATCCTGACGAACTCAACTTCTACCCAGGTTCGCCTGCCATTATAGACATGGAATTGGGGCCTAAAGATCGCATGGTGCTGCACGAGCTGCACAGCACTGATTATGTGTTGCTGGACGATTATTTCTGCGAAGACAGGCAAGTAAAAGTGATCAAAGGTGATGGCTTAAAAGGCCTTATCGCCGCAGTGCCACCCTTAGAGCGCCGCGCTCTGGTGCTCGTCGATCCTAGCTACGAGATGAAAACCGACTATCAAGATGTAGCCGAAACCCTGATCAAAGCGCATAAACGTTTTGCTACAGGCGTGTTTATGCTTTGGTATCCCGTGGTAAATCGCGCTCAGACCGAAGGCATGTTATCGCGCCTCGCCAGCAGTGGTATTAAACGTCAGCTGAGAATTGAGCAGGCGATTAAACCCGATTCGGATGAGTTTGGCATGACAGCGGCAGGGTTATGGATCATCAATCCGCCTTGGCAGTTAGATGAAATCGCAACCGAATTAATGGATTACTTAGGTAAGACGCTCGGACAAGCGGACGGTAACATCACAGTAAAATGGGAAGTCGGCGAATAACCTTCTACTCAAATGGCGGCGATGATCTCAGGTTTTCGCCGCTTGATTTAAGTTCACAAAGCCTACAGCTAAACGCCCTTCTGCTCGCGATAACGCTTTAATAGAATTTTCACCCGCTCAACATAGGCTTGAGTTTCAGGATAGGGTGGAATGCCATTGTACTGCACCACAGTTGTCGGCCCCGCATTGTAGGCCGCGCAGGCCAAGGCCACATCCCCGTTAAACTGTTTTAGCATTTGCGCCAGATACTTACTGCCACCTAAGATATTTTCTTCGGGTAAAAACGCGTTTGCCACACCCATTTCTTTAGCCGTTTCAGGCATTAATTGCATTAATCCCATAGCGCCAGTACGCGACAATGCACGCGCATTGAAGGCTGATTCTGCGTGGATCACGGCGCGGATCAAGGCGGGGTCAAGTTGATGTTTATGGGCAGCACGGGAGATCAGGGCATCATAATTGGCGGTAAATAAACGGATACCATTCCAATCTATGGTCGAGTCGGGGCGGCAGGCAAAACAGTCATATAACAGAATTTGATACGGGTTATTGGCAGGGGCTTTGTCGGTAAATACAGTGACGCCATTGGCTTGTTGGTATTGATAAATCTTGAGTTTTTCTAAGCCTTCACGGCTGACTATGCCGCTCTCTGAATATCTGGCAACGATACGCGGCTTAGGTTTTACGCTTGCCTCCTCCGCTTTTACACTCACCATCAGACTCGATATCAGCCATAAACACAGACCCAACACGGCAAGGCTGCGAGGCGATAAAAAGGCCGCTGCCATCTGTGTACGAGTCGGTGCTGAGCGAGTGAGCAACATCAAAGTCCCGTGTGCTGATTAAGTTTAAGTACTTCAATAATAGCAAAGAGTTGCTTCATCTCTCGGTTTATCTGACTAAATTCTGCTGAAAAGGTCGCGCCATTAAAAATGGACTGCATTTGAAAACGCGTTCTGCGATTTGGCAGGAACATAATCAACTTATTGCGAAAGAAAGCGCATTGAATATTTCCACCAAAATGCTTGGCAAGTTCCTGTAAGCGCTCCATAAATGCCGTATTGAGCAAATAGCGAGACTCTACTTGATCCGTTGAAAATACATCAAACTCTTTTTCGAATTGCGGATCTTCAAGTTTCACTCGCACCAGTTCGGCATGGCTGTCAGACAAGAAATTCGCTAAACCACCGCGATCCCTCAGCACCACAGTGTGGCCGATAAACGCTTTATGGCTACTCAGTTCAACCACTAAGCCACTAAACTGGGTTTCGGTGCGGGTAACGGTTTTGCGCCTATTGGTGCTGGCATCCAGCTCTTCGACTTGCACATTCTTGGTCAAGGTGAGTTCATTTACAGTTAGCTCAACGCCTTTATAGCGGCCTTGAATATAGTCACCGAAGCTCACTTTGTCGTATTGCGGCAATACTTTAGCCGCAACGAGTCGATTCATATCGAGGCGCATTTCGCGGCTATAAACAAAATCATCACCGAAATATTTAAACATCAGTGGATAAATATCCCGTTGAACCAGATGTTTAAAATTTCGAGTCGGCGCAAAGCTCCACCAGCTCAACCCAACTAAGGCAAGCAAGGGTAAAGGTGGGAAATAAGCAACGCCGCTGTAATAGCCAATCACAGTGAGTAAGGTCAGCCCAAGTACTATCATCAAACTCAAATATAAACGTTTACGCGCCGCCTTAAGACAGGCCACGCGCTTAGTTTCATATTTACGACTAATGGGGGCTAGGTGTTCTTCGTAATACGCTTCGAGTTGAGGAAGTTCATCCAAATCCGCAGACAAACCAACATGACCCCGATAAGTCCGAATCGGGCTACCTAAAATAAAGGTGAAAATATTCATATTGATATCATAGTATTGCAGGGTGATAACTCACCCTGCACAGCTAAGCTTACAGGTATTCGGCCGCATCTACGGGCGCTTTTGCCGCTTCGCTCACCTCATAGAATGGCATCACTTTAATGCTCGCCATAGAAGCGATAATCGAGCCAGGGAAGATTTCAACCGCAGTATTAAGCTCTGACACTGCCGAGTTATAGAAACGTCTCGCTGCAGAGATATGCGCTTCGACCTCGTTATAGGTCTGCATCGCCTGAAGCATAGTGTTGTCTGACTTGAGCTCGGGATAGTTCTCCACATTCACCATCAAGGCGCCCATTTTGTCATTCAACCGCTCGGCCTGAACTAAATGCTCTTTAACGGCACTCGGATCGGCCTTGTTGTAATTATGGCTGAGCTGAGTGCGTAATTCGGTGATTTCTGTGAGCAGCGACTTTTCATGATCCATAAATCGTTTGGCGATTTTTAGAATATTAGGCACAAGATCGGCACGTTTGGTTAGCTGTACATCGATACCCGACAGGGCCTCGAGTGCAGTATTGCGCTTTTTGACTAGGCTGACGTACCAAAGATAGGTAACGATAAAAATCAGCGTTAATCCCAATAACAATTTTTCCATCTTCCATCCTTAGGTTTCTTATTCTTGTTAACAGGATACAGCTAATCATAAATGAGTGGAAATTTCACCTATGGCACAGGTTAAGACGATGAAATTATTCGCTGGTCAGAGCTGGCAATGGTGAAAGTGGCTATCTGGAGCTTCAACCACCAGCAAAACTCGCCTCTTTAGGCGGAAAACTGTGATCCGGCACATTAAAAAGCGCAATTAAAATATAAATTTAACGATATTCAGCTCCGATACAGCAAACAAGGTCTATAGTGTATTGGCACAACATTAGAGCATCCAATTTTGCTCGTGAATACTGGACTCCTCGAGAGTCCATTTTTTTATCCCCATTTTGCCCTCATCACTTCTACACAGCTAATCGCAACATTTAAGTTTCAATTAAAACTTAACAATCATACTTTCCGGCTAATTTTTTAACTTTCACCTTAGCTTTCCCCCAGAATACTTGCTGCCAGAGTCATCCCCTCAGCCACCTTATTCGCAGTCGGCCGTTGGCTATGCCTCGCGTCTGTTCTAGGGTCAAAGATAGTGCGCTGCGCAAAGGTTGACATAAAGGAAGAACGATGAGTTTCAATTCCGGCGATATCCCCCCAAAAAAGGCCTCGGAGCCAGATCCACAACATGGCGATATCAGCGCCAGTGGTTGGTTTGTGCGTTTTCTCAATATTGTTGAACGCTTAGGTAATCTTCTCCCCCACCCAATCACCCTATTCGCGCTGTTCTGTGTCGCTGTGGTCGTCATTTCAGGTATCGCGGGTTACTTTGGCCTGACCGTTGTTGACCCAAGACCTATTGGTTCCCACGGCCGCAGTGCCGATGGTTTAATCCATGTGGTAAGCCTAATGAACGCCGAAGGCTTGCGGATGATAGTCTCGCATCTGGTGACTAACTTTACTGGCTTTACGCCGCTTGGCACTGTGCTCGTCGCACTACTCGGCGTCGGGATTGCAGAACGTTCCGGCTTATTATCCGCCGCTATGCGCGCCTTAGTCATGGGCGCCTCAAAGCGCTTGGTTACTGTGACCATAGTCTTTGCCGGCATTATGTCCAACACGGCCGCCGAGCTTGGCTATGTGGTGTTAATCCCTATGGCGGCGATGATTTTCCACTCCCTTGGTCGCCATCCTCTGGCCGGTTTAGCCGCCGCCTTTGCGGGGGTTTCAGGAGGCTATAGCGCTAACTTGTTACTGGGTACTGTCGATCCCTTATTATCGGGCATAACCGAAGCTGCGGCGCGCATGATAGATCCTGAGTACAACGTCGGCCCAGAAGTGAACTGGTACTTCATGTTTGTTTCCACCTTTGTGATCACTTTCCTTGGCGCCTTTGTTACTGAGAAAATCGTCGAGCCTAAGTTAGGCAAATACCAAGGTGATGATGCGGATGAAACCGTACTGCAATCGATGGAGAGCGTTAGTGAGATTGAAAAGCGTGGCTTAAAATGGGCGGGGTTATCTATGTTAGTGCTCGCCGTTATCCTAGCGCTTTCAGTCGTCCCCGAAGGTGCGCCGCTGCGTCATCCAGAAACTGGCCTTATCTCAGGTTCGCCCTTCCTTAAGGGTATAGTCGCCTTCATCTTTATTTGTTTTGCCATACCGGGCTTTATTTACGGCAAAATAGTGGGCAGCATCAAAAATGATAAAGATGTCATCAATGCCATGTCCCACAGCATGAGCACTATGGGCATGTATATCGTCCTCGTCTTCTTCGCCGCGCAGTTTGTCGCCTTCTTCAACTGGAGTAATTTAGGTGCGGTACTCGCAGTGTTAGGGGCTGATGGGCTGCAATCCATAGGTCTGACTGGCCCTATCGTGTTCCTGTTCTTTATTATGCTTTGCGGCTTTATCAACTTGATGCTCGGTAGCGCCTCGGCGCAGTGGGCCATTACCGCCCCGATTTTTGTGCCTATGCTGATGCTGGTAGGTTATGCGCCCGAAACAATTCAAGCGGCATACCGTATTGGGGACTCAGTGACGAACTTAGTCACGCCTATGATGAGCTACTTCGGTTTGATATTAGCGGTCGCCTGTCGTTACCAGAAAAACCTCGGTATAGGCACGCTGATCGCCACTATGCTGCCGTACACCCTGGTGTTTTTCGCGGGTTGGACAGCATTCTTCTTCCTGTGGGTATTTGGCTTTGGTCTGCCCGTCGGGCCAGGCGCAGCGACTTACTATACGCCTTAACCTCAATAAAAAGGGCGCCGATGATGAAGTCGACGCCCTTGCTTTATCGGGTTGATCCACTAAAACCCGTAGATTTAGTCGTATAACCATTCCATCAACAGACTGCAAATGAGCAAAAACATACCTAGATTAAACACATAGGTCTGCAGTGTGGATTTTTCTGGCGTGTCCTTGGCTTGCGACACTATTTGGCTCACTGACATAAAAAATAACTGCGGGGTTAACCCCATGCCGACAAATAACACGGCGGCACCGACACAGCGGGTTAACTCGGGCACAGCAAGCCCCGGCAAGTAAAACGCATATACACCATAGGCCAAAAACGCCAGCGCTATGCTATGGCATATCATTCCCACGATAAGTTGCTTAGTTGCAAGATTACCCCACGAAAACACCATGTCACCCCTACACTCAGCTTAACCAGAACTATTGATGCTATTGGGCGCGCAGTTTATCTCGCTTACGATGAATCTGCACCCACGTAAACCAACCAAATAAAATGCCGCTAATGGGATAAATATAGAGTGCTCTTTGCAGTTCCGCCCAGAATGGATCGCCCAAGATAAAATAATGGATTAAGGCGACCATGAGGGACACCAACATACCCCAGAAAAATACGCCAAAGACCAAAATAAAGTACCACTTACCCTTAGCAAGTAGTGCATCTAGTTTTTGCAATTCCAATGCTGCATCATCCATGTTTCGTCCTCTTAACGGCCTAAGCGCAATATGCCAGAACTCGCGCACAGTGCCTATCCATCTTTATAACTAACAGCATTCAAATAACAAAAAGCCCCGCAATTGCAGGGCTTTAGTTTAGAAACGACTGAGCTTACTCAGCTGAGTTTGGCTTCTCTTCCTTACCTTTCTTCTCACGCTTACTGAAGATACGCTCCACTATCACGAAGAATAATGGTACGAAGAAGATACCTAGGAAAGTCGAGCTCATCATACCGCCAAGTACCGCAGTACCGATGGCGTTTTGGCTACCAGAACCCACACCCGAGCTAATGGCTAACGGCACAACACCTAAACCAAAGGCAAGAGACGTCATCAGAATAGGACGCAAACGCACACGTACCGCATGCAAGGTCGCCTCGACTAAGCCTGAACCTTTCTCGTAGAACTCTTTCGCGAATTCCACAATCAAGATGGCATTCTTGGTTGCTAAGCCCACTGTGGTTAACAGCCCCACTTGGAAGAACACGTCGTTTGGCAAGCCGCGACCGTTCATTGCAACTAAGGCACCGATGATCCCGAGTGGCACCACCAGCACAACAGCAAACGGCACCGACCAGCTCTCATAGAGTGCCGCCAGTACGAGGAACACCACTAAGATCGACAGGGCATACAGCGCAGGCGCTTGGTTACCCGATAAACGCTCTTCGTACGATAAGCCGTTCCACTCGACACCAAAACCAGGAGGAAGCTGCTTAGCAAGGTCTTCCATGATTTCCATCGCCGCACCGGTACTGAACCCAGGAGCCGTAGCACCCTGAATGTTCATCGACGGTAAGCCGTTAAAGCGCTCTAGACGTGGTGAACCGAATTCCCATGTACCCGTCGCAAAGGCAGAGAATGGCACCATGTCACCCTTGTTGTTTCGCACGTACCAAGAGTCTAAGTCTCCTGGTTGCATACGATACTGGGCATCACCTTGCACATACACTTTCTTCACGCGGCCGCGGTCAATAAAGTCGTTCACATAAGAACCACCCCAAGCCGTGGCAAGCACACTGTTCACATTAGTGATTTCAATGCCTAACGCGCTTAACTTAGCGTGATCTACATGTAATTGATAAATCGGCGCATCTTCTTGACCGTTAGGACGCACGCCCACCAGATTTGGATTCTGTGCCGCCATGCCTAGCAGTTGGTTACGTGCCGCCACTAACTTCTCGTGACCTTGGCCGTTCTTATCCTGCAAGTACATGTCGAAACCGTTAGCCGTACCCAACTCGATAACCGCAGGCGGTACGAAGGCAAAGACTAAGGCATCTTTCATCTGGCCGAACACACCCATGGCACGACCCGCAATAGACTTAACGTCCATGCCAGGCGCTTCACGCTCAGACCAATCCTTCAAGCCAACGAAGGCGATACCCATGTTTTGCCCTTGACCAGCAAAACTGAAGCCTGCCACGCTAAATACCGATCTCACGCCTTCTTCAGCCATAAAGTGATCAGAAACTTTCTCCAATACTTTTAGAGTGCTTTCTTGGGTTGAGTTAGTCGGCAAAATCGCTTGGGTAAACAAAATACCTTGGTCTTCGTCTGGCAAGAAGGCGGTAGGCATACGGATGAAGATCCAACCCACTGCAATAACCAGCACAACGTAAATCGTCATGACTCTGAAGCTGCGCTTGATGATACCAGCTACGCTCGACTCATAACGATTAGTCAGCTTGTCGAAAGTACGGTTAAACCAACCGAAGAAGCCTGTTTCTATGTGACCATGGCCCTTCTTGACTGGCTTGAGCATAGTCGCACACAGTGCTGGCGTTAAAATCAACGCCACCAGTACAGACAGCGCCATCGCAGAGACGATAGTGATCGAGAACTGACGGTAGATCACACCCGTTGAACCTGACATAAATGCCATAGGTACAAACACAGCAGATAGGGTCAGACCAATACCGACTAAGGCACCGGTAATTTGGTCCATCGACTTACGCGTCGCTTCGAGTGGACTTAAGCCCTCTTCGGACATCACCCGCTCGACGTTTTCCACCACCACAATCGCATCGTCCACCAGCAAACCGATGGCGAGCACCATAGCGAACATGGTTAGGGTGTTAATCGAGAACCCTGCCATCGATAGAATCGCAAAGGTACCCAGCAATACCACAGGTACCGCAATGGTCGGGATCAAGGTTGCACGGAAGTTTTGCAGGAAGAGGTACATGATGACGAACACAAGTACGATAGCTTCAAGCAAGGTATGCACCACACCTTCGATAGATTGCTCTACGAAAGGTGTTGTATCGTATGGATAAACCACTTCTAACCCCTGCGGGAAGAAAGGCTTCATCTCAGCAATTTTTTCACGAACCGCTGATGCGGTATCCAGCGCGTTAGCACCCGTTGCCAGCTTGATCGCTAACCCTGTTGCAGGTTGACCATTATACAGTGACACCACGGCATAACTTTCAGAACCTAACTCAACTCGTGCCACATCACCGAGGAAGACATTTGCGCCTGAAATATCCGATTTAAGGATAATCTTGCGAAACTCTTCCGCCGTTTGTAAGCGGCTTTGCGCCGATACAGTCGCGTTCAGCTCTTGGCCAGCCACAGATGGCGCGCCACCTAACTGTCCAGCGGAGACTTGAGCGTTTTGAGAACGAATAGCCGCAATAACATCTAAGCTAGTTAAGTTATATTGAGTCAACTTCAACGGATCTAGCCATATACGCATCGCATATTGGGCACCGAACAGCTGAATTTCACCTACACCCGGAACACGGCTCATAGGATCTTGAATGTTCGCACCCACGTAGTCGGCGATATCGCCTTTATCTAACGAACCGTCGGTCGATACGAAGCCTAATACCATTAAGAAGCCTGAACTCGACTTGTTAACGTTAACCCCTTGCGACTGCACTTCTTGCGGTAACAGGGTCATAGCGCCCTGTAACTTGTTCTGAACTTGAACCTGTGCAATATCCGGATCGGCTTCGGCGTTGAAGGTTAAGGTAATAGACGCATTACCAAAACTATCACTGGTTGAGGAGATATAACGGAGGTTATCAATACCCGTCATACGTTGCTCAATCACCTGAGTCACAGAGTCTTCAACAATCTTAGCGGAAGCGCCAGGATAGTTAGCACTGATCACCACGGTCGGTGGTGCAATGTTAGGATATTGAGACACTGGCAGCGAGCGGAGCGAGAGGACCCCTGCCAGCATGATAATCAAGGCGATCACCCACGCAAAGATGGGGCGATCAATAAAAAAACGTGCCATAGCTATGCCCTATTGTGCTTGCGTTTCAGAAATAACTTTGGTGGTTACTGGAGCGCCTGGACGAATTTTCTGTAATCCTTCCACAATTAATTTATCGCCCACAGCTAAACCAGAAGTGACTCGCCATTGGTTGTTAATCACTTCAGCGGTCGTTACAGTTTTCGATTCAACGACACCTTGGTCATTCACAACCATAGCCACTGCTTGACCCTTAGAGTTACGCGTGATGGCTTTTTGTGGAATTAAGATAGCCTGTGGATCAGTACCCGCATTCAACATAGCGCGAACATACATACCAGGTAACAAGATACCTTCAGGGTTAGGGAATTCAGCGCGCAGAATGACTGAACCAGTGTTTGGGTCCACACTCACTTCGGCGAACTGTAACTTACCTGGATGGCTGTATTGTGTGCCATCTTCGAGTAACAGCTGCACATCAGCATTTTCTGAAGCTTGTAGCTTACCTTGCTTCAACTTAGCTTTAAGACGTAACAACTGCGCACTCGATTGCGCGATATCCACATTGATAGGATCAAGTTGTTGAATCGTCGCCAGCGTTTGGCTTTGGTTCGCTGTCACTAACGCACCCGCAGTCACACTCGATTTACCGATACGACCAGAGATAGGCGCTAATACTTCAGTGTATTGCAGGTTGATTTTAGCGGTGTTAATCGCAGCTTCTGCCACGGTGACATTCGCTAATGCTTCTTTATATGCCGCTTCAGCTTCATCAAATTCTTGCTTACTGATTGCGTTGGTTTTCACCAGTTGCTGATAACGTGCAGCCTTAGCTTTTGCTGAGGCTAAACCCGCATTGGCTCTGGCTAAATCGGCATTGGCACTCACTAATGCGGCTTTATAAGTTGCAGAGTCAATTTGATACAAGGATTCACCCTGTTTCACATTGCCACCTTCAACAAAACTACGCTTAGTGATAATACCGCTCACCTGTGGACGAACTTCGGCCTCGAGGAAAGCTTTACTGCGTCCTGGTAATTCCACCTGAATCACTTGTGGCTGGGCAACAACATTAAGGATTCCCACTTCCATACTACGTGGGCCAGCGCCCGCCTGAGCTTTCTCTTCTTGAGGGCTGCAAGCTGCCATCCATAACGCCACGCTTATAACTGAGGCAAGTTTAATTGTCTGCCGCATGAGAACTCCTTCAAATATTAACTGCCCACATACCAGTACACTTATTGCGCTGACACGAGCCGTAATTGTAACTAAAATCAAATCCGTTATTTATCTCATAGCCTATATGAATCAACAAGGAAGATAACGAAACTAAATTGTAAACTAATGAAAATTTTCACTCATTCGGCATTACTATATTCATCGAATTGTTATTCGATTTAAAAAGCCTGTTAACTTTGAGCAACATTGTTAGAGGGATATGCCGTAAAACACCCAATAAGCCTACTCCATATTGAATATGTTGCAAATCTGTTCATATTCTAAACTTGCCGTAGGCCAAGGCTCACAGCTCAATAGCGTTAGCTTAACCGCCACTTGTTGCAATAATTTGTACATAGAGACGAAAACACAGCGCTACTGTTTTTACTCAGGCCGCTCTCAGCATCAAGTCGCTAAAAACGACCCTATCAAGACTGACAATACCGAAAGAGAGTAAGCAAGGAATTAGCTTCAGACTGCCTGCGCGTAAAAAACATCATTTAGCGGATTAATGTGCAGTTTGTTACCTCAAACATATGGCCGAAATACGGCGCCAATGGCTTGAGTCAAACCCACAACAATAAAAGTAACCGTCTCAAATTATACTGAGCGAGTTATTTTAGTGGTTAGCCATAGGCGGAGCAAACCCGAAATCCAGTTTAATACCCCATTAAATGAAACTCAGACTCCCACAATTAACACTTCTTTAATGACGAATATTGCTTACAAAGCTAAAAATTCCTCGCTTAAAAACGCATTTGTTCATATTCATTCACATATTTTCGTGATTGGTTCATTCCAAGCATCACGGCTATTCACAAGTTATTTTTACGATAATGGTGCGCTAACAACTCCCAATAATTTGAAATAATTTTGAGATGATGATTATGAAGACTCGCACTAAATTTCTGCTAAGTGGGGCGTTACTTTCCCTTGCTATGACTGCTCAAGCGGCCGATAACAACCAGCTCTTTGGCGGTACGATTAATGCCAATGTTAACTTTGCCTCCGATTATGTGTTCCGCGGTGAATCTGAAACCTTAGGCGGCGAAATCCCCGTAGTGCAAGGCACCTTAAGCTGGAATCACGATGAAGGTTGGTATGCTGGGGTATTTAGCTCCAACATCAAGTTTGCCGATCCTAATTTAGAGATCGTTACCGCGCCTTTTATCGGCAAAGCCGGTGAATTTGGCGACTCAGGATTTACCTATGATGTGATGCTGTTTTCATACCTCTACCCAGGTGCATCCTATTCAAACTACACAGAACTCTGGCTCAAAGTGGGCAAACAGTTTGGCCGCGCCAATTTGCAATTAGAAGTCACACCCACAGTCGATGACTGGTTTGGTGTCGATGGCTGGCACGGCGTGAACTACGCCTTGCACCCAAGCTACAACTTCGATAATGGCGTAAAAATCTCAGGCTCTGTCGGTTATCAAGACTTGAGCGGTGAAGGTGCCGAAGGTTGGGGACACTGGAACTTAGGTCTAAGCAAAGTATTCTACGGGTTGAATTTTGATGTCCGTTACCACGGCAGCACAGTCGATACCGACCATAAGGTCTATGGCACTCAGACTGAAATCTTCGATGACAGATTTGTCGTGGGCATCAGTAAAAGTTTTTAAGTGTAGCTCGTCGCGTTACCCGCTCATCCGCAGCTTCCCTGCGGCACTCCAGTGGCTTGATGAATAGAGCCTTGACCAGCCACCGCGGCTGGTCTTTTTTATGTTGCGCTTAAAAGTGCTAGATCTAAACGTCCTAAATTCGGTTATCCCCCACGCTGCAAGCCAAAATACGGCTGATGTCGGCCAAACAACGACCCGATTCCTGTTGCCACTGATTAAATACAGCTTGCACTTGTTTAAGCGCTGTCTGCGACGTAAAACCCGCATCGACTAACTTGTGCGCTTTAAAATAACCTTGCACATCATCGGTTAACAAAAAGGTATCTTTGCCAATGCCGCGCAGAAAATAAGGACCTGTGTTGCCGCCCAGTCGGGTACCGCGTTTCTTTAACAGTGCCCATAAACCGATAATATCCGGTGTCGGCCAAGCGGCGATCAGCTGCGCCAAGCTGCCATGTTCGCGAGCAACATCGTGGATCATTAAAGCATTATCATAAATGGCTTGAGTCTTTTTCAGATGGCGGATCAGTGTCGCATCACTCGCCCGCGCTTGAATTTGCTCAGGGGATAACATCAACACTTTATGCGGTTCAAATCCAAAGAATGACTTCTCATATTCAGGCCATTTATTAACAACCACCCGCCATACAAAACCACTTTGAAACACCTGACGGCTCATCGCTGACAATAATTCAGCATCACGATACTGGCGAATTTCATCATCGGACAGGCAACCAGACAACAAGGCTTCGAGTCCCGCAGCCCCGCCTTTGCGCTCACTGGCTCTGGCATAAATAGATGAAAAACGCTCTAACTGGCTCATATTATTACCTTTAAAATGATTAAATCCCGACACTTTTAATATGTCGTTAATAATACCGATTTTTATCCTTGATGGATCATTTGGCTTTGCAGCCAAAAATTGTGTTTATCCCTGCATTTTTTAGAAAAACTCTTACAGCAAGCACCTTAATTACGACTAAAGTTAAGGCGTAAAGTCAGTAAAATTCAGGGTTTGGAGTTAGTGCCTATGGAGCTTTTTTATCACCCCTTATCTCGCTATTCACAAAAGGTGCTGATCGCACTTTATGAAAAGCAGGCCAATTTCTACCCCAGAATCATAGATCTGCGCGACCCTTTTTCACGCAAGGAATTTCACCAAACCTATCCGCAGGCGAGAGTTCCCCTGCTAAAAACCCACGATGAGCTGCTTGTTCCCGAATCCAGCATTATTATTGAATACTTAGATAGGCATTTTAATAACAGTACCCAGCTGCTGCCCCAAGAACCGCAACGCAACTTACAGGTGCGTTTGTTCGATCGCATCATAGACAATGATATTAATAACCCATTATTTCAATTAGAAAAGTTGAAGCATACCGAGGACAGTAACGAGTTCGAAATCAAACAATTAGAGAAACAACTACTGGTACAATTTCAACGCTTAGACACGCAACTCACGCAACACCATTGGGTTTGCGGCGACAGTTTTACCTTAGCCGACTGCGCCCTAATCCCTTGTTTAAGTTATAGCTTTCAACACTTAAATCTATTGGATTTGGATGAAATCGTGCGCTATTGGCAACAGGCACAATTGCGCGGCGCTTGGATGTTAGTACAAGAAGAGGTGTTGCTGGCTGAAATGGAGGAAACGGCGGGAATAAGAGGCATACCTTAGCGGGGTAAGTCATGCCTCAACAAGATCACATATTGCGTTCTTTCTTCAACTGCAAAAACGCTTTCCACTTCACGACTTCTGGCGGCAACTCAGGTGCAGCATCGGTATAACCCGCCTCTTTCACTAACACATCTAGCGGCACTTGCTTACCTTTACACACGAACACACCGCGCACATGCACGATACAATGCAGGCCACGTTCGCTCACAAAGCGTTGTTCAATATAGAAATATTTCTCATCCCAACCGACGACTTTGGTTTCAATTTCAAAGGTTTTTAGCGGCTTGATATCGCGAATATAGGTAAATTCGGCGGCGTTAACTATCGGCATCCACTTCAACTTTAAGAAACGTTTCAGCAGACCCATCTCGGCCAGCATATAAGTCCGCGCCAGATCCATAAACGCGGGATAGCGGGAATTAGTCAGATGGAAATTGATATCGCAGTCGCTCGGTAAAGCACGATACGTGATACGGCTTGTCCCTAAAAAATCGATCTTACGGCAGTGACGCGTGCGCCAAAATAACAACCAAAACAAACGAAAATACAGATTCATAACGAGTCGCCCTTGGAATAAGAGCCACAGGCTAACAGAGGTCATACCACAGGGCAAGCGGGATCTATGTCACAAAAAAGGCGTCAGATGACGCCTTTTTATCGTTTAGCAAAACTAAATGCTCAGAGAAAATCAGCCCGTTATAATGGGCTGATTTATCAAGGTGAACAATTGCTTATCTAGCTTATGCAGCAATGCCTGAATGTCTTAACAGGGCATCAATATTCGGCTCGCGTCCCATAAACTGTTTAAACAAGTCCATAGGTTCAGCTGAACCACCCATTTCGAGGATATTGTGCAGGAAACGACGACCCGTTTCAGGGTTGAAAATTCCTTCCTCTTCGAAGCGGGAAAACGCATCCGCCGACAGCACTTCAGCCCATTTATAGCTGTAATAACCCGCAGCATAACCGCCCGCAAAAATGTGGGCAAAACCATGTTGGAAACGGTTAAAGTCTGGCGGCGTTAATACGGCGACCTGACGACGCACTTCGTCTAAGGTTTCTTGAATGCGCGCGCCTTTAGCGGGGTCGTATTCGTGGTGCATTCTAAAATCGAATAGCGAGAACTCGAGTTGGCGCAGCATCATCATGCCAGATTGGAAGTTCTTCGCCGCCAGCATCTTATCTAACAAGGCTTTAGGTAATGGTTCACCTGTTTCGAAGTGACCTGAAATTTCGGCTAAGGCTTCTTCCTGCCAGCACCAGTTTTCCATAAATTGGCTCGGTAACTCGACCGCATCCCAAGGCACACCATTGATACCCGACACGCCTGCAACATCGATTTTGGTCAGCATGTGGTGGATACCATGGCCAAACTCGTGGAACAGGGTTGTCACTTCATCGTGGGTAAATAGCGCAGGTTTGCCATCGACCGGACCATTAAAGTTACAGGTCAAATAGGCCACTGGCTTTTGCAATCCATCGGCGGTTTGGCGACGTACACGGCAGTCATCCATCCAAGCACCGCCACGTTTACCTGTGCGGGCATATAAGTCGAGGTAAAAACTGCCTCTGTGTTCGTCAGTTTCGTCGAAAATATCGAAGAAACGCACGTCTTTATGCCAACGATCAAGGTCTTTTTGCTCAACGATTTTAAGGCCGAACAAACGCGATACTGTGTAGAACAAACCCGAGAGCACTTTATCTTCGGGGAAGTATGGACGCAGGATTTCCTGTGAAATCTCATACTTATGCTGCTGCAACTTCTCGGCATAGAAACTTAAATCCCAAGATGCCATTTCGGTCACGCCATATTCCGTCTCGGCAAACGCTCTCAGCTCGGCCACTTCTGCCTTAGCTTGATCCTTTGAGCGCAGCGCTAACTCATTTAAAAATGCCATCACCTGCGCTGGCGTTTCGGCCATTTTCGTCGCTAGGGATTTGTCGGCAAAACTGTCAAAACCGAGTAACAATGCGAGTTCGTGGCGCAGCGCTAGGATTTCGTCCATCAGCGGGCTGTTATCAAACTCGCCGGCATTGGGGCCTTGATCCGAGGCGCGCGTAACGAAGGCGCGGTAACACTCTTCGCGAAGACTGCGGTTTTCGCTGTAAGTCATAACAGGTAAATAAGAAGGGAAATCTAAGGTAAATAACCAACCGTCTAACTCACGCGCATCGGCCATCGCCTTAGCGGCGGCTTTGGCAGACTCAGGCAAGCCAGCAAGCTCAGCCTCATCTGTGATCAACTTAGTCCAAGCTTGAGTCGCATCCAGTAATTGATTCGAAAAGCCACTGGTGAGTTCAGAAAGACGTTTGACCATTTCGCCATAACGCACTTTTTGCGCGTCATCTAAGCCAATACCCGATAGTTCAAAATCGCGCAGGCTGTGTTCAATCACCTTCTGCTGGGCTTGGCTTAACTGTGTAAATTCATTCGATGTACGCAGGGCTTTATAGGCTTGATACAAACCTTGGTGTTGACCAACATAGGTGCCGTATTCCGACAATAGCGGCAAACAAGCATCATGAGCAGCGCGCCATTCATCGGTGCTGGTCACTGAATTCATGTGAGAAACGGGCGACCAAATTTGGCTCAGTTCATCGTCAACCTGTTCTAGTGGCGCGACCAAGTTGTCCCAAGTGTAAGGACCTTGATTCTGCAGCACTTGATCAATCTTAGTGCGGCACTGAGCAATGGCATGCTCAACGGCGACTTGAATATGTTCCGGTTTAATCTGTGAAAAAAGCGGTAATTTTGCGCCGCTAAGCAAAGGGTTGCTCATATTGACTCCTCAACAATCTGTATCACTTATAGATAAGGGCTAACAGGCTATTTATCAAGGCAAGAAAACCGATTGCCCCCTTCGAACGCCTTGCTAACGCTATTTCTGCTTAAAAAAAGTGAACTCGTTCGCATTTAGCATTTACGCTTAATGTACCTAAGCATTATTGTCGGCTTGATCGCAAATCGAATCAATTCGCATTAACACTTATCTATGGGAAAGGTATTCTCGCCCTAACAAACGCATTTCTACCTAAATCAGCAAAAATATGGCAACAGACTCAGTAAAACTGATGGCGAGCATCCTCTGCACTTTAGGCATCAACGGCCTTAGCTACAACGCATTCGCCAATGAGAGCCTAGAAAGCATCGAGAGCATTTCAAGCGCCGGATTGCCCAGCCAGAATAGCCAAGCCTTAGCTGTAACACTGGATTTAGGTTGGGACAGTCAATACGTCTCACAGGGTCGCAATAATCTGCAAGATGGCGGCATCTATTGGCTGAATACCGCAGTCCAGCAAGACAATATCACCGTCTACGCTTTAGTTGGCCGCGGCGATAGCCAAGCCTACACTGAGTGGAATATAGGCCTTGAATATGGGTTCGATGTGGCCGAAAACCTAGAGGCTAATGTGGGTTATCAACGCATTGAAGGCTACAGCAATACCCGTTGCCACGATAACGAGCTATTTGCCGAACTCGCTTACACCGCTGAACCTTGGCTAGTACCATCGGCAAGTTATGTCTATTCCAACGAGGCTGCGGGTTACTTTGTTGAAGTGAGTTTACACAGCTATTGGCATGTCACAGATCAGCTCAGTCTCACGCCATACATCACTCAAGGGTTTGATTTTAAATACCGCACAGAAGAACACGATGGCCGCAATAACTTGCAATTTGGCCTCGAAGCCAGTTATCAGCTGTCATCCTACATGAGTATCGATGGTCACATCAGCCACAGCATTGCCCAAGGAGATATTGAGCAAGAAGCGATGGCGAATGGCGATATGAGTTCGCAAGATGAGACCTATGCCGGCATCCACTTTGCGATAACGTTTTAACTCCATTCTTAGCGCCGTGGTTTTTAGCTCAGTGTTTTGTAGCGCCGTATTACAACCTTCCTCTGTCAATTTATCCCGCTCCATTTGGCAAAATAGCGCTCACTAACTACACTCAAAAAGTCGACGGAACGACTCACCATTCATATCGATTTTGCCGAGGAACAGGGAATGTTAGCCCAGCACTTTTATCTCATCCGCACCGCCGTTATTGCCTTACTTCTGCTTTTTCTCCCAGTCATACACTCGGCTGACGCACGGCAATTACTTGAACTTGAGCCTGAATCTGAACCGAGTCTAGAGTCCCTATCACAATCGACACAAACCGCGCCTTTGCCCCTAGGCACCTTGCTCGACAGTGAGGGCAAACCGATTAATCTGCCTAACCAAGAGCAAAGCAGCTTCGAGTATTCGGCTCCCACTCTCACGCCAACCGAGCCATCCAAAACCACTAAATCAACTAAAGCCACGCAATCGACCAAAGCCGCTAAGAGTAAAAAACTCAGCCGCAAGCAACAACTTGCCAGCCGTGAACACGTAGCCAATGATCCCAACTGCCGCTGGCTCGATAAACGTATGGATCAGTTAGAAGCGCAACTCGGCGGCAAACAAGATAACACCGCTACGTATCAAGCCGACGAACTCAGCGCCCGCCAAAAGGAATGGCAATGTTTGAAATGTGGCGCAGAAGGTCCCGCTCAAAACGATCACTCTAATTGCCAATATCGCCGCTAGACGGCGACCCGATGAACAGCTAATGCCCAGTTCGGGTAAGTGTAAAGCTCGGGATCTTTTTCAGTCAAAGTACGGTCTTATGCGTTAGTCATGCAATGGGCTGGTCTGTTATCGCAAACACCCCTACAATGACCTTCTGCTGTAAAGCATCTCATCCTTGAAGTAAGACGGAGAAACTCATGGCTCAACATTTTGACTATATCTGCCTAGGCGCAGGCAGCGGCGGTATCGCCTCAGCAAACCGAGCAGCAATGCGTGGCGCTAAGGTTCTACTCATCGAAGCCAAACACGTAGGTGGCACCTGTGTAAACGTAGGCTGTGTGCCGAAAAAAGTCATGTGGTATGGCGCCCATGTTGCCGAAGCGATGAACCTTTACGCCAAAGATTATGGTTTCGACGTCACTGTTAATAAATTCGATTGGAATACCTTGGTCGAGAACCGCGAAGCCTACATTGGCCGTATTCATGATGCCTACGGCCGTGGTTTTGCCAACAACAAAGTGACCCTGTTAAATGGCTACGGCCGTTTTGTCGATGGCAACACTATTGAAGTGGATGGCGAACATTACACCGCCGATCATATCCTTATCGCCACTGGCGGCGCGCCGACTATTCCGAATATTCCTGGTGCCGAATACGGTATCGACTCCGATGGTTTCTTCGCCCTGCGTGAGCAACCAAAACGCGTTGCCGTTGTGGGCGCGGGCTATATCGCCGTTGAAGTCGCTGGCGTGTTACACGCTCTGGGCAGTGAAACTCACTTATTAGTGCGTAAACATGCGCCGCTGCGTAACTTTGACCCCATCTTAGTCGATGCCCTCGTTGAAGCCATGGCGACCGAAGGCCCTACATTGCACACCCATAGCGTACCAAAAGCTGTGGTTAAAAATGCCGATGACAGCCTGACACTGAGCTTAGAAAACGGTGAAAGCATCACAGTCGATTGCCTAATTTGGGCGATTGGCCGTTCACCAGCGACGGGCAATATCGGCTTAGAAAACACCGAAGTGCAAGTAGATAGCAAAGGCTATGTCATCACTGACGAGCAGCAAAATACGACCCACAAAGGAATTTACTGTGTCGGCGACATTATGGCGGGCGGCGTAGAGCTCACACCTGTTGCGGTTAAAGCGGGCCGTTTGTTATCCGAGCGTTTATTTAACGACATGACAGATGCCAAAATGGATTACAGCCTGATCCCAACGGTCGTGTTCAGCCATCCACCCATTGGCACTATGGGCTTGACCGAACCAGAAGCCCGTACTCAATACGGCGATGATAACGTCAAAGTGTATACCTCGACGTTTACCTCAATGTACACCGCCGTCACGGCCCATCGCCAAGCCTGTAAGATGAAGTTAGTTTGCGCTGGCAAGGACGAAAAAGTCGTCGGTATTCATGGTATTGGTTTTGGTATGGACGAAATCCTCCAAGGTTTCGGCGTCGCTATGAAAATGGGTGCAACTAAGGCCGATTTCGATGCGGTTGTTGCTATCCACCCAACGGGCGCTGAAGAATTCGTTACCATGAGGTAAAAGCGATTTTTGCTTTGATTTCATCATATTTAGGGCCAGCTAATGCTGGCCCTAATTGATCGCAGATAGCATAAAATCATTAACTCTCACGCGACTTTCCTATAATCTCGACTGAGTACTTTGCATTTTAAACCCATAGCGCGGTTATCGCTGCGCCACTGTAATCGGGATGAATAGCGTAATGCTTAAAGAACTCGCGTTCGATGGTTTGTTATTTAGTCCATTAATTATCTTTATCCCCTTAGCTTTTCTGCTTTCCTGCATCACTCGCTTGGTGCTCTATCAAACTGGGCTCTATCACAAGCTGTGGCGCGAAGCTTGGTTCGAAGTTGGGCTGTTTATCTGCTATCTGGCGTTGGTCATTTACTTGCTTGGGAGTTGATTGTTCATGGGAAAAATCTTTCGTATCAGCCTCACCCTCATTGTGGTCGCGGTTGCAGGTATCGCGGGACATTGGATATGGTCACACTACCTTTATTCTCCTTGGACTCGCGACGGCCGAGTTCGCGCCGAAATCATTACCATAGCGCCAGATGTGTCCGGTTGGGTGAACCAACTGAATGTAAAAGACAATCAAATCGTCAATAAGGGTGATGTGTTGTTCACTGTGGACGATACCCGCTACAAGGCCACCATTGCCGAATTGAATGCCAAAGCGGAAAGTCAAAAATTGGCATGGGAACTGGCAAAACATAAGTACAAACGTCGTATCGGTTTGACCAATGACAACTTGGTCAGCAAAGAAACCTTCGACGAAGCCTTTATCAATACCGAACTGGCAAGAACCAGTTATGAACTCGCACAGGCGCAATTAAATACCGCCAAAATTGACTTAGCGCGAACGCAAATTCACGCTCCCGAAAACGGCACACTGATCAATTTAAGCCTGCGTAATGGCAACTATGTCAGCAAAGGCAACTCAGTATTTTCGCTGGTCAAACAAGATTCTCTCTATATCACAGGCTATTTTGAAGAAACCAAAATCCCCTTGGTTCACATAGGTCAAAACGCCGATGTCAGCCTGATGAGTGGCGGCCATGTCTTGCATGGCAAAGTGACCAGCATAGGTAAAGCAATCGCCAATACCAATGTCACTACTAATGGACAGTTATTGCCGCAAATCGGCCAAACCTTTAATTGGGTGAGGTTGTCGCAGCGTATTCCGGTCGATATCCAGCTACATAGCATTCCTAAGGACATAGAGCTGAGCGTCGGCATGACAGTTTCCATCCAGCTACAAACTGACAAATAGTCATTATGACGCTGTTACTGAAGAGTTTATTCTTTCCAGACCGACGAACCCTCATCTTCGCGATTAAAGGCGTGATCTCGATGGCGCTCGCCTTATATGTGGCCATGTTCTTAAATCTAGAACGGCCATATTGGGCGCTGGTGTCGGCGGTATTTCTGCAAATCCGCCCTGAAAGCGGGCTCGTGATCGAAAAGGGCTTATGCCAAATCGGCGGCACCTTAGTCGGCGCGCTCGCGGGGATTGCCATACTCAACTGGTTTACGCCCTATCCCGAACTCGCCTTAGGATTACTCGCCTGCTGGATAGGGCTAAATTCTGGGTTGTCGGCCATGGTACGCCAGCAAAACTTTGTCTATGCCTTTGCTATGGCGGGCATGACCGCCTGCTTGATAGTGCTCATTGTGATGGCAAGCCCGAGCACGGCCGATAGCGCAAAAATATTCGATGTGGCGCAGTCGAGGATCAGCGAGATTGTTGTTGGGGCGATATGCGCCGTCTTGGTCAGCTCGCTACTTTGGCCAACCAAGGTAAAATATAGTCTGCAACTGCATGCTAAAAACACAATTAATCATACGCTTAACTATCTTGCATTAGAACTCGATTTACAGGGGGAACACGCGAGTCGCCATGAACATATCGACACGATTATGGAGTCAGTATCGGCGCTGAGTGACGACTCCAGCGCGGTGATTTATGAAGGCCCCGAAGGACGCGGGCAGAGCCATGCGGCGAACTTTCTCTGCAATAAAACCCTTTCGCTATTGGCGGCAATCCAAATATTTGGCCGGCTGCAACGTAATCATTCCCATCTTGTTAGCGAACCACTCGCGAAAACATTAGCCAATATGCGCAGTAGTTTTACCTTGATGGCGCAATCCAGTGATTACCAAGAATGCTACAAAATGGCGCGCACCTTGAGGTATCAACTCCAACAAAACCTGATGCAATACCGCGACCGCGCGCCGTTAGAGACGCGCTTACTCAAAGTCGCGATGGAATTAAGCGCCGATCTGATCATGGTGCTCAAGAGCTACAACGTGCTGACCAGTCACTCTGCGGTACAGCTCAACGCGCCGCCGATGGAGTTTCACCGAGACCCATTAATAGGCGTTACCACGGGCCTGCGCAGCATGGCGGTGTTTGTCATTGGGGCTTCATTGTGGATTGGCACAGGGTCGAGCGCGGTCCTCATGATGATCCTGCTGCCCGTGGTCTTTTCCATCATGATGGCGCGCCAACCACTGCCGATGTTAACCACGATTTTGCGGCGTATTCTTGTCGGCATCACTATCGCTGTACCGCTCACAGTGTTTTACGCTTTACCTTTGCTGGCACAGAGTAGCGGCGATTTCGAAATCCTGGTTTTAGTGCTCGCTGGGCCGTTTTTTATCGGCTTACTCGCCTTGGCTAATCGACCGACCTTGCCCTATGGGCTCGGCATTTGCGTGCCGTTTGCTGTGTTAGTGCAGCCCAGCAATACCATTTCATTTGCGATAGAAAACACCGTCAGCAATGCCTTAGCGATTTTTGTTGGCGTTACTGTGCTGTATTGGTTATTTAAATTGATTACCGAACCTAGCCAGCGGTTGATGCAATATCGTCTGCTGCAATCCATCCAAAAAGATCTGGTGCATATCGCGCAGCATGATGATCCTGAGCCTTGGTTTAACGCCCGCATGGGCGATCGACTGCTGCGGATCGCCGGTTACGAAAAAGGCTCGGGCAAGAGTTCGAGGGTATTTACCGATCTGGTGTTTACGGCACTTAATCTAGGCCATGTGTCGATTCGGATGCGGCGCATGTTGCAGGGCATTTCAGATACGCACTTAAACTTAGGCTTAGAAAATGCACTCAACCTTTGGCAACACAATTTAGGTCAGGCATTTATCGCCTGCGCCCACGGACAAGTCGCAGAAGAGTTTAAAATCAGCAGCGAAGCCTTATTACAAGCGCTGGCCCAATGTCCGTTACCCAATGAACAATTCACTATGATTACTGGGATGTTTGAACGCATCACTTTAACCTTCGAACGTACTGCCCACAGTATCGCCGAGCAGAAAAACACCTCAGAAAAATAGTCAGTTCTCAAACTATTTCCCACCCCAAAAGCCACTCTTTTACTGCCACCAAAACCATTTAAATCCAATAGAAGCTTGATATTTGGCCGATAAAATGCCTTAATATAGTTAGATCACTAACTATATTGGTGATATAAATTCAATTATCAACCAAGGAGAAATTATGTCTACGGAGAACCCACCAGAGGAAAATCTCATCTCGCAAGTAGCAAGCTTTACCCGATTACACGCTAAGGAATCAATGCAGTTTATGTGTTTACTTGCAATATTAAGCACCTATCTCTTTGTCATTTTGAAACCGAGTATTATTCAAAATAACAAAGCGTTAGGAGAAAAATAACCAATGAATTACCTCGCTTACATTTCCTTAGCTATCTACTTTATCGTTATGCTCGCCATTGGCTTATTCGCTTACAAAAAATCCACCAGCGATGTGTCAGGCTATATTCTTGGCGGCCGTAAGGTAAGTCCACAGGTCACCGCACTCTCAGCGGGTGCGTCTGACATGAGTGGCTGGATGCTAATGGGTCTTCCCGGTGCTATGTTTTTGGTTGGTTTCGAAACCATTTACATCGCACTTGGGCTATTGATTGGTGCTCTAATCAATTACTTGGTCGTTGCACCAAAACTTAGGGTTTATACCGAGGTGGCGGACAACGCCCTCACTATCCCGGAGTTTTTTGCTAAACGCTTCGGCAATGCTAACGGCAGTATCCGTATTATTTCGGCCGTGATCATTGTGATCTTCTTTACCTTGTATACCTCAGCGGGTTTAGTGGCTGGCGGTAAATTGTTTGAGTCAGCATTTGGCCTGAACTACGACATAGGTTTAGTCGTCACACTAGCGGTCGTGGTTTCTTATACCCTGTTAGGTGGATTCTTGGCAGTGAGCCTCACTGACTTTGTCCAAGGCTGTATTATGTTTGTCGCCTTAGTCTTAGTTCCTGTCGTGGCATATCAAGAATTTACCAGCGCTGACACTATGTTGAACTTTGCGTATCAGTCGATTCCACACTTCACCGATGCGATGCAAAACGTCACTATGTTAGGGCTTATCTCAAGCTTATCTTGGGGACTCGGTTACTTTGGCCAACCGCATATTATTGTGCGTTTTATGGCGATTCGTTCAGTAGCTGACATTAAAACCGCCAGACACATAGGTATGGGCTGGATGACAGTGACCATTGTGGGTGCACTGGCAACAGGTCTTGTCGGTATCGCCTACGCCAATAAATTTGGTATGAAGCTGACCGATCCTGAAACCATCTTTATCGTGTTTTCTGAGTTATTGTTCCATCCGATCATTAGTGGCTTCTTACTGGCCGCCATTCTGGCCGCGATCATGAGTACTATTTCATCGCAGCTATTAGTGTCATCAAGCTCGCTAACGGAAGATATCTATCGCGTTATTTCGAAGAAAGAATCTACCGAGAAAGACATGGTGAAAATGGGACGCTTTGGCGTAGCAGGCGTAGCAATTGTCGCGAGTCTACTGGCGCTCGATCGTTCTAGCAGTGTGCTATCACTGGTGAGTAATGCATGGGCAGGATTCGGTGCCGCATTTGGTCCGTTAGTTTTGTTTAGCTTGTATAAAGCGAACCTAACCCACAAAGCCGCGATTGCCGGCATAGTGTCAGGCGCAGCTACAGTGTTGTTTTGGATTTATGCCCCAGTATTGGCAGATGGACAAGCCTTAACCACAGTGGTGTATGAAATGATCCCCGGCTTTGCCGTGAGCAGTGTGGTGATTTGGATAGTCTCGTTACTCGATACTGATCCCTGTGCCAAAACCACTAAATTATTCCATAAGGCTGGCCGTGTTTTAGCCGAAGACAGATGAGGCGCGCAGGTATGACTGACTTACCCTGGAAACGCATTGTCGTTAAGGTAGGTAGTGCCCTGATTGCACCCCACAAACAAGGTTGCAGCAGCCACTACTTACTCGGCATTGCCCAATTTATTACTTATTGTCGTGCCCAAGGGATCCAAGTTGTCTTGGTCTCTTCGGGCTCAGTCGCCGCGGGATGGCATCACTTTGGCGAGGTTGATAAACCTAGCGTCACAGTGAAGAAAGCCATGGCAGCAGCAGGTCAGGCCGATATGATGGCGACATGGAACAAGTTATTTGATTTCCCGACCGCACAGCTACTGTTAACCCACGGTGATTTACGCAATCGAGATCGTTACATCAGTATTAAAGATACGATTTTCAGCCTACTCGAACATGGGCTACTGCCTATCATCAACGAGAACGATGCCGTGACCGCCGACAAGCTCAAAGTTGGCGATAACGATAATCTCTCGGCCATGGTAGCCGCAGCGGCCGATGCCGATACACTGATTATCTGTTCGGATGTGAATGGGCTTTACACACAAAACCCCCATGAAAATCCCGATGCACAGCTTATCAAGCAGGTGACCGAGATTAATGCCGAAATCTACGCCATGGCAGGTGGCGCCAGCAGCGCCGTCGGCACTGGTGGTATGCGGACTAAGATACAAGCCGCCAAGAAGGCGATTTCCCACGGGATCGAGACCTTTATTATCAATGGTTTTGATGCTGACTCATTCAACCAATTGTTGAAGGGCCAAAACCCAGGAACCTTATTTACCCCCGATGAAAAGCCAATGCAAGATCACTTGCACTGGATGACACATACCTCGCAGGCTCAGGGCGAAGTCATTGTTGAAAATGACTTTAATATCTCCCTCGACATCCATAGCGAGCAATTGACCAGCGACGATGTCGTTGCCATTAATGGGGACTTTTCTGCCGGTGACACCATTTTAGTACGCAAAGGTGATGGTACTAAATTGGCCAAGGCCAAATCCAATTACAGCAGTTGTTTACTTAGCTTTATTACGGACCAAGACGATCGCGAGTTTGCCAGTGAATTTCAGCAAAAGACTGGACCGATCATCTCCGAGAAAAACATCGCCATTCTCGAATAAGCATCAGCCGAATAAAACTAAGCGAGTAAACATCTAAGCGGAGTAAATATGACTTTAATCAAAAACTTATCTCAAGAAGCTGCTAAAGCGGCTCTTATTCTCGCCCAAGTTGACGAACAGCTTAAAAATACTGTACTCCTCGACATGGCACGTTCATTACGTGAAAAGTCCTACGAAATCCAAAGCGCTAACTTGATTGACCTACACAGAGCAACAGCCGATAACGTTGCCCCCGCAATGCTCGACCGCTTAACGCTAACACCAGAACGCGTAGAAGCCATGGCAGTAGGCATTGAAACCATCGCTGCCTTGCCCGATCCGATTGGCAATGAACGTTATATTGGTCAACGACCTAACGGCTTATCCATCAGCAAGATGCGCGTGCCATTAGGCGTGGTTTGTATGATTTATGAAGCGCGTCCGAATGTCACCGCCGATGCGGGTGCCCTATGCTTTAAATCCGGTAATGCCGTGATTTTGCGCGGTGGTAAAGAGGCGCTGCACACCAGCAAAATTATCGCCACCATTTTGCAAAGTGTATTGAAACAATACGGCTTGCCCGAGGCGTTAATCACAGTGGTGCCCGATCCTGACCGTGCCCTGATGTTGGAACTAATGCAGCAACGAGATTATATCGATGTGATCATTCCCCGTGGCGGCGAAGGCTTGATTAACTTTGTGTCTGACAACAGTAAAATCCCAGTGATCCAGCATTTTAAAGGCGTGTGTCATTTATACGTCGATAAAGATGCCGATCTGGATATTGCTTTGGACTTACTGCTCAACGGTAAAACCCAGCGCACAGGCGTATGTAATGCCCTCGAAGCCCTATTAGTGCACCAAGAAATTGCTTCGCAATTCCTGCCTAAAGTGGCCAAAGCGCTGGCCGAGCATAAGGTTAAAATCAATGCTTGTACCCAATCCGGTGGCTACTTCGAAAACTGTACTTATATGGAAGAAGACGATTTCGGCCAAGAGTATTTAGATCTCGAAATCGCCATTCGCCAAGTCGATCACTTCGACCATGCAATCCAACACATTGCCCGTTTTGGTAGCCAGCACACCGAAGTGATTTGCACCGAAAACGAAGTCACAGCCGCACGTTTCCAACGTGCAGTTGATGCTTCAGTGGTGATGGTCAATGCTTCTTCGCGCTTCTCCGACGGCAGCGAACTCGGTCTTGGCGCCGAAATTGGCATCGCGACCTCTAAGCTACATGCCTACGGCCCAATGGGACTCGAGTCCTTGACCGCTGAGAAGTATTTAGTCTCAGGTACAGGCCAAGTGCGGGCGTAAACCTAAGGTGTAAATCACACTTTTAGGCTTAACAAGTCCGTTGAATTTCGATTCAATTGTAAAGATTAAAGGCCACAGTCGGTAACGACTGTGGCCTTTTTGTTGGCTAAAGGAACTTGAGTCACAACAGCCTGAGTTCCAAGTCGATGCCCTGAAACCAAGTTATAGTAAGGCATGCGCTACAAGCGCGGTTCCCACCGCGACCGCTTATCACAGCTCGCTGACAAACTATTCGCCAATAAGTTACAACCCCGCTTCAACAATTTACACATTGAGCATATTGCATTTATTTTCAACAAACCTATCATGCGATCGATTCTCATTTGCAACTATGTGCTTTATTTGCACTCAGGATCGCCAATCATCATTTAATCTGAAATCGCCTGAAAGGATTGAAATACCATGCCTCCCCTATCTGTTTTAACGTCATGGCGCTCGCCATTGATCCCTGTACTTCTCAGCACACTCACTTTGACGGTTCAAGCCAATACGGACCCTAAGCAGGATGAGAAAGAAGATACAGAACAGATAGAAAGATTAAACGTAGTAGGAACCTACACCCGAGCGGCAATGAATAGCGCCACGGGTTTGTCTATGTCACTCAAAGAAACCCCGCAAAGCGTCACTTTGATTACCGAAGAGATGATCAGTGACAAAGGTTTGATCACTATGGAGTCAGTGTTAAACCACACTCCGGGCGTCACTATGGTGGGTGATGCCTCTGAAAACAGTAAGATTTTCGTGCGCGGTTATGCACTCGACAGCGGTGTGCAAATTGACGGCTTAATCACAACCTCTTCATCTAATGTTTACAGCGGCTCAATTGATCAAGGTTTAGACCCTGTGATTGCCGAACGAGTTGAAGTGTTAAAAGGTGCGGCCGGGATCTTAAGCGGCTTAGGTGAACCTTCTGCCACGGTTAACTTTATTCGTAAACGCCCAACGGATGATACCCGCGCCACTGCAAGTGTCAGTTATGGCTCGTGGAATACCTATAGATTAGAGGCCGATGTTTCTGGCTGGCTAACGGATTCAGGCAATGTGAAAGGTCGATTCGTCAGTGCGGTGAAGAAAGGCGATTCGTTTATCGACCGCTATCAACGCGATACCACAGTGCTTTATGGCGTGGTTGAAACGAGTCTAGGTACAGATACTAGCTTGTCACTGTTTGCGGACTATCAAAAATCGCAAACCGATGGCGTGTATAACTGGAACTCTAATCCTGCATTTTATACCGATGGCACAGCTGTCGAGTTCGGCCGCAGTTATTCCAGCTCACAGGACTGGACCCATTGGGACGTGACCCAAAAAAGTCTCATGGCCGAGTTTAAACATAGATTCGATAACGACTGGTCACTCGTCAGTGCCTACCGTATTGCTAACGCCACCATAGATGCATTGGCCTTTTACCCTGGCGACAACATAGTGAAATCAACCGGCGAGTTTGTCGGCCCTTGGGGCGATACTTATGCCGCCCAGCATGATAGAGAATCCGATACCAACAGCTTCAACCTGTACGCCACGGGTAATTTCGACTTACTCGGCCGTGAGCACAGTGCGGTGATCGGTTTTAACTATGGTGACAACGAGTTTGACAACATCAACACGAACTCCACACCCCAACGTCGCTATAACGTGGCAGATCAAGGCAATTATCCCAAGCCTAATCTGCCTAATTCACCCACCAATGGCCAAAAAAATGAACAAAGCCAATCGGGTGTTTACGGCACGGTCCGTATCAATGTATTGGATTCACTGAAGTTAATGGTCGGCGGACGCGTGAGTAACTGGTCCTACGAAAAACATGATCTCGTTGGCAATAGCACAGATGCGACCATGGAAAAAACCGGCATTTTCATCCCCTACTATGGCCTAGTCTACGATGTGACCGAACAAATCTCTGTCTATGCCAGCCGTACTGAAATTTTCAAACCCGGCACATATTTTGGTGAAGATGGCCAACTACTCGACCCCGCAGAAGGCACCAACGTCGAAGGCGGCATCAAGGTCGCACTGTTCGATGACACCCTCAATATGTCAGCGGCAATCTACGAAACCAATAAAGACAACGAACCCGAATATGCGGGTAAAGGTCAGCTACCTTCTGGGGATTTTATCTACGAGAGCGTCGATGGCATTACCACCAAGGGCTACGAGCTAGAAATTGCCGGACGGCTTACCGATCGTTGGGATATCAGTGGCGGTTATACCCATAACGACGCGGAAGATAAAGATGGCCTACGCCGCCAAACCTATCTCCCCGAAGATATTTTCAAACTGACCACTAAGTATAACTTTGAAGACATCCTCCCCGGCGTTACTGCGGGCGCAAGCTGGCGCTGGCAGAGCAGCACCTTCTATCAAGGCACTATTTGGGGTGTCGATGGCGCGCCGAATGTGGCTTACCGCCAAGCACAATCCGCCTACTCACTCGTTGACTTGATGTTTGGCTACCAAATAACACCGTCGATTTCGATGCAAGTGAACATCAACAATATCTTCGACAAAAACTATAACCGCTCACTCTGGGGTTACGCAGACTTTGGCGAGCCACGTAATGCCACGCTGTCATTACGTTGGACGCTGTAAAATTTTGCACGCCTCCCTAAACAATATTAAGGATAATTAAATGAAACAAGTACTTGTACTACTCACTTTACTCGGCGGTATCGCCTTTTCGGCTCAAGCACATGAAGTATGGCTTGAGCGCAGCAGCGATGGTTCGGTCAAAGTGCAATTTGGTGAACCGGGTTCAGAGTACGCCACAGCCGAAGAGTTAGCGTCGTTAAGCGCGGCACGAATTTTCGACGCCAATGCCAAAGCGCCGCTGACCGCCACGGCGCAAGCCGATCATTTGCTGGTTAAAACCCAAGATGGCAAGAGTGATGTCAGTTTCTATGCCGATACCGCGTGGCAGCCATGGAAAACCGAAACCGGATTGCAGGCCGCAATACTCTATGCCCGCACGGGACAAGAACACACCAAAGCGCTGCAAGATTTTGAATTTACGCCAGTAAAGTCAGGCGCTCCCGAGTTTGTGCTTAGCTATAAAGGCGCGCCACTGGTGAATCATCCAGTGCAAGTGTATCGCCCCGGTTTTTGGAGCAAGTCTTTCACTACCGATGCCCAAGGTAAATTCGCCCTCGATACCCCAGATGCAGGCCGCTACTTGCTCGTCAGCAACCACACCACAGAAGGCAAACAAACACTGGCTGGCAACGAGGTTGATAGCGTTTTACACATCACCACCACAAGTTTTATCACTCAGTAACAATCTTAATAGTGAGATGGAGTTAACGTGCGGTATTTAATGATAGGTTTATACCTGCTGTGTTTTGCAGTCCACGCAAGCGCAGTACCTGTAACAGTCGCCTTGCCCCAAACTGGCAGCACCAATGAACTGTTGCCACTCAGTGGCACCATTAAATCCGCACGGGTGGCTCGCTTATCGGCACGTACCGATGGCCTAGTAGCCAAAGTGCTGGTCGATGCAGGCTCCCAAGTCCGCGCAGGCCAGCCTTTACTCGCACTCGACGATACCTTAGCCGTACATCAATTAGCACAGCGTCAAGCCGATGTAATAGCCGCTAAGACCATACTGGCAGAAAAGCAGCGACTCCTCACCGAGGCGCAAACACTCAGCGCTCAGCAGTTATTCCCCGAAACAGAGCGCGCGATTCGCCAAGCGGCGTTAACCGAGGCCGAAGCCAATCTGCAGAGTTTAACGGCAGCACTCGCACACCAAAAAGAGGTAGTCGCCCGTCACCAACTGATGGCGCCGTTTGCGGGGGTGATTTCCAGCAAACAAACTGAAACCGGTGAATGGGTTAATGTCGGCACTGAAATCTTCACCTTAGTATCCCAAGAACAGCTCTGGCTCGACATTCAAGTGCCGCAGGAAATGTTCCAAAGCGTAGCCACTGCGACTCACGTGGACATTTCCGCCGACATGCTGCCTGAACAAGCGTTTATCGGCCATGTGAATGCCCTTGTCCCTGTGAGCGACCACAATGCTCGCAGCTTCTTGGTACGCTTAACCATTCCCGAAGCGGATGGACTTTTGATGCCCGGTACATCGGCCACTGCGACCTTCCACTTACAGCGAGCGCAACACAGTGTTGTCGTGCCGCAAGATGCGCTAGTCCGTCACCCGGACGGCCAGTTCAGCGTCTTTACCGTGCAAAACAACATAGCCCAACGCCATACCGTTCAAGTGGGCCATACGAGCGCCATCGGGATTGAAATCCTCAGTCCATTACCCAAAGATGCGCCCGTGGTGATCCGCGGTAACGAGAGCCTACAGGACCAACAGTCAGTCTCTGTGCTCAACTCTGTCATAGGAGGTTAGTGGGATGCTGAAGTTTGGTATTAAACATGGCACCTTACTGTCGGTCATCGTCTTGATATTCTGCGTGTTGGGCACGGCTGCCGCACTGCGTATCCCAATCCAAATGATCCCCGACTTAGATGTGCGCACCATCAGTGTCGCCACAGGTTGGCCGGGAGCAACGCCGCAAGACGTTGAAAAAGAAATTCTACTTGAGCAGGAACGCTACCTGCGCACCTTGCCCAACTTACAACGCATGACATCTTGGGCCGATACAGGTTCGGCATGGATAGAACTCGAATTCCCCCAAAGCACTGAGATCAGTGACGCGCTTATTCGTGTTAGCAATGCGCTCAGCCAAGTATCGTCTTATCCAGAAAACGTCGACCAACCAAGGCTTTACAGCAGTTCATATTCAGACAACGCTTTCATGTATTTCCGTCTCGTGCCTGTCGCAGGCAACCCGCTGAATCTAGACATAGACATGATGCGCGATTTCGCGAACGACTTTATTCGCCCACAAATGGAACGCGTCAAAGGCGTTTCCTCCGTCACCATTCAAGGCGGCGCTGAACGACAAATCCAAATACGGCTCGATCCCGCCAAACTCGCCCAACGCGGCATCAGCATTATGGATGTACGCCAAGCCATTAGAGATCGCAACAAGGACACCTCTGCGGGCGATATCGACAGTGGTAAAAAACGTTATTTATTGCGGGTGATTGGCCGTTTCGAGGATTTAAACCAACTTAAGCAACTGATTTTAAAACGCCAAGGTAATACGAATATTCTGCTGCAAGACGTGGCCGAGATAAAACTAGACCACGCCGAGATCCGTGAGCTGTCATTTGCCGAACAAGAACGTACCCTCAGCTTAGCGGTTAAGCGGGACGTCGGTTCTAACGTTATCGCCATCAAAGCCGCTATGATGCCTGTGGTAGCGCAGATCAATCAAAATCAACTCGCCCAGCACGCCATGCAATTAGAGCTATTCAGTGATGATGTGCGCTATGTGCAAGATTCGGTTGAAAATGTGTGGGTTAATTTGGGCCTAGGCGCATTGCTGGCAACCTTAGTCATGTACCTCTTTTTGCGCTCGAGTCGAGCCACCCTGATAGGCGTTATCGGTATTCCGCTGTGTACCTTAGCCGCCTTCGTCGGGCTGCTGGTGTTTAATCGCACTATTAATGTCATTTCACTGGCGGGTGTTGCCTTTGCCATAGGCATGACGGTCGATAACAGCATTGTGGTGCTCGAAAGCATTGAACAAGCGCGCAGACGCGGATTAGAGCGTCTCGAAGCAGCCATAAGTGGTATCTACGATGTCTGGCCCGCAGTATTAGCCTCGACGCTCACCACAGTACTAGTGTTTGTACCCATTCTATTTATCAAACAAGAAGCGGGACAACTGTACTCGGATATCGCGATTGCCATCGCTTCATCAATTATCGCTTCTATGCTGGTCGCGGTGTTCATCGTACCCGCCGCTATTGCCCGTTTTGGTTTCGGTAAGATGCACTCGGCGCAGACAAACCAAAGTGAGCCCCCCAAAGCATCACGCATATTGAGCTTAGTCAGCCAACTTGTACTGTCGGCAAGACGCCGCACCTTTGTGATTGTGCTGTCACTCGTCTCGACGATCGGGCTTGCGGCTTGGCTGATGCCTCCGGCCGAATATTTACCCGAAGGCGAAGAACCAAAAGCCTTTACTTCTATGGTCGCGCCGCCGGGTTACAACCTATCCGAAATGGCTAAAATTGCTGAAGAATTAACGACTCAGCTTTCAGCGAGAGTCAATGTCGAGGCGGCATCCTTTGAACGTGGTGAGCAAAAAATTCCGCCACTAAAATACTATACCCTCAGCGTGGGTGTCGGCAGTATTTGGGTGATGAGCGAGCCCGTTCGCAGCCAAGATATGGATGCCATGATGAGCTCACTCACCGCCTTATTTGAGCAATATCCTGGTATGCGCGCCTATTCATCGCGGGGTTCCATTATTTCCAGCAACGATGGCGGCACCCGCGCAGTCGCCTTGGATATTTCTGGCCCGAATCAAGCCAGCCTCTATCGCGCTGCCGAAGCGGCGTATCAAGCGGCGGAAAAAGTATTTGCCGAACCTCAGCTGTATTCAGACCCATCGACCTTGTCGCTAGATCAACCCCTGTGGCAGATTTCCCCTCGCTGGCAACGTCTTGTAGAGCAAGATTTTAGCGGCAGTGAGTTTGGCTATGCGGTTTCGGCACTGAGCGATGGCGCCTATGTCGACGAGTTTTTCCTTAATGATAACAAGGTTGATATCTTCCTCTTTAGCCTTGCAGGCAATCAACAGAGCCTGTCGCAATTAGCGCTCGCACCAATAGTGACGCCTAAGGGCAATGTGTTGCCACTGCAAGCCTTGGCCGATATTAGCGAGCAGATGGATAGCGACAGTTTACGCCGCGTCGATGGCCGCAGAACCGTGACCCTTTACATCATTCCACCGCGCGCCATTGCGCTGGAAACCGCAGTGGCTAAGGTGCGGGAAGAACTAGTCCCTATCCTCTATCAACAAGGGGCTGTCGGCAAAGATGTCAGTTTGGATATTTCGGGCGCAGCCGATCAACTCGAAGCGACGAAAGCGGCACTCTCCAGCAATTTTCTGGTCGCCGTGTTGATCATCTACTTGTTATTAGTCGCAATTTTTAATCACTGGGGTTATCCGTTATTTGTGCTGATCACTATCCCGCTCGGGCTCGCAGGCGGTTTAGTCGGCTTACAAGCGCTTAATTATACTGGCAGCTTATTTGCGTATCTTGGCGGCCAAGGTTGGCACCAACCCTTTGATATGATTACCATGCTGGGATTTTTAATCCTGCTCGGCACAGTCGTTAATAACCCGATTTTGATCGTGGAACAGAGCCGTAAAAACCTGCAATCAGGTCAGTTTGGTGTCGTTGATGCCGTAAAATCTGCCGTCGCCAGTCGATTACGACCAATTCTAATGTCCACCGCGACGACCTTGTTTGGCTTATTACCGCTGGTGTTATTCCCCGGTGCTGGCAGCGAACTCTACCGCGGTGTTGGCATAGTGGTATTGGCAGGTCTTATCGTGGCAACGCTACTCAGCTTAACCTTTTTACCCGCCCTGTTAATCTCTGTGCTATCCCGCACCCACAAGACAAATTCAGCAGAAGTGGCACACCATCATGACTGAAAAAACCAACATGACTCCACCGTTAACACAAAGACTGATGCGCAGGAAAACGTCAGCCATCTGGAGCGATAGCCTGCACATAGGCAATCGCTGCCTCGCAGCAACCTTTGGCGGCTATTTGTTAAGTGCAGTAGCGACTATTTTATTCGCGCAAATCCTGCCGTTATCTCAGGTTGATCGGGTGTTAACCGCCATGATGCTGTCATTTACTGTGTACACCTGCGCCGTGATTTGGGTGTTCAGCGTTAAATCAACATGGCGATACTGGCTGGATTTATTCGCGCTCAGCGGTCTGCTGTATTTAGCTTACCTCGCCGCTAAAGCGTTTGATGCTACAAGTGCTCAAGGGAGTGGATTATGAAAGACTCCTTTTTTCGTTCAATGACTTGGCTACACACTTGGGTTGGATTACTCACCTGCTGGGTGTTGTTTCTGGTTTTTTTTGCCGGAACAGCGGCCTATTACCGTGCTGAAATCAACCTGTGGATGCAACCCGAAAACCACGGCAGCCAATATGATGCCAATGCGGATAATCAACAATTGATACTCAAGGGCCTCACGTCCTTGGCACAACAAGCGCCTGACGCTGAGTCATGGTGGATTTACTTACCAACACAACGGATGCCATTACTGACCTATGCATGGAGCGATCCCGCCGCTGAAGGCCAGCGATTTGGTGATTATCATCAAGGCTTTATTAACCCTGCGACAGGTGAAGCCTTACCTAAAGCACGGGAAAGCCGAGGGGGCGACTTTCTCTATCGACTGCATTTCGACTTGTACTACATGAGTGTGCTCACGGCGCGTTGGATTGTCGGCTTTTGCACTATGTTCATGCTGGTCGCCATCAGCAGCGGGATAGTGATCCACAAACGTATTTTTAAGGATTTTTTTAGTTTTCGCCCCGGAAAAGGCCCGCGCTCTTGGTTAGATGCCCATGTCGCCAGCTCAGTTCTCGCATTGCCCTTTCATCTTATGATCACTTACACCGGCCTAGTGACTTTGATGTTTATGTATATGCCATGGGGACTTAACACGCAATATGGTGATGAAACTCAAGCCTTTTATTCGCAATGGAAACCCATTTATAGCTCAAGTGTCCCTAGCGGTGAAGCCGCCACTATGCAGAGTCCGCAGCAACTGCTTGCAAGCCTTAATGCTGCCATGCCCATGAGTGATGAAGCGTCGAGTCCAATAGAGATGCTACAGGTCGAGCACTTGAATGATGCCAATGCCAAGGTAACAGTTCGAATGAGTCCAGAACACAGCTTAAACCAGCAAGCACCTTGGTATCGCTTCAGCGCAGTAACGGGGAAATTAACTGAAGAATCAACGGCTACATCGGCAGCGAATAAAACCCAAAGCACTATGATAGCGCTTCACAGCGGCCGCTTTGCTGGCCAAGGTTTGAGATTATTATATTTACTAGCAGGGATTACAGGCTGCGTGATGATTGCGACGGGCGCCATCATGTGGGCAGAAAAACTCGCTCAGAAACAACAAAAAAGCGGCCAGTTCAAACCCGGCTTAGCCTTAGTACAAATGCTGAATCTGGCAACTTTTGCAGGTCTTCCCATAGCGTTAGCGAGTTATTTCTACGCCAACCGACTCTTACCCGTCAGCTTTATGGATAGAGAAAACTGGGAAATCCATTGTTTCTTTATCAGTTGGGCGTTAGTCGCACTGCTCGCTTGCTTCAAACGAGATAAACAGACATGGCAACGACTCTTTTTACTCACAGCCTTACTTTATGGCCTGCTACCCCTGCTCAATGCTATGACTTCGCAGTATCAGCTGATGAGCAATCTACAGCGCCAAGCCTATGTTCTCGCAGGATTTGATCTGATGATGCTCGCCCTTGCAGCGCTGTTTTACATGGCAGCTAAACGCTTGCGTAGCTCCCAAAAAGTACGTGCTGCACAAGTAACCAAAGCGACCGCAGAATTAGGAATCGAATCATGACAGCCACAAGCGAGTTATTAACCTGTTTTATCGCCATGGGGCTGTTGGCATTGTCTTATTTTAGCCACCACCGCGCCGTGCGTAACCGCCCGTTAACCGATGCACAGGCACGCGGATTTCGCACCGCTGGTACTGCAACGCTCGTCCTGTGCTATTGGCTTGCCAGTCGTCACTATGGCCCCGCGTACGCCAGCGTATTACTGCTCGGCTGGGTGTTTTTGAGTTCGATAATCCTAGTGATTTTAATCAGCTACAAACCTCGCTGGCTACAACCCATATTACCCGCCAGCGCCGTAGTGTGCTTGCTCGGCTTGTTATATTAACCAATGATTTTAAACACAAAATCACGTCAACCATGAGCGAGACTGATTGATAAAAAATCATAGAGTAGGGATTGTGAGATGAGTTCTTTTTAAAGCGCTAAACACATGAGTGACGACATAACTAATGATTAAGCACTCTCATTCCAGTGACTCGCCGTGAATATATCCCTATAGGCTCGACGGCGGCATCTGATGTAGAAGGACCTACGAATGTCGCGATCACATGGATGTGAAAGAGCGACCATGCCGCCAACGGTCACTTACATGCGAGTGCTTAATCTCAACAACTCAATACAAACCTTAAGTACGCTCTTTCAAGTTTTACAAATAGACCTAGATAGTTCGGTAAAGCCCCTTACAAAGGCTTCAAATAAACCGAAAGTACCCAAGCAACTTGGTTTTTATATAAAAAGACCTTCCAGTCACCACTGGTGGTAATAACTTCAATACGATCTCCTTTTAAAAGTGAGCCGAGTAGATATCCATTACGATTAGGCTTATCTCTAACATTGAGCTTATCTACTTTAACTTCAAATACTTGTACATTCTCAGATGTAGGTTCGCTGGTTCCTTTAACCCCAGAGGATTGGCTATTATTTGCGCCGTACAATGTAGACGATTTATAGCTCTGACTTGATGTTCCAACATGACAAGTTTTACTCCACGAAATGCATGAATTACCACATGGTTGGCCTTTCTTACAGTTTTTAGCGTAAGCAACTGATGTCAAATTACTCATTAAAATTACTAGCACTAGCAACCATAGCCTATTCATATTTAGTTCCTTTAATGTTCTTTCCTCACACCCAAAAGACATGACAGGCAAATCTCTTCTGGCCTAAATTTCATACTTAATGCCGCAGAATACTATTCCCCTCGGAGTTGCCGCAGGGCGAATGGCAAATTCGCGTGAGTCTCGCCATGGATGGCGAGCTAGCTTTCGCAGGTGCATGGACGCATCCTTCGGAAGCGATAGCAAATTTGCCAATGAGCACAAGGAGCTTTCAACTCCGTTGGGGGCGTCATGGAGTATCCAAGGAGGATAGGACGAGCAGTCCTCCTTGGTCGGGTGTGGGGTGAAGCACCACGACTTTCTCGGCCGTAAGGCCGCAAAACTCAACGTAAATCATATAGTATTTACGTTGCCCCATCACACTGTGATTTACCTGCTTGATAGCAACTCGGTTGGCGTGGGCAGACTGCGCCGCGGGAGCAAATCAGGCGGGCGTCGTTTTTGATCCCGCGCTCTATCCAGTTGATATTGAGGATTTTTGCGACGCTGACCAGATCACTTTTAATGTGTTTTGGAATAGTGACTGAACCGCCACTGGCGACACAGGCATCTTTCAAATCGTGGGCGATTGAGAGAGCATCTTTGCCTTGGGCTTCAATCGCCGGATTCAAATCAATACCGGCGCAGAGGACATGCGGGTTGCCCGCCGAATCTTCGACCTTAATTGACTCGCAGCAGTAAATGCGTGGTTCATTGCCGACGTTTAAAATAGAAATCTGTGCCGAAGTGCCGACCGTTGGCTCGCTGATCATCCTAAAGACTGCCCAATGCTGGCAGGGATCTACCACTAACCGCATATTGCCCCAAGGCAGTGGGATCCCGTTGCCGCGATAAACCGCCTTGAGCTTGCCCGGTGCGTAAGCGTCGAAATAATGCCAATGGGGATAAGGAGAGACGACAGTCATGCGCCGCATGGCGACCGAGGCTGACACTTGCAGTTGCTTGTGTACTTCAATCTCGTAACCGTGGCGGTCGAGTAATTGGCGATAAGGCACTTTAGGGCACAGCAGCGCACCGGCAAAAAAGCTCGATTCAAAGTCACGCCACGCATGCAAAATGTCCTGCGCGTTCAAGGTATTGGACTGCATACCCGCTTCTTCGTCCACTTCCTCTTTACGGCCTGAGGTCATCACACTCTTGAGGCCGTCTTTGTTGTGCAACACACAATGACCTATGTGCACGGCTAAGTCATATTTGAGTCTATTAGGACGATTTTTGAGGATTTTATTCACATAAATCGTGCTCGGCGGCTCGAAAAATGAGGTGACTAACTGGCGTGAACTCACGCCCATATCGTCGATCACTTCCTGCGGCGTGCTATCTATCCATTTGATTTTTAATCCCATGCCCTTGGCAATATCCAGCATATCGTCCAGAGATAAGGGCATACGCTTGAGACCGACTTCTTCGGCGGCACGTTCAAGATCGGGGAAATGATTTTGATGGTGTTCTTGATGGGCGCGGATCAATAAATGGGCAAACTGCCGACCTGAGATCCCCGTCTGCGACAGCATTTCTGGTATCGCGATTTGCAAAATATCATTGGAAAACAAAAAGCTGGGTTCGAGCGCCATACCGCTTATGCCACCACGTCGGCCTTTATCTGGCGTAATAGCGCTCTCTTCGGGCACATCGTCGAGGAACCAGTCGGCATCTTTTTGAAAAACGGCGGCGATCACAGCCAGCATTCCGGCACTCGGCACTCGTTTTCCACGCTCGATCATCGACAAATATGACACAGAGGGCGCACTTCCGGCGTCGACTCGAATGCAGCGTGCCGACAAATCTTCCATGGTTAAGTTATTACGTTTCCGTAGGTTACGTATTTTTGTCCCTAGGAAGTGTGATTTTCTCATCAAGCTCTGGTCATTGCGCATTTTGTAAAATTCACAGTGTAAAATTTTTATTGTGAAATTGTAGTCAAAAAAAGACTAGACTACAAATTAAGCAATCGAGAAACGACTCAAGCAAACCAGCGGAGTCAGCCCATTCAAGAAATGCTTAACCACTAACCCTTAAAGCGGGCAAGCACTTAAAGCGGACAAGCCAAGTTGAAAACAAACTTTGATAAGCCAAAAGTTAAATCAAAACCCTGAATTTTTTAAATTGAAAGAGTGAGAGGAACGAGCGATGAATATGTCAATTATCAAGAGCAACCAGATCCAACCGAATCTAAACAGCCTCATCGCAGAAGAAGTGCTAGCCGTGGCCCAAGTGAATGTCGCCGAGCACGAAAAGATCGCCAATGCGAAACAATTCCTCGACCGCCTCTTTCCACTCAACTCTGGTTCACACCAAGATGTGAGCAGCTATGTGGTTTACTACCAACACCTGTTGGCCTTTTTTGCCGACGGCAGCCACAGTGGTTTACGTCAGCCAAAACAGTTTGTGGCTTTTAACGGCACTAAAGATGCGCCTTGCGCCATAGTGTTGCAGGACCTAGGTTGCCACGTTGAACTCAGTTTCGATCGCAATGGCATGATAGGTGCGAGAGACGTTGCCAATCTGGAAGATATCCAAATCGAAACGTCATTAAACATGGTAGTCGGAACACAAGAGTCACGTTCAGCCGCATCGCGCCATTGGCTCAGCCTATTACATGCGGGTATGTCTAGCGCTAACGACACCCAAGATAAGTTGTTTACCGCAAAGGATGGCAGCGATTACAACTTGAAAAGTATCGTAAATTTATAATTTCACGCTCTGTAACCTCGCCATTTATAATCCAGCTAAGAAGATGAACTGAGCACAGTTCATCTTCTTCGATTTACCCTCCTGCTTTGCCAAACCTTCTAAGAGTCAATAAAACTGATTAACTAGATAAGTTTAATTGATTTTATTGATGATAATACTCACAGCTATAATGCCCCCTTGCATCTGTCTCCATGATCAATCCCCATTGATCGCCATTTTGTATCCGTCGCTTAATGTGAAGATCTATGGTTGGAACGATAAAACCGAATCGCTCGAGCCTAAGGCGTTATGAATTCTTCATCGATATCACAGCAAGATAATAAGACTCATCGCATCGTTTTCATCTGTGCGGGCTTGTTATGCCTCGCGCCTTTTATCTCGTCGCCCATGGCGCTAGTCTTAGGTTTTACCTTAGCCAGCCTTGGCTGGGTACCTGTGCAATGGAATATTGCCGCTCTCACCAAAAAACTCCTGTCTTATTCGATCATTGGCTTAGGATTTGGGATTAACTTAAACGCAGCGATAGAGGCGAGCACCCACAACTTCGGCTTGATAGTTGGCTCAATCTTTTTCACCCTCAGCTTAGGGTTTGTGCTCACCCGCGCACTGAAATTTGATCATGTCACGGGCCACTTAATCGCCTCTGGTACCGCTATTTGTGGTGGCAGCGCCATTGCCGCTGTGGCTCCGGCCATCAATGCGCGTAACGATCAAACTGCCACTGCGTTAGCCTGTGTGTTTGTGCTGAACTCAGTCGCGCTATTTTTATTCCCCGCACTCGGCCATTTGCTCAATATGAGCCAATACAATTTTGGTGTGTGGAGTGCCATCGCCATCCACGATACTTCATCGGTTGTCGGCGCGGCTTCAGCCTATGGCGATGAAGCCTTAAAAACCGCCACCACCATAAAACTCGCCCGCGCCCTGTGGATTATCCCCATCGCACTGGTCAGCGCTATGCTGTTTGGTGGCGATAAGCGCAAACTTAACCTGCCGTATTTTATCGGTTTTTATTGTTTAGCCATTGCTGTGGCGCATTGGTTACCGCAGTTTAACGCTGTTTATGACACCTTGTTTATGATGTCGAAACGGGCATTAGTCCTGTGTTTGTTTTTGATTGGTGCAGGAATTACAGTGCAGAAAATGCGGGCGAGTGGCCCCAAACCTTTGTTGCTTGGGGTCATGCTGTGGGCAGCGATTGGTATCACGTCTTTAGTGTATATTCTTTATTTTCAATAAGTATGGTTTAGCAGAAAGCCAGTCTACTCTGCCGTCGGCTTCATTCGCCAAGCCCAGCAGAAGACGCCTACAAAGGCGGAGAATTCGATAAGTGAACGCACGAGTCCTGTGGTTTGCGTCGAAGCGACCAAGGCAATCAGGCAAAACACGATAATCAGCCAGTTTTTCAATTGCATCTTCCTGCAAACTTAGGGATGCTCATTATTGTTTAGAACTAAAAACTCAGCAAATATCGATTTTTAATAACAAATAGCTATAACAACTAAGCCAATCCAGCGTTGATTAAGCCGCCTTAGAACTTGATGCCGCTTCATTCGCAGCAAGATCTTGATTATGTTCTTGAATAAAGTCTTCCATAAACCAAGCACAGAAAGTGTGGCGTCCATCCACAGCCGCTTTGCCATAAATGGTCGATGCCTGTTGCCTGACAGTTTTTTCTTTAGTCTGGCGAACTTCGGCAATTTCTTTAAAACTTAAGCCTTTAAGTAATAAAAATGCCACTTGCTGCTCACTCTTAGTAAAGCCCCAAGTCTCGAATTGCTGCGATACAGCTTGGCTGTATTCTTGTCTGGCAGAGCGCATTTGCGTCGACATATTGTCGATTTTCTTATCCGCATGCTCCAACCGTTTAGCCAACGCTTTCACTTCGCGGGAACGACGAATAAGGTCATAACTTAAGTACATGGCACCAATCACAGTGAGCACTAATAACATGGCTTCCTGGGCAATATGCCATTGGGGAATGCCCAATTGAATGTCGGATGAGATGTCAAAAAGCTTAAAGCATATGATCAAGGCCAACAGACCAATAATGACAAGATCCTTCATCGAAAAACTCCTAAATAAAAGCAAAATCAACCAATTAATTTATGGGACATATGTACCATAGACGGTTTTATGATACATGTCCCCCACGACTTTCGCCCACCAATCCCTACACTGACAGCACACTTTATTACCATAGAATCGTCCTATGTCTGTCAGTACGTCTTGTATCAAGTTATGTCTGTTGGCGACCTTAGTCAGCAGCAGTTTCCTGTGCCACGCCGCGAATTCCGAGCTATCTCAAGCACTCTCCACCAGCCAAGCTAGATTACATTCTCTATCTAAATCGGGCGGCCAGTTACCGCAATCGCAAATAAGCTTAAGTAGCTCATCTTGGCTCAATGGCCTGCCGAGCATTAGCCTGAGTCACTTAGGTAGCCTAGATAATGGTAACAGCTACGAGCAGGAACTCTCACTCAATTTGCCAATAAAATCCCCTGCTTTGCACAGCAGCGACAAGCAGATTAAACAACTCACCCAAAGCATTCAGGCGCAACAAGTCGCGCTGCAAGGTCTGTATTTATCGGGATTATTGCGACAAAGCCTGTGGGAACATCGTCTTGCTGCAGTGAAACTGGCCCAATTAGATCGTAAGAGACAATTGCTCGACA
>NZ_MPDG02000004.1:230192-297101 GCF_001887095.2 Shewanella sp. SACH
ATCGTAAGAGCCAATTGCTCGACAAACTCCATAGTCAGCAGAAGCAACTCACAGATGCGGGCGAATTACCGATTGCCCACATACTCTTGTTAGAACGCGAACTGGTGGATATTGCACTGGAGCGGGTCGATCTTAATCAGCAACAGGCTGAGGCGCTTGCCCTCTATCAACAGCTGACAGGACAAGAGCAAATACCGCAGGACATAACCGAAACGGCACGGCCGCTTTCAGCCAGCAGCCAACCCAATGACATTCTCGCGCAGCATCCATTATGGCAATTATTAAGCCTACAGAAGCAGCAACAGCTAATGATCATCCAGAGTCAGCAAGCGGGGGATAAAGACCCTTGGACAGTGTCACTCACGGCCAAAAATACCGCCGATAACCAAGTTGATGATCAACAGCTTGGCATCGCCGTTTCTGTGCCACTGACTTTGGGTTCGGCCCTATCGCAAACCGAATTATCCCAATGGCAACAAGCCAATACCGAGCACACGCTCAACCTCGACCGTACTTATATCGAGCTAAAAACCCAGCTTAAAAAGCTAGAGCAACAGCAACAAAACTTACTCGACCAACAGACATTGCTAACCCAAGCCTTACACCTTAGCCGCACCATTACTGAAGAGCTGGCCAAGGTCAAAGACCAAAATCAAGTTAGCTACGAAGTCTGGCTGCGCCGCTATATGGATGCACTCGATACCGAATCCCGCTTGGCACTGAACCAAGTCGCGCAGCAACAACTGCACTCCCAACAACTGCAAGCCTTAGGAATTTCATTATGATGGCCAAGTACGGCGCATGCCTTTTCTGTTTATCCGCCAGTGTTGCCACCTTAGTGCAGGCTGAATCCCTAACGATAAGTTCCCTCGGTAATTTAGACCTGAGCTATGTGCAACCACAGAAAGTCGCCAGTTATGAGGGCAGCCCTTTGCCCGCACAGGTTGAAATCCTCCCCGGTAATGATTACTGGATCAGCACGCCGGAGAATATCCAGCAGATCAGCTTCCTCGTCGGCCAAGGCCAACTCGTTACTAAGGGCCAAGCGATAGTCAAACTGACAGGGCCAGAAGTGTCCCACTACCTCGCCCAAGTCGAAGCCGCAGGCAGCTTATATCAACTGGCAAAAAGCCGTTATGAGCGTAATAAACCCTTATTAAACAATGGCAGTATCAGCGCCGAAAAGTGGCGCGAGATCAGCCAAGACTACTTCAGCACTCACCTAGAATACGAGCACATGCAGCATTTTATGGAGATAGTCAAAAGCACAGATGCCACCACAGACTCGCTAGTGGTGGGCACGCCAGTGGCGGGGATCGTTAAACTCAACCAAGTAAATGGACCTTATATGGCGGGTTCACAGCTATTTTCACTGGTGCCTAGCGACAGTATTCGCGTCAAAGTCAGTGTGCCTATGAGCCAGTCACATTCGCTCTCGGCGGTAAACATCAATCAATGCCATATCGCCATTGAGTCCGTGTCGGCCATCGCCGAAGGTGCCTTCGTGACCGCTTGGTCATCACCCGTGCCGCAGGAATGTAACTTACTGTTAGGACAACAGATCACTGTGATACCCGAGTATCAAAAGGCGGTGTATTTATTGCCTAAAAATAGTGTTTTTAGTTGGGAGCAAGATAGCCAAGTCTTCACTAAAACCGCCGACACGCTCACCTCGATTACGATCGATATTCTCGGTTCAACCCCTGAGCAATATATCGTTGAAAGCGATCAAGATCTGAGCCAAATCGAAGTGTTATCCCAATCTGTTGCCGCAGTTAAAGGCATAATGCTTGGCCTAGGAGGCGAATAAGATGTTGACCTCAGTCATCCGCTTTTCGCTCACGCAGCGCCTATTTGTGCTGATTGTGGCGCTGATTATTATGTTAGCGGGAGCGCGAGCCTGGTTTTCCATTCCCTTGGATGCCTTTCCCGATATTTCGCCCACCCAAGTGAAGATCATCCTCAAGGCGCCCGGCATGACGCCGGAGGAAATTGAAGCGCAAATTACCGTGCCGATTGAAACCGAACTGTTAGGTATTCCCCATCAATCGATTCTGCGATCGACCACTAAATACGCCATCAGCGATATCACCCTCGATTTTGACGAAGGAACAGATATCTATTGGGCGCGCCAACAGGTGAGCGAGCGCATCGCCGCCGTGTGGGACAGTTTTCCTGAAGGCGTGACAGGTGGTGTTGCGCCAATGAGTACACCACTCAGCGAAATCTTTATGTTTTCACTCGAAAATCCCAATCTATCGCTGATGGAAAGACGGCAGTTACTCGAATGGGAAATCCGCCCACTGCTGCGCACCGTTGCGGGTGTCGCCGATGTGAATATCCTCGGTGGTTATGCTAAAAGCTTTAGTGTGACCCCTAAACCTGCGGCCATGGCAGCTGCAGGCGTGAGCTTTGCGGCGCTGCAACAGGCGATCGTTGAGAATAATCACAACGAAGGTGCAGGCAAGCTCACCATTGGCACAGATACCATCATAGTGCGCGCCGAAGGTCGCATCGATGACATCGACGAGCTAAAACAATTAGTGATCAAGGCCGATGATGCCAGAGTGTATCGACTGCAGGATTTGGCCGATATTCAAATTGGCCACTTAGCCCGTTATGGCGCAGTCACGAAAGACGGCAACGAAACCGCCGAAGCGTTAATCATCGCCCTGAAAGACGCTAATACCGCACAAGTGGTCAAAAATATTAAGGAAAAGCTCGATCAAATCAGCCTAACCTTGCCAGAAGGCAGTCAGATAAACACCTTTTACGACCGCGCAAATCTGATCAATACCGCGATTGATACCATCTCCAATGCCTTGTTCGAAGCTGTAGTGCTAGTGATCATCTTGCTGGCGTTGTTTTTAGGCAACGTGCGCGCCGCATTAGTCGTGTCACTCTCGCTGCCACTCGCCGCGCTGATGACGTTTTTGATGATGGATTACTTTAATCTTTCTGCGAACTTAATGAGCCTAGGCGGGCTAGTTATCGCCATAGGCATGTTAGTGGATTCATCTGTGGTCGTGGTCGAAAACATGGTGAATCTCATCGCGACTAAGCAGAGATTACCCCGGCTGCATTTGATTTTTCGCGCGACCAAGGACGTTGCCATTCCCGTGGTGTCGGGCACAGTGATCGTCATGATAGTGTTCTCGCCCTTGCTGACCTTGAGCGGGCTTGAAGGCAAACTCTTCACCCCAGTTGCGGTCACTATCGTGTTTGCCATGCTGTCGGCGCTGGTGTTGTCGTTAACTGTTATTCCGGTTATCGCCTCTTACCTCGTCAACGAAAAAGCCGCCAAGGAACCTAAGGCGATTGAAAAGCTTAAACAGCTTTATCTGGGCAGCCTCAAGGGCACGTTTAGCCATCAAAAACGCTTTATAGTGATCGCCTTTAGCTTGCTTATCGTCAGCTTAGGCTTGTTCGGGTTAGTGGGAAAAACCTTTATGCCGACCTTAGATGAGGGCGACATTATTCTGCAGCTAGAGAAATCCCCGTCGATTTCGCTCGAGGCTTCGATTGCCATCGACAAGCAGATTCAGCAAACTTTGCTGGCTAAAGTTCCTGAAATCAAACAGATGGTGGCGCGTACTGGCGCGGATGAAATCGGCTTAGATCCCATGGGACTCAATGAAACCGATGTGTTCTTAGAACTTTTGCCCCGCAGCGAATGGCGCTTTGCAAATAAAGAAGCGCTTATCGATGCGATCCGCACTGTGTTATTGGACTATCCCGGCGTTAATTTTAACTTCACTCAACCGATACAAATGCGCGTGTCGGAAATGCTCACCGGCAGCATTGGCGACGTGGCGATCAAGGTCTTTGGTAACGATATCGACACCTTAGGTCAGCTCACGAGCCAAATCCAACAGCTGGTTAATGCCACCAGCGGCAGCGTCGATGTGAAAATGGCGATGATCGAAGGCAGTCCTTTTATCAACCTCACCTTAGATAACGAGCTCGCCCGAGGCTTTGGCATGAGCACCATGGAGTTTGCCCGCTACCTGAAAAGCCAGCTCGAAGGCGTAATCGTGACCGAAGTGCTACAGGGTAAAAAGCGCACACCCGTGCTGATTGCTAACAATCAGAGCCACTTAAGTAGCATTAATGAACTTAAAAATCAGTTACTGGTGATGCCAGATCACTCCTTAAAACGCCTGAGTGATGTCGCCACCTTAAGTTATAAACAAGGCCCCATCCTGATCGAGCGTGAGCAAGGGAATCGCTTTTCAGTGATCACCACTAACGTGCAAGGCCGCGATATCGTGAGTTTTGTAGAAGAACTCAACGCTAAAATCACAAAGGAAATCAAACTCCCGAGCGGTTATAGCGTGAGTTTTGGTGGCGAGTTTGAAAACCAACAGCGGGCCACCAGCAATTTACTACTAGTGATCCCCATTGCTATCGCACTGATCACCCTGATTTTATTTACGACATTTGGCTCGCTTGCCAAAGCGGGCTTAATTCTCGCCAACGTTCCCTTCGCTATGATGGGCGGCATAGTTAGCCTGTATTTGTCAGGGGAATATTTGTCCGTGCCCGCCTCGGTTGGCTTTATCGCCCTACTCGGCGTCGCTGTACTCAATGGCGTGGTGATGGTCAGCTATTACGAACAAACCAAGCACATGTTCAGCAACCTGCGCGAACGGGTGGAACAAGGTGCGGTGCGGCGTTTACGCCCTATTTTGATGACGGCGACAACGGCGATGTTTGGTCTTATGCCGCTAGTGTTTGCCTCGGGCCCTGGGGCTGAAATTCAAAAACCTTTAGCGATTGTGGTGATTGGCGGTCTGCTCACTTCAACCATTACCACACTGTATTTACTGCCAATTCTGTATTTTTGGCTGGAGAAACGTAAATGAGCACAGAACAACTGTTAGTACTGATCGCCCAAAATGATATTAAGGACGACATAGTCGATACCTTGATAGAGCTGGAGTTTCTGTCGGGTTTTAGCCTAGGGAATATTTGTGGTTTTAGCCGTGAACACAGCCATTTTAATATCAAGGAACAAGTAGAAGGTTATCGGGAGTTTTGTAAATTCGAAATCATGCACCCCGCTGCGCAACAAGCGGCGCTGCTCGCAGCGCTGGCTTTGGTCTGCAAACATAATCCCTGCCGCTATTGGATTATGCCCATTTATCAAAATGGCACTTTGTCCTAACTCGCGGCGCCATTAACCGCGTTAAATCTCGGCATCCGGCCTTATCGCTAAGGTCGGCATGCTTGATAAACTCGCTACAAAATTGGCGTTGGACGACGCACTAAAAAACCACTCAAAATCGATAAAATACAGTAAGCGGTAAAAAAGTAAAAACCGTTTTCAAATTGCGCTTGGGTTTTTAGCATTTCACCCATACCGCCTGAGGCGTTCCCCGCCATAAAGGTGATGATCAGCGCCACCACAAACACATCGGCCATCGACCACTTCGCGAGTGCGTTGACGACGGCATTAATCCTCAGTTTCAGACCAATCGAGCTAACACATTGCTGTGCCAGCATTAAACTCAATTTTAATGCTGGCACTACTACACTGAATAACATGACTAATCCCGCGACGAGCCCGTTCCCAGAGTGATAAAGTTCGGTTACCGTTCCCCAAATACTGCGGGTTTTCTGTAGCACTTCAACTTCGCCCTTAAGGCTATTGAGCCCCAGCAAACCACTGACCATACTCAGCATGCCGCGAGCGCTGTCGCGCCCCGAGTCTTCATCGAAACGTTGAGCAACTTGCTCTATGCCTTGCTCGGTCAGCTTGGCCTTATCGATAGTGCCGCTGATACTCAAAATAGGTTGAGTCACCCCAGGGATTAATAAAGCCAAAGATAAGAGAATGATAAAAATAGAAAATAATGATTTCATAGCACTGTTCATCGCATTGCCAGACAGGAGAAGACATTCAGTTTACGGTTTTTAGCGCAGGCTCTGCAATCGTTCGCACCAGCCATCGACTTAGATGACCGGCATTAGAGACAAGATTTGAGGATTAATAGAAAGGCGTTGGATCAATATCCAATGAACTCGGTGACACGCCGCGCTCGATATACAGCTCAGATTTTAATAAATCCACCATAGCGACATCTGTGTAACGTTTTACTTTTAAAGAATAAAAGCACTTTACGATTGGATGCAGTGCATCTCTGTCCTTCGAGGCCCAGACAATACCAATTCGGCCGTCCGATAATTCAACTAAGGAACCCACAGGGTAAACACCAATACAACGAATAAACTCATAGACCAATCCTTGATCCAAGTGAAATGGCGTCAGACTGAGTAAAATTTTAAAGGCCGCGGCTGGGCTCATGGCCTCTTTGTAACAGCGCGTTGCAGTTAACGCATCGAAGATATCGACGATACAGCTCATACGACCGTGGCGAGGGATTTCATCACCCTTCAAGCCCCTTGGATAACCACGGCCATCTAACTTTTCGTGGTGCATCAAGCAGATATCTTTACTGATCTGCGACAGACCAGTAGTTTCGTTCATAATTTCAAGCGCATACACTTGATGCAGCTTCATATGTTCGAACTCTTCTGGTGTCAGTTTACCCGGCTTGTGCAGCACTTTATTGTCGACTTTAATCTTGCCAATATCGTGCAAAATCCCACCGACCGCCATTTGCCGCAGCATATCACGATCGAGCTGTAGGTATTTGCCAAAGGTTACCAGCAGAAAGGCGACATTCACTGAATGTTCGAGTAGATAGGCATCTTTTGAACGGAGCGCAGACATACATTTAAGCGCATCAGCATCTAACATGACAGACTCAATCATGGTATCGGCTAACGCTTCGAAGGGCGCTACTTCGATGGCTTTGCCTTCGAAGGTTTCGGATAACACTTTACGAATAAGATCTTTCGCTTCGGTCAGCATGACCTTAGCTTGAGCTTGTTGCTTATCGCGACTCACTGGCGCTTTTCGATTGTCGGTTTGACTATCGTTAGTGGCTTTTTTCTTTAAACCGCAATGCTCTGCCGAACGCTCGGCGTCTACCCAAACAAATTTAATACCGCTTTTGGCCAGTTTTAAAATCGCATCCTTGTGCTTAATTTGTCCAGCATTTGCAATAGCAAGTTGACCTTTATCATTTTTGTCTATGGCACTGACAAACATACCTAATGTCAATTGCGACACAGGTAATTTGATAAGCTCAACTGATTCTGCCGACTCACTCATATCTACAACCCCAAGGATGATGTGCCCGAATAAAATATCAACTTAACCATACGACATAAAAGCGACCTACGCTCAAATGTTCTGTTGTTATTCTTGATTATTATAGAACAGACGTGAGGGGCATTCTAAGCCGCGCATTAGAAAATCACCATAGACTTTATTGGTAAACAAAATGCCCTAAACAGGATGCGATGGAATAAGGGCCTAAGGCTCAAGCAAGACCCTTTCACACTCTCACTTTTTCAATAAATGCTTAAGGGCTAGGCATTCAAAACCGGCGACCATCCAGCGGCGATATTGGCAGTTGTAACAGGAGCGGAGCTCATCGTCGATCTGCTCGTCTTCATCATCTGGGATAAAACGAGTGCACAGTTTGGCAACTTGCCTCGCCCGTGGATATTGAGCTAATCCCGCCTTAAAAATCCAGCGGTCATCCTTTAATTCAAATGCATGTTCGACCAAGTTGAGATTCATTTAGCACTCTCTTTTTAAACTCTTTCACTAAACTTGCTCTAGTAGGCTTGCAGGGCTTGCTTACCCGCATTGCGCCATTGTTCTGTCTCTTGATGAACGAGCAATACAAACTGGTGATCAAGGTATACGGCTTTCACTTTGCCCTTCAGCTGCACTCGCTCATCAAGCGCAAGTCGATACTTGTCCATGCTCATCACAGCATCAAGTCCGGTTTGTTCGAGGATATCGGCAACGCTGAGTTCGAGTGAAACATCCTCAAATTGGCCAAGTTTAATCTGGCCTTTTACCCGACCGTCGCAGCCCATCAAACGTAGCCCTAATCCCGCTAACGCACCAATCACACCTTGGCCTGTGCCGCCATGTTCGGTCAGCTGAATATTAAGTTGTTCAGCCAAATCATAGGCCGCCGCTTTCGTGATCACTTCAACCTTGGCTCTGCGACCAAAATCCATTAAAGCCGCGGCATCATAGCGAGAGTCAACATCGAGTATGGCGATGCCAGGATCGGCAGCGGGAGCCGATTCCGCAACCAAGTGCGCAACGGCATATTGGTGGATCTCGGCCTGCGTCAGTGGCGAGCGCAGCGCAAAACACATGGCACTATTATGTGAGGTATAAGGAATATCAGGGTGCACAAACAATTGATGCCGCGTCACAAAGGAAGCATGGCCGCCCGACATATTCGCGAGCAGATGGGCGATTTCCTCGGCAATTTCGCCCGTGCCCTTAGTGCCTATATCATCGGTATCGTCGATACAAATCAGCCAATTTTTCATCTGCATTTCCTAAAGCTTTAAAAAGGTTTTTAAAATTTGTCACGGTGTAACAGGTCGTGGGCTTTTAATCGCGTCAACACAGGCGGTACAAGCAAGGCGCCCAGAGTGGCAAAAAAGCCGCCTTTTAATACACTCAAGCCCCATTGAATCATCACTACATCCAGCGCCATGCCCGCGAGCATATTGGTGAGTGCCACTTTACCTGCCCAAGCGATACAGCCTGCAATGCCTAAGATCACGCAGCGCCAATGCAAGTTCATACTGAGCGGCAAGAGTAAGGCGACGAGATCCATTGCTATGGCAGGCAAGGCAAACTTCAGTAAAATCATAGGCCCGCCTTTACCTACGCCTAAAGCCATAGCCACTATGCCCGCGATAGCACCGCATGCCGTCATACTGCCGAAACGACCTAACACGCCGTAACAGATCAGATAAAAGAAGCTCATCAGGAACATGCTGTGTCCAGACAAGCCCAACTTAAGCCTTAACATGCCCGTTAATGCCACCAGCAAGGTGGCGCAAAAGCCGACAAATAAGGAGTCTTGTAGACTCAGCGGGATTTTTTTAGTCATTTTTGTCTCTCGGTGAATGCCAATGTGTTGGCCGTTGCGCTAAACCAAAGTGACGGCTCTGCGCTGCAACGGCCATTTGGCGAGATAATTTAAGCAATTGGATTAAAACGGGAAACAACACGCAATACACCAACTCGGACCAATTTTTAGGGTTACGCAGCGCCTTAGGTGTAATGCGTGCCCCGCGCAGACACTGGATCTGATATATCTCGCGAATTTCATCTGCCATATAGGGCAATAAACTTAAGGATGCCGCGACCACAAAGGCCCACTTGGTCGGTAAAAACGCACTTAACACTTCACCAATCCGCTCGGGAGCCGCCGTAATACACAACCACCAACCGGGAATGGTCGCCAAAATAATACGCGCAACCACCACGGCGCCTTGGGCTAAATGTTCAACGCCATAGAGGATTAAATACAGACTCAAAGTAATGCTCAATTGCACTAAACCTAGCTTTAGCACGCCCCAAATACTGCCGCGCCGCAGCAAACCGTGGATAACAAGCAGTCCATTAAGCCCTGCTAATGGCAAGAGTAAAGCAGCAGGCAATACAAAAGCACAGGCTGAGAGCACGCACACCAATAGCAGCGACAACGCACAAAGTGCCGTTTCCCGCCGCTCATAACTCCAATGCCGCAGCGCGCGTAGGCGCCGACAACTAGCCCACATAACGCTCTCCTGTTTCAATCAATTCCTCCACCAATAAACCATTACGCAAACTCAATTGCCGTGATACAGCGCTGTGTTCAATGCTTCTGTGACTGCTGAGCAAAATAGCGCAACCTTGCGAGCTTAACCGCTTCAGCAAGTACCACACTTTGCCGTAGTAATGCTTATCCATCCCCGCCAATGGATCGTCCAAAAGCAATACTTTAGGGCGTAAACAGGCGAGTGACGCTAAGGCAATCAAGTGCTGTTGACCGTAGGATAATTTGTGTGGCGACAGCTGAGCTAAGCTAAATAAATCCAATTCATCCAACATCTGCGCCGCGCGTTCTTTGGGAAGTTCAAAACGCCTAAGGCTAAACTGCATTTCGGCCAGCACGCTGGTCTCGAATAATTGTCGACTCGGCCTTTGCATCAGCAGACCCAGCTCAGCGCCATAAATCCCCAGCTTAGGTCTTCGCCCGAGCACTTTAAGCGGAAGACGCTGTCTTGAACTAAGTACGCCAGCTATGGTTTTCAACAAACTAGTTTTACCTGAGCCGTTATCTCCCACTAAGGTCACTATCTCACCCGCCTGCAATTGGAATCCGTGCGGACACGCAAATAATGTAGGACAAGCATCGAACCCAAAATCAAAGGCTTCGGCGCTGACCAAGACTTTACCTAAGTGCTCAAACTTAGGCTGATTACGCCACGCAGGCGCCTCAGTTTGCGGCGCATCGGTCACGGTATAGACGCCTTCGGATAGCTTGCCGGCCTCTAACTGCCAGTAATGCTGAATAATCTCAGCGAAGGCCGAGGCGTTATGTTCAACCAACACTAGCGCCATGCCATCTTGGATAAGATTGCGGAGCACGACCAGCAGCTCACTCACACCGTGATCATCGAGTTGTGCCCAAGGCTCATCAAGCAGCAGTAAATGCGGCTCGCACACCAGTTGAGCGGCTATCATTAAACGATATTTTTGACCAAGGGAAAGCGTGCTGACTTGGGTATCGAGACGCAGATACAAGCCCACGCGTCGCAGAGCCAATTGCACTTTAGGTAGCATTTGCTCAGCGGGAATGCTGAGATTTTCTAAGGCGAAAGCCACTTCGGCGCCAACGGTTTGCCGAAGGAGCTGAGTTTGCGGGTCCTGCATCACCAGACCCGTAACCAGTTGTGGGTAACGCCAGATGTCACCTTCATGCGGGCGATTTAACACGCCCGCCAGTAGGTTTAGCAGACTCGATTTCCCAGAGCCCGTAGGACCGCTCACGCAATGGCATTGGCCGGTGCCAATCGCCAAGTTAACCTCCTGCAATACAGTCGGTAACTGGCTGCCATAGTTGAAGCTAACGCCTTCGAGCGCTAGGAGTTTCATCTTAGATCTGCCAGTTCACACCGATGAAGATCTGTCGTCCCGCCTGTGGCAGGGCTTCACTCTGGTAGTAGTTTTCATCCAGCAAGTTAGTCGCACGTAGGTAAACATCTAACTTGTCACGAATTAATGGTTGTACCAGATTTACGTCCACTAAGGTGTAGTTGTCTAACGACTGCTGTTGATATTGGGTCTGACCGCCAACCTTCACCTGCGTCGCATAGACTTGGTCTAAAATACGCTCCACGTTGAGGTGAACTTGAGTCTCGAAGGGAAACTCGTAACTCATCTGCCAACGTAACTGGTGACGTGGACGATATTGCAAAGCATCTAAGGTATCGTCGCCGTCTATCTCTTCTGAATCGAGAAAACTATAAGAGAAGCTCAGATCTAAGTGCTCAATCGCATGGTTATTGATTTGAAAATCCACCCCTTTGAACTTATAACGCCCCATATTTTGGTAGAAACCATCGACATCCTTGGCGATGTAATTTTTCGCATCCGTGTAATAACCATAAAGGGAGAAATCGTTACTCGCTGGCAGATTCTGCTCTAAACCCAGCTCCACATGCTTAGACTCTTCGGCTTCTAAATCACGATTACCAGATAGCTGCGAATACAAGTTCACCATAGAGGGGAAGCGCACTTTACGTGCCACACTTAAACTTAAGCGAGAATCCTGCGCCGCCTGCCAATAACTGGAGGCCATGGCCGAATAGTTACCATCGGTACTATCTGTGGTGTCGAGTGAATGGTAAGCGCCACCTAAGGTAAAGCCGTACTGCAGCTCAGATTGGTACTGATACTCAGCCGCGGCTGTATATAACCAGGCAGAATCATTTAAGTTCTCGGCGCCACCTGTACCTGTTCCACCACCTGTACCTGTTCCACCACCTGTACCTGTTCCACCACCTGTGCCTGTTCCACCGCCTGTGCCAGTTCCACCGCCTGTGCCAGTTCCACCACCTGTGCCTGTTCCACCACCTGTGCCTGTTCCACCACCTATGCCTGTTCCACCACCTATGCCTGTTCCACCACCTATGCCTGTTCCGCCGCCAGAACCTGTAGTGCCACCATTATTGCTGCCTGTATTAGGCGTATAAGTATCGACGACTGACTTCCAGCTTTGTTTCTCGGCAATGACTGAGGTCGTGAATAAACCCGCGGTATGCAAGTCTGTGATTAACTGCAGATTGACGCCTTGCACAACCGAGCGCCCATCTTGCGACAGCGTCACTGCCTGATAGGTTTCATCGGCATAGGAGGCTTCTAAGGTATCGCTTTGATTGTGATAGCCAAAGCCACGTAGGGTGAAAGTGTCATCAAATTGATGCGCTAACCCCAGTTGGAAAGTATGCGCGTCATAGTCATCGGTACGTTCGAATTTCAACTTGCCGCTCCCAGTACCGTCACGGGCAGGTTTTCCCCATTCGCCACTGCGCAGCGCCATATTGGCAATCAATTGTGTCTTGTCGGATAACCAGTAACTGCCTTGGGCATAAACGTTAGTGACTTCTTTATCCGAGTTAACGCGCAACTCACCATCTTGGTATTGTGTCGGCTCAAAGTCATTCGACATAGGGAAACCGTCGGTTTGCTGCCGACTGACACTGACCAAACCTTGCCAGTCGTCACCCGAACCTGCGGCGCTGATATCGCCATTAAATGTATTGTCTTTGCCCGCTTCGAGGCGCCCAGCCAGTGCTGGCGCCGTACTGCCCTGCTTGGTAATAATGTTGATCACGCCGCCCGCACCACTTGGGCCATAGAGCACAGATGTGGGGCCGACAGACACTTCTACCGAGGCAATTTGGCTTGTGGGAATGATACTTGGGTCGAACTGACCATCGTCGGCGCTGCTCATAGGCACACCATTGACCAACAAGGTCACATGGCGAGTTTTAAAACCACGAATATCGACCCTTGGCGTTCCGTCGCCACCGACGCGAATGTACACACCCGGCACATTCTTTAAGACTTGATCTAGGCTTTGCGCTCCGGTTGCGCGGATCTCTTCTTCACTAATGCTCCAATGGGTCGTCGCCATTTCACTGGCTTCTCCGCCGTCACCATGCACGACGATCACTTCATTGATATTGAGTCGCGGATCACGGGCGATTTCATCGGCTTGAACAGTAAAACTAAGACCAATAGCTAAGGCTAAAGATGACACTCTAAAGAGGGTATTCGTGGTAATCATATTATTGTTGTCACGTCGAAAATTTAAGATGTGCCCGCTATTGTGAACCGCGATGATTCTGTCTCAACCGGAAAACGTTTAAAAACCAACCCAGATCGACAAATTGAAACAAAGGGAAAGCGCATGGCGTAACCAAGAGACAAAATGTCCACCAAGGGTGACTTATCCGACAAAAAGACCCACTCAAGTCACATTTTTTAGCAGCGTAAAATGAGACTATGGCGAAAGTCACACGCTGGGGGCTTACATCTTGACACTCTAGACCTTGGCCTTTAATTTGAGCGAAAGATTCTTATTTACAGGCTGAATCAACTAAAGGTAATGACTTGAAAAAGAGTACATTAACCTGAGTCGAATTCATTGACGCTGACAGAGTGACCTTCAGCTTTCGCCTTCATCCCTTATCTTTACTTTGGAGTTCTATTTGCCCGTTCATGCCCTGTCTGAAGACCTTAAGTCTCTCATCGACAAACTCATTCAATTAAAGCAAGTTCCGCCGACGGAGCCGATAGTGCAGTTGTCGCTTAATACTGTCGCTATGCCTTTAATTTCATGGTTGGCATCGCAGACGCAATTTCCGCGTATCTACTGGCATGGGCGCGACAGAATCGAAGAAGTCGCGGCGATTGGGGCATGTAAAGACTTCAGATTTGAAACCGGCATTAACGATCAACAACTGGCCATGGCCTACCAAGAGCAGCGAGCCTTATCGACGAATCAAAATATTCGTTACTACGGCGGCGTTGCCTTCGATCGCACCATAGAATCTTGGCCAGAGTTCGGTAATAGTCGCTTTATCCTGCCGCGCATTGAATTTAGACGCAGCGGTAGCAAGTTTAGTCTGTTGGTGAATCTTAATTTTGCCGAGAATGATCACCATAGCGAAATCGACAAGGCCATTGCCGCTATCGAAGCTGTGATGCCCGCGAAACCACTCTCGCCGCCGAAGAAAATCGTTCCTCTTGGCCGTAGTGACAAGCCCGATTTTGAACGCTGGAAGACCTTAGTGGAGCAAGTGGTCGAGCCAAAGTTCAATCAAGACACCCCAAAAGTGGTGTTATCCCGCTTAACTCAGCTTGAAGTGAACGAACCTATCGATCCTTGGATGGTACTGGCGTGCTGGCAGGGACGTAATCCCAACAGCTTCCAATTTGGCTTTCAATTCAGCCCAGAACGCACTTTTATCTCTTGCTCACCGGAGCGTTTATTCCGCCGCCGTCAGCAAGAATTATTCACTGAGGCGCTAGCAGGCACAACGGTACGCGGTCTGAGCCAAGAAGAAGATATTGCGCTGGCGAATGCCTTGTTAGAAGACAACAAGAATAGCGTTGAGAACCAACTCGTTCGTAGCCACATAGTAAATATGCTCACGCCGCTGAGCAATTATGTCGGCGCCGATGAATTAGCGACCATCTTTAAACTGAATCATATTCAACATTTGCACCGCGCGATTCGAGCCGAGTTAAAGCCGGGCGTAAATGATTTTCAACTGTTGCAAGCTCTGCATCCAACCCCTGCGGTGGGTGGCTTACCGCGGCATTCGGCATTGAACTTTATTCGTCAGCGTGAAGGTTATACTCGCGGTTGGTACGCTGGTGCCTGCGGTTACTTCAATAAGTATGAGAGTGAGTTTTCGGTGGCTATCCGCAGTGCGTTGATCGAACCGGGTCGGATTAACCTATTTGCGGGGGCGGGAATTATTGCAGGTTCTGAGCCCGAAGCTGAGTGGCAAGAGCTTGAAAATAAACTCGCGACTATCATGTCGATTCTGTTCGAAATGTAATAAGCCTAAGGTCTATTTTTCACCATCACCCCTGCGTTTTTCAAGCGTTTCAAGGTAAAGCCTGTCCTGTTCACCCGAATCGATTAAACGCTTATGTACAAGGTCAAAGTGTTGTTTCAGCATCTGACCTTTTTCAGTATTAGCAAAGGCGAAATAGGTTTCGGCCTTGAGTACGCCTTGAATAATCACAAAATTTTGTGGCGCCTTCAGCTTAGGCACATACATAAGCAAATTAGATTTATAATCCAGCACGGCATCTATGCGCCCTGCATTTAAGCTATTGAGCATAGTCAGCATATCGCTACTTTCTTCGTAGTACATGGGCACGGGAGTCAACATATTGTATCGATAGGCCAACATGGCCTGAACCCTCTTATGGGATAGACTCTCAAGTCCTGTCCAAGTCGCCGCTAACTCGGCGGTCACCGCTACATCGATAGAATCCACTTCAACCGTATTCTCAGTTAACAGCGCCTTTTTAGTATCTCCCTTATAAACGCTGAGGGTGATATCGGTACGATTATGCTCAACCAGATAAAGGCTGCGGGCAAAGGGCATAAACTGCACTTTGAGTTGCCATTCTGGCTCAGGGAAAACCCGCTGAAGTAACTCGAAGTAATAGCCCGTTTCATCACGATTGGCAAAATCATCCCACGATGCCGTCGCTACATTGACGACAATCGGCTGGGCGGCGCAAATGGATACAGGTAACACGGCTAAAAGTAAGCAAAAAATAGCAAAGAATCGTCTCATGGCTATCCTCCTTCGACGTACACAAAGTGTAGAAGAGTTTTCATTCTATGCGTACATTTAAACAGCAGGCTTGCATCTTAAAACTCGACCACTATAATGGCGACCCGATTTCGCCTCGCTGCGATCGGTAATGTTCGGTGATATTGTCGTAAACATAATAAATTGAAAATTAGCGGGTTCCCTCACCCCGCCCTACACAACTAAAAAGGCCACATATGTTAATGTTAACCACAGCGCAGCTTCGCCGCGCCTTATTCCTATTAGTAGGATTCCATATACTGATTATTTGCGTCAGCAACTACTTAGTACAATTGCCATTTCAGCTATTTGGTTACCACACAACCTGGGGCGCATTTAGCTTTCCATTCGTGTACTTAGCCACAGATCTCACTGTCCGTATTTTTGGCCAACAAGCCGCACGTAGCATCATACTCAAAGCTATGGTTCCCGCTTTGATGATTTCCTACGTGATGGGAGTCGTGTTCCATCAAGGTAGCTTCCAAGGCGCTGACTCACTTGCAGAGTGGAATACCTTTGTGTTCCGAATCGCTTTTGCCAGCTTTGCTGCTTATTTGATTGGTCAGTTAATGGATATTAAGGTTTTTGCCCGTCTTCGAATGAGCCGCTCTTGGTGGGTCGCGCCTGCAGCATCGACCTTAGTGGGTAATCTGGTCGATACCTTAGTGTTTTTCAGTATCGCCTTTTACGCCTCTTCCGATAGCTTTATGGCGGCCAATTGGCCCGAAATCGCCACTGTCGATTACGGTTTTAAGCTGATCGTGAGCTTAGGTCTTTTCCTGCCTGCCTACGGGGTTTTGCTAAAAGTCTTACAAGACAAGATTTTGCGCACCAATCCGCAAGAATCAATTTCCTGATTAACTCAACTGGCCAGACCTGTTATAATTTGACCAGTTAATAGTTCAGCCCCGCTCCTGTTAACGCGCGAGTGGGGCTGATTTTTTATGAGAGCAAGCAATGTATTCTATCGAAATTAAAGCAGAGTCAGGTTTGACTCCCGAGTTAGCCACTCAGCTTATCGAACTTAGTCAACAAATCCCTGAACTCGATCGCCCTCTCACCAGCGAAGTGTTAAATCAGCGCTTACGGGGCAAGAAGTGTTTGATTTTAGTTGCGTATGTGGAAGGTGAACTGGCGGGATTTAAACTGGGTTACGAGCAAGAAGAGGCTATATTTTATAGCTGGTTAGGTGGCGTTGCCTCCGACTTTAGACGTTTAGGCTTAGCGCAGAGTCTACTCGAATACCAAGAAACCTGGGCACGCCGTCAAGGCTATAACCATATTCAGGTGAAAACGATGAACCGTTTCCCTGCGATGCTTAATTTGTTGATCAGTAATCAATATTTAATTACCGAGCTCAAGGCCGATCCAAAAAGCTTAGTCGATCATAAACTGCATCTACGTAAGTCGATCTAAACAGTTAATAGATAAGAGCGAAACGATATTTGTAAAGATGTGCACTTTTTTCAATAAATAGCTTGCAAACACGATTGAGAATGATTATCGTTAACGCGCGTTCCAAAACTCATCTTTAACAACGATGACTGGTAATCGACGTTGTTACGGAGCTCCTGAGTTTGCAAGCACGACATTGCTCACACACACTCTTTGTGGCCGGATTCATCATCCGGCTTTTTTTTGCCTAAAATTCGGTGATGCAAAGCCACATAAAGTAGAACTAACAACTGCAGCCATATTTAAATGTCACGTTATCAATCGAATACAACAAACAGCCATATCTCACTTGGCAAAACTAAACCGCTAAGCTAATCGGCAGACATGTCGCTGTAGTTGCCCGCAATATGCAAGCCCTCGTAGGGATTATTTTGCTGATCTTCCTTCGCCTCATGGTACAAGCCTATGGTAAATAATGTGCCTTTACCTAAGGTTGAGCTCACTTCTATCGTGCCACCAATCCGCTTAATAATGCCGTAACTGAGCGAAAGCCCTAAACCAGTGCCATCCTTACGCGTGGTGTAAAAGGGGTCGAAAATTCGCCCTAGCTGCTCTGGTGCAATTCCAGAACCTTCATCTTCCACTTCGATTTTGACGCCAATCGGCATATCTTGCTGCACCCAGTCATAGGTTCGCACCCAAATCCGTCCTTTACCGTCCATCGCATGCGCCGCGTTTACTACCAGATTAATCAAGACTTGCAGCAACTGCGGTCGATTGACCTGCACTGGACAACTGGCGTTTAACTCAGTGATCAAAACTACTTCTTGTTTCTGAATCGAATGCCGCACTAACACCAGCATCTCTTCAATAATGGGGGTAATCGGATGCATTTCTAACGGGGCGTTAAATTCGCCCGGACGACTGTACTGCAACAGGCTGCGGATAATGGTGCTGATCCGTCCCACCTGTTGAATCACGAGATCAATTTCTTCTTTTACCACTTCAGCATTATCGCCAAGCTCGTAGCGCAGTAACTCCATGTTGCCGAGGATAACGGCGGTCGGATTATTGATTTCATGGGCAATACCTGCGGTCAATTCACCGAGTGCGGTGAGCTTCTCGTTAGTGACGAGCTGTTGACGCGTTTCATTCAGTAACGCCACGTTACGTTGCAGTTCTAAGGTTTTGTCCTGCAAGCTGCGGGTACGCTCTTCGACCTTCATCTCAAGCTGCTCTGCCGCCGCTTGGATCTGGGCATTTCGGCGCTGCAGCAGATCGAGCATACTGTCGAACTGCTCGGCCAAGTTCGATAACTCGTTATCCCTATCTAACCCTAAAGCGCCGATACGAATATTGCGCCCCGACTGCACCGCTTGAACAACATGGTGGATACGCTCGATCGGCTGCAACAAGCTATAGGCGCCGCGATAAACCAGCAAGCCTGACACCAACAGAACCAACATTAGAATCGTGCCCAGCTCTATGATATTTAATAAATAATTATGGATAAAAGGCGACTCAGAAAATCCCGTATAAATCATACCAACACGCTGGCCGCGAATATCTTCCAAGGGAGCATAAGCGGATATAAACCAATCGTTAAACACGAAGGCACGATCGACCCATTGCTCGCCTTGGGTTAACACTTTTTCTTTCACTTCCTCCGACACTAAACTGCCCAGCGCGCGACCTTGCGTCTCGTTGCCCGTGGGATAAAAGTGCAGTGGCACGTTAGTGGAGATACGGATGTTATCTAAGAAGATGGTCACAGTGCCGATGGAGCGCTCGGGCAAGGTGCCCTTGTCGTACACCAGATCACGAATGTGGTCGACAATCCGAATGTCACGATTGAATAGAATCCCGCCATCCAGATACCACGCCACTTTACCTTGCATATCAGGCACGGGCAGTAGACTACGGCTCAATAAACCGCGTTCTTCAACGGTTTTTGTCGGGCTCTGCGCCCGCAAAGTCGCGACTATCGGGATGCTCGCAGTGACCGCTAATTCTGGGTCGATGCGAGATAAGCGTTCGGGCGGCAACACCATCAAGCCGGAATAAGGTAATAAACCGTTTATCTTTGGGAGGATCTGCCGTAAATCAGGGTCAGCGGCCGCTTCGGCGACAGTGACGAGACGAAGATAATCGAGGTTAAGTTGTTTTTTCTGTTCGAGGAGAAATGCGTCGAGACTGGCTCTGTGGATGACTTCACCAGTTAATTCTTTACCACTGAAAAGTGGCCTAAAATCATTTTGAAAGGTCCAAGACGTTACCACACGTTCGAGTTGTTTTTCTTGGCGAACTTGCACTTGCTGCAAGGTATTCTCGGCAACAGATAAGTCAGCTTTAACCTTCATAAACAGCTGCTTACCTGTATAACTGATATTCCAGTAAATAGTGATAAACACTAAACTCACCAGTGTCAGCAGAATAGGCAGTAATGTCAGAATTAATATGCGATAGCGAACCTTGGCCTGCATTTGCTGCCAACTGACACCAAAAAAGTGAGTGAAGAATGACACCCTATGACTCCTGCTCGCCGCTGAAATCAAACCACTCTTTATACTTACGATCTAAGGTCTTACGCGAAACGCCTAAATCCCTCGCCGCGGCAGACTTATTGCCAGAATGTAAGTCCACAACGCTGGTCACATGGTGTTTTTCGACTTCTTTTAATGGCCAATCCAATGGATAACCCGAAGTCGATAAAGACTCACTCTTCAGCTGTTGTTTCCAATATTCCGCCGGTGGTTTACCCAGCAAAATACAGCGCTCAATCATATTGCGCAGCTCGCGAATATTGCCTGGCCACTCGTGTTGTTGCAACTTCACCATGTCCTCATGGCTCCACACTACTTCTCTAACCCCTAATTCGGCGGCGAGTTGACGGGTAAAGTGATGGGTTAACTCGACCACATCTTCGGGTCTGTCACGTAATGGCGGGATTAAAATATCGAGCACATTCAGTCGATAATATAAGTCACGGCGGAAATTCCCCGCATCTACTTCATCAATCAGAGTGCGGTTGGTGGCCGCGATCACTCGCACATCGATGTTCACTTCTTTCTCGCTGCCCACTGGGCGAATCGCTTTTTGCTCTAATACTCTGAGCAATGCCGTTTGCATTTTCAGTGGCATTTCGCCAATTTCATCGAGGAAAATCGTCCCGCCCGAGGCAAAACTGAATAAACCTTCTCGATTACCTTTGGCACCCGTAAATGCACCTGCGGTATGACCAAACAGTTCACTTTCGAGTAATTCAGGGGCGATAGAGCCACAGTTGACAGGGACAAAAGGTCCCTGACGTCCACTGAGCAAATGCAATTGGCGTGCAACTAATTCCTTACCCGTGCCCGACTCACCTTGGATCAACACCACGGCATTGGTCGGCGCCACACGTTCGATAATGTGTTTCACCGACTTCATGGCCTCACTGCTGCCAATTATGGTCGATGAGTAACCGATTGAAACCTCACGGCGCAGCATCAAGTTTTCACGTTTAAGCAGGCGACGTTCGATACAACGATCGACCGCTGTCATCATCTGCTCAAGGTGGAAAGGTTTCATGATGAAGTCAGATGCACCCGCGCGCAGCGCAGTAATCGCCACTTCCATGTCGGCATAGCCGGTCATAAAAATGATGTCCGAACGACGACCCTGCTCATCCAACGCTTCATGCCATTCGATACCTGAGCGCCCAGGGAGGCGAATGTCGACGATCAGCAAATCGAAATGGCAGCGGCTACGTAGCTGCTCCGCATCTTCGATACTGCCCGCTGTTTCGACTAAGGCGAATTTCTTCGAGAGTGCCTTATTTAAAAAACTGCGCATTCCGGGTTCATCATCAACAATCAGTACCGATACTGCCGATGGAAGAGGCTTGAGGTTATTATCTATCTGGCTCATATTGTCTGCTTCTGGACATTTTGACTCATTTGCGACCAATTCTAGCACTGAAAATAGATGAATAGGTCACTATGAACCACAGGAAGTAGGTGCTGAGACAATTTGTCTGTAGAGTATTTGTTAAGCTTGGGATCAAGCTCACAAATTAGGTTAAGCTGTGAAGAAAATGACCGCATTCTCAGCTTGGCATCTAATTTGCTTTCAACCGAACGTATTACAATTTACGAGACCTTCCACTCAGTAGGCATTTGAGTTGGAATCCTATTTTTCGCCAAGGAGTACCCATGCTAAACATGAAATCTCATATTAAGTCACTACTGGGCCTGGTTGTTGCAGCCAGTATGTTCACCGTTTTACCCGCTCACTCGACTGAAGTTATCAAGTTAGCCACGACCACCAGCACTGAAAACTCAGGCCTATTAAAAGAACTGTTACCTAAGTTTGAAAGTGAATCTGGCTACAAGGTTCAAGTTATCGCCACTGGTACAGGTAAAGCCCTGAAACTGGGTGAGCAAGGTGACGTGGATTTAGTTATGACTCATGCGCCAAGTGCCGAAGCTAAATTCGTCGCCGACGGTTTTGGTGTTGAGCCCCGTGGCATCATGGAAAATGATTTCGTAGTACTGGGCCCTAAAAATGACCCCGCAAAAATCCGTGACAGCAAAAATGCCGAAGAAGCTTTCGCGAAAATTGCCAAATCAGGCGTACCTTTTATCTCTCGTGGTGACAATTCAGGCACTCACATCAAAGAATTAGAAGTATGGAAAGCGGCAAGTGTGACACCCGATTTCAAAGGTTACACTTCAGTAGGTCAAGGCATGGGCAAAACCCTGCTAATGGCAAACGAAATGCAAGGTTACACTCTGTCTGACCGTGGTACTTTTGTAGCTTACAAAACTAAGCTAGATCTTGGTGTTGATTTCGATGGCGGCAAAACCTTAGCCAACCCATACCAAGTTATCCTGATCAACTCTGCTAAGTACCCAGATCTAAACCACAAAGGCGCTAAAGCGTTCAGTGACTGGTTGATCAGCAAAGAAGGTCAAAGCATGATCAATAACTTCAAAGTTGATGGCGAGCAATTGTTCAAGGCAACTTATAGCGAATGAGCGACGGCTGGCTAGCACTATTACAGCAGGCGTTAAGCCTGCTGTTTTCTTTAGACCCCGACGTTTGGTCCATCATTTCGATCTCGTTTTCGGTATCTTTCGCGGCGCTGCTCATCACGCTGGTGCCTTCTATGGTACTCGGCTTTGTGCTGGCGTTTGCGCCATTTCGCGGCAAATGGATAGTCACTAACTTAGTTCAAACTCTGCAATCAATCCCCACTGTGGTTATCGGTCTGCTGGTCTATTTACTGCTCACCCGCAATGGTCCTCTTGGCGATCTAAAATGGTTATTCACCCAAGAAGGTATGATCCTCGGGCAAATGTTGATCTGCGCGCCCGTACTGATTGCGATGAGCCAAGCCGCCTTTACTAGCGTTGACCGTAGAGCATGGGAAACCTCACGCACTTTAGGTGCCTCTTGGTGCCGCGCCGTATGGACAGTCTGCCGCGAGCTACGTATGCCCTTACTGCTGGCAATTGTCGCGGCGTTTAGTCGTATTCTGACCGAAGTGGGTTGTTCTATGATGGTCGGCGGTAATATTTTAAACGTAACCCGTAACATACCCACAGCTATCGCACTCGAAACCAGCAAAGGCGACTTCGCCCAAGCTATCGCCCTCGGGCTAGTGCTGCTAATCTTGGCCTTGATCCTCAACTTTGCCCTCGGTGGTTTACGCGGCAAAGCCATGCCAAGGAGCCATTAAGCAATGACTAAGGTCAAACTGATCGCCCGTGACTTAGAGATGTCCTTTGGCGCGCGCCTGTTATTCAAAGCCGACGCATTATCGCTCTGCCAAGGGGATGTGATTTATCTGCAAGGCGACAACGGCACAGGTAAATCGACATTGATGAAAATTCTTGCGGGCTTGATGGCGCCAACTAAGGGTAAAATTGAGACTGTGGGTTTTGCCAAAAATGCTTGGTGGCGACGCAATCCCTTATTAGGCAAAGCCGTTTATTTGCATCAACATCCTTATTTGTTCGACGGCACAGTGGAATATAATCTCACCTATGGGCTGAATTTCAGTTCAGAAACAAAAGTCAAGGCGAAACAACGTATTACTCAAGCGATTGAGATGGCGCAGCTAGGGTCGCTGCTACACGCCAGAGCCAGTAATCTCTCTGGCGGCGAAAGACAACGGCTCGCCATTGCGCGCGCTTGGATCCTACAACCTAAACTGTTAATGCTCGACGAACCGACCTCCAATATGGACAAGGATTCCCAAGAGCTAGTATTAAAAATGATCCAACAACTCAAACACGAAGGCACAGGTATGTTGTTGAGTAGTCATCAGAATTGCGCGTTAACCTCCATCTGCGAACAGCAGTGGCACATAGAAGGCGAACGAGTGACGACCTCTTATCAACACCCTGAATCTTTGCCAGCACAGGAGTCTTTATATGTCATCGCAAATTGATGCCGTTATTCTCGCCGGTGGTATGGCGCGTCGCATGGGCGGCGACGATAAAGGTCTCGTCGAATTAAACGGCGAAGCCATGATTAAGCACACAATAGACAGAATAAAACCTCAGGTTAAGGAGATCCTGATCAACGCAAATCGCAACCAAACACGTTATGCTGAGTTCGGTTTTAAGGTGATAAGCGATGAACATACTGGTTTCCTCGGCCCCTTGGCGGGAATGATCACCGCAATGGGCCAAACGGATGCAGACTACTTATTGGTGGTGCCCTGCGACTGCCCACTGCTACCAACCGACCTTGTGCCGCGTATGCTGGCAGCGATTAAGGCTGAAGATGCGGAGATCGCCGTCGCCAGTGACGGTGAATATGAACAACCCGTCGTCTTACTGTTAAAACCCAGCTTACGTGACTCGATGAAAGCGTTTCTTGAGGCAGGTGAGCGTAAAGTGGACTTTTGGTATGCCAAGCATCACTTCGTTGTGGAGTCTTTCGCCGACCAGCCCAATGCCTTTGTAAATGTGAATACGCCAGAACAAAAACAACGACTGGCCATGGAAATTACCAAATAGCTAAGGCTCCAATAACCCAAATTAGAGGTGCAAATGAGTAACCCCTTCGTCAATCCGCTCGCTATTCCCGTTCTCGGATTTTGTGCCTACAGTGGCACGGGGAAAACCACCTTACTCAAGCAATTGATCCCCGAACTAAATCAACGTGGTCTGCGCTTAGCCGTGATCAAACATGCGCACCATAATTTCGACGTGGATATTCCCGGCAAAGACAGTTACGAAATGCGTAAAGCGGGTGCGCGGCAAATGCTGGTCGCTTCCCATGTGCGCTGGGCGCTAATGACAGAAGATGCGCGCGATGGCGATCCTGAGTTAGTCCATTTGCTCAAGCAAATCGAAGCCGACAAAGTCGATATCGTCCTCGTCGAAGGCTTTAAAAAACTCGCTTTACCTAAAATTGAATTGCACCGCGCCGCCCACGGCAAACCTTTTATCTACACCCAAGATGAAAATATCCTCGCCATCGCCTGTTGCGATGATACTCAGTTGCCAAGCGACGCACTTCCAAATGAGCTGCGCCGACTCGATCTCAACAATGTCAGCCAAATTGCCGACTTTGTCATTGAGTATGCCCAAAACTGGGAAGCGCCACTCCAATACCCGATTTCAGCCGTGGATGCCTGCACCATAGGCGACAACAAAAACCTCAGCGTCAGCCAAGGTTTAGCGCAAATTTTATCCCATGTTTCACCCGTTGCAGAAGTCGAAGAGATTGACTTAGACGCCTTAGATAACCGCGTACTGGCCAGCGACAGTATTTCTCCCGTCGACGTGCCGCAACAAACCAATTCGGCGATGGATGGCTACGCCTTTTTCTATCAAGACCCCATGCCTGCTACCTTAAAACGGGTGGGAGAGGTCCTTGCCGGTCATCAATATTCGGGCACGCTTAACGTCGGCGAAACCGTGCGAATCATGACGGGCGCGACTGTACCCGTGGGTGCCGATACAGTGCAGCCCCGTGAACTAGCGAAAGAAGTCGACGGCAATGTTAGCTTCGACGGTCGTATACTGGCGGGGCAACACGTTCGCCTCGCGGGGGAAGATATCGCCCAAGGCCAAGTTGCCCTCGCAAAAGCCACTCGCCTTAGCGCCGCCGAACAAGGTTTACTGGCTTCACTCGGGCTCAATCGTTTGAATGTTTATCGCCGCCCAACCGTTGCCGTCTTCTCCACCGGCGATGAAGTGAGCCAACCTGGCGAAGCACTCAAGGCCAACTGCATCTATGACTCAAACCGCTTTACCATCAAAGCGATGGCGAAACGTCTTGGTTGTGATGTTATCGATTTAGGCATTATCGAAGATTCTGAAACCGCACTCGAAGCGACGCTCGCTAAAGCCGCCACCCTTGCCGATGTCGTCATTAGCTCTGGCGGTGTATCGGTCGGTGATGCAGATTACATTAAAACCGTACTGGCCCGCTTAGGCAAAATCGATTTTTGGCGGATTAGCATGCGTCCGGGTCGACCCCTCGCCTTTGGTAAAATCGGAGATAGCTTATTCTTCGGATTACCGGGCAACCCTGTGGCGGTAATGGTCACTTTTCTGCAATTTGTGCAGCCCGCTTTACGTAAATTGGCGGGTGAAGTGAACTGGCAAGCACAGCTATTCCCCGCAATAAGTGATGAAACACTACGAAGCCGCCAAGGCCGCACCGAATTTATTCGCGGGATTTATCAGCTTGGCAAAGATGGACGCCTGCACGTGAGCAGCACAGGCAACCAAGGTTCCGGAATGTTAAGTTCAATGGTCAAAGGGAATTGTCTCATCATCATAGGCGATGATGCAGAAGCCGTGAATGCAGGTGAAACTGTGTTTATTCAACCCTTTGCGGATCTGCTTTAAGATCCAGTGAGTTTTTATGAGTCTAATGGTGGATTCCTTTGGCCGTAAGGTCGAATATTTACGGCTCTCGGTCACCGACCGCTGCGACTTTCGCTGTGTCTATTGCATGACGGAAGATCCCTGTTTTCTGCCAAAGGACCACGTACTCCACCTCGAAGAATTAGCTTGGATTGCCCAAGCTTTTACCGAGCTTGGTGTGACTAAAATTCGCCTGACTGGCGGCGAGCCCTTAGTTCGCAACGATTGCGATCAGCTAGTGAGTCTGCTTGGCAAACTGCCTGGGCTAACAGATTTGTCCATGACCACCAATGGTTCAAGGCTGACAAAGTTCGCTAAGCCCATGTTTGCTGCAGGATTAAAGCGCCTCAATATCAGCCTAGATACTTTAAACCCCACATTGTTTACCCAGTTAACACGTAACGGCAAGTTAGACAGAGTCATCGACGGTATCGATGCCGCCATTGCGGCGGGCTTTGAACGTATCAAGATTAATGCGGTAATTTTAAAACAGCAGAACGATAATGAAGTCATTGATTTAGTTGATTTCTGCCGTGGTCGCCGTTTAGACATCGCCTTTATCGAAGAGATGCCACTTGGCGAAATGGATGAGCGTAAACGCGCCCGTCATTGCAGCAGCGATGAAGTCAAAGCCATCATAGAAAGCCACTATCCGCTGCAGCTATCGAGCAAACGCACTGGCGGTCCAGCGCGGTATTACACTATGGCCGACAGCCCAATCCATATCGGCTTTATCTCGCCCCACAGTCACAACTTCTGCCACGAATGTAATCGAGTGCGCGTCACAGTCGAAGGCCAATTATTGCTGTGTTTAGGCAATGAGCATGCCGTTGATCTCAAAAGCATAGTCAGGGAATTTCCAGCAGATATTGAGAGACTTAAAGCTGCTATTCTCGCGGGCATTAACCTCAAGCCTAAGCAACACGACTTTGGCAATAATCAGGTACAAATCCTACGCTTTATGAACGCCACTGGTGGTTAAGCATCCCCCCCTCAATCGCTTAAGGGCTAGCATCTCAATTTGGCCGTGATAAACTCGAAGCATCACCCCATACTTAGCGTCACACATTTCTATGGCCTTAACTCGTAAGCAATGGAATAACGTCATTATTGTCGCCTGCGTCTTTATGGTCGCCGTGCTGACTTTTATGGATAACAAGACCAATAATGTTCCGAGTGATGCTCAGCTGCTATTTGACGATAATGCGCCGCTTTCACAGCTGCAACTCAATGGGATGTGGCTGCACAAGCAAGCATCACAATGGGAGTGCGACACTACAGTCCTCAACTGTGATGAATGGGCAAAGGCGTGGCAAACCATACGGGTGTCTCCTTTAACGGCTGCACCAGAAACCACAGATAATCCACAAGAATTAGTCATCCAGATAGCAGATATCCGCGATGCTCAGCTGTGGATCTATTTCCCCAATGAAGGCGCCTTAAAGTCTCCCGCAGGCAATTGGTATTTAGTGCCTCCGAGTTTACGAGCTAAACTGCAACCGATCCTCGATGCGAAACCCGCAGCTTAATGCCGCCCCATTTTACTTAAGATAAGAAAGAATCCATGCCGGAATTACCAGAAGTTGAAGTCACCCGTCAGGGTATTGCCCCCTTCCTTGTCGAGCAAACCGTGGTTGATCTTGTGATCCGCAATGGTTCGCTGCGCTGGCCAGTGCCTGACATCGCCAAACAAATTATCGGCCAAGTCATACGCCAAGTGCGACGCCGTGCTAAATATCTTTTAATCGACACTGATGCGGGCACTAGCATAGTGCATTTAGGCATGTCGGGGAGTTTACGGATTTTGCCCCACGATACCCCAGTGGAAAAGCATGACCATATCGACTTAGTGCTCGCCAATGGCCGCATTTTACGTTTTAACGATCCGAGACGATTCGGTGCTTGGCTATGGTGTGAACTCCCAGAAGAAGCCCATCCATTACTCGCCAAACTGGGGCCAGAGCCACTGACCCATGCTTTTAATGTCGCACAATTAGCGGCAGCTTTAGCGGGCAAGAAAAAGGCCATCAAGCTCTGCCTGATGGATAATCATATCGTGGTGGGAGTGGGTAATATTTACGCCAATGAAGCCCTGTTTGCGGCGGGCATTCATCCAGAAGCCGAAGCAGGTAAAATCGATATCGAGCGCTTGACCGTTTTAGTTGCCGAAGTGAAGCAAATCTTAGCCCACGCCATTAAGCAAGGCGGCACTACGTTGAAAGACTTTACCAATGCCGATGGCAAGCCGGGCTACTTCGCCCAAAAACTGCATGTCTACGGTCGCGGCGGTGAAACCTGCACCAGCTGCGGTAACTTATTAAGTGAAATCCGTTTAGGTCAACGCACCACAGTATTCTGTGGCATTTGCCAGACACGCTAACTATCACTCGCTAATCGCCGTAAAAATGCCTGCAATTGCAGGCATTTTATTCTTTATATTGGTTACTCTTTTAACCAGCTCCCAGGATGATCGGTAAAGTAACGATATTCGCGTTTAGGCTTTTCGCACTGCGGCTTTAGCTCAGTGGCCGATAACAAAATCCACTCATCACGATGGGCCATTCCCATGCTCTTGCCGCCTTTAATATCGAAACAACTCAGCTCAGCCCCGCTCGGCACTAATAAATAACGTTGTTTATTTTCCTGCATCCATTGCCATGCATTACGCTCTTGTTCCTCAACCGAAGCAAGATAACTAAAGTGCGTCACACTCATGGGAGAGAACAAAATAAACTGCTCTTTAAAGTTCACTAGGCCTAGCTCAGCGTCCTCGCCAATCATCTCCGCCGTATGCAGCATCAAGCTTCTAGGAGTGCGCATTTCATCGAGCCTAGAATACCCCCAAGTACTGATCAGCACCCAGCCTAAGGCAGAGACAATCCCCATCTTAACGAGAGCAAACTGTTTACGGGCGAGCCAAAGCAGCAGGAACCAGAGCAGACCAAGCAGGATAAATAGTTAGCCAATACCAGTTAAATCATCAGTATAGTCGGCAAGCGCTTTAACCAATGCAGGATAATGAATAAGCGCAAGCACACCCGCCAGCAAGACTACTCCACCTAAAAACCACAGTAATCCGCTGACGAGTTTTTCAAACCACACTTTAGGCGCAACACCCGTTAACACCGCTGAGGCCGCCAGCGCCAACATAGGCAAAGCCGGCAGAATATACACATTACGCTTACCCGGACTGATACTGAAAAACAGCACCACAAGTGCCACCCAAATCAACAGAATTGCAATAGTAGGATCGGCCTTCACCTTCTGCACCCATTGTTTCCAGTAAGCAACCACCAGCAGCGAAATAGGGAACCACATCCAAGGAATGACACTTAAGACAAAGAAATACCAAGGCTTAATATGATGCCAAGCGTTGACATAACGCTCACTGGTTTGCTTAAACAAGATGTTGTTTTGATAAGCAACAAGTTCGGGCGTGCCATGGGCTTGCACTGTCAGCACCATCGGCACCAACCAGCAGGCAATCACGGCAAGCATAACCAAAGGCCCAGCAAGACATAACCAAGTTAAACGACCTTGAAAACGGCTTTTGTCTTTAACGGCATAAATACCAATAGGGATCAGCATTAATAAAGGCAAAAAGCCGACGCCCTTAGTGATCACCCCTAGCCCCATAAATGCCCAGCCAACAAAATACCAACGCCAATGGGGACCGAGCATAAAGTGGCGGATCAAGCCGTAGCATCCCACAGTGATCCAACACATCACCATAGCATCGATCTGGGCATTTTTAGCCTGCATTAAAAACTGCGGCACAATTAACAGTAACAGGGCGGCATTTCGGCCAACACGTACATTCCACAATCTGGCGCCAAGATCGTAAACCAGGAAAACAGTCAACAGGCCGCACAAGGCGTTAGGGAGGAGGAAAGCGAGCTTAAGGGAACCCGTCAGCTGGTAAAATAGCGCGATAGCCCACATGAATACCGGCGGTTTATCAGGGTAGTACTCGCCGCCACGGGTAGGAAATAACCATTGCCCCGAAGACACCATTTCCCGTGCGACTTCCACAAACCGCGGCTCATCTGCAGGCCAAGGGGATCGAAAACCCACTCCCACCAGCAAAATCAACAAGCTTATCAAGAGCAAAAGCCAGAGTACTTGGTAGTAATCCTGACTATTGAAACGGCGACTAAGAGCTTCCATCCTGAATCCTTATGCTTCGATTTCCAATTCATCGACCTGTTTACGCAGGCTGGAACGGTACAAATACGCGCCAATCACGCTTGATAGGATAAATAATCCGATACTGATCCCTAGCTGATGATGATCCGATAAACCTATACCCGCGCCCGCAAAGCTAAAAATCAACATCTGCGGTAAATAGCCTAATACGCTGCCCAGCATAAAGCCACGCGCAGGAACATGAGTTGCACCAGCAAACAGATTGGTGAGTAAATTACTGCCGACGGGCAGTAAGCGTATCATCAGCACTTTCAACCAGGTTTTGTCGCTGATAAGAGCTTCAAACTTTTGCAACCTACGGCCAAAGCGGCGCTGTAAACTACTGCGGATAGTTAATCTCGCCACATAAAAGGCCATTACACAGCCCAGTAAGGCAGCTAGGGTCGAAAACAGCCCACCATAGATGCCACCCAAAGCAAAACCAAAAACAAAGGCGATGACTTGTCTTGGACCACCCACAGCGGTAAACAAGGCTCCAATAGCTAACAACACTAAAAATGCAAACCTGCCTTTATCAGCAATAAAATGCGCGACCCAGTTGCTATCGGTAACGTGCTCGAATAATCCCTGTTGGGCGGCAAGCATCAACACCAACAAAATACAGACGATAAATATCGCCTTATAGAGTCGCTTCATCTTAGTCGCGCCAGTTCGATTCACTGCGTGCAACCTTGGCGACTTTGGCTCTGCGCCCAAGCCAGATCACGCCCATAATATCGACGATACCAACCCAGACACGATTCCAAGCCGTGTACTTAGAGATACCCACTTGACGATCTCTATGATTCACCACCGAAATAAAAATCTCACCACCCATACGCCGCACTAAAGCAGGAATATACCTGTGCATATGGTCGAAATAGGGCAAGCGAAGGAAGGTTTCACGGGGAATTAACTTAAGGCCGCAGCCCGTATCAGGCACGCCATCGTGCAGAAGCGCATCGCAAAGCGAGACTGGAATCGCTTCCAAGCGGTGTCTTTACGATTTTTACGGTAGCCCGCAATACAGAAGTGCTCGGCTTGGATCTGAGGCAACTGGACAAACATGGCAGGAATATCGGCGGGATCATTTTGACCATCGGCATCTAAGGTCACAATATATTTGCCGCGTGCGTGCAAAACGCCAGTCGAAATGGCGGTACTCTGCCCTGTGCTACGCTCATGGCGAATCGCTTTCGCATCACATTGCTGTTCAGCTGCGATACGCATCACTTCACCAAAGGTATCATCTTGACTGCCATCATCGACGACAAGGATTTCAAACTCAGTCAAACCTTGGAGGGCTTGGCATATCTCTTCGATCAGGGGGCCAATATTGCCCACCTCATCTTTAGCGGGGATCACAATAGAGATCAATTCAACGCTCCACAACTTTATGACAAAAAATACGGTACCACATAATTATTGCAAAATTAAAATCTGGGAAAATAGGGATAACGACTCAAACAGAATACCAACTCAGAATTGTAAACTAGTGAAAAGATAAAAAAGAGCACTTAATTTGGAACTGTCGTTTTCAATGAATTACGCCTTTTTCAGATAGAATTATGTTATTTTATCAAAGCATATAGATATGACATCCGAGCCATTTATGAATATTGTTGTTGTGGGGATGGGCTATGTGGGCCTGTCAAATGCCGTCTTATTGGCGCAGCAAAATCGAGTCACCGCAATTGATTTAGTTCCTGAGCGGGTAAAGCAAGTTAACGAGCGTAAATCCACTGTGGTCGATGAATTAATCGAAGATTACCTGCAAAACAAACCGTTGAATTTAACTGCGACAACGGAAAATGTAGCCTTGCAATCGGCTGACTTTGTGATTATTGCGACTCCAACAGACTACGATCCTCAGACTAATTATTTTAATACCCATTCGGTTGAAAGCGTCATTCGTGATGTACTCGCAGTTAATCCTGATACGACTATTATCATCAAATCGACTGTACCCGTCGGCTATACCGCTGCATTAAGGCACAAGTTTAAGAGCGACAACATACTCTTTTCTCCAGAGTTTTTACGCGAAGGGAAAGCCTTGTATGACAACCTTTATCCCTCACGGATTGTCGTCGGTGAACGCTCGGCGCGTGCCCAAGTCTTTGCTGACCTTTTAGCTAAGGCGGCAATCAAGCAAGATATTCCTATTTTGCTGACCGATAGCACCGAAGCCGAAGCGATTAAGTTATTTGCTAATACATTTCTCGCCATGCGGGTAGCCTACTTTAACGAGCTCGATACCTATGCAGAGAGTCGAGGATTAAATACTCGCCAGATTATTGAGGGGGTTAGCCTCGATCCGCGTATTGGTGATTATTACAACAATCCCTCTTTTGGCTATGGCGGATACTGTCTTCCGAAAGACACTAAGCAATTACTGGCGAACTACAATGACGTACCAAACAATTTAATCAGTGCCATTGTCGACTCAAACACCACACGCAAAGACTTTATCGCCGACGCAATTATCCGTAAGCAGCCAAAATGTGTAGGAATTTATCGTTTGATCATGAAAGCCGATTCAGACAATTTCCGCGCCTCTGCAGTGCAAGGTGTGATGAAGCGCATTAAAGCGAAGGGCATTGAAGTCGTCGTGTTTGAGCCTGTGCTTAAGGAAGATTATTTTTTCAAATCTCGCGTGGTTAGAGACTTAACTGAATTTAAGTCAATGTGCGATGTGATCGTCTCCAACCGTATGGTTGATGAACTCAATGATGTTGCGGATAAAGTCTATACCCGAGATCTATTTCACCACGATTAATATACTTTCTAATCCAATAATAAAGGTTCTAAATGAAATACTTAGTCACAGGCTCCGCGGGTTTTATCGGCGCCAAAGTCAGTGAACGCCTTTGCTTGCTTGGCCATGAAGTTATCGGCATTGATAACCTCAATGACTATTACGACGTCAATCTCAAATTGGCACGTTTAGACCTTTTACAAACTTTAGATAATTTCCATTTTATTCAACTCGATCTTGCAGACAGAGAAGGTATTGGTGCGCTTTTTGCGCGGCATGCATTCCAACGTGTTATCCATCTTGCGGCTCAAGCTGGCGTACGTTACTCGCTCGACAATCCGTTAGCCTATGCCGACAGTAATTTAATTGGCCATCTCACTATTTTAGAAGGGTGTCGCCACCATAAAATTGAGCATCTCGTGTATGCCTCATCTTCGTCTGTATATGGGTTAAATCAGAAAATGCCCTTCTCCACTGAAGACAGCATAGATCATCCCATTTCGCTCTATGCCGCCACGAAGAAAGCCAATGAATTGATGTCGCACACTTACTCACATTTATATCAATTACCGACGACAGGTCTGCGCTTTTTTACTGTCTACGGCCCTTGGGGCCGTCCCGATATGGCTTTATTTAAATTCACCAAAGCCATACTCGCAGGTGAAGTGATCGATGTGTATAACCGTGGCGACCTCAGTCGAGACTTTACCTATATTGATGATATTGTTGAGGGAATTATTCGGGTACAAGCCAAACCACCTAGCCCAAATACGGACTGGACAGTAGAAGCTGGCACGCCGGCCACCAGCAGCGCGCCATATCGCGTCTTTAATATTGGCAATGGTAGCCCAGTGCAGTTACTCGACTTTATTACAGCGCTAGAAGATGCCTTAGGCATTAAAGCGAACAAGAACTTCCTACCGATGCAGCCGGGCGATGTGCATTCGACATGGGCCGACACAAGTGACCTATTTGATGCCGTTGGCTATAAGCCATTAATGGATATTAATACTGGGGTCGCACAATTTGTGGACTGGTATCGCCAGTTCTATAACAAATAATTTTGTGTCCAAAAGCCAAACAAAAAGGCCTGCAAGAATGCAGGCCTTTGCTTTAATCATGAATGTTAGAAGCGATACTCAAAACTACTGAAGAGCGTAGCATTAGTATCGTTTTCTTGAACATCAAATTCCGATCTCGATACTGTTCCGCCCAAATTTAACATACCTTGCCACAGTGGCATGCGGTAAGAAAACTCTAACATCAACAAATCTTCCTTCGGTGGTTGCGGCGCCCAAGTGTTGGCCACATTTGAACCATCTTTATTCAGCTGGGCATAACGCAATAAAGAAGTAAAACCACGGCTGTTACTAAACTGGCCGACTAATCCCACCACAAACGTTTGAGCATCGCTATCATAGGTTGAGCCTAAAGCACGGCCATAATAACGAGAACCACTTAGATAGACAGGATCTTCATAGAAGCAATTGGCACTATCGCCATCGCATTTTACATAGGTATCTGAATATTCCATAAACAGCTTAAACTGCTTACCCGATGTGCCAAAATGGGTATCAATCCCCCAAAGTGAGCCGCAGTCACTACCATTCTCACAACTATGTTCGAGATATAATCCCACAGGAATATCCTGCAAAGAGCTGGTATAGCGCATATCGATACTTTGGGTTCTATGGCCTGCATCGCGGCGCTCATCTGGCGTGCAATTACTTGTACCATCGAGGCAAACTGAATTACTGGCAACCGAATCCCACCAAGAATTGAAGTTGCAATCTTGGCCCTCTCCGCAAAACAATGTCGACCACGACAGACCCACTTCTAGCTGCTTAATCGGTCTTGCACTTAAGCGCATATCCCACTCAGCCGTTTTAGGCACAGCACGATCAACTTCCGTTAAGCTAAATCCGGTTTTAAATGTCCAAGGACCAATCCAAGATAACCAAGGCGTTTCAAAGGCTGCGGCATTATTGCGGCTCAGCGTTAGCGACTGCATAGGGCGAGCGTTATTAGAACGGTGCAATGCAGAGTCAAATCCAGGCCCCCACCACTGTTCAACCGAACCTAAGGTCGCAATCCAATTACCTAAAATGATGGCAAAATATGACTCATCGAGGCGAAAATTTTTATTATCTTGCGGATCATAGGTTTCTGCCACCGTCGCCTTATAGGCAACACGTGACCCTAAATACTCGTAGGAGCCCAGCACTTCACCTTTCTCGCGATAGTCGGAACCATAATGTTGAAAGCGAGCAGGATCAGACGCTGCCGACACTTTTATCCGCGCATTACCGCGATTATCGACGGCACTTTGATAATAAAAGTTAACCCGAGCATAAGCTTGTACTAAAGAAGGCGACAGCAGTTCAGGCTCAACTTTCGCTAGATCACCGCCAATTCCTGACCACATCAAGGGGTAAGTATTCACAGGAACAGTGATCACTCCCGCATCGGCCAACGCTTGAATATCCGCTCTAAGATAAATATCAGAGGCATCAACCCAAGGTGCAGCGGCAAGTATTGAAGAAAAAAATAGGCCAGAGGCAATGCTAGTAGCAAGGATCGTGGGGGTTAAAAAAGCCTTCATAACATCCTTTTAAGTATCATCGCGAGGCCACAATGCCTCAAAGTTAACACAAAACGCCTACATAAAAACCATCAGGTACGCAGGTAAAATCTAAGGTTTAGCCAGCTTAAGCTTTGCTGCTAATGCTGTCGCCACTTCTGAGTGAACAAATTGGTTCACATCGCCACCATGCAAAGCGACTTCCTTTACTAAGGTTGAGGAGATAAAGGAATTTTCCTCGGCAGGCGTTAAAAACACGCTTTCCAGATCTGGGCTCAATCTACGATTCATATTTGCTAGCTGGAATTCATATTCGAAGTCAGATACCGCACGTAACCCACGCACCAGCACGCTGGCCTTTTGCTCCTTGGCAAAATCCACCAGCAGGCCGGAAAATCCCACCACCTCGACATTATCCAAATGAGCGGTGACACGGTTTACCAGTTCAACCCGCTCTTCTAAGGTGAATCTTGGCTGCTTAGAAGGATTAGCCGCAATGCCAATGATCACATGCTTGAATAACTTAGCGGCACGCTCGATTAAATCGGCATGACCATTGGTAATAGGATCAAAGGTTCCTGGATAAATAGCTCTTGTATGCACTTTACTGACTCAACTCACATGGATGCCAAAAATCATTGCTCGTCAGTCTACTCGTTTTAGCCAAGCGAGTGAATAATCGCAGCAAAATCGGCTTTAAATAGCCACAAAAAGCCTCAAAATTGGCAAGAATCCAAGTGAGTAAGCCCCTATAAAGGCGCAAACTGATATAATGTTTAACCTAATTGAAACCGACCAAATACGATGTCGCTCACCCATTCAACGCTATTACGCTGAGCCAAAGCTAAGTTGAAACCACGACGTTTAAAGACACGCAGAAGAGCACTTATATGAAGAAAATCGCGATTTTTTGCCATAACTTTTTCTCCAACGGCACGGTAAAAATAGCCTTATCGCAGGCAGAAGTGTTGCAGGAAGCAGGTCAGGATGTGCATTTGTTTGTGTTTCACAAGGAAGGCGATTTTATACCGCCACAAAATGTAACCATTCATTATCTGTTTGAAGCGGGTCAAAAACCTTCGCTTCAGGAGCAAAGACAACAACTTATAACGAAAGTGAACGAAGCAGAAAAAACGGGGGAATTCTCACTATTTTTAAGCAATTCAACCGACTGCGACGTTGTTGTTTCCGGCTGTCATTTCGATCCTTGCTACTACTTCTGTCATTGCGCCTTAAAGCAAGAATTATTGATGGAGTTAAAACGCGGTCCAGTGCACTTCTGGCGCAGATGGAAAAAAGCCAAAGCTCTGATCGGCAAAAAAATCATCACAGTTTCAAATGGTATTGCCGACGAGCTAAGAGCCACGTCGTGGTTGAAACCTCAGAGCGTGCAAACCATCTACAATCCTTTTCGCCTCGAAGAAATAAAAAATAAAACTCAAGAAGTCATTGCCGAAATTCCCAACGAACCTTACATGATCCATGTGGGTAGAGTGACTCGTCAAAAACGCCATGACATTCTCTTCAAAGCATTGGGGGATATGCCGACAGCACCTAAACTAGTTCTTCTCTGTAATCGGCCAAATAAGGCGCGTAAATTAGCCAAAAAATACGGCGTAGAGCACCGAATTATCACACCTGGTTTTCAACATAATCCCTATGCTTGGATTGCTAACGCAGAATTGATGCTACTGAGTTCCGACTTTGAAGGCTTGCCCACTGTGGTCATTGAATCATTAGCCTGCGGCACGCCAGTTGTCAGCACAGACTGTCCTCACGGCCCAAATGAAATCCTTACAGGGCACTTAGCAAAATACTTAGTCCCCGTTCGTCAACCAGCACTGCTGGCACAGAAGGCTCTAGAATGTCTAGCATCGCCCCCATCACTTGAAGATCTTGCGATTCTTAAAGCCGTAGACAGCCAATATATTGCTCAGCAATATTTGAATTTGGCAGAATAAATATCCTTATCAGTAGTAAATAGGAGCTCTATGGCTAATATAAATAGAGTTTCTATTTAATCTCGCTGAAAAGTTACACTCTGATACAATATGCAAGCCCATTAAATCGCTCGCAAGCGCTCATCAAACTTAACACCTGTATCATTTTTAGCGTAAAAGACACAAAGATATAATACCTTTGGTTTATATAATCACGATTACAGAACATATGTAATACAGTTATTTATAAGGTCATCCATTCTGTATTTATGAATAAATAATTTCATTGATAGTCTATTTGAAAAATATCAAAATACTCCCATCAAATAATTCTGCCTAAGTAGAATTAGCAATAAATGATTTTTTTGGGGTAGTAATGAGTAAGCTTAAAGTGGCTTTATTAGTTGATGAGTACTTTGGTGGCACAGGCACAGTGTACGGTGGGTACGGTTTTCTAGCACGTCACTTAATCGCCAAACACTTACCCAATGAGAATATTGAAGTAGAAGTGCTCATAAAAAAAGATTGCAGCAAGCAAAGATTAATACCTCGTCGCTATATGATCGATGGCATTAAAGTTTATCGCTTAGCGGCTAAATTTATGGATTTTCTTAATATTAGATTTTTGAAAAAGAAAAATTACGATATATTTTTGTCAATAGAAATGACAACCCACTCCTATCGTATTCTGAAAACTATCCCTAATATTGATAAAAAGCTCCTCTTTTGGGTTCAAGATCCAAGACCTGATTATGAATGGGATGAAATAAATACCGTCAAACTTTTCCCAGAAAAAAGTTATTGGGACAGTAATATTTATCAGTTTGTTCATGACCTTTGGGCAGCAGGGAAAGTCTCATTTATTTCTCAGGCACGCTTTTTAGATCGTAAAGCCAGAGATCTCTATAATCTCGATGATAAAACAGAAATCAAATATTTACCCAATCCTATCGAGATCGATCATAGTTTCGATGTAGAAGCACACCCGAAGAAAAATCACATTATCTTTCTGGGACGAATTGAGTCCGTCAAACGTGGTTGGTTGTTCTGCGAAATAGCTAAACTGATGCCTGAATATGAATTTTTCATGCTAGGTCAGTCATTTAGGCAGTCAAAGAAAAATCAGTCCATCATGAATGACTACCTAAATATTCCCAACCTACATTTTGTCGGCCATGTAGAAGGCGAGAAAAAGGCGCAATTAATCAAAGATGCTAAAATATTGGTTAACACTTCAATCCATGAAGCTCTACCTATCTCTTTCTTAGAAGCCTTATCTTATGGCACTCTTCTCGTCAGTTGTCGTGATCCTGACGAGCTGACTAGCCAATTTGGCGTATTCACAGGTACAGTGATCGGGGATGGTTTTGACAAAGTCGATTTATTTGTCGATGGTATACGCCATCTCATGGAAAACGAACCACTCAGGCAAGAGCTCGCGATTAAGGCGGTTAACTACATCAAAGCCAACCACAGTATTGAAGATTTCCAGAAAAATATGCAAGAAATCATCTTTAAACTGGTGGAAGAAACGAAACTACAAGGCTAACAAAATGGGTCGATATTAAAATATCGGCCCATAAGTAACAACAGCTAGCTAAAACAACTTCCAATAACCTAGCTTGCGACGCATTTTAAAATGGCGCAGCAAGTTTAATGGTTTAGGCTTAAGCCAATCGGTGCCTTTATCAATCAAAGCATCTGTTGCGGCTAAAACTCGCTGGCTAGATTGGCCATCCCCCGTAGGGTGAATTTGATTACAATAATCATGGATATACGCCATCAAATCATCTGGACGACTCAGTGCTCGCGTTAATGCAGACTCAATATCCTCAACCTGACTGATATCGATTAAATGATCTTTAGGTGACTGATTTTTAAAGGTCACCACGGGTTTTCGCTGCATTAAAAACATCAGCAGAATCGATGAGGTGTCACACAACATTACATCACCCGCCTGCAGCAAAGGGATCACATTATCGGTTTCAACAAACTGTAAATTCTCGTTTTCTAAAGCCCTGTACTGCTCAACAATCTTAGGGTTCATCTTAGGATGAAATTGTACTAACCAGCGCCATTGACCTTTTTGCGACAGGATTTTGATCTGCTCAAATACCACAGGTGCGCAGGTCAAACTAGGAGAAAATGTCGAGCAAAAAAGTACCACAGGTCTTGGGTCATCCGCTTTGATATAGGGATTATCTTTATTCTCAAGAAATAGGGGGTCGAGCGCAGGCCATCCCGTTTCAACTACAGTAAAAGTACCAAACTTTTTCTCAAGCTTAAGGAAAGGCAAAGTTGTCGCTGGGCCTTGGGTACAATACAAGTCAAAACAATCACGGATTTCGAAGTGATCTTCACGGCCCTTATGATTCATTTTACCTGCATTAAAGCCATGAAATACCCCGACTTTAACCCCAGGAATAAAACGAGGGACAACATTCCCAGGAACAAATACCGCATCGGGTTTCCACGCCTTAACGGCATCAATGCTCAACAAACGCGACTCATCAGCCTTTAGAAACTTAGCGTCGACTTCATTTCCCTCTAAAAACCAGCAAACCTCATCGCCTCTAGCCCAAATGACTTGTTGAAGAGGCCTTAACATCGCATAGGAATAGTTTTGCGCTATGTAAAATAAGTAACGTCTTTTGGCTTGTTTGACTTCTTCCACCCGCATCCTCCTACAATAAATTGTTAAATTATTTGGCCAACGCTAAATATTGTTCAGCAATTAAGGTGGCATCCACTTTGGCCAAAATATCCACCTGTTCAAGGGATGGCGGTTGGCTGACAACCTCATCTATCATTTTTGCTAACGCCGCAGGATCGCGACGCGGCACAAGATACGGTGCTAAATTCCCAGTTAAAATCTCACTAGGACCATGGGGACAATCAGTACTCACCACAGGCGTCCCACACGCTAACGATTCAATCAAGACTGTCGGCAGACCTTCAAAATCGGAGCTAAGCACTAATGCCTTAGCCTGCTTAATCCAAGGAAAAGGATTGCTTTGGAAACCGGGAATAATTAATCGCTTTTCAATACCAAACTTTTTCGCCGCTTTTATCGCTTTCTTGTGGTTGTGGCACAAGAGCACCACGGGAAGCTGATTTTGCGTGAGCTTGAGGGCTTCAAACAGCACATCATGGCGTTTTTGCTTAGCAAAGCGACCGACATGAATAAGATAATCACCCTGAGGAATTTGCGGATTATCTTGCTGTGATTGAGATGTGATGTCATTAAACTCAAATGGATTATAGATAGTCTGCATCGATGCTGGATGCAAACGACCTTTATCTTTGATCTCATTTGCTATGCCATTTGAGACGGTAATCAAATGCTGGCCATTGAGCGCTTTTTTGGCTCTGAGCTTTTTAAAGTACGCGAACGGCCCCAATTTAAATTGGCGGCTCAACTCTTCTTCCACTGAGGAATGGACTATGACATAAAGCGGTGAAACGCCCGTTTTGGTCATCATCAAATTAGTTTTATCTAAGTTAGATAAAAACAAATCGAACTTGCCCACTTTAGATTCAATTTCAGCGATTTTTGCGCTGAGCTTGTGAACCGAAGCATTCAATCGCACAAAATGGTCGAAATCTTTATCCTTAGGGGCAAAACATTGATGAACGGGTAAGTCCTCAGGGGTTTCATAATAGCGATTATCCTCCATGACTAAAAAATGCGGCTCATGCCCTAAGCGAATAAATTGCTTGGCTAAGGTAATCATGACCTTTTCGGCTCCGCCACCCGCTAAACTATCAATGGCAATAGCTATCCGCATGATTTATCTCCTAAACGATATTCTGAATACCCACCGCTAATGCAGCGATATTTCAAGAGTGCTGAACAAGAATGCACGATACTAACAAGCCTTAACTGAGTGTCTGCTGAACCACTAACTCAAACTTCTCAATCACGGCTTCAACACTGATCAACGCCATCAAATGCTCGCCTTTGGCGCGAGTACCCCACTTAACTTCACCTCTATGTTGGGATGCTATCGCCTCATCATAGGCGCTCACCACATATTGCTGCGATAGATAAGGACCTGTGCGCCCAGGATTTGAATGGGCATATAAACCAATGACTGGCGTGTCTTGGGTCACCGCCATATGCGCAGGGCCCGTATCAGGCGCTAACACTAAACTAGCGCGTTTTAGCAGGGCTAATAGTTGAGCCAGACTGGTTTTGCCCACTAAATTATCGATTTTAGAGGGACAAGCCTGCAAAATTTGCTCTGCTAAATCCTTCTCAAGTTGAGTTGGGCCACCGCACAGCATGACTCTAAATCCTTTCGCAATTGCATGGCTCGCGACGGCGGCATAACGCTCGGGCAACCAGTTACGTTCAGCCTTACTGGCTGCGGCGCAGATGATAAAGACTTTTTCATTGTCCTTAATCTGCGTCTGGGCAAATTCAGTATCCGCAATTGGTACAGGGATATGCCATTGAGGAGTGAGATCCTTGACGCCAATCGCCTTAGCGAATCCCATAAATCCTTCGAGCACATGGGGCTTGGCCAAGGGCTCAACCCTACGATTCGTCACTAGCCACTGACCTTCTTTGGCGCGGGCACGATCAAAACCTATGCGCACTTTTGCCGAGATGGCTAATGAAGCCAAAGTTGCACGTAGCGCAACCTGCATATGCAGCAGCACATCAAAACGTCGGCCTTTTAATGCCTTACGTAAATTAAAATAGCTACGCCATCCTTGAGATTTATCAAAAATAACAAACTCAATGCAGGGTAAATGCTTCAACAATTGATATTCGAGTTTACCGATCACCCATGTGATTTTGAGCTCGGGGTATTGCCGCTGAATCGCCTGCACCATAGCCACGGCATGACAGACGTCACCGATTGCGGATAAGCGAAGCAAACAAAGGGAATTCATGGTATTGGGATTTAAACTCATTGGGATTGAAGCTAATTAGCTCTTAAGGTTATTTGGCGCAAGCTAAGGATCTTAATGTAGAATGGCCCTAGGTGCCACGCTTAAGTCAACAAATCTCCCATGAATGCTCAGATACAGCTCATAAAAACCGCCCAAGGTTACATGGCAGTTTGCCAAGATACACCAACAGATATCGCTCCAACTTGGTTTGCGGTGGATTTTTGGCGTGCTAAAAATGCTGTCGTCGGCTCATCCAAAGGCCGCTACACCACTTGGTTTGTGGCATTTGAACACAGCCATTGGGTATTGCGGCATTATTGGCGTGGCGGCTTAATGGAGAAATTCAGCAAAGATGCTTACGTTTATACCGGCCTTGAAAATACCCGCGCTATGGGCGAGTTACGCTTATTAAACATTTTGTATCACGAGGATTTTGCTGTACCTAAGCCGATTGCCGCCAACATAGTACGCGATGGATTATTTTACCGCGCCGATATCATTATCGAACGGGTCGAAGGCGCCGAAGATTTAGTCGCTAAACTCAGCAAAGGGCTTATGAACACTGAGCAATGGCAGGCGTTGGGAGCAACTATCGCCCAATTCCACCTGCGCGGTGTATACCACGCCGATCTCAATGCCAAAAATATTCTGTTCCAGCCTGCGCAAACTGCACCAATAACGCCAGAGCGCTTTTATCTTATCGATTTCGACCGCGGTGAGTTAAAAACACCGAGCCCGCAATGGCACCAATCGAATCTAGACAGACTGTTACGCTCTTTCAATAAAGAACAAGGCAAACTGCCAAGTCTTGCCTTCACCGCCGATAACTGGTCATCACTGATGATGGGCTACCAAGCAGCGATGCAAAGCGCCTGATCCACTTTAAAAATTATCCTTTTTAATTAAGCCTTTATGAGGGATTGTGCTAAAGCAAATTGTCGTTGCAAGGCACCGCGATTTGCCTCAACCACTGCTAATCCCGCGTTTGCCGCCTGCTGGCGCAATTCAGGTTTCGCAAAATAGGCAATCAAATTAGCCGCCAGTTCATCCGCCGAAGCGACAATCCTTAGCCCACCAGCGTCCGCCAACATCTGCGTAATTTGGGCAAAGTCCCAATGGTTCGGCCCCACCATAACAGGTACGCCCATAGCGACTGGCTCCAAGGGATTATGACCACCGTTAGCGATCAGCGTACCACCGACAAAAGCTTGATCCGCGGCGCCATAAAAGGTCAAAAGTTCACCCATAGTATCGCCCACCAGCACTTGTGTCGTAGCCGTCACGGGAAAATTACCGCTGCGACGAACAGATTCAAAACCTTGGCTGGCAACAACCTCAGCAACGGCAGAAAACTGCTCAGGATGACGCGGTGCAATAATCATCAAGGCATCGGGCCACTGAGCCAATAATTGCCTATGCGCGGTGAGCATGGCGTCAAATTCTCCAGGATGCACACTGCCTGCAACCCAAATAGGCGATGTTTCACGCCCCCAAGCCTGACGCAACTGCTTGGCATTAGCTAAGCGCTCGGGCGTAATACTGAGATCAAACTTCAAGCTACCGCATACTGTCACTCTGTCTGGCGATACACCTAACTCGATAAAACGCTGCGCTTCCACTTGAGTTTGCACCGCAATAACATCAAGTCGTTGCAACATAGGCCGATTGAGTGTTGGATGCTTAGCATATTGCGCCGCCGACTTGGCCGACAGGCGGGCATTCGCTAACATCAAGCGCACACCGCGTTTGGCAGCAACAGCAACTAAGTTAGGCCACAACTCAGTTTCCATAATCACACACCACTTGGGCGAGACTTGGCGCAAGAAACGCCGCACACACCAAGGTAAGTCAAAGGGCAAATAACAATGCTGCACTGAGTCACCAAAGGCTTTGCGCACTTCGGCAGATCCCGTTGGACTGGTTGTGGTAACCGTAATGCTTAGCTCAGGGTGTGATAGCATAATCAAACGGATCAAGGGAATTGCCGCGAGCGTTTCCCCCATAGACACAGAATGGATCAGTAAATCCGTCGATTTAAGTCGGGTTAATCCAAAACGCTCCCCCCAACGACCGCGGTAATCAGGGCTTTTAATAGCACGAAATGCTAAATAGACGATTAGCAAAGGGGATAATAAATATAAGATCGTGGAATAGAGAAAACGATTCATTAAAAACGTGCTTATGAGTTTTGCCTGATGAATGGCGGCAATGTTAGCATATGCACCAAATTAGGGATAATTTACCAGCAGTATGGCGGTCGTTGGTTAACTCTATCTATGATGTGGCGTTCACTAGCAATTTGGATAACTTATGAAAACCCGCGACAAAATAATCTATGCCAGTCTTGAACTGTTCAACGAGCATGGCGAAAGAAACATCACCACCAATCACATTGCCGCTCACTTAAATATGAGTCCCGGGAATCTTTATTACCATTTTCGCAATAAAGAAGACATTATCCGCTGTATTTTCAGCTTATATGAGAATCATCTCGAATCGGGTTTCCAACCCTATGAAGATAAGCAAGTGGATGTGGAACTGTTAATCGGCTACTTCGATGCTATGTTCTATACCCTGTGGCAATTCCGCTTTATGTACGCCAACCTTGCGGATATTCTCGCCCGCGATGAAGAACTAAAAAAACGTTATTTGCATGCACAGCAACAAGTTTTAACGCGTTCGAGCCACGTACTGCATAAACTTAAGCAAGATGGCTTTTTACACTTAGAGAGCGACAAAATCACGCCACTGGCGGATACCATCAAGATGATCGTCAGCTTTTGGATCGGCTACCAACTCACGCAATCCAGCACGTCGACCATCACTAAAGCGACGCTCTATGAAGGTGTATTGAGGGTACTGATGATTTTCAAAGCCTATGCAACCCCGACATCCGTCGCGACGTTTACTCGCCTAGAGCAGCATTATCACGCGTTAGCGAATCAAGAATCCCTCTAGCATCATCCCAAACACCTATGTTGGGAACTCGCATTCGGTACTAGACTAAAAGCAATTATAGTGCTGAGTGCGAGCCTGTTTTTCGCTCTACATCCCTTAAAAGAAGACTCAGCAAAACAGTGATAAACTTATGTTGCGCATTAGTTTTTATAATGTAAAAACAACTTTAGCCCTAAACTAGTTTATCTTGCGAACCTGCATGAAAAAAAGGCTGTAGGCCGATTAGGTTTAGAGTTAGAATGCCGCCACTCCCAAAATCAGAATAAAGTTAACTAAGGAGATATCAGGTGGCCTCTACCTCATTCTACGCACAGATTAATCAACAGCTTGCAGACATCAAAGCCGAAGGCTTATATAAAAGCGAGCGTGTTATTGCCTCACCGCAACAGACTGCCATTCAAGTTAATCAGCAAGAAGTTATTAACTTTTGCGCGAATAATTACTTAGGCTTAGCGAATCACCCAGAGCTAATCAAAGCCGCCCAACAGGGCTTAGACAGCCACGGCTTTGGTATGGCGTCGGTGCGCTTTATTTGCGGCACGCAAGATATCCATAAAAAGCTAGAAGCTAGCCTAAGCGAATTCCTCGGCACCGAAGACACCATTCTTTACTCTTCATGTTTTGATGCAAACGCCGGCCTGTTCGAAACCCTGTTAGATGCAGAAGACGCGATTATTTCCGACGCGTTAAACCATGCTTCTATCATCGACGGTGTACGTTTATGTAAAGCCAAGCGTTTCCGTTATGCCAACAACGACATGGCCGATTTAGAAACTCAGCTGATCGCCGCTAAAGAAGCAGGCGCCCGTAACATCTTGATCGCCACCGACGGCGTATTCTCCATGGACGGCGTGATTGCTAATCTGCAAGGCGTATGTGATTTAGCCGATAAATACGGCGCACTGGTGATGGTCGATGACTCTCACGCGGTAGGCTTTATTGGCGCAAATGGTCGTGGCACCCACGAATATTGCAATGTGATGGACAGAGTCGACATCATCACAGGCACCTTAGGCAAAGCCTTAGGCGGCGCATCGGGCGGTTTCACTTCGGGTAAAAAAGAAGTCATCGACTGGTTACGCCAGCGTTCACGTCCTTACCTGTTCTCTAACTCATTAGCGCCGTCAATCGTGACTGCATCTATCCATGTGTTAGAAATGCTCAAATCAGGCCAAGCCCTGCGCGAAGCCGTATGGGAAAACAGCCGTTATTTCCGTGAGCAAATGTCAGCAGCAGGCTTTACTTTGGGCGGCGCCGACCACGCGATTATCCCTGTGATGATTGGCGATGCGAAACTGGCGGGCGACTTTGCTAACCGCTTATTAGCAGAACATATTTATGTTATTGGCTTCTCGTTCCCTGTGGTTCCTAAGGGACAAGCCCGTATCCGTACGCAAATGTCAGCGGCACATACCCGTGAGCAACTCGACAAAGCGATCACCGCCTTTACACGTATTGCCAAAGAAATGGGCATTATTTAGGACTCAAGACAATGAAAGCACTAAGCAAGTTAAAAGCCGAAAAAGGTATTTGGTTAGTCGATGCGCCTAAGCCAGTAATGGGCCACAACGATCTGCTGATCAAAATTAAAAAAACGGCGATTTGTGGCACCGACATGCACATCTACAACTGGGACGAGTGGTCACAAAAAACCATTCCCGTTCCTATGGTTGTTGGCCATGAATATGTAGGCGAAGTGGTTGATATCGGCCAAGAAGTGCGTGGTTTTAAGATTGGCGACCGCGTATCTGGCGAAGGTCATATTACCTGCGGCCACTGCCGTAACTGTCGCGCTGGCCGCACCCATTTATGCCGCAACACCTCTGGTGTCGGTGTAAACCGTGAAGGTTCATTCGCGGAATACTTAGTGATTCCCGCCTTTAACGCCTTTAAAATCCCTGATGACATCAGCGATGATTTAGCGTCAATCTTCGACCCGTTTGGTAACGCTGTGCACACAGCATTATCCTTCGATTTAGTCGGTGAAGACGTGTTGATCACAGGCGCAGGTCCCATCGGCATAATGGCTGCGGCAGTGTGTCGTCATGTAGGTGCGCGCCATGTGGTGATCACAGACGTTAACGAATACCGCTTAGAGCTGGCCCGTAAAATGGGTGCAACTCGCGCAGTCAACGTGTCTAAAGAAAGCCTGAAAGACGTGATGAAAGAACTGGGCATGACCGAAGGTTTCGACGTCGGCTTAGAAATGTCTGGCGTACCATCAGCCTTCCACGCCATGTTAGATACCATGAACCACGGCGGCAAAGTCGCTATGCTGGGTATTCCAGGTGGCGAAATGGCGATTGATTGGAGCAAAGTGATCTTCAAAGGTTTGGTCATTAAAGGCATCTACGGCCGCGAAATGTTCGAAACTTGGTACAAAATGGCGAGCCTTATCCAATCTGGCTTAGATATTTCGCCTATCATCACTCACCACTTCAAGATTGATGATTTCCAACAAGGTTTCGACGCCATGGGCTCAGGCCAATCGGGTAAAGTGATCCTCAGCTGGGATTAATCCTGCAGAGCATTACTTAGATAGGGGCTGTACACTCGCAGCCCCTTGTTGCACACTTATCCCATCTTGATTTCCATCTCTTAGCTTTGTCAGGTTTTATTATGTCTTCCTTTAAACACTTAAGCGTTAATCAATTGCTGCAAATGACCGAAGCACAGCCAGTGCAAATCGTCGATATCCGCGATGGCAATAGCTTCACCAACGGCCATATTGCAGGTGCAACTAACCTGAATAACGAAAACCTAGCGCAATTTATTAGCCAAGCCGATATGGACAGCCCACTGGTAGTGGTTTGTTACCACGGTATGAGCAGCCAAAATGCGGCGCAGTATTTATGCGAGCAAGGGTTTGATGACGTTTACAGTCTAGACGGCGGCTATAGCGCCTGGCATGAGGCAAATGCATGATAGAAATTGGCCGACTCCCCAACAGTAGAGCCGCGCAGGCATTTGTCGATTACCTCAAAGGTGAACACATTGACTGCCAAATTGAGCCGCTGGAGCAAGGTGTCGCCATTCTCGTCATCCATGACAAAGATCTGGAGCAAGCGCGCACAGAGTTTGCCCATTTCATGGCTCATCCCTACGACAGTAAATATCTGCAAGCCTCGTGGGAACACGGCGATACCCAAACTAAGATAGATTACGGTGCGCCTTCGCTGCAGCTATTTACCCAATTCATTACCGGCGCAGGCCCAGTCACGTTGATCGTTTTTGCAGTTTGCGTACTCATTTTTGCGGCGATGAACTTAGGGTTCGCCAACCAAACCTACGCAGCACTGTCCTATTTTGGCGCGGTACCAAGTTCAGAGTTCAGCCAGTTCTGGCGTGTTTTTACCCCAAGCCTGCTGCATTTTTCAGCCATGCACGTCATCTTTAACTTGCTCTGGTGGTGGTATTTAGGCGGTAAAATCGAAACCCGTATCGGCACAGCACCATTGCTAATCTTGCTGTTTGTGGCGGGAACACTGCCAAACGTCATCCAATATTATGTCGGTGGACCTAACTTCGGCGGGCTATCCGGCGTTGTGTATGCCGTGGTGGGTTACACTTGGGTCATGGGGATACGTAAACCTGCTGCTGGAATAGACTTTCCACCATCATATATGGCCTTTATGATGATTTGGTTGGCATTGGGATTCACGGATATTCTAGGGGTTGCCGTTGCGAACGGTGCCCACATTGGTGGCTTACTCATAGGGTTAGCCCAAGGTTTATTCGATAGCCGCAAGTCCTCAAGCTCAGTCTAATCCCGCTATACCAAGATAAATCCTGAAGAGCGCATGGGGATTTATCTTGGTTCAATGACGCGCTCTTACACTTCTACAAACCTAACGCGCGTCAGTCATCTCCAGTACCTTAGCAACCAGCTTCTCGATGCCTGAATGCGCTTCAGCAATACTTCCAGCCAACATATATGCGGGAGTGCTGACAATTCGATTCGCTTCATCTACGACGATCTCATGCACAGTCGCGACTTGATGCTCTCCACCCATCAAATTGAACGCCGCAACAGTATCGCTATCATTACCAATAGTGCCTTTTACGCCATGGGGATATAAACGTGGGATCATCATAGGTGCGATACAGATAAAGCCAACGGGCTTTTTCGCCAGAATGAACTCATTGATAAAATCTGTGACCAGCGGATCTACTTCACACTCGCTGCCGTTCGTCGCAAAATTACACAGATTTTTCGCCGCACCAAAACCACCGGGAATGATCAAGGCATCAAATTCGGCGATAGCTAATTCTGTGGTCGCTTTAACTTCGCCACGGGCAATGCGCGCCGACTCCACCAGCACATTACGACTTGCTGTCGCATCGACCTCGCCAGTGAGGTGATCGACCACATGCATCTGTTTGATATCAGGTGCAAAACATTGGTAGTGAGCCCCCGCTTTGGATAAGCATAAAAGCGTTAAAACCGATTCATGGATCTCTGTTCCATCGAAAACACCGCATCCACTCAGTAACACTGCGACTTTTTTCATTAAAAATATCCTTCTTATGTCATTAAGTTTTAACAAACTACAAACAAACTAGTTGATCTGATTAAAAATCGTGCTAACTTAATTCGTCGAATCTGACGGGTGCCGAAAATTAAGCCAATCCTTAGATGTATTTTACGGAGTCAATAAAAAATCCACAAATTGGGAAGATTTTTTACGAAACAGTATTGAACTCACACAAATCTTTTATAAATATAAAAAACAACAACTTAAAAATATCGCACTAAGCCGTAATCATCGCCATTATTCTCAGTTGACTTTTTCACTCACAGACTTATCCACAGGCTGAGAGTCATTTTGCCGTGGCTGAAATAGCGCTTATGTGGCATGCTTAGCGCCATCTAAGTCATCGATAAACGAAAAATACTTATGCCAACCGTCGCTAAAAACCCACTTGTGCTTGTGGATGGATCTTCTTATTTATATCGCGCTTATTATGCGCCTCCTCACCTGACAAACTCAAAGGGCGAAGCAACCGGTGCCGTTTATGGCGTAGTGAATATGTTACGCAGCTTGCTGACTCGCTATCAGCCGAGCCATATCGCAGTCGTGTTCGATGCCAAGGGCAAAACCTTCCGCAATGACATGTACAGCGAGTACAAAGCACAGCGCCCACCAATGCCTGATGACCTACGTTCGCAAATCGAACCTTTACACCGCATTATTCGCGCACTGGGTTTACCACTGATTTCGATTTCCGGCGTCGAAGCCGATGACGTGATCGGCACTATTGCTCGCCAAGCCAGTTTAGAAAACCGTGCAGTGCTTATCAGCACTGGCGATAAAGACATGGCGCAGTTAGTCGATGAGAACGTCACGCTAATCAACACCATGACAGACACCATAATGGGCCCAGAAGAAGTCGCGATTAAATTTGGTGTTGGTCCAGACCGTATCATAGATTTGCTAGCGCTGATGGGCGACAAGGCCGACAACATTCCCGGCTTACCCGGCGTTGGTGAGAAAACTGCGCTCGCTATGCTCACAGGAGCCGGCAGCGTGAGTAATTTATTAGCGGAACCCGAAAAAGTCGCCGAGCTCGGCTTTAGGGGTTCTAAAACCATGGCGGCGAAGATCATTGAAAATGCCGATATGCTCAAGCTTTCTTACGAACTCGCCACCATTAAAACCGATGTCGAACTTGAGCAAGACTGGCACGAACTCACCATCAAGCCCGCGGACAAAGATGAACTGATCAAATGCTACGGCGAGATGGAGTTTAAGCGTTGGTTAGCCGAAGTCTTAGATAACAAAATCACTGCAAATACCTCAATTGATGCGGCATCCGAGACACAGGAAGACTCAACTCCAGTCGAAGCGATTGCAACGCAGTACGACTGCATTCTCACGGAAGCCGAATTAGACGCTTGGATTGCTAAGCTTAAAAAAGCCGACTTGATGGCGGTAGATACCGAGACCACCAGCTTAGATTACATGGTGGCTGAATTAGTCGGGATCTCCTTCGCCGTTGAGGCAGGAAAAGCGGCTTATCTGCCTTTGACCCATGATTATGTTGGCGCACCGACTCAAATCGATAAAACCGTCGCGCTAGAAAAACTGCGTCCACTGCTTGAAGATCCAAAACTTAAGAAAGTCGGTCAAAATCTTAAGTACGACATAAGTATCTTAGCCAATGCGGGTATCAAACTGCAGGGCGTCGCTTTCGACACCATGCTCGAATCCTATGTCTTCAACTCAGTGGCTTCGCGCCATGATATGGATGGCTTAGCGCTCAAGTACTTAGGCCATAAGAATATCAGCTTCGAAGAAATCGCCGGCAAAGGTGCAAAACAGCTGACCTTCAACCAAATTCCACTAGAAACGGCTGCGCCTTATGCGGCCGAAGATGCCGACATCACCCTACGTTTACACCAACATTTGTGGCCAAGACTCGAAAAAGAAGCGGAACTGGCCGCTATGTTTACCGAAGTCGAATTGCCGCTGATCCAAGTATTGTCGGATATTGAACGCCAAGGGGTATTAATCGACAGCATGTTACTCGGCCAACAAAGCGACGAGCTGGCGCGTAAAATCGATACCTTGGAAGAGAAAGCCTACGACATTGCCGGTGAGAAATTTAACCTTGGCTCGCCTAAGCAACTGCAAGTATTGTTTTTTGAAAAGCTAGGTTATCCGATCACCAAAAAGACCCCCAAGGGCGCTCCATCGACGGCAGAAGAAGTATTAGTTGAATTGGCATTAGATTTCCCTTTGCCAAAGGTGATCCTCGAACATCGCAGCCTATCTAAATTAAAGAGCACTTACACAGATAAACTGCCACTAATGGTCAATGCTAAAACGGGTCGTGTGCACACTAGCTATCATCAGGCCAATGCGGCAACAGGACGCTTATCATCGAGCGAACCTAATCTGCAGAATATTCCTATCCGCACCGAAGAAGGTCGCCGTATTCGCCAAGCCTTTATCGCACCTGATGGTCGTAAAATTTTGGCAGCCGACTACTCGCAAATCGAACTACGGATCATGGCGCATTTATCCCAAGATGCTGGCTTACTCAAAGCCTTCGCCGAGGGCAAAGACATTCACAGAGCTACGGCTGCCGAAGTGTTTGGCACTAACTTTGATGAAGTAACCACAGAACAGCGTCGCCGCGCCAAAGCGGTTAACTTCGGCTTAATTTACGGCATGTCAGCCTTTGGTTTAGCGCGTCAGCTCGATATCCCGCGCCATGAAGCACAAACCTATATCGACACCTACTTTGCCCGTTATCCAGGCGTATTACGTTATATGGAAGAGACGCGTGCGGGGGCTGCCGACCTAGGTTATGTATCGACTCTGTTTGGTCGTCGCCTCTACTTGCCCGAAATCCGTGATCGTAACGCGATGCGCCGCCAAGGTGCTGAACGTGCTGCGATTAATGCCCCAATGCAAGGCACGGCTGCCGACATCATCAAAAAGGCCATGATCAATATCGCCCAGTGGATAAAGACAGAAACCCAAGGCGAAATCACTATGATCATGCAGGTTCACGATGAATTGGTGTTTGAAGTCGATGCGGATAAAGCAGAAGCGCTTAAAAAGACAATCTGCACTTTAATGGCACAAGCCGCCGATCTCGATGTTGAACTACTTGCCGAAGCGGGCATTGGTAATAACTGGGATGAAGCCCACTAACCTTAGTGACATTAAAATCAAAACTAGCACTATCAATATGATTTAAAGTAAATAAAGCTAACCTGAATTCAATATTTTGAACTCAGGTTAGCTCTCTCCCGTCTTAATCATCTCTAAGCACATCAATACTGAGTCCCTTTCATCACTGTGCGCAAATTATCTTTTCACAATACAAATCAGATCGTTAAGTTAGGCAAAACTTCATCGGCAGCACAATACCTAACTCGCAACCAAACAATCTCTACTCCGCACGCTTTAGAGCGTTAAGTTCGGCGCAACTTAACAGACGACACAAACCATGACTCACAACTAAACATTCCTTTCCCCACAAACACTAGAGCCTTAAGTACGATGCAACTTCATCGGCAGCAATATGCATAACTCACTACCACACAATCTTTACCTGATACATTTAGCAGTAGAGCTCATCGATACACTGCCGCAGCAGATGGAGACTCAAGGTTGTGATTACGCGAATCGAAACGGCGTTAAAGCCAGCTATATATGCTCAAAAGTGTCATAACGGTTGTTCTCTCACGCGTACACTAAAACATTAAGCCAGATTTAGAGTAAAAACATTAAATCTCAAATATTGATCTCTTTTGTATATAAATTTCGGATTACCCCGCTAAATCAGCCGATTAAGCATTTTTAATGAAATTTTAAGATCAATTTAAGATGCTTTTTCACTCAAAACCTGAGATCAAGCGCACATAATTACCTCTTTTTTGAAAAAACTGTTTTCCATTTAAAGATAAATAGAGTACTATTCTCTGCGTAGGGTACAGAGGTTAAGATGTTCTATCTTTCAGACCTTTATTTCACTTATAGTGATGAGCCAAATTCTGGCGCCTCAGCAACTTGTTTGCTGAGGCTTTTTTTTGCTCTTTTTTCAGACTTTAGGTAAATTTTAGAGTATTTACTTTAATAAAAAGTAAATTGGCTGTATGCTAGTTTCATTGAGAACCATTGAAGCTAATTTGGTGGTGCTTGAGTCTTGTTGAATTTAGCTTCTCCCCAAAAGAGCTAATATTTTTGGCCGATGACACTTTCATCGGCTATTTTTTTGCCTGAAATTGACGAAAAGTGAATAGGGATAAAAGCTTAACAAGAGGGAAAGATAAGGAAAAATTACAGGAAAAAACAGAGGGGCGGCATACACAGTCAAACTCGACCATGTATGCCAAAACAGGCAATATTATTCGGCGTTGTTCGCCGCATCTAACTCATCGGTCAACCATTGCGGATGGCACCATTCATTTAGAATAGCCAACACTTTAGGCTTACCGGTTCCTTTAAGCGATGAGAAAGGCTCAACTTGTACCCAGTCGCCAAACTCACTCAACGCCAGACGCACTTCATTTACCGTTTTCATCTTAGCGCTTTGAGCTAATTTGTCTGACTTGGTCAGCAAAGCTAACACAGGGATTTCACTAGCAACCGCCCACTCGATCATCTGCATATCGAGATCTTTTAGTGGATGACGTATATCCATCAAGACAACCACGCCACTTAAACAAGCGCGTTTTTGCAAATATTCACCTAATGCCTGCTGCCATTTATTTTTCAACGCAAGCGGGACTTGTGCAAAACCATAGCCAGGTAAGTCAACTAAACGACGCTGAGCATCTAACTCAAATACGTTAATTAATTGAGTTCGGCCAGGGGTTTTACTGGTTCTTGCTAAACTTTTTTGCTCAGTTAATGCATTGAGTGCACTAGACTTTCCAGCATTAGAGCGGCCAGCAAATGCAATCTCAACTCCAACATCGCCGGGCAGATATTGATCCAAATGTGCAATGTCAGGTGCACTGATTAAAAACTTTGCCCTACGAAAATCTATACGAGATTCAGTCACTATTTACTCCGAAATTTTTCTACGCAATACCATAATTTATGAAGAATTACTTACTTTTCCACGTTTTCGTGTAAAATATTACTCCGATCACATTAATCATATTTTACCACGCTTGCGGGTCACCCTAGTAAGCTCAGGATAATAATCTTAACCAGAAGTTGGAACGCCATGAAAAAGCTAGCTCTTGCGCTGTCTGTTGTAATTGCCGCCATATCTTCACCTGCGATTGCTGAAGGTAATGCTGAAGCGGGAAAAACGAAAATCATTGTCTGTTCAGCCTGCCATGGTATGGACGGTAACAGTATGATCGATATGTACCCTAAACTTGCGGGCCAACACGCCACTTACCTCCAAAAGCAACTACATGATTTCCGTAGTGCAGCGCAAACTGGCGGTAAAGACGGTCGTATGGATCCTATCATGAGTGGCATGGCAATGCCTCTAAGCGATCAGGATATTCTCGACATTACTGCATATTTTTCTAGCCAAGCAATCCAAGTAGCTGAAGCGAAAGATGTCCCTGAGTTAGGCGCTAAACTTTACAAAGGTGGCGATGTTTCACGTGGCATTACCGCTTGTATGGCATGTCATGGCCCAGATGGTAAAGGCGCAGAACTTGCAGGCTTCCCAACATTGGCTGGCCAACACGCCAACTACATCAAGATCCAACTGACAAAATTCCGTGAAGCGGGTCGTCATAATGACCTGAACGGCATGATGCAAGATGTGGCTAAAAAGCTAAGCGATAGCGATATCGACGCACTATCTAAGTATCTTTCTAGCCTGAAGTAATCTTAGTCAGTTAAGAAAGGGGTGTATTATCACCCTTTTTTTACACCACCAAGTTGACGTGAACGTAAACTGCATAAGATTCGTGCTTGACATAGATCACAGATTTGGGTTTAATAAGCCCCGTACCGAGATAAACCCATCTGTTTGTACAAAAAGATTAATAATAACTTACAGGTTTCGGTATAATTAACATTCAAGATATAAGAATAAAGACACTCAATAACAATAATATACTTAAGACCACTCTCTAATAATAACAAGAGTCGTGATTTCCACTTGAAATCCAGGTCAGCACAATTTTGTAAGGGATGGCCGATAACGCCAATTTGCTTCTAGCAAAACGCCTTACACTCAGGGTAACTTGCCCCATCAGGACACAGTTTACATGATGTAAACTGTAGCAAAGGAAGCGATAAGCTTAGGATGCACTGGCTGGATGCTTGTTATCACTGGAAGGTACTTAAGTAACATGGATGGTTAACTAAACGTCAATGATGACGATGCTATACAATGATGTGTCGCGAGACCATCTACGGAAACTGTGGTCAGGATGGCGACAGAAAAAAATAAAGTGTCTGGAAGATCGTTAACAAAAATAATGCAGGGAAAGCAGTAAAAAAAAGAAGGATACCGACCGGGAAAGTCGCATAGCAAGTATGGATACTTGGAATCAGGATAAGGTGCTAAAGCACCCTTTGTAAGGCGGCAGTTTAACTGCCGCCTTTTTTCTTTGGTGTAAATACACCACCAGTGTCTAAAATGTGCACTCGACCAATATAATTGGTACAATCAAAGCCTTAATAACCACTTCAGCAGACTCAATGCCCAGATGCCCTCTTTGTCATAACAGTCAGACACAACTCCTTCATCAAGATAAAAAACGAAGTTTTTATGTTTGCAAGACATGTGAGTTAACCTTTGCGGATGCCAATAGCCATTTACCACCCGCGGCAGAGAAACAAAGATACGGTCGTTCACGCATAGCGTTGAAGCAAAAGCAGCTATCGCAATTTATTTTGCCGCTGTTAGCGCAATTAGAGCAGCAGCTAGCAGGTAGTTTATTAGGATTGAATTTTGGACGCATACTCGATAATGAGAGTTTGGCGACCATAGAAAATGCGGGCCACAAGTTAAACCAATACGATCCCTTTTTTGCCCCGAATCATGATGTGTTAAAGCAAGAATATGATTTTATCTGCTGTTATCGCGTTTTTGAGCATTTTCAGTACCCAATAAAAGAGTGGGCCTTACTCTCTCGACTACTTCATTCTGGTGGTTGGTTAGCGATAAGCACACCGTTACTGACTGAATTAGATGGTTTTGCTAAGTGGCATTACAAGAACAACCTCACCCATGTGAGCTTTTACCAGCGACAAACCTTCGAGTACCTAGCAAACAATAGCGATTTTGAACTATTATTTGCCGCAAAGGACCTCGTTTTGATGCAAAAAACATCATAATCTGGTATAACACTCGGCCTAATTTCGCACCTTGTAGACAAGCTCAACCTTAGTCTACGGGGCCATACGTTGTAAACAATTGAGAAGACCATGTCTCGTAGCAAGAAAACACGCAAGGGCGGCGAGAACAGCCCTAAGTTACAGCCAAGAGTGAAGAAGCAAGATCGCGCTGTAGCGACTGGCAAACGTAAAGATTCTGGCAATAAATCAGGCAGTCGTCATAACGAAAGCTTAATTTTAGCGCAAGCGCCGCAACAGCAGGCCGCGAAGAAAAAAGACCCGCGTCATGGCAGCAAAAAGCCTATTGCTTTAGCGATTCCTGCGGCAGTGGTAACAGATAAAGCCGCTCAGCCAAAAGTGAAACAAGCTAAGCTGACTGACGAACAAAAACTGCTGAAATTGGAAGAAGATCCAAGACTAAATCAGCTGTTAGATATGCTGGAAGAAGGCCGTGATCTCAACGATGTGGATCAAAAATGGTTAGATCAACAGCTGAATAAGATTGAAGCTCTGATGGTTAAACTGGGCATTAGCGACGACATGGATGATGACGCACCTTCATCACCAGCTAAGTCTTTGTCTGACGATGAGTTGTTCGACAAGTTCGAATCAGGCGCTGACTTACTGAAAGATTATCAAGACAAGTTCTAACCTCTCAGTGCTAAGGCATAGGGAACTCAGTTTTTTAGCTGTGCTCCTTATGCCATTCATATAAGGAGTCTCTGTGTCTACGGCTATCATTATTCTCGGTTTTATCATCATAGTAGCGCTTAGTAGCTACGCCACGTTCTTAATCCTAAAACTCAGGCAGCAAAAAAAGCGTCAGCAGGCCGAACAAGCCGAGCGTGAAGTCACGGCGAATGCAAAACGCGCCCAAGTTTTAGATGATATCCGCTATATCGCCACAGCCATGATTGAAGACCGCTGTGAGATCTCTGAAGGCGTGGTCAGAATTGGCCGATTATTTGAAATCCTGTCATTGAGTGAGCGCGTGGCTCCCGATTACCCTTCATTATTCAAACACTTTGAGCTAATTAAAAATCATCCCATCATGGACGCTCGTCAAGCCTTGCCTAAGCAAGAAAGGATGAAGTTAGACTTGATCAGAATGAAGTCCGAAGCGTCATTAGAGCAAGGCATCAGTGATGATGCGAAAAAACTGGCGGATTACCAAGCCAAAGCGATGCATTAAACTCGCTCATTGTTATACCTCAAGACCACTTATGTTGTGGTTTTGAGGTCATCTCGATAAAACCCACTCCAATCTTACTCTGCTTTCTCCCGTGAGCCTGCGCACAAAACCACCATATATCGACAGACAAGCGTACTTTTTTGATAGATATTGCATAACTTCTAAAAAGACAGACGTCATTTTTACAACCTAGATCAAGGTTATTTGCTTAAGAACCTTGCATACTTCGCTTGTTGCTAATTTACCCACGGAGGACACGCCTTGAAGCAGCCCACTCAGATTAGCTGGGATCAGTCGATGATCGAAAAGTATAACTACAGCGGTCCCCGTTATACCTCTTACCCAACGGCATTGGAGTTCGATGACACATTCACCGAACAAAACCTGCTGACGGCCATTGAAAATAGCAAAAGCGATAAACTGTCGCTGTATATTCATATCCCGTTCTGCGCCAAGCTTTGTTATTACTGCGGCTGTAATAAAGTTATCACCCGCCACCAACACAAAGCCGATCAGTACATTGAATATTTAAGCCAAGAAATTATTAAACGTGCGCCCCTGTTTAAACATTACAGCGTAACCCAAATGCATTGGGGCGGCGGTACACCTACTTTCTTAAATCCTGAGCAGATTCTTAAACTTACGTCATTGATTAAAGCTAACTTTAACTTTGCGGAAGAAGGCGAGTACTCAATTGAAGTCGATCCTCGCGAGATAGAACTGTCAATGCTCGACACATTGAAAGAAGCGGGCTTCAACCGGATCTCCATCGGCGTACAAGATTTCAATAAAGAAGTGCAAATTGCCGTTAATCGCGAACAAGATGAGCAATTTATCTTCGACTTGATGGCCAAAGCGAAAGCCATGGGTTTTGTGTCGACCAACATAGATTTAATCTATGGTTTGCCACACCAAACGCCAGAAACCTTTGCCGTCACTATGCAGCGCGTTTTAGATTTATCGCCTGACCGTCTGTCGGTATTTAACTATGCTCACTTACCTGCGCGCTTTGCTGCACAACGTAAGATCAAAGACGAGCATTTACCTTCGCCAAAACAAAAACTCGAAATGCTGCACCAAACTATCGAGACCTTAACTGGCGCGGGTTACCAATATATCGGTATGGACCACTTTGCTAAACCCGATGACGAGTTAGCAAAGTTACAGCGCGAAGGCAGACTGCACCGCAACTTCCAAGGTTATACCACCCAAGAAGAATGTGATTTGTTAGGTCTTGGCGTGTCGTCCATCAGTCAGATTGGCGACTGCTATGCGCAAAACCAAAAAGATATCCGCCCTTACTATGAAGCCATAGATAAGGAAGGCCATGCTTTGTGGAAAGGTTGCAGCCTGAACCGTGACGATGAAATCCGCCGCGTAGTGATTAAACAGCTGATTTGCCACTTCGAACTAGATATGGCGAAAATTGATGAGAAACTGGGGATTAACTTCGAAACCTATTTCGCGGAAGATCTTAAGTTAATGCAGACATTTATCGATGACAAGTTAGTTGAAATCGTCGACAGACAGATCACTATCAGCCCAACTGGCCGTTTATTGATCCGCAATATCTGTATGTGTTTCGACCTTTACTATCGTCAAAAAGCGCGTCAGCAACAGTTCTCGCGCGTGATCTAAAGCGCCTATCGCTGCACTCGCGAACGCTCATAAAAAAATCCGACTCTAGAGTCGGATTTTTATTTATAGCTATTTTTAGTAATGACTCAGAGCCTGTTTATACCTTAGCGGCATACAGTGCTTTGCGATCACTGTCGGATAAAAACGCCATTTCAACGCCGTTGCGTTGCACCTGCGCCAATTCGGCATCGGTTAATTCGAGTTCGGATTTAGCGATACGATACTCATGATTAATGTCGATAGCGCTCACACCGGGATCATCGGTATTTAAGTTGATCAATACACCTGCATCCATAAAGGTTCTAAAAGGATGCTCAGCGTAAGAAGCCACTGTAGAAGTATGCAAGTTACTGGTTGGGCAAGATTCGATACCAATCCGGTGCTTAGCAAGATATTCCATCAGCTTAGGATCGTGAATCGCGTTCACCCCATGACCAATTCGCGTCGCGCCAAGTTCTTGAATCGCTTGCCACATACTTTGTGAACCCGCGGCTTCACCGGCGTGAGCCGTAATCGCAAGGCCAGCATCACGAACACGCTTAAAGTGATCGTTAAATAACTCGCCAGGGAAGCCCATTTCATCGCCAGCTAAGTCTATAGCCACGAGATGTTGTTTATGGGCGAGTAAGCCTTCAAGTTCTTGAGTACAAGCGGCTTGACCGAATGAACGTGACAAAATACCAATCAAATTGATCTTCACGTTATAGTCTTTTAAGCCCGCTTTAACGCCGTCGACTACCGCTTCAACTACGCCTTCAATCGGTAACTTATGGTTCATCGCCATATAGTAAGGACTAAAACGTAACTCAGCGTAATCTAAGCCAGACAACGCCGCATCGGCAGCGTTTTCATAGGCAACGCGTTTAACCGCATCCAAGTCAGCGAGTACGCCAACCATCCAATCGAGCTTCTTTAAGAAGGCGACTAAGCTAGTTTCTTTCCCCTGAATTTGCACAAAAGGTGCGAGAGTCTCTAAAGAATCGGCAGGTAGCGCAATGCCGTGTTGGTGTCCTAGTTCCCAAATGGTGTTTACTCGCACATTACCGTCTAGGTGACGATGCAGATCCACCAATGGAATGGATGTATCAATCATATTTAACCCCTATTTGAACTACCCAGCCAATGCTTTTGTTATTTGGTCGCGGGCGGACACTAAGTTTAACACGCATTTTCAGGGGCATTTATGCGCCAAACGCATTTAAATTCACATTCAGTCACAATTCTGCTTAATATCCATACAAGGAACTGCCGTATTCATCAGGCATAATGACTTCAATAACAACGAAAATATCAGAGATCGACTATGCATAAACTCTTAACCCCCAGTTTATTGATATGCGCATTAAGCGCCTGCAGTGCCACTCAAATCACAAAAAATGGCCAAACCGCAGCGCCACAGGCAATATCAGCAACACAATCGCAAGTTGAGCCCATAGCTCCCGCGCTGCAGGCGATTATCGACCAAAGCTGGCAATTACAGCTCAGCGCGAGTCCTGAAATGGCTTACAGCATGGGCGATGCCAGTGCCGCAGGAAAGTTATCGGATCTCTCGCCAGCTGCACTCACTAAGCTCAATCAAGGCCAAATCGCAGTATTAGCGCAGCTCAAAGCACTCGACCGCAGCAGTTTGAGTAAAGAAGATAAGATTAACGCTCAAATACTGGAAGATCAGATCCAAAACGATGTCGACCTGTATCGCTTTAAAGATTATTACTTGCCCATTACCGCGGAAAGCGGCTTCCACGCTTATATCACCTCAATCGCACAGGGAAGATTCAACACCCTTGAGGATTACCGCAACTATATTGCCAAACTTAATGCACTCCCGACCTATTTCGCCCAGCAAACTCACTGGCTAAAGCAAGGATTAGCCGAGGGAATAACGCCGCCTAAAGTGACACTCAATGGCTTTGAAGACAGTATCAGTGCTTATATCGTCCCTGTGGAAAAGAGCGGTTATTTCAAACCTTTTACGCAATACCCCAGCTATTTCACTGAAGCACAAAAAACTCAGCTGACCCAAGAAGGTCGCGCCTTAGTCGAGCAAAAAGTCCTGCCGCTATATCAAAACTTCTATGATTTTATGACTAAAGAGTACATTCCCAATGCACGGGAAAATATCGCAGCCAGTAGCTTACCTAACGGTGCTGAGTTTTATGAGAATCGGGTGCGTTACTATACGACCTTGAATATGACGTCGGCAGAAGTGCATGAACTGGGCTTAAAAGAAGTTAAGCGTATCCGCCAAGAGATGGAGCAAATCATCAAGTCCGTTGGCTTTAAAGGCAGCTTTGCCGACTTCTTACATTTCCTGCGGACCGATCCCCAGTTCTACACCACCAGTGCCGATCAGTTACTCAAAGAAGCGGCATTTATTGCCAAAAAAGCCGATGCCATGCTGCCTAAGTACTTCGGCAAACTCCCCCGTAAACCCTATGGTATAGCACCAGTGCCCGCAGAAATTGCGCCGAAATACACCACAGGACGATATTCAGGATCGAACAGCGATGACGAACCCGGTTACTACTGGGTCAACACTTATGCATTGGATAAGCGCCCACTCTACGAGTTAGAAGCTTTAACTTTGCACGAAGCCGTACCCGGTCATCATCTGCAAATTTCACTCAACTCTGAGCTAACGTCACTCCCTGACTTCCGTCGTTATGGCTATATCTCTGCCTTCGGTGAAGGCTGGGGTCTGTATTGCGAATACTTAGGTTTGGAGGCTGGCTTCTACCAAGATCCATACAGTAACTTTGGCCGCCTAACCTATGAAATGTGGCGGGCGGCGCGTTTAGTCGTAGACACAGGCATGCATGCCCAAGGGTGGAGCCGTCAACAAGCCATCGACTTTATGGCCAGCAATACCGCGCTATCACTGCACAATGTCACGACCGAAATTGACCGTTATATTTCCTGGCCAGGACAAGCTTTGTCCTACAAGATTGGCGAGTTAACGATCAAGCGGCTACGCGCTAAAGCAGAACAGGAACTCGGCGACAAGTTTGATATTCGCGCCTTCCACGACGCTGTGCTCGAAAATGGCTCAGTACCTATGTCGATCCTCGAACAGCAAATCAATGATTTTATTGAAGCTAAAAAGGCGACACGCTAAGTTAATCACAACCATGGGAGTCGGTATTTTCAGACTCCCGTGGTTGTCTGTTACACTCTAGCAAACCATTCAAGCCAAATGATTTGCGACTGAGTATGAGCCAAGCCAAAGCGACATTTTCGACTGAACACGATTTAAATACCTCAGAGCAGCAAGCCTTCTGGCAAAGCGTTGTTCAAGACACGCTGATCACAGCTGATGGCATCACGCTGGCCTATATGATGGTCAAACATCCCCAAGCGCATACCGCAATCGTTCTCAGTAGTGGCCGAGTTGAATCCTATTTAAAGTATCAAGAATTAGTCTTCGACTTGTACCAACAGGGTTACTCAGTTTATGCCATCGATCACCGTGGCCAAGGATTGTCGGATCGTATGACAATCAATCCGCACATGGGCCACGTGCGAAGATTCAATGATTATATCGATGATTTTGCACTGTTTATGCAAAAGAAAGTGTTACCGCAAAACGACAAACAACTCATGCTACTTGGCCATTCAATGGGCGGCGCGATTGGCACTTTGTATCTCAAACAGCATCCCGATATTTTTACCGCCGCGGCATTTTCAGCGCCCATGTATGGCATCAAATTACCTATGCCAAAAGCATTCGTGCGCTGGTTAGCAAGTAAGCTCGATACCACTCTCAATGGCGGCGAACCTAACTATGTGCTTGGAGGACAGAACTATAAACCGGTTCCCTTCAAAGGAAATGAGCTAACCCATTGCCAAAGTAGATACCAAGCCTATCGAGACTTGTATGACGCGGCCCCTAAGTTACAACTCGGTTCCCCAACTAACCGTTGGTTGACAGAGTCTTTAGATGCGGCAGACACTTGCGTACTGGCAACGGCGCAAATTCGCACGCCGATCCTGATACTGCAAGCGAGTGAAGATAAGATTGTTGATAATGCGGCCCAGAATCTTGCGGTGAGCACTCATTGTCAATTGAAGGTGATAGCAGGGGCTGCCCATGAGATTTTTATGGAAAAAGACGCCTATCGAAACCAAGCCTTAAATTATGCCCTCGACTTCTTTAAACGCTACGCAATAAAGGACGAGGACAAACAAGCTGGATAAAGTCCGCTTGGTTTAGCGCTCGGCTGAATAAATAGCCCTGATAACCATCACAGCCAAATTCAACAAAGGCTTGATAGTGTTGGGGTGATTCAACGCCTTTAGCCACCACGTGCAAATTAAACTGCTGCGCAGAGACAATTAACGCCTTCACTCTTTGTGGCATTGTGGCTAATGAATCAATACAACCCATATCCAATTTAACCGCAACTAATGGCTGATTGGCTAAACAACTCAAAGCACTCGAGCCAGAACCGAAATGATCGAGGACGATGCCTATCCCTGCATCAACTAACTTAGACACGCGCTCAGCCACAAACTGTAGTTGCATTAACAATGCGGCCTCATTGAGCTCAATACCCAGTTGATTAGCCGCAATGCCATGCTCTTTAACTAAGGCAACCAATGCATCAACAAAATCTGCCTGACCAAATGAGAATGCACTGATATTAAGGGTTAAAGTCGGCAAACTCCGGCCTTGGGCATGGGATGTCTGAATAAACTGACACACACGTTTAGCGACCCAAAGATCGAGTTCAGCAATCATTCCTCCCTGTTCGGCTAACGCTACGAACTCTGTAGGCGGGATAAACTCGCCATCGGCACGATACCAACGCGTGAGCACTTCAGCCGAGACCAATTCACTGTGCGCATTCATCACAGGTTGGAACATTAACGTCATGCTATCTTGCTGTAATGCCGTCTGTAATTCCTGTTGTAACTGTTCATCACGGCTCTGACGTAAATCCATCTCAGCATGATAGAAAGCGCATCCCGCTTGCCCTGGTCGCTTAGCACTCAAGGTTGCTAGCTCGGCGCGGCGCATGACTAAAGCTGGATCTAAGGTCTCTATGCTGTCGAGCAAACAAATCCCCACATTCGCGCAGAGCTCAAAGTGATGATGACCGTAATGGAATGGTCGAGCAATCACTTGCCTTAACTCACTCGCAAGCGCTAAAGCACGACGCGCAGCCACTGAAGCATCTATCGCTAAGTCTTTAGCCAGCAAAACAAAATCACCGGACTCCAATCGGCCAACGGTAATATTCTCAGTGAAATAACTCGATAGACGTGCAGCCACTTGCGTGAGTAAACGCTCTAATTCGTGGGAGTTTAAAGTTGCGACCAAGCCTAACCTATCCACCTCAACAAGCAGCAATGATCCCCATTGACCTGAACTATTACCTTGGGTTAAAAATTGCGATAGTCGCGCCATAAAGACATCGGGTAACATCTTGCGACCCGTAACAGATTGATCCACAAGTTCATTAATCGCAGCATGGTTCTTGGCACTTTCTGACACATCCATATGAATGCCGATCATCCGAGTAGGACGTCCTTGAGGGTCCCAATCAACCAGCATGCCGCGATCCAGCACCCACACATAATACCCCTCTCTATGTCGCAGGCGATGGACACTTTCAAATTCCTTACTTTTACCGCTAACGTACTCCTGCAACGCATCAAGTACGATATCCCTATCATCGGGATGTAACCGCGTTTCCCAAGTCTGGAATACGCCCGCTAATTCATCCGGTGCATAACCGATCATCTCTTTCCAGCGATCAGAAAGAAAAACCTCACCCGTGCTGATATCCCAATCCCAAATACCGTTCCGCGAGCCTTCCACCGCAAACAGCCAGCGCAGTTCACTGTCATTCAACTGTTTCACAGCACGACTCAAACGTTCATGTACCTGTTGCAAACTGGCTTGCAATGATAAAACTTCTGATGAGCTCCAAGGGATCGATGTCGAAAAGGAAGAAGTTCCTACCTGTTTAGCGGCCTCGCTTAATATTTGGAATGGACGGATCAACAGGAAATAGAGAATAAAGGTAAAACCAATCAGTAATAATCCACCCAGCCCCCAAACCCGCATAAAACGTTGTTGTAACTTAGCGGAAGCTTCGGCAACTAAAGGCGCTAAATCGGCTTCAAGATAAATCAAATCAACCGCACCACCATACTGAGGCAAGACGGGATAATATGCTTGAATGGTTAAGCGTTCGAGATTAACGAGAATTTGTGGCAGGAAAGCCTGAACCACAGCACGATGACGAGTAGCATCATAACCATCAATGACTTGCATGGCATTGCTATCGCGCCAAACAGTATGGTTTGCAAAACGAATACGGCTATCAGCATCAACTAAGATATAAACCATAGTGCCCATATCCAGCGCAGCGAAGGAAACCTCCTGCTCGATCCGCTCCACATCCTGTAAAGCCTGCGCCGATTGAACCACATTCTGCATCCGGAACAACTGCTGCTTTATCAGTGTCGATTGTCGCTGCGCCAATTCAGCACGCACTTGATCGCTTTCAAACAGGTACTCGCCTATGACCAACACTAAATATAGTGTCAGCATACACAGAGGGAGCAGTACCGCGAGCGAAAGCTTACGAAGCATAGGCAACAGACAGCCTTGAACAAAAATGTGAATAGTTTTGTATGCTAACGGGAAACTAACCACTAAGCAAAAGGACTTATCAAACTAAGCGAGATCTTGATGTAAATAATCAACTTAGAGTATAAAAGTCTGAAATAAAGGAAGGAAAAAACGTAAAGAACTAGCGAAATGACCAGAGCTAAAACGAATAGAACAATGTTCTGTATTAACGCTGATTTAACAAGTTTCAGACGCAAAAAAGCCAGCTTATTCAGCTGGCTTCGTTACATCTCAATGAGATAATTAGGCGCTTGGCGATGACCTACTCTCACATGGGGAGACCCCACACT
>NZ_MPDG02000028.1:0-309 GCF_001887095.2 Shewanella sp. SACH
CCCTAGGGGAACCTGGGGCTGGATCACCTCCTTACCTATACGACTAACTTAATGTTTGTTGAGTGTTCACACAGATTGCTTGTTTATCTTCTCTTAGGAGAAGTCAGAGCTGAATGCGCCGCTAGCCGGTACGCATTGTTCTTTAACAATTTGGAAAGCTGATAGTATGTAACGTGATGATGTCTGTCGTCATGTTACTTACAAACCGATGTAAACGTGGAAACGTTTGCATCATGAGTTCTCAAACACTTTATTAAGTGTCTTGAATATTCAAAAGTAAATTATTCTTAGTTGAATAGTTTACGTCTA
>NZ_MPDG02000029.1:0-307 GCF_001887095.2 Shewanella sp. SACH
ATCTCCCTATAATGCGCATCCACTGACACGGCAGACAGCGAAAGCAAGCTGGCGAGTTAGGTTGAATTGAATGGCTTTTAACCACTTAATTCAATCGCAGCAAGAAGTTGAAAAAACTCCTTGACGCGAAACGGGAAATGCGTAGAATGCACGACCCTGAGCTGATGAAGCATCAGCACGACCCGCCGGCAACGGTATGTGGTCAATGCTCTTTAACAAGATAAAACAAGAAATCTGTGTGGACACTCACAGGTGTTGAGTTAATCGAAACTGCTTAACCTTCGGGTTGGCAGTCAAAAATTTAAAT
>NZ_MPDG02000030.1:0-299 GCF_001887095.2 Shewanella sp. SACH
TCGGCGCGTTTGCGTTTCACTTCTGAGTTCGGGATGGGATCAGGTGGTTCCACAAGGCTATTGTCACCAAGCAAATTTTGTATTCTAGGAAATGACACTAGATTGTAATGGTGCTGATACCCAGAATCGAACTGGGGACCTCATCCTTACCAAGGATGCGCTCTACCGACTGAGCCATATCAGCAATTCTATACTAATCAATTAAGATTATTTAAATTAGGTGCTTGGCGATGACCTACTCTCACATGGGGAGACCCCACACTACCATCGGCGCGTTTGCGTTTCACTTCTGAGTTCGG
>NZ_MPDG02000031.1:0-298 GCF_001887095.2 Shewanella sp. SACH
ACAGCAAAAATCGGACGCGGGATGGAGCAGTATGGTAGCTCGTCGGGCTCATAACCCGAAGGTCGTCGGTTCAAATCCGGCTCCCGCAACCAATTTTTTATGTGTTTGTAACGAGAAACAGCTTATCGGGCTCAACCCTTTATAAACAACAGGCGAAAGTCGCAGGTTTAAATCCAGCTTCCGAAGCGAATTCTTAGATGACAGAATTAAAACAGTTATTAACAGCAACAATCGGACGCGGGATGGAGCAGTATGGTAGCTCGTCGGGCTCATAACCCGAAGGTCGTCGGTTCAAATC
>NZ_MPDG02000032.1:0-291 GCF_001887095.2 Shewanella sp. SACH
TGAAGTCGTAACAAGGTAGCCCTAGGGGAACCTGGGGCTGGATCACCTCCTTACCTATACGACTAACTTAATGTTTGGTCGAAAAATGCTCCTGCATTTTCGACATTCGGTACATCCGTGTACCTTTTGAGTGTTCACACAGATTTGCTTGATAGAAGAAAGAGTAAAAGATGGGTCTGTAACTCAGCTGGTTAGCACCCCAATCCCCTCATATAGAGTAGGGTGAGGTCGGTGGTTCTAGATGAATATGGGTTTATCAAAAGATGGGTCTGTAGCTCAGCTGGTTAGAGC
>NZ_MPDG02000033.1:0-281 GCF_001887095.2 Shewanella sp. SACH
GCCACTGGCGTGCTAAGTGGCACGCCAAGCAATGCCGATGTGGGCGCGCACCCCGTGTTACTGCGAGTGACGGACACGGATGGCTTAACGGCTGACCAGTCCTTTAGCATCATCGTGACCAACGTCAATGATGCGCCGACCATCAGTTCAACGGCCATCACTGCCGCCACTCAAGATGCGGCGTACAGCTACACCTTTGCGGCAAGTGATACCGATGTGGGCGACACATTAACTTTAAGCGCGGTGACCAAACCAAGTTGGTTGAGCTTCAATGCTGCCAC
>NZ_MPDG02000005.1:0-173402 GCF_001887095.2 Shewanella sp. SACH
CCGCCAGTGGCGGGTATTTTCTCATTCAGCTATTGCGTTAAACGCTGAGCTTATTCTTCAACTGGCGAGACCACGAAGAGTAAGTCACCTTGAGACACTTGCTGACCATTGCTGTTCAGGATGCGCTCGATGCGATACTTCTTATCCTCAGGGTACAGAATCGCACTCTGACGGTTAAAGCCGGCTAAGGTCACTTGCGAGAACATCTTCATCGCTTCTGTGAGTGCTAACGTTTGATCAACTGTGACTATGTCACCTTCTTTCACAAAGTCCGCTTCACCCGGTGCAGAAGAGGTATAGAAGATACCTGCGCCTTGGGCTAACACTTTCAGTTCGTTACTTTCACCAACACGTAGTGACTCAGTATCGACTTCCACAGTTTCAGCTGCGGCTTCCATTTCTGCGATCAACGCAGGAATATCCAGCTCAGCCATTAAACGTGGCAGATAGTTAGTATCGTAAACACCTTCGTTGAAGGTGCCGTCTTTCAGGATAAGCTTGAGTAACGGAATGTTAGTCGCGATGCCTTTCAGCACTACGCTGTCTAAGTATTCGTACAGTTTGGCAATCACATCTTCACGGTTTTCACCGCGCATGATAATTTGCGCAATCAAGCTATCGTAGTATGGCGATACTTCTTTACCTGGCGCAGCAATCGAAATGATTTCCACATCTGGATGATCTGGGAACACACATTCAGTGATCTTGCCTGGATTTGGGATCAGCTGCAGTATGCCATGGCTATCGAGCGCCGCTTTCTCAGCCGTCACACGTACTTCCATCGCATAACCAATTTCTTTCGGCTCCAACGCTTCGATTGAACGGCCAGCTGCAATATCAAACTGCGCGCTAACGATATCAATACCTGACGTCGCTTCCGTTACTGGATGCTCAACCTGCAGACGCGTGTTCATTTCCATGAAGTAGACTTCGTTCGCATCTAAGTTATAGATGAACTCAACGGTACCTGCGCCCATGTAATCGGTCGCGTCACCTAAAGCACGGGTATAAGCCAGTACTTGTCTCTTCAGCTCATCTGGCAACATAGTTGAACCAGACTCTTCGACCACTTTTTGGTTGTTACGTTGAACCGAACAGTCACGTAAACCTAATACTTTGGCGTTGCCGAACTTGTCACGCAGTAACTGCACTTCGATGTGACGTAGTGATGTCACATATTTCTCTAGGTACAAGTCACCGTTACCGAAGGCAGCAGCCGCTTCGGTTGCCGTTTTTTGGAATAGACCAATCATGTCTTCAGGGCGTTTCACTACCTGAATACCTTTACCGCCACCACCTTGTACCGCTTTAAGCAGTACTGGATAGCCGATTTCGCTCGCCACGTTTATGGCTTGCTCAGCATTAGTCAGAATGCCGTGAGAACCAGGCACTACAGGTACATTTTGCGCTTGTGATGTCTTAATGGCGTTTGACTTGTTACCCATAGTCGTCATTGAATGCACGCTAGGGCCAACAAAGTTAACACCGTTATTCACACACAAGGCAGCAAACTGCGGGCTTTCAGATAAGAAACCGATACCTGGGTGCAATGCATCCACTTGCTCATACTCGGCTACTTTCAGCACTGAGTATGCGTTCAAGTAACTTTCGTCCGAGGTATTCCCCCCTAAACAAACTAACTTGTCGGTGTCTTTCAACATGTCGGCTGGTACTGACGTCATATCAGGATCAGACGCCACTAATACCACATTGATATTATTGTCGTGAGCCTTACGGATCAGTTTCACCGCAGTACAACCACGGGCGTGAACCAATACTTTGTTAATTGGCTTCATTAACTGGCGTGGATCGTTCTGTACGATCACATCTTCTTCAACAGCAGCTTCAACCACTAAGGTCGATAGTGCATTGATGATCACGTCGTTAATTTTTGCCGAAGGCATTGGCATCAGAGGATCGATACCTGCTAACTGAGTGTCTAAATTGTCGCTGAATGGGTTGTGGACTAAGCCCGCCATTGCGCCAGGTACTTTTGACAAGTAGTTAGACAGCGTTGCCGTTGATGGTAAGTAAGCTGGCACCACCATTTGACCCGCGAACGGCATGTTAGTACCAGACAGGTAGTAAGTTTGCACTAATGGGTGAGTCACAAAACTCGCCTGCGCACCACCGGTACAGTCACCAAAACCAAACATCAATACTGGCAATTCGTTATCACGAACAAAGCGCGTGATACGGTCGTTCACCACAGCCATAGAGAATAGTGCCGCAGCACCTTCTTTAGTCTGCATACCACCTGAACTGATAAAGCACACGACTGGTAATTTACGCTTAGCACACTCAATCAATAGTGCTGAGAATTTCTCGGCACTGGCCATATCGAATGCACCGGCTTGGAATGCAGTGTTAGACACAGCCACACCCACGCGAACTTTTTGACCTTTTTCTTTAAAGTCAGCAATACCTGTGATCAAACCACATGGGCGAATGCCTTTATCTAACGCGTCTTCAATCGATAAACGGAAGCCTGGGAAGTTGAGCAAGTTAGCCGACATTTTGTCGCCATTGATCTCTTCGAAATGGGTAAAGAACTGCTTAACCACATTTTCCCAAGTCATGTTGCCTTTACGTTTTTCGTCACGCAGCACTTTTTGGATCAATAGATCCTGATAACCCATGGTCAAGCGGTTCCAGAAGTCCTTACGACGACCGATACGCACAGGGTTGATCGCGCCAGTGTACTTACTGGTATCGCTTTCGCTATCGAAATACTCAGGCAGTAAACGTTCGAAGAAGTAAGTCAGTACCACGAATAGACTGTCGTTAAGCTGCGGGAAACCCACACTCTTCCACTGTTCTACGCGGACTAATAAATCTGCACGGTTCGATTGACCCATGAAGTATTTAAGCCACTTGTAGAACTTAGCTTTGTCGTTCGAGGTATCTTGTGTCGACATTGCATGGTCGATTGACTTGTGCAGCAGGTTGTTCACTGAATTACGTGACAAACTCTTCGACATCATGGCTTCTTTCGCGATTGACGCTAAGCTGCCGACAACGTTGTCGTACAAGGCATTGAAGATCAGAATGTTATGGCATTGCCAAATAAAGTCTTCACGCAGCTCTTCATTAACAACCACATCGAGTACGGTCAGCTGATTCAGCTCAGGCCATTTGGCTTGAGTCACAGACTTTGGCAAACTTTCTAAGTGCTGAATCAGCCCTTTGAAGTTGTTGGCCGCATTGCTCTTCCAGCGGTGATATAAAGACCAGCTGATGTTAAATAACAGCGCCTTACGTGCTTTCTTATAGTTCTCTTTTGGTTCACCCAAAATCAAACGAGTCAACATGTTACGCTCGGTAGACACTTCATCACGCTTAGCGACAAAAGTAGTCCACAATTTGTTCAGTTCTTCGTCATAAACCAGTTTGTCTGGGTTAGATAACCAAGCTTGGAACACACGGTCTTGTTCTTGTTGAATACGCGCCAACAGATCACCTTCTGGCACGCTAGCACGTGACAGACGACCATACTGCTCTTGAGAAATCGAATGGATACGGCTACGCAGCGTTAAATAACGCAGATAACGATAGGCGCTACCGAACAGGTTGTGGTGACTGGTCGGGCTCGTTGCCACAGCCAATTCTGCGTTCAGTTCCAAAGCCATCAAGTTTTTAGATGGATTAAGGAAACGGGTTAAGCTGCGATCATAATGCTCACGTAAATCTTTAGATTCACGCACAAAATTCATCGCTGCACGCTCAACCGCTTCTACGCTGCTAATAATAGCGCGGCGCAGATTGTGCTGACGCTCATCACGGTCGCCCGGTGAAAAGTCGATAATACCGTCGATACAACCTGAGGTATAAAGCTCTTCTGGCGATACCCCCACAGATTTCGCACATTCTTGCCAAGATAAGTTGTACTTACGGGCAATACTTTGCAGACCTTGTGGCTGGATCGTGTTAAAAATGCCGTCACGCAACGACAACAGAATGTTCGCCGCCGCTAATGGAATCGCACCGCCAGAATAACCGGCACCGATCACAATACCAACTGTTGGTACGTCAACGTTGGCGCTTTCTGCGATAGCTTTAGAAATTGAATGCGCTTGGTTTTGGCTGTTAGCGATTTCGCCAGCATCCGCCCCAGGAGTATCAATTAAATAGATAATTGGCATAGACAATTCGGCAAAATGACGAATTGCTTTACAGGCGGCGTAATGATGCTCAGGCATCCAAGCACCGTTTGCGGTAGTGCGTTCTTGGGCGATAAAGCCAATACGACGAGTGCGTGAACCGAAGTTCAGCTCGACCTCAGCACTGTAAAAAGAGCCCAAGTGAGTTTCGGTAATCAAGCGACCTTTAAGATCGGCAATGATACGTTTTGCACCAGGACGACCTTTATCTTGGGTCGGCTGGATCACTTTAGCAACGTAACCGTCGACATCTAACGATGCCAAGTCTTTCAAGTTTGCCTGAATGGCATCCTCATTTAAAAGACCTTTAATTTCTTCCGATAAACTCTGTTTGCTGTGCTTAGGAAACAGAGAAAAATCCTTTGCCAAATGCTCGGCTTGTAAAAAAAGCGGATCGGGCGTTTGGGCTTGAGTCATGTGTGTGGGCTGATTATTGCTGGTCATCAAAAGATCCTCTGCTTAGCCTCTGAAAATTTTTAGCCAATAAATATAACTTTGTTATCCCGTCAAATGCCATTAAACTGCATAAGACGCTATGTTCCAAATATGAGACAGTGGGAAAAACATGCCAGATTTAAACGGTATGATGCTATTTGCAGCCGTAGTTAGAGCTAAGGGATTCTCCCAAGCTGCACGTGAAACCGGCCACCCAAAATCCACCATAAGTCGCAAAATCGCGCAGCTTGAAGAACAACTTGGCGTGCGATTGCTACAGCGCGACACCCGTAACTTGAGTCTGACCCAAGTCGGGGCACTCTTTTACCAACACTGTGATTCCATTCGCAATGAGGTGGAAGCGGCCAAGGCTGTTATCGAGAATACTCACGATGATGTGTCAGGATCATTACGGATTGCGATCCCTGTGTCATTTAGCCAAGAACTTATCGCTAACCTCTGTAGCGGATTTATGCGTTTATATCCCAATGTTGAATTAGATGTCCAGTTTACCGACAACGATATTGGTTTGGTCGGCGAAGGATATGACATAGCCATCAAATATGGCCCACTTCAATCGTCGGACTTAGTCGCACGATTACTGTTTGAACGCCAACCGATTTTAGTCGCAAGCCCAGGTTACTTAAAACTCAAAGGCACACCCGCAACGCCAAAAGAACTCAGCCTGCACAGTGGCATTTTATTGGGGACTTCTCGCTCGGCGCCGATTTGGCCACTGGGTAAAGGTTCGCGTAAAACCATGGCGAACTTTCAGCGTAAAGTGCGGGTCAATAGCCCTATCATGGTAAAACAGTTAGCCATGGATGATTTTGGCATCGCCATGTTATCCAATTCGGCCTGTAAGACCGAACTTGCCAATGGACAACTAGTACCGATTTTACAGGAATGGCCGATTGAACCCTTTAAGGTTTACGGGGTTTATTCGAGCCGACGTCAACTGGCCACCAACATCAGCGTCTTCTTAGACTTCTTCGTAAAACGCTTTAGCAGCCAAGAAAGTCTGCAATCCCTCATGGGCTAAGGAATTACGTGTTCCAGTTTTAAAACTTCTTTAGTGATGGCTTGACGCAATGGCAAACCTGCGGCGTCGGGAATATCCATATTCATTGCAAAAAACCACACATTATCATCGAGTTCTACCCAACCTACCCACCAGCCAATACTTGGATCAGCTCTGACCGCATAGCCGGTTTTTGCGCGAATAATATAGTCAGAATTCGCCTCTGTGAGCATGGCCTGCTTAACGATTCGTTGACTGCGCTCTGAGGCATGGATCTTGTTGTGATAAAGCCGACGCAGGAAATCAATTTGCTCAGTGGCAGAAATCCGAATACCGCCATCGAGCCAAAAGCTATCTAAGTTACCCGAGATATCCTCATTGCCATAATCGAAGGAGGCGATCATCTTCGACATCCGCGCCTCACCAATTTGGCGGGCAAACTCTTGATAGACAGGCACAACCGAATACTTCATCCCGGTAATCAAGTTATGGTCACGATTCCAAGTGGCGATATCACGACTTTTACCATCCCATTTAAACACTTGGTGCTCATCCTTCACCACACCCAACTCAAGCGCAATCAAGCTATTGGGGATTTTAAAGGTCGATGCAGGTAAAAAACCTTGATTGGCACGTTTGAGATTGTTGGTATATCCCTGTTGCTTGTTTTCGTTCCACAGCACCACTACGCCCGAGGCTTGTTGGGACTTAGTTTTTTGCGGTTTAGCTTGTTGTTGCTTAGCTTGTTGCGGTTCAACTTGGTGCTGAGTAAAAATGGCATCCCAACTGCGGGTTTCTTGCCACTCCGTCTTCGCCGCTGTTGAGGCAAAAGCTGGGGCAGCAAAGATTGACGACGCTAACAGTGAGGACATCACCAACACAGTCGATATGGCGAACGAACGCATAAAGTCTCCTTGTAGAAACAAAAAATCCAATGAACTAAAAAAGTGCTTAAGGCTATCACTTAGCGTGTTTGCATGCCCTAGCAAACTGCTGACCAATTGTGGCAAAAAAGAGGCAAGTAAGTTCTGCCATATAAGGACTGATGCCAGCTCCGCCGCCTTTGAGATAGAAGATATTGGCATAAGATGACGAAGATCACTGAGCATAACTTTATTACCCTCTGCTTGTAGTGCATACTTTTTGGCATAAGAGCCTTCCGCAGGACGAGATGAACATCATTTCCAATCAATAACGTCTAATCACTACAGGGAAATCAAAATGTTGAAGCCAGTGTTAATGCTAATCCTCGCCAGTAGCTTGATCAATACGGCCAGTGCTGTGCAGCTATTTGGTGATGTTGAAGTATCCCGCCTACCAACAGCCGAAAAAACCATGGGTGAAGTCGTGACTCGTTATCAAGCACTCGATGATGGCCTGACCCAGCAGTTAAGTTCTAAGAAAAACGAAGTCGATGCCACCCAATTAGCCGCGCGCCAAGGTCACAGATTATGGCAACAGGCAGTACGCGATGTGCAGTCAGGTCATGTTGACGACCGACCTTTATATTGGGCTCGCCTTGCCATGCTTAATAGTCTTAAGAGCACCAGCGCCAACTTTAAAATGGCCGATTGGCAAAATGACATATTAATGAGTGCAGTTGAAAAGGCCTCTCGGGGTTTTAGCGATATTCAATATGCTGATGATGTTCAAATCAAAATATTCCTCACGGGTTTCGATCCCTTCTTCCTCGATAAAGATATCACCCAGAGTAATCCTTCCGGCTTAGTCGCCCTCGCCTTGGATGGTTTCCGCTTTGATGTAAATGGCAAAACGGCGCAAATCGAAACTGCTATGGTGCCAGTGCGTTTTGAAGATTTTAACCAAGGACTTATCGAATCGCTACTGAGCCCGATATACCGCGATCCTAAAACCCAATTTGTATTTACCGTCAGCATGGGCCGAACTGACTTTGATATTGAACGCTTCCCTGCCCGAAATCGCAGTGCAGCGGCGCCCGATAACCAAAACGTCCTCACTGGCGGCACTAAAACCGCACCGGTTGCCCCCAAGCTCAATGGCAAAGATTTTATCGGCCCGCAATTTGTCGAATTCTCGCTGCCTGTTGCCGCCATGCAAGTAAAAGATGGCCAATGGAAAGTCAACGATAACCACACTGTCACTACCCTTGCCCGCGGCGAGTTTAGTGCAACATCATTGAATGAGCTGCAAAACGAAACGTCAGTCGAAGGATCTGGCGGCGGTTATCTTTCTAATGAAATTTCCTATCGCGCCCTAGTGTTGCAGCAAAAGTTTAATAGCCGTGCGAAAGTCGGCCATATTCACACCCCAAGAGTCAAAGGCTATGACGCCGATACTGAGCAAGCCATAGTCGAACAAGTGCGCACTATGGTGATGCAGGCCGCGGCGAGTCTATAACCTAGGCTGAGTAGGCTGGTATTGTCAGATAGCGTTCGCTATGATGCGAACGCTTGGCCTGACTCTTATTTCAAGCGCTGATTTCAATCGCTGATTTGGAAGGCTGAGTATAAGAGCGGATTGCAAGAACAAGCGTTCGAACGCAGAAGCCAAGCGCCATACATAGGATTGGCTTCAAAACTGACGCTTCATAACTGATGCTTTTACAACCAAATGAGTGTTAAGTACTCAATGTTTACCTTTAACCGACGAGATCCAACGCTAACCTATGTTGAAACCTGCAGACTTACTCAACGCTTTACGTCGTCGCAGCAGTGAAGCACTCGCCCCACTGACAAAATCGACATACGCAGCCTTGGGCCAAAGCCAAGATAAGTCGCAGCTGATAACGAGTCCACCAGTACAAGATCCGGCTCAGGCACATATTTTCACCGGTTCATCACGCCCACTCTCGTCACTGCAAATACAAGTACTAGAGCGAATTGAAGCTTGTTATCAAGAAGCGGAGATATCGCTTAAGCGCGCTTTCCCACGCCCAGTCACACAATTTAGTCTCAGGGGAAAGAGCGCGGGTACGGCTCATCTGCAGCAGAATCGTTTGCGATTCAATCCCGTGTTGCTACGCGAAAACAGCGAAGCTTTTCTAACTGAAGTTGTACCGCACGAAATTTGTCATTTATTGTGTTTTCAGCTTTTTGGCAAAACCAAGCCCCACGGTAAAGAATGGCAATCTTTAATGTTAACGGTATTTAAGGTCAATCCGAGTACCACCCACAGCTTCAATACCACTTCTGTTGCTGGTAAAGACGTGGAGTATCGCTGCGCCTGTGGACCGATTCGGTTGAGTATTCGCCGCCATAACAAGGTGCTACGCGGTGAAAGCCGTTATATCTGTAAACGCTGCAAGACCCATTTAACGGCGATCTAAGCACTCTTCGCGCACAATCCTCACACCCACTCCACAATTCGAATTTCAGCATTTGGGGATTGCGTGAGTAAAAAGTACGACGCAATTTGCATAAGCAGCGGCATTTCCCTTACCATCACGCCATAAAAGACGAGCCAAAGGCTCGCGTAGTGTTTGTTATTTTGGGATAAATTTTGAACAAAACTTCTTTAACCGTTCATTCGCGGCGACTTTTGTTGTGCCTAATCACTTGGGCCGCGACCTTATCTGTGCCCGCTAGTGCCTCAGTGTCACACCCCAGCAGTTTCAGCCAAGCGAAAACCAAGTCGCAGGCGCTCTACGCCGGAAGTCGCCAAGGCACTCTACCCGCCACCAGTTTTTACTGTGGCTGCGATATTCAAATCAAAGGCAAATCGTGGAAACCCGATCTCGCCAGCTGCGGTTATCAAGTCCGTAAACAGGAAACCCGCGCCAACCGTATCGAGTGGGAACACATAGTGCCCGCCTGGGAATTTGGCCATCAGCTCCAATGCTGGCAAAAGGGCGGGCGTAAAAACTGCGCCGATAACAGTAACGAATTTAATAAGATGGAAGCGGACATGCACAACTTAGTGCCCGCTATCGGTGAAGTGAACGGCGATCGCAGCAACTTCCGTTTTAGCCAATGGAACGGTAAAGCCGACCAGTATGGCCAATGCGCTATGGTGGTCGATTTTAAGAATCGTCAGGCGCAGCCGCCCGTAAACGCTCGCGGTAAGATAGCCAGAACCTACCTCTATATGCAGCAGACCTATGGGCTTAAAATCGCGTCGAGCCAATTAAAATTGTTTAAGGCATGGGATAAAACCTATCCAGTTGATACTATTGAGTGCAAACGCGATAACGCTATAGCGCAAACTCAAGGCAACCATAATCCCTTTGTGCAGAATGCCTGCAATGCGCCACCACTGCGTCAACAATTAGCCGAGTAAGGTCGACAATGAGAGTCCCAAGAATTTATCAACCTCAACCATTAGCCATCAATCAACAGTTGAACTTAGACGAAGATGGCGCGGCCCATATCGGCAAAGTGCTGCGTATGGGTAACGGCGAACATATCAGCCTATTCAATGGCGATGGCCATGATTATCTTGCTGAAATTGTCGATGCGGGTAAGAAGCATGTCACAGTTAAACTGCTTTCCTGTGAGGCCAATTTATCTGAGTCGCCACTCAACTTGCACTTAGGTCAAGTGATTTCCCGTGGTGATAGAATGGAATTCACCATTCAAAAATCGGTCGAGCTGGGTGTGAATACCATTACGCCGCTGTTTTCCGATCGCTGCGGTGTAAAGCTTAATGGCGAACGCCTAGAGAAAAAAATTCAGCAATGGCAGAAAATCGTTGTAAGCGCCTGTGAACAATCGGGCCGCAGCCAAGTGCCCGTGGTTCGCCCAGCGATGGACTTACACGATTGGTGCAGTGAGCCAACCTCGGCGCTGAAACTCAATTTACATCCACGTGCCGCACACGGTATTAATGGGTTAGATTTAGCGCACACCCGCGTGCGCCTGTTAATAGGCCCAGAAGGCGGTTTGTCAGCGGAAGAAATCGCCATGACAGAAACCTATCAATTTACCGATGTGTTGCTTGGCCCTAGAGTGCTTCGCACTGAAACCGCCTCGCTCACGGCCATTACAGCGCTGCAACTCAGATTTGGTGATTTAGGCTAAACCGCAGCCGCAAGCTGCGCTGGCATAACAGAACCCATTATCCAATAAATGCTTTTTTGCCTGCAAACGGCGACAAATAAGGAACAGATTAATGATAAAACTCGGCATAGTGATGGACCCCATCAGTGAGATCAACATTAAGAAAGACTCCAGTTTTGCCATGTTAATGGCCGCGCAGGACAGAGGTTATCAGCTGTTTTATATGGAAATGGCCGATCTTGCCATGGTCAACGGCGTGGCGATGGCCAATATGCGTCCGTTAACGGTCATCAATGATGCGAGTAAATGGTATGAGCTAGGTGAATCTCAAGACACGCCAATGAGCGAACTCGACGTGATCTTAATGCGTAAAGACCCGCCATTTGATACTGAGTTCATCTACGCCACTTACATGCTTGAGCGCGCCGAAGAGCAAGGCGTGTTGATCGTCAACAAGCCGCAAAGCCTACGCGATGCTAACGAAAAGCTGTTCACCGCATGGTTTAGCGAATTCACCCCAGAAACAATCGTGACCCGTGATGCCAAACGTATCCGCGCTTTCCACCAAGCTAAGGGCGATATCATTCTCAAGCCTTTAGATGGCATGGGCGGCACCTCGATTTTCCGCGTGAAGCAGGATGATCCTAACCTTGGGGTGATCATAGAAACCTTGACCAGCTATGGCCAACAATATGCGATGGCGCAGGCCTTTATCCCTGAAATTACTAAAGGCGATAAACGCATTTTAGTGGTCGATGGCGTGCCGGTACCTTACGCCTTGGCACGTATCCCAATGAAAGGCGAAACCCGTGGCAACTTAGCTGCTGGGGGTAGCGGTGTGGCGCAGCCTTTATCCGACAGCGATTGGACAATTGCCCGCGCCATTGGCCCTGAGCTTAAAAAACGTGGACTGATTTTTGTCGGGCTGGATGTCATTGGTGACAAGCTGACTGAGATCAATGTGACGAGCCCAACCTGTATCCGTGAAATCCAAGCGGCATTTGATGTCGATATCACGGGCATGTTAATGGATGCTATCGAAGCACGCATTAACGCAAAAGCATAAGAATTTACCAACGAGTTTGTTGATTGTAAGGCGCGAGCAAATCGTGAGCGCCGAACCACTTCTAGGGATGTGATATGAGTTTCACCAAAGCGCCACTCTTGTTACTCGGCATCAGTTTGCTGTTATCTACGCCAGCTTGGGCAGATGAAACGGGTCCAACGAAAGCGCCATCGCGACCGAAAAATATCGTCATCATGATAGGTGATGGTATGGGGCCGTCTTACACTAGCGCCTACCGCTATTACAAAGATAATCCTGACACCGAAGAAGTCGAACAAACCGTATTCGACCGTTTACTGGTGGGCATGGCGAGCACCTATCCCGCGAGCGTCAGTGGTTATGTGACTGACTCAGCCGCTGCCGCCACAGCGCTGGCCACAGGGGTTAAATCGTATAATGGGGCGATTTCGGTCGATACCCAAAAGCAACCACTGCCGACCATACTCGAAAAAGCCAAATCCCTTGGCCTCAGCACAGGTGTCGCGGTAACGTCACAAATCAACCACGCCACGCCAGCCGCCTTTTTGGCCCACAACGAGAGCCGTAAAAACTACGACGCTCTGGCACTCAGCTATTTAGAAACCAACGCCGATGTATTTTTAGGCGGTGGTCAAAAGTATTTTCCTCCTGCGCTATTAGAGCAGTTCAAAGCCAAGGGCTATCAGCACATTAGCCGTTTTGAGGATCTCGCCAGCATCACCCAACCAAAAGTGTTGGGCCTATTTGCTGAAGTACAATTGCCTTGGGCTATTGATGAGAAAGATGCAAGAAAACTCAGCACCTTAACTCAAAAGGCACTCAGCTTACTGTCGCAAAATGACCAAGGTTTTGTGTTGTTAGTCGAAGGGAGTCTCATCGACTGGGCGGGCCACAATAACGACATCGCCACAGCCATGGGTGAGATGGATGAATTCTCCAATGCCATTGAAGTGGTTGAGCAATTTGTGCGTGAACATCCCGATACCCTGATGGTGATCACCGCCGACCACAATACCGGTGGTCTATCGATTGGCGTCGATGGCAACTACAGCTGGAACCCTGAAATCCTGCGTAATATCTCGGCCAGCACAGACACTTTGGCCTTAGCCGCCATCACTGGTGAACAATGGCAAGCCGATCTCGCCCGCGGTTTAGGCTTTGAACTTAGCGAAGAAGAAGTCGCCAAATTGAACGTCGCCAGAATGCAGGGATTAGAAACCATGGCGGTGGCGATTCGCCATGTTATTGATAAACGTACTGATACAGGTTGGACAACCGACGGTCACACAGGCACAGACGTACAAGTTTTTGCCGCAGGTCCGGCGTCTGAGCTGTTTAACGGCCATCAAGATAATACCGATATCGCCAATAAGATTTTTAGCTTATTACCTAAACCGAAGAAACCTAAAAGCTAAGCGTTAATCGATTCCGTTCATTAAAGGCAACCGCATAATGCAGTTGCCTTTTTTATTGGGTCTTTTTATTAGGGATTTTATTAGGTCTTTGAGTAGGGATTCGATGCAAACTGGCTCAGGCGTGAATAACGGGTATAATGCCCACACTTAAGTTTATAGGTGCCAGTAACCGTGTTAACCAATCCATCGCAAGTCATTATTCGTAATCAAGACAGCCTAAGCCAACATAAAGTGTTAGTGCTCAATCATGAAGCCGATCTACTGCCAAAAGCCCTGCTCGATGTCGCGGCATCGGTCGATGCACTCGCCTTGGATTACCACCATTACTTGCACTTAGCGCCGCACGCCAACACAAAGCTGCGTTGCTATTTCGGCCATGACCTGCCGCACCAAGATCCGCTTGAACGAGAAAAGTACGATACGGTTATTGTTTATTTCCCCAAAGCCAAACCCTTAGCACCTTATTTGTTTAACCTCGCCGCCAATCATCTTGTGCCTAACGGCCAACTGTTAGTCGTTGGAGAAAACAAAGGCGGGATTAAGTCTTTAGTGAAGCTGTTACCTGAGTATTTTGCGACTGGGATGAAGCTCGATAACGCTCGCCACTGCCTGTTATTTGGCAGCAGCTTAGAAGGCAGCGCGCCGGCGATGAAGCTCAGTGACTGGGTCAGTCAGTATCAACTCTCGACGCCGCAGGGCGAGATCAGTATCTGTAACTTAGTCGGGGTATTTAGCGAAAAACGCTTAGATCTGGGCACTGAATTGTTACTGTCGCACCTGCCGACACTCTCGGGCCGAGTGCTCGATTTTGGTTGCGGCGCCGGCGTGATTGCCGCGGCCCTGCTCAAAGCCCAGCCGAGCTTATCCTTAGAGTGTGTCGATATTAATGCGATGGCCTTGGCTTCCTGCGAACTCACCTTAGCCGCCAATGGCATGACGGCCAAAGTCTATCCTTCCGATGGACTCGCGCAAACTACAGGGAAATTTAACGGCATTATCTCCAATCCGCCGTTCCACGATGGCCTTGCAAGCACCACCAGCATAGCGCAGAACTTTGTCACTGATAGTGCCAAGCAATTACAACATAACGGCATTTGGCAAATTGTCGCCAACCGCCACTTGCCCTATTCCGATATCATTGCCGCCGAATTTGGCCAATTAAAAGTGGTTGCCGATAACAACAAGTACAAGTTGTATTACTTCCAACACAAGTAAAACCGCTATCGAGAACGCGCTTATGCTTCAGCTATAGGCGCGTTATTGACTACGCCTCATACTCACTCGTATCACTATCCCTGTTTTTTCAGATAAAGCTTATCTTTCCTCGCGTTACAAAACTCAATATTGTGATCTGCCGCATGTCAGCAATTCCGGTAAACAGGCTTTCATTTACATCAAACTGCCGTTCCTAGCATAGGGATTTGATTTAAAACATCAAAATAATGGCTAAATCGAAAGTTAGCATTAAGTTGCGGCTTACACTGCTATTAGTACCAATAAACCAGAGATAACACTGCTTATCCCATTCAATTTCTTATAAAAAACTATTTAAAAACCACCCTATAGACCATTGACAACAAAATGCCAACATTTGCTGTTTTTGCAGCCAAAAAGGCTTCTTTACCCTAAGTTTCTACTGTTATACTCAAATCAGCTTCTTAAACAATAATAAAACGCAATTACTAGGAATGCCCCTATGCTGGACCCTGAACTCATTGAGCTAAACAGCGATAAGACCAAAGCTGAATTGCGCCTGATCCCTAATGTCCATGGCCCAGTCACCCATGAAGATATAATGCGCCTGTTGTCTTTACCTGAATTCGCCTCCTTGTTTCCGCTAGAGCCTGCCATTACTAAAACCGTCGCTAAAATCAACTCTCTGTGCAGTCAAGACGACGGGAAATTTGAGCTCTACGCCACTTTGGCTGAACGCCGCGATGGCACCATAGCAATCGAAATTAGCCCAGATAAAATGCAAGCCAGCCTAAAACTGACCGCAGCATGGGGCGGTAAACAGATAGATTTGCCAGAGATCCTTACCCATCTCAAAAAGAACAACGTCTGCATGGGGTTGAGCAAACTCAAAATTCAAGCGCTACTGAAACAACTCGGTACGCTCAAGGCGGGCGAAGTCTGCCAAAGTGACATCGCCCAAGGTAAAGCGCCAGTCAATGGACTCAATGCGGTATTAGAACGCAAAGTGTTCCTTGCACGCGAACGCTTACTCCAGCCACAAGAGCGGGAAGATGGCAGTGTCGATATGCGCAATCTCGGCTCGCTTATCGTCGTCAAAGCCAATGATCTCTTAATGGTTAAGCACCCCGCCACCGAAGGCACGCCGGGTTACAATATTAAGGGCGAAGTGCTTAAACAAAAACCGGGTAAAGATGCCGTGCTTCAAGCAGGTACAGGCACAGATTTTCACCCCAAAGATCCCAATAAACTCATCGCCACAGTACCAGGGCAACCCGTCGAAACCCGTACTGGTATGAATGTCGATGATATTTTACAGCTTAAAGATGTCGACATCGGCACAGGTCATATCAGCTTTAAGGGCAGTATTTTAATCACAGGCGATGTCCACGAGGGCATGGTCGTTAAAAGCTCGGGCGATATTACCGTGATGGGCTTTGTGGACTCCGCTACCCTAGAGGCGGAAGGTGATGTCACAGTCAGTAAAGGCATCATTGGCAGACAAATCAAAGCCAATGAATACTCTACCAATATCCATTCTCAAGGCCAAATCAGCGCCCAGTTTGTGCAATATTCCAATTTGGTAGCCAAGGGCAATATCTTAGTCACTAAACAGTTGCTGCACAGCCATACCAAAACCGCTGGCAGTTTAACGGTCAGCGATCCGAGTGGTCGTCGTGGCGATCTGGTCGGCGGTGTCGCGCGTGCTGAGAAAGGCATCACGGCGGTTGTCATAGGGGCAACGGCGGGAACCAAAACCGACGTTTATTGCGCGATGGAACATGCCGAACTCAAGCAAGATCTCAAGCTGCTCGATGAAAGCGTTAAAGCTATGGTCGTCGCCAGTTTAGATATCGAGGCTCGCCTCAATAAGCTGCCGCCTAAATCAGAATGGCAAGGCGACGCGGCGATGATCGAGCAAATCAAGATGATGCTCGATGAAAAGAATCGCATTATGGATGAGCGCAGCCGCGAAGAACTCGAGTTCGATACCTTCAAACAAGAGGTCGAAGGCTATTACGAGAAATACCGTATCGAAGTGCTTAAACACGTATTCCTTAACGTTGAGTTACATATAGGTCCAGCGAATCATCGCACCGCCCGTGAACACGGCACTTGCTGCATTGCCAATGTCAGTCAAGAGATTAACTTTGACTATAACGCCAAAGCCAAAGCCGCTCCGACCGCATAATCTTGGCTAGGAGTGATGACTCAGTCGTCACGCCTTCCTCATTCAGCCAGACTCAGTGAACTTGTTCTGGCCTCTATCAATCTTCCCTCAGCGTGGCATACTGCTGTCAGATAAACTCACGCAGCAGCATGCCAAGTATCTTCTTGTATAATCCTAATCCTTGTCTACTGCCGCCGATTGTTCTCAGAGACTGTCTCAGAGCCCATTTTAAACTTCCTAAGGATCTGAAATGACTAGCGTTAAGATGTCGAGTATTGAATGGCCAGCCATTGTAAAACTGACTCAAAGTGACGAATTACTTTACCTAGAACACCAAAGGGATTGGCTCGAACTCGCCTGTCTCTATCAGCATCATTTTATCGATACCGATCAATTGCTCGACTCAAAAGGCCAGCGTTATCTAATCAGTGCCTGTCCGCAGAAAATCCATGAAGACCCCGTCGGCGAACTGCCGCAATTACTGCGCCAGAAACAAGATTTGCCGCTCAATGAATTTATCAAGTGGGTTCAAAACCATGCCCAAGCACTGGGGCAATGCTGCGTCGCTAAGCTGGCTTTCACAACGATTTCCCAAGGGATTGAAATTGTACGCACCCTCGATGAATAAACGGCAAACAGCTGAGATACTATCTACCAACAACTCAGTTGCTCAATAAAAAACACTATGACCTTAAAAGCTAATATCCTCATAGTAAATTCACAGGCATAATTTGCCGCTGTGTAGCAGCGCCGAGTCCACTGGCAAAGCGCAGCTAAAATACACTTCAAAATGACCATTTTCTGCGTCGACTCAAGGGATGACGTTTAAGTTGGCACTAAATATACAAACAGATGGAACCGAAATTGGAACTACTTAAGATTGACTGCTTAGGCAAACAACTGCGCTTAGAAGGCTCACTCGCGGGCTGGCAACAACTCTTCTGGGACAACACCTTAGTCTCACAAAAAGAAGCTTCCGTCGACAATGGCGGCCTCAAGGTTCATGTCTTTGAGCTCACCCACCACAGCAGTCCATTGGCGACAGAAAGTGGCGAGCAAGCCATCGCCATGACAGAAAGTAAAATTCAAGTTCGCCTCGAAACCGATCTCGTTTGGCAGCCTTTCCGCCTCGATTACTGCTTGCTGCAGGATGACAAAATTATCGACCAAGGACGACGCACCGAAAAAGATATCGAACGCCAAACTCCTGAAACGCCCATCGTTAAGCAGCAAAAACTGAGCATGGTTGGACTCGCCTCCCTTGGTTTTAAACTGTTAAAAAGCGCCAAAGTCATAAAAGTGGTATTAGCGGGCGCCAGCGTTGCGGCTTATTCTTGGCTATTCTCCTTCCAATTCGCCCTCGCGCTCATCGCCTGCTTGGTATTCCACGAATACGGCCATATCCGCGCGATGAAATATTTTGGGATGAAAACCAAAGGAATTTACCTTATTCCCTTTATGGGTGGGCTCGCGCTCTCCGATGAAAAAATTAATACGCGTTGGCAAGATGTGGTGATTTCCATCATGGGGCCAACCTTTGGACTCCTGATGTCCATCGCGTCCTTGATTGCTTACCACGCCACGGGCAATGTGTTTTTTGCTGGCCTTGCCGCCTTTAATGCGCTGCTTAACCTATTTAATTTATTGCCAATTTTACCACTCGATGGCGGGCATATTTTAAAGAGCATCAGCTTTTCGATGAACAGCATTATGGGCTTGGTCGCCTGCGCCGCCGGTGCCGCTTTCGGTGTGTATATCAGCTACACCTTAGGCTTAGCCTTATTGGGATTCTTGTTGTTGATCGGCAGCTTAGAAATCATCTTCGAGTGGCGCACACGCCATCAAAGCCACCTGCTGCCGTTAGACAGATACGGGCAAATCTTCTCGGTGATTTGGTACTTGCTCACGGTTGGCGCTTTAGTCGGCATCATCTGGCACTTAGCCGGAACCGGCGATGATATGCTCAGTCTGCCGCTGCAAATATTGCGCAGCTAATTCAGCTTAACGGCTAAAAGCAGCGCAAAGGCACTGCACTCTGAGAGTGCTAACACTTGCGCTTGCACTTGCCCTGAGTGATGCAAAAACGAAAAACCGCTATTAATAGCGGTTTTTGTTTTTCTATAGTGCTGCGATGCTTTTACAACAATGCGTTATTCCTTTGCCAAAGGCGGGGCGATATCGCTGCCGCCAAGGGCTTGATAAAGCGTCGCTTGGGCGGTGAGTTGGTTGTAACGATTCTCGAGCAAAGCCGCCTCGGCGCTGCGACGATTCTCTTGGGCATCAATCCAATTCTGAATACCGATAGCACCATTGCGATACTGACTCTCGTAAATGGCTTCAACGGCTGCCGCAGCACTGAATTGCTGAGCCAACTTCTCCCCTTGATAACGATATTGCTGCTTAGCCGAAATCGCATTATCGACATCTTCAAAGGCGGAATAAAGCGTCTTGCGATAATTTACCACTGCAGTTTGATAATCGATATCGGCAATGTCGTTATTGATTTGCATTTGATTCCACTGCAAAAAGGGCAAGACAAGCCCAGCGCCTAAACTGCCAACGGGATTACGTAACAGCTCTTTTAACTCTGAGGTCGACTCCCCGACACCGCCGGTTAAACTCAGGCTTGGGAAATAACTCGCATAGGTCGCGTCTTTACTCGCCAAGGCGGAGCGCAGTTGATACAAGGAAGCCTTCACATCTGGGCGTCTGACTAACAAATCTGCTGGTACACCCACGCTAACGTCCGGCACTGCCACATCGGGGAGTTGCTTAATCTCAACCCAAGTCTCCCCTGAGGCTAAACTCTGCGCCGGATCAGCAGCTGGTGCCTGATTGAGTAATATCGCGAGGGCATTTTTAGCCACAGTTAATTGCTGGATAAGCTGGCTATGGGCCGCCTCTTGTCCCGCCATACTGCGCTGCGATTCGAGCACATTCACTTGCGTCACGGCGCCAGAATCATACTGCCTTTGGGTTAAAGCCAGCGTTTGCTTGCTGTACGCTATGCTCTTTTGGCTCAAATCAACCCGTTGATTTAAATAACCTATCTGCCAGTACAAGGATGCAGTGGTCGCCACTAGACTTTGGGTGGTGCTTTCCCTATCTTCGGCGCTCGCCAGCGCCGCCCATTGGGCTTGGTCGATATTGGCTGACACTTTGCCCCACAAATCCACCTCATAACTGACAGACAAGTTGGCTTGGTAACTCTTAGTCGCGTCGCCGCCATCAAGCGGCTGATTATGGGAAGCGCCAAGATTGGCCGATAATTGCGGGTACAGATCGTCCCGTGTTAGCCCTGCCTGCAAGCGTGCTTTACGCAGGGTTAAAGTCGCCAGCGTTAAGTCATTGTTGGTGCTCAACACTTGGCTGACCAGCTTATCAAGCTCAGGCTGATGAAACTGCTGCCACCAAGGATCGACTTTTACTTGCTCGTTCACTGTGGTGTTTTGCCACTGCTCAGGAATCGCCAATGCGGGCGGTTCAAAGTCTGAACGCATAAAACTGCCACAGCCACTCAGCAAGGTTATTCCCAAAGCCATGCCCACAGCAATCGCGCAGCTACGAGGCGAAAAGTGTCGATTAAATATTTTTGTATTCATGGTGTTATTACTCTCTGGCTAATGCGTCAACGGGATCTAACTGCGCCGCATTGCGGGCGGGTAAGAAACCAAATAGCACACCAATTAAGGTCGAACAGGCAAAGGCGGCAACGATGGAGGTGGTGGAGTAAATCATTTGGAAACTGCCTCCCGTTTGCGCAAACACCACGCCAATTAAGTAGGACAAAGCGATACCTAAGGTTCCGCCACACAAACACACTAAGATGGCTTCGATAAGGAACTGGCGCAAAATATCACTCTGACGCGCGCCCACAGCCATACGAACCCCGATTTCACGGGTCCGCTCAGTCACAGACACTAACATAATATTCATCACCCCAATTCCGCCAACGACAAGGGAAATTACCGCGATCGCCGAGATCAGTAAGGTCATGGTTGCTGTGGTTTTTTCGATGTTCTGCCTAATGGTATCGGTATTGATGGTGAAGAAATCTTGAGTGCCGTGGCGCATTTTAAGCAGCGCGATAATGCCCTGCTCCGCCGCATTGCTCGGCACAGTTTCATCGAGTCGCACTGTGATACCATCCAAATAGTTTTTACCTATCATACGGCCAGAAACTGTGGTGTAAGGCACCCACACATTGAGCGCATCGCTGTTACCAAAAGCACTTTCTTTTGGCTGCGTCACACCTATGATGCGCACGGGTAAATCCCCGAGGAAAATCACTTGGCCGATGGCCGAATTATTAGCGCCTGCACTGTTAGGAAAGAGCTCCTTACGGGTGTTGTCATCAATCACCGCATCTTGGGCGAGTGTTGCAACGCTGGCATCATCCCAAAACTGCCCCTGCGCTAACTCATAACCTCTCACGCGAAAGAACTCCGGCCCCACCCCATTCACCGAGGCCGATACCGCTTTATTACCAAAACGTACCGTCGCGCTAGAGCCAATACTTGGTGTCACGCTATCGACATAGGGCAGATTTTTAAGGGCATTGGCATCGGTCGCCGTTAAGGTACGCACCCGTGCCGAGCGTCGATCGCCAAAACCTGAACCCGGGCGAATATCAATCGTATTGGTTCCCATCGAACTGATACTTTTGAGAATGGCCTGCTGTGAGCCTTCACCTAAGGCCACCACAGAAACCACAGAGGCGATACCGATAATAATCCCGAGCATAGTCAAAAAGGTACGTAACCTGTGGGTCGACATAGCCACCAGCGCCATTTTAAGCGCCTCGACATATCTGTCCCACGAAGCCACCCGAGCACGCGAGCTGTCTTTTGCTGCCACTGTTTTTGCGACCACAGTGCCGTTAGGCTTTTGTGACGCCGTATTTTGTGAGGTCGTGTTATGTGATGTCGAGCTTTGCGGCTTAGCCGTCTGTTTATCCTGACTGCGCTCATCGCTGATGATCACGCCGTCTTTGATTTCGATAATGCGGTCGGCATATTGGGCCACGTGCATATCGTGGGTCACGATAATGATGGTATGACCGTCGCTGTGCAGCTCCTGCAACAACTGCATCATTTCTTCACCACTGTGACTATCCAGCGCACCAGTCGGCTCATCGGCAAGGATCACATCGCCGCCATTCATCAAGGCGCGCGCCACACTGACCCGCTGCTGTTGACCACCACTGAGCTGATTGGGTTTATGGTCAAGCCTGTCGCCAAGGCCTAAACGCGTCAACAAATGCTCGGCTCTGTCTTTACGCACCGTGCGTTCTTTACCCGCATACACGGCGGGCACTTCGACGTTGCCTATGGCGGTCAAATCGCCCAGTAAATGATAACGCTGAAAGATAAAACCAAAGTGCTCGCGGCGCAGCTGGGCTAACTCATCCACGTCCATCGTTGAGGTATCTTGGCCATTGATAAAATACGCGCCCTTTGACGGCTTATCTAAACAACCAAGAATGTTCATTAGGGTCGATTTACCCGAGCCAGAGGCGCCCACTATCGCCACCATCTCGCCACGGCCAATCGACAGGTTCACATCTTTTAGCACAGTAAGTTGTTGCTCACCCGCCTGAAAAGTGCGATAACAACCTGAAATTTCAAGTAATGCCGTTGTCACTGTTAAAACCTCACGCTAGGTTGACGACGGAATTTGCTGCTGCCATCATCGGCGGACGGCATGCCAAGCACGACCTGATCGCCCTCCTTCAAGCCCGCTATGATTTCGGCATTGATTTTGTTGTTGATCCCAACCGTGACATCCACATATTGCACTTGGTTATCAACTAACACAGGCACTTGATATTGCGGGCCACTGCGGGCTTTACGCTCGCCAGACTTAGCCTCTGGCGACGCTGATTTCTCCCTCGGCTTTATACGTAATATTTGCGCAGGCACTAATAGCGCATCATCGGCCTTGGCTAACACTATGGACACCTGCGCCGTCATGCCGATACGCAAGGTGCGGTCAGGATTTTCAACATCAAATAACCCATGGTAATAAATGGCGTCTGAGTCGCTAGAGCTCATATTACTATCGTCGCCATCCATCGAAATCGGTCCAGGTTCAATCGCCCTTAAGATGCCACGGTAGGGATGATTCGGTTTGCCAAGAACCGTGAAATACACGGCTTGACCCGGATGGACATTGACGACATCGGCTTCGGAAATCTGTGCTTTAACTGTCATGGTATCCAGCTGCGCCATTTCCACGATTGTCGGCGTCGTTTGATTGGCGTTAACGGTTTGCCCCACTTCCACCGCCGAATACACCACAGTGCCATCCATAGGCGCGGTGATTTTGGTATAACCTAAATCGATTCGGGCACTGTCGACGTTAATCTCAGCCTGTTGTTTTTGCGCTTCTAATTGCTCAAGCTCGGCTTGATAAACCGTTAAATTAGCATCGGCCACTTCATAATCTGCGCGGGAACTGGCCTTGTCGGCAAGCATTTGCTGCTGGCGGCTAAACTCCAACTTGGCTTGGCGGATCTGCGCCTGTTTGGCGCGGAACTGGGCATTGATACTCTTGAGTGATGCGAGGGCATCCTTCAAATTATTCTGCTGCGCTAGACTGTCAATTTGAGCAATCAAATCGCCTTTCTTTACTTCATCCCCCAGTGCCAGCGGCAAACTTAAGATTTGCCCCGATACCTGCGCCCCCACACTCACCAGTTTAGAGGCCTGCAACATGCCATTGGCCAGCACTGAGTTTTCGATATCGCCACGGCGCACCACTTCTGTCACATAGGCAGGTGCAGTTTCAGGCTTATGCCACATAAAATAAGCACCGCCACCCAGGAGGATTAAGCCGCTTAACGCGAGCAGCAATTTACGCTTTGAGGATTTTTTCATCGGTATTGTCGTGTCCATCAATGCTAAAGACAGCAAGCATTCATCTTGCTAAGGAACAGAAATTGTTCCAACAGTATATAGAGTTAGCCATAGACAGTAGACGAAGGAAGTGTCGTTAACAGGTAAAGATTTGCAAATATCTGTGTAGAAATTTGCATGACAAGCACGGCTAAGTGGTGCTTAGGCAGCAATGCCGATTTAGTGCGATACCAAATCGTTAGGTGGTAAATTGTCGGGGTCTATATTTTACAGTCGTATAATTTAAGCAATACTCGTTATTCTTCGCTTAATTATTTTTCAATAAAAATCAAAATCGTGGGGCTTCACCCCACACCCGACCAACAGGGGTTCAACAGCAATCCCCTCTTGGATCTCCCTTGCCGAACAACGTCCATGTCTAACTGCCAGTTCGCCATCCCTGGATCTCGTTCGTAACACTGCTAGGCAGTACTCACACTAGCGAAGTTACATGCATTGATTAGTGGCTTCGTGCTTATTCGAAAATCGCTAACGCTTCCGATGGGGCGTCCCTTCCCCCCGAAAGCTACTTCACAGGGAATTGAATATTCCCTGTGCTTAAGTGTTAATTCGTATTGTATAAGGCCAACAATGTTATACATGTATGAATATTCTACATACTTAAATTAGGTGAGTCTGCCATTATCAAACAGCTGTAAATTCTAGCAGCTTGTTGATAAAAAGACGAAAATGCTCACAGTTTACTCTGCAAGTCCCCTCCACAGGCTAGCGCCTAACTAATGGCATGCTATTCTAAGCACCCATCACCGCTGTTTAAAGGAGTAACAGTATGACTCGCCCTATTATTCTGGATTGCGATCCCGGTCATGACGACGCTATTGCGCTCATTTTAGCTCTCGCCCATCCAGAGCTGGTTCCACTGGCCGTCACCACCAGCGCCGGTAACCAAACGCCGGATAAAACGCTCAATAATGCCCTGCGGATCTTAACCTTATTAAATCGCAGTGATATTCCTGTCGCTGGCGGCGCCGTCAAGCCATTAGCTCGCGAATTAATCATTGCCGACAATGTCCATGGTGAAACCGGACTCGACGGCCCTGCATTGCCTAATCCAAGTTTTAGTCCTCAAGCCATTACCGCAGTTGAATTAATGGCGCAGCAAATTCGCCAAAGCGATAAGCCTGTGACACTCGTCCCCACAGGACCACTCACCAATATCGCGCTTTTGCTCGCCAGCCACCACGAATTACACGCCAAGATCGAACGCATAGTGCTAATGGGCGGCGCAGCCGGTGTCGGCAATTGGACGCCTGCCGCCGAGTTTAATATTTTTGTCGACCCTGAAGCCGCCGATATTGTCTTTAAATCCGGTATTCCCATTACTATGTGTGGGCTCGATGTGACTCATCAGGCGCAAATCATGGATGAAGACATAGAACGTATTCGCGCGATTCAAAATCCAATTGCTCAATGCGTCGCCGAATTATTGGATTTCTTTATGATTTACCACAGAGATCCTAAATGGGGCTTTATTGGTGCGCCATTGCACGACCCCTGCACTATCGCTTGGTTGCTTAAACCTGAACTATTTGAGGCGCAAGATTGCTGGGTAAGCATTGAAACCCAAAGTGAGTTGACCTTAGGCATGACAGTGGTCGATCGCTATCAGCTAACAGGTAAAGCCGCCAATGCGACTGTGCTGTTTGGGATCGATAGGCAAGGCTTTGTCGATTTACTGGTAGACAGTTTACGCGTCTATGATGCAACTTATCTCAATCGCAGATAAAAATGACAGTGAGTCTTCTATGAGCCAGATACTCGTTATCGGCAGTGCAAATGCCGACCATGTGATGAAATTTGAGTACCTGCCCGCTGCAGGGCAAACCTTAATGAGCCGAGATTACCGCCTCGAACAGGGCGGCAAAGGGGCCAATCAAGCCGTCGCCTGCGCGCGCTTAGCCAAATCAGGTTCACGCACTGATTTTATCTGTCACCTCGGCCAAGACAGTATCGGCGATGATATGCGTCAAAGCTGGATGAAAGATGGCATCAGTGCGGAAGGGATCCGCCAAATAGCCGGACTGAGCACTGGCACTGCCATGATTTTTATCGGTGATAACGGTGAGAATACGATTGGCGTTGCCGCAGGTGCCAACGCCAGCCTTTCACCCGATGACTTAGAAGCTCATTACGCCCTGTTTGCTAATGCGGAGTACTTGTTAACACAATTGGAAACGCCCGCTGCCACAGTGGCAAAGGCGCTGCAAATAGCCAAGAATCTTGGCGTGACGACTGTGCTAAATCCTGCTCCAGCGACGGCACTTGGCCAAGATGTACTCAAGTGGGTAGATATTATTACCCCCAATGAAACCGAAGCAGAAGCCTTAACGGGAGTTGAGATCAACCATATTGATGATGCACACATGGCAGCGCAACTTCTCCACCAGCAGGGAGTAAAGATTGTGGTCATTACCTTAGGTAGCCGTGGCGCATTTATCAGCAGCCCAGGTTTTAATGGGCTAATACCTGCGTTTGAAGTGCAGGCCATAGACACAGTCGCCGCAGGGGATACCTTCAATGGCGCCTTAGTTGTGGGCTTAAGCGAGGGCATGTCGATTGCTGCAGCCGTGGGATTTGCCAATGCAGCCAGTGCCATTACTGTCACTCGCCCAGGTGCACAACGTGCGATTCCCTATCGACAGGAGCTTTCGTACTAAAAAAGTAAGCGACTTTGAGTTAGACGCCCTGAGTTCGACTGCCTAAATTATCATTTATAAATCAAAGTCATAAATCAAAAATTATAAACAATAACTCCTGAGTACTTAGTTCACGCCAGCTAAGTACTCGCTCGTCTATGTGTACCGCTAGCGATTTTGCCGTTACAGAATTTTGCAGTCACTGAGAATGCAGCACTCAAACGAAAGTTGCATATACATAATTTACACGCTGATTTCATTCCCATTTAATAAAGATTGCTTATGCTTGCAGGCGCATGTCCGAGTCAAAAGGACTCGGCTACCCTTGTTCAAATAAGGAAGTACCAGATGAAAGCAAAAAGCACAGCTTTACGTAACGTGACCAGCACTAGCCTAATCGGCCTCGGATTATTATTCGCTAGCCAAGCGAGTGCCAACGAATGTGAACTGAAAATTGCCGCCACTGATGCAATGCAATTTGACACTAAAGAGCTGTCTGTACCTGCAAGCTGTAAAGAAGTGACCTTAACCTTAACCCACTCAGGCACTTTGCCAAAAGCAGCTATGGGCCACAACTGGGTATTAACTAAGGCAGCCGATATGTCAGCCGTAGCGACCGAAGGTATGAGTGCCGGTCCTGATGCTGCCTATGTCAAAGCAGGTGATACTCGCGTTATCGCTCACACGCCATTAGTGGGCGGCGGCGAATCAACGTCTATCACCTTTAGCACTGCTGGCATGAGCGCTACTGAAGCCTACCAATTCTTCTGCAGCTTCCCAGGCCACTGGGCGATTATGCAAGGTAGTTTCAAGCTAAAAGCTTAAGGTGAATGGCTTAGCCTAACGTTAAGTGATAAAAACAAAAAAGCGGATCTTAGGATCCGCTTTTACATTCCAGCCAATGCATTTAACCGCAATAATTCATCATGGTCTTGGTTGGATGACTAATGGCGCAAAGCTCGTCATCGCATTACCGTTAGCCCCGTTCAAGTTAGGATATTCAACCCCTTCCTGTAAGGTGTAATACACGTCGACAAAGTCATCGTCATTGGTGAACCAAGCATCCGGCATCACACTTAAAATACCATTGGTGATTTGCGGGATCAGCGCATAACCCTGAGCTTCAGGATCGGGGATCGACTTTAAGATCTGCTCCGCCGCTTCCAACAACTTAGTGGCCAACACTTTATAGTTAGTGCCATCGTCATGCTCCATTAGGATCATGTCCGCAGCCGCCCAACGATAACGCTCCCAATGGATGATGATTTGATTCGGATAATAGGTCGTATCCGAATAATCTAAATAGGGCATTTCGACGATATCGAGCACAGGTTCTTCACGGCTCGGGTCAACCCCTGTCACTATGCCGTAAATCTCGGCACGACCAGAAATCCACGGCTCATGATCATCCTTCAAGGATATTTGTTTGATCACTGTGGTGGAAATAGGCTTGTCTGCCACCGCCTGTGTTTGCGCACGGCTCAGTAGCGCACCATCTTTTTTCGCCGATTGTGCTTCGGCAAATGTCGCCCGCATCACCTCTAAGCCAGCCACAAAGGCTTTTTTACTATCGATACCGACCACAAACACCGGCTGCTGCGGTAGGTTATACACGTCTAATTGATGAACTTGCCCATGAATATCAAAGGCTTCAATATAATCCCACTGACTCTCGTCACCATCGGGCTCATAGGCAAATAAAGGAGACTCACCTTGCTGCCATGGGGTTAACATGGTTTCATCTGCTAGACGCACTTGCACCAGAGAATCTGCTTTGGCACTTAAGCCCTTCACTCGGCGAATCGACGCATCGGCTTTGGTGATCACATTATCATTGAGCCTATGCTGAGACAGAATGTCATCGGCATTTACGGCCAACTGATACTGGTTTATTTCAGTCTGTAAGATAGGCGCAAGCTGCGCATATTGATGGCTCAAATCTAACGCCAATGCCCGCTTAGTATTGGTTAACTGAGCTTGTGCATCCAAAGTCGAATCCTTTAGCGACGCCTGTAGCAAGCGTAACGCCTCTCCATCTAAGGCTTGGCCATAACTCATGGTTGCCGAAGCCGACAAACACAGCAATAAACTGGATTGAAGTAGTTTCATAGGTGTTCCCTTACCTTAATAAAATTAAACGTGTGTTCGAATTCTCTACATATGAGCACAGACCTGAATCCAAGTAAACCAAACGATAATAATTATCGTTATTTATTAATGGTATAGAATACGCAATAGCGCTGAAACTCTCTAAAAACAAGACTATAGCGATAACGGCTCTCAATCGACCAAAACGTGCGGAGTGAACAGGAAAAAATGAGTTGATAAGCTCAAAGAGGTTGAGCGACAAAAACACAAAAGGCGGCTCCTAAGATCCGCCTTTTGTTATTTATAGCCAGAGTGACGTTTCAGAACGCGTCATGCGCGCCCTAACAATCACACTAGCTTGATAAGACAATACTGAACGAGTGAGTGTTACTCTTCGTCGAAATCATCTTCATCAAGATCTTCGGCATCAGTTGCCGCTTCAGCCGCTAATGCTGCCGCTAATTTTGCTTTAGCTTGTTTCTCTGAACGACGCTTGTTGCGCTCAGTTAACGTGCCTAAAAACACTTGTAATTCAGTTAAGCCCCAAGCTTGCGCTTCGGCTTCGGTCGCAAAACCATCATGGCTCTTAGACACAACCGTTTTAGTTGATGTCATGCGACGAGTGATTTCAGTTTTCCAACCTTTGTCGCCCTGTGTCACGCGAAAATCGTATTTTTTGCCCTTGCTCATTCTGCTCTATTTCCTAAATGATGCTTGTCACGTTTGTCTTATCAAGCGAACCAAACGCTCATCATAAAACAAAAGGAGCGCAGTGTACTTGATTTCGGCCCAGAAAGATCGCCCAGATGAAAATATTCATGCCAGTTTCATCGACTCGCCCAGTGGAGTCAATTCTCAAGTCTAAAACAACACTGCGCATATATCCCGCTCATCCTCTGTCTATGGCTGTTTATCGCAAGCTAGCGTGCTTTAGATAATCGTCGTGCAAACGGTATATATTCTTGTTTATGTCATAAAAATAGGCTTTTTTAGTCACATTAACACTTTAGAGTTTCTGATTAATATTAATAATTTACATCATTACTCATAGGTAAATCTGATGAAACTACGCCCTATTTCGTCGATCTCACTCGGCCTGTTAATTGCCACCAGCGCTTTATTAGCTGGTTGCAATAGTGACGATAACAACACAGAAGTCACGCCACCTGCCAGCAAACCTGTTCCAGCTCAAGTGGGAGAAAGACCTTTATTCCTCGTGCGTCAAATGCAAGACAGCGCACTTAAAACCCGCTTAGAACAATGTACCACTGACAATTTTTATCGCAGCGAGTTTTCCATCGGTCACCGTGGCGCACCAATGCAATTCCCTGAGCATACAAAGGAATCCTACCAAGCGGCTATCGATTCTGGCGCAGGCATAGTTGAATGTGATGTCACCTTCACCGCCGATAAAGCTTTAGTTTGCCGCCACTCACAGTGCGATCTTGCCAGCACGACCAACATTTTAGCCGTGCCTGAACTGGCTAATAAATGTTCGAGCCCATTCACTCCAGCCGATGCAGCCAATGGCGTCAGCGCATCGGCGACCTGTTGCACCAGCGATATCACCCTCGCCGAATTTAAAACCCTCAAGGGTAAAATGGAAGGCAGCAATCCTAAAGCGACCACTGCGGCCGAATTCATCAATGGCACTCCAAGCTGGCGCACCGATCTCTACGCAGGTAATGGCACCTTGATGACCCACGCCGAAAGTATTGAAATGTTTAAAAAAGCTGGCGTGAAGATGACGCCAGAACTCAAAGCCGCCAGCGTATCTATGCCATTCGATGGTTTTACTCAGCAGGATTACGCGCAAAAAATGTTAGATGAATACACAGCGGCTGGCGTCGATGCTTCGCAAGTATTCCCTCAATCATTTATCTTAGATGACATCAAATATTGGGTCGCCAACGCACCTGAGTTTGCGAAACAAGCCGTATTTCTCGATGACAGATACGATTATAACAGCGCTTTCGATCCGCAAAACTCTGCCACTTGGTCACCATCAATGGCAGATTTGAAAACCCAAGGCGTCGAAATTATCGCGCCGCCACTCTGGGTTTTAGTCGCCTTAGATGCGGACAAAAAGATCATCCCTTCGGAATACGCTAAGGCCGCCAAAGGCGCTGGGCTTAAGATCATCACTTGGTCGCTGGAACGTTCTGGATTATTAAAAAATGGTGGCGGCTTTTATTATCAAAGCATTACCGAAGCCATAGATAACGAAGGCGATACCTTTGAATTACTCGATGTGTTAGCTAAAGATGTCGGTGTGATTGGAGTATTCTCCGACTGGCCCGCCACTGTGACTTACTATGCGAACTGTATGGATTTATAAGTCATCGATATAGAAAACAAAAAATGCGTTAACGATTGCTCGTTAACGCATTTTTTTTATTGCGAAAATAGTCTATATCTCGCCGCGAGCAACCTCTTTAACCTGAGCTCGGGATAAACAGAGCCGCTGAATAGGCATCTTTTCGGGCCTCATTATCCCGAGTTCAGGTTATTTAAACAGGTGCTGGATATTCTTTAAATCGCCCTTGCCTTCGGCTATTTCTTCCGGCGTTAAACCTGTGACTTCATGCGGGAACACTAACCAGTCTTCAGAGGCATGGATGTAATAGTCAGGCTTTAAAGGCACGGCGGTATTTTTTGGCTTGTAATAAGGGCAAGCGATACGGATATCGGTTGGCATATTCAGGCGCATCAACTGACCGAGTTTTTCTTTTAATGCATGGATACTGCGGCCAGAGTCAAACACATCATCCACAATCAATAAACCGTCGCTTGCGTTCGCATTTTCAACGATGTAATGCAGGCCGTGAACTTTGATTTCTTTGCTTTGCTTGTCGGTACCAATCCCATAATAGGAAGAAGTACGCACGGCAATGTGATCGGTTTCTACTTGTTTAAAGTCGAAAAATTCCTGTACCGCGATCCCGATTGGAGCGCCGCCACGCCAAATACCCACGATAAACTGCGGACGAAAGCCACTCTCATACACTTGCGAAGCTAATAAAAATGAATCTTCCAGCAATTGCTGCGCGGTAACAAAATACTTTTCTGACATGACACAGTCCCCATCACATTGATTTTATTCTTAGGTCGTTAAAGCTTATGACCCCTGTAAGGTCTGTTCGGCGGGTAAAGGTTCCCAAAACACTAAAACAGCTTTGCCTTAGCAAGTGTAGGCAGCCGCCGAATTTTGGGAGCGAATTTTATACCAAAAAAATGCGATGTGCTGCAGTAATAGTAAGAACTTGCGTGACAACAGACATTTATTTTGCCTTTTTAGGCAAAAAGCAACAAAAAGGCCACCCTAAGGTGGCCTAAAAACAGCGAATAAATATCTGCGTTAAACGATAGGCGTAATCACATGCTCGCCCACTTTTGCCTTGGCGCTATAACCACGTGCCGTTGCCGCTTGGAAATCCTTCGATAGAATGGTATCCACATAATGCCAGTCGCTGCGCACCTCATCAGCGGTGAAAGTGAGCGTCATAAAGCCGCGATCTCTTAAGTTAGCGTACTTAAGATCTGGCACTAACTCGACGATCGCCGCCTCAGTCGCAGGGATCTGCTCAGCTGGCAGATTCAAATAGTACTCAAGACCTGGTGAAGACACTGAGCTGGTCGCAAACTCCACCCCAACGGTATCGCCATTCACATCTTTAAGCTCGTTAGCCCAAGCATTATGGGTATCGCCCGCGATCACAACTAGGTTGAGGTTTTTCGATTTAGCCGTACCTAAAATCACCTCACGCTCGTAGGCGTAACCGTCCCAAGCATCTAAGTTGTATGGAATGGCAGGTAATTGCAGCAGTGCGATAACTTCTGGGGTTAGTAAAGCTTGATTAGCCTGAAGATATTGCAACTCTTGGGCGGTCAGCGTGGGATCATTTGCGGCCGCACGCGCCGCTAGCTTAGCTAACGCGCCTAACATAGCATACTGGGGAATGCTCATCTGCTGAGTCGCAATCGCCGCCGGCAATGACATCTTGCCCATCAAAATCTGTTGCCCTAACACCTGCCACTTGCCCGTTGCTTGCAGCAAAGTGCCTTGCAGCCATAACAATTGCGTCAGACCCAGCATAGTGCGAGTGGTCGAAGTCACATCGGCAAGGAAACGCTCACCCGCAAACGAACCCGTTGTCGGATCCATATAATCGGCATAATCGAGCTGTTTATCACGGGCCAATACACGGGTATCGAGCATGTGCAGGTCGACAAGATTGCCGTAACTGAAGCTGCGGTAAATCTCTTCATGGTTCCCTTCGCGCCATGGGCGAATAGGCAGCCACTCGAAATAGGCTTGCAGTGCCGCTTCTTTGCGGACAGCAAAATCGCCTTCGCCTTCATTATGATTCTCAGCGCCATCACGCCAAGTATCGTTGGCCACTTCGTGGTCATCCCAAACTGTGATAAAAGGCACTTTCGCGTGTAACTTTTGCAGACTCGCATCGGTATGATACTGGCCATAACGGGTGCGATAATCGCCCAATGTCAGCAACTCAGTGGCCGGTAAGACTTCACGGCCAAGCTCTGCAGCATGCTCACTGGCATAACCGCCACGGGCATATTCATAGATGTAATCGCCTAAATGCACCACGGCATCTAAGTCATCCTGCGCCGCCGCTAATTCATAGACGTTAAAGTATCCGGCTGGAAAGTTCGCACAGGACATCACCGCCAGTTTGACAGAACTCACATCGCCCTCAGGCAGCGTGCGGGTTTTACCCACGGCTGAGGTTTTGTCACCAGTCATAAAGCGGTAAAAGTAGTTTTGGCCAGCACGTAAACCGCGGGCATCAATCTTAACCGTGTAGTCACGGCTTGCATTAGTGACCATCTCACCCGTGGTCACTAATTGACTAAAGGCCGCATCGCTTGCCACTTGCCAGCTCACTTTTACATCACCCTCAGATTCAGGCGTGACACGGGTCCAAAGGATCACAGCATCAATCGCAGGATCGCCACTGGCAATCCCATGTAAAAATTGCGCGGGTACAGAATTATCATCATTACTATCGCTACAGCCCATCAAGCCGTAAGAGATCACAGCAACGCCAACACCTTTGGCCGACATAGCCAAAAAGTCACGACGAGTTACGGTACGATTCATTATTATTATTCCTTGTTAGATAAGGCTTCACTGGTATGAGGTCTAATGAGACCCCGATTGTGAGACATCACTGTTACACATTTGTGACATCTTTGTCAGCCTTTTATGATTTCTATCAATTCAAACACTTATACTGAATGGCGCACTTTATTTATGCAGGGCTGGCGCAGCGAACAAGTAAGCTGCTAACATCGGTGCAGGCTAACGCAGCGTGTTAAATGCACGCCTAAGAATGGCAAGAAAAGGAATTTAACAATGAAAGTCAGCGATATTATGAGTGATCAAGTCATCTGCATCAGCGATGGCGCCAGTTTGAAAGATGCCCACCATCTGATGCAAACCCGTGGCGTACGCCACTTACCCGTGATTTCTGAAATTGATGGTACCCTCGTTGGCGTACTCACCCATAAAAAGATGATCGCCAGCGTGATGACTATGTTGAATAAGTACGGCCAAGGCGCGCTCGAGCGCAAGGAACGATACACGCCGATCACAACCGTGATGGACCAAGACTTTCAGCATCTTACTGCCGACGAGCCCTTAACTGTGGTGGTGGAATATTTTATCGAAAACAAACTCGGCTGCTTACCCGTCGTCGATGCCGATAAAAAGGTGCTCGGTATCGTCACGTCATCGGACTTTATCAAGCTGTGCCGTACCCTGTTGAAGCAGCAAAGTTAAGCTTATCAAACAAAAAGCGCAGCCAATGTTTGCTGCGCTTCCAATTCACCTCACCAAAACTACACTGCAGTCACAGCGGGTATTCGAGTAAAACGTTGCCAACGGCACGAGCGCCAGCGGTATACCATAATCAGGCCGCGTATCCACTCATCGGCGGCGACGGCAAGCCAAGCGGCGAGTACGCCATAGCCTAAATGAAGGCCAAAGAACCATGCCAATAGCACGCCAATCCCCCACATGCTAAAGAGGCCAACCCGCACGGGGAACGCCACATCACCCGCCCCTTTTAATGCCGAAATAATCACCAGATTAAACACCCGCCCCGTTTCAAGCGCGATAGAACCTGCCAGTAATAACGCCGTCAGTTGGATGACTTCCTCGTTCTCACTTAACCAGCCAACAATAGTGAATCGCTGCCAGTAGAAGACTAACACTATGACCAGCGAAGTGACAAAACCCACCAGACAGTAGCGTTGCACTCTCGCAGTGATTTCATCGAACCATTGTTTGCCGACATAGTACCCGGTCTGAATTTGCGTCGCCTGCCCGAGCGCCACCGCAAAACAATAAATAAACCGGCTGATATTTAGGCCATAGGTATAAGCCGTGAGCGATAAAGTCCCCATTTGACTGATAAAATAGATGATGGTCATCTGCGCCACATTGTAAGACAACATCTCACCGGCATTGAGCAAGCCGATACGTATCACGCTCCAATAGGTGCTGCGCGGTAATAATTTAAGCCGTTGCAGTGGCAGCGGGATCTTTTTATAGCGGATCACCATCAGCATAATCACAGCGCCGATGATCTGGCTGGTGACGGTGGAAATTGCCACCCCTGTTACCCCATAAACAGGCATGTCAAAGGGAGAATACAGGGCAATATAGTTACCGATAACGTTCATCAAGCCTGTGCTTGAGGTGACTAACATAGCCGAGCGGGTAAAGCCGTAACTCCTTAGAATCGCGGCAAAAGCGATGTTCATGACCAAGCCTATACTCAAGCTGCCGCAAATCACTAAGTAGTCATATCCAAAGCCTGCCACATCGTGTTCAAGCGCAAATAGGCCGATAATCCCCTTAGCGCCGAAGAACATAGAGGCGCCCATGATCAAGGCGAGTCCTAAACTCAATGCAACACTTGCCACCCCGATATCGACAGCCTGTTGCGACTGACCTGCGCCATTGTTCTGGCTAATCAAAATACTCGCACCTGTGCTCACCATCATGGACATAACCATCATGAAGAACATCAGCTGAGTCGTGAGCCCCACCGCTGCAACCGCATTATCGGAATAGTGGCTAAGCATAAAAATGTCGCTGATCCCAAGCAGTGATTGCAGCAAGGTCTCGACAAAAATCGGCCAAGTGAGGGCGACTATGCTCATGCGTTGTTGCAATGTTTTAGGTGCTTTAGCCACGGAGAATTCCTGCAAATAGAGTACGGATAACGATGTGAGCGCTGGCTCAATGTGTCGCTCAAACGGTATCTTGGCAACCTATATTTTAGCCAAGATACTGAAAGCAACTTTCACAAATAGACAACCTAGTGCTAACCAACACACAATCAGGCGGAAATTTAAGCGCATCCAGCCTAATGGTCAATTGAGTTGGTAATTTTCTTACAAGTCGCCATACAACTCAATCTGTAATATTGAAAATATGCCGACTGCAACCGTATTCATTAATGAGTTGATGGCAGAGCTAAAAACAGGACTCATCACAGTGTGTGAATTTAGGCTAACAAGCATCTAATTAATGAGTACAGAGCCAGAGTGCGCACAACAATCTGAGCAAAAACAAATTGAGCAAAAATAGTTACTGGCAGAAATCATGTCAATGCTGCTAATCCGCTATTGCTTCTCATCACTGCGGCTACCATTTCAATTAAACTGCCGATAAACTCAGCCCATTGCAGAACTGCTAAGCACACAGAAAAATGAGGGAAGATTAAATGAGCCAACTCTATTTAGAAGAGGGGATTAAACAATTGGTTAGCGAGTTTATCGCAGCGGGTTGCCCATCTGTGCGAGAGCAAACCATTGAGCAACGTAGGCAAGGTTATATCGCCAGCACGGTACTCGCAGGTGAAGCGGAAGACGTGTTCGAGGTGCGCGCAGTTTCCATCGATGGCGCAGACTTGACCCTGTTCAAACCTTCGGCGGCAAACGATTTACCCGTTGTCATTTACTACCATGGCGGCTGTTTTGTCAGTGGCAGCGTTGAAACCCACAATCAACAACTGCGTAAACTCGCCAATGATGCTGGCGCACTGGTTATTGCGGTGAGCTATCGCCTCGCCCCAGAACATGTTTACCCCGCCGCCCACGACGATGCCTGCCATGCCGCCGAAGTTATTTATCAGCATTGCCAACAATGGGGTGGCGATAAGGACAAGATTACCCTGATGGGCGACAGCGCTGGCGGCCATTTAGCCCTCGTCACTTGCCTACGTTTAAAAGCCAAAGGACAATGGTTGCCACAAAAACAAGTGCTTATCTATCCAATGCTCGATGCCACCGCTAAAAGCCAAAGCTATAGCGATAATGGCGAGAAATACATCATCACCCGCGACACCTTACTCACTGGATTTGATCTGTATTTAGATTGGCACCCCAGAACCGATGCCGAAGCCAGTCCGCTGCGAAGCGCTGACCTAGCGGGACTGCCCGAAACCCATATCATCACCGCAGAATTTGATCCGCTCGTCGATGAAGGAGAACAGCTATTTAGGCATCTATTAGAGGCTGGCGTGAATGCCCACTGCCGCCGCTATCTTGGGGTCATCCATGGCTTCTTCCAACTCTCGGGAGTGAGCCGCTCCGCACGGGATGCCATGGTGCAAGTGAGCAATATAGTGAAGACAGCCTAACGTCATCCTTGAGGATTAATTCCTTCATAAAAAAGGCTTTCTATCTAGATAGAAAGCCTTTTTAAACCGTTTGATATTCTGACTTAAACGGCTTTCTTTCGATACGCCAAAAATAACAAGACTATGCCAACGGCTAAAAACGGTAAGCTAAGAAGTTGTCCCGCACTTAGCACTGATTCAGAGTATGCCGCTTGGCTGACTTTAATCGATTCAATCGCAATTCGCGCACTAAATACCGACACGAGGAACAGGCCGAAAATCGCTCCATGCCGTTGTTTAATATGCGTAAATTGATACAGAGCATAAAGCGCGACAAAGATAGCCAAATAGGCAAAAGCCTCATAAAGCTGCGCCGGATGCCTTGGCAACATATCAACACGGGCAAATATAATGCCCCAAGGTTGAGTCGTTGGATCGCCTAAAATCTCTGAGTTGGCAAAGTTCGCCATACGCACAAAAAAGCCAAAAATGGCGGTGGCGATAGCGAGTCTATCCAACAAAAACAGGAAGGGCAGCTTCACTTTGCGTTGGTAATAATACAGCGCCAGAATCGCCCCTACCCCCCCACCGTGGCTGGCGAGTCCACCTTCCCAAATCGCTAAAATCTTAAGCGGATGGGCAAAGTAATAAGCCGGATCGTAAAAAATACAATGGGCTAAACGCGCGCCCACTATGATGCCAACCACACAATAAATCAGCAGATTATCAAGGGACTCAACATCGAGGTTTTCCTTGATATAAATCCGCTTCATCACCTGAAAACCAGCAGTGATAGCAACAGCAAACAAGACTCCATACCAATGTATTTTTAGTCCCATAAACGAGATTAATACAGGATCGAGCTCCCACACTAAGTGTTCCAAATTCAATTACTCCTAACACTTGGTACATAGAGGTACGCCAAAAAGCCTGTTTTACGTGGTTAAACGCCAATAGACAAGCCTTGTCGCGGGGATATCTTACTATTGAGCCAAATTTAACGACACTGAGTAGCGTTGATTTAGCCGAATGATGTTATTTCGACCGAATCGAACTCTCACTCATTAATGGGTTAATTCACGCTCTAATGAACGCGCTTTTTTTATACCACTATCGGCTCAGACGCTTGATGATTTCGCTGTGCTGCGGATATTGAGCTAGTAACGTTTTTCGGCTAAATAACTCGAAATCATCGAAGGTAAAACCGGGGGACACCATGCAGCCCACGAGCGAAAAGCCGGGTTGATTCATCGCCGAACCAAAGATACAGCCCTTAGGCACCAAAAATTGTGGTCGCTCGCCCGCCGCTAAATCGAGTCCCAATTGCGCCGTGGTTAACACGCCATCAGGGGCAATCATATAAATGGTGAGCGATTGTCCTGCATGGAAGTACCACATTTCATCGGCGGTTAGGCGGTGAAAGTGGGAAACTTCCCCCGTGCGCAGTAAAAAATAGATGCTGCTCCATAATGCCCGAGTCTGATCAAACGGCGTTTCAGAACGATAGGATGAGCGGTAATAGCCGCCTTCAACATGCTGTTCTAGTGCTAAATGTTCAATAAAATCATCGGCTGTATGCATTATAAATCCCTGGGTAAAATTAAAACCGCAATTCAGGTTCTAGAGTCTACTCGAAAAACATCTGCTCACTAAGCGCTGCGGTTGAGCTTTTTGAACATAAGCACACACGCTTAAGTCCAACATATCACTATTGACTCGTTACAATAGGCAAAGAGAGAGTTATGGCTTATGGCATCAATCGCGCTGGCGACTTGGCAAAATCGTGACGACAAATAAATTGTACGGCGTGTCGTTATGGTTTGTTGTTCGCACCAAAAGCGGCTAGATTATTATGAGTTAGCGGGATTCATTGGCGGCTAAAGCTCCAAAGAGCGGCTCGTAATGATGACTTGGACACGCAGACATAAAGTTAAGTGATTTTCCACAGGGATCTTAATTGATGATCAATATTGAACAGATGGCGTTAATCCTCGATGCACTGCCAGATCCTGCCTTAATATTGTCAAAAAGTGGTCGGTACGTGGCTGTATTCGGCGGTAAAGATGGGCGTTATTACCACGATGGCAGTGGCTTAGTCGGTTTGTACATTGCTGATGTATTAAACCCCGATAAAACAAATTACTTCTTAGGCATTATCGAACAAGCCTTAGCTAGCCGAGCATTACTGATTGAAGAATATGAACTCAGTAATAAAGATGTCAAAGGCTTACCTGACGCGGGCCCAGATCGACCCATTTGGTTTGAGGGACGAATTCAAGCGCTAGACTTTCTCGTCAATGATGAGCCAGTGGTGCTCTGGGTCGCCAGTAATATCTCACAGCGACATGAGCTTGAACTGCAGCTGCGTCAGCTCAGCGATACCGATCAGCTCACAGGATTATATAATCGCCGCCGATTAGAACGCGACTTAACCGTTCAATTCGACACTTTTCAGCGCCACCGTACGCCCACCTCAATCTTGATCCTCGATTTAGACCACTTAAAGTCCATCAATGACCAGCTAGGCCACCATGCTGGCGATAAAATTATCATCGCCGTTGCCGAAACCTGTCGCACTCAATTTAGAAAAACCGATAGCGCGTATCGTTTTGGAGGGGATGAATTTGTGATTGCCCTGCCCGGTGTAGAACAGTCTCAGGCAGTTAAATTTGCTGAATACCTCTGCGATTGTTTTTACTCTGCGCTGCAACAACATGCGGTTAATGGTTTGTTTGCCACCGTAAGTATCGGGGTTGCCAGCATAGAAGCATTGGATACTTCCTATGAAGACACGCTTAAGCGAGCCGATGCGGCCCTGTATCAAGCGAAACGTAACGGTAAAAATCGAGTGATATCAAATACAGCCTAAGCGGGTTGAACATTTCAAAGCACACATAGCAATAACAAGCGCCCTTAATAAATGATAGTCACAAGTGCTCATAAGAAGCGCGCATCAAAAGGCAGCCAACAAAAAAGCGAACCCTAAGGTTCGCTTTTTAATGCATAAAGCTATTGCCAAACAACAGACTTAATTCAGATCTTTCGCAGCTTTACGGGCTTGATGCAGTTTTTTATAGCTTTCAATCAACCTTAAGTGCGGCTCAATGCCTTCGAGCTGCATGCTGGTCTTAGTCAGGCCATAAAAACGCACTTTACCTGTGACTGAGCCAACGACATTGTCCATCACTTCTTTACCGAACATGCGGTTGAAGTTGTGGATAAAATCATCAAGTTCTAGCTCGTCATCTAAGGTCACTTCCAATACAGCATTCATGGCTTGGTAGAACAGGCCGCGTTTAACGGTATTGTCGTTAAACTGCAGGAACTCACCAACTAGCTCAATCGCGTCTTCGTGTGCACCGAGCGCCAAATAAATCAGGATCTTAAGCTCGATAATCGTGAGCTGACCCCAAACGGTATTTTCATCGAATACAATGCCGATTAAGGTGCGGATATCCGTGTAGTTATCGAGTTGGCTTTCTTCTAAACGATTAACCAAATTAGCCAATTGCTTAGTGCTTAACGAATGCAGATTTAGGATATCTTCACGGTATGCCAGCGCCTTGTTGGTGTTATCCCAAATCAAGTCATCAACTGGATAAATCTCAGAGTAATCAGGTACTAAAATTCGACATGCCGATGCGCCTAAATCGGTAAACTCGGCGATATACACCTCTTTACCTAACTCTTCTAAGATACCAAACAGACCGCTGGCCTCTTCTTCACTGGTGCCAGAGAAATCCCATTCGCAGAATTCATAATCAAATTTACTGCTAAAGAAGCGCCATGAAATTACCCCTGTTGAATCAATAAAATGCTCAACAAAGTTTTCTGGCTCACTGACCGCCATGCTATTAAAGGTCGGTTTTGGCACATCGTTTAAGCCTTCGAAGCTGCGGCCTTGCAGTAATTCAGTTAGGCTGCGCTCTAATGCCACTTCAAAGCTTGGGTGCGCGCCAAATGAGGCAAACACGCCGCCGGTTTTCGGGTTCATTAAGGTCACGCACATCACAGGGAATTGACCGCCGAGTGAAGCGTCTTTGACCACAACCGGGAAACCTTGCTCTTCTAAGCCGTTAATGCCCGCGAGGATACTTGGATATTTTTCAAGTACCTGCATTGGAACATCTGGCAGAACAATTTCTTGCTCAATGATTTGGCGTTTAACGGCACGCTCAAAAATCTCTGACAAGCACTGCACATGCGCTTCTTGCAGGTTATTGCCCGCGCTCATACCGTTACTTAAAAACAGGTTTTCAATCAGGTTCGATGGGAAGTAAACCGTTTCACCGTCAGATTTACGGGTGTAAGGAATCGCACAAATGCCGCGCTTAATATTGCCCGAATTAGTATCAATCAAGTGCGAGCCGCACAGCTCGTCGTCAGGGTTATAAATCTCTAAACAATAGTCATCCAGAATACCCGCTGGCAACGCATCGTCTTCCTCTAACGCAAACCACTTTTCATTGGGATAATGTACAAATTCGCTATTAGCGATTTCAGTACCAAAGAATTGATCATTATAGAAAAAGTTGTTATTCAAACGCTCAATAAACTCGCCGAGCGCTGAACACAGCGCGCTTTCTTTGGTCGCGCCTTTACCATTGGTAAAACACATTGGCGAAGCGGCGTCACGAATATGCAGTGACCACACGTTCGGCACGATATTGCGCCATGATGAGATCTCAATCTTCATCCCAAGATCGGCGAGCATGCCCGTCATATTGGCAATGGTCTGCTCCAGTGGCAGATCTTTACCCAGAATAAAGGTGCTCGAGGCGCCATTAGGCTGGCCCATCAGCATGGCATTGGCGTCTGCGTCTAGGTTTTCAACGGTTTCAATCTTAAATTCTGGCCCCGTTTGCACCACTTTTTTAACGGTACAACGGTCAATTGAACGCAAAATACCTTCGCGATCTTTATCGGAAATATCTTCTGGCAATTCAACCTGAATTTGGAAAATCTGGTTGTAGCGATCTTCAGGATCGACAATATTGTTCTGCGACAGTCTGATGTTATCCGTTGGAATATCGCGGGCTTTGCAATACACCTTCACGAAATAGGCCGCACACAGGGCTGACGACGCTAAGAAATAATCAAACGGACTAGGAGCAGAACCATCACCTTTGTAGCGGATCGGCTGATCGGCGGTAACGGTAAAATCATCAAACTTGGCTTCAAGTCTAAGATTGTCGAGAAAATTAACTTTGATTTCCATTGAATATGATTTCCACTAAATATGCGAGTCTGTAGCAGCCCATCGACCAAGTCGCGTCATTGGTAATGAGTCATTAAGGGGGAATTATCGGTGTTTTTAGCCCATTAGTCTTGGGTTAATTATGTTAAAAACCACAATCGGGGCATTTGCGGCTTAGCTTAGTGGGTTGAATAGCAGGTTTGAGTTTGAACTGAGATTGAATAACAGGAAGGCAAAGTAAGCCAATTGATCGCAGAGTAAAACCAAGTGCAAGAACAAATTATTGATGTTTTTCAGTCTCTCGCTTAACCAACATAAAGGTTAAATACATCTTAGTCGGTAATGACAACGCCATGCCAAAGGCGACACACATAGCACTGAGAATAATCCCCTGCACGCCCATCGCTTCAACAGTGTCATTAAAGTTATGCAGATAAATACCCAGCGCAATAAGACAAATACCCACACTAATGCAGATTTTCAGCGTTAAAATCAGCTTTTCATTCGTCACTGTTCCGCCCTTCCCTTCGCCGCTATGTCGCTTTGCTGCCGACCCGCTGCAAGTTTAGATACCTGCTCAAGGTTCGCGAAAGTCTAGCCGCCATTTGCATCAAGCTTAACTAATATAGTGAACGCATTTTCCATATAGGACCTTGATTAAGATCAACCAAAGTGACCCAACTTAAGGTATACCCAACCCATAACGCATAAGAAAAAAGCGTGCTTTTTGTCATTTACATTATATTTTTGTTAACTTAAGCACTTAAGAATATGGGGAATTAGCTATACTGCCCTGCAATAAAAGGATGTTCATCACGGAGTCATCAAGCATGTCTAATTTCAGTTTACGTAACAAATTGCTGCTGTTATCGCTGTTCCCGTTAATCTTGACCCTGTGCATACTCATGACAGTTTCTTACTACGTCGAACAAAGCGCCCTTGCCGATGAAGTCACAACGTTTAGAACTAAGCTTATCGGTGAACGTAAAACCCAAATAAAAGAAGCCACCGAAATTGCCGCTGGCATAGTGCAATATCAGTTGTCTTTAAAAGAAAATGGCAATGTGAACCAAGCGCTCCGTGATATCCGTTTTGGCAGTTCAGGCTACTTCTTTATCTACGACTCCCAAGGCAAAAACCTATTCCATGCCGTCATGCCCAACCTCGAAGGGCAAAATAAAATTGATATGACAGATCCCCGCGGCACAAAAATCATTGTTGGTTTACTCGATGCAGCTAAAAAGGGTGACGGTAACTTCTCGTTCTATTTCCAAAAACCCAATACCAATGAGCAAATTGAGAAAATCGGTTACTCCATGATGATCCCTGGCACTGATTGGATGCTAGGCACAGGCGCTTATATCGATGATATCGACGCTGTCGTTGAGGATTATCGTGCAACGGTCACTGAGCAGATGATTGATAAGTCCTATGCCATTCTGTTAATTGCACTGTTACTCGCTGCGATTACAGCCGTCGTTATTCTCGCCACCGCCCAACGCATGGTGGCACCGATTAAAAATATGGCGGACAACTTAAACGATATCGCCAAAGGCGAAGGCGATTTAACTAAACGCCTCACTGTGAAAGGTGAAGATGAAATTGCACAACTAGGTCGATCCTTTAACCTGTTTGTCGATAAGCTCCAAACCATCATAGGCGATGTGGCAAACGCGACCGCTAAAGTTAAAACCGCCGCCAACGCGATTCACGATCAAACCAAAGTCATGTCGAGCCAACTCATCAGCCATAACAATGAAACCGATCAAGTGGTTACCGCTATTACTGAAATGTCAGCCACCGCCAGCGAAGTAGCGCAAAATACCACGCAAGTAGCCGAAGCAACCCATGCCGCAACAGGCGATGTGGCCAATGCCCAGCGTTGCGTCGATGCTTCTTTAGAAGAAATATCCGCGCTCATGGCGCAAATCAACAATGCGGCTGGCAATATTCAATCCTTGAGCGAACAATCTAAAAAAATCAATAACGTGCTATCTGTTATTGGCGGCATCGCCGAGCAAACTAACCTATTAGCATTAAATGCCGCTATCGAAGCCGCTCGCGCCGGAGAACAGGGCCGAGGCTTTGCCGTGGTGGCAGATGAAGTGCGCAACTTAGCGAGCCGAACTCAATCAAGCACGCTAGAAATCAATGAGATGCTATCCGAACTGCACAAGCTTGTGGCGCTGGCGGTGAAAACGATGGAAGAAAGTCAGCAAAGCTGCGTACGCTCGGTAGACTCTTCACGCGCAATCTCCGAAAGCCTTGGCTCAGTGACATCGGCGGTAACGGCAATCAACGACATGAGCACCCAAATTGCAACGGCGGCTACGGAACAAAGCTCTGTGACCGAAGAAATCAACCGCAACGTGTTCGCCATCCAAGAGATTGTGAATGAGTTACTTCATTCCAGTGAAGATGCTGCCAGAGTCAGCCAAACCGTATCGCAAGAAGGAATTAACCTAGGTAAACTCGTCGGCCAGTTTAAGATTTAAACTTATTTTGAATGGGTTGTAAGCTAATTAAGACATAGCAACCCATTCATTTTCTGAAAAGGTGGGATTACGTCCCAGCCTTGCTGAGCCCGATGGCTGTGGATTGTGGATTGTGGATTGTGGATTAAGAGTTGGAGGCACTGCTTTTAATTTAAAAAAGTAAAACTTAAATCCCGTTACCTACGTATATAACCCAAATACTCAACTCAGTAGAAGTGACCATGTTTTCAATCTTTAAGAAAAACCCTTTAAAAAAGTTAACTCAGCAATACAATGCCAAGCTTGAAGAAGCGATGCATGCACAGAGAAAAGGCGATATTCGATCCTACTCAATGCTGACCGCTGAAGCCGAGCAAATTGAAAATCAAATAAAAGTGTTAGAAAAAGCAGCCAAGCAATAGAGGCGCATAGCGAGAACGCAAAGTAAGCAAACTACCAAGAGTCGGCTTGAAAACGTGCCAATCTGGCCTCTGTGATAGTGCATTGGGTCAGTTGCATCAACTCACCTAAAGTGATCGCGGGATTATCTGTGATAAGCCGAATCAACTTAGCGTCTAAGGGCTCTAGCTTATCCGCATGTTGCAGCAAGGCCGTTTCCAACTTTTTGATAAGATAACCAAACTGGACATCTTTAGCCGTTAACTGCTTCGCTGGCAACGACTCGGTTTGTAAATGCGCACTGCAGGATTGGATCTTAATCGCCCCGCCCACCATGCACCAATTCCTCGAACGTCGCACACGCTTAAGCTCGCAATCATATTGGGTTGCAATCGCTTGAGCTTGTTTAACCGCCTCCCGCCCAATTCGATGAATAAGCGAGGGCAGCGAGATACTAATGTCGTCGTTCATAACTCTTGATTAATAACTCTGATTAATAGCTGTTGGATAATCGCTGTTGATCTATAGCCGCTCGTTTAGAACTGTTGATTTATCGCAGATTTTCATGGCTATAGGATAAAGCCTGCTCAACTTAACATTCAAGCGCCAGAAAATACCACGCGCGAAAGTGTAGCACTGTATCCTCGCAGGCTAATAAGGTTGACGAACAGATACCGCCATACTTATCCATGCAGCGCAATCAGTCACAGTTAAAGTCTTGAGCGTTGCGCTGGGATTGCCTACAATAGCGCACGCTTTTTCACTATAGACAATGACAGATCACGACCATGACCGACACAACATCTTTACCCGCTTTACCGGATCGCCTTTCCGTTAACCCACGCAGCCCACACCATGTGGCAGAAATTTTCGAGCACGATATCGGTATTAAGCTCAACGGCAAAGAACGTTTTGATGTCGAAGAATATTGCATCAGTGAAGGTTGGGTAAAAGTGCCAAGTAAATCCTTGGACCGTCGCGGCCAACCACTTTTATTGACAGTAAAAGGCACAGTAGAAGCGTTTTATCGTTAAGACGTGTGCGTACCGATAATACCGGTATTGCTGTAGATGTAGTGGCCAACAAGATTTGGTCACTACACTCAACGCCTCATTACTTTGGGCATTACAGTGTAAGCAACTCACGGATGGATGCTTAACAAGTCACAGTGACAATACTCAAACAAGGATGTCATGATGAATTCGAATCAATTAATACTTATCGGGCTGGGTTTTGCACTTATCATTTTACTACCGCTACTCTTACGCATTTTCACCAATCTGCTTGTCCCATCTTCTGATAATACCTACCGCTACCGTAAACAAGACGCCCTATTTTCCAGTGCTGAACGCTCATTCCTCGGGATATTAGATCAAGCCGTGGGCGACCAATACCGAATACTCGGTAAAGTGCGCATCGCCGACGTTATCACTCCAGAAAAAGGCATGAACCGCAGACATTGGCAAATCGCCTTTAATAGAATTTCCGCCAAGCACTTCGATTACTTACTCTGCGATAAACACACACTTGAAGTTATCGCCGCCATCGAACTCGACGATAAAAGCCACAAGCAAACGCGCACTCAGCAACGCGACCTCCTCATCGAACAAGCCTGCGAAAGTGCTAAGCTGCCATTAATCCGCTTCGACGCCAAACGCAGCTATCAGTTAGAACTTATTCGCAGCACCATACACACCGCCTTACCCGCTAAAACTCACGCCGCTGAAGAATCATCACTCATACTGACGGCGAGCAAAACTTAAGCGCTACAAAGCGTGCTCAATCGCCTGTTGATTAACTCTGGTCATTCACACTAAATTGCAGATATGTTCGAGCGCGATAGTGGTATTAAGCTCAGGGGGCAAAGCACGTTTTGATGTCAGAGAACATTGCCTGAGTGAAGATAGGGTGAAGTGCCAAGTTAATCTTTAGACCGTCGCGAACCATCGCCGCCAATCACATTACTCACGGTGCAACGCCCTACGACAGGCGATGGAAAAATACCAAACGAGCAGGTGCACGACATCAGATAAAGCCAGAAACTAACAATTTACTCTGGCCCAATTTATACGTATTCTCATTCAAAAATGTTTTCAGCGTGCTAACGTACTCCGTCTGATTGGCATGATAATTTAATTTACGATGAGAGCATTATGATCAATCAGCTACAGGAAAAATATCAACTGTCGTTATTGTTACTACTGAGTTCTGTCGCCGTGATGGGTGTTTTCCCCTTTGTGGTGATACGTTATCTGAGTGGCAACTACATTGCGGCAATCATTGATATAACGCTGATCATAGGGATGATATCGTTCGTCGCTTATGCGCATTATTCCAAAAAAATCCGTTTGGTGAGCGCGATATTGGCGGTGTTTATTAATACCGGTGTTGTCGTCATCGTTGTCGCTAACGGAATAGGCAGTTTTTTGTGGATTTACCCCGTTTTTGCCAGCACCTTTATTTTAGTTAAACCGATTGAAGCCTTTTTAATTAACGTCATTGCCAGCATTGCACTGGTGGCGCTGGCGAACATTTTTGACGTCATTTCACTATTCTCCTTCGTGATCACCATCTTGATGATGTCGATGAGCGCCTTTGTGTATGCTTTGCACGGCGTGAAACAGTTTCGCTTGCTAGAAACCCTCAATAGCGTTGACCCGCTCACCGGCGCATTTAATCGCCGAGCCATGGGCTCAGATATGGAGGCGGCCTTATCCAACGCAGAACACAATGGCGTTAAACACTTGCTAGCCATTCTAGATTTGGACTACTTCAAGACAGTAAACGATAAGTTCGGCCATGCTATTGGCGACCAAGTACTAAAGCGTTTTGTGGCGATTACGACATCGCACCTTGGTAAAAACGATCGACTTTATCGATTCGGTGGCGAAGAGTTTGTCCTTTTAATCCCCGAAATGAGTGAACAAGATGAGTTTATTCAAAATCTTAGAATGGCGATTAAAAAAGAGTTAACAACACCCGATGGCAAAGAAATCACAGTGTCATTTGGTGTCGCGCCCTGGGTGCCAGGAACCACAACGGATACTTGGCTGCAGCGCGCGGATGAAGCGCTTTACCTCGCCAAACAACAAGGCCGCGACTGCGCAATCTTTAGCAACGAATAGTATTTAGCCACGAGCAGTGTATTTCGTTATTGCTCGGAACAATGCCTACCAACAACCCGCTTTAATTTGAATAAGTGAGATTGAGTTAATTGATAACAGAAATAAAACCTCACTCGTATTTATTACCCACAATCCTCATCAGCAATAAACCCAATAACGACGCAGTAAACCTGTGGTTCAAGCAACTCAGCTGTTATCGCTCAGTGTGAACCACTCATTTAATCCGGTAATCAATTTATAAGGTTTTGCTAAAAAACTCAGTCAACTTATCCCATGGAATAAGTGCAGTTCTGTCATACAAATCAACATGACCAGCGCCTTTAACATAGTAAAGCTCCTTTGGCTCACCCGCTAATCGATAGGCTTCTTCACTAAACTCCTTTGAATGGGCCTTATCGCCAGTAATAAACAACATTGGCCGTGGTGAGATGGTTTCAATATCGTTAAACGGGTAGAAGTTCATAAACTTTATGTTGCTGGTCAGCGTTGGGTGAGTGGTTAACTGTGGTGAGGAGCTTGCTGGCGTATATTCGCCCCGTGGCGTGCGATAAAAATCGTAAAACTCGCGCTGGATTGGATGGGTATCCTTATCTAACTGATGCACTGTCCCGCTGGTATATTCAATTTCACCGCCGCCGAACTCAAGGTCACGCTGTTTCGCAGCTGCTGCGATAAGCTTTTTACGTTGTTCAACGGTTTGTGAGTGGTTTAGGGCATGACGATTTACTGCGCCCATGTTGTACATGCTCACGGTAGCGATAGCTTTCATCCGCGGATCAATCTTGGCAGCACTAATCACAAAACTGCCACTGCCACAAATACCCAACACGCCGATACGAGTACGATCTATCAGCTTATTTGTGCCCAGATAATCGACCGCTGCACTAAAATCCTCGGCGTAAATATCGGGCGAAACCGCATTACGAGGTTGGCCTTCACTTTCGCCCCAAAATGACAAGTCTAGCGATAAGGTAATAAACCCTTGTTCCGCCATTTTTGTGGCATATAAATTAGCACTTTGCTCTTTTACAGCTCCCATTGGATGACCGACGACTATCGCTGGATGAGTCATTTTTTTATCGAGGTTTTTGGGAATAAACAGATTGCCTACAACCTCCATATTATATTGATTTTTAAATGTCACCCGTTGCATAGCCACGCTATCGCTTTGGTAGAAATTATCGGCGCCATTAGACATATCCTGCGCGAATGCAGGCAGGCTTGCCGTTGATAACAGGCCTAGCATTATTATTGCTTTAGTGATTTTATTTAAATTTTTCATATACATTGTAGGTTCTCTATTCTGAATCATCGCCATTTTGTGCTTGCTCTATTCGTACTGTGATATCACTGTCGCCCATGAGGGCATCAACACTTCCATCTATCTGACCGAGTCGGATGAGTCCGCGCGAATAAACAAAGTCGTGATAGAAAAAGGCCAGGTTTCCCCAAGGCGCAAAATACGCAATGTCGCCCACTTTGGAGGTATAACCTTGTGGCGCGTCTTTATGCGAAAGCTTTGCCGGTAAATCAGCAATTTTCTCGGTGCCGTTATAATCCGCAAGCGTGAGGTCCAAAGGCAATAACGCCACAAAATCCCGAGCCGCCTGCGTGTTTTCAAGCGTTGCGGTTAATGTTGTGTCTGCGATGATGATGCGTATCTTTACTGCACTCTTTTCTGAACTCTTTTTTGCAAGCGGCATAGTCATAGACTCATTGTATTGGCTCGCTGACGCAGAGGTCGCAGCGGATGCGACCTCTACGCAGACCATTAACAGCAATAAAACCATGGGCATCCGTAAGACCAAAATGCTTAAGCATCGAATACCCATAATCCACACTCGGGTTCAGCTAGCGCGCTAGCGTGGCGTTGTCGATAACGAACCGATACTTCACATCGCCCTTCAGCATGCGCTCATAGGCGGTGTTAATCTCGTCAGCGCGGATCAGTTCAATATCCGACACTATGTTGTTTTCAGCACAAAAATCGAGCATCTCTTGGGTTTCACGGATCCCACCTATCATTGAACCCGCAAGGCTGCGGCGTTTCATAATCAGATTAAACGCATTGGGCGAAGGATGATTTGTTGCAGGCGCGCCAACTAAGGTCATAGTGCCGTCGCGTTTTAATAGGCTTAAAAAAGCGTCCAGATCATGGGGAGCCGCAACGGTATTTACAATCAAATCTAAACTCTGCAGATGCTTCGCCATTTCATCGGCATTTTTGGAAACAACCACTTCGTCGGCACCCAAGGCTTTGGCCGCATCACGTTTAGATTCTGAAGTGGTAAATGCCACAACATGAGCCCCCATGGCATGGGCGAGCTTAATCCCCATGTGGCCAAGGCCACCAATGCCGACAATACCGACTTTTTTACCCGGTCCCGCATGCCAATGGCGCAGCGGAGAATAGGTGGTGATACCCGCACACAGAAGTGGAGCCACTGCCGCTAATTGCGCTTGTGGATGACTGATACGCAGCACATAACGTTCATCAACCACGATTTGTTCCGCGTAGCCACCGAGCGTATGACCAGGCGTATCATGGGTTGGGCCGTTATAAGTACCCACCATGTGATCGCAGTAATTTTCTTGATCATCAATACACTCATGGCAGTGTTTACAGCTATCAACGATGCAACCCACGCCAACCAAGTCACCCACGTTGAATTTTGAGACATGTCCGCCCACAGCAGTCACTCGACCAACAATCTCGTGACCGGGGACGCAGGGATATAAGGTCCCCGCCCATTCCGAACGAACCTGATGCACATCCGAGTGACACACACCGCAGTAGTCGATGCTGATCTGCACATCATCCTCGCCGGGTAGGCGTCGCGTAATCGTCATAGGTTCCAGCGGTAAATGGCTGGCATTTGCACCAAAAGCTTTAATCTGCATAGTAAAATTCCTTCATTATTGAGCGTGAAGCAGCGGTTCTGGCGTTGAACGTTGGGTCCAATACGCGAGTAAAGCAGCCGCCGCTAGCAAGGTTGCACTCAGCAAAAATGTGCTGTGGTAACCATTAAAATCAAATAGTACACCGCCTAAGGTTGAGCCCAGCCCGATAGCCAATTGGATAACCGCCACCATTAAGCCGCCACCGACCTCAGAATCTTCCGGCATAGTTCGCGCAAGCCAAGTCCACCATGCAACGGGCGCCGCAGTGGCAACGCCGCCCCACAATGCAAGCAGCGTCGTTACGGCAACACTGCTATCGCTAAACAGGATTAACGCTAAAGCAATTACCGCCATCACCAACGGAATAAAGATTAACGTGCGGTAGAGATTGTTTTTCAAAAACACACTGACTAGCAGCGTCCCCATAAAACCCGCGACGCCCATCACCAGCAAAATGAATGACAAGTTATTGCCCTCTACATGGATAGCGGTTTCCAGAAACGGACGCACATAGGTAAATAACGCAAACTGCCCCATAAAGAACAACACAATTGCCAACATTCCCAATCGAACCAACGGCTTGTTTAGTAGAGAAAATATATTCGCTGAACCAGCAACGCGTTTTTCGGGTTTCATCGCAGGCAAACTAAACCACATCCACACAAACGCGATCAGTGCGACGGGCACTAAACCGAAAAAGGCGCCTCGCCAACCGATATGCGCGCCAAGGTAACTGCCCAGCGGTGCAGCAATCACCATAGCCAGCGCGTTGCCACCATTGAATATCGCCAAGGCTTTAGGGATCTTGTCAGTTGGCACCAGACGGATCGCCGACGCGCCAGATAAAGACCAAAATCCACCAATCACGACGCCAATTAAAGAGCGGCCCAGCATATAAACTGCGTAGTTAGGGGCATAAGCAATAACAATGCCCGATACCAACATTAACGAAATGAGCCCAAGTAGGAGTGACTTACGATCCGTATCTTTAGCAATTGATGCGATACTCAAACTGGTTAACACGGCAAAAAAACCAGATATCGCAATGCCCTGCCCGACCAATCCTTCACTCACATTCAAATCAGCGGCAATCGGTGTCAGTAAACTAACAGGCATAAATTCCGAGGCGACCAAGGCAAACACGCATAACGACATCGCCAGCACGCCACTCCAATTTGCCGTTTGTTGTTGACTTGCTTGTTGAATCGCACAGCGTGGTTCTGACGTTTCGCATACCTGAGTGGTCATTACATACCTATCAATGGTTAAATTTAAATCTGATTGACTTTGTAGTCGCTATTGTTTCAAATGCACTGGAACCTTACTAGCTAATGAATGCTTATAGAGCTTATTAGCTCAGCTAATTAAAGTGGTGCAAAAAACAGTATGATGAAACGGAATCTGAACGATCTTTTGTGCTTCGTCACCGTCGCTCGCGAAGGCAGTTTTACCCGAGCCGCCGCCTTACTCGGCGTCACCCAATCGGCACTGAGCCAAGCGATCAGCGGTTTAGAAACCCGACTTGAAATCAGACTGTTAACGCGCACCACTCGCAGCGTATCGGCGACAGAGGCAGGCGAACGCCTGTTAAATGCGATAGGTAATCGATTTGATGAAATTGAATCCGAGCTGGATGCATTAACAGCCATGCGTGACAAACCCGCCGGAACAGTCAGGATCACCTGCGGTGATTTCGTGCTGCGAACCTTACTCATCCCAAAACTGTCGCCGTTACTCCACAACTATCCCGATATTAAAGTCGAGTTCGATGTGAATTATGGCTTTAGGGACATAGTGGCTGATCGCTTCGATGCCGGCATCCGTCTAGGCGATACCATAGATAAAGACATGATCGCGATCCCCATCGGCCCCCATCAAACAATGGCAGCCGTGGCGACTCCCGCTTATTTTGCGCAGCACCCCATCCCCAAACACCCACAGGATCTTATCGAGCATAACTGCATTAACATTCGCTTCCCGACCCACGGTGGTTTGTATGTATGGGAGTTTGAAAAAGACGGCAAGCAATTGAATGTGCATGTGGACGGCCAACTTATCTTTAATGCATCGCACCATATCGTCGATGCAGCTTTGCAAAGCAACGGTATCGCTTACCTGCCAGAAGCAGAATTTGAACCCCATATCAAAGCAGGGCGTTTAGTCAAAGTCCTTGAAGACTGGAGCCTGTCTTTTGCCGGCTATTATCTGTATTACCCCAGTCGCCGCCAACCCTCCCCCGCTTTTACCTTAGTCGCCGACGCACTGCGTTTACGCTGAGATTTCCCTCTTCTTGGACGGTCACTAACATGACCGCTTAGCTTTTGTGTATCTCGACTAAGGACTAATAAGAGCAAAGAGAAGAGATAAAAGCTTAAACGACAATTAAGCAAAATATTACTGCACCATTTTTATCTGAGTTCTGAATTAAGCACTGTCATTCCAGTGACTCGCAGCAAGTACGTCCTTGTATGCTCGAACGTGGCATCCTTGCCACGGACGGTCACTTACATGACAGCGCTTAATCTCGTTTAACTCTTGTGTATTTCTGTGAGCTAGTAAGGAAAAGATAAAAATCTAACAAGCGACTCCACAAAGACATCCCAGCTGTTCTTTTCAACACAGCTACAAGTCATTATTTAAAATACGTATTGTGATAAACATCATTGATTAAACCGCATAGAGCAGGTTAAAGTGTGACCACTAAGGAAAATGCAGGGCAAACTCGAACTCAATCATCGAACACGCCATTTAAGGAAGAAGAAGCAAATCAGCAATGTGCGCCCAAACTCTTAGCAGACAAGTCTGCCACCACTTTCCAAAATGATAAGTCAATTTTATTAGCGGTTTTATCATCGGGTTAACTATTGACTCGCATTACTTCAGGGACGTAAATGACCGATTTCAGTAGCAGTATGTTATCCCTAGCGATAATACTCTCCAGCATGTTTGCCATAGTGGGTGTCATGTATGGTTTGCTGAAATATCGCGATGCAACCGTAAAGCTACCCGTCGATCGCGAACAACTCGCCCGCATACCAGCCTATGGTTTACAGCAACAAATCCAAGATCTGCAGATGGACTTAATCGGAAGTATGCTGATGGGCGCGATGATAGTATCCCTGCCGTTTGCCGTCAGCAGCCTTAAAGCCCACATCACAGTCGGTCAATTCCCGTGGATATCTGTCACAACGGGTTTAATGGGATTAGCTTATTGCGGCTTTAAAACATGGAAAAACTTTTCAAAGCTCACCAAATTACGCCTAGGTCATACAGCCGAAATCGCCACAGCCAATGAACTCATAGGCTTACAAGCACTCGGTTATCAAGTATTTCACGATGTCCAAGCCGACGGCTTTAACATCGACCATCTTGTCGTAGGCAAAAATGGTGTATTCGCCATTGAAACCAAAGGCCGCCATAAACGGAACAAAGACCTACTCCAAACCAATGGAAATGGCCCAAGCTCTGGTAAAAAAGGCTATCAAGTATTTTACAAAGACGGACGCTTAAACTTCCCCTCGTGGACAGAAACCAAACCAATCGAACAAGCAGAACGGCAAGCCCAATGGGTCAGCCAATGGTTAACCAAAGCGACAGGCTCCCCCGTCGCCGCCACCCCAGTACTCGTATTCCCCGGCTGGTATGTCACCTGCCAGACCAAGCCACCGTTCCCGATCGTTAACCACAAACAATTAGTCGGCACTATCCCAACCCTGCGAACCCAAGCCCTTACCCAGCAACAGGTCGACACCATCATCTACCAAGTAGCCCAAAGATGCCTGAGTAAAAGCGAGGCGGGGAAGTAATGGATATAGAAAATTTGAGTCAGCTTATAACCTCACATAATTTAAAAACAAGGAAATAATATGATTAACTACAAAAATCTAGGTGGTAATTCGAATGTGATCGCTTACGAGATAAAGGAACAATCTATTACTGTTCAATTTGCATCTGGTAGGTATCAGTTCTACTTATATGATTATTCAATCCCAGGCATTCAAATAGTAGAAAGAATGAAAGAGTTAGCAGAGCAAGGACGAGGCTTAAACTCTTATATATCAACTACTGTAAAAACAAGATTTTCAAGAAAATGGTAGATATACATAATTATTCATCTTCCAAAATAATTAAAATGAATGATGCCGTAGTCTCATCGGACACTCAGCAGTAAAAAGACAGGAAATCATAATGAATTTAAATCAAGTTGTAATTCATGAGTTGGTTAAAGAGCAACATAAAAACATCAAAAAATCTATTATAAAAAAAGTTCTTTTGCCTGTAGATAATCAAATCGTGCAAAAACTGGTTTCTGGGGTGGCGAATCTATATGGAAAAAAGAATAATAGCGCACATTATGGTATTTTTAACGAAGCAGAAGAAGCTGAATACTTCCCAGAATATTTTGATAAATATCAATACATTAACCCAACTACAGATAAATCTTTTTTAGCAATAACCCAAATAGCTATGAAGCGACTAGAACACTACGCAGGAACAAGCAGTGCAAGTTCAGGTGGTTATATGTTGTTTGCTAATTACACAAATGAACAAGGAAATTTTTTTCTTGCAGCAATGCTAAAAAAGAAAGCAGGGATTACTCTGAATGATGATTTAGTACCTACAGCACTTGACGAAATTGATTTAAACAGTCTGCACCAAGCTGCAAAAATAAATTTGCAACGTTATAAAAGTTATAAATTAGCACAAGAGATAGACAGGCAAGATCTATCATATTTGAGCTTCGTAAGCCCTAGCACATCTAGATCTGCTGCTGGTTACTTCGTTATAGCTCTAGGTTGCGCAAAAGGTACAGCATCAGCAAAGGCTACAGATACTATAGTAAGTGCATCCTATCAATTCTTTAACAATACTCCAGAATTGAAAAAATATAAAAACGACTTTAAAGACTCCTTACTAAGATATTTAACTATTTGTGAATCCAAGAAAGAATCTGCGAAATTAAGTGAAGTAGAAAAAATTGCAAGAAAGTTTTTTCCTGCTGAAAATGAAAAGCAATCAGATAAACTCTCCGAAGAATTACTAGAAACATTAAACAATGAGGAAAATCGTGTACCAGTGGAGTTCCCAGTTAATAAATCAATACTGAAGAAGCATACACATTTGAGTTACAAAGGGGATAACTATCAAATTTTACTTGATAGAGGGATATTGGGTGTAACTCAAGATTCCGCCGTTCAATATGATAAAGAAAAAAGAACGTTAACATTTAGAAACATCCCTATCGAACTAATTGAGTTAGTAGAAGCTGAATTAAAAGATGCAGGCACTAACAAGTGAACTTATCAAATTTCGAAAAACTACACCAATCAATTGGCTTGCCATCAGAGTTAGTTAATAATAAGTTAAGCGGAATGATGCACTGCACTGTGCATAATCTAAATCTATTAAAAGAATGTGCTACATCACGTCACTTTAGAATCACTGAAATATCAATGGGCAACAAATCTATTGATATCGAAGATATAGATAATGTAATTGCTTGCGACTCTGAAATGACAGTCAGTATAAAAATCCTTCAGTCTGAAAACTCACTTATATTTAAGAATAAAAATGACCTATTAACTAGAAGACTCTCTCTATCGAACGGAGATAAAATTGAAGGTTTTTATTTTTATTCAACAGGAGAGAGCTCTGAAATCGGTACAGGGCTGATATTAAAAAATAAACTTGATTCAATTTGCAAACTAATTAATGGCTTAGCTGATTTAGCTCATTATCATGATAAAAAAAGTGGCACAGACAAACCAAGTTATGTTTTTGTGAATGAGAGTGACATATCTAATGGACGTCCACTTGTTATCGAGACATCAATAACAGAAGAAATGCTACTATCACCTCTGATTGATATATCAGTATTTAGTGACTTTTCATCTTCAAATTCAACAAATCCTAACATTGGTAGAGAAAAGTCAGTTTTCAGAGCGACTTTAATTGAGTATTTAAAGAACAAACCGTCAAATGAAAGTGAGTTCAACAGCTTAATTCAAGGATGGAATGATTTCCTAATCCTATTTAGAAAAAACTTCGACACATACATTAGTGGGTTTGCTTTTCACAAAGTTAGACAGGAAGTTGCAAATGCTGAACTCACCATTGCGAACGAACTATCTAAAATAATGGGAGAAATAGGTGGTAAAGTATTAGGCGTACCTATTTCCATGGTAGCTATAATACCAATTGTGAACTCCAACTCAATATTTGAAAGTTTACTCATAACTCTTGGACTTGTTATTACTTCAATCATTTCATCACAAGTAATTTTCAATCAACAAAATCAATTAGAACGAATTATTCATGCTAAAAAGATCATGTTTCCCTCTAAAGAAATTAAAAATAGCCAATATCCTGACTTTTTGAAAACTCTAGTAGCAACTGCATCTGAAAACCTAGATCTAAATCAAAGCAAAATAAATATAACATTATGGTTTTTCAGGGTAATATGCTGGCTCCCAGCCTTATTTAGCATTATAGTTTTTTATAGCCTATACGGAAATAATTTTGAAAGAGGAACATTTATATTTACAGTGTCATTTTCAGCAACAATTATTTTAATTTTAAAGAATAGAATAATAAGAGAAAAAATATTTTTAAAAGATAACGCAGATTAGTCTTAACACCCATTTAAAACGTCAGAGTAGGTATAATTCGTCACTCAACGAGTACACCAGATTAGGCATTGTTGCACCAGTGACCTTCTAAAACATGGATGTTTTAGTAGAGCCTACAAGGATGTATCTACGGCGAGTCACTGGTGTAACAGTGCGAAAGCCTGCGGCAGGCAATTGGGAAATGCTTTATCCCAAAGCCATGCAAAAGCAACTTCGCACCTGTCAATTCTGCAGAAACAATTCTTCTGAAACCCATTCAGCTAAACACTAAATTGCAGACAACAAAAAAGCGAACCGCTAAGGGTTCGCTTTTCATCAAACGTTAGACCTGAATAACGTACTATTCAGCCCTTACTCGTAGTCTGATAATGGTGCACACGAACACATTAGGTTACGGTCGCCGTATACGTCATCAATACGATTCACGGTTGGCCAGAACTTGTTGGTGCGCACTGCTGCACTTGGGAACACGGCCACTTCGCGGCTGTATGGACGCGTATCAAACTCTGGGTCCATGATATCGGCCATAGTGTGCGGGGCGTTGTGCAGCGGGTTGTTGTCCACTGGCCATTCACCTGATTCCACTTTGGCGATTTCAGCGCGGATTGACACCATAGCGTCGATGAAACGATCGAGTTCCACCTTAGATTCAGATTCCGTCGGCTCAATCATCAGAGTTCCCGCAACAGGGAAGCTCATGGTTGGTGCGTGGAAACCATAGTCATTCAAACGCTTAGCGATATCCATTTCGGTCACGCCTGAGGCTTCTTTCAGTGGGCGTAGGTCGATAATACATTCGTGCGCCACGCGATCGTTACGGCCACGGAACAATACTGGGTAGTGTTCAGACAGCTTCTTCATCACGTAGTTAGCGTTTAACAGTGCAGTTTGGGTCGACTTTTTCAGGCCTTGAGAACCTAACAGCTTAATGTACATCCAGCTGATAGGCAGAATGCCAGCGCTACCATAAGGTGCAGCAGATACAGCACCATTGTGGTCACTTTCACGACCCGGTTTAACCACAACGTGGCCCGCAACGAATGGGGCTAAGTGTGATTTCACGCCGATTGGGCCCATACCTGGGCCACCGCCGCCGTGTGGAATCGCGAAGGTTTTGTGTAAGTTAAGGTGTGATACGTCGGCACCGATAAAGCCTGGAGACGTTAAGCCAACCTGCGCGTTCATGTTGGCGCCGTCTAAGTACACTTGACCGCCGTGCTGATGCACTATGTCGCAGATTTCGCGGATAGATTCTTCATACACACCGTGGGTCGATGGGTAAGTGATCATGATGCAAGACAGGTTTCCAGCCACTTCGGCGGCTTTGGTCTTCAGATCTTCTAAATCGACGTTACCTTGCTTGTCACACGCCGTCACCACCACTTGCATACCGGCTAATTGCGCCGATGCAGGGTTAGTACCGTGGGCAGATTGCGGGATCAAACAGATGTTTCTGTGCGCATCGCCACGTGACTCATGATATTTCTTGATGGCTAACAAGCCAGCATATTCACCTTGAGCGCCTGAGTTAGGTTGGATACACACAGCGTCGTAGCCTGTGATATTCACTAACCAAGTCGACAACTCTTCAATCAACTGGGTGTAACCTTTGGCTTGATCCAGTGGGCTGAATGGGTGCATGTTGGCAAATTCAGGCCAGCTCACAGGGAGCATTTCAACCGCTGCGTTTAACTTCATGGTGCATGAGCCCAGTGAAATCATCGAGTAGTTAAGTGCTAAGTCTTTGCTTTCGAGACGTTTGATATAACGCATCATCTCGGTTTCGCTTTGATAGCGATTGAACGTTGGGTGGCTTAAAATCGCATCTTGGCGCACGAGTGCAGCAGGAATCGATTGGCTACCTTGACTCACGATTTGCGCGTCTAACGCGGCAACATCTAAACCATGGCCAGCGCCTAAGATCACATCGAACAAGGCGTCGATATCTGTGCGCAATGTGGTTTCATCTAAACTCACGCCCACAGTGCCGTCGGCATCGAAACGTAGGTTCATTTCAGCAGCCAGTGCGCGTGCATTAACAGCAGCAACATCTAAGCCTTTGATACTGATGGTATCAAACCAAGTGCTGTTGACTAAGCTCACGCCCTTCGCTTGCAAACCAGCCGCTAAAATATCGGCAAAACGGTTAATGCGTGACGCGATAGTTTTCAGGCCATCTGGGCCGTGGAATACGGCGTAGAAAGACGCCATGTTCGCTAACAAAATTTGTGCAGTACAAATGTTTGAGTTGGCTTTTTCGCGGCGGATATGTTGTTCGCGAGTTTGCATCGCCATACGCAGTGCGCGGTTACCACGGGCGTCTTTTGACACACCTATGATACGGCCAGGCATAGAACGTTTGTGTTCGTCACGGGCAACGAAGAAAGCCGCGTGTGGACCACCAAAGCCCATTGGCACGCCAAAACGCTGTGCACTACCAAATACCACATCGGCGCCCATAGAGCCCGGTGATTTCAGTAATACCAAAGACATAATGTCGGCGGCCACAGTCACAATCACATTCTTCGCACGCAGGGTTGCGAATAATTCGGTGAAGTCGGTGATTTGACCGAAACGGTTAGTATATTGGAACAAAGCACCAAACAGCTCGTAGTTAACGGCTTCGCTTGCAGGACCAACCACCACTTCAAAACCAAAACACTCAGCGCGAGTTTTCACTACGTCTAAGGTTTGCGGGAACACATCATCGGCAACGAAGAAGATATTGGCTTTTTTCGCTTTAGAAACACGCTTTGCCAGCGCCATCGCTTCGGCAGCAGCGGTTGCTTCATCTAACAAAGAAGCAGAAGCCAAATCTAAACCCGTTAAGTCCATCGACACTTGCTGGAAGTTTAGAATGGCTTCTAAACGACCTTGGGCGATTTCTGGCTGATATGGCGTGTAAGCCGTGTACCAACCTGGGTTTTCAAATACGTTACGCAGGATCACGTTTGGCACTTGAGTGCCGTAGTAACCCATACCTATGTAGCTCTTAAATACTTGGTTTTGGTCCGCTAAACCACGAATGTAGGCAATGCCTTCGGCTTCGCCGCAGGAATCACCAATGCTCAGGTCTTGGCTTAAACGGATCGACTCAGGCACGATTTGCGCGGTCAGATCTTCCAGTGACTCAGCACCAACAAAATTCAGCATCGCTTGCTGTTGGTTGCTATCTGGGCCGATATGACGACGTAAGAATAAATCGTGCTGTTCTAACTGAGTAAGGGTTTGCTTGGTCATGATAAACCTTGTTCCAGATTTGCCGAAATTCAGAACTGTAGGGTACTGATTAACGGACTGTTGTTATGTCAATCTTGCGCTAAAACAAACGAAGCCCCTCAGGGCTTCGTTAGCGTCGACGATTAATCTTCGTCGATTACAGCTTGGTAGCCTTCGGCATCCAGCAGGGCGTCGACTTCTGATTCGTCAGAAGGCATTACGCGGAAGAACCAGCCTTCGCCGTAAGCGCTGCTGTTAACGAGTTCTGGAGAATCTTCCAGGGCTTCGTTAACGGCAATCACTTCGCCAGAAATCGGGGCATAAATGTCAGACGCCGCTTTTACTGATTCAGCTACAGCACAGTCTTCACCCGCAGTTACAGTGTCGCCAACTTCTGGGAGTTCAACGAAAACCATGTCACCTAACAGCTCTTGGGCGTGCTCAGTGATACCTACTGTGTAGCTGCCGTCTTCTTCCTTGCGGATCCATTCGTGTGAAGAGGCGTATTTCAGTTCTGTCGGAATATTGCTCATTGTTCTTGTTCCTTGTTCCGTTTTTTTTAAAATGCTTGTTTACCGTTGCGCACAAAGTTTGGCGCTACCACTCTAACAGCCACACGTTTTTTACGCATTTCGACTTCCGCCGTATCCCCAATCGAGTTAGGAACACGCGCCATCGCAATAGAATAGCCCAATGTTGGCGAGAAAGTACCGCTGGTAATCACGCCTTGGTGCTCAACACCGGCTGAGTCGGTGAAAAATACTGGCATATCATGGCGTAACACGCCCTTTTCTTCCATCACTAGACCAACAAGTTTGTCGGTTCCGGCATCGCGAAGTGTTTCGAGGGCTTTACGGCCGATAAAGTCACGGTCGCTCGGTTCCCATGCGATGGTCCAGCCCATGTTGGCGGCCAATGGGTTGATGGTTTCGTCCATGTCTAAGCCGTAAAGATTCATACCGGCTTCGAGGCGCAGAGTGTCACGGGCACCGAGACCACAAGGTTTAACACCTTGATCTAACAATGCTTGCCACATGGCCTCTGCTTCGTTTTCTGGGACGATAATTTCATAGCCCGCTTCGCCTGTGTAACCCGTAGTCGCAATAAACAGAGAACCGGCTTGCTTACCGAAGAAAGGTTTCATGCCTTCGATGGCGGCGTTTTGCTCGGCACTGAGCACGGCAGCGGCTTTCGCTTTAGCGTTAGGACCTTGAACGGCGATCATCGCCAGCTCTGGACGCTCAGTCACAGTGACATCAAAACCTTGGGATTGCTTGGCGATCCAAGCGAGATCTTTTTCGCGAGTCGCTGAGTTCACTACCACGCGGTAGTTAGTGTCAGTGAGGTAGTAAGTGATGAGGTCGTCGATGACGCCAGCATTTTCGTCTAACATGCCGCCGTATAAGGCTTTACCTGGAACTTTAAGCTTAGCCACATCGTTTGCCAGCAACTTACGCAGAAATGCACAAGCGTCGTTACCAATCACATCAACCACAGTCATGTGGGAAACGTCGAACATACCCGCGTCTTGACGCACGGCATTGTGTTCTTCGATTTGTGAACCATAGTTGAGGGGCATGTCCCAACCGTGGAAGTCGACCATCTTAGCGTTTGATTCTAAGTGCTTGTTAAACAGAATAGTTTTGTTAGCCATTGTTATCCCTTTTTTGCGGCCTTTTTCAGGTCTCTGCCTAGTGTAGGGTAATATCAATCCGGTTAAATATCTGGCTATTGCAGCGATTTGCCAATGTTTACCATTGGCCGCCCTTCGGAAGCAACTCACACATTCCACTTCTGCGTTGCATTGGCTTGAAAGGAATTGACCCTTTCTGCATCAATGCGTCTTGAATTGAAACGCCTGATTGGCTCTGAACTAATCAGATATTTATCGTGATTGTTATAAATACTAGGGTCTAAAATGCGGCGAAATTATACCTTGCGTCACAAATTTGTATACAGGAGATTTTTCTAATCCGAAGTCAGTGTCATTAGATTTTCTCATCTTTAACATGTAATTTTTTTACATGCGAAGACCAGATTTGCGCAGCTTGCAGTCAATATGCTGATATTAGCGGCAATTCTGATCACATTAGCGCAACCGAGGCTAACGACATAACTTAGGCAGCGCCGACTTATTGCCCATGGCCTGTTGTATGAACACTGTTTTCAGCCCAGCGACATTATCAACCAGATTTAAGCCCAGATCGCGGATCGCTTTTTTCAGCGGATTCGTCCCTTCGAATAAGCGTTTAAAGCCTTCCATCGCCGCGATCATCTCCATCGCATCGGCTTTACGCCAACGTTCCAGCGCGCGCAGCTGGGCATAATCGCCGATATCTTTACCCGCTTGCTGTAATTCGCTGATGACTTCGATGATGCTGGCCGCATCTAAAAAGCCGAGGTTAACCCCTTGGCCAGCCAGCGGATGGATAGTATGGGCGGCGTCGCCTGCCAACACTAAACGGTGGCGGGCAAAATGGCGGGCGTAGCGCATCCGTAATGGAAAGGCTTGGCGCTCGCTTTCCAACTGGCAAATCCCCAAACGACCGTCAAAAGCCGCGGTTAAGTTGCGCTCGAATTGCACTTTGTCCATCGCTAATAATTCATTGGCACGCTCGGGCGGCACCGACCAGACGATGGAGCAGAGATTGTCTTCATACAGGGGTAAAAATGCTAACGGGCCGTCCTTTAAAAACACTTGACGGGCGGTGGCAAGGTGCGGCATTTCGGTGCGGATCGTCGCGACGATTGCGTGGTGGCCGTAATCCCAAAATGTCAGCGGGATCTTACATTGCTCACGCACCCAAGAGTTGGCGCCATCGGCAGCGATCACCAAGGCAGCACTCACACTTTCGATGCCAGACTCGGCACCATTGGCGAGGGTCAGCCAAGCTTCGCGCTCACCAAAGGCAATGCGTTCTAAGCGTTGATTTTCGATATGGGTGATATTGTCAAACTCAGCGACGCGTTTCGCCAGCGCAAAGCTAATGGCATCGTTTTCGATAATCGCGCCAAGACTGGTTTCGCTGATGCTGTTGGCGTCAAAGGCAATTTTGCCGAAACCGTCTTTATCCCACACCGCCATTTTTTGATAAGGCGTGGCGCGGGAAGTGTCTAAATAAGTCCATGCACCTAAGTTTTCTAACAAGCGCTGACTCGCCTTATTGATGGCGCTCACCCGTAAACGCGGCTCGCCGACAACGGCATCCGTGTGGCCCGCATCGATAACGACGACATTAAGATTGGCCTGTGCCAATCCAATCGCGGTGGCGAGTCCCACCATGCCGCCACCCACAATGGCGATGTCATAGGCTTGTGAACTTAACATGGGTACATCCTTTTCGCGTTGCGATAACAGTAATGAAAAGCGAGTTATTTCCAGCCCATCGCCTTTTGAGCAACAGGGGTTTTAAGTGGCGGAAACCAAGATAATAAGCGCAAGCCTAAGTTACGACCCAGCGCCATCGGCCAGTATTGGTTTGAAAAGCCACGGACTAAAAATTCGATGTTGCGGATAGTGCTGTTTCTGTCGTGCTCACGGGCATTGAGATAAGCATGGGTCACGGCGGCGGAGCCAATATTATCACCCTGATCTAGCGCCGTCTTGAGCACCTCAAGTAAGCTAACTACATCCCGCAGGCCTAGGTTAAATCCTTGCCCCGCAATTGGATGCAGCGTCTGCGCCGCATTGCCGATAAACACACATCTGTGATGGATTGGCCTTGGCATATACGACAAATTAAGCGGATAAGCATGGCGCGCGCTGACATCGATAAACGTGCCTGCTCGATAACCAAAGGCCTGCTGCAGCGCTGCTAAAAACTCGGCCTTAGGTGCGGTTTGCATCTGTTTAGCCCGTGCATCATCGAGCGCCCACACCAGCGATAAGCGAGGTTGACCTTGAATATCGCCCATAGGCAATAACGCTAAGGGACCCGTTTGGGTAAAACGCTCATAGGCCCAATGTTGATGCGGCTTGTCGGTTTGAATATTGGCAATAATCGCGGTTTGCTCGAAGGCCACTTGAGTCACGGGCAAATCAAAACTGCTGCGTACTTTGGATTGCAGACCATCGGCGGCGACCACGAGTTTTGCTTTAAGGCGCTCGCCCGTGTCGAGCACTAAGGTGTGGCCTTCAACGGCGGGTTCCACTTGGGCAAGCTTGGCGGGGCAATAGAGTTTTACCTCGCTCTTGTTCAACTCGTTAAACAACACTTGGCCGACACGCTCAAGCTCGACCACTTGGCCTAAGGCATCTAAATGAAACTGCGCAGCATTGAGTTCTGTCATGCCAAAGTGGCCGCGATCCGATACATGGATATTTTCAATCGCCGTGCCTAAATGGGCGAGCTTTGGCCAGAGGCCTAAACGGGATAATTCGAAAATAGAACCATGGGCGATAGCGATGGAGCGAGCATCGAATCCGGGGTGTTGTTTATCGGGAAGGTGCGCCTCGATTAAGGCGACGGAAAGCGGCCGAGCTGCGGATAAAGAAAGACGCGCGAGAGCTAACGCGAGAGTCGCCCCCGCCATCGCACCGCCTACAATCGCGATGTCGACGTGTTGAACTGAAGTATCCATGTGATTTGTGGCCGTCATGGGGATCTCATTCAAGCTTTGGCATGGCACTAAAGCATGTAAACATAAGAGATGTAAACATCAGTGCTATGCACTCAAAAACACCAGTGCTATGGATTCAAAGGCAGGTTTGCCCGCCTTTGATATCAAATAAAGCCACTACTGCGTTAACTTATTAAGCATTAAACCTAAGCGCTAAACAATCACGGTAAATTAATGCACCACCGCAGTATCGTCGGTCTCGCCAAGCGGGATCTCAGGGCCAAACTCCGAGTAACACATAATGGCGGCGATGCGCACAAACTCGAGTAGTTCAGTGTAAGCGGCTTCAGATTCTTCATCGTCGGCAACATCAAATTCCACTTGGGCAATTTCTGCCAAATCTTTGATCACTTCACGCACTTCTGCCGAGGCTTGATTCAGTTTCGGCTGAATAATTGCCATGCCAGTCAAAAAGCTTTGGGTCCAAAGGGACAAGGCTTCAACACGTTGGCTGAGCGGCTCTTCTTCTTCGGGCAACAGCGGCATGAAACCAAATTCAAAATCCACTAAACGCGCGACAGAATCATTAAACAAATCACACACTAATTGGTGCAACTGCGCTGGCAAAGGTTGACCATCGTTCATCAAGTCAAATAAAGGCTTGATCCAAGTGTCACCAGTTTGCGCTACACCACCGCAAATTAAACCGACTAAAGCACCGTGAACTTCTACCGGATGTTGGCCGATTTCAGCCGCATCTAAGGCGAGTTTTAAGCTGTCGATACGTAACGAAGGAGGGGTTGCCATGTCAGATCCCAATAAGATTTTTCCAGCAGCAATGCTAGCAGAGATAAAGACTTGAACCAATACTGAATCCCAATAATGGCGAAATCGGCCACACCCTGATAAAAAATTATCCAACTGCTCACACAAACAGCAAACAAAACCGCCAAAGACCAATCCATTTGCGGCTTACCTTGCACTTTTAATATCAGCCCTATATAGTCCGCCCTAAGAGGCTAACGAAAGGATCACCCGCGACATGAGTAACAGTGCTGTTGAAATTACCCTACTTGGGCGCACCTACTCTATCGCTTGCCCGAAAGGTCAAGAGGATGCCTTACGTACGGTAGCGTTGGGAGTTGAACAACAACTCACAGCGTTAAAAACCCGAACCAATAGCCTAAGCCGCGAAGAAATTGCCATTATGGCGGCGCTGAATATTGGGCACGAGTTGTTCCAAGAAAAGCAAAAAAATAAGCATTATATGCAACAGATGGACGACAGGATCAGCTTGCTGCAGTCGACCCTCGAAAATGCCTTAGTTGAGCGTTCAACTAAATAGATTTAAACTGTGTGCCTTGGTGATTTAACACCATTTGAGTTAAACCGACTGACGCACAGTGAATGGCTAAACTGGCTTATCTAAATAAACCAATGTTTTAGCGATTCAATACCGTTTTGCTCCCTGGGATGCATGCCAACTGGTAATGTCCCTGTGCCGATAATTTTTATCTCAGGGTGAATGCTTTACTGACATTGAGCATGCTCGGCTTGTACCGAGAAGCCTTAGGAGGTAATCATTTACCCGCCTTGAACCTACGGTTCAAGGGCTACACCGGTAGCGGCATTCTGGGGAGCATCTTAATTTATGTCTACATCCTCCAAACTTTCTCATTTCCCCCCCCAAAGCGACACGTCGCACCTTGCCGTAGAGGTTGCTACTGTTGGTGAAATGACTGATGTCGCCAGCCATGCGGCAAATATCGCCATTCATACGCAAGAAAACCGCAATCAGTTACGCAAAAGCATTCGTACCGCACGCAAATCCCTTTCAGAAACCGAGCAAACCCAAGCAAGCTTAAGCGCCAGCCAACGCATGCTCGATTCATTGCAGGCCCAAAATGCGCAACATGTGGCGCTGTATCTCACCCACGATGGCGAACTCGCCACGCCGCCGCTGATCGCTGTGCTGTGGCAATTGGGCATTCACACCTATCTGCCAAGGTTGCATCCCTTCAATGCTGGGCAACTGTTATTCCTGCATTACAGTGCTGATACCCCGATGCAGGCGAATCAATTCGGCATCTTAGAACCTAAGTTAGATGTGCGCGCCATTATCCCAGTAACAGAGCTAGATGTGGTTATCACGCCCTTGGTGGCGTTTGATTTAATGGGGAATCGCATGGGCATGGGCGGCGGTTATTACGATAGGACGCTGGCAAACTGGCAGCTTAAAGGTAAACCTTTGCCTATGGGTTACGCCCACGACTGCCAGCAAGTGGTGAGTTTACCCTGCGAGCATTGGGATGTGCCTTTGCCATTCATCATCACCCCAAGTCGCGTACTGACGTTTTAAGCCATTAGCTGTTGCTCGAAAAATCAAATGACTATTTTAACTGGCGGCCGCCATCGACATTATGGCAACGACCTGTGACGTAACGGCTATTAAGCAGGTAGTCCACGAGTTCAATAATCTCCGCATTCCCCGCCTCTTTCGGCAACAGCGCTTTGGCTAAGGTTTTTTGCTGATAGACGGCGTCATCACCCGTATTAAAGAGGATCATCGCTGGTGCAATCGAATTGACTTTCACCTCGGGCGCGAATTTGGCGGCAAAGGATAGCGTCATATTGTGCAGCGCGGCTTTACTGGCGGCATAGGCTATGTGCTTCTGACTGCCCTTCTCTGCCACGTAATCGGTAATATGAATCACATCACTGCCGCCGATTTCATCGCCAGCAGCGGCACGTAGCTGCGCCTCTAAGGCCAAGTTCAACTGATAGGGCACGCTCACATGCACTTGCATCATCCGCTGCAGCACTTGGCTCGGCGCAAAAGTGGTACTCTTTAAAGGCTCATTCTTTATAAGAACAGGATCCGGCAGCCAGTCCGAAGCATTGTGAATAATGGCGCGAATTTGAGGCAGTTGAGTTAACTCATCAATTAAGGATTGCACTTGGGCATCGTCATAAAAATCGCAGGGATACAGAGTCGCACCTAAAGCGTTCAGCTCATCAATGCTATCGTAATGGCTGCGATAAGTACCAATCACCTGCTGACCTTGGGCGAGAAAATGTTTGGCTAAGGCGTAACCTATGCGTTTACCCACGCCTGTGATTATGATGGGAGATGTCATACCTATCCTTTTGATTCGTCATTGCTCAGGTTTTACCTTGCTTACTTAAAAATCAGCAATCAAGTTAACCTGATGAATAACCAAGATGTTACTGTACTCGTTTGAATTTAACCTAACAAAAAACCAAATGAGACGCGGATTCAATTTAAAATCAGCGTTGATTTAAAATCAGCTGCGATCTAAAACCCTTTATTCTGCGTATAGGTTATAAGAAACCAAGCTTAAGTGCACAAGCCAAGAGCTTAGAGCAAGTATTGTGATCAAGTCATCAGAGGTGGACCCGATGGAACTGCGGATTTTTTATGATGGTAACTGTCCATTATGTAGCGCCGAAATGCGTCAACTGAAAGCGCGCGATCCCAACAACTTGATTGCGCTTGAGGATTTAAATGCATCCGACTTTAACGAGCGTTTCAGCCATATCGATAAAGACTACGCCAATACTATTCTTCACGGTGAAACCGCAAAGGGCGAAGTGTTACTCGGGTTAGATGTCACCTGTAAAGCGTGGGCACTGACAGGCACGCGTGCTTGGATCCAACTGTTACGCCTGCCCGTGATTAAAACTGTGGCCGATTGGACTTACCTGCGCTTTGCAAAACACAGATATCGCATCTCTTATTTACTGACGGGCAAAGCCCGCTGTGACGATAACTGCCAAATTCCCACCAAACGCCGCTGAATGAGCTTTAGAAAGTGTAAAACGCAGGCATAAAAAAACGGAGCTCAATGGCTCCGTTTTTTAATTCGTCATAATCTAAAAAGATTATCCGAAAGATTATTTAACGAAATCAACGCCTAGTTTGATATCGCCTTTCAGCGTATCTAACATAGAATCACGAGCGTTAGCTTCGAATGCACTCACTTCACCGTAAGGCAGTACTTTTTCAATACCGTTTTTGCCTAACAGCACAGGTTGTGCGAAGAACTCTGCGTGCTCGCTGCCGCCGTCAACATAGGCGCATTCAACGATGTTAGCTTCGCCTTGCAGACCACGAACCAAAGACAGACCGAAACGGCAAGCCGCTTGACCCATAGACAGAGTCGCGCTTCCGCCACCGGCTTTAGCTTCAACCACTTCTGTACCCGCGTTTTGGATGCGAGTAGTCAGACTTGCCACTTCTTCGTCAGTGAAAGTCGCACCTTCTACTTGAGACAGTAATGGCAGAATGGTCACGCCGCTGTGGCCGCCGATCACATTGACTTTAACGTCAGCAACATTCAGGCCTTTTAATTCGGCGATGAAAGTTTCAGAACGGATCACGTCTAATGTCGTGATACCGAACAGACGGTTCTTATCGTAAACACCCGCTTTCTTCATCACTTCTGCAGCGATAGCGACAGTCGTGTTGACTGGGTTAGTGATAATGCCAACCAAAGCCGTAGGGCAAGTTGCCGCTACTTTTTCGATCAGGTTGCGAACGATACCAGCATTGATATTGAACAGATCTGAACGATCCATACCAGGCTTACGCGCAACACCAGCAGAAATTAGAACAACGTCAGCACCCACTAGGGCAGGCGTTGGATCTTCACCAGCAAAACCTTTGATTTCAACAGCAGTCGGGATGTGGCTCAAGTCAACCGCAACACCCGGAGTAACCGGTGCGATATCATATAGAGACAAATGTGAACCCGCAGGCAGTTGAGTTTTTAACAGTAGGGCAAGAGCCTGGCCGATACCACCAGCAGCACCAAGTACAGCAACTTTCATAGTTATCTCCGTTATTTCTCGGATATGTGTGACATGGATCTAATTTACGTTGGCGTCACATTACTGGAATGTCACAACAATTTCAATTATCCCTTAGTCGTGGGACAAAAGAATTCCGGAATAAGTTAGAAGCAATGTAGAACAATTACTCAAATTGGTATTTTTAAGCCCACAGCAAACGCTTAACCACAGGGAGTTAGTGAATTTTTATTCAACCAATCTGGTTATTTGTTGACAATTTTTCTAAAAATATTCAAAATGGGCCTGTTTTTTTGAATAACGAATAATAATATTATGCAAACGACCAAGAATCAGGATGACCTTGTTAGAATTTTTAAGTCGATTTTAAAAGAAGAGCGCTTTGGCTCTCAAAGTGAAATCGTCACCGCCTTGCAAGCTGAAGGCTTTGGTAATATTAACCAATCAAAAGTATCACGCATGCTCAGCAAGTTCGGCGCAGTGCGGACTCGCAACGCTAAGCAAGAGATGGTGTATTGCTTGCCGGCCGAATTAGGCGTACCAACCGCGGGTAGCCCGTTGAAGAATTTGGTACTCGATGTCGATCATAACCAAGCGATGATCGTCGTGCGAACTAGCCCAGGTGCCGCGCAGCTGATTGCCCGTTTATTGGATTCTATCGGTAAACCAGAAGGCATTTTGGGCACAATTGCTGGTGATGACACTATCTTTATTTGTCCATCGAGCATCCAAGATATCGCCGATACCTTAGAAACCATCAAATCTTTATTCAATTACGCAGAATAAAAAAACAGGTCAGCAAGCTGACCTGTTCTATTTCATCTGTACGCATTTCTGTCCAATCTTGCGCTGATTATTTGGCCATTGTCCCGATTACGTTACACATTTAAGCCAATCTCGCGCGCACCGATGTTTATACGCTAAGGTCAGTAAGCCACACTGATGCGCTGATTTGCGTGAGTGCCCTGTTCGGCCTCATCTAACATGGCTTTAGCGTAATCCGTAACAGAAATGTGGCTGCGACCATTGGCATCGGTAAAGAAGCTGTCGCCACCAAGGCGATATGGGCCTTCACTCTCGCCAGGATAAATCTCAGCGGCTGGGCTCACAAAGGTCCAATTAATTGCAGTTTGCGCCGCACGGAATACCTGCAAAGCTTCACCCTGAGCTAACGCCTCATCTTTATATGCAGCGGGGAAATCTGGGCTAGAAACCAGAGTCACACCCGGTGCCACTTCTAAGCTCCCTGCGCCACCAACCCACAATAAACGTGGCACCTTAGCGTTAGGCAGCACATCCAGTAAATGCTGAACCGTACTCGCCACTAGGCCATGATTTTGTTGTGCGCGGCCACCAACAGAGGCAATGACAACATCTACGCCAGCAAAGGGTTGCGCAACTAATGGCTGCTCTAAATCCACAGCATGCACAGCCACATCAGTAGCGGATAACTTGCTCGGATCACGCACTAGCGCTGTTACTTGGTGCCCACGGCTCAATGCTTCTTTTAAAATTGCACCACCAATCCAACCTGTTGCACCTAAAATTGCGATTTTCATTTCGTTAACTCTCTCTGATGATTTACATTGAAGCCAGTTTACTTGCAGTGGTTCACGTGATAAACATCAATAAATGAGCATGATTGTTTCAGTTTGAGGTACTAATATGGATAAAATTGCCGCAATACGCAGTTTCGTCGAAGTGGCAAACTGCGGCAGCTTTACCAAAGCTGCCGAACATTTAGACCTCAGCCGCCTGCAGGTGTCCCGCCATATTCAAGAAGTGGAGCAGTGGTTGAGTTTGCGCTTACTACACCGTACCACCCGCAGCGTCAGCTTGACCTTGCAAGGCGAAGAAGCGCTGCAATTTTGCCAGCGAATATTAAGTGAAGTCGCCGCCATGGAAAGCCGCGCCCACAGCCATAACAGTGAACTAGTGGGCAGTATTCGCATCGCCACACCGATTGGCCTTGGGCAGCACAGCCTGTTTGATGTTGTCGATCGCTTTATTAAAATTCACCCTAAGGTCAGCATTCAGCTGGTGATGTCAGACAGTTTTGCCCAATTGGTGGATGAGCGAGTCGATGTGGCGCTGCGCTACACCGAGCAGCCCGATGAGAATTTGATTGCCCGCCGTTTAATGACCATAGATGCCGTGATCTGCGCTGCGCCGAGTTACCTTGATAGCAACACACCACTTGTCGAGCCCATCGATCTACTGGCTCACAACTGCCTGATACACTCGGCGCAACAAAATTGGCCTTTCCTAAAAGAGCAGCAAGCCGAGCACGTGAAAGTCACAGGCAATCTTAAAGCTAACGACATGGGCGTATTGGTGAGTGCGGCGCTGCGGGGACATGGCATAGTGCGCTTGCCATGCGACTTAGCCAATCAATACCTTGCCAGCGGCCAGCTCAAAGAAGTGTTACCCGACTTTACGACGCCAGGCCAAACCCTGTGGGCTGTGTACTTGTCCCGCAGTTATCAGCAAAATCTGGTGCGCGCCTTTATCGATTTCACTGCCCAGCAATGGCAACTCGATATCAAAAAATGGCTCCCTGCGCATTAGCATAAAAAACGCACTTAGGCGTTAGCGTAAGTGCGTTTAATTGATGCTGAATCTGCGCAGATATCGAAAGCTTATTCGTCGAATTGCAGCATAAAATCCAATGCGGGGGCAAAGAAGGATGAGCCTGTCATCGCCTTAGTAAAATGCATCAAATGATCATGGTTACCTTCGCCATCACCAAACATCATACTATGCAGCATCTTTTCAAAATGCTCAGGCGTACGGCAGTTAGAGATAAACATTAATCCCTGCTCTTTCAGTGAACCATAGGGCATGCTCTGGCGCAGGATTTCCATCGACTGACCGTTCTCATCTTTAAGATTCACCCGCTTGATATGGCTGGTCAGTGGCTTATCTTCTGACTCATACTCGATATTATCTTGCTTAGTACGGCCGATAATATCTTCTTGTTTTTTAACCGGTAATCTATGCCACTTACTCAAGTTATGGGCATACTTTTGCACGTGAATATAGCTGCCGCCCCTAAACTCAGGATCTTCATCACCAACCAGAGCGACTTCTTGACGGTGACGCCCCTTAGGGTTTTCAGTGCCATCAACAAAGCCGGTTAAATCGCGGCTATCCATAAATCGAAAGCCACGTTCTTCATCGACTAGTTCCACTAAGTCTTCAAACATTTGGCTGATTTCATTAGCGACTAAATGCAGAATATCGTAACGATCGCAGCGGATATGCACGAACAAATCATATTCAATGGCCGGCGCTTCGCGGCTGCCGACTTGCATCGCAGGGAAAGGCTTAAGCATTTCAGGACGCGCATTAGGATAGAGGCTATCCCAATAGTTAGCGCCAATCCCTACAAAACCATTGAATGCACTGTCAGAATACTGATCTGTCAGCTCATAAATATACTGCGCAACGTTGGCAAGACAGGGACGTAATTGTGACTCTACATTGTCATTGGCATTAAACATCAAATAGACACTGTGTAAGTTCCCCTCTGCACACACACCCAACTGTTCACGCGGCATATTTTGTATATCCATTTGGTTATCACCCTTTTTCTAAATTCATTTTCGGCAATATTATCCGCAACTTTACCTGAAAATGACATTAACTAACGCACAGTTTGTTCTGGTTTATCATGATAATGCTCACTACGCAGCGTTATCGCGCCCAAGATCCCTAAATGTAAAAATTGACGAGACTGTAAAAGTCTCGTCAATCAGTTTAATCGAATAAATGAAGCAAAGCTTACTCTGCCTCGAGCTTACCTTAGCGTGGCGCTGAAGTTAATAACCCGCGGCATGACCATCTTTACGGCTCTCAGAAGCCGCACGATACACGCCCGTTTCAGCATTAAATCCAATGGCTTGATAGCCGCCAAAATCGCCAAGGCCGTCACGCAGCACATGACCTTTCTTGATAAGCTCACGGCGTGTTTCCACAGGGAAGCCCGATTCCAGACTGACATAGCCGCCATCATTCATCACTTCGCCGGTGGGCTCGGTTGAACCCATATGCAAAATTCTGGGGGCATCGCCCGCTTCTTGCAAGTTCATTTTAAAATCAATCAGGTTCATTAGAATCTGTGCATGCATTTGTGGTTGAGTCGCGCCGCCCATCACCCCAAAGCTGAGCCAAGGTTTACCGTCTTTGGTCACAAAAGCGGGAATGATGGTATGAAATGGACGCTTGCCCGGTGCGTAGGTATTAAAACGCCCCTCAGTTAAATCAAACATTTGCCCACGATCTTGCAGCACAAAACCGAGATCCGGCGGCGTCATTCCTGAACCCATACCACGGTAGTTACTTTGAATGAGTGACACCATGTTGCCGTCTTTGTCGGCGGTGGTCAGGTACACAGTATCGCCATGTTGCAACGCTGGATTACCCGCATCAACACTCTTGGCCGCTTTATTGGGATCGATTAACTTAGCGCGATCATAATTGTATTGCTGCGAAATCAACTCGTTAACCGGCACTTTATTAAAGGCCATGTCGGCATAAAACTTAGCTCTGTCAGCAAAGGCGAGTTTTTTCGCTTCGACAAATAAATGCACATATTCGGGGCTATTAAAGCCCATAGCAGCGACATCGAAGGGCTCTATGGTTTTTAGGATTTGCAGCGCCGCAATGCCTTGACCATTGGGCGGCAGTTCCCATACATCGTAACCACGGTAGTTCACCGAAACCGGATCTATCCATTCGCTAGTATGGCTCGCTAAGTCATCATAACTTAAATAACCACCTTGAGATTTCATGTACTTATCGATACTTTTGGCGATATCGCCTTTATAGAAAGCATCGCGGCCGCCCTTGGCAATCTTCTCATAGGTATTAGCAAGCGCTGGATTTTTAAAGATTTCCCCTACGGCAGGCATCTTGCCATTAGGCATATAGGTTTCTTTAAAACCGGGAAATTTAGCGAGTTTTTTACCGCTACCCTCAAGATAATAAGCAATCAATTCGGAGACAGGAAAACCATCACGGGCATAGTGGATTGCGGGCGCAAGATTATCGGCCATAGCTAATTTGCCGAACTTATTATGCAGTTCATACCAACCATCCACAGCGCCGGGCACAGAAACAGGCAAAGGCCCAAGCGGTGGCAAATAGTCTAAGCCGAGGGATTTAAGCTTTTCTAAACTTAAGGATTTTGGACTGCGACCCGAAGCGTTAAGGCCATAGAGACGTTGATCTTTCGCGCTCCAGACGATGGCAAACAAGTCACCACCAACACCCGAACCCGTTGGTTCGACTAACCCTAGCATGGCATTGGCGGCAATCGCCGCATCGACCGCGCTGCCGCCCTGCTTGAGTATACCAATAGCGACTTGCGTGGCGAGTGGTTGACTGGTCGCCGCCATTCCATGGGTGGCATACACTTCTGAGCGCGTCGCAAAGGCTTTACCCGTGATCCTATCCATGGCCATCACTCCTGAAGACGATATTGCCGTCGCCACTGTCACTAAGGTACAAATTGATTTTATTGTTTTTATCATAATTCCTCCCACTCTGGAGAAATTAAGGTAACAAGGATGGTCGAAAATATCACCAACCAATACCGCATTGGCCCAAGTTAAACGTAAGCAAAAATGTCGTACTTTCGTTGTTGGTAGCTTATCGCCGTGGCATTAATACCTGACCGCTTAGATTTGCTCTGCACAATATCAATATACCTAAGATTCAAATAGTACCAGCGAGTGCGGCTCTGTCGTGACCCCGACTTTTTGACCGATAGTGAGCTGCATCATTTGGCTTCGCACTTCGACATAATATGCATGGGAGGCGGCTTCAATTTTGACCCAGTAATGACAAAAGGCGCCTAAGAAACGCCGCTCTGTGATCGTACCCACACCTTGCTCATCGGCGCTGAGCGTCAATTGCTGCGGGCGCAAAAATACCGTACCGCTGAACTCGCTCGGCAACCCTAATGGCGTGAGGCTGGTTAAATGACCGATAGGAGTGGCAACTCTGTGTCCATCGAGCACTGCGGCGGGTAAGTAATTACCGCTACCTAAAAAGTCCGCCACATAACGGCTATTTGGCGCGGCGTATAAGGCTTCAGCGCTACCATGCTGCACTATAATGCCTTGATTAAAAATCGCCAAAGTATCAGCAAATACAAAGGCTTCATCCTTACTGTGGGTGACAAACACCGCGCTAACATTACGCTGTTTCAAAATGCTGCGAATTTCCGCCATCATTTCGTAGCGCACTTGGGCATCGATATTAGAAAAAGGCTCATCGAGCAGTAATAACTGCGGCTCATAGGCAAGTGCCCGCGCAATCGAGACGCGCTGCTGCTGACCGCCAGATAACTCATGGGGATAACGCTGAGCTAAGCCTTCGAGTTTGACTAAGGTTAGCATGTCATCCAACCGTGCCTGACGCTCGGCGGCCGACAATTTAGCCACGCCAAAAAGGATATTCTCCGCCACAGTTAAATGAGGAAAAAGCGCATAGTCTTGGAAAATCATGCCGATACCGCGCTGTTCGCTAGGCACAAACTGACTGTTTCCACTCACAACGCGACCATTGATCTGGATTTCACCTTGGCTAATCGCCTGCAATCCCGCAACCGCCCGCAACAATGTGGTCTTGCCGCAACCGCTGGGGCCTAACAGCGCAAGGATTTCCCCTTGCTCGAGGGCCAAGCTCAAACCTTTGAGTACTTGCTGGCCCTGATAATCGCTATGAACTTGCATGAGTTTGAGCGTGTTTGTCATCAGCTGTGTTGCTCCAATGAACGGTTTAAATAAATCAGCGGCACTAAGCCCACCAGTACAATGACAATCGCGGCTAAGGCGCCGTGCTCGAGTTTTTCATCGGACACAAACTGGAAAACATAAGTTGCAAGGTTTTCAAAACCGATAGGCCGCAGCAATAACGCCGCGGGCAGTTCCTTCATGCTTTCGATAAACACCAATAACGCGCCCGCAAACAATCCCTTACCAAGTAGAGGTAAATGCACTCTTTGCAGCAACTGCCTTGGGCTTTGGCCCATAGTCAGGCTCACCATGTCCAGCGATGGCGAGATGCGTTTATAGCTGCTTTCAACGCTGCCGATAGCAATTGCCACAAAACGTACACAAAAAGCAAAAATCAACGCCACTACGCTGCCCGTTAAAATAAGCCCTGGGCCGTCTAAACCAAGCAGATCCGCCAGATCGTTAATCGCAAAATCGAGCATAGTGAGCGGCACTAATACGCCGATAGCGAGCACAGTGCCGGGCAAGGCATAACCCGTCGAGGCTAAGCGTGAGGGCAAGGCATCACTAGATCTTGGGCTTATCCGGCGTACAAACATGAGCAGCAAAGCGATTAAGCAACAAATTAAGCTAGTGATCAGCGCAAGGCTGAGACTGTTAAGGCTTAACTGCCAAAAGCTCTCATCCCAGCTTTGTTCAAAATAACTAATGGCATAGGACAATAGAATCCCAAAGGGCAACAAAAAGGCTAATAGCAGCAGAGTGGCACAAAAGCTCAGTGCCACTGCGGTTTGCGCTGTCGAGAGTCGATACAAATCACTGGCTTGGATGCGCGATTGTTTTTGGAATAACTGCTGTTTACGGCGGGCAAAACGCTCAAATCCAATCAAGCTAAACACCACCAGCAAGATAATCGCCGACAACTTAGCGGCGGCGGTCAGATTGCCATAACCCAACCAAGTGTCGTATACGGCCGTGGTTAAGGTTGGCACGGCAAAATAGTTAACCGTCGCAAAATCGGCGGCGGTTTCCATCGCCACCAAGGCCACGCCAACCGCGAGTGCAGGCCTTGCCATAGGCAAAGAAAGCCGCCAAAAACTCTGCCAGGGTGAACAGCCCATAATGCGTGAAGCATGGGCCAAACTTAAGGATTGCTCCATAAAGGCGGTACGCGCCAAGAGATAAATATAGGGAAATAACACCAGCGACAACATGCACGCCGCGCCGCCTAAGGTGCGAATATCGGGGAAGAAATAATCCTGCGGTGAACTCCAGCCAAATATCGATCTCAAGCTGCGCTGCACTGGCCCCGCATAATCGAGCAAATCGGTATAAACGTAGGCAACAATATATCCCGGCATAGCGAGGGGCAATAATAGCGCCCATTGCAAATAACGCCTGCCGACAAATTCACAGCGAGCCATCAACCAAGCACAGGGTAACGCGAGTAATAACGCGCCCAAACTCACCCAAAAGATCAACAATAAACTGTTGATGATATAAGTCGGCAGAACCGTTGCCATCAGGTGGCCAAACACGGCTTCGTCAGGCTGCAAAGCCTGCAATATCAGCGCAACCAGTGGCAACACCAGTATGGTGGCGACCGCATAACCAGCAAGCGACCAGCTTCTGGCTAATCCTAAAATCATGTCAATCCTTAAAAAGTCACAGCGCCATTCAATGGCGCTGATAACCTAATCTGCAATTTTCACTCGCACTTAAAGCAAAATGCTAGAGATCAAACTGCACTTCATCTAATAACTTAACCGCCGCTTGGTGATATTCGGCCAGTTTGAAAATAGGCAATTGATCCGACTTAAACTCGCCCCATGAAGCCACTAAGGTTGAAGGTGCCACATCGGCTTTCACTGGATATTCCATATTCACATCGGCATAAGCCTTTTGAGCCACATCGGCGGATAAGAATTCCATCAATTTGATCGCATTGGCTTTATTCGGTGCATGACGGGTTAATACCATACCAGACACGTTCACATGGGCACCGCGATCGGCTTGGTTCGGGAAGTTAATCGTCACCGCTTCAGCCCAGCTTTTTTGCTCAGGGTCTTGCATCATGTTGCCGTAATAATAGCTGTTGCCGATGGCGATATCACATAAGCCTTCTTTTACCGCTTTCACTTGGGCTCTATCATTACCCTGTGGCTTGCGCGCTAAGTTACTCTTCACGCCTGCCAACCAAGTTTTCGCCTCAGCTTCACCGTGATGGGCAATCATAGATGCCACTAACGCTATGTTGTATGGATGCTTACCACTGCGGGTACAGATTTTGCCTTTGTATTTAGGGTCGGCGAGTTCTTCATAGGTAATTTGCTGCGGCCCTAAACGATCTTTCGCCGTATAGAGATTTCGCACTCGCATGGTCAGGGCGTACCACTGGCCGTCAGGATCGCGATACTGGGCAGGAATATTGCTTTCGAGTTGGGTATTTTTAACCGGTGAAGTCAGATCTTTATCGACTAATTCAACCAGACGTGAGAAATCAGAGGTCAGCACCAAATCTGCTGGGGATAAACGACCTTCACGGGCGAGACGCTCGGCAATGCCGTCTTTTGCAAAAACCAAATTCACACCTATGCCGGTTTCTTCGGTGAAACGCGTCAGGATAGGCTCCACCAAGAAGGCTTGGCGATAAGAATAAACTGTTAATTTATCATCAGCATTCGCCGAATGCCCAACCGACATTAACCCAACTACTGCTGCGCAAGTTACCCATTTCATTACCGATTTCTCCCCAAAGTGATGACGTGTTCAGCGAGTGTGAACATGGCTGCATTAATGATAATGCTTATCAGTTGCGCAAGAGTAATAGATAGATAAGTGGAGGGCAATAGTTTATTTAACTTTTTGTTTTTAATGAGTTTAAATTCAAAACTGGTGATTATCTCAAATCAAACTAAACTGAACCTTAATTTGCTTAAAATGCTTTGAGGAGGCGTTATGTTAACTGTTTTGCTGCTAGGCGTAGTCGCAGTGGCGCTATTTGGCTTATTTAAACTCAACACTGGCCACAAGCGGCATAAACACTATGCTAAAGCTGTCAATCAACACGCCGACGGGACTAAGCCGCATGCATCACAAACCCATCATTTTCACAGCGTAAGCATAGTGAATGACGGCAGTTGCTGTAAGCAAGTTGAAACATTCTCTGGAAAACGTTTTTTATCGAAGGATGCGCCGGAAATCCCGATGGAAGAATGCACTATGACCCACTGCCAATGCCGCTATCAACACCATGAAGATAGACGCCAAATAGGGAATGATCGCAGAGTCGAATACGGGGTCACGCGGGATTTATTCGGCGCTTTTGGAGAACAAAACCGCCGTGACAGACCAAAGGGAAGACGCGCAACCGACGGCTGAGCATCTTCATCCTATTACTGGGGACGTGTTTGAATAAATGCGGGTAGATCACGCATCTCACTAAACCAAAGTGCCGTCGCTGGGGCAACCTTGCGCCAATCTAACTCTGGATGTCTAAAGTCCACATAATCAAGCAAGCAAATCAAGGCTAATTGCGGTGCCTGAATCGTGGTTTGGGTGATCACGGTTTGCAGCTCAACCTGCATAAGTCCACGCAGCAATGCTTGTTCAAAACGGGCCGTCCAAAAAGCCGATCTCACACCTTCATCTTCACGCATCTGCTCTTGGCGCAATTTTACCGCGCTATCGATTAAGCCTTTTATCAAGGAATACTGACACTCCAACACCCAGTTATTACTTGAGATCCCAAACATCTTACGATCGCCAAGCTCAGTATCTAGGTAACGCATAATCACTTCGCTATCGAATAGTGCCACGCCATCGTTGGTGATAAGACACGGGATCTGTCCTAACGGGTTGGCATCGAGTAATTCGGCACTGTTTTCAAAGGGATTGACTAGCAGCTCTTCAATATTGTTAATCCCTAAATACTGGATTAAGGCTCTAACACAACGGGCATAGGGTGAAGCTTGAGAACTTAACAACTTCATCAAAAAATTTCCTTTTATTTGCATTAAACGCTATGGCTATTAAGGGGTGAGAACAGTTTGCTCTCAACCCCTATATAAAATGCGATCACCAATATTTTTCTACGGTAATTTGTCCCGGAGCGCGACGTAAATTCTTCACCAATCCCTTATCGAGTAAGGCACTTTGTGCACCATTAATCATACCGGGATTGCCGCAAATCATGACTTGGGAATCAGCAGCACTTAAGGTTAATCCTGCCTTTTGTTCGATTTCACCCGAGACTATGCCCTCGGGAATACGACACTGCAACGCATCGGCCAAGGGTTCACGGGTCACACTCAAAACTAATATAAACTGTGCTGGGTATGTGCGTTCTAACTCACGCAGCTTATCAAGGTACGCCAAATCCTGCGCCTCGCGCACGCCATATACAAGCACCACTTTTTCAAAACGCTCCCAAGGTTCATGGGTGTCAAGCATAGACAAAAACGGCCCTACCGCTGTACCTGTGGCCAAAAACCATAAGTGCTTGCCTTGGAGTTCACCCTTAGGAATTTCCGCTAAGGTCATAAAACCGGTCGCGGTTGAGGTGATTTCAATTTCATCGCCTATGACAAGGTTGTGTAATTGCGGCGATAACAGACCGTCCTCTACCGCAACGGCGAGCACTTCGGCATAGGGTTTATCGGGGGAATTTACTAAGGAGTAAGCTCTGGCCACACGCTTATCATCTTGAATTTGACTTAACTTGATAAACTGACCAGGAATAAATGGGGCTAACTCGGCGGCGATGCGCAATGAAAATAACTTATCGCTCCAATCAATACGTTCTATAACTTGTCCCCTAGTCCACATAACTTGCCCTCAAGCGAAACGTTAAATAGGCTTCCAGCATAGACTTTTTTCCGCATAACAAAAACCCCTTATGATAAGGGGCTTATGACGATAGAACCGAAAACAACAGAGCGTTAACTGGCACTCGATTGTGTCTCATCTGTCTTCTTGTTAAAGCTATCCCTAAAGGCCTGTAATCCCTCTTGCACTAAACCGTAGGTTTTATCGACACCATCGGCAATATCACCCTGCAATACTTTAAGACCAGACAGAATATCTTTCGCTTCTTTAAAGCCGTTATCTATTGCACCACCAATAATCCCCATAAAGCTATCGAGTTGATCGCTTAGACTCATACCCGAATTTTGTTGCTGGTGAATGCTAAAAAATTGCGTCGCAAAACTCACGATACGATCTGCAGTCGCTTCTGGTGATGTATCTACGCCATTATCGTAAGCAGTTTGAATCGCGTTCTCGCCCATAGTAGGCGCTAACTCTTTATTAATCGACTCTATCGCAGCGCGATAAAGCAAGGTCATAGACTGATCGCCTGACTTGATATTCACATCTTGCTGTGCCGATAGAATTGCTTGATTCATCAGCTGCTTACTCGTTTGCTGCGCGGTTTGTTTCGAGGTCACTTCGGTGGTTTTCGCGTCCTTCGAATCACTCACTTCGGTACCCTTAGGCGCCGTATTTTCAGCATATTTTTTCTGCGGCAAAGGGGTACTTTGCACTTGAGAGGGTTTATTGATTTCCATGATGACTATCCATTCAATTCGGGTCGACTTTATTATCGACCAAAATTCAACCAGCTTTAGTAATTTTTAGAATTGAAGTACCATCGTGGCCACAAGGTCATGATAAGGCCCGCATAAATTGAGTGGGTTCATTCTTTATAAAGTGTATAAAGCGCCATCCACCCGCATGCAGATCATTACTATCGTCGAGCTTAGAGATAAGCCAATAGAAAAGGATGTTACACCATGGCAGCAGGCCGCAATTTGAGTCATTTCCGCTTTCACGTGTTTACACGAATGCTTAAGCGCACTACTGAGCACTATATGGGCATTAATATAAAACGCCTTAGTTTGCTCACTGGTCTTATTATCTTAACTTGTCTCGGCCTCGCACCGATTAGCCAAGCCCATGCTGAAAACAGGCTGATTATTTTAGTCAGACATGCCGAAAAAGCCGACACGCCAGCCAATGACCCGCAGTTATCACCCAAGGGGGAAATGCGCGCAACGTCACTGATCACCGCCTTGAGCCGCACGCCGTTGTCGCAACTCATCGCGACTCAATACCTGCGAACCCAGCAAACACTCACGCCCATCGCCGAGGCTCGCCATTTGCCCGTGACGATAGTCGAAGCAGCAAAGCCTATCGAAGAACATATTCAGCAGATTGTCGAACAAGTGCATGCAGTACAAGGCAATACGCTCATCGTTGGGCATTCAAACACAGTGCCATTGATCATCAAAGCCCTGGGTGGACCTGAGATCCAAACGATCAGCGAAGAGGACTACAGTCAGCTGTTTTTACTCTCTCTCAATGATGGCCAACCCGCAAGCTTGATCGCCACCCGTTACGGACAAGAATAAGGATAAATAACATGAGTGAACTCAATTGGTTTATGTGGGGACTCGATCTGTTTTCAGGACTGTTTTTGATCGTTATAGGACTCGCAGTACTCGCAGTTATTTACATGTATATCGCAGATAAAATGCAGACCAAACAAGCGGTAAGACATAACTATCCCGTGATTGGTCGCTTTCGATATCTGTTTGAAAAACAAGGTGAGTTTTTCAGGCAATACTTTTTCGCCCAAGACAGGGAAGAATTGCCCTTCAACCGTGCAGAACGCAGCTGGGTGTACCGCGCCGCCAAAAATGTCGATAGAACCATAGCCTTTGGTTCGACTCGCCCTTTGGATACTGCTGGTACTATCATGTTTATGAATACCGCCTTCCCAACCCAAGATGAAGATATCACTCCTATTCATCCGCTGACGATTGGCACTCACTGTCGTCAACCTTATACGACTCAAGCCATTTGCCATATTTCAGCCATGAGTTTTGGCGCCCTATCGCGCCCAGCCATCACCGCCCTTTCCCATGGCGCAGCGCAAGCGGGTTGCTGGCTTAATACGGGTGAAGGCGGCTTAAGCCCTTATCATCTCAAAGGTGGCTGCGATCTCGTCTTTCAAATTGGAACAGCAAAATACGGTGTGCGAAATGAACAAGGACATTTAGACGATGAAAAACTGAAAGCGATAGCGATTCATCCTGAAGTCAAAATGTTCGAAATCAAAATGAGCCAAGGCGCAAAACCAGGCAAAGGTGGCATTTTACCCGGTATTAAAGTGACCGCTGAGATTGCCCATATTCGCGGTATTCCAGAGGGGCACGACTCAATCAGCCCCAATGGCCACATCGAATTTAAGTCAGTGAATGATATTTTAGATATGGTCGAGCGAGTTCGTGAAGTCACAGGTAAACCTACCGGCATAAAAGCCGTACTCGGCGATGTGCAGTGGCTGGAAGATTTATGTGATGAAATTGAACGCCGCGGCGAAGACTCCGCCCCCGACTTTTTCACCTTAGACAGCGCCGATGGTGGCACAGGCGCAGCGCCGCAACCATTAATGGATTATGTCGGATTACCATTGAAAGAAAGTTTACCTATCCTGGTCAATATCTTGATCCAACGAGGCTTGCGTAAACGTATAAAAGTCATCGCCTCGGGCAAACTGATCGTCCCATCCAGAGTCGCTTGGGCTTTGGCATTAGGTGCCGACTTTATCGCATCGGCCCGTGGCAACATGTTCGCCCTCGGCTGTATTCAAGCCTTGCAGTGCAATAAAGATACCTGTCCAACGGGTATCACGACGCACAATCCAAAACTACAACAAGGGCTAAATCCTAGGGATAAGTCGACTCGGGTCGCTAGCTATAATCATAATTTACACCATGACTTAGGGCTGATCGCGCACTCTTGCGGTGTGACAGAGCCAAGACAGCTCAAGCCTTCACATGTACGAATTGTGCTCGATAGCGGCTTATCCATCTCACTCGACAAATTCTATTCGCACATGGATAAATAGCCGCGAACCCTTGCGGTTATTAGCCAGTACAACTTTTGTCTATATGGGTTTTACATCAGGTATATTTGAATGCGCATCACAAAAGAGGTAAGATTCGTGAGGTGAGGCGTTATTCAAATACCTTACCCACAATAGAACTTAAGGAAACACTTTGAAATCTAGCTTCGTAAGCCAACTGCCCCCCAGTAAAACTGTAAGCACGAGCTGTAAGAGCTGTAATCGCCTAACTGAGATCGAAGGCGAGCTTGTGTGTTTTCGTGAAGGACAGATCATCCGACTCACCTTGATCGATGAGTCAGCGCCTAAATTGAATCTTTTATGCGAAGGTTGGAAAGCTGGCAAGCTAAACGGCGTAGCTTAATTCGGTAATATTTATCGAGAGTCGCATTCATCTAGAGTAGCTCTAGAGCAAATAACTCTTCCTTGAGCATCGAGAATAGAAGTTCACCTCTATCCTCCCACATTCTTATCTAACGCGTGCTTTCTAACGCATTTTCTAGCGCATGGTCTATGATTTTTAGCGCATGCTCATCATATAGTCACTTGTCGGCACGTTCATATCGCGGATCACGCCCGCAAGTACCATCTCTGGATTGACCTTAGCCAAAGTAAGGCACCGAGTCGTCACCAGTAGGCCCGCATTCAATTCAGCATGAATACGTTGCAGCGAATCATAATCAACACCACGTTTTTTCAATGTCGCCATGATGGCATCCCAATCAGTGGCGACTTTTTCTTCTTTGCCTTCAATGTTAACTCTCAGTGCAATATTTTCCATGCCAGATCTCTTCCGATTGATGTGTTGGCATTTGAGTATAGAGAGCCAAAGCTGAATAAAGACTGAACTGTATTGCGCTATTAACTGCTCAGAGGAGTATGTTGTTGCTCATTTTGTATCCGCCATAATTTGGCATATAGACCATTTGCCAATAGCAAAGTCTGATGATTACCTTGCTCAACAATTTCACCTTGGCTCAAGACGACGATTTGGTCAGCATCAACAATAGTGGACAATCGGTGAGCCACCACAAGGCTGGTATGCCCTTTAGCGACTTCCCGCAGTGCCGACAAAATCGCTTGCTCGGAGCGGCTATCGAGCGAGGATGTCGCCTCATCAAACACCAGCACGGGTGAGCCCTTCAAAATGGCCCTCGCTATTGCGACCCGCTGTTTTTCTCCGCCAGAGAGTTTTAAGCCGCGCTCACCCACCTTTGTATCCCAACCAAGGGCAAGCGATGCAATAAATTGCTCTAAGTGCGCCAGTTTAATTGCGTTGCGCACCTCTTCATCCGTCGAGCCTGGGCGACCATAACGTATGTTCTCAACTAATGAATCGTTAAACAGCACTGTATCCTGCGGCACGATAGCGATGGCCCGTCGCAACGCATCTTGTGTGAGATGACGGATATCTTGTCCATCGATTTTAATCGCGCCTTGGTCCACATCGTAAAATCGAAACAACAATTTAATCAGTGTCGATTTACCAGCTCCGCTATCGCCCACTACAGCAACCTTTTTACCGGCAGCGACCTTAAAACTCACGTCCCGCAGAATTTGCCGCTCGTCATAACTGAAATTCACGTTTTCAAATACCAGCTCGCCCTTAGTAGGCTGAAAATCGAGCGCTTGGGGTGAGTCGACTATCATGGGATGCTTATCGAGCAGGCTAAACATGCGCTCAATATTGGCTAAGGCGCCGCGAATTTCACGATACACGAAACCTAAAAAGTTAAGGGGTAAAAAGAGCTGCATCATAAACGCATTAATCAACACAAAATCACCTAAGGTCATATCGCCATAGGTGACTCGGTAAGCCGCCAGCGCCATCATTGCTGTCATCGCCAGAGCGATAATCACAGCTTGTCCGCCATTAAGCGCAAACAAAGATAAGCGGTTTTTACGTTTAGCGACTTCCCACTGTTCTAGCGCTTGATCGTAGCGCTGCGACTCATACTTCTCATTATTGAAATACTTAACAGTTTCATAGTTCAGCAAACTATCAATCGCCCGTGTATTTGATAAAGAATCAGCCTTGGCGGCATCACGTACATACTCAGTGCGCCATTCGGTCGCGACCACAGAGAAAATAATGTAGGCCAACACAGCAATAAAGGTGATTGCCGCAAACGCAATCCCGTAGTTATAGAAGAAAATGCCAATCACCATGACAATTTCGAGCAAGGTCGGCACTATGTTGAACACCATAAACCGCATGAGGAAACTCACGCCACTGGTGCCGCGCTCAATATCACGGGATAGGCCGCCGGTTTTGCGCTCTAGATGAAAATCGAGATCAAGTCGGTGTAAATGCTCGAATACCGCTAAGCCTAAACGGCGGATCGCCCGCTCAGTCACCCGACCAAACAAGGTATCGCGGATCTCCCCCGTAATCGCCGTCAGTAAACGAATCGCACCATAGGCCAACACTAATCCCACGGGCACACTGAGGGCTTGCGCGGTTTTATCGGCATCTAAGGTGTCGACCAAATGCTTCAAAATAAAAGGCAAAGCCACGCTGGTCAGCTTAGCGATGATGAGGCATGACATCGCCAGCGCAATACGGCCTTTGTATTCCAATAAGTAAGGCCAAAGCAGCTTCATGACGTGCCAGTTTAATTTATCGACTGGACCTTCAAAATATAACGTTGGGCGCATAGGAGATAACCTTGAATGAGTTATATCAATTGTAACAGTACAAACCAGACATAAGCTAAACGAAACGAACAAAGCTTGAATAAAATCAATCAGATTTTCCTGACAGACAAATAGACTTATTCACGACACAATCCGTTGCTATTCTGATCCTATTAAAAGCTAAAATGCCATACTTACGCATTACACTGGCATATTCACAAGAAATGAATTTATACTGATTTCTGTGCTGGTATAAATACCCATAGCTTGCGTTTGACTTGACCTCTGCGCCTTATAACAGAAGACAAGTTGGCTATGGGGGAAGGCTTAGCTCAACCTTACTGCTGTTGATTATTTTTGCAGTTTTGCCCAAAATGCCATGGAGGCGGTTATACAAATCGATAGAATTTGTTAACCTCTACGCGCTAGATTTTGCGATTCATACGCCCAATCTCTAGCGAGAACATTAAGACAAACAAATTAAATAAGATCAAAGGAAGCTTTATGTTGGATTCCGCTAAAGTTCAATACCCGCCATTACCACTGATCCAAACTTGGGTGTGGATGATGATCGAATCAGGCAATCCAGAGATACAAGATAAAGGTAGAGACAACCTTATTGCCGCCTTTGGTAGCTTAGCCAAAGCAAATGAATACATTGTTGAAATAAGCAATAAATAGATAAAACAAAGGCGCCGGGATAGCGCCTTTGTTTTTACTTTACCCGCAATCGTTAACGACTAACTCAGGTATAGTTGCGTTTTATGTTCGCACGAGCAGACAATTAAACCTGACGGCGTTCGATAATACTCTGATTCAGAATGGCCAACAGGTGCTCGGTATCATCCCAACCGATACACGCATCGGTAATACTCTGGCCATAACACAACTCTTGACCTTCAATTAAATCCTGACGACCTTCCACTAAATGGCTTTCTACCATAACACCAAAAATAGCAGTATTGCCCGTCGCCACTTGGCCAGCCACATCTTCGGCAACCACTAACTGTCGTTGGTACTCTTTACTGCTATTGGCGTGGCTAAAGTCGATCATGATGTTGTCGGCAAGTTTAGCTTTTAATAACTGCTGGCTAATTTCAGCGACATGCGGCGCACTGTAATTCGGCTCGCGGCCGCCACGTAAAATAATGTGGCAATCAGGATTCCCTTTCGTCGAAACGATCGCCGAATGACCTAATTTAGTCACAGATAAAAAATGGTGCGGTGCATTGGCAGCACCTATCGCATCGATGGCAACTTTGATGGTGCCATCAGTTCCATTTTTAAAGCCGACTGGACAAGAAAGACCTGAGGCTAATTCTCTGTGCACTTGTGATTCAGTAGTACGGGCGCCGATGGCTCCCCAGCACATTAAATCTGCCATATATTGTGGGGTGATCATATCAAGAAACTCACCCGCGGTTGGCATGCCGCTGTCGTTCAAATCCACCAATAACTTACGCGCAGTGCGTAAACCATCGTTGAGTTTAAAGCTGTTATCCATGTAAGGATCGTTGATAAGCCCCTTCCAACCCACTGTGGTTCTTGGCTTTTCAAAATACACTCGCATCACGATTTCGAGTTGATCCTTATAACGCTCACGCAACGCAACCAGACGTTGACCATATTCCAACGCCGCTTTGGGATCGTGGATAGAACAAGGCCCAATCACCACTAACAGGCGATCATCAGTTTTAGCCAGAATATTGTGGATACTATTTCGCGCATTAAACACAGTCGCAGAGGCTTTTTCAGAAGCAGGAAATCGTTCTAGAATCGCGATAGGAGGAAGTAACTCTTTTACTTCTTTAATGCGAACGTCATCATTTTGGTAATACATAATTTTGCTGCTCCAACTCTGGTGTTTTAGGCTATTTCTATCGCTGCGATAAGGGATCTCAACTGCAATACTGAGTTCAATTTATCGAGTCTCAAGCGCCAATGCAACCAAGTTGTCTCCATTTCAAAAAATCAAATATAACTTATTGTTTTAATATATTTTAAAAAAATCAAAATTCAAATATGCCAGCTAACTCACAGCCTTGATGAACAAAATCGAATATAGCGGATAAAAAGTAAGCGAGGAATGCTTGCGGCAAGTGCGAGTGAGCTATCCATGCCTGTCAGCTAAGGTGTTAACGACTAAACGCTTGAATGAGTGCAATTGATGCCAGCTCTCTATGCAAGAGAACTGGATGCTAGAGAGCTAGCCAATACTAATGGTGCAGCATGACTTGTAACTTGTTCTGATAACGGTGACGCTCTGAATCATCGCGACTCAAAGCCAGCGCTTTTTCCATATTCAGTTTGGCACGCTTTTCATCCCCCAGCGCCCAATAGGTTTTTGATAAACCGAAGAAGAATTCATGCCGATAATCGGCCTTAGCCAACGCCCTTTGATACCAAGCCAAAGCCTCATCGTATTGATGCTCATCAAAGGCTTGCTGCGCCATATCATAGTAGTAATAGGGATTATGTATTCTTGCTAATTCAAGTACTTTATTGATTTCGGCCCACTCATCAAGCCGCCCCTGATCCCCTAAAATCAAAGCTAAGTTATAAAGCGTGGTTAAATTTTTCGCTTCAAACTTAAGGGCATAGCGATACACCTGTTCGGCCCGTTTCTCATCCCCTTTATGCCGGTAAATGATGGCGAGCGTATTGAGTGAGGGCACAAACTGGCCGACGTTTAAGCCCGCTTTTATAAGGGCATAGGCTCTGTCTAAATCGCCATTCACCAAAGATTCTGCCGCCATATTGTTGTAAAACATGCTGATTAAGGTCTGCTTATTCACTCGGGTCTTACCATATCCTCGTAGGGCGCGCTCAGGCATAAAGTCCACTAAGATTGCCGAAGATGACACATAGACTGAATGTAAATTCTCGGGCGGAAGTAAGCGTAAGTTCACATGACCATTGATTAAATAGAAATCCCCTTGCTTGTCCCATACGGGTTCAATGGCAATATCTTGATACTCAGCGCCCACATTCAATATGTCCGCCAGCGCAGAAGTCATTACCACTAAGGACATACAATTCCCCGCCCTTTGGGCATAGGTTTCACGGGCAATTTGGGTCAGGTTATCTTGATAGCGAAAATCAATTTTAGCGCTATTGGTTTGACTGGCATTGATATAACTGGCTAACCATTCGTTGGCTAACATGGTGTTATTGTGGGAAAAAGTGTATTTGTCATAGCTACGCTTTACGTCTGTCACCACCTCTGGCGGCAAATAAAAAATATCCGCAACTGAAGGAATATCGGCGACAGGGGAAAACAGTGAATCGGCAAGTAGCGACTCAAGATCAGACGGATCAGGCTCGATGGTCGTCGAGCTACAGGCAAACAACTGACTGAGTGCAGCGCCCATGATGGCACTCAGGTATACGGCTCGGAATAGTTTCGACATATGTCCTCCCACACCATTAGCTCCTATTTGAGCTTATTACAAATGGCGAAAAAGACGACATAAAATGGTTACAAAAAATGACAATCGCTATCGTTCAAAAATAATGGCAAGTGATTTAGCAAGTTAGTTACTGCGAAGGTCGATCAACCTCTATGTATAGCTCGCGCTGCTGGTAATGGTATGGCCGATAGTTATGTTCTCCACAGGTGAAATAGCGATAGGGTTTCATCACAGTAATACAACCTAAAGGTAAAGCCTGCAGAATTTGGATCTGCTGCTGACGACGCAGCGACTCCTGCCACTCAAAATCCTTGAGCACTTGATCGCGCACAGCAAAGGCATCAACTGGCTCACTCGAGCGATTAACGATGACTTCCCCTGCTAAGGCAGATACTGATATCAAGCCAGAAATGACGATAAGACTGAGTCGCGTAAATTGACCGACTGCTGTGGCATTTAAGCTCATAGTTCACTCCTTTATTCGTGCAGTAAATGGTGCAGGTAAATAATGCTGCAAGGAAGCAGTAATGCTCGGCAACCGACTTATGCCTTCCCATTAAACTACTTGAGCTTCAACCATTGCGATGACCCATAAAAAAAGCAGAGCCTAAGCTCTGCTTTACTATCCCTCGATCCACGCTAGGCATCAAGTTGAATCACAATTAATTCGCCAGTTTACTTAGCCAGCATTTTTAACCGTAACAAACTCTGGGTAGGCATCGATACCGCAATCAGACGCATCCATACCATTGTATTCTTCTTCCTCTGTCACACGGATCCCCATGGTTTTCTTAATCACATACCAGACCACAAAGGATGAACAGAATACCCAAGTAAAGATGAAGGCTGCACCGGTCAACTGCCCAGTAATAGTCGCATCAGCGTTGGATAATGGCACACACATTAGACCAAGGAAGCCTGCCACGCCGTGTACTGAAATCGCGCCCACTGGATCGTCAATCTTAATGCGATCTAAGCCCACAATCGAGAACACCACCACGCCGCCCGCAACTAAGCCAATCACACCCGCCATTAACAGTGAAGGTGAAAGAGGATCTGCCGTAATAGCCACTAAACCCGCCAAAATACCGTTGAGTATCATGGTTAAATCCGCTTTACCCCAAATCATCTTACACACGATCAGCGCAGAGATAGCACCGAACGCCGCCGCAGTATTGGTATTAACAAACACTTTTGCCACTGAGCTCGCATTCGCCGCATCCGACACCATTAATTGCGAGCCACCGTTAAAGCCAAACCAGCCCATCCACAGAATAAACATACCTAAGGTTGCCATCGGCAAGTTAGAGCCAGGGATAGGATTCACTTGACCGTTAGGGCCATATTTACCCTTACGCGCACCGAGCAATAACACACCCGCAATCGCCGCCGTCGCACCTGTCATGTGCACAATACCGCTACCGGCAAAGTCCACAAAGCCCAGTTTAGAGATAAAACCTTGGCCCCAAGTCCAATACCCTTCTACTGGATAGATAACCGCTGTCATCACCACAGAGAAGAACAGGAAAGCCCATAACTTCATCCGTTCCGCCACAGCGCCAGAGACAATTGACATCGCCGTTGCCACAAACACCACTTGGAAGAAGAAGTCAGATTCTAATGCATGGCTCGCATCTGATGATTGAGAACCGATTAAGGTACCAATCGATGGCAACCAACCCCCTTCAGTGTTATCCACATACATGATGTTGTAGCCAACCAGCAGATACATCACACAGGCAATCGCGTACAACACAACGTTCTTAGTTAAAATTTCAGTGGTGTTTTTAGAGCGAACTAAACCCGCTTCTAACATGGCGAATCCTGCCGCCATCCACATAACTAACGCACCAGAAATCAAAAAGTAAAAGGTGTCGAGTGCAAAGCGTAGTTCAGTGACTGTGCCGCCTAATTTTGTTAATTCTTCCATTGTCAGCCCCTTATAGCGCTTCTGTATCGAGTTCACCCGTACGGATACGGATAGCTTGTTCTAAGTCGACGACGAAGATCTTACCGTCGCCAATTTTCCCCGTATGGGCCGCAGTGGTAATGGCCTCAATCAACATGTCGAGATTTTCAGCCTTAGTGGCAATTTCTAGTTTTACTTTTGGCAAAAAATCCACCTGATACTCGGCGCCACGATACAACTCTGTGTGCCCTTTTTGACGGCCAAAACCTTTAACTTCGGTCACCGTCATGCCTTCAATACCTATTCCGGCGATAGCTTCACGGACATCATCCAACTTAAATGGCTTGATGATAGCGCTGACTAGTTTCATCCTGACCTCCAAAAAAACGCGATTGTTATTAACTTGTATCAAAGGTAATTCAATCATTAGGCCAACAATTTAACTTACTGATTATTTTAAACTTTAACTAAAAAAGGTTATTTTTAAAGGTTAAAAATGCACCATAATCGAGCACAAACAAGTGCAACGCACTCTTTTAGTGAGCAGTTTAAGTGCAACAGCTATTCGACCTTAGGCCTATTGGTAACAAGGTTAAATTGGGGTCTACTGGGGGAAGCGTAAATCGAGATGAAATCTGAGCATCACAGCACAAGTTCTTAGACAAAAGCGAAGATCATCACTAAGACAATCATCAAGCGCAGAAGGAAGGCCCGATGTTAAAACCCGAAGAATGTGTTCTCGTTATCGTTGATGTGCAGGGAAAACTTGCACAAATCATGGATAACAGTGACAAGCTGCACCAACAACTACAGACCTTAATCCAAGGTGCACAATTATTTGAAATACCCATACTGTGGTTAGAACAGCTACCCGATAAACTCGGAGCAACCAGTCCTGAGCTTCAAACCTTGCTAGAGAAAACCGGCTCCCCTATTGCAAAGCAACATTTTAGCGGCTGGCACTGTGAAGAGTTTGCGCAGGCACTCACTAAGACAAATTGTAAACACGTCATACTGGCGGGCATTGAAACCCATGTGTGTGTTTATCAAACCTGTTGTGACCTTATAGAACAGCAATATTCGGTGCATCTCGTGGCAGATGGCGTCTCGTCACGCAGTGCCGATAATAAACAACTGGGTATTCAGATGATGACGACCAGAGGCGCCTTATTAACTAACGTGGAATCGCTATTATTTGAATTACAACATCAAGCCCAAGGCGAGCGCTTTAGGGCATTATTAAAACTGATAAAATAGCAATTCACTCCTTGGCTCTAATGAAGTAAACAGCCCTTGGTTCAGGCATGACGTTGACATTCACTCCCATAAAAAAGCCCTCGCTGAGTCAGCGAGGGCTTTTGCTTACATGAGGGGTTAGCTCAGGTTAAAAACAATTTGTTAAACACTATTTATAAGTGGCTTCGCGTTTTTTCGCTTCTTCATCCCACTTAGGTAACATGTCTTTCTTAAATGCTTCTTTCTCTGCATTCATTTTTTCCATGTCCATACCTAAAGCGGCTTGTGCCTTGGCTTTAGTAGAAATATCTGGGATCGCGATAGGATCTGTGATGCCTTTTTTCGCTAACAATTGCGCTAATTTAACCCGCGCATCTGCCGCTTTATCTACCGCTGTCCCTAGGATACGTAAGACTTCTTCAGGGGCATGCGCAGCAGCGCCATGTGAAGCAATCGCATAGTCCCAACGCCATTGTGAATGGCGGATATCGGTTAGAATGGGCTTCATTTCCGCTTCAGTTGCACCGGCTTTCCAAGCGGCAGCGGCTTCAAAGTGCGCTTTCACCAGTTGCGCTTCGGCGCGGCCTTTTAGCTCTTTCACTTTAGCTTTACGTTCGTTGGTCAAGCCGACTAAGAACTCTTTACTTTGGCTGTGGCACGTCGCGCAGGTTTCTTCAAAACGATCAAATGGGTTACCCACTTTATGATCTGTGTACTTACGGCCCTTGTCGTTGGTTACTTTTGGCATGTGGCAATCAACACAGCTCACATCATTCTTACCATGAACACCGAGTTTCCAAGTTTCATAGCCAGGATGCTGCGCTTTTAACATAGGGGTTTTAGACAGCGCATGCGTCCAATCTGAGAACTCAATACCGTCGTAATAGGTTTCCATTTGCTCAACGGTTGTGCCCATATCCCAAGGGAATTTAACGAAACCTTTTCTGCCTTCTTTTTTATCGAAGTAGTATTCAACGTGGCACTGACCACAGACCATTGATTGCTTGTCTTTTTTTGACGCTTTGGCAAAGGGTGTGCCTAATGCTTCCATACCACGTTCAGCAAAGGGGCGAGAGATGCGCAGTTTTGGCGTGCCTTTTTCATGGCAGTCACCGCAGCCTATGGTGTTCACCACTTCTGGGCCGCCTTTTGCCCATTTGCCTTTGAAGTAACCATCTTCGCCTTGTTCTTCAATCAAACGCGGCACATCAGGGCTCTTACAACTCCAACAAGCCATCGGCATTGGGCCATCTTCCGCGTTGGTGGGTGCGCCAGTACGCAGAGTGTTACGCACATCCGTAATAGCGTACATGTGACCACGTGGTGCGTTGTAATCTTTAGCAAAACCATAACCTGCCCACAGTACGACTAAGCTTGGGTCCGAGGCCAACACATCGGTATTCTCAGTGCTTTTATCTGTGTCATGCCAACTGGCGTATTGATTAGCAAATTTGTCTTTAAAAACTTCGTTACGAGGCTCTGTTTTATCACTCGCCATTGCGCCCGCCGCCATGAAGCTGGCGGCAACCAGTGCACTCAGTGCAAAGGACTTACCTGTCATCTTCTTCATCATCTCATCTCCGCGTTGCATTATTGTTGTAAAACACGACATCTCCATGATCAAAGTTAGTGACTAAACCCTGCCAAAAATATACCTCTTAGGGGGTATCTGGGTTGAAGTTTGCGCTAGATCAAAATGTAAAGGTGTTGTTGTTCACATTTTTATGCTTTTGTTAATGTATTACATTATTTTCTAATGTAAAAAACCACTGCAAAGTGCCATAACAGCGGCCATTAAAATGAATAGCGGATTAATGAAACGAGGCAGTCTAACCTCAAAAATTCTAGGATTGATGCTAGTACTCATTCTGCTATCTAGCAGTTTATCGACCTTTGCTATCATCAATTTGTCCTACAGCTTAGGCGATGCTAAGGCAATTAACGCCTCGGGTTCTTTGCGGATGCAAAGCTACCGGCTGATGTTTTACGCCAACTCTGGCAGTGATGCCGCGCAGGACAAAATCACCGAATTCGAAAATACCCTCTATTCTGATACCTTAAAGCCTTCGGACAGTTGGTTTAGCCCACGGAAGATTGCCGATCAATATCAGCTCGTGATCGATAAATGGCTGGTGATGAAGTACTACATAGAGCAGGAAAACTCCCGCGATTATGTAGCGTCACTAAAGGACTTTGTCGATACCATAGATTTACTGGTACTGGAGATGGAACACCACGCCGCCTTTAAACTCAGGCTCCTCGCTGCCAGCCAAATATTAGGCTTGAGCGTCATGCTGATTATCGCCTTTGTGGCGGTGCGTTTTACTAAAAAGAAAGTGGTGATCCCGCTGCAAAAACTAATGGAGTCGGCGAATACTATTTCTAAGGGCAATTTTGAAATCGAAATGCCCGAAACCGAATATATCGAACTCACAGCGCTCACCCATGCCCTGCAAAAAACCGCCAAGGAACTCGCCATGCTTTATGGCGATTTAGAGTCGCAGGTGGCAGAGAAAACCTTAGCACTCACTCGGGCTAACAATGAGCTGGCATTTCTATACGATAACCTACTGACCTTAAACGCTAATAAGCTCGATTACAAAGCGCTCAAAGCGGCACTGAATCAGTTAAAAGGTTATGAGTCACTCGACTACCTAAGACTCATTATCCAGTATCCAGAGCAAGAGCTTGAAGTGATTGAGGCCGATGGCGGCTGGCCAGAGGTTACTCAAAACAGCACCCGTTTCCCGCTACAATTTGAGCAAGCAAATCTGGGCTACTTAGAGTTGATTGCCGATCAAACACCGAATATCGCGCTATTTAAAAATTTCGCGATTATGCTGACTCGCTCAATCGTGATCCACAACGCCACTGAGCAAAGGCAACAACTGGCGCTGATGGAGGAACGCGGCGTAATCGCACGGGAATTACACGACTCCTTAGGTCAAGTGCTGTCCTTCCTTAAAATCCAAATTAGCTTATTACGCAAAAACTTAGATCACAGCTGCCGCAACCCAACAATTGAGGCTCAATTAACCGAAATCAACGAAGGCGTTAGCACTGCCTATGTGCAGCTCAGGGAATTGCTGTCGACCTTTAGACTCACGATTAAAGAACCCGATCTAAAAAGTGCCTTAGAGGCTATGCTTGAGCAGCTCAGAACCAAGACAAGTATCAAGATCACCTTAGACTATAAACTTGCACCACAATGGCTAGAGGCAAAGCAGCATATTCACATACTGCAGATAACTCGGGAAGCGACCTTAAACGCCATCAAACATGCTGAGGCCAGCCTCATCAATATCCATTGTTATAAAGATGACGAGGGCATGGTCAATATCAATGTTTGCGATAACGGCATAGGTATTGGACATTTAAAAGAACGAGATCAACACTTTGGCATAGGGATTATGCATGAGCGAGCCAGCAAACTTTCAGGTAAAGTCATATTTAGCGACAACGAGATAAGCAGATTTAAACCTGCTACGGCAACCACGATTGAGCAAGGATGCAACGAACAAGACGATACACTCAAGCCTAACCATTCATTCAACTTTGCGCAGCACAGCAAAGGTTCAAGTGGCACTCGAGTGACGCTTATTTTCCCCTCTCAACAGGAGCCTTCAAATGGGTAAACCTTATTCCGTACTTGTGGTCGACGACCATCCCCTCTTACGCAAAGGCATCTGCCAGCTCATTGCCTCAGATCCTGACTTCAGCCTTTTTGGCGAAGCCGGTGGTGGTTTAGATGCATTAACCGCCGTTGCCACCGATGAGCCCGACATCATCTTGCTCGATCTGAATATGAAAGGCATGACAGGCCTAGATACCCTCAATGCCATGCGCCAAGAGGGCGTCACCTCGCGCATAGTGATACTCACAGTTTCCGATGCCAAACAGGATGTGATCCGTTTATTACGCGCAGGAGCCGACGGCTATTTACTCAAAGATACTGAGCCCGATTTACTGCTCGAAAAACTCAAAAATGCCATGCTTGGCCACAGAGTTATCAGCGATGAAGTGGAGGAATACCTCTACGAGCTAAAAGATGCGACCGACGAGCAAGAATGGATTTCGAGCCTGACGCCTAGGGAGCTGCAAATTCTAGAGCAACTGGCGGAAGGCTTAAGTAATCGGATGATTTCAGAGCATTTACACATTAGTGAAGGCACAGTCAAAGTGCATGTGAAAAACCTACTGCGTAAAGCCAATGCCAAGTCGAGAACCGAAATGGCGGTGCGCTACCTTAATCACTAATCCCTGAGTTTAGCGAGGTATAGCGCAAACAATAAAGGCAATCCAATGATTGCCTTTATGTTTTATCGAACAGGATTTGAATGGACGATTATAGACCTTTCTCGATAAATGTCTGCCAACTCAGTAACGCCTGCTCAAAGTCCTCTAAGCCACAATAAGCTTCTGACTCAGCATCATAGAGTGACATCGCCTCTTCTAATTCATACTCTTGCTCGAAACCTAACGTATTCGCAAACACCCGCGCCTGCTCACGCTCTAACTCTAAGGTGAAATCATTACCAACGAGACGCCATGCACCTCGTTTATCGGTTTGAATTTCTTTAATCATGTCTAACACTTGCTGAATTTTGGCTAACTCAGGCCCTAATTCTTCTGTAAACCATTGCCCCAGCACTTCATGATCCATGCTAAAGCGGGCCAGAAAAGTGCCGGTTAAACTGTTACGCCGAAATTCGTATTCCATTTTATTGTCTCTTTGCTCTAAGCCTACTAATGCTAATTTTAACCTATCCTTGCCGAAGTTGCTCGCCTCCCGCAGCACAGCCGATTTAATACCAATCGTACAAAATATCTGTTCATTCAGCCGGAGTTCAACGCGCTTTAGCCAAGGCGAAGGCTTGAAGGCATAGTGGTGCTCTGTCGAAAGCCTTTAACGCAGTATAAAGCGCGTTGCCATGCCGTTAAGCACGAGTACTCACTTCATTTTCACGGCAAAATCAGTTAGCTTGTTTGTATGATTTTGAAAGTTATATGGAATGCGATATGCACGAAGGATTTATCTACAGTTTAGTGCTAAGCGGCGCCCAAGCGGGTTCCACCTTAAGCTTGGAACAGATCGAAAAATGGGATCCGCAGGATGGTCTACTCTGGTTGCACCTTCGCTATCGCAATAAAAAGGCGCGCCACTGGATACTCAATAGCGGCCTGCCGAAGGTCGAGAGTGATGCCCTACTCGCCCAAGATACTCGCCCCCGCGCCGTTATCGCCGGCGAAGGCATATTGCTCGCGTTACGCGGCGTCAACCTCAACCCCAATTCAGCTCCCGAAGACATGGTGGCCGTGCGTATTTATGCCGATAAACAGCGGATCATATCCACCTGCGATCGCGAGTTACAGTCGGTCAAAGATGTCGCCGAGCAGATCCTTGAGGGCAATGGGCCTGCAACTACGGGCGACTTTATCGTCGCTGTCTGCGAGCGACTCACTAACCGTAAAGTCGAGTTCATCGATAAGTTAGAAGAACAACTCTCTGATTTAGAAGAGCTCGTCGTCTCAGGCAATGTTAAAGATTTACGCACCGATATCGCCGAACTGCGCCGCCAAACTGTCGCCATTCGCCGCTATTTAGCGCCCCAGCGTGAAGCCTTTTCAAAAATGATTTCCGAGCAAGTTAGTCTGTTTAACGATTCTGAACGACTTAAACTCAGGGAAACAAACGATAAGCTTATCCGCACCATTGAAGATCTCGATGCCCTGCGCGACAGGGCAAATGTGACTCAGGAAGAATTACTCAGCCAACAATCGGAACAGCTCAATAAACGCTTATATTTCTTATCTTTAGTGTCGGCAATTTTCTTACCATTAGGCTTTTTAACCGGCTTACTCGGGGTCAATATTGGCGGCATACCGGGCGCCGACAACACTTGGGCCTTCGCCACCTTCTGCGGCATATTAATCTCACTCGTCGCCCTACAGATGGCACTGTTTTATCGATTTAAGTGGTTATAGCCACCTTAAAAACAACAACGCCAATCGATTAGGATTTGCGTTGTTTTCGTTCATTCTTATAAGCTGAATGTTATGAGCTAATGCTTATGCTCTAAGCGGGCGATTATGTCGTCGGCAACTCAAACACATGAGTCATGACTTTATAAAGCTCTGTCCCTTGGTGCACAGATGCCGAAGCAAAGTGCAAAATCGGCACGCAGTCCTGCGGCAAACTGACCGTCTTTAGCTCATCCGCTGTACCGTATAAATCCATTCGCAGTAAATTCACTAAGGGCTGTCCCGCAGCCAATGGTTCACCTAAAGGCGCGAGGTATTCCACTAACCCTGAACTTGGCGCGTGATACTTTTTATAGTCCTTAAGGTAACAACCAAAGCGCTGCATTTTAGCGGGCGCAACGGTTTCAGCGATCACGCCGCGGTGGCTTAAATACGCCAAAATCCCTTGTGCATCAACCAACGCATCCTCAAGGCAGACGCGCTCTTGGCTCGCCAACTCCAAGGTTAACGCTGACACAGCAACGGCTAAATCTCGCCCCTGCGCTTTTGCAAAATCACTTAATTGCCACCAAGGACAAAACGCTGCCTCATCCATAGCACCACCAAAGGTGTTGGGGATAACAAGCGTATAAGGGATCGACAAAAACTGCGCGGCAGCTAAGTCATATTCAGGACAATACAAGTGCTTACAGGATTTAGGACCCGTATGCAGATCGAGCACTATATCCGCGCCGTGGGCCATAATTTGCAGATTAACCGCAAGCCTATGCCCGGTTGTAATGCCCCATTCATGCCGTAATTTTTGCTGACAGGCTTCAACCAAAGTACTGCGATAAGCTTGGATCAGCTCGCTATCACTGAGCTTGGCATGTTCGCTATACCAAGTTGGCAAATCGATAGCATGATTCAAATACTCACGATTCCAGTTCGCCCCCGTAATAGGGTCAAATCGGCCGAGGGTAAACTCACCACTTTTTTGGTTGATCCCAAGGGGATTGGCAAGCGGCACTAAGGTGATTTCACCGCGGATGTCACAGAGTTCAAGCTGCTTCATCAACTGATAAATCACCGCATTACCTTGCACTTCAGCGCCGTGGACATTGGCCTGAATATACACTTTGGGGCCAGTCGCCTTATCGTCGCTCGGCTTAAAATGGTAAATAGGCAAGGTAAGCGCTTGCCCTGCGGCAAGCTCCCCAATTTGCAGAGACGATGTTATCGGCAGCATATTAAGCGCCTTCGAACAGATTTTGATGCAGCGATTTCACCACTTGTGCCGCTTCCGATTCTGTCACTAACACACACAGGTTATGTGGGCTGGCGCCTTGGCAAATCATCCGCACATTGTGTGGCTCAAGCACTTCAAACACACGGCGACAAATACCCGGCGTGGTCGCAATACGGTTACCGATAATCGCCACTAAGGCTAATCCATCTTCGACGCGCACCCGGCAATGCTGTGATAATTCTTGCAACAATGCCTCACTCAACAGACCTTGACCACTTGAATCAGAGCCAGTTTTATCGAGGGTTAGAGACACATTCACTTCTGAGGTAGTAATTAGATCCACACTGATCTTATGTCGCGCCAAAGTCGCAAAGGTTTCCGCTAAAAAGCCCTGCGCATGCAACATTTGCAAGCTGTGAAGATTTAACAGCGTTTGATCGCGGCGCAAAGCCACAGCGCGGAATACGGGCGCATCTTCCACTTGATGACGGATCCAAGTCCCGCCCTTTTCAGGCTCTTTACTTGAACCAACAAACACTTGAATTTGTTGACGAACAGCAGGAAGAATGGTCGCAGGATGCAATACCTTGGCACCAAAGGTCGCCATCTCGGCGGCTTCATTAAAGCTGATCTCGGCAATCGGAAAAGCATTGGGCGCAAGGCGAGGATCGGTTGTATAAATCCCTGCTACATCGGTCCAAATCTCGACCGCTGAGGCGCGTAACGCTTCGGCTAACAGCGCAGCAGAATAATCACTACCACCGCGGCCTAATGTGGTCGTTTGACCTGCTTCATCGGCACCGATAAAGCCTTGCGTCACAATCACTTGTTCCGCTAACAGTGGCTGTAGATAATCACGAGCTAAAGTCGCAATCTGCTCAACTTGGGGTTCCGCGCGGCCAAAGTGGCTGTCGGTACGTAATACTCGGCGTACATCGAAGGCGCTAGAGTTAACACCTTTCTCGCGGATGACTGCTGAAAACAACGCCGAAGAACATTGCTCACCGAGGGACAACAACTCATCCATGGTCGCTTTGCTGCGTTGTGATGCGAGCGCGTCACTCAATACTGACATGCGACTCAATAATTTATCTAATGCGGCGGCCACATCGTTAGGACGACCGAGCTTATCTAAAATCGCATATTGAATTTGGGCAATTTGTTTTAATCGCTGTAATCGACCATCGTCGTTGATGGATTCTTGCGTCAATTCCACTAACAGATTGGTCACGCCACTCGATGCGCTGACCACGACTAAACGGCAATGAGGATTAGCTAACACTATGTCGGCACAGCGATTCATAGCGTTATAGTCGGCGACTGAGGTGCCACCAAATTTTGCGACTACAAGGGACATTAGCGCACCTCCGTGAAACACGTAGGGCAAGAAATAAACGCAGATTGAATAAAATACTGATTAACTAACATAATCACACTCCGAACTAACTTCGTTCGAAGAGCCTGGTGCTCAATGATAACGCACCCCAAAAGAAGGGAAACAGCAATCGTCACCAGAAGCTCTCCACCAATTACAGGTGACAATCGTCAGGATTCAGCCTGAGCGACCGACATAAACATGCAGCAACCATATCTATGCCTCGGCGTTAATCTCCCTCATCAGTCATCGCAGGAGTTTGTGCTCCTCTGACCGACTACCTAGTTAACGCTCCTCTTCTGTTCCTTTCCTAGGGAAAGGGACGAAAAAAGTAGCAATAAACCCCTAATGAAGTCAATGCTAATTTCATAACAAATGAATAATTTAAATAAAATCTTTTGAAAACAACTAAGTACTTAAATCGGGTAACTCGTATACCAGCTGCACATAATCACTAAATTTGCCTAAACACACTTCATCATGTCCGGCCAAAGTGCATGGCACTAAGCTCACATCCCCTTGTTCGACCACATAAATCGCGTATTGATTAAATTTCTTCCCCAATTGCAGCGCCATCGTTCTATCGATAAACACGGCCCAGCTTTTTTCCATGTGGGATAAATCCGGCGCCGCGCCCACTAAAGCACGATAGGGACTGCCGAGTAATTCAATTTCACGGAGAAGTTGGCGATCGAGTAAACGGTTTTGACTGGGAGAAAGCAGCTTTGAAGCGGGATTATGAGCGGTAATAACAGCAAAGGAAAAATCACAGGATAATGCTTGAGTCAGCAAAAATAACGGCGCTTGGTAACATTGCCACAAATCTTGAGTCTTATTGTCCATTGGTAGTCTAATCGAAAAATGAACCCAGGCTAGTGTAGCAGAGTGATTGTAAAATCCAAAGAGGCGTGAACTGGCTCACAGGAATGGCAAATACATTAGTTATACTAATCAATAGCTAAAGTAAATATCATGGTAAAAACCCCGACTCACCTAAAATTTGTTAACATTTCATTTGTTAACAAATGACTAAAACGAGTACAATGTACGTACTGGTGAGTTGAAACAGATTGAGCAAGATGCTTATCGTTCAATACAGTTTGTTACATATATCGCTTTAAGTAACGTGAACTGACCGGGCATCTGTTTAAAATGTGTTCTACATTTGATTTGTCTTTTAAACATTTAAAAAAAACAATAGTTAAGGAACTTATTCTAACTATTGCTTATCGAAGTTGGTACTGATTACGTTTTCTCGTATTACACTTAAACGTGCACTTAATCTACATCCAGATATAGATGTCACCGTAAAGATTTTCCTTTTGAGCACAAAGCAGTTCAAGGAAGTATCAACGCTTTTATGAATATAAGAGCCCGAAGTAAGTTGCTCTTATTGGTTAGTATAAACTGATTAAAATTTAGGTAAATAATATGCAAAATCCGCACATTCTGATCGTTGAAGATGAAGCCGTTACCCGTAACACGCTGAGAAGTATTTTCGAGGCAGAAGGGTATGTGGTAACTGAGGCCAATGATGGCGCAGAAATGCATAAGGCTATGCAGGAAAACAAAATTAACTTGGTCGTTATGGACATTAACTTGCCAGGCAAGAATGGCCTGTTGTTGGCACGTGAACTACGTGAAATCAACAACATCGGTCTGATCTTCCTGACAGGTCGTGACAACGAAGTCGACAAAATCCTTGGACTTGAAATTGGCGCGGACGATTATATTACCAAGCCGTTCAACCCACGTGAATTGACGATTCGTGCTCGTAATCTTCTGACTCGCGTCAACAGCGCTGGTGCCGAAGTCGAAGAAAAGAGCTCAGTAGAATACTATCGCTTCAACGATTGGAGCTTAGAGATCAACAGCCGTTCATTAGTGAGCCCACAGGGTGAATCCTACAAACTGCCACGTAGCGAATTCCGCGCTATGCTGCACTTTGTTGAAAACCCAGGCAAAATTTTGACTCGTGCCGATCTACTGATGAAAATGACTGGCCGTGAACTTAAGCCACACGATCGTACTGTAGACGTGACTATCCGTCGTATCCGCAAGCATTTCGAAAGCTTGCCAGATACGCCAGAAATCATCGCGACTATTCACGGTGAAGGCTATCGCTTTTGCGGTAACTTAGAAGGCTAATTGCCCGCTAAGCGACACTCGCATTAGCAACAGGATTGATTCGATAAGCATCAATTCACAAAAAAACCAGATCCTAGGATCTGGTTTTTTTATGTCTAAAATTTAGCGAATCAGATTAATAGGCGACGCTTACAGAGTTAAGAGTCAGGTTGATGGCAAAGCCGATGTCCAAAATAGAAAAAAATATTTATAAAACAGCAGCATAATTATAAAACAAGCTCAACCTATCAGCGCTAATGAGAGCGAGTGATATAAGAGCTAAACAAGGAGCAAGCCTACAACGTATACGTAAGGCATAGCAGCATACGCAAGCAGACCAGCTCTCTATCTCGCGCTACTTAGCGCTTTTCAGCTGTCTATCGAGGAAATCCGCTAATGAGCGATATAAGTGATTACGCACTTTCTCGCCACGCATCGAATGTTTAGATCCCGGATAATCGATCATCTGGAATAATTTGCCTTCATCCTGCAGCGCTTTATAAACCCGAGTGCTGTTTTCAAACAAGACGTTATCGTCAGCCATGCCGTGATACATCAACAGACCCGCTTGATAGTTTTTCACGTAAGGAAACACGCTGCTGGCTTCATAACCCTTTTCATTACCTTCGGGGTGACCTAAGTAACGCTCAGTATAATGGGTATCATACAAGCGCCAGTCGGTCACAGGTGCGCCCGAAATCGCGGCTTTAAAATAATCCGGCGCCTTAAATAAACTCATCAAGGCCATATAACCACCGTAACTGTGGCCGTAAATCGCCACATTATCGGCATCGACAAAGGGCAGACTCCGTAAATAATCCACCCCCACTTTTTGATCATTCACTTCAGCTTCGCCCAAATGACGGTAAATCACCTGCTCGAACTGAGTGCCTCTGTGCGCACTGCCGCGGTTATCTAATTGGAATACCACATAGCCTTGTTGCACAAGATACTGGGTAAAGTAGTCCTGCTCGCTCCAACTATTAGTCACTAACTGGGCGTGCGGCCCACCATAAACCCGCACTACGACAGGGTATTTCTTGCTTGCATCGAAGGGAACGGGTTTGAATAAACGGGTTTGCAGCACTTGGCCATCTTCGGCTTTCAGTTCACCAAATTCAGGAATTTGCCACAATCCAGCATAGTCATATAAAGGATGACCTTGCTTAACCGCATTTTGCTCGACCCAAGCCAGTTGCTGGCCCTTGTCACCGTGTAAACTGATTTGCGGTGGCTGAGATAAGCTATTGAAATAATCCAGATATACACTCTGATTATCGGCGAAAACAGGATTGTGCATCCCCGCTTGCTTGCTCACGCGCTCAACCTTGCCACCCGCTAACGGTACGCGATAAAGCTGTTTCTCGATTGGCGTGTCTTTGCGGCCGGTGAAATACACCCAGCCTGCAGTTTCATCTATGTATTCCAACTCATCGACAGCCCACTCGCCCTTAGTCAATTGCGTTTTGAGTTTGCCTTTTAAGTCAAAAAGATACAGATGATTAAAGCCGTCACGCTCAGACGCCCAAATAAAGGCAGACTGCTGTTTTAAGAAGTGCAGATCGTTATTGAGGTTTACCCAAGCATCACTGCGTTCTTTCACTAAGGTTTTTGGCTTAGTCAGCGCATCTAACGCCACTAACTGCAAATCGAGCTGATGTTGATCGCGGCTCTGCCACTGGAACGACAAGTGTTTGCTATCGGGCAACCAATCGACACGCGGCAGATAAATGTCTTTGCTCTTGTCTTCGCTATTCTCTTCACGCAGGCTCACCCAATTGATGGCCTTATCTTTTAGCGTGACCACACCTAATGCAATGTCGACGTTGTTTTTACCTGCGGCTGGGTAACGCTGCTCGGTGAGTTTAATGCCATCGGCATAGATCTCATTGCGCGTCACTTGCTCGACCGCGGATTCGTCGATACGGGTGAAGGCGATAGCCGATTCATCGGGCGCCCACCAATAGCCAGTCATGCGATCCATTTCTTCTTGAGCGACAAACTCAGCCATGGCATTTTTAATTGCCCCGCCGCCATCGGTCGTCATAGCTTGGAGTTTCTTCGTCGCCAGATCTAACACATACAAATTTTGATCCCGCACGAAAGACACAAAATGCCCCTTGGGCGATAAGCGTGCATCTGTAGCAAACCCTTCGCCAATCGGCAATTGAGTCACGCTATTGTCGACGAGGGAAAAGTAATACAGATTGCCAGAAGCCGGAATTAATAACGCTTGGCTATCATCGGCCCAGAAGTACTCCATAATGCCTTCGCCATAAATACGTTGGCGCTCGCGGCGGGCTTTTTCTTCATCGGATAATTCATTGGTCGCGAGTTTATCGGCATTTAATAGCAGGCTCGACTCACCGGTTTTGACATCCATCTGCCAGAGATCATAAAAACTTTGATAATCTTTACGGCCAGCAAGATAGGTAACACGCTGGCCATCGGGGGACAATTTCAAACCACGGGGACTGGTGCCCGCTAAGGCAGGCGAGGCATTCATTCGCTCAATCGTCAGTGGCTGTTTGCCACCTTCCATTGCCAAAGCTGGGGTGGTTGTTGAAATCATAGCTGTCGAAATCATGGCCATTTGGCTCGCTATCAGTAGGGGAACGGCGCGCACCTTAAGCGAGCGCGCAGGGAACCAAGTTAACCTATTTTTAATCATTATTATTCCTTGGAAGTATAATCGCCTAAGATGTCAGCGATTAAAAACAAGCCGACATTGTGCCAGAGGCAAACCCCAAATAGAAATAGCATGCAATATGCCGATACAAATTAGGAGCATCTCGTCGGCTCAGTCCAAATAATCCCTAAAAGCCCTAATATTCGCTAAAAGCATCAGCAACATCGCTGAAATTGTCGACTAACTGAGTTATCATTCGCGGCAAATAACGAAATTGACCTCATTGTTGAACCTCTAAAGGACATAACATGCAGACTCTGGCCCAGCACCTGACCTCACAGGCAGTGAACGACTCCCTCTCCCAGCTAATTTTAACCTTAGCCGACACCTCAAAAGCCATTAGCCATGCCGTTCGCCACGGTGCGCTTGCAGGCGTGTTAGGCGCGACTGAGCAAGAAAACGTCCAAGGTGAAACCCAGAAAAAACTGGATATCATCACCAACGACATGCTCAAAGATGCATTAAAAGCTGACGGTACAGTGCGCGGTTTGGCGTCGGAAGAAGAAGATCATGTAGTTGAAGTCAGCCAAAATGGCCAATATCTGGTGTGTTTCGATCCACTAGATGGCTCATCTAATATTGATATCAACTCGTTAGTCGGCACGATTTTCTCTATCCTGCCCGCCCCTGCTGGCGAGTTGACTGAAACCAGCTTTTTACAATCTGGCCGTGCGCAATTAGCCGCAGGTTATGTACTTTATGGTCCATCGACCATGCTGGCATTAACCACAGGTCAAGGCGTGCAACTCTTTACTTTGCACCCAGAAACCAATGAATTTTTACTGACTAACGCCGCCATGAGCATTAGCCCAGATACCCAAGAGTTTGCCATTAACATGTCGAACCAACGTTTTTGGGAAGCGCCAATGCAGACCTATATTGCCGATTTACTGCTCGGTAAAATTGGCCCACGCGAAAAATCATTCAACATGCGCTGGATTGCGGCCATGGTCGGCGACGTACACCGCGTGCTATCACGTGGCGGTATTTTTACCTACCCAACCGACAATAAAGATCCTAAAAAACCGTACAAACTGCGCTTGATGTACGAAGCTAATCCAATGGCTTTCTTAGTCGAACAAGCCGGCGGTAAAGCCTCAACGGGTTATGAAACTATTTTAGACATTACCCCAACGCATATTCACCAGCGTGTTGCCGTCATCCTAGGCAGCAGCAATGAAGTCGACGCTTGCCTGAGCTATCACGGTATTGATTACAGTGAAGAACCAAATATAGAGTAAGCCGAATCGCTTAGCTTCCTGATTTTTATGATAAAAGCCACTGACCACAGTGGCTTTTTTATTGATTCGCAGAATGCGACATTTTAATTTTTGATGCGGCATAACCGACGAAGGAATTGCGGCCTTACGGCCGAGGTGAATTAAAGTCGTGGGGCTTCACCCCACACCCGACCAAGGAGGACTGCTCGTCCTATCCTCCTTGGATGCTCCATGACGTCCCCAACGGAGTTGAAAGCCCCTTGTGCTCATTGCCAAATTTGCTATCGCTTCCGAAGGATGCGTCCCTGCACCTGCGAAAGCTAGCTCGGCATCCATGCCGAGACTCACGCAATTTGTCTATTCGCCCTGCGGCAACTCCGAGGGGATAGTGTATTCCTCAGACACTGGAGTTATTGCAAAGTAATTAAGGCATAAAAATGAAGCCTATTTGCTCTTTTGCCTGTAATAAAAAGTCTTCAACGCCCTTCTGCAACTTCGCTGGGGAAGATGAACTACTGAAATCTTAGAGTTAGCTGTTTATCCCAAAAGATTAGTGCCTGTACTCTCTTTTTAATCCAGTTGGGCCCTGTGTATATCTGATAATCAATAGTTACAGTCACATGGTTAACGTTTAACTATTTTTATCTTTATCTTTCAATGGCAAAGTGGGTATTATGAGGCTGATTATTATCAAGTTATGAATGGATGCTGTTGATAAATGATTCTAAAAACCAAATCATTTCAAAATACCCAAACACCACAGGCTATCGCGGGTCAAAAACAAGAACAGGATGTTGCCTTCTATTTACGCCGCGCCTTCAAAGATCATCCAGAAGTGTTGGTCATCAATGATTTTCGATTCACCTTTAATGACGAAACCGCGCAAATTGATCACTTAATTATCTACACCTACGGTTTTGTGCTAATTGAATCCAAGAGCATAAAAGGCCATGTGGAAGTCAACCAACAGGGTGAGTGGACGCGCAGTCACGGCAATAACTGGTTTGGTATGCCATCACCAATCAAGCAAGTTGAACTACAACAATCACTGCTTAAAGAGATGCTAAAGCAGCATAGAAGTGAAATTCTCGGTAAGTTACTCGGGATAAAACAACAAAGTTTTGGCATGCGTTGCTGGGACCATGTGTGCGCGGTATCAAGTGATGCGGTAATCAACAGAGATACTATGCCAACGGCCATTTCTGAGTTGTTAGTTAAAACAGAGTTTTTAGTCGATAAACTTGAAAAAATCATGAATCTTAAAAGTAAGTTCATGCGCATTATAAATGTAAGCGACACCCGCCCCGACTTTAATCAACAAGAACTCAGTTCCATTACCAAGTTCTTAATCGATCGACATATAGATCCACATCAGCCAACAAGTGAAATAACGCTCGCGCAGACACAACAAGTCAGAGAGCCTATCGCGCACTTTGAAGTTAACAAAGCTGTTGAAGCTCAAACCCAAGCAATAACGCAATCTACTACACACAGCATTCTTAGCTGTAAACATTGCGGAGAATCAACAAACTACACCCCAATGTACGGTAAGTTTGGTTACTACATCAAATGCAACCAATGCACTAAAAACACGCCAATGAAACAAGCCTGCCCACAGTGCCAAAGCACACAAACAAAAATAACTAAAGCTAAAGAAGCCTACACACTACATTGTAATGATTGTGATAATTTTTATAGGGTTATCTAAACGAAATCAATTAGGATACTCATAATTTTGTCTACTACACCGAACATGAAGCCCTATCAAATTAAGTTAAGGTACTTTTTATTACCAGTGCTACTGCATATGAGCTGCATTACGCTATTGTTTTTCTTATCATCTATATTCTTCACAAAGTATCTATCCGAGTTAATTAGTCATAGTCACTTCTATCAAACCTATCTAACTAGCATTGAATGGAATGGGATTGTGAGCCTATTCTGCATTTCAGGTTTAGTATCATATTTCTCGACTAGCTTGATAAAAAAGCCTTTTTCATTTGTTGAATTTAAAAAGCCAAGATATAAAAATTCAATGTGGGTATCAATTTGCTCACTGCAGTCACTTTTATTAATATCTGCTTTTTTATTAAGTTCATTGGGTTTATCAAGGCTATCAGAGTTAGATAATCTAACCGAATGGCAAGAAAAAGGAATGCCTATATATTTCAACATCAATACGGTAGATTTGTCTGGACAGAAATCAGTACACATTCAATTAAGTCCATCACAAAAATATGGTAAAGCGATAGATGTGTTTTGTGTTATTAGCCTTGATAGCAGTGGCCAATTTTGGGCAGGTTTCAACTACCCATTTTCTGTTGAAAAATCAGAAAAACACCCAAGTGAAAAAATAGACAAGCTAATCAGTGATAGTGTTCATAAGTGTAATAAAACATCAACTAGTGATATCAAATACTTCAAGAAAAGTAGTTTCGCCTTTGAAAATAGCGGTTATTTAAATGCTTTAAAACGTGTAGTTAGCAGCGATACACTAGAGAATAATAACATCACTTTATTTGTAGTATCACAGCATCTCGAATTTAATAGTGTCAAAACAGACCTATTAAAAGGTTTCTTAATGATGTTCGCTACTATTATGACATTTTTGGCTTATGAACTCTGGCAAGCTAAAATACATTGGGAAATTTATTGGGCCATTAAGAAAATAGAATCTGGACAGGCATAACTCTTTTGGGATTAACGGCCAACACCGAGATCACAGAAGTTTACCCTCCCCTCGGAGTTGCCGCAGGGCATTTGCGTTCGTTGCGTGATCGAGGCATGGATGCCGAGATAGCGTCAGTCGAATCAGGGACGAGCGTCTGACGCGATAGCATAAGGACGCTAAATGCCCAAGGGGCTTTCAACTCCGTTGGGGGCGTCTTGGAGAATCCAAGGAGGATAGGACGAGCAGTCCTCCTTGGTCGGGTGTGGGGTGAAGCCCCACGACTTTAATTCACCTCGGTTGTAAGGCCGTTATAACTAATCATCTACATAATCAGGTATGGGATGAAACCCACGACTTTGATTCATCTCGGCCGTAAGGCCGCAAAACTAACTTGCAACACAAAGATTTTGCTGAATCTTCCAACGGCGCTGCATCACTGGGATAGAGAACCCATAGCATACCACCACAATCAAAGGCTGGATTTGAAAGCTCAATTCAGGCCAGAGCATGAAGGCAGTAACACAGGCCAAAGTGCGCACTATAGCATGGACTATGGCCACCTTTTGCGCCGCTATCACGCCATAAACCAACCACATTAATCCGGTCTGCACCGCAAGGGCGAAAGGCAATGCCAGATAATTTTCCATAAAGAATGGAATGCTGATAGCAAAGGTCAGGAAACTCATGCCTACGGCGGCTAAAAACACGTTATCAAACCAATTACGCTCATGCTTTTTCTTGAACGACATGTTCTCACCGGTTAGCCGAGAAATGCCCATGGCTAAATAGACGATTGAACCCGTTCCGATAAATACCGCCATCACCAATTGCGAAGGCGATAACATAAAACTTAATGCAAACAGCAAGATCCACACTATCATGCCGGATAAGGGCATAGCCAAAGCACGTTGTTGACGGTATTCGATTAACTGTTGATCCAATGATGTGTGTTGCATGATTAAGCCTCCTTGTTTAGATGACTTAAGTATCTACGCTAACAATCCAACACGGCAGTGTGTGTTGTCAGCAATAGACGATGACAAATGTCACCTCTTTCAGCAAAGTCCTAGAAAGTGTAAAAACGTGGCCCCCTGTTGCTGAATTTACTTTGGTATCAGCTTGAAAAAAGCGACAATCAAACATACCAAAGGCATAAGTAAGTTAATCCCTGTAGCGCAGCTAATACCCAAAATAGGGTTTAGATGACTACAATGGTGACGAAAACACAATAACAGCATATAACTCACGCTTTACCCTAGGGCTATCGCGCGCCTAAAATGCGATATGTTACTGTTTTAGTCATTGGCAACTCGATTTTTTACCGCATTTTTAGATTAAGGGTTAAATGGAATATGGAACAAATATTTGAAAAATTGATGTATGCATCTCGCTGGATTATGGCGCCGATTTACTTGGGACTAAGCCTAGTCCTAATCGGTTTAGGCATTAAATTCTTCCAAGAGATCTTCCATATTCTACCGATTATTTTTGAGATAACCGAAGTGGATCTGGTGCTGGTCACCCTATCGCTGATTGATATCACCCTAGTGGGTGGCCTAATCGTGATGGTGATGTTTTCTGGCTATGAAAACTTCGTGTCACAATTAGATGTGGGCGAAGACAGTGAGAAGCTCAGTTGGCTCGGTAAGTTAGATTCTGGCTCATTAAAAAACAAAGTCGCCGCTTCTATTGTGGCGATTTCATCTATACACCTACTGAAAATCTTTATGGATGTGAAGAATATCGATAACGATAAAATCATGTGGTACCTATTAATCCACATCACCTTTGTGTTGTCCGCCTTTGCCATGGGGTATTTAGATAAAATGACCCGCGCTGGTAAGTAGCAAGTTCGAGCCTTCGTAAGTGGAGCGAACACGGTGTTAACGCTGTGTAAGGTTTTGAGAGCAAAACCTAAACGAAGATAACGTTTCATTCGTTTCTGCTAAATTAAAAAGCCACTCTATTGAGTGGCCTTTTAACAAAATAAAAAACCAAAAAATCCAAAAAATCCAAAAAATCCAAAAAATAATATTAAAACCCACTATTTAACGCATGACTGATCCCACACATCCCAACTTAATTTCACCTTATTGACTCGTTAATCAGCACTCATTTAAATCTTAATACGGCTATTTGTAATGTCTATTCTTTCAACTTGTTGCGTTAAATATTTAGATATCAGTCATACGGTTTAAATCTATTAAAATACTTACCCAAAAGTGTCAAAAAACTCTATAATCGCCACCCTTTTGACAAACTCATCACTAACGCATCCATTCGTAAGTAAACATTACTGTAAGCGCAAGGTAGTAAAGTGAAAACACAGTTACTGGCTCTCATGCTCGTCAGCCATATTGGCTACGCCCATGCCAAGGAAGATTTGGCCTCAACTCTAAACGCAGAAGGAATACCACTGAAGAGTCATAGCATCGATTTTATCGATAAAAATCTCAAATTAACCTTGGCCTGTTCCGTTGGAGATCTGCAACCTAGCATCAATGTCACTATGTCGGAATCCTTCGCATTTAATGGTGATCCTAGCGTACTCATCATTACCAGTGGCGAACAGGCTAAGCTGAAACTGCATGGCACTGGCTCACTGATGAATTTCAGCAGCGGGGGCACAGCCAACCCAGATCTATGGGGAAGTTTAGGTGAGCTCCAATCTCAAAAATTACACCTTGAAGCGGTATCTTTTCGCTCTAGTAAATACACTAGTTCAGACTTAGTCGCCGTAGGCTTTGCCGATGCTGTGGCTAAGCTCAAACAAGATTGTGCCCAGTAGGCTCCTCAGCCAGCATTTAATAGAACAATATAAACAAAAAGCCACTGATGACAGTGGCTTTTTGTTTTTATAGCATATGACTTAACGTCCAGATTAGCTCTTCGCTAGTTCAACCTGATGCACTTTCTCGGTTTGGTCCACTATGGTCAATACCGCAGCATCACCTACCACGTTACAAGAGGTCAGCACCATATCGATAATGCGATCTAACGCCGCAACTATGGCGAAGGCTTCTATCGGTAAACCCATTTGATGGATTAACACGCCTATCATCACCATGCCGCCGCCGGGCACGCCACCTGCGCCGACAGAGAGCAGGAAGATGCTAAATAACAGCGAAGGCAATTGATCAGAGGTGATAGGCATGCCAAAGGCGTTAGCGACAAAGAAAATCGCGATAGTGATGTAAATCGCCACGCCGCCCATGTTCATGGTCGCGCCGAGCGGCACACCAAAGCCAGCTACCGCGCGATTCACGCCTAACTTTTCGGTTAAGGTACGCATAGTCACAGGGATAGTCGCATTCGAGCTTGCGGTCGACAGTGAAAACAGCACTTGCTCTTGGGTCTTCTCGCGGAAGGTTTTGGCCGAAATTGGGGTAAATATGCCCACCGCCATAGGGTAAACCACAAAAATCCACAGCAGTAGCAGCGCGAGGATCAGCACCATGTACTCAACTACGCTCATAAACACGCCAGCATCTAAGGTCGCGCCGAGCTTGAACATCAAGGCAAACACACCGTAGGGCGCTAGGCTCATCACCACAGAAATCAGCTTCATCATGATTTTATTCGCGGTTTGAAAACCTTGCACTGCGCCAACTACATGCTCACCGAGTGACTTGATCACGCCACCAAGCATTAAAGCCATAAAGATCACTTGCAGCATATTGCCCGACATAAAGGCCGCCACAGGGTTACGTGGGACTATGTCGATCACCAGTGCCATCAAACTTGGCAGCTCAGTAGCTGTAATCGCCACGCCGTCTGTGCTGCTCATATCGACGCCTTTACCAGGGTCGAGTAACAGCACGACTAATAATGCCGTCGCGATCGCGACAAAGGTATTGATGATGTAAAAACCGAAGGTCTTACCGCCTAAACGGCCAAAACTTTTGAGATCTTGCAGCTCACAGACACCACAAACAATACTCACAAACACTAATGGCACGACTAGCATCATGATCATATTGACGAACATAGTGCCAACGCCGCCGGCAAGCTCGACCAAATTGTCCGAGAAGAAGCCGATATCGTTTAAGAAGTACTGCACTATTGTGCCGAAAATAAGACCCGCAAACAGACCTATAAAGATCCGCGTCGAAAGTGATTTCATCATGCTTGTGGTTTCCCCAGAAATGTAGTTTTTTTGTTATTCATCTTCCATGATGAGCACAATTGCCAATCCATTTTTGGCTTAGGCAGGGGATAGTGAAACATGCTAGCCGTTAATTCAATGAATAAATTTCACTTTTTCATCTTAAATTAAGCTAACCGCATCACGGAAAATTAGTAATAAATTGATTTTAAATGACAAATAATAATTATGCTCAATCAATGAGCAGACTAAAGACTTATTTAAAACTGCATATTTAAACAGAATGAAAACCAATAAATCACAATGTAAACATATTAAAAACAATTAGAAAATCAACCTCAGTCTTAATGACTAAAATTCAACTTATAAAAGAATTTAAAACTAGATAATTACACTAACGCAGAGAGATGGCATGCGTGATGGCTAAATATATGGCACTAACACTAGTTCAAGCCCGTGAGCTAGCAGGTGTTGCTGTTTGATGCTAATACTGTGTTGAGTTAACCAAAAAGCTAATTCTTGCCAACGCTTTAAATCGGCATGCTGAAGATATTTGGTCTGTTTCGCTTGCTTGTCGAAATCATAGGTTGAATTAATTTGCCCAATGGCCAACAACTCGGCAGCAGCCGTCAGCGCAAGTTGCGGCACAAGGCAATGGGTCACCCCCATTAAGGTATGGGCGATTTGCAGCCCTGCGGGATCTAAGTCGGTAAAGGCGATAATCGGCAGCTCGCCTGCCATAGCTTGCAAAAAATGCCGCACACCAATCGGTGAATGATGACCGCTACCGCGGTAAATAACCATGAGGTTCGTTAGATCCTCAGGTAAACGCGCTTGATGGATAACATCAAACACATCCAAGTTTTCAAGCACTAAGATGGCTGCGACATCAAATTCACGACAATATTTTTGTGCTTCATCCAAAGGAATACGCAGCGAGGATAAAGCGGATATTGCAACAGGTGGCGATTGAAAGCCCAGAAACTTGAGTAACACATACTCGGCTTCTGGGCGGATCTTAGCGAGCTTCTCATTATGACTTTTGGCGGACATCGCCATGCGATCGACATTGAAATCCAGATCCCTGAGATCAAGTCCCATTAGCGCCAATACGCCTTGCCTTAACAGATCAAAGTCTTTGGGCGCGAAGCACAAATGCTTTTCAGACTCGTCTAACTCACCCACTTCTAACTCTCGGTAAATCGCGCGCCAGTTAGCCGTGAGCTTAACCTTGGGAGAACGCTTAATAAAAGCGTTCTCCAACAGCTGTAATTGTTGCTGGCCTAGGCGAGCCATAACTCAACATCGCGAATGATAAAGTTACCGCTATAGATAGGATGTGGCTCACCTAATGGCTCAAGCTCAAAATAAGCTTTGTGTTCATCGGGTAGGCCTTCGTAGCCGCCAATCACTTGATAAATCCAGCTCTCGGCTTCCCAAGGCAATGCCTTATCCACCAGATATTCCAGCGCAGATTGGCGCAGGCCAGACTCAATTACATCGACAAAATACTCATCCACCGCCTGTTTAAGCGGATTATCCGGCACATCGAAGTCTTCACTTTGGGTAATAGAAACGGACACATCATGCTCACGCACCGCCGCAATCACGGGGTGACGGCTGATGGCCTTGATATGCGCGACTATGCCCATCAACTCCAACTCTTGGCTGGCGTTGTGCACGTCTACTGCAGCAGGCGCGAGCAAGATTTCGGCGCGATTGAATAGACTCGGAATTTCCTTGTGGGACACATGGTCCGCAGGCCGATAATCCGGATGCAAGTCAGTGTAGAGTAACCAGCCCTTAAGCAAACGGGTACGGCCACGGATTTGCCTAAAGCGACCTAAGAGTTCGAGTAAACGCCCCTGCACTACGCTCAGTTCCTGGGCGCAGTCGCTCATGGTTTCCTGCAAAGTCGTCACTAAGAGTTTGCGCAGCTCTCGGATATCGCCGGCGATTTCGCCAAGCTCACTAAACTGGAACATCTCTAAGCCATTAAGCAATTCAGAGACTTGGCTTTGGGCTAATTCGTTTTCGCGGATCTTAGCGTTGATAGTACCGACATAACCAAACTCGTTGTTGATCCGACCCCAGAGCACACGAATCGAATAACGCAGACTGTCGGCAAAGCTATAAACATGCTCGCTCAAATCCGACAAATAGGCCTCGGCGGCGCTGTAATCTGAGCTGTGACGCGCTTCTTTGTAATGGTCGGCCAAGGTTTTAATGGTCGCAAGAGCCGAACCGACGTTAGAGTCGATTTGGCGATTACGCTCGTCACTTAAACCTTCTTCGAGCAAGGCACGCACAGAACGCTTAAGCCGCAGCTCCTGATCTGGCTCTGGCCGCCACAAAATGCCGGCCTGTTTGAGCTTTTCAACCACGCTTGGATCGTGGGCATCCTCGTTTAAGGAACCTGCTAAATAGGCGTCCATAATGATGTCAGCATGGCGACCTAACTGCTTGAGCAGCTTAACACCCGCCTGATGTAAGTTACTGCTCATCACGGCCTCCTTGGTCGCAGCTTTTACCTAGGTTTAACAGTGCCAACATTAGATTAAGTCCCGTTGGGTCGCCGTTTCCGCCTGCGCTTCTAGGCTTAGGCCTTCGGTTTCGTCGATAAACCGAATGACTTCATACAAATAATCCAGCTTGCCCGTGGCGATATAGATTTGCTTCTCCGCATTAGGGCGCACTAAATAGCCGAGTTCGACTAAGCGTTTGAAGACTAACTTGATTTGCGCATCGCTGTTGGTACTGGTCGAGCCAAATAAACGATATTGGCTGAGTTTGGCTAGCTGCTCACGAAACGCCGGCGTGTCTTCGATGCGGCTTTGCAGCTCAGTTAAACGCACTGGTGCACCTTCACTCAGCGGCGCATCTTGACCACTGGCCTCTTGCACTAATACCAGCCATTCCACCAGCGGGATAAGTGCCTGACAAATATCTTTAAACTGCGATGAAATCACTTTGCGCTCGCTATCGCCGAGCTGCAAATAACCGCAGAAGAACACATCACCTTCGGCGGCGGACGCTACGGTACGGTTGATCTGGTTTAAATAGCCTTCGACCCGCTCGCGGGTGCTGCTATTTTTAAGGGCGCGCCAGCCTTCTTCATTGGTGGTGCGGCAAATAAACTCACCCTTGAGTAACAACTCAATCAAAGCGCCAGTGCCAACTAATACGGTTTGGGTTGCATCACTCATTAGATGGCCTCCTTCGACAAACGCTTATTCAACATGTCTGCAATTGGGTTCACCTTTGGTTTTACCACCTGCAACTTCTTGGTTTGTTTGTTGATAATGTAACGGTTGGCGAACAAGTTCAGCACCTCAGACTCAGGATTCGGGAAGGCACCCAGCACACAAATGTTGTTGTTTTCGCAGGCGTCGAAAATCTTCTTCACGTTGGTATGGTGCAAAGTGCCCAGCTCATCAATTGGCCAGTGAATGGTCACATCGGCGCGTCCACGCAGCAAGCGCGTGAATGCCAACAGGAACTTACACAAAATCAGATACGCCATGCCGTGGCTTGAGGATTCGTTAAGCTGTCTGTCGGTGCGGATAATTAAGTCGCTGTTCCCTTCTTTAAGGCGCAGCTCGATTTCCAGCAACTTAGAGATGCCCCCCGTTAACGCGGCGCGGCCGATAATGTCTAAGGCGCGGCGCATACTGTTGGTGTAATCCTCATCGGGCAAGCCATTAAAACCGTCGTTTTTCCAGTGTTGATATGCTTTGACGAACTGCTCAAGTTCGGGCCAGAACTCCAACTCGCTGATGCGCGAACGAATACGCACAGCCGATTCAGACACGCCTTCGAGGAATAACTCTTCGCCCACTTCGCGGGTAATGCGTGCACTTTGGGAGGCGATGCGACGGTCGATATCGGCTAATACATCGTAGAACGCGGTTAAATCAACACCAAAACTTCGACCATTATCACGCAATCCTGTTATAGCTTGAGGCACTATCACGTTCAGCAATTGCCCAAGTTGTGGCACTAACTTGCGGTAATCCAACAGACGAATACCTTTATCGTTGATAAAGCTCGATTCTTCGCGGGCATGCTCCCAAAACTCAGCTAAACTAGAACCCGATTTACTGGCGATTACTGAGTCGAAATGCTCCACATATTGCTTCACCGAACCCATCAAGTAATCGCGTTTCAGCAGCAAATCTTCACCTTGGCGCAGACGCTCGCCTAGGCTACCTTGGGCTTCTTCATTATTGGTCGGCAACTTAAGCTCGGCGAGTTTACGCATTACGGCACGTAACTTCGTTAAGTTTTCGGAGGCTTCAACCTGCGCCGCATCGGACGCTTTACGCTCGGTTTCAAGTTGTTGACGGCGAGTCTTCACATCCTGAGTTTTCGCCTTAAGCTGTTGATCGATTTCCGAGACCGCGCGCTTCACATCGCTAAGCTGAGTTTGCAGTTTAGGTTTGCGCATCAGCCAAGTGTGTTGATACCAATCATCGAAACGCAGTACGTCACTACGACGCTGCTCAGCGCGGCTAATTTTGGTTTCTAATTCGCGGATCTGTTGCTTGAGTTTGAGGATATTATCCTCATCCACACCACGGGATTTAAGCTCGTTTTTGTACCAGGTCTCGCAGGCTTTCTGCTCGATTTTGGCACTTTCACGGCGGCCTTCAATGGTCGCTTTAATTTGGCCGAGTTGATTGTCGAGCGCGCCGATCACTTCCTGCCAATAGGCTTGTTTTTCCATGCGCGCTTCGAGCGCTTGCTCTTTTTGCTCTTCGAGCCAGAGTTCGTGCTGATGTTTAAGCTGTTTCAGCTCGCCATCCAGCTGGGTCAGTCTTTGTCCCGCATGGGCTTTGCGATCGCTCAATGCTTTGTTGATTTTATCTTGCTCACTGCGCTTTTCATCGAATAGGCGACGCAGATCGTCACGGCTATTTTTATACGCTGTGCGGGCAAAAGTAAGTTCACGGCTGAGATTATCCAACTCGCCATTAATCGCAACTAGCTGAGATTCGGCCTCGGCCTGCATTTCTTGGGCGCTAGTGTGGGCTTCTTCGGCTTTGCTTAACCGAATCCGCAGCTCTTGCTCGGAGGCGGCATATTCAGGCACATCGATCGCCTTAAGATCTAAATGCACACCAAAGAAAGCTTCGCTCGACTCACTTACTAAACAGGGATGTAAATCAGTGCGATGCAGTAGTTCAGGCGCGATCACTTTACCTAAACTTTGCTCCCAACCTTGGGCTTCCTTACGCAGAAACTCCAATAGGGTGTGGGATTGCGGGAACAGCATGTGGTGCAGTTCATCCAGCGCAGTTTGACGCTCGTTCACCCTTAAGGTGGCGATACGCAAGGCTTCGTTGGCTTGGTCGCGTTTGGCTCTGAGCTTGCGTTCATCGCTGCTTAAGCGTTCGACCTTGGCATTGCAGCTTTCTTGTTCTTCGTCGGCACGGTGAATACGTTCGTCGAAAATTGCTAGGCTCAGCTTTTCTTCTTCGGTGTAAGTCACACCATCGACACGTAATTTAAGTTCGGCGGCAGTGAGTTTGAATTGGTATTCCTGCTCGCTAAAGCTGGCCTTGCCCGCATCCATTTGGTTGCGCCATTGCAGCTCTAAGGCGTCGATATCGGTGCGCGCCACTTCGCGTTGCTTATCGCGGGCTTCGCGCTGCTTGTCTTGGTCGGCATGCAAACCTTCTAGCTCGCGGTTTAACTGCTCACCAATCTTACTGCGACGGGCATTGTAGGCCGCCTCGATATCTTGGTGCTTCTCGGTTTGCAGCTTGTGGCGTTCACTTAAGTTTTCAACATCGGTGCGCCAGTTTGGCAGCATCTCAAGATCGGCCTTAGCTTGCTCTATGTTGGCATCTAAAAAGGCGCTGTGCTGATCTTCAATGGCATCGAGTTCGTACTCGCACTTGGCCACATCGCCTTTGGCGGCCGATAAATCGAGGTTGAGCTCATCGCGCTGCTCTTTCCATTCATCGTCGAGCAATCTGAGTTTTAAATTCAGCTCTTTAGATAAGGTTTGCTGAATATCTTGGCGATCGGCTTCTAAGGTTTCATCGTTACGATAACCACGGGACAAGCTTGATAAGCGCAGTTCGGCGCTGAGCAGTTGGTTAAATTCTTGCTCGAGTTTTTCAAACTCAGGGCGAATGACTTCAAACCCTTGGATAAGTTGGCTTTCACGGATCCACGCCTCAACGCGCTGTGGATTTAAGCGTGAGCTGGGCGGATTAACTCCGTCTTCCTCTAAAATGGCGGCGATCATGGATTTGACCGTCTCCATTTTACCTTCTTTGGAGTGCACCGCTTTGGCGAGTTTTTCGATGTGGCGCAGGGAATGCTCGCCCTCACACAGGGCAAATTGGCGTGCATAGCCGCGTAGTTCGCTGCGGTTGCTGCCCGTGCTTAATAGGGTGCGATCGTTTTGAATAATGGCGCGATATTCGCGGGTGTTGAGCAAGTTAGTGGTGGCGATGCCGGCACGTTTTAAATCACGGCCTAATTCCGCCATGGTGTGGCACAGAATAGTGTCGCCATTTTGCGATTTAATATAATCGCTTAGCTCAAAACCTTTGGCGATAAAGCGATAGTTAACGCCCTTGCCATCGCCCGCCGAGGCCAGCACGGCTTGGTACAGTAAGCCATCGGCTTTTTGATATTCGTAAATGATGTAGCTTGAATCGTGTGGCAAGTACCAACGCTCGAAACTGTCGCGGGTCGAAGGCACCACGCGGCTTGGGTATTCGCCATAAAAAACAGGGACTAGACGTTGTAATGTCGTCTTACCCGAGGCGTTAGTACCACAAATGTTGGTATGGCCATTGAGGGCGAGTTCCACAACGCCCGGAAGGTGCGTATCAATCAGCACAATACGAATCAAGCTTGCCATTTCATTCCTTATGCAAACGGGAGCGTCTTATCTAAGCTGCAGAAGCCTTCTACAGGACAAAGCAAAACAATCCAAGAGGGCCACAGACCTTAAAAAAGCACTGTAAAAAGTGATTTTAAAATCATGACCTAAAAATAGTGCCCCTAAAATAAGGCAATCGCGGTGTATTGGCAATTAAGCGGCGCTGCACTAATGCCATGGCTCACAATCTTTACGCCCAGAATTGGGCCCAGAACTAAGCTCTTCTTTACGCCCAGAACTAAGCTACTAGCAAAGCCAATACTAACCGCCAATGATACGACAACTTAGCAAAAATAGGCGGCTAACAAAGCGGCAATTAGCGCAGTAAAAGGTAAATTTTAGCGGTTATCTTCAAGGCGCAGGCGATCAGCGATCCGGCTATAAATCAGCATCATTTCCGCCAGCGATCCCACTTGCATGCCTTTCATCAAATTGGCGCGGTGGATCTCGACCGTGCGCATGGCAATACAGAGGCTATCGGCAATCTCTTGGTTCTTCAGGCCTTGGGCAATCAGGTTGAGTATCTCCCGCTCCCTTGGCGTGAGCGCTTGATAAGTCTCAAGATACTGATTGTCTTGATAATGCGTTTTAGCATGTTCCAACGCTTTGACGACCGCTTCGGCTAACTTTGCGCCATCGGCGGGCTTTTGGAAAAAATCCACCGCACCGAGTTTGAGCGCTTCTACTGCCATAGGCACATCGCCATGGCCGGTCAAATAAATCACAGCTAACGGACTATTTTTGGCGACTAATTCGAGATGCAACTGCGGGCCGCTCAAGCCTGGCATACGCACATCGACCAGCGCACAACCCGGCAGAGTTAAGTCAACTGTGGTAAAAAAGGCTTCGGCGCTATCAAAGTCGGTGATCTTAAGGCCATAACTTTCGAGCATAAAACGCAAAGAACGACGCACTGAGTCATCGTCATCGATTAAATACACAGGTAACGCAAGACTCATTAAAGTGCTCCATTAGATTCAGGTTTACGCGGTATAGCCACCTGCGCTTGGCAACCGCCACCCATAGCGCTTTCTAGGCTAAACGTCCCGCCATGGCTCTCGGCAATATCACGGCAAATCACTAAGCCTAAACCTAATCCCTCTGATTTAGTGGAATAAAAGGCTTGCATAAGCAGGCTGGCGGCTTCGGTTAAACCCGTGCCATTATCCGTGACTGTCAGCAAGAGCGTGCATTCTTGGTAGCGAAGATCGATATCGATCGTCGGCGTGTATGGTTTTTGCGTGATGATCTGTTCGGTGCCACTGGATTCAAGCTCTAGCCGCTGAACACAGGCATCGGCGGCGTTTTTCAGCAGGTTAAGCAGCAACTGCTGCATGCCGACTTCATCGAGGGACTGTAAATAGGGTTCGCCGCTCACATTCACGGCAAGATTGATTTGATGTTGTTCAAACTCATAGGCGAGCAGCGGCACAGTCTCATTGACCAACTCATGCAAATACAAAGCTTGTTTCGATACAGGCCGTTTCTTCAACAGGTTGCGTAAGCGGCTGATAATGCTGTCGGCTCGCGTGACTTCCTGCTGGATAAGCGTCAATACTGATTGCAGTTCCTCAGGGCTAGTACCCCGCTGTAATCGCACTTCGGCGCCATGACAATAATGGCCAATCGCCGCCAAAGGTTGATTCAGTTCGTGGGAGAGACTCGCGCCAAGTTCGCCAGCAATCGCAATGCGCTGGGCATGTTCCAGTAGCGCGCGGTTTTCATTGAGCTGGCGCTGAGTGTTAATCAACTCGCGGCCGCGACGGCTAAAGCGATACTCCAACCAGAAATGGTACGCATTGAGCAGCACCAGAATCGCCAGCACAAACCAAGCCCATTGTTGATGTAACTTGACCCACTGCCACGCCCTTTGCCACCAAGGTGTTTGCAGGGGATGCATGTCGAGATCTTTAAGTAACTGATCGATCGCCAGCTGACTCACGGCCGTGGTCCAACCCGCAGAATCGGCCGTCTTAGCGGCGAGGTGATCTTCGGGCAGTGCCAGCAGCGCTTGGGTCACGCTTTTAGCTAGAGATTGCGAGGCGCGATTGGTCTTCGCCATGGACCAGTTGGGATAGAGACGAGTCGAGACTTGGCAATGAAATCCCACCGGAGTTTGGTTATCGAGCACCCGATAATGGCCGATATTAATCAGCCCTTCTGCCTGCATCTGCTCAAGCTGACACACAGGCACTACAGCCGCATCCAGTCGACTGTCTTTCGCCGCATCATTACCACTTTTTTGATCATCTAACTGATACAACAGATTATCTAGCGGGAATCCCAGCGGAATGATCTCACCCACAAAGCGAGGCAAATCTATGCCCTTTAGCTGCGCTTCGTACACTAAGGTCAAGTAACCGCCGAAGGCATTTTTCGACACTATACCGAGTCGACGTCCCTTGAGATCAGTTAAAGTCTGATAGGGTGAATCGGCGCGCACCACCAGCGCCGAACCCACTTGCATCGCCGCGCCATTATTTAACGGGCTACGCAGGGTTGCCAACCAAGTGAGAGAATATTGCCGCGCCAGCAACACGGATTGCCCTGGGTTGGTGATCACAAAATCGAGCCCTTGGGTTTCAACGCCCTTAGCGAGCTCATCAAGGGAGAGAGGATGTAACCTAAAGTAACTGTTGGGAATTTGGGTTTCGAGCCAACCCATTAACGGCTGCCAGCGGTTAATCGTCGCCTTATAACCGCGGATGGCTAACACGCCCACATCGACCACTTGATAACCGGGCTCTTCGGTAGCGACTGGCGCAACAACCTCTGCGTCCATTACATCCGAAGGCGCGCTTTGATTCTGCGGCTCGGCGGCAAACACATTTGCCGAAGCGAGCAAGTACGCTAACGCCGCGGCTAGTGTCATCCTTAAAATCATTCGTGTTGTCACCTTAGGTGCAATTTGCCCCTGAATCGATAACGGCCGCTTGAGCGACATCCCTGAGCTAAACACTGTTTTCATCATCCTAAATAACGTGAAGTGCAATCCTTTATCCCCAATCACTCAAATTCAACTCAAGCTCAAGCTCAAATCCAGTTAAAAGCAGATCCAATTCAAATTGGAAGCAGGCCAAACTTAAGTTTAAAAGCCGTAAACAATAAAACCCTATCATTTTGAAGGCTATTCTAACGGATATTTGTTGCGCTAGATCAAACCCACGCCTGATATGTGGAAAACCACTATAGTTATGCCGCCTCGCCTTTTACAGAATGCCTCTAAACCTCGCCATAAACCTTAACGCTAGGTCTATGAGCCAGTTTATTCGCCATCTGCAAGAGTGAAGGAAATCTGTATGGACAAGAGTAAACGTCAGTTTCTCGGCAAAATGGCCAGCGTCAGTGTTGGCGCCGCACTGATCCCTGTGGTGCAAGTGTATGCACAAGATGATAAGCGCAGCCCTCAAGTGCACAGTGCCAGCGAAGGCCAAGTGGGTAAACGTTACGGCATGGTGATCGATCTACGCCGCTGCGTGGGCTGCCAAGCCTGTACCGTCGCTTGCACTATCGAGAATCAACCGCCCCTAGGGCAATTTCGTACCACAGTGCAGCAGTATGAAGTCTCGCAGCAGGAAGATACCACGCCGCCCGCCTTTTTGATGTTGCCAAGGTTGTGTAATCACTGCGAAAACCCGCCCTGCATTCCCGTTTGTCCTACGGGCGCGACCTTCCAGCGCAAGGACGGCATAGTGGTCGTCAATAATGAATGGTGCGTTGGCTGTGGCTATTGCGTGCAAGCCTGTCCTTACGATGCCCGCTTTATCAACCACGATACTAATACCGCCGACAAATGTACCTTCTGCGCCCATAGGTTGGATGCGGGATTACTGCCCGCCTGCGTCGAAACCTGTGTGGGAGAAGCCCGTGTGATTGGCGATCTTAACGATCCCCACAGCCAGATAAGCCAACTGCTCGCCACCAATAAAACCGATATAAAGGTACTCAAACCCACGGCCAACACTTCACCGCGGGTGTTCTACATCGGCATGAGCAGTGCCTTTGTGGACAAGATTAGCGGCCAAGCCCCCGTAAGAACCTTACTTACCGATACTGGCGAGGAGATCCACCATGGTCATTAAAGAAATCTTTACCCCAGATATCGCCATTACTTGGCTACCTTGGGCGGTGCAATACTTTTTTATGATGGGTCTGGCCTATGCCAGTGTGTGGGTGGCGACAATACACTTGTTTAGTCACGCGAAACCCGATGACAGATTACTGAAGCTCTGCGCCTGTTTAATGTTAACCGCAGGCATAGTCGCCCCTATCGCCTTACTCGCCGATTTACACCAACCGCTGCGGGCTTGGCATTTCTATGCGCAAGTTCGCCCCGATTCGTGGATGTGGTATGGCGCCTTTTTACTGCCGATATTTTCGGGCAGCAGCGCGCTATTTGCTTGGCTGCTATTGCGCCAATATTTGCCTAAGCGCACCACGAACCCTGACTCAGATTGGGTGAGTAAAATAGGTCAATTACTGAGATTCGGTGATTGGAACAGTGACAAATTCATCAAGCCGATCGCACTCATCACGGCCCTGAGTGCCTGCAGTATTGCCCTCTACACTGGCATGGAAACCATGGCCATTAAAGCGCGGCCACTGTGGCATACCTATTGGCTACCACCTTTGATGGCGATGAGCGCCCTGCTCGCCGCCTGCGGCACTTTGGCGGTATTGAATCGACTATTAAAAGGCTACCAACAGCGCACCCAAGACAGCCTATTACTCTGGGTAAGAGCCAGCTTTGGTCTATTCGCCCTGTGCCTTATCGGCTGGGCGTTATTCGATAAGGGCTCGGCCCCTGAAGCCGCGTTATTGCTTGAAACCAGCCCAAGTTGGCAACTGGCTGCGATTTGGGTGCTAGTCACACTCGCCGTGCTGGCACTGATGCTCGCCATTCGTCACTTACCCAATGTGGCTATGATCGTCGTCAGCCTCACGGCCATTCATCTCGCGTGGGGATTTCGCTGGATAGTTCTCATCCAAGCGCAAACCGATCCTAAATACGGCGCAGGGACTTACCTCTATCAACTGCCTTGGGGACCCGAAGGACTATTAGGCATAGCCGGCACCTTCGGTCTCTGGCTGGCATTAATGGCGCTGGTCTCCGAACTTATTCGCCACACGCCTGCGGCAAAGCTTGCTCGCTGAGCACCCAATTAGTTTACAGAATGAAGGAGTCCATCATGGATAAGAGTAAACGTCGTTTTATCAAAGGGGCCGCTGTCACGGGTGGTGTGGGATTATTTACCGCGGGTTATAGTCATACGTTAGCGCAAATGGGCAAAGGTGTCGTCAATGGTACCTCGGGGAAATCGACCCAAGATCCGCTGCATGGCAATTCTTTAGCACCTGAATATAAAGTCGATTTACAGTCAGGTCAGCTGATCAGCAATGACGATCAGCGCGTCGCCAATACTATGTGCTTAGGTTGCTGGACCAAATGCGGCGTGCGCGCTCGTATCGATCAAAAAACCGATAAGATCATCCGCATCAGCGGTAATCCTTATCATCCACTGTCATCGCGCGAACATATCGATTTCGATACGCCAATCAAAACTGCATTTGTCGGGCTAAGCGCCTTTCAAGAACAAGGTCTACAGGGGCGTTCCACCGCCTGCGCTCGTGGTAATGCCATGTTAGAACAATTGGATAGCCCGCATCGTGTTACCCAATGTCTTAAGCGCGTGGGTAAGCGCGGCAGTGGCCAATGGCAGAGCATTAGCTTTGAGCAGTTGCTGAATGAAGTTGTCGAAGGCGGTGATTTATTTGGTGGAGGCCAAGTTGAAGGCTTAAGAGCGATTCGAGATATCGCCACGCCGCTCGATGCCAATAATCCGGAATACGGCCCTAAGGCCAACCAGTTACTGGTCTCGAACGCCTCCGATGAAGGCCGCGATGCCATTATCAAACGTTTTACCTTCAACAGCTTTGGCACGCGAAACTTTGCCAACCATGGTGCCTATTGCGGGTTTACCTACCGCGCTGGTGCAGGCGCTTTATTGGATGATTTGAAAAAATACGCCCACTTGAAGCCCGATTGGGACCATAGCGAATTTTTACTCTTTATCGGCACCTCGCCGCAGCAATCGGGCAATCCCTTTAAACGCCAAGCGAGACAACTGGCAAACGCGCGGGTGAATAACAGCAATTTCAGTTATGTGGTGGTGTCGCCCATGTTGCCCAATACCTCGAATCAACCTTGCGCGGGTAACAATACTTGGCTGCCGATCCGCCCCGCCACCGACTCGGCCCTCGCCATGGGCATGTTGCGCTGGATTATCGATAACCAGCGCTATGCCGCCGATTTTTTGAGTGCGCCCAATGTCGATGCCGCAAAAGCATCAGGTTACCGTGGCTTCAGTAACGCAGGCTTCTTGATAATCAGCGAGCCCACCCATCCAAGATATGGCCAATATCTCTTTGCCAGCGATCTTGGCTTACCTTTCGACGGCAAAGCCTATGGCGAGCAGGACTCGCAGTTGGTTGTCGATGCCGCGAGTGACAAGATAGTTTTGGCGAGCCAAAGTCAGAAAGCCAAGCTCGAAGTTAACCAAAACGTCGACACACCTAAGGGAATGATTGCGGTTAAATCTAGTTTCCAATTGTTAAGTGAAGCGGCGCATAGCTTCGAGATGGCACACTATGCCAAGGAGTGCGATATCAGCGAAGCGCAGATTATTGCCCTCGCGGATAAATTTACCAGCCATGGCACTAAGGCCGCAGTAATCTCCCACGGCGGCACAATGAGCGCCAATGGTTTCTATAGCGCGTGGGCGATCATGATGCTCAACGCTATGATAGGTAACATCAATTTAAAGGGCGGTGCATTAGCCTCCGGCGGTTCCTTCCCCGCCTTTGGTAAAGGTCCAAGGTATAATCTGCAGGAGTTTGACGGCATGGTCGAACCTAAGGGCGTATTCCTATCGCGCTCTAAATTCCCCTACGAGAAAACCTCAGAGTATCGCCGTAAAGTCGAAGCGGGCGAATCGCCTTATCCCGCTAAAGAGCCTTGGTTTCCGATTTCATCGCCCTTATTGGGCGAACATTTAACCGCAGCGGTGCACGGTTATCCCTATCGACTCAAAGCATGGATTAACCACATGGGTAATCCGATTTATGGTCAAGCGGGTTTAGGGGAAGCCATTGGTGAGCAACTGAAAGATCCTAAAGTGCTACCGCTGTTTATTAGCATCGACAGCTTCATCAACGAAACCTCGGCGCTGTCGGATTACATAGTGCCCGACACCTTAACGTACGAGTCTTGGGGCTGGACCTCAGCATGGCAAGGCACACTAACCAAAGTTGCCACAGGTCGTTGGCCGATTGTCGAGCCAAGAGTCGCGAAAATGGCCAGTGGTGACGTGGTGTGCATGGAGTCTTTCTTGAGCCAAGTGGCGATGAAGCTGCAATTACCAGGCTTTGGCGAAAATGCCGTTAAGGCCGCCGATGGCAGCTTACACCCGTTAACGCGCGCAGCGGATTACTCACTTTACGGCGCCGCCAACGTGGCCTATTTAGGTAAAGCCGTCGCCGATATCAACGCCGAGGACATGTATCTTAGCGGTGTAAGCCGCATTCAAAGTGAGCTCAACGCTAGACTCAAGCCAGATGAAGTCAAAAAAGTCAGTTACTTATTTGCTCGCGGCGGCCGTTTTGAAGAAATGCGCGGTGCACGCGATGACATGGGGAATCCGAGTAAAGTCTGGCCTAAACCTATGATGCTGTGGAATCCCGACGTCGGCAGTCGCCGCAACAGCCTAACAGGGGAATTTATGAGTGGTTGTCCGCGCTTATATCAACCCGCCTTGGCCGATGGCACGCCGCTCGATAAGGCGTTTGATAAATCACAGTGGCCATTACTGATCAGCAGCTACAAGTCCCATACCATGAGTTCTATGAGTATTGGCTCGGATCGTTTACGCCAAGTGCACCCTAATAATCCGGTGCGGCTGAACGAGAAAACCGCCACTCGCCTTGGGATCAGCACGGGCGACACGGTAAAAATCAGCACGCCTAACGGCAGCGTGATCGCTTTAGTGGAATGTGTTGCCGGAGTGCACCCAGACTGCATCGCTATCGAACACGGTTATGGCCATAAAGAACTCGGCGCGCGGGACACTGTGATTGACGAGATTAAAATCGTCGCCAATCCGCTGATCCGAGTCGGGATCAACATGAACGACTTAAATCTGTTCGATCCCAGTCGTCACGGCCGCTATCCGCTGGTAGACTGGGCAAGTGGCGCCTCGGCAAGACAAGGCCTACCCGCTAAGATTGAAAAACTAAGCTAACCGCCGAGCATAGATAACGCTTAAGAAGCTGCCCTTTGGCAGCTTTTTCTATGGCATTCATTCAACCTAACTAACCCGAATCGCATGCTAAAATTCGTTATCCGCTCTGCCGCTACGTCTGGTCGGGCTAAAACCAAAGCCTAGTCGAGCTAAAACCAAAGAAAAGTGATCTTCTTTTGCTCAATTTAGGTATATAGATCCCGATCACGTGTTTCATAGAAATAAACCACATATTAAAATCACAGCTATATTTATCTGTATATCCAGCTCGTTATATCGAGCTTTCAATAAAGACCAGCGGTTTTTGAGTCAGTTAAGCTCATCAGGAGTATCTCAGTGTTCAATTCTTCATTACGTAAAAGCCTAGAAGTGAGCGAAAACAAGCGCCAAGAAGCGGAGTCGGTCATCGACGCCATTAAGCAAAGTATTGCCACGGTAGAATTTACGCCTGAAGGAAAAGTGCTCGATGCGAATGCCTTGTTTTTAAAAGTAGTCGGTTATTCACTTAATGAAGTTGTTGGCCAACACCATAAGCTGTTTTGCTCAGCGACCTATGCTAATTCTCCTGCCTACCAACAATTTTGGAGTAATTTAAAAGCCGGTCATCCGCAGGAGGGGAATTTCGCGCGAGTGAATAAAAATGGCCAAGAAATCTGGCTGAGGGCGACTTACTTTCCAGTAAAACAGGCGGGAAAAGTCGTCAAGATAATGAAAACAGCTTCTGAAATTACCCAAGATAAGCAACAGCTTGACGATCAAGCCGCCATCTTTGATGCCCTAAATCGCTCCCAAGCCATTATTGAATTTACCCCAGATGGCACTATCCTGAAGGCAAATGCCAACTTTTTAAAAACAATGGGATACAGCAAAGAACAGCTCTTGGGCAAACATCATAGAATTTTCTGTTTCGATGAATTTTATCGACAAAATCCTCACTTTTGGGACGAGCTTAAGCAAGGTCGTTATAGCAAAGGGCTATTTGAGCGCAAAAATGCCTATGGCGACTCAATTTGGCTAGAGGCGGCTTACAATCCCATTATGGATGAACATGGAAAGGTCGTTAAAGTTGTTAAGTTCGCCAGTGATATCAGCAAGCGGATAGAGCAAAGCCACGCTGTGCGTGAAGCCGCAAATATTGCGCTCACCACATCGCAACGCACCGTTGAGCAAGCGGAACAAGGCGTTAAGTTGCTTAATGCGACCGTCAATACCTCCAATGCTATTGCTGAGCAAACCCATAAAACGACTCAGGCGATTACTCAACTGAATGAGCAATCCCAAAGTATTCAAGCCATAGTCGCGACGATTAGCTCGATTGCCGATCAAACCAATTTGCTGGCATTAAATGCCGCGATTGAGGCAGCGCGTGCGGGTGAACAAGGCCGAGGTTTTGCGGTTGTCGCCGATGAAGTGAGGCAGCTCGCTTCCAGAACCAGTAAATCAACCAGTGAAATTGCCGCCGTAGTCACTAAAAATACCCAGCTCACCACAAGTGCAACAGACATGATGAACGAAGTTGAAGGTATCGCACAGGAAGGGAAACAACAGTTAGCCGAGGTAACTTTGGTGATGGGAGAAATACGCAACGGGGCAGAAAACGTCTCACAAATCGTCTCACAACTTTCAATCAACGGTCATTAATCCCCTCGCATTTCATCGCGCTATCAAGGATTGCATGGCGCTTTATCTGCAGACAAAAACGCCACGTGATTGTTCCGTCAATCAATAATCAGTTTTACTACCTTCATAGGTGGCGCACATTTGCTGCGCCAGCGCCTCGTCGTAAGGGCGTAAACCACTCATTACTAAGGTTTTGATACCTGTGCCGACTAAAGTATCGCCACTGTGTAATTCAAAGTGCAGTGTCACATCGCCACGTTTACCGTCGATTTTTAAATCTTGGTCAACGAGTGATAAGGTCACTTGCACAAAATCGAGGGTGGTTAAATCAAACGACATGCTTTCGTAAATCACTAAAGGTCGGTCTGGGTTGATCATCACTTGATGTTGTTTCATCAAAGGGATCAGGATATCGATAAAATTATGCCCAGAGAAAGCAACATATTGACGAATAAAGGATTCTGTCTGCGCATCGCAACAACTTACATCGCCTTGACGGCTCACATTAAGATAGGTTTTTTCGCGGCCATCGCGAATTGAAAAACTCTCGCTCACTTGTTCCGGGAATTGCAGTTCGACACTCGCGCCCACCATACCCGCAAAGCTAAATTTCATGCTCTGACTCAGGCCATATTGAGTCAATACTATGGCAAACAGTAAATCTCCCGGCACGCAAAAGCGTTTTGCGCCCACATTGTGTATGGGATTAAAGTCCTGCGCAATTTTCTTCGCGAAGTCGCTGGCTTGTTGTGCGGATACGGAAATGGCTTGATTTTGCTCGGAAAAATAAGGCGCTAGAAACATATAAACTCTATTTGTAATAACTCAATACAGGGATGGATAACAAAATTATCACGAGTCTACCTTAAATTAGGTATTTAACTCACCCGATGACTTGATCCCACGGAAGATGTACAAAGTAACACCATGCCCACATTTGTAAAGCCAAACAAATTACAAGGGTATTAACTTAGGTTAACAGGCTAGCGCCTTCCATTGAACAAGGAACAAATAGTTAGACTTGTTTAAATTCACGCTTCAATTGAAAACTATCGTCAGTGACTAGCTGCTCTAGCACTTCGACACGCTGACGCAAAGTAGCTAACTCGGCCCGCAAGGCTTGATTTTCGGCCTCTTGTTCACGGCTCGACACACCTTGCTTGTCGCGGATTTTCATAATCGCCACCACATATCCGCCAACAATGGCGAGTATCGGGATAAGTAAAGCGAGGGCTCCGGTATTCATAGTCATTTCCTTTATCTATTGGCGTTATCGTTATCAGGCTAAAAACTCAGGCTTATTTCGACTCTAGACATTAATCAGAGTCAGAGTATAGGAATGAGTATGCGCAAAATAACCCTAATCCACCAGTGACAAAAGTCATGAGGTTTGGCTAAGGTGCATTATTCCTTATCAAAGCTATCCACAACAATGGCGCCCATAGAGGCTGGCATAGTGATGACGATGATCCGTTTGATCGAGGTCAGCGGATCTTCAAAAAATGGCACTTTATCGAGGCACAGCAGGACGAGGAAAACCACCAGTGCGGTGAGCAAATACGCCACCACGATGCGGAAAATAAACACAGGGACTCGGGCACTAATATTTTGCTGGAACACACTGTGATAAGTAAAAACCCCTAGAAATAACAACGATAAACTAAAGAGCATGGCGAGATTGAGCACGGGCAAGGTTTCGCCGAGATGCCAGGCTTCCTCTGAAAACGCCACGGGCACCGCCAGCGCAAATGCCCCCACGCAAACTTGGCTCGCATCTTCGGTATTAAAACTAAAGGTCATGCTCATCGCTCCTTAATATTCCAATCCATTTGATTAGCCGAAAATAACGTTCGCCTAAGACGCGCTACATAAGGGCTTATTGCTGCGGTATTAAGTGCGATACAGCACTTTAACCACATGCCAGCCAAACTTAGTTTTGACTATGTGCGGCACTAATAACTCGCCCGAAAAAGCCACTTTATCAAACTGTGGCACCATTTGGCCTTTTTTAAACTCGCCTAAATCACCGCCTTTTTTGGCCGAAGGGCAAGAGGAAAAACGCTTGGCGAGTACCGCAAAATTAGCGCCATTATTCAGCTGCTTAACGATATCATCAGCCTGCTCTTTGTGTTTCACTAAAATATGCACGGCGGCAGCGGTTTTAAACATGTTATTTCTCACTTTGGGTTAACGACCTAGGCTAAGGGAAGATGGCGTCACGCCTGTACTCTCGATAACGCCATTTCCATTCGCATAGGTTCTACTACTTAAGATTTTATATTCAACGTACAAGTACGTGATTGGTCGATTATCAAGCCTATTGGCCGAGTATTTTCTGCCACCATTGCAAAGGCTCGCCGCAATTATTCACCGGACGATAAGTCGCGGTTAATGCCGGAAGCGCATCAACATTGCTGCAATCCGATTCCTTCGCCACGCCGGTATCTCGGTCAAAAAAGCCCTTCACGACGCCATTCACTTGGATAGAACGCAAACTAATGGGTGGACGTTCCTTCAAGAAGGCAAGATACACGGCCATGGCGCCACTGCTGCCATACAAGCTGGTTTTACCGTTATCATCACGCCCCACCCAAATAGCGGCGACATTACGCTCATCAAAGCCCGCAAACCAAGAGTCGCGGCTATCGTTACTTGTACCTGTTTTACCCGCCAGCCCAACGCCTGGGAAGGCATTGCCTAAGCGCGTGGCGGTACCCGTATTGACCACTTGCTGCATAGCGTACTGGATCAAAAAGTCAGTATCGGGTGAGATGGCCTGCTCTTTAGGCAATCGCGTCACGGGCAATGGATTTTTATCTGCATCCAATACAGCCGTCACTGTGGTTAATTTACGGTAAACCCCGCTATCGGCTAAGGTTTGGTACACCTGCGCCACCATTAATGGCGAGCCATTGACGGCGCCAAGTAACATAGAAGGATACTCGTTTAACGGCTCATGCCAGCCCGACTTAGCCAAAGTTGTCGCGACGGCATCCACGCCCACCGCAATCCCTAGATTTACTGTCGGGACGTTCATCGACTTTTTCAGCGCCGTTAACAAAGGCACTTGGCCGCTGAACTTCTTATCGAAGTTTTGCGGTGACCATGTCTTACCTTGCTCACTCTTTAAGGTAATAGGCTGATCTTTAAGGGGAGTCGCTAAGGTAAATTGGCTATTGGGTGCCAGTGCCGTGGCGTACACAAAGGGCTTAATTAACGAGCCAATCGGACGACGAATTTCAACCGCACGGTTAAAGCCATCAAATCCAGGGGTTTTATCGCCGACCATTGCCGCGATACCGCCCGTGTATTTGTCGGTCACCACCATGCCTACCTGCAATGACTTGTTGCTCTTATCTAGGCTCTTAAGGGTTTGAGTCACCGCAATTTCGGCGGCTTCTTGGGCCATAGGATCGAGCGTGGTATAGATTTTTACCCCAGATTGCTTCAGTAACGCATCGCCATAACGCTCGTTCACTTCCTGTTTTACCAGGGCGAAGAAAGAAGGTAATTTCTGGTGTGCTGGCTTATTAAGATTACGGATCGCCAGAGGTGACTCTACCGCCGCCTTGTACTCTGCCGTGGTTAAATCGCCTGCATCCATGAGTAAACGCAATACCAGATCGCGACGCTCTTGAATGCGATCCGGATATCGCCATGGATTGTAGTAAGACGGTCCCTTAATCGCAGCCACTAAAAATGCCTGCTGGGCGATAGTCAACTCACTGATAGGACGGCCGAAATAGAAACGCGATGCCAAACCCATACCATGAACGGCGCGGGATTTATCCTGCCCCATATACACTTCGTTAAGATAGGCTTCGAGGATTTCGTCCTTGCTGTAACGAAAATCGATAATCACTGCCATCAAGGCTTCGCGCACCTTACGCAGTAAAGAACGCTCACTGGATAGGAAAAAGTTTTTCGCTAACTGCTGGGTTAACGTTGAGCCACCTTGCACTGTGCGACCGGCGCTAATGTTTACAAACGCGGCGCGTGCAATCGCGAAGGGATTTACCCCATGGTGTTCGTAAAAGCTGCGGTCTTCCACCAGCAGTAACGCCTGCACAATCGACTTAGGCATTTCTTCGGTCGGCACAAACAGCCTGTCTTCACCGTCGCCAGTAATAATGCGATCGAGCAACACAGGCTCAAGATGGAATACGGCAAGCTGGCGTTTGTCCGACACTCGGGTGACCGAACTGACGCCATTGCTGTCGAAGCTGATCATGACTCTTTGTTCGACTTGATCGCCTTCAGGATGCAAGAACGGTCGACGCCACAATTCGATACGAGTGCTCGATGCCGAAAACTCTCCCACTTGGCGTGGATTCGCGACTTTGCGATAGCCGAGCAACTTAAGCTCAGCCATCATTTGCGGATGACTGACCGCCGCGCCGGGATACAGCGCCATAGAACGGCTAAACACCTGCGCGGGCAAGTGCCATTTTTGGCCTTCAAATTTTTGCGCAATAATTTGATCGAGATAAATGCTGTAGAACGTCACTACAGCTAATCCGGCTAAGCCTAATTTCCAAGTGATTGACCACATTCGTCGAAATAAACCGCGGCCATTGTTGGCCCTACGGGAAGCGGGTGTTTTTTTTGTCGTCTTAGTCGTCATATCTACTTCATCATTCATGCATTTAAAGACATCAGCCACAATAACAAGCGTGGTGCAAATCAAGGCGTGTTATCACGCGATTTAAAAACCAGCGCCACTGCGCTATGGCTGAGCTAAACCCAAGGTTTTCTTCTTGGTAAATTTTGTCGGTAGTGTATTCACAGGATCGTCCGGCCACAGATGTTTTGGATATCGGCCGCGCATTTCCTTTTTCACTTCCACATAAGGTCCCTGCCAGAAACTGGCTAAATCCGCCGTCAAAGCCAATGGACGCTGGGCGGGAGAAAGTAATTCCATCGTCACCTTTAGCTTGCCCTGCGCCAGCATAGGGCTCTGCGCCATGCCAAAGGTTTCTTGCAGACGCACCCGCAGCAGCGCACGCCCAGACTCATCGTATACGATTGGCGCAGAGGTGCCGGTAACTAACGGCCAAGAGGTTGGCAATAACTCGTCCAGTCGCTGTTTCTGCTGCCAGCTCAAACAGTTTGCCACAAAACCAAAGCAATCGAGCTTAACTAATTGCGGCAGATTATTCACATTTTCGAGGTAAGGCGCCAGCCAAGTTTCTAGGCTCGCTAATAAAGTCTCGTCATCAACATTGGGCCAGTCGCTGCTCGCATCAAACTCAGTAGCAAGTTTGAGTCTGTATTGAAACTGCTCTAAGTTAGCGTTCCAATTGAGAATTTGTAATCCTTGCTGGCGAATATAACCCAGTAAGGCCGCGACAATTTGCTTGCGTTCTGGCTTAGCAATCGTCTCGGTTTTCACTAAAATTTGTCCGACCTTGTATTGGCGCTCGGCAATCACTCGGCCTTTGCCTTCATCCCAACCACAGATCTCGTGGATTTCCAGCAAGTCTTTTAGCTCACTATCGAACAAGCTCGGCTGAAACTGACTCGCCAAATAAATCCGTCCGGCGTTTCGGCCTTCGGTTTCTTGGAAATCCGCCACCACCATCCAAGGCGTTTGCGACAAGGCATCTTCAGCTGCCAGCACGACGCCAGTGCCATTGGCTAATTGATAGCCCTCAACACCGCGAGCTTTGGCGATACGGTCCGGATACGCCAACGCCAGTAATAATCCCACATCACTGTGGTGAGCATGGGTTGCGACCCTCACTAAATCGGCAGTTAATCCGAGCTTTTTCTGCCACTGTTTTGCCTGCTGTCCCGCTTGCCCCTGACAGGCAAAGTGCAGATAATTCATGATATCGGCGCCCTTTTTAGGCAAACCGCGCGCCTCTACAATCCCCGACAACAAACAGGCCAAACTGCCCAGTTGCCCAGTTTGCTCATTAACATTGTTTACGCCTAAACTTTTCGTACTCAAGCTCTTCGCACTTAAGCTTTTCGCGCCCAATAACATATGGGCCAGTCTGGGGTGACACCCTAGCTCGTAGGCCACTTTACCGTGGGGAGTGAGTTTATTGTCACCATCGACCATGCCTAAGCGCTGCAATAATTTCCACGCTAGCGCCTCATTCACACTCGGTGGTGGCGTTAACAACATCAAGTCGCTGAAGGATTTTGCGCCCCAGTAAGCACAATCGTGGGCCATAGCCACCAGATCCGCTTGGCTGATCTCGGGTTCATCGGCTCTGAGCATGCGGCCATGTTCTTCTTGGCTCCACAAACGCACGCACACACCCGCTGATAAACGTCCGGCGCGGCCACTGCGCTGAGTTGCCGAAGCTTGGCTAATGCGTTTTAAGCCTAAGCGAGTAACGCCGGTTTTAGGGTTAAAACTGGCCTGACGTTTATAGCCGCTGTCGATGACAAAACCTATACCTTCAATAGTTAAGCTCGATTCCGCCACGTTAGTCGCTAGCACGATTTTACGCCTGCCATCTGTAGTTGCCGCAATCGCGCTATCTTGGTCAGCACCCGAAAGCTCACCATAAAGGGGGCAAATCAGAAAGGCATCTTGGGCTAAGCGCTCACGCAGAAACTGCTGCAGTCGTGAGATTTCGCCTTTTCCAGGTAAGAAAACGAGCACGGCTTTATTGCTAGCCGTTTTATCAACGTTGGCACTACTGGCCGAGACCAGATCGAGTACGCAGCGGCCAAGATGATCGATCCAATGCTGCTGCGTCGGCACAGGGCGATATTCAACCTCAACGGGAAAACTGCGGCCTTCACTGTGCAAGGTCACGGCCTCTGGCATCAGTTCGCCTAATGCAAGGCCAGATAAGGTTGCCGACATGGCCAATATCTTTAAATCGTCCCGCAGTGAGGCTTGCACTTCGAGCGCTAAGGCAAGGCCTAAATCGGTAGTGAGGTGGCGTTCATGGATCTCATCGAAGATGATCATTCCAATCCCAGTTAATTCGGGATCTTGCTGGATCATCCGCGTGAGTATGCCTTCGGTGACAATCTCTAAGCGGGTATTGGCGCTGACTTTAGCTTCACCGCGCACGCGATAGCCCACTTCTTGCCCCACCTTTTGCTGGCGACAATGGGCAATATATTGCGCCACACTGCGCGCAGCGACACGCCGCGGTTCGAGCATTAAAATGCGTCCGCTGATTTCTGGCCAATCCAACATAGCCAAAGGTAATGCGGTAGATTTACCCGCACCTGTCGGAGCCTCGAGGATCACTTGAGCGTGACGAGAAAAAGCCGCACGCAGCGGTGCTAATAAGCTATGAATAGGTAGAGAGTTCAAGAAAAAGACATCAGCGGCCAACACAGGCCGTCAGTGTACTAACAATCGACGGTGAGTACCATTTCACTGCAACATAATCCGGCTCGGTAGATAAGTGTACCAAACACTAGAGTTGTGGATAGGCCGCAAAGGTCTCACGTTTTTCGAGCCAAGGTCGGCTGAGCCCTGACGTTAGCTCAGCTAACCGTATCGGTTTATTGATGGCGTAACCTTGGGCATAGTCGACGCCAAGGGTTTGCAGTTTCCGGCCAATATCTTGGGATTCGACAAATTCGGCAACCACATCAAAGCCCATGTCTTGGCCGAGTTGGCAAATCGATTTAACGATCGCCTGATCCGCACTGTCTTCGCAGATGTTCACTACAAACTGACCATCCACTTTCACAAAGTCCACATTGAGGCGCTTAAGGTAGGCGAAGCTAGAAAAGCCCGCCCCAAAGTCATCGAGGGCTAACTTGCAATTGAGCGGGCGCAGTATATCGAGTAACTTTGTCGCTTGCTCGAGCTGACTCACGGCCGCGGTTTCAGTGATCTCGATGCAAAGCTTGTCCACCAGCTCAGGTTCGGCCATCAAACGCATTTCTAGCCAGTTCATAAACTCAAAGTCACCCAAAGAAGTCGCCGACAAATTCACCGACACGAGATCCAATTGCTGCCAGATATCTAAATGGCAACCGCCCCACTTGAGCAAGTTATCGATCACCCACAAGTCGACCTTAGAAGCTAAGTTATATCGCTCGGCGGCGGGCAAGAAAATGGCTGGAGACACGATAGTGCCGTTGGCCTGCACCATGCGCAGTAAGATCTCTAAATGCAGACCTGACTCCTCACGGTTTAATGGCACTATGCTTTGAAAATAAAGCTCAAATTGGTTTAACGCCAGTGCGCCGACTATGTCCACCGACGCCATCATCTCGGTATAAAGACGGTTCATTTTAGGATCGCTCGCACTGTATAAATGCCAGCCATTACGGCCTTGATCCTTCGCCAAGCGACAAGCAGCATCGGCCTGACTCATCACGGTATAAATGTCGGCGGCTTTTTTATCGAGTTTAGCAATCCCCATGCTGACACTGACATTGTGGCTGCGACCTTCCCAAATAAATTCATGGTTAGCCAATTGGGTACAGATACGTTTAGCTATTTGTTTTGCCGAGTCCACATTGCAGTAATGCATCAAGATACCAAACTCATCGCCACCTAAACGGGCGACGATATCGCCCTTACGCACGAGCTGTTTTAAGCGTAATGCCACTTGGCAAAGCAGCTTATCGCCCGCCTGATGGCCACTAATATTGTTGATGACTTGGAATTGGTCTAAATCGAGAAACGCCACGCAAATGGGCATATCGTCGTGGGCGTGCAGCAGGTTTTCTAATAGGGCTTCGAAATGCAACCGATTGGGCAATCCTGTGAGCGCATCATAATTGGCATGGAACGACAGCTCATCGGCTAGGCGATACTTCTCGCTGACATCTTCGGCAATCATGACTAAGGTATCTTTATCGCCACTGATCTGGCTAAAACTGAGTTTCAACCAAGCCGATTGATGGATAGATTTCAACGGTAATTCACACCAAGCCTGACCAAGTACGCCTTCACGTACCACATGCAAGGTATCGGTTAACATGGCATGTTCTTCCTCACGCACCATGTCGAATAAATCATAACCATGTTGGATTGGCAGCGTTTGCAGGGCGACTTTATTGAGCATAGTCAATTGATTATATTTATCTAATAAGGCGCAGGCTAAGGGTAACTGATTGAAGACTTCACAGTATTTATGCTCACTGGCGAGCATGCTCAGGGCGATACGCGTCAGTTCCATCGCCGAGCCAATCATCACAGCGGCGTGGTTAAACTCACTTATAAACTCTTCGCTCCATTCGCAACACTCGGAGCAATTCACCGCGCCAAGCGCGATACGCGTTTCGCCAAATACCACAGGTGGCAATACCAATAGACTCTTCACGTCCCAGTCCCTTAATAGGGCTCGCTCGGCCTGTGCATCGGCGGGCAAGGTATTCACATCGGGCAGATTTAATAGTCGCGGGGTGCGGACAAGGGAGCGAAAAAATGGCATGCGTGCCAAGGGCCAGACTCGCGTTTGTTGGCCTTTGGCAAATTGGGGTTTTAGATACAAATTACGCGTGCGTAAACGATCCAGAGACTGGCTGCCGGTTAATACAAATACCCCGTCACAATGCAGCTGCAATGTGATGGTCTCAAGTGCTCGGTCAACATTTTGCTCTAAGGTTTCTAGCGGAGACTCACTAAAAATACTCACCAAGGCCTGTTGGAGTGGATTTGCTAAACCTACTAACATGAAAAGTGACTTCCTTACCTAAAAATCCATTTAAGGTATTATCGACGTATATTGAGTATAGGCTCACAGTAAATTAAACGTCTGCTTGAGTCGCAAATTAGCCGATAAATTCAACAACTAGATTAACGCTCAAAGACGCTAAACGTCAAAGTGTTCCCAGAGATAATCCGTGTTGAACGCCACAAAGGACGATAATCAGATGCAACAAAGGCTATTTCTCGGCTTCGCGCCTACCGCTGCACAAATGACAAGGCTGAGTGATGTACAACAGCAGCTAATTTGTCACCTCAATCCTGAGGCGAAAGCGGTTAGCGTCAGTAATATGCATTTAACGCTCTGCTTTTTAGGGCAAGTTGACGACGAGCAACGCATCGCCCTCCTTGATGCGATTGACTGCTTAGCTAAGCCTAGATTCAGCGTTCAACTTAACCAGCTCGACTTATGGCCCAATGCCCAAGTTTGTTGCTTGAAAGGCAATGACGTTGAGCCGCCATTAGCGCAATTAGCTAAGCAGACGCAAGCAATCGCAGGCCGCCTGCAATTGCATAGCAGTGAACACCACTTTTGCCCGCACATCAGTTTATTTAGGAAGGCTAAAGAATGGACGCTAAATGAGTCGGCGTTATTGCAACTCAAGGACATGAATACGCTAACGTTAACGCCCGAATGTTTGCATTTATATCATTCAAAAAGCACAAGCACGGGTGTGGAATATCACATCCTACATTCTTGGACGCTCGATTAGCGTGGATCAAAAACAAAAAAGCCCGAGTATTAACTCAGGCTTTATTTTCAACTTATAAATCTATGCATCAATTAACACATGAATAAACCAATAGAGCTTAATTAAACCGATCCAATAAACAATGCCTTATTCGAGTAAACGTAAGGTTTCGCGATACGCACGCTTTTGCTCGTAGGTTTGTAAACGCTGCATAAATTCATCTGTCTTAGTCATTTCGGCGCTCATCTTTAACGCTTCAATTGCTTTTTGCTGCGTCGAAATTGCCGCACCAAAATCGCCGACTTCGGCATAAGCCGCCGCCAGATTATCTAAATTTGTCGGGTCGTTTTCATTCACTTTGAGCAACTTTAAGGATAACTCGACCGCTTTATTACCATCGCGATACTCAGCTTCGGGGCAAGTCGCTAAAATCCACGCCACATTACCTAAGGCAATATCATCACCCACTTGGGAAAATTGCTCGACCGCTTTACCACAGTTACGTTGCACGCCATCGCCGCCAGAAGCATAAATAAAGCCTAAACGGAATTGTGCCCAACGACTGCCCTGCTCACTCAAGGCTCGATACCAATGCTCGGCCACGGATAAGTCACGCTTGATCAATTGGCCTTCAAAAGACAGGTCAGCTAAGGTTTGCTGGGCTTTTTCATGTTGCTGCTCAGCGGCAAGGGATATCCAGTGCAAACCAGAGGGCACTTCTTGCGCCACAAAACGGCCAGAAAGATACATTAATCCCAGCAAAAATTGGGCATCGGCGTCACCTTGCTCTGCCGTCACCTGAATGTGCACAAACTTACTGGCTGCGAGTTCGGCAGCAGGCTGCGGGATAGAAAATGCGTGCGCCGCAGAGCTCAGCCCAATCGTTAAGCTTAAACCTGCACCTAAAACCCATAATCTGTATTTCACTTGCTTACCTCTCTTAAAAGCGACTGCCCACAAAGTTAGCCAGAATTAACCCCATAAGTCGAGCCTAAATACACACAAACCTCAGGATAATGGGGGACGTTGTAGCAAATAAGCGCCGAATTTAAAAAGTGAAACATCTTATACTGTAATTTAGGGACCTGTTTTATCCATAATCTATAATAAAACGGCTTAATTAGACTGGTAAGATGTGATTAACTCGACAGAGTTAAGTGAATCCAGCGAGTTTCACGCCGATTTAGTTGACTTAAATCACTAAAGTAGCAAAATAAGCTCTAATTTTAGATGGTTAATTGCATTTATTCACTTATTCTAAAGTAAGACTTCCATCAAGTTTTTGTTAGTTTAATTGACGTAAAATGCTTATTTAGAATACTCTTACTTTCGTTTTAATCAATCGAGGAACACCAACATGGCTCTGATTGGTAAGCCAAAACCTGATCCAACTTTGGAATGGTTTTTATCACACTGTCACATTCATAAGTACCCTGCAAAGAGCACTCTTATTCATGCTGGTGAAGATTCAGATACTCTTTATTACATAGTAAAAGGTTCTGTAGCGGTATTGATTAAAGATGAAGAAGGTAAGGAGATGATCCTTTCTTATCTGAATCAAGGTGACTTTATCGGTGAACTAGGTTTGTTTGAAGAACAAGCCGAACGTACTGCATGGGTTCGCGCTAAGCAAGCTTGTGAAATCGCTGAGATTTCATATAAGAAATTCAGACAGTTAATTCAAGTTAACCCTGAAATTCTGATGAAGCTGTCTGCGCAAATGGCCTATCGCCTTCAAAGCACCAGCCAGAAAGTGGGTAACCTCGCATTCTTAGACGTGGCTGGCCGCATTGCCCAAACGCTGTTACATCTGGCGAAACAGCCTGATGCTATGACGCATCCTGATGGCATGCAGATTAAGATCACTCGTCAAGAGATAGGCCAAATCGTTGGCTGTTCACGGGAAACTGTGGGTCGTATCTTGAAGATGTTAGAAGAACAGAATTTGATCCAAGCTCATGGTAAGACCATCGTGGTATACGGTACCCGTTAAGTTAGTCTTCAGCTTGATTTAAGCCTGCCTTATTAAAGTGGCCTAGAATAAATTCTAGGCCATTTTTTATTGGAGAGCTCAAATGAAACGGCTGTTTTTAATCTGTTTTTTCAGCCTGTTCACGCTGGCGCATCCAATGCAGTTGAATGCCGAACCTATTGAATTAGAACACTATCAAGCCAAGGCACTCGTCAACTCTGGGCAAATACTGTCCTTAAACGGTACACTCGCCGTAGTTAATCAGTTTTGCCAAGGTGAACTAATTGATGCTCATCTCTATCAAGAAGATCATAAATGGCGCTATGATTTGCAAATCAAAGTTCAGCGTGGCCAAATCGTCAATCTCAGTATTGATGCAACCAATGGCCAAGCCGATCACTCCATAGCATTACCGAGCGAATGTCGAAAACATGAAACTGTTACTCGTTGAAGATAACCCAATGCTAGTCACCGAGCTGGAGAAACAACTCAAACTCGCTGGCTATGTGACCGATATTACAGACAAAGCGCTTGAAGCCGATTATCTGATCAAAGAAACCCAATACGATTGCGTGATCTTAGATATCGGCTTACCCGACGGCAACGGCCTCGAACTGCTCGAAGGCTGGCGTAATCAAGGGATCAGCACTCCAGTCATCATGCTGACAGCACGCAGCCAGTGGCATGAAAAAGTCGAAGGCTTTAATGCTGGCGCCGACGATTACTTAGGTAAACCTTTCCACGCACAGGAATTATTGGCCCGTATTCAAGCCCTTATCCACCGTGCCCATGGTCGTTTAAACACTTCTAGCAAGCAATTGAGCTATGGCGGCGTGATCTTAGACGAAGCCGAGCAAACGGTGAAAGTGGCAGACCAATTGTTTGAACTGACGGCGATGGAATTCAGACTGTTAAAAATCTTCCTGATGTCGCCTAAGAAGCTGTTATCTAAGACACAGCTCACAGATAAGCTGTATCAGTTTGACGATGAAAAAGAGAGTAATGTGGTCGAAGTTTATGTGACCCACTTACGTAAAAAATTAGGCAAAACCGCTATCGAAACCCGTCGCGGCCAAGGCTATATCTTCCACGGCATTATTGAATGATCTCGATCCGCACTAAGCTCAGTTTATGGTTAACGGGCTTACTGGTAATAGGCACAGTCATTGGGCTCATCTTGTTTGAGTCCATGCTGCGTCAGGCCTTCCATGACTCTATTATCAATCGCTTAGAAGAAGATCTCGAACATATTATGTTGGCAACCCATATCCACGATGGGGACATCAGCATAGATCAAAGCCAGCTTTCCAGTTTCTACAAGCCCGCCTATTCAGGCCGTTATTTCCAGCTTAACCTGCCTAATGAAGTCATTCGCTCGCGCTCCCTGTGGGATATGCAGTTAGATATCGAGCCACTCGCGCCGAATAAAACCCGTGTCTGGCAAGCTAAAGGGCCAAAAAATAACGATATGCAGCTGTTATCACTGGGATTAAATTCCAGTAGCGCCAATGTAAGTGCCACCTTAACCGTTGCCCAAGATTTGAGTATCGGTAGACGGGTGTTTAGCGAAGTCTATGGCACTAAGCTTGGGATTAATCTGGCGATGTTAGTGGCTATGATCGCGGGGATCTTCCTCATCCTGCGCCAATCCTTTAAGCCAGTTAAGCATATTCAGCATGCGCTTTCGCGGCTAAGAGAAGGCGAAATTAACGCGCTGGAGCTAAATAATATTCCCCCAGAAGTACAACCACTAGCGAAGACTTACAACGAGTTACTTGAGTACACCGCCAAGCAAATTGAGCGTAGCCGCAATAACTTAGGTAACTTAAGCCATGGGCTTAAAACCCCGCTGGCCGTGATGCAGCAACAGGTCGAAGCCCTTGGTCTTAAAGATCCCGAAACCGCCATTGCCTTGCAGCAACAGCTGGATTCTATCCACAAGATGGTCGAGCGCAAACTGGCGGCGGCAAGGATCACAGGCGATATGCTTCCTGCAGCGCAATTGGTGATCCCAAGGGATTTACACAGCCTAGCCAACACCTTAAACAAGGTTCACCGTAATAAAACCATCGAATGTGATTTCGAACTCGACCCTAATATTCTCAGGCTGCCGATCCACAGGGAAGATGGCATGGAGCTCTTAGGCAACCTGCTAGACAACGCCTTTAAATGGGCCCAGAGCCGAGTCAGTATTCAGCTATCACGCCAACAGGAGCGTCTCTGCCTTTGTATCGATGATGATGGTCCTGGGGTTGCCGATGATGAACTCGATAAGCTCACCCAAAGGGGCACTCGATTAGATGAGTCTGTCATGGGTCACGGCTTAGGCTTGTCGATAGTGAAGGAAATTGCCGAACAATATGAGATTGGGCTTAAGTTTAGCCACAGCACTCGCTTAGGTGGACTGAGGATCGAACTGACCTTCAGTTAGTCTCGCTTAACATGCTCAGCGTTAAATGCTCTCTTTAAAATACTCATAAAAAAACGCCATCGAATTGATGGCGTTTTTTATGCTTAATGTCTGATGACGTTAGGCTTTATTCACGTTCGTACTTTCAAAAATCTTGTCGGCAGACGCAGCCACAAAGCCAGTATACAGCTCACCATTGGCCATAGGATAACGCAGCGCAAACTCATAGAAACAACTTGGGATTTCCACTGTCGCATCGGTGAATTCAAGGCCAATCTTATCTGCCATAGTCGACGATTGCTCTAACAACACTTCTGGCGAACCTTTGATCTCGCCACCTGAACCATTGAGCACAAAACCCGCTTGCTTCAGTGCATCATTCACTGACTCTAAGGTTTCAAAACCGTCGAGGTGATTGATAGACACAGTGAAATGGTTAGCGCGATAACCAAAAGCCGCTACCCAAGCCGCATATTCGCTCTCAGTTAATAAATCCTGATAGGTTTTAGAATCTAAAGACCAATGGCGACCTGAGTAAATAAAGTTGTCCGCCGTTGTCGCCGCTACATCCACTTGGGCGATTAAGCCTTGAATGGTCTCTTGTAGCGCTGGGCTAAATTCTTCAACTAATAGCTCAGAGATAAACACTTTAGGCTGAGTCGAGTCAGGGTGTTCAAAATGCTTAGCGATCAGCTTTTTCTGTTCAAACTTATAATCACCGAAAGCAACATAACCTAACGAAGTGAAATGTTTAGCGAGCACATCCAAATTTACCTTAGCGATGTTGAAAGTACGCAGGGCGATATGATCGTTGATGATTGGCTTACCATGGCCCAGCAGCGCGTGCACTTTTGCCGCAGAAGGGGTCATTTGAATATAGTCTTGCCACAGGGCGGCAAATAACGCGTTGATGTCGGTATGCATAAAAACTCCTTTTATTGTGCTGCGGTTATTGCTGTTATTTTGCCGCGAACACTAAATGTAACGACCTAAATGCCACTGTTGCAGCGTCACACATACCCACAGTAGAAGCTCAAGTTACGTTACTGCTTGTTATTAAAAAGGAAGAACATTCGTCCTTCCTCCTCTTTACCACGTACTATTTACCAGATAAAAGTCAAATCTCTACCCGCTTACAAGCTCAAACCTGGGCTTAATGTCGCAGGTAAGCTCACCGCATCGGCCTCGACCGAAGCGACAGGATAAGCACAGTAATCGGCGGCATAGAAAGCGCTCGCTCTGTGATTACCCGATGCACCTACGCCACCAAAAGGTGCCGCGCCCGATGCGCCAGTGATTTGTTTATTCCAGTTAACAATCCCTGCACGAATGCGCGCAAGGAAATAGTCATAATCTTCACGGCTATCGGCCAGTAAACCCGCTGACAAACCATAACGCGTTTGGTTAGCCAGTTTGATTGCCTGATCGAAATCGCTATAACGCACCAGCTGTAGCAGAGGTCCGAAGTATTCTTCATCCGGCAAGACATCAATAGCCGTCACATCGATAAGGCCAGGAGAGACTAAGCCCGTACCCGCTTCTAAATGGGTTAACTCGACTAACGATACGCCACCCAAATTCTGCAGATTTGTCTGCGCCGCAACCATACCTTTGGCTGCAGTTTCAGAAATCATTGAGCCCATAAAAGGTTGTGGCTGCGCGTTCCAAGGACCGACTTTAATCAGCTTGACCGCATCAGCTAACATGGCAATCAAGGCATCGCCCTGCTCGCCTTGCTCGACATATAGACGGCGCGCACAAGTACAACGTTGGCCAGAGGAGATATAAGCCGACTGCAAAATATCGTGCACGGCAGCTTTGATATCCTGCACACCTTTAATGATCAGTGGGTTATTGCCACCCATCTCAAGTGCTAAAATCTTGCCCGGATGACCGGCATATTGTTGATGTAAAAAATGACCTGTGCGTGAGCTGCCAGTAAAGAACAGACCATCGAGCTGCGGGTGAGAAGCCAGTGCTTTACCCGTATCCACTTCACCTTGGACTAAGTTGAGCACGCCAGCAGGCAGACCCGCTTTATCCCATAGGCTAACCATCAGCTCAGCAACTTTAGGCGTCAATTCAGAAGGTTTAAAAATCACCGTATTCCCCGCCAGCAGCGCAGGCACTATGTGGCCGTTCGGCAAATGACCGGGGAAATTGTAAGGACCGAACACCGCCACAACGCCGTGGGGCTTATGGCGGATAACCGCGCGTCCCGCTGGCGTATCGTTGGCTTCAGTGCCCGTACGTTTATTGTAAGCCGCGGCTGATAGCGCAATTTTGCCTATCATGGCGCCGACTTCGGTCGCAGTTTCCCACTGAGGTTTACCCGTTTCTTGGGCAATCGTTTCAGCCAGTTCCGCTTTGTTGGCTTCAAGTTGGCTGCGATACGCTTCGACTATGGCTAAGCGTGCATCGAAACCTAACATAAACCAATCAAACTGTGCAGCGCGCGCAGCATCAACGGCGGCGTTAACTTGTTCTGCTGTAGCCGTTTTACCTGTCCAAATAGTTTGAGCATTGGCTGGGTTAATTGAGGCCACGTCATGACCTTTGCCAGCATGCCACTGACCTTGAATATAATGTGTCATTTGCTATTCCTACATTGCTAAAATACGGATTTGATCGCCTTTTGCGAGTAACAAACCCGCTGCCAGCTCAGGGCTGATAATGATGTGTTCAGATTTGTCGTCCACAGCCAGTGCGGCAGACGTCGCTCGATAATTGGCTAATTGAGTATTTGAGATAATAAATTGAGCGTCGGCTTCGACCATGTCACCAATATCGACGGTTAATAAACGGCTTTCACGCACGCCGCGAATGTCCGATAAACGACACTCAACCGTTGGACCACCATCAAAAATATCCACATAACCGCGGCATCTAAAACCTTCGGCCTGCAGCAGACTTAATGCGGGACGAGTATTGGTATGCACTTCGCCAATCACTTTCTGCGCTTCTTCCGGCAATAGACAAACGTATACTGGATTTCGTGGCATCATCTCGGCCATAAATGCCTTTTTACCCAAACCAGAAAGATAATCTGCCTGAATAAAATCAATGCCTAAAAAGTGTTTTTGCAGCCAGCCATAGAAAGGTGAATGACCATCGGCATCGCTCACACCGCGCATTTCGGCAATCACAGTTTCGCCAAAACGTTGCGCATGTTGCGCTAAAAACAGAAAGCGACTGCGGGATAACATGCGGCCATTGTTGCCCTTGCGATACGCTTCACGCAAAAACAGGGTGCACATCTCAGCAGCGCCAGTGTAGTCATGGCAAAGGGTGAGGGTTTCGACCTCGTTACGCACGTCAATTTGTTCGGAATGATAGACTTCGGTACCAAGTCGATAATGGTAGAAAGCATCTTCCATTCCCACGGCTGCTTCGATAGCGCACGTCCCCACCACTTCACGGGTGTCGGTATCTTCCAGCACCATCAGATAACCTTCATCGAAGGGCGCATCGACAGTTTTGACGAATGAGGCTTCTGCTCGCGCAATTTTATGTCTGAGCAAATCGGCATTCACGGGTAATGACGTAAAACCATGACCAGACTCTTCGGCAATTTGATATAAGGCTTCAAAATCGCCAGCCTGAATAGGACGTATGATTAACATCTTAGTGTCTCCTCACTTTGGCTTGCCGTGCATCAAAGCACCTCTCTTCGAAAAGACAGGTAGTGATGCACGTAAGTATTCCCTGACAAAAAAGGAGTGCGAATAAATTCAGCACTCCTTTGGTCATTTAGGCGGCAGCAATGCTCGCCACAGCACGTTCAAAACGAGCTAGACCTTCAGCAATATCTGCCTCAGGGATCACCAGAGAAGGAGCAAAACGTACCACGTTAGCACCCGCCATCAGGCTCATTAAGCCTTCAGCGACAGAGGCCACCAAGAAGTCGCGTGAACGGCCTTGGTATTGTTCATTAAGAACTGCCCCTAACAGCAAACCTTTACCGCGTACTTCTGAAAATACATGATATTTTTCATTGATTTTATTCAAACCATCGCGCAATAACTGCTCGCGATGTTTAACGCCGTCTAACACTTCAGGCGTATTCACTACGTCTAACACAGCATTACCGATAGCGCAGGCTAATGGGTTACCGCCATAGGTAGAACCGTGAGTGCCCACTTTTAGATGTTCAGCAATCTCAGCCGTTGTCAGCATAGCTGCGATAGGGAAACCACCGCCGAGTGCTTTAGCTGTGGTTAAAATGTCAGGCACGATTTCAGTACCCATGTAAGCGTACAGTTCGCCAGTACGACCCACACCTGTTTGCACTTCATCAAAAATCACTAGCGCATTGTGCTTGTTCGCTAGTTCACGCACGGCTTTTAGGAATGCAGGATCGGCATCAATAATACCGCCCTCGCCTTGCAGCGGCTCAAGCATGATGGCACAGGTTCTGTCCGTTACTGCAGCTTCTAATGCAGCAACATCGTTAAATGGCAGGTGAGTAATGCTCTGTGGCTTAGGACCAAAACCATCGGAATAGGCAGCTTGCCCACCAACGCTCACGGTAAAGAAGGTACGGCCGTGGAAGGCTTTATCAAACGCTATGATTTCGTCTTTCTCAACGCCGTGCTTTTCTAAGGCGTAACGACGGGCAAGTTTCAATGCGGCTTCGTTGGCTTCGGCGCCAGAGTTGGCAAAATACACTTTGTCGGCAAACGTGCTGTTGACTAATTTAGTCGCTAATTCTAAGGCAGGCTCGTTCGTCATTACGTTAGACAGATGCCATAATTTTTCGCCTTGTGTTTTAAGGGCATTCACAAGGGCAGGATGACAGTGACCTAAGCAATTTACCGCAATACCGCCAGCAAAATCGATAAACTCGTTACCCTCTTGGTCCCAAACTCGGCTTCCTTCGCCACGAACAGGGATCACAGCAGCAGGCGCATAATTAGGCACCATCACTGCGTCAAACTGGGCACGGTCTAACTTCATATCAACACTCATTCTTCTTCGTCCTTTGTGTTTGTTTAACGGCGCCTTGCACCGTCAGAGTCCCATAGGTATCTTTATCTAGAGTTAGTGATACTGGGATTGCTTGTGTCTATTAATAACCATTATTAGCGAAAATGTGATCAAAATACCAGTTTTTCACAAACATCAATCCTCGCACTTCCACCCAAAGTGCATAAAGATTGCGGTTTAAGAACTATACAAGCGGTTATGCCCGTGGCTTTCAGCATAATTAGTCATAAAAAAAGTTATTTACCCCTCATTTTGCTAGCTATTCACTGAATGTGAATAACTACACCATTTTAACGAATCAAGTGTGAAAGCACAAAATGGCTAATTTTTGACCTCACTTCAAGGGCTTCGGGCAATAAATTGAACAAGGGAAACACATGGGGCATGTTAGGGTAAAAACAGCCCGTTATCTCGCCACCGCTGGCTTTGACTTGGGCAACTAAGCGCTCAGAATCCTGCAATAACAGCTCCCGCGTACCCGCAATCACTAAGATGGGCGGCAGATCTGCCAAGTCCCCCTGCAAGGGTGAAACTTTTGCAGACATGGGGTCGGCCCCCGCAAGATAAGCGCCACGTAAACGCAGCAAAGCTTCGATGGTGAAGAAGGGATCGTCAGCCGCGAGTATCAACTCAGTATCCCCCGTTAGTGCTAAATCCAACGCGGGCGATAAGAGGATACAAGCCGTCGGCAAAGGCAGGGCTAAACGCTTTAATTCCAGCAACAAACTCAGGGCTAAATTGCCGCCAGCAGAGTCGCCCATGAGGATCACATTCTCATCGCCCTTAAGCGCGATTAATCGCCTATAGGCTTCAAGCACATCATCAAATGGCGCAGGAAAAGGATGCTCAGGTGCGAGACGATAATCAGGAATATAGGCATCCAATTTACAACGTTGGCTGATATCCGCGATCAATCTTGCGTGGGCATGGGGCGTTTTAAAACAAAAACCTCCGCCACGGATATAAAACAGATTGCCAAGGCGAGTTTGCTCATTGAGAAGCACATAGTGCAGCAAGCTAGAGTGTTGCAAAGGGATGGTGGCACTGACTAACTTATCCGGCCAAGGAAGCCAACGTTTATCGAGATCAAGCAACTTTTTACGCACTTGCGCTAGGGGGACTTTGGCCTTGCCGCGACTGATGGATGGCCTAGCGACATAAGATAAAATAGTATTCAGTACAGATGCTTGCCAGCTTGGCATATCCCTTCCTCTACTTAAACGCCGCCATCCCGACGCTCAAGTCGCAGGTCGTGGACTACAGCAGATCTAACTTCCTATAATTCTGTGCTTTTAAGCGCAGCACTTCTTGCTCAGTTAACTCGTAATAATCGAACATTAAACGCTTTTCTTGGGGATCGATTTGACGCATCTCTTCGAGTAACACCACCTTAGCATAACAGTTTGCCCGCGCGACTAATGCGGCCTGCGGTGACAATTCTCGATAGCTTAAGGTCAGGTCTAACTCCTTCAATAACCCAGTCAAAGGGCTCGCTTCAAACTTAAGTAACTCTAATAGCTGCCAGTTAAGTTTATGACCATGGCTTAACACTTGTTCAAACACAGCTTTGGCCGGAAACTCAGTGGCAATCACCGCATCATACACTTCCTTATCACGGCTGCTGCTGGCTTCCCTTATCCACGCTCCCCAGGTTTGATCGAATAAGCGGGCACTCAAACTCAGCACAACCGAGGTGCCTAATTGATTGAGTAAGGCACTACTATAAACCAAGGCTGAGTCAGTATTATGAAGCTGAGCCAACGCATTGGCCGCGATACCACTGACTATGCTGTAGCGCCATAATTTACGGGTAGTCCACAGCAACTTAGCATTGGCGCTCGGCAGCCAATTACGCAGGCAAAAATAAGGGATAATCGTTCGCAGGTTTTCGATGCCGATGTAATTCATCACCAATTTGATATCAGTGACTCGCACATCTGAGCTCTGAGGCCGGCGGGCACGAAAAGACGGGCTGTTGACCATATTGGTTAAGTCGCGGCACAACCAACTTAAGTTACTGATCAGCGGTCTTAATCGCGTCGCATCAAGATTTTTTGCCAGCAGTAATTCCAACAACAGAATTTGCGATTCATTGATCTCTGACTTAGCCAGAACCAGTTCGGGGGACGCGAGTTGATGCTCGATGGCGTTATTGACCGTTTCATGCAGCTGGCTCGACACGGCTTCAAACACTTCTTTGGCTTTAATTTGTTTCATTAAACGCGCTAAAATCGCTTCGCGCTCAACATCTAACTTATTCGCATCGGCCTCTAATTCAAGGTCGAGGTCATCCAAAAGAGTCGGGCTCGCTTTATGCTTTCCGAGGATCAATTGCTGATAGAGTCTGTGCTCTATCTCTATAATTTTGCCGGGTCTTACACCGCCCGCAACCGAAATCGCCACTATAAATCTTTCCTATATCGCTAATGCCCGAGTGACGTCAAAACAATCAAACTCTCAAAATCATTACAATTTCAGCACATACACTTAATCTTAGCAATAACGCAAAGTCGCAGAACACAAACATAGTGTTATATCGGATATTTCCTACTCAGTTGGCCAATAAAAAGGCCTCACATAGAGGCCTTGGCAGGAAATAGAGCTAAGTTATTTGAGTTCTTGTTCGAATAACTTATAGATGCGGCGGTATTCGTCTAACCAGCTAGAAGGCTGACGGAAACCATGGGGCTCGACAGGATAAATCGCCGTTTCAAAGGTCGGTTTTTCCAGTTCGATCAGATGTTGCACCATACGCACGCTGTCTTGGAAGAAGACGTTGTCGTCCATAACGCCACTCATAATAAGCAGTGGTTTCGTTAATCCTTGGGCATGCTCAATCGGAGAGCTGCGCTCATAGGCGATAGGATCGACATCAGGCGTATTTAAGATATTGGAGGTATAAGGCGCATTATAATGTGCCCAGTCCGCCACAGGACGCAGTGCGGCTCCTGCTTGGAACAGGTCTGGTGCAGTGAACAATGACATAAAGGTTAAGAATCCGCCGTAGGAACCACCATAAGTCCCGACACGCTCCGTATCGACATTCGTATTGGTTCCCATCCAGCTAACGCCATCCTTTAAGTCTTCCACTTCTGGATGACCCATATTTCGATAAATCGCGGTGCGCCAATCTCGGCCATAACCTTTAGAGCCACGGTAATCCATGTCCATCACCACATAACCTTGCTGAGTCAGCAGGTTGTGGAACATAAACTCGCGGAAGTAGCCGCTAAAGCCATAGTCAGCATTTTGCAGATAACCTGCACCGTGGTTGAAAATCACCGCAGGGTATTTCTCGGCGCGGGATTTATCATAGCCTTGTGGCAAATAAACGCGGGCGTACACCTTGCCAGCACCATGGCTTGAAGGTACAGCGACCACTTTTGGTGCTTGCCATGGGTAGTTTTTAAAGGCATCGCTGGTGTAAGACGTCAGCTGCTTTAACTCACCGCCAATAGGTTGAACATAAAGCTCATTTGGCTGAGTACGGCGTGAAGCATTAAGTAGTAGCTGAGTGCCATCAGGACTTAGGCTGTAATCTAAGTTGCCATCCCACTGCGTTAATTGCTCATTTTTACCTGTGGCTAAGTTCACCCGGTGAACGTTATAAATGCCAGGGTGAGTTTGGTTAGCTTTGTAGTAGATATAATTCGCGTCCGGTGACAGCTGGATGTCGCTCACAACAAACTTGCCTTGGGTTAAGGCGCGCGGCTTTTCACCGAGTCCTTTCACATAGAGCTGCGAATAACCTGATTCTTCCGACAAATAGTACAGAGAATCCGTCCCCGGCAACCAACCGAATTGGTTGTAGTCGTAATTCACCCAAGCGTCGTCATGCAAACGATGTTCGGTGGTGAATTTACCTTTAGCGAGATCGACACTGGCTATCCAGCGATCTTTGTTATCGGTGGCTTCTAGCATCAGGGCTAATTTATCTTCCGATTCATGCCACTGAATCGCGCTCTGGGTCCAGCCCCAATCCTGAATTAGCTGAATTTTGCGTGGCGCTTTAGTGCTTTGGTAAGTTTCGCCTTTCGCTTTAGCATTCTCAGCTTTCACTTTGGCGAGTACATCTTCATCAAAACCAGTAAGGCCCTCGATAGTGATATCGACTTGTTTATGCTGGTTTAAATCAAGCACTACAAAGCGTTGTCCTGGCGGCGTATCTTCAGCCACACGTGCACGCACGGGTACAGGGTCGATATAACCGTCGCTGCCTAAGTAGTTAGGCATGATGTCGTGTTCGCTGCTGCCGGTGTAATTCTTATCGGTCAAGGCGAGTAAAATATAGCGGCCATCCGGTGACAGGCTAAGCTCTGAAACCACTTCGCTATCGCCTAAATACCAAGTGCTGGCGGCGAGCGTCGGGTCGCTTTTTTGCAATTCATCTTTGTACTGTGCTTTGGCTTTAGCATTATCTTGCTGCAGCGCCACATACTTAATCAATCTGTGCTGTTGCTTGGCAAGGTAAGACGTTGGCTCTTTTACACCTTCTGGCGCTTTCGCCATTTTAATTTCAGCAAGCTGCTCGACTAAGCCTGAATCTTGATGAATTTGGAAAACATTGTCGCCCTGCCAATAGGCGATATCGCCATTATTGAGATAACGCACGCCATCGATGGCACTGCGCTGGCGAGTCAGTTGGCTGATTTTACCTGTACTTAATTGCTTAACAAAAATGTTGCCCTGATACAGATAAGCCTTGTGGGACTTAGTGCGATCAAACACGCCAAACTGCTGATCCGCCGCGTGTAATTTATCAAGCGCTAGCTCGACGGCGCGACTGTCATTGATGCCTTGCTGATAATAACTACGCAGAGGTGAAGCACTCGCTTGGCGGGCAAATAGCACGCTTTGGCTATCGTCGCTCCAGTAAGCCTCCTTAGCGAAAACACCCATCCAATCGGGATTTGCCATAATTTGATTAAGCGTAAGCGCCTGTGAAACCTGTGGCGGTTGGGCTAAGGGAACTTGGAATGCTTGCGGGGATGATGCAGGAGGTGCTGTTTCAGTCGATGTCGCTGCGCAACCTGCCAACACGGCAACCGCTAACGCACTTAAACCCAAATTTCGCATTACGCTTCTCATTTGTCCTTCCTTTTATTGTTATCGCAACGGCTAAATGACCCAGTCTAGTTTATCTGCTGGTTTTGCCTATTCGCGTAGTTTTGCCGCAGTTATAGCATAGTTAATCGCTAAACTTGCTTAAAAAAAGGATAAATCTTGTAACAGAAATTGATAGTACGAATATAGTGCGGGGAGTTTTTAGAGCGAGGAAATTATACAGGCACAGCAGGTTGCGCTAAAAAATTAGCTAACAGTTCGAGACCTTGCTCAGTAAGAATCGATTCGGGATGAAATTGCACCCCATACAGCGGTAAGTCTTGATGGCTCATGGCCATAATTTCTCGGCCATGGATTGGATCATCAAACCAAGCATCGAGAACAAAACCTTCAGGCACAGCATCTACCAATAACGAGTGATAACGTGTGACGGTTAAGGGCTGATTTAATCCCTCAAATAACCGCTGGCCAGAATGCGCAATGGCGCTGACCTTGCCGTGCATTACCCGCGAGGCACGCACCACATTGGCACCAAAAACCTGCGCCATCGCCTGATGCCCTAAACACACACCGAGGATCGGCATACGCGTGGCAAAATGCTCAATTGCCGCAAGGGAAATCCCCGCCTCATTGGGAGTGCAAGGGCCGGGCGAAATCACCAGATGAGTAGGCGCAAGTGCCTCGATTTCGGCGATGCTAATTTCGTCATTACGTTTAACCACTATCTCTTGCCCTAGCTGCTGAAAATACTGCACTAAGTTAAAGGTAAAAGAGTCGTAATTATCGATCATTAGCAACATACAAGATCCATTGGCCTAAATGGGTAAAGGTAACGCATATCCGACGGATGAATGCGGGCGCAAATGCTACCACACCTTATCCTCAAGGTTTAGCCAATTACGGCGATAAAATACAGCGACAAAAAAGCCAGTCATAGGACTGGCTTAGTTTTAAAACAACTTGGGCATTTCACCACAGCTATTTAGCGGTCGTTATTTTACGACGGTTAAATGGCTGCGACGCTTAGGCGGTTCATCAGTCGGTTCAGGCGCTTTATCGTTTGTTTCAACAACCGATAAAGATGAATCGACTTCATCGTCCACCAGGTAAGCATCTTCAATATCGAAGACAGTGCCAGCACCGTTTTCACGGGCATAAATAGCGACAATCGACGCCATTGGCAACATCACCTGCTGGGGAACACCACCAAAACGCGCATTGAACTCCACAAACTCATTGCTAATTTGCAAATTGCCCACTGCGCCAGCAGCGATATTCAACACTATCTGGCCATCCTTCACGTATTGCTGCGGTACTTGAGTGCCTTCAACAAAGGCATCCACCACAACGTGAGGAGTCAATTGGTTGTCCATCAACCAATCATAGTAAGCCCTTAGTAAATAAGGACGATTTGGAGTCAAAGGTTTCATTACATACCCATGCGCATTTCGCGTTCAGCTTCAGTTAGAGAAGCTTTAAACGATTCACGCTCAAAAATACGTGTCATGTACGCTTTGATATCTTTAGCTACACGGCTATCTAGCTCAATACCTAATACAGGTAAGCGCCACAACAATGGGCCAAGGTAGCAATCCGCTAGACCAAATTCTTCGCTCATGAAGTAAGGCACTTCACCGAAGATAGGCGCAATAGCGATCAAGCTTTCAGTCAGCTCTTTACGAGCGGCTTCAACACGATCACCCTTACGGATACGGTCAACTAGCGAATACCAGTCTGTATCTATGCGGTGCATCATCAAACGGCTTTGGCCGCGAGATACTGGATAAACTGGCATCAAAGGCGGATGAGGAAAACGCTCATCCAAATATTCCATGATAATGCGTGATTCGTATAAAACGAGTTCACGATCTACCAAAGTTGGCACTGAGTTATATGGATTTACTTCGAGCAAATCCTCAGGCATTTCGTTAGGGTCGACCTGTAAAACATCAACAGTAACCCCTTTCTCAGCTAACACGATACGTACTTGATGGCTATACAGATCATCAGCACCTGAAAACAGTGTCATGATAGAGCGTTTGTTGGCAGCAACAGCCATTGATACCCTCCAGAATCGAAATAAAACAAAAGTAAACGAGGGGCTAAGCCCCCCGTTTACACTATGCGGATATTACATTTTACCCGTTATTGGTGCCTAGTGTACATCTTTCCAATACTCTTTCTTCAAGAGGTAGGCCACAATAAAGAATATAAACAGGAATCCGAGTACCCACCAACCCATAGCTTTACGCTCTAGTTGGACAGGTTCAGCCGAATAGACTAAGAAACCCGTGATATCACGAACCGCTTGATCGTACTCTTCCGCATTTAATTTACCGCCAGTAACCACAACAGTGCCATCTTCTTGTTTGACTGGTGTGCCTTGTAACTCTTCGAGTACATGTGGCATACCAACAGATGGGAATACTGTGTTATTCACACCAAATGGGCGACTAGGATCTTTATAGAAGCCTTTCAGATATGAATAAATCCAATCTTCGCCACGAACGCGGGCAACCAAAGTTAAGTCTGGTGGTGTAGCACCAAACCACTTAGCCGAATCTTTATGTGGAATCGCGTTTTGCATCAGCTCACCAATTTTGGCATCGGTGAACATATACTTGTTACGCATATCATCCGCAGAGATACCGATATCGGTAGCGACACGTTCATAACGTTGATACTGAGTGCTATGACAACCAGAACAGTAATGTTGGAACAGGTCCACACCACGTTCTAAGGAAGCTTTATCATGCAGATCAACATTGGCTTTTTCTAAATGTACGTGCCCAGTCGCAGCAATAGCCAGCGTCGGCAACAGTGTAACTAATGCAATCAGTAATTTTTTCATCAGTGTGTCAACCTCGCTGGAACAGGCTTAGTTTTCTCATTCTTGCTGTAAATGAACAGCAACAAGAAGTAGCCAAAATACGTCACAGTGAAGATACGCGCAGCGATCGTCAGCTCAGGTGTGGCAGGCACAGCGCCTAAATAACCTAAGACGATGAAAGAAATCGCAAACTGAGCAATGTTCAGCTTGTGTAGCGTGCTACGGTAGCGAATTGACTTCACTTTACAACGATCTAACCAAGGCAATACGAACAGTACTGCAATCGACAGTCCCATCATCACCACACCAGTCAACTTGTCTGGAATCGCACGAAGGATGGCGTAGAAAGGTGTAAAGTACCACACAGGTGCAATGTGCACAGGCGTCTTCATCGGGTTAGCCGCTTCGAAGTTCGGGCCTTCTAAGAAGTAACCACCGCCCTCAGGTACGAAGAACATGACCCAGCAGAATACGATCAGGAAGCCAGCGACGCCCATGATGTCTTTTACTGTGTAGTAAGGGTGGAATGGAATACCATCAACAGGCCAGCCATTCTCGTCTTTGTTCTTCTTAATTTCGATACCGTCAGGGTTGTTTGAACCCACTTCGTGTAGCGCAATTAAGTGTAAGAACACGAGGACCACTAATACTAACGGCAGTGCAATCACGTGCAGCGCGAAGAATCGGTTCAGTGTCGCGCCAGAGATCACGAAGTCACCACGGATCCACAGGGTTAAATCGTCACCAATAACAGGGATAGCACCGAACAGAGAGATAATTACCTGCGCGCCCCAGTATGACATTTGACCCCATGGTAGCAAGTAGCCCATAAAGGCTTCAGCCATCAACACGAGGAAAATCAACATACCGAACAACCACAGTAGCTCTCTAGGCTTCTGATATGAACCGTAAATCAGACCACGGAACATGTGCAGATAGATCACTACGAAGAACGCTGAAGCACCGGTAGAGTGCATATAACGCAGCAACCAACCGTATTCAACGTCACGCATGATGTACTCAACAGAAGCGAATGCGCCTTCTGCTGTTGGTACATAGTTCATCGTCAACCAGATACCCGTCAGTAATTGGTTAACCAATACTAACATCGCTAGAGAACCGAAAAAGTACCAAAAGTTAAAGTTAGTTGGCGTAGCATACTGACCCACGTGACGGTTATAAGTCGCCGTCATTGGGATACGAGCATCAATCCAATTAATTAAATTCTTAACCATTACGCCACTCCTTTATCTACACCGATAATCACGGTGCCATCATCAACGTATTGATGTGGAGGGATAACTAGGTTCAATGGAGCTGGTACGCCTTGGAACACGCGACCAGCCATATCGAACTTAGAGCCATGACATGGACAGAAGAAACCAGAAGTGACACCTTCAACTTGCTCACCAAATGAATCTGGCAAATAAGTAGGTGAACATCCGAGGTGGGTACAAATACCGACAGCAATAAAATACTCTGGCTTAATTGAGCGCAAAGGATTTGTTGCATAATCAGGCTGCTGCATTTCGGCAGAAGCAGGATCTCTTAACTTATCATCATGTGTTGGCAGTTCATTGATCACAGCATCTGTGCGACGGACAACCCATACAGGTTTTCCACGCCACTCAACACGGATCAGCTGACCTGGCTCTACTTTACTGATATTTACTTCGACCGGTGCACCTGCAGCTTTCGCTTTGGCACTCGGATTCCATGACTTGATGAAAGGAACCGCTACAGCGACGGCACCAGCACCACCTACTACGGCGGTTGCGGCTGTCAGGAATCTGCGACGTCCGGTATCGACTGGCGCATTGCTCATCCACTTATCTCCCAGAGGGTGTTGGAATTTTTATATTTCAAAGACTTTCGGCCCTTAGTCATCACTAGGGTCAAAAATCGAAGTTTGAAGCGGGGCTCATTATAGCTAAAAATTAGAAGCAGATCATAGTGAAAACACGCAAGTAAGTTAGGGAGATTGCGTGTTTTTTAAAAAAAGTCTAAAAAAGACCCAACTATTAACCCGTTTTAATCCATTTGGATCATATTTTGAGCATCTTGTCTGTGACATCGGCATAAAGCATGCATCGCTAATATGAATTAGCCCTGACTTTTCAATCTAAGTTAACAATCGCCAGATAAAAAAATAGGCCCTGGGTAACAGGGCCTATTAGATCAATACTTTTAACGTATTACTTCTTAGGTGCAGTGCTCTTCATATACTTGAAGAACTCGCTATCAGGCTCTAACACCATGATATCGGACTTGCCTGAGAAGCTGGCACGATAGGCTTCTAAGCTACGAACAAAGCCGAAGAACTCAGCATCTTTGCTGTAAGCATCAGAATATATCTTCGCGGCTAATGCATCACCTTCACCACGAATGGTTAAGGCTTTACGCTCAGCTTCAGCAATCTTCACTGTTACATTGGCATCAATCGTTGCACGAATGATTTCAGATTGCTCTTTACCTTGTGCTCTATGCTCTTTTGCCACAGCTTGACGCTCGGCACGCATACGTTGGTAAATACTGTTACTGACGTTAGCAGGTAAATTGATTTGCTTTACACGCACATCGACAACTTCAATACCTAAGTCTTTGGCGCTTTCTGAGGCGTTTTCTAACGCGTCATTTTGCAATTCATCACGCTTACCAGAGACAATCTCTCTGATAGTGCGACGACCAAACTCAGTACGTAAATCGTTGTTGATCTTACGTTGTAATAGCGATTCTGCATTCGACTTAATACCACCGTTTGTAGACAGGTAATATTTTTCGAAATCTGCAATACGCCACTTCACATAGGAGTCGACCATAAGGTCTTTCTTCTCTGAAGTCACAAAACGATCAGCAGCACCATCGAGTGTTTGAATACGGGCATCGAGTAATTTTACTTTATCGATCACAGGCACTTTAATGTGCAGACCTGGACCGTAGACACGGGTGACTCGATTACCGTCAACGTTGTCTTTTAAAATTTCCCCGAAACGCGCCACAATTGCGCGCTCGCCTTCATTCACCACCATTAAAGATGACAAACCAATACCTAAGAGTACGGCGATAAGAATAACGCTTAATCTACCCATGGATTACTCCCTCCCTTGGCGAGTACGATCATCGCGGGATGGACGTCCACTCAAAGGCTCATTCGCGCGAGTCGTTGATACAGATGAAGAATTGACATTTTGCTGTGGCTTAGCTTCCAGCTCAGTTGTCGCAGGCTTCTGCTGAATTAACTTATCTAGCGGTAGGTACATTAAGTTGCCGTTGTTCTTGGCATCAATCAGCACTTTATTCGTATCAGTCATCACTTGCTGCATTGTATCGAGATACAAACGCTTGCGAGTCACGTCAGGCGCGGCTTGGTACTCAGGTAATAACAGCTCAAAACGAGCCACTTTACCGCGAGCTTCTAAGACTTCACGCTCTTTATAAGCATTCGCTTGTTGTGCCATACGTTCAACTTCACCACGAGCTTTTGGTTCAATTTCACGGGCATAGGCTTCAGCTTCACGAATAAAACGTTGTTCATCTTCTTGGGCAGAAATCGCGTCATCGAAGGCGTCTTTCACTTCTTCAGGCGGACGCGCCGGTAAGAAGTTGACGTCAACAACAGCGAGACCCAATTTGTACGGTTCAAGAATGCGCTCTAACTCTTTCCACGTATCGCGACGAATAGCATCACGGCCGGTAGTCAGAATATCATCCATCTTATTATGTCCAATGACATAACGCAGTGCACTGTCAGTCGCTTCACGCAAACTGGCGTTCGCATCGACGGCACTAAATAGATATGAGTAAGCATCTAAAATACGATACTGAACATCAAGCTCAACTTTCACGACGTTTTCATCGGATGTCAGCATGCTACCAGACGCAGGAATAGAGCGAACCGATTGAATGTCGACGGGATAAATTTGGTCGATAAATGTGGCTTTCCAATGAAGTCCAGGGCCAATTTCGCCAGCGTGTTTACCAAATCGCAGTGCCACACCACGCTCAGCTTCTTTAATTGTATAAAAACCCGAAAGTCCCCAAACAACTACAGCAACAGCAAGAATGATGATTAGGCTAAACGAGCTAAAAGATTGGCCTGAGCCGTTTCCTTTGCCGCCAAAGCGCTTTGAAAGATTACGAAAAACCTCGTCAAGGTCCGGTGGTCCTTTGTCGTTACCACCTTTATTTCCCCAAGGATCATTACCCTTGTTACCGGGCTCGTTCCAAGCCATTTAGCACTCCATAAGTGGATGAAATAAATTAGATTATTAACAAACAGCCTCATCTATCGAATCTTCGTAGATGAAGGTTTCTAACTCACCCTGACTCTGTTTAGCTAATCGGCGCCAATCGGCGTCCGATAAACGAACAGACAAAATACAGTTCCCCAGATCGTCGTACTCTTTCTGCTGTATCGCATCCAGTCGATAAAACTGGCCAAGATAATGTCCAGCAGTTGCCGGAATTCTAAGTGTTAGCTCTTTAATCACCTCACCGATTAGCTCAGTGATGGCTTTCAACAGCAAATCAAATCCCAAACGCTTCTGTGCCGAAACCCAAACTCGAACGGGTTTGCCTATGTCGTTATATTCAATTCTTGGAGTTACATCCTCGAGTAAATCGATTTTGTTACACACCACGAGTTGCATGACTTCATCGGCTTCGATGTCTTTCAGTACAGATTGAACCTGATCAAAGTTATCCGCCATGTTTTCATCTGCACAATCAACGATATGCAGTAGTAACTCAGCTTGCCTTGTCTCTTGTAAGGTTGCCTTAAATGCAGCAACGAGATCATGGGGCAAATGACGAATAAACCCTACAGTATCCGCTAATATCACGGCACCATCGGGTAAATCTAACTTTCTTAGCGTGGGATCGAGTGTGGCAAACAACTGATCTGCAGCATAAACATCGGATGATGTTAGGGCATTAAACAGCGTTGATTTACCCGCGTTTGTGTAGCCGACTAATGACACTGTCGACAAATCACTGCGCTTACGTGCACGTCGACTCTGTTCACGTTGTTTATCAACTCGCTCTAAGCGCTTGTTGATATTTTTAATCCGTCCTCTGAGCAAACGTCTATCGGTTTCGAGCTGGGTTTCCCCTGGACCACGTAAACCAATACCGCCCTTTTGCCTTTCAAGATGCGTCCAACCACGGATCAGGCGAGTCGACATATGGCGCAATTGCGCTAGCTCCACCTGCAACTTACCTTCGTGAGTACGCGCTCTTTGAGCAAAAATATCCAGAATAAGCGTCGTACGGTCGAGTACTCGACAATGACACACTTGCTCAAGATTACGCTCTTGGGCTGGACTCAATGCATGATTAAAAATCACCACATTGGCTTCGGTCGCCGCCACTAATGCGGCTAACTCTTCAGCTTTACCAGAACCCACAAAAAATTTGCGATCCGGCGAACGTCGACTTCCAGTAATCACCCCGACTGATCGGGCTCCAGCTGATTCCACTAATAGCTGCAGCTCGACTAAATCTTCTCGGCGTTCCTCATCGGAAAAGTCGATATGGACAAGAACCGCAGTTTCTCCCGCCTCATAACGATCAAACAAGAAGTAAACTCCTTAGATATAGCTTATTCGCCACTAGGCGCATCATCTTGAGCACCATATCCGCCTTGGGCATTTTGGTGACCAGTGACGTTGAATGGGCGTGCTGGCACGACAGTAGAAATAGCGTGTTTATAAACCATTTGGCTCACTGTGTTTTTCAACAGAATGACAAATTGATCAAACGACTCTACCTGTCCTTGGAGTTTAATGCCGTTCACCAAGTAAATTGATACAGGAACGCGCTCGCGACGCAATGCGTTCAAAAATGGGTCTTGTAAAGATTGCCCCTTAGCCATTTTATTATTTCCTTTTTAATTTATATAAAATAAATCGATATCAGTGATAGTTTTTTGTTTAGTTTTAGTATTATACAGCAAGGGCTAATAAGCTAGCGGCATTGACGCATAAGTGTAACTAAATTCCCCTCAGCACCACTTTCGAGCCAATTCAACTCTGGCCAACTGCGCAACCATGTTAATTGACGCTTAGCCAATTGCCTAGTAGCAGCAACCGCTTTTTCGACCATAGTATCATAGTCAAACTCACCATCGAGATATTGCCAGCACTGTCGATAACCCACACAACGCATTGAAGGCAAGTCTAAATGCAGATCTCCACGGGCTTTCAGCTCTGTGACTTCCTCAAGAAAGCCCTGCTTGAGCATAATTGCAAAACGTTGCGCAATTAAGTCATGTAACACTTTGCGCTCACGCGGTGCAATAGCAAACTGCACTACGTCATAGGGCAAAGGAGCAGACTTGGTCTGAGTCAGCTCAGTCATACTCTTGCCGCTTATTCTATAGACTTCCAGCGCTCTTGAAAGTCTTTGTGGATCATTAGGATGAATTCTTTCTGCCGACACGGGATCTATCTCCCTTAATTGGTCATGCAGTGCTTCCCATCCCTTTTCATCCGCCTCAGCTTGGATCTCGGCTCTAATGGCCTCGTCCGCACTCGGTAAAGGTGACAAACCTTCGAGTAACGCTTTGAAATACATCATGGTTCCGCCAACTAACACTGGCGTTTTGCCCATGCTGATAATCTGTTCTATCTCGGTTATCGCATCAGCCCTAAAGTCGGCTGCCGAATAACTTTCGCTAGGATCGCGAATGTCGATCAATCTGTGTGGCCCACGGGCCAGTTCGTCGGCGGAAGGCTTAGCGCTGCCAATGTCCATGCCGCGATAAATTAATGCTGAATCGACCGAAATGATTTCACAGTTATGCTTTTCGGCCAATTCTAATGCTAAAGCAGTTTTGCCTGATGCCGTTGGCCCCATCAAAAATATCACTTTAGGCTGTAATTCTTTATTCACTTGCTTGCTCTTCTAGCCACGATTGCCAAGGTAATAATATTGCTTTGTTGGCAATAAGCTGTTTTTTCTCTTCAGCTAACTGCGAAAATGCTGCCCAGATTTCTGCTGCCGAAACGAATCCGGTTAAACTGTGTTTTGCCAACCAAAATGCCAATACGCTTGGCGCAGGTGTTTCAAAACGCAGCGATTGTAACCACTCAGGGATCACTTTTGCTAACTGGCTCTCTCTGATATATGGGGGCACTTTTTTAATAATCAACTGCTGGTAACGAATTGTTAGTTCTAAACCTAACTGGCGGATCAGCGTGTCATGTTCATCGAGCACAGCCTGCCAATCTGCATCGGCCGCGACAGACACTGGCATCAATAAAGGCTGGCCAATTAATCCGGTCGCTAGCTTAGCCTCAATCTCTTGGCAGCGCGTCGCCAATGCTACTGATTTTATTGGCAATAGACTCAGTTTATCCGCCGTCGCCATTACCCAATATTGGCCATCTAAAATAGCAGGCATAGGCAGAGATGGCTGATAATCTTGATCTTTTACACTGTAAGAAGGTGTTTGCAGTAAAGCACCATAACTTGCAATTGCCGCTTTTGACGGTAATTCAGTACGTTGCCGAGATTCACCAGCAGAATAATTGCCACGACTATTGTCCCTTGGCGTGGCCATGCTGCCAAAGGCATTCGTTTGAGTGCCAAAACTGGTGCCTTCTCGTCCTGCGCCGGCAGATTTTACTTGAACGGCAGAGGCAGCTAACGGTTGAGCAGACTCAAGTGTATCAGCTGGCACATTAACTTGAGCTGAATCAGCACCAAGTACAAAAGGGGCTGAGATTTCAGTGGCGCTTGTCGGGGCATCCACAAACACATCTTCAACTTCATCCAAAGAGCTTGAGTGAACGAAGTTGAGTTCCCCTGCTTCTTCCAGCGCCGATTGCAATGCTTGCAGAATATAATCATGCACATAGCGACTCTGATGGAATCGCACCTCATGCTTAGCGGGATGCACGTTAACATCCACTTGATGGGGATCGATATCCAACATCAACACATAGCCGGGTTGCTCCAGTTCCGCTTTTTGGGCAAAGGCTTGGCGCACAGCATGATTGACTAAGCGGTCACGGATAAGCCGTCCGTTGACATAAAAATAATGGGTATCAGTAATCACTGGCGACCAAGGTGACTGCAAATAGCCACTAAGGCGCAAATCATCGTGCTGGCATTCAATCTTAAGCGCTTGCTCGGCAAATGGACGGCCACTTACTTGCGTCAAACGCTGTAAATACTGGGCTTCATTCATGGCGGGACGATAATTACGTACCGTCTTGCCGTTATGGGTCAGCGTAAAATGGATATCGCCGCGCACTAATGCGATGCGCTTTAACCATTCATCGATATGGGTAAATTCGGTTTTGTCACTCTTTAAAAAGCGTCTGCGAGCTGGCGTATTGAAGAATAAATCCACCACTTCAATCGTCGAACCAACAGGATGCGCGGCGGGCATGACTTTAACCGCCATGTCAGCACCTTCGGCATGGGCTTGCCATGCTTCGGTTTGCTCAGCAGTACGCGAGGTCAACGTTAAGCGTGAGACTGAGCTGATACTGGCTAACGCTTCACCGCGAAAACCAAAACTGAGGATCGCTTCAAGATCGTCTAAGGTGTGTAACTTTGAGGTCGCATGGCGCGATAAGGCGAGCGCGAGTTCATCTTTAGGTATGCCAGAGCCGTTATCGCGAATTTTAATCAGCTTGCTGCCGCCTTTGTCGATTTCAATATCGACTCGGCTCGCTCCTGCGTCGAGACTATTCTCGACCAATTCTTTGACTACGGAAGCGGGTCTCTCAACCACTTCCCCCGCCGCAATTTGGTTGGCTAATTGCGGTGGCAGGATCTGAATGCCCATCATGCTTTCCTATTTAACTCTGGGGTATGACTAACGTTTGTCCTAACTGCACCACATCGGACTTCATCCCATTCGCTTGTTTGATGCTAGACATAGGCACTCGATAACGCTGCGCGATAGCCGATAAAGACTCGCCACGACTGACTTTATGTTTGACGTTCGATGACGTTGAACTCCCCACATAAGCGGTTGGCGTTCTCTCTTTAGTCGATTTAGCACTGCTAGAACTTGCGCCGCCACGTTGGGCAAGCAAGGTATCCGCCGGCGGATTATTGTGATAGTAACGACTCACACCCTTGTAGATAGCATTAGCGATGTTTTCTTGATGACGACTACTCGACAGCAAACGCTCTTCTTTCGGATTCGAAATAAAGCCCGTTTCCACCAAGATAGAAGGAATATCCGGTGATTTCAGCACAGCTAAACTCGCAGACTCGGGGCGACTCTTGTGTAAATCAGTCACGCCGCCTAAATCCTTAAGAATATCGCCAGCGACTGAATGACCAATGGCCATCGAACTGTTCATCGACATATCGAGCAACGTCATGGCTAAATACTGTTCATTATCCGTGTTTTGGATAATCTCACCCGCGCCGCCAAGTAACTCAGAATGCTTTTCTTTTTGCTCTAACCAACGGCCAATTTCACTGTTAGCCCGACGCATGGATAATACCCACACAGAGGCGCCGCGCGGGTTCGGGGAAGTAAAAGCATCGGCATGGATAGAAATCAGCAGATCGGCCTTACTGTTACGGGCCAACTCAGAGCGCTTATTCAAATTCACAAAATAATCGCCGGTGCGGATCATCACAGCGCGCATGCCGGGCGTGTCATTAATTTTACTCGAAACACGTCTGGCAATTTCTAGGGCAACCTTTTTTTCGTAAACGCCAGAAGGGCCAATGGAGCCGGGATCGTCACCGCCATGACCCGCATCGATAGCAATCACGATATCGCGGGATGATTGCGCCGCTTGGGTAACGGTTTTAACGGGTGTCGATGAGACGACTGCGGTGGCGGTTGTTAAGGTTTTATCTTCTAAATCAACCACGAGACGATTGCCATAGGGCGCAGTCACGGGCAACGAGAACAAGCTCGCATTCAGTGGTTTCACCAAATCGATGACTAAACGCAAATCACCCTTAGTCGGCGACTTACTGACTCGCACGCCTTTGACTAACTTACTGTTGTTTTCAAGATTTTTCAGCGCAACTTTAGTGGCGGACTTTTTTAAATCCACCACTAAGCGATTAGGACCATCTAAAGAGAAATAGGTGTAATCAGGCGCTTCACTTAAGTCAAACACGATTCGAGTCGACTCAGGCGCGGCCCAAATGCGTACGCTTTCTAACTGATTAGCCGCATTGGCCGCCACAGATAAAAAAGAACATAAAGAAAGAATAATAATTTGAAAATAAGGGTTATTTTTTATCATTTTAGTTTTTATTTTATCGCTTTTAATAACTTTTCACCTGGCTCTGACAAGGCCTCTATGCGTATTTCACGCCCACTATTTTGATAACTTAAATGCATATGGACATCGGCATCGGGCAATAAACCCTCTCCCTTATCTGGCCATTCAACAATGCACAGACTCTTATCCGTGAAGTAATCACGAATACCCATAAACTCGAGTTCTTCTGGATCGTTTAAACGATACAAATCAAAATGATAAACTTCGACACCCTCTAGCTCATATGGTTCAACTAAAGTGTAAGTTGGGCTTTTAACTGCCCCTTTATGGCCCAAACCTTGAATTAAGCCGCGACTCAGCGTCGTTTTACCGGCGCCTAAATCACCCGTAAGATACAGAGTCAAAGGCGCTTGGACATGGCGAGCTAATTTTTGCCCTACCGCAATAGTGTCGTCTTCGTTGTCTAAGAAAAAAGTTAACTCTGTCATATCCGCTTATATCACTGCTGTTATTAATGGAGAAGCGACTCAACCCTAAAAAGGCACAGGGCACAGGGCACAGAACAAAGTCCAGCCCCGCTTGAGTCTCACATACCGCCTAGAGTAAATCACTATTCACTAATTGGCGAATAAAAGGCATTAAATCGCTCGCTAACATACCACGTTCTCCCTGTATTGCCGCAAGATCGGCGGCGCAACCATGTACAACAACACCCAGCACAGTCGCCTGCATGTTATCCATTCCTTGAGCCATGAGCGCGCCTATAATACCAGATAACACATCGCCACACCCACCACTGGCAAGCCCAGGATTACCGACAGGTGCAACAACCATTTGTTTGCCATCAAAAATGACCGTTCCCGCGCCTTTTAGCAGTACAACACCGCCATACTTTTGCTGTATCACCCTTACAGCCGCAAACCTATCCTGCTCAATTTCTGCCACAGAGCAGCCGAGTAAACGCGCAGCCTCACCCGGATGCGGTGTTAGCACCCAATTGGTTTGCTGGCGCGGTTCATTGCTCAATAGATTTAAGGCATCGGCATCCAAAACACAGGGTTTATCGCTTAAGCCCACGGCTTTAAACAAGTTATAGCCCCAGTCATGCTTACCTAAACCAGGGCCAAGCACGATAACCTGCGCCCAACCAAGGCGCAGATACACTTCCATATCGACTAAGTCACAACCCCAGAACATCAATTCAGGACGGGAAACATTCACCGTCAATTGATGCTCAGGTCGACTGATCACAGTAACTAATCCAGCACCGGCACGCAGACATGCCTCACTTGCCAGTCGCACGGCGCCAGCCATGCCCATATCACCGCCGATAACCGTGACCTTACCCGACTGGCCTTTATGGCTATCGCGCGCTCTGGCGGCAAAGTAATCTTTAAGCGTCTCTTTTCCGACTCTTTGTGCACTCGCTTCAGCGAAGAAAGGTGTTAATCCCAAAGCGGCAAATTCAAGTTCGCCGCTGTAATGCCGCGCCTTACCCGTTAACAAACCTTGCTTCCAGCCACCAAAACACAAGGTGACATCCGCCATCACAGCAACACCCGCCACAGCGCCGGTATCGGCAATCACTCCAGACGGTAAATCAAGGCTCAATACCCAAGCTGCATTGTCATTGATGGCACGAATATACTCAGCCATATCGTCGCGCACAGCATCTCGCACACCTGTGCCGAGTAAACCATCGACGATGATTTTGGCCGCAAGAATGGGCGCAACGGCTTTCGGCAGTAACTCTCCGCCGTCTTTAAGATAATGGGCCAATGCTTGCTGACACTCAGGCGTGCCTGCCGCTGACGTCATCATCACTGAAACGGCCATACCACTGGCACGGGCTAAACGAGCGCACACTAAGGCATCGGCACCATTGTTACCGCTGCCAGCGAGGAAAAACACAGAAGAGGCGTTGAGGTTATGTTTCGTTAAACATTCAAAAGCCGCTGCGCCAGCACGCTCGACCAATTCATAGAGGCTAGAGGCTCCCTGCGACACAGCACTCAGTTCAGCTTGGCGAACTTGTGCTTGGGTAAATAAGGCCTTGGGGAATTGCGATAGATCTTGTGCCATGAAGGATCTCCTTAGACGCCAACGACTTCATTCCACAATGAGTTACCTCACCATAGGAGTCTTGGCAGCATTGAGCAAGGCCGATAAAAAAATCAGCCAATAGATCAAGAAAGTAGCAAGAATCGGATCGGGAAATTATGACGTAAATCAGTTCAGGCGCAGATACCCGTCCAAATGGAGCAAAGTAGCGCAAAAGTCGTCGATACATAGATGACACAAAGACAAAAGCCAGCACTAGGCTGGCTTTGGGAATTGAGAAGCGATGACGGTTTAGATATCGTCCATCCGAATCGTGCTGTGGACCAAACGTTGTTGCTGAGTTTTCTCTACTCGGATCAAGTTGGCTAACGCATTACGCGCATCTTCGGCAGTGGTTGAGTTAACCGTTTTTTCTAACAAACCAATCAGACGATTTTCTAAGTCTAAGTGCAAGTTGAGCACATCGTCTTCATTCATGTTCGCGGGCAACATAGTATCTTGGCAACGCTTGGTAAAGTCTTCAAAGGTGAAGTCTTTGTACCAAGTATCAAGAATACGATGTGGCGCTTCTTCTATATAATCGCGCAGTTTCTCCGCCATGGTTTTTTGATGTGACTCAAAATAATCCAGCATCATTTTCACACGTGCCGAGTCAGCTTGATTATTGAGTCGGCCATAGAGTTGCGCCATATCTAAGCGGCAATTTGCCACATACTCAAGTAGATCACGTAATTGTTGAATACGCATATAATGCACTCCACTGTCAGGCCAACTACTTGGCGCTATTAATTTTGTCTAGCTTCATTATGTGAGTAAAAGCGTTACGAATATTTGAACAAGGTCATAATTTAACTTTCGCGAAGCTATCTAATTTAGGAAAACTTGAAGAAACACGCTACAGATCACGCATCTAAATCCTATCACACTGTTTTGTATAAGAGAGAAAAGCCAAAAGAGATCTCAAAACACTTAGTCTAAAAGGTTGGAGTAAGTCTTTGGTTGTGCATGATGAATCAAAGATAGAGGGTTTGAAGTCGATAGCAGTGAATCAAAACAAATATAGATGAGCTAGTTGAGGGAATGACGTGAAAAAGTAGCTGTTGAGAGTTTAACGGAAGTACAGCGAAATGATTTTATCGGGAGTGGTTCGAACCGATGACCTATACCTTGACTAATTTAACAATCACAAAGGTATCGCCATATCAGAATCACAACTGAGCTAATGTCAATTGAGTCATGTGATAGTGGAATATTTAGGAAATTGGAGCGACATATCGGGTTCGAACCGATGACCTATACCTTGGCAAGGTATCGCTCTACCAACTGAGCTAATGTCGCATAATCTGTATTAATGATTTGGTAAATCACTAAGTTTTAATTTGGAGCGACATATCGGGTTCGAACCGATGACCTATACCTTGGC
>NZ_MPDG02000005.1:173408-229568 GCF_001887095.2 Shewanella sp. SACH
AGAATTTGGAGCGACATATCGGGTTCGAACCGATGACCTATACCTTGGCAAGGTATCGCTCTACCAACTGAGCTAATGTCGCCTTTTGTATCGCTGCTAAATTTGCCTTCAACATTAACAAAGGTATCGTCTATCAACCTTTATCAACTGAGCTAATGTCGCCTTTTGTATCGCTGCTACATTTGCCTTCAACATTAACAAAGGTATCGTCTATCAACCTTTATCAACTGAGCTAATCTCGCATTCAATCTAAATGACCGTACATCTCTGTTCGCATCAAAAAGTTGAGGCCGCATTATATGAAAAATTCATGCGGCTGCAACCCCTTCTTGCATATTTATCTACTGATCGGTCAAATTTTAAATACTTTGCTGCGATAATACTGCAATTCAGCGATCGACTCTTGGATATCCTGCAGTGCTTGGTGAGTGTTTTGCTTCTTAAAGCCCGCCATAGTTTCTGGGCTCCAACGCTTCACTAGCTCTTTAATCGTACTGACATCCACATTGCGGTAGTGGAAATAATCTTCCAGCTCGCGCATATAACGATTTAAGAAGCGTCTATCTTGGCCAATACTGTTACCACACATTGGAGAAGCGCCCTTAGGAACATACTGTTCTAAGAAGGCAATCGTCTTAACCACGGCTTGCGCTTCGGTTTCTTGGCTAGCACGAACGCGGTCAATCAACCCTGACTCACCATGGTGCTTTTGATTCCAATCATCCATAGCGGCCAGCACATCATCCGATTGATGAATCGCGATAACTGGACCTTGACCGATAATATTGAGTTCTTGATCTGTCACTAAAGTGGCAATTTCAATGATCCTGTCGACGTCGGGCTCTAACCCTGTCATTTCCAAATCGATCCAAATGAGATTATTTACATCTGCCGTCATAAATCAGCCTTATCATGTCAGTTAGCCTAAATTCAGGCTTTTTTATTCAAGAGCGTGTATCATACTGCTTTTTTCCGACACAAAAAATCACCTAATTGACGAAGACGAATCAGTGAGTAAAAAGAAACCCCTAAGCCAAGGTCAATTACGCCGTATGCGTGCTAATCACGAGAAGCGACTCAATCGTGACAGTGGCGAAAAAAATACGCCAGAGTTACAGGATAGTTCACTGGGGCAAGAACAGCCCGGTACTGTGATTTCTCGTTTTGGCCAACATGCCGACATAGAAACCGAAAGCGGCCAAGTTGTGCGCTGTAATATTCGCCGTGCCGTCACCAGTTTAGTCACTGGCGATAAAGTGATCGTACGCTTAGCCATTGAGAGCCAAGCCAATAGCGGCATCGCAGGTATTGTTGAAGCCGTTCATCCACGTCGCTCATCACTCACACGCCCAGATTTATACGATGGCGTGAAAATCATCGCCTCGAATATCGACCAGATTTTGATTGTGTCCTCGGTGTTGCCAAGCTTTACTACCCAGATCATCGACCGTTATTTAGTGGCTGCCGAAGATACTGATATTCCGCCTATCATCATTTTGAATAAAATTGACTTGCTCAACCCCGATGAAGCGCAGGCAATCGATGAAGCGCTGCAGCGTTATAAAGATATTGGTTATCCAGTTTATAAGGTCAGCAGCAAGTTAGGTGATGGTATCGATACCATTAAAGACATACTCAAAGATAAAGTCAGCGTATTTGCTGGCCAATCTGGTGTGGGTAAGTCATCGATCATCAATGCCCTATTACCCGATGCAGAACTGGTGATTGGTGATGTTTCCGATAACTCAGGTTTAGGTCAGCACACCACCACCACAGCCAAACTGTTGCACTTGCCTAGTGGCGGCGATTTAATCGACTCCCCAGGCGTGCGCGAATTCGCCCTCTGGCATCTTCCTGCGCAACGTGTAGGCTGGTGTTTTATCGAGTTTCGCGAGTATCTTGGCGCGTGTAAGTTCCGTGATTGTAAACACGGTGACGATCCCGGCTGTGCACTGCAAGAAGCCCTGAGCCAAGGCAAGATCAGCGCAGATCGCTTTCATAATTACCATAAAATTATCGCCAGCTTAGATGAACAACGTCATGCCCGCCATTTCCGCGCGGCCACTGACGAATAGCGACTTATTGATAAATAACAACAGTCTCAGCAAAGATTGAGCAGTAAGAAAAGGAATTAAAATTGGATAAAGTTAAAATTGCGCTGCAGTACATGCTGCCGAAACACTTATTATCTCGTTTAGTGGGTAAACTCGCCGCAGCCGAAGCGGGCGCGTTAACCACGGCCGCTATCAAGTGGTTTATCAAGCAATATAAAATTGATATGAGCGAAGCGGCGCAGAGTGAGCCTGAAGCCTATAAAAGCTTTAATGCCTTTTTTACCCGCGCCCTTAAACCCGGTATTCGTCCGTTAGATATGGACGCCGATATCATGGTGCATCCCGTCGATGGTGCAGTAAGCCAATTAGGCCCAATTAAAAACGGCCGCATCTTCCAAGCTAAGGGTCACCACTATTCATCCTTAACCCTGCTTGGCGATCAAGCTGAAGATGCTAAACGCTTCGAAGGCGGTGATTTTGCGACTATCTATCTGGCGCCTAAAGACTATCACCGTATCCACATGCCGATTAAAGGCACGTTATCAAAAATGACTTACGTACCTGGTGAACTGTTTTCAGTGAATCCGTTAACGGCGAGAAACGTACCCGGTCTCTTTGCCCGTAACGAACGTGTAGTGGCGATTTTCGAAACCGAATTAGGTCCATTAGCCATGGTATTGGTTGGCGCAACGATTGTTGCCAGTATAGAAACGGTCTGGGCAGGCACAGTCACGCCGCCGACAGGTAAGCAAGTCTTCACTTGGGAATATCCAACCCAAGGCCCCGATGCCATTACCTTAGACAAAGGTGAGGAAATGGGCCGCTTCAAGTTAGGCAGTACTGTGGTGATGTTGTTTGCTAAAGATGCTATCGCGACCTTTGCTGAAGGTGTCGAAGCCGAAGCTGTAACGCGCATGGGACAAGCCTTCGCTAACCTGAAAGACGTTAAGCAAGCGGATTAACCCTTCTTGAGTTCTGCTAAACCTTCGGGATTAATTGAATTACATTTAGCTGTGCTGCTATTTGGCGGCACGGCTTTGTTTTCTAAATTAATCCCACTCAGCGCCCTAGACATCACCTTCCTACGCTGTATCGTCGCCGCCACTGTGTTAGGTTTGCTAGTCAAACTCCGCCGTAAACGGCTAACGCTGGCCAGCAAACAAGATTATCTGGTCGCCATCGGGCTTGGGGTTATTGTCAGCCTGCATTGGGTCACGTATTTTGCCGCCATGCAGCTCTCGTCGGTCGCCATTGGCATGATTGCGTTTTTCACCTATCCGGTGATGACAGTGATTGCCGAGCCGTTGCTGACAGGCAGTAAAATAAAATTACTCGATATGATCAGCGGTGTGTTAGTGCTGATAGGGGTGATATTACTCATCCCTGAGGCCAATTTAGGTAACGACACTACGCTGGGCATTGCCATCGGCATAGTGTCCGCCATCTTGTTCACCGCCCGTAACTTATTGCACAAACGCTACTTTTCCCAGTACAGCGGCCCACATGCCATGTTCTACCAAACCTTGGTCGCCGTGGTGTTCCTAATGCCTTGGCACCAAACGGAACTGAACAGCATCTCACTCGAAGTGTGGGGGTTAATTATTTTACTCGGCGTCGTCTTTACCGCCGCGCCCCATGCGCTATTCACTTCCGCACTGAGGCAACTCAGCGCCAAAACGGTTGGGCTAGTCTCTTGCTTACAGCCCTTCTATGGCGCCATGTTAGCGCTGATTATTTTGGGTGAAGAGCTCAATCTCAATACCGTAATCGGCGGCACTATCATAGTCGCGACCGCCATCTTCGAAACCCATCAATCGCACCAGTCACAGCGGCGAAAAAAGAACGCCTGAAACATACCAATCTCAACGCAATTTGGCTAATATGGAGCGTCTTTCGCCCCTAAATGTCTTTAGCCCATATGCCACGTATTTTATTGTTCGTTATTGCTTTTTTCTCATTTTCCGTCCTAGCCAATTCGCCTTTGCAGTTGGACAAACGTCTTGGCATGAACAAGCAAGATCAGCAACAAAATCTCAGCATTGATGAACAAATTAACGACCTAAAAATTAACATAGAGAAGCTCGCCGCCAGTGCGACCAGTTTCCAACAGGCGCAAATCGATTTTGAACAACACAAGAAGCGCACCAACCAAGCACTGAAAGAAGCCTATAAACCTCTCTCACTGGAAAAAGGCACAGATCTCAGCCAGCAAGCTTCGATGGCCTATATTCGTTTGTCTGAGCTTAAAGAAAGCGAATCTACCCTTGGCCGACAAGTAAACGATTTATTACAGCGCCACAACGACTTACCCACAGTGATCGCCAGCGCGAGGCAGAGTGTCGCCCAAAACAAAAAGGCTGAACTCGCCCCACTTGATACCCCAACGGGTGAGTTACAACAAACTCAACGACTCTTCTTTGAACAAAGCCTTGCGACCAATGAGGCTGAACTCGCCAGCAGCCAAAAACGCATTGAACTGACGCAATTACAATTACAGCTAGTACGGCAACAACTCGTGCAGCAAGAAGCCTTGATTGAAACCATCAACAAGGCGATCAATAAACAACGTCAGCAACAAACCGATGCCACTCTAGCCAAAAACTTAGTCAACACGGACAAAGTCCTCGATCCCATTACCCGCAATATTGCCGACACTAACCAGATTTATGGCCAAAAACTGCAAACCTTAACCTTACAGATCAATAATGTGGTCGAGCAGCAGGAACAGGCAGAAACCCAATATCAATCCCAAGCCAAACAGTTGGCGAACATCCAAGAACAGATCACTTGGGTCAAAATGAACTCCGCCTTTGGTGAGCGCTTTTTGCAGATGTTGCAATCGCTGCCTAAGCCGCCAAACCACGAAAAACTGCAAACTCTGATCGCCGATGCGCGCTTAGACAGATATCATTTAGAGCAGCAACAAGCCCTCAATGATCAAGAATTAGAACAGCCCGGCTTGTACAATGAGCAACAGATTAAACTACTGCACTCGCAGCAAAGTTTGATCTCGCAGCTGATGCAAAGCTATGACCAATACTTGAGTGAATTAGGCAAGTTGAAGGTCAACTATCAACAACTGAGCCAGCAACATCTCACCCTTAAAAATACCCTTAACGAGCATTTATTCTGGGTGCCTAATGCTGCCAGTATCAGTAAATTATGGCTGACCGACCTTGAGCGCAGCGCGGTTTGGCTAGTGCAGCAAGCGCAGTGGGATGAGCTGGGTAAAGCGTGGGAAGAGCAAAACGATTATTGGTCTTGGTGGATCATATTGCTGGTATTGTGTTTAGTCGTACAGGACTTAATCACGCCTAAATTCAATCGCTTGCTAAATCATTACACCACTTATGTGGGCAATGTGACCCAAGATAAATTCATTTACACACTCAAGGCACTCGCCTGCAGTGTCAGTTATGCCTTGATAAAACCTTTCCCAGTGATCATGGCGGGATTGATTTTTTATCAATCCGATCGCAACTTTGTGCAAGCAGTGGGCATGGGCATACTGGCGATTGGTTTAGTTTACCTCTTGTATCGCTTCATCTTTATTCTGACGCTCGACAAAGGCGTACTCGTGGGCCATTTCAAACGTCCCTCGAAACTCATCCAAGCCGGACAATCACGACTCAGACACTTTGTGCTGGTCGCCAGTCCATTATTGGGCTTGATGGGCTTTACCGAAGTACTCGACACCTCACTGGTGCGCAACAGCATAGGCCGTGGTGCCTTTATTGTTTTCTGTATCGTTTTATTCTTGTTATACAAAGACATCTTAATTCTTAGCCGTAAAAACTCGGATGCGAAGAAAGACGGTAAAAACAAAAAACTCATTCAGAAAATCCTCTGGACCTTGCTGATTTCTGTACCTTTGTTGAGTGCCGGATTAGCCTTTAGAGGTTACTACTTCACCGCTTTCCAAATGCTGTTACAACTGCAATTGTCGATCGTACTTGGTCTGGGTTTCTTGCTGTTATACCAACTGATCAAACGCTGGATGTTAATTGAACGTCGTCGTATCGCCTTCGATCGCGCTAAGGCAAAACGTGCCGAACGCTTGGCCCAGCGGGAAAAAGGTGAAACCCATCATCTCTCCGCCGATGGACTCGATACCTACGAAGAACCCGTGGTCGATCTGGAAACCATTTCGAGCCAATCCCTCGGCCTAGTGCGTTCGCTGTTGTTATTGGCCTTTTTAGCCAGTTTGATTGGTCTGTGGACTCAAACCCATACGGCGCTGTTTTCTTTCCTCGATGGCATTACGCTGTGGACGACCAATACCAGCGTTAATGGCCTAGAACAACAATTGCCCATTACCATGAAGTCCTTGATGTTTGGCCTAATAGTAGTTGGTTTCTCGCTGATGATTGCTACCAATCTCCCAGGCTTACTTGAATTGATGATCCTGCAAAGGCTCGATCTCTCCCCCGGCACAGGGTTTGCGATCACAACAGTCAGTCGTTATCTGGTGGTGTTCTTAGGACTATTAATCGGCTTCTCTAATCTCGGGATGGAATGGTCTAAGTTGCAATGGCTGATTGCCGCACTGTCGCTCGGTTTAGGTTTTGGTTTACAAGAGATTTTTGCCAACTTTATTTCGGGTCTGATCATTTTATTTGAAAAGCCAGTGCGGATTGGCGACACAGTGACGATTCGCGATTTAACGGGAACCGTGAGTAAAATTCAAATTCGGGCGACAACGATTATCGATTGGGATAGAAAGGAAATTATCATCCCGAACAAAGCCTTTATCACAGAGCAGCTGATCAACTGGTCTTTGTCAGATCCTATTACGCGGGTCATTGTTTATGTGTCGGTGGCGCGGGATTCTGATCCCGCCAAAGTCGAAGCGACGCTGTACCAAGCGGTGCAAGAGTGTGAAGATGCACTTGCCAGCCCAGAACCTGAAGTCTGGTTTGCCGGCTTTGGTAAACACACCCAAGATTATGAAGTGCGCGCATATGCCAAAGATATGTCGGCACGTTGGCCACTGCGCCATGATTTACATAAACGAGTAACTAAAAAACTCAAAGAAAACAATCTCGAACTCGCCTATCCGCAGATGGAAATCCATATTAAGAATGGTCAAAGTCGAGAGCAACAAGGCATTATTAGAAGCTAATAGGATCGCAGAACATGCTTATTTTTGCTCACCGCGGCGCCAGCGGTTATCAGGCCGAAAATACCTTAACCGCCATGGCTAAGGCGTTAGAATTAGGGGCTCAGGCCGTCGAGCTCGATGTGCATAATGTCGAAGGTGAGTTAGTCGTGTTCCACGACCGAAGGCTTGATAATAAAAGCTCGGGCTCTGGCGTGATCCATTTAGTGAGTAAGGATTATCTGGCGAGCATCAATGTGAAAGGCGAACCCATACCAACCTTATGGCAAGTACTTGAGCTGATTGCGGGGCGCTGCATAGTCAATATTGAATTAAAAGGCATTAATACCGTCACGCCGTTAATCGATTTATATCCAAAGGCCTTAAGTCAGCTTGGGTTTACCCAGGAGCAGTTACTGATATCTTCTTTTAACCACCCCTATCTGCGCGAACTTAAACAAGCTTTGCCCGAGGCTTTAGTCGCGCCGCTGCTGGCCAGTATTCCACTTGATAATGCTGCTGTGGTCGGAGAGCTAAATGCTTACTCGCTGCACTTAGATCTCAGCTTTATCAGCCAAGCATTAGTGGATGACGCCCACAACAGAGGCGCTAAGGTTTATGTTTATACGGTCGATCATAGCGATGATATTCATGCACTTAAGCAGATGGGCGTCGATGGTGTGTTCAGCAATTATCCCGACCGTGCCATGCAAGCCTTAGCTCAAGTGGCCACGGCCGATTACTCTGGTTACTTTGAATAACGACAACCTTGATATCGATATTAAGCTTGGCTATTTCGCTGAGCCCAATAACCGATAAAAATAAACATGGCCACAATTAACAGAAACATCCAATGGGATGGCATAGCCACTATGTGTCTTGCCACCCAAGGCGTGGCTTTCACGATCAATAGGCCATAGCCAAAGGCATTCACAATAATAAAAACAAATGTTCGCAGCACAAAAGAATGCCCCAACAAATGACGCCTTAGGATACGATTGACATCCGCTGAAAAAACCAAAATAAGACACACCACCATAGCGGTAGCAATATCAAAAGCCCAAGGGCGAAGCATGTTACCCAACTGGGCAATAAGGGCGACTAACTGATCCATAATGACTCAACCTAAAAAGATGCTGCGTAATCCCTCGAAGTGGCCACGACAGCACATTGAAAAATAACAATAACCAAGCATAAAGGGAGACGCCATGGGGCACAAGTTACTCTTGCTAACGAAGGCAAATCAACAGTATCGCGATTTGATTGAGGCGCAGGAACTCCCTGATTTAGAGATACTCGACGATAATCCAGCGGGCATAATTGATGCTGATATTTGGTTAGCCGAACCTAAACTCGCCGCGCCCCTATTGCCCCATGCTAAAAATCTGCAATGGTTACAATCAAGCTTTGCAGGCATAGATGCTCTGATGAGCCCAAGGGGCAGAAAAGACTATCAACTCACCAATATTAAAGGCATTTTTGGCCCGCTGATGAGTGAGTTTGTGTTCGGTTATTTACTCGCGCATATCCGTGGTCATGGTTTTTATCGCCAGCAGCAACAGCAAAAACAGTGGCAAGTTCAACCTCCCATACGCCACTCAAGTTTACAAGGAATGCGATTACTCATACTCGGTACTGGCTCAATTGCCCAGCATCTCGCGAAGACGGCAAAGCACTTTGGCATGCATGTCACAGGGATCAATCGTAGTGGTAATACAGTTGAAGGTTTTGATGCTATTGAAGCGATGGCCAATTTAGCCCAGACGTTAACGCAAGCCGATGTGGTAGTGAATTTACTGCCCAGCACTCCGGCAACCCAAAGCCTGCTTAACGCTGATACCTTAGGCAAGCTAAAAGATGATGCTGTGCTGTTTAACGTTGGCCGCGGTGATGCACTCGATCTCGATGCACTCAATATCCAGCTTATCGCTAAACCTGCTCAACAAGCGGTTTTAGATGTTTTTGCTCAAGAACCTTTACCTAATAGCCATCCCATTTGGGAGCGGGGAAATGCCATCATTACGCCGCATATTTCTGCGCCCAGCCATCCCGCACAAATCGTCGAGATTTTTAGCCAAAACTATCGCCGCTACATTAGCGGTGAGACACTGCAGAATCGAATCGACTTTAGTAAGGGCTATTGAGTTAGCGCTCAGGAATTAAGTTAGAGAATTGAAATTGAGTCAGGGATCAGAAAAAGCAAAGGCAATAGTCAGACTATTGCCTTTTTATCTTAAGTTTTAGGTGATTACACCCTAAAGCTGCGCTTTAAGAATTGATCAACCAAGACTGAGTGAGAATCCATCTCGCGAGTCACTTCATCGTTCAAGCCGACCATTTCACTGCCAAGTTGATGGCTAGAATGGGTAAATTGCGACACATTCACCACGCTGCGATTCATCTCATTTGCCACACTCGATTGTTCTTCAACCGCGCTGGCAATATGGTGCGTCATATCGGTAATGGTCGAAATGGCCTCACGAATCGTACGCAATGCCGTACCCGCTAAATCCGCCGTTGAAATGCATTGGGAAGCGGCAACCACGCCTTGTTGCATGCTGACTACAGCTTTATTGGTCCCCTGCTGCAACAGGTTAATCATGCTTTGGATTTCCTTGGTGGCATCGTGAGTACGTTGCGCCAATGCCCTAACCTCGTCAGCAACAACGGCAAAGCCACGGCCTTGCTCACCCGCACGCGCCGCTTCAATCGCGGCATTTAATGCCAGTAGATTCGTCTGACCCGCAATACTCTGAATCACATCTAGCACAGTGCCGATATCTTTACTGTGGGCTTCTAACTCAGTAATAACCTTCGACGTTTGTTGCAGTTGCTCCGCCATAGCTTGAATCGAGCTAATGGTGCTCGACACGGTTTTATCACCATTGATGGTTTCAGCGGATGCCATTTGCGTGGCACTGGCGGCATCGGCACAATTGGAAGACATATCGCCTAATGTGGCGGTCATCTCCTGCATCGCCGTAGCAACTTGCTCTATTTCAGACAATTGAGCCTGACTGGTACTCTGGATTTGTTTACCCTTGGCGGCAGATATTTTGGCTTGTTCAGAAACGTTAAAACACGAATCCGATGCACGCCCCAGAATCGACTTAAGCTCAGAGGTCTGCATTTGGAGCGCCAAATCAATCGCGCCAAGATCATCAGAGCTTCCACTGTAAATATGCGCCATCAAGGGGTTATCGTAGATATGCTTTGCCTTAGCCACGATAGCGTAATAACGACTCAGCACCAGATTACCGCCCACCAGCAATACTAGAATGCTAATCGCTAGGGCAATAAAGCCCATTAAGCCAATTTGCAAAGCAAGGTAAAGCATCGGCAGCATGGCAAGTAGTGCTAGTAACAGCAATTTGGCGGGCATGCTCACTGTACGTTTTAACGCGCTGACACTGCCCTTTTTGTTCAACTCTGCATAAGCCGTTTCTGCACGCTTAACCTGCTCGCGGGTGGGTTTAGTGCGTACAGATTGAAACTCAACGACTTTACCATTAACTGAAATCGGTGAGACATAGGCATCAACCCAATAGTGATCGCCATTGGCGCAGCGATTTTTCACTATCCCTTTCCAAGGCTCGCCTTTTTTGATGCAGCGCCACATATCTTCAAACGCATGGGGAGGCATATCTGGATGACGCACCATGTTGTGAGGCTTGCCTAACATGGCATCGAGTTCAAAACCGGCAACGGTACAAAAGGATTGGTTGGCGTAGGTAATATGACTTTGAGTATCCGTGGTCGACAATAAAATCCAATCCGCTGGATAATCATATTCTCGCTGTGTAACTGGTAGATTAGTTCTCATGAAACCTTATGGATCTTTGATTAATTCTTCGTTATTCATCCATGAGTTATCCATCCGTGAGGCATCATCACCCTGACTCTATATTCCTGAACCTACTTCTAAAACTGCCTAGCAGTGTAATGCTAAAACACATCTAGCATAGACGATAAAACGTGCGCCATGTAACAAAAACGTTAATGTATGAAAATCACTCAAAAATCATGATTGCATTTGATAAGCGTTTTCATTTAGAATTAGCGCAATTCTTTTGGAGACTAATATATGTACGTTTGTCTTTGCCATGCGATCACCGATACGCAAATTAAAAATGCCGTAAGCCAGGGCGATAGCTCGCTTGCTGACGTGAAAAAGCGCTTAGGTGTTGCCGATCAATGTGGCAAGTGTGCAAGAATGGCGGTACAGATCATCCAGAATCAATTAGAGCGTGAGCCTAATTATTACGAAGTCGCGTAAATTCAATCGCGAATAGGGTGGTAAGGGGAACTCGCTAACGAACACACTTCCGACAAGCTAAAACTACGCTGACTCAAGCAAACTCAATCCAAAAAGTCCCGCGACAACAAAGCTTTCTATTCGTCACTTCGTCTTAAATAATTTGCCAGTTTAAACTTTAGATATGATGTTTTAATGACAAGCCCCCACTGAACTCTAAGCTCCAATACTGCTGATCATTCAATGGGGTTGCAGATCCATTTTCGAGCCAATTCTACTTACGTTTCAACAAATAGGCGGCTTCATTAAGCCAAGGCACGGCTTTTTTAATAAAGCGGGGATTGTCAGCCAACACATCTTGGGAGGCTAATACTTCAATGTCAAAGTCATCACTCAGATGCTGCTCAACCCAAGTTGGGGATACGGCGAAAGGTGGGCCAATTAAGGCTTCCTGCGGATAATCTAAGGTCACTAATAAGCCGACACTGCCGCTAGGTAACAAACTCGCGAGCTGCTTGGCATATTGTGCACGCATGCTCTCTGGCCATGCGATCAACGCGGCGCGATCATAAAATGCTGTCACTTCTTGAGTGATAGCATTAGGTAAAGTGAAAATATCACCCTGATACAAACTGATCTGTTCGGTTTGATAATGCTGGTGTTCACCCACGGTCGTTTGCGTCATCTCGAGTTGGTTATCGCTGAAAAATTGCTGCACCGCCAATTCATTCAACTCACAACCTATGACCTGATGCCCTTGTTCGGCCAAGAAACACATGTCTAGCGACTTGCCGCATAAGGGCACAAAAACCTGCGTATCTGCGGGTAATCCAAGCTTCTGCCAATACTTAACCAGGAAAGGATTGATGTCTTGCTGATGAAAACCTATTTGCTGCTGGTGCCACTTTTCATGCCAAAAACCGGGTTCCATGGGTTTATCTCTATTCGCTAAAGTTGTCCTTACTCTAATGACATTTTAAAGCGGATGCAAAGCTGACTGCCATTCGACAAACTCAGCAATGTAAAGACTCACTTACTGATCTAACGTGGCTTGCACTTTACGCAGCCAAACACAGTTATCACACTGACATTGACGCCGTGATAAATGGTGCGGGCTTAACGATGAGTCAACAAAATCCACGGCGATCAACAACTGCTGTTTTAACTCGGCAATCGATTTTTCGTTCACGGCCACCAGCTCGTCGTTCTGGTTCATCCAGATACATTCCATGCCCTGATGACAAGTTAAACATTGCTCGTCGCTATCATTAAAAAATACCGCATGTGGGCAATGGGTCACTTCCATTGACTGCAAAATTCGCTTACGCGGATATTCCAATAGCTCGATCAACAAGGCTTTATATTGGGTGGGCATATGCCCTCCTTAGCTGCACTTTGTCTGTGGGTTAATTAACAAAAACTGAATCCATCTCATGTCCCAAAGATTACCTATAGTCGCGAGGATTTAACTTGATGTAAGTCAAAGTCAGTGACGAAATGATCGGTTAGGTAAGCCGCGCCTGACGCTGATCACTAATGCCGCTCTGAATCCTAAAATAAAGCCAGCCGCTATTTGATTATCGCCCCCGCTTACTGGTTAAATGAACAAAACAAGGAGCACAATTTGCAAACACCTCAACTGCAGCATTTTTATATTTCTGAAGAGCAATCCATTTACTTGCTCAAAGCCAATGATGCCCGTAAACACAAGGCGTGGATCCGCCTCTGTAAACAGCAGCTGAGCAAGTTAGGTTATACCGATATCGAATTGGTCGGCAAAGGCGCCTACGGTTTCGTGTTTGCGGGTATCAATCAAGCGGGCGATGCCCATGTGTTTAAGTTCTCGCGGATTAATCTGCCGCAACATATACAAGATAGGCTCGAAGAAGAAGCCTTTATGCTGTCCTTACTCAAACATCCCAATGTGCCGGGCGCGATCAAATTTGAGCGAGTCGGCAAGCAAGGCATACTCGTGATGGAACGGGCAAAAGGCGAAGATCTCGACCAACTTTGCCGCCGCATGGGCGCCCTGCCCACAGCTATGGTCATGAGCATCGCCCGCCAACTCGCCGATATCTTGTATTACCTGCGCACGGGCAAGCCCTTAGTGCACGGCGATATCAAACCTTCTAATCTGGTTTACGACATTGAACAACAACACTTATCGTTGATCGATTGGGGATCGGCGGTGTTTGCCCAGCGGGATGAATATAACAAGCCCGTCGAAGACAATGTGATGGCGTTAATGTCGAGCGATCAACAACATACCAACGCCCGTATGGGCGATGTGTACTTTATCGGCGAAGAGCAACTCAATGGGGCACTCTCCAGCCCGCGCTTCGATGAGCAAGGTGTAGCAGCAACTCTGTATGCCCTCGCCTCAGGCCAAGCAAGCCGCTTCGGCGCACAAGTTATCTCGCCCACCAGCATTGGCTTACCAATGGAATTAGCCCGTACCTTAGAGGGCATGCTCAGCACAGATCCTAAGCAGCGCAACATTGCCGGCGATTACTTTTTGAAAAGTATGCGCCACAGCCACAGACTGCATTTACCAGAACTGCCCAAAGCTGAGTTACAGGGTGAAATTCCTGTGTGGGTGCAATCCCGCGACAAAGATGTTGAAACCGTCAGCTACAGTTCGCGTAAGTCCTTTTTGAAGGAACATAACGCCCAAGATCCTATCGCTAAGATGGATGATATTCAGCTCGAAAAATATTACCGCAACTTCCTCGCGGGCATGGGCGACACCGAAAAAGGTTTTATCGCCGCCGTGGGTCGGTTAGCTCAATATCCAATCGTGGGCGGTCTCGCGATCCACTGGCAAGAAACCGGCGTGTTTATCGACTCCAATCTTGCGATTTACGATGCAAAACAAAAAAGTGCCTTAATTATTGCGGTCAACAATATGGTAGATCTCGCTCGGGGAATTAAACGTATCGGGGTGTTTAAGGCCTGTTTCTTTAACGCCAAAGACACGCTGCATATCGAGCGAACAGATATCAGCGAGCCGTTTGTTGCCAGCGCCGATCTGCAATTGCCCTTTGAAGTCGGTGATGTGCCCACCTTAGAAGATAAGTCACGGTTACACTCTTACTTCGAAGACGGTAAAGATCCCGACGAAAACCTCGAATTGCCGGTGGAGATCATGGAAGAATTAGCCCGCATCAACCAAATTCACCACACAGGCTGCATCATTTTTGAGGCACTGCCGAATCACTTAAAGATCCACAGTTACTTGAAGCTGCTCAATCCACGTAAGCAAGCGGCGTTTCGTGCGAGTCTCGATCGCATCTTGCATCATGTCGGCAAAATCCAAGGCCACGGCGTGTCGGGCTTTATGAAACTGCCCTACAAAAACACCCGCCGCTTTACCCATCTAGAGCGTAAAGCCGATCACTTTTATCCGAAAAATCCAAAAGAAATAGGCGCCTAATGGCGCCTATGTTCATAAGATTAAATCGGCGATCCCGGCGGTAAGGTTAACGGCTTAGGGATCAGCTTAACCTTAGCATCGGTTAAGCCCGCAGCCAGACCCTGTTGCAACCAAGTATAATGGGCCGCAAGACTTGCATTCGCTCGATTCGACTTTGCTTTCAATTGCTTAATCACAAACTGAGCGCGATCGTTGATCGCAGCCCTCACCTCTGGTGAGGTTTGAGGATTGTGCAGCGTTGCCAGCACTTCATCAATTACCACAGCGTTCACTCGCATCCACACGCCTTCGACCAGCCCAAGCTTGTCCTCTTGATACAAGGTCGCCGCGAATAACTTATCCAGTAATGTCGTCACCGATAACTGCTCGCTATCCGCCATGGATGCTTGGCTGACACGGTTCAAACGTTTAGGCATCAATAGCAAGCTCACGGTATGACGGCTAAATACTTCAGCCATACCAAGAGGATCGTTAATTGCGCCTAAACCTGAGTCGAAGGATTCCCGCGTAGCATGATAATTCCCCGCCTTTGGCACTAAACTGTCGAGCAAGATTTGCGGCACAGTTAAACTCGCCGCATCTAAGGTTTTAAGCAGTGCGTCTAAACCCGTTAACTGCAACTGCGGCGCAATATAGCTCCAGCGGCTGCCTTCACCGATAGATTGATAGTTATAGTCAGTGCCGCCAATAAACTTAGCAACCGCATCGATTTGATAACGCGTCAGCAAATAAATTGGCGTAAAGGCATCGGTTAGCTCGCCCAGTGGCTCATTGGGTAACAAGGCTGCACTGGAGAATCCCGCAATCGCCTTAGTGCGAATTTTGTCGAGCTTACCTAGTTGCTCGATCGGATCGTCACCACTATCCCACAAACTGGCATAGGCCTGACTCGCATCCTTTTGGCGAGAATCGGCCTCACCGATATAACGTAAGCCACGTTTCGCCACATCGGCCAGTAAGTCGACTTGCAACGCTTGTTGGGTGCGAGCATCGCCTTGTTCGCTATAGCCATAGGCGATAGCAAAATCATCCCAAGGGCCAACACCTGTAGTGTAAGGCGCTGAAATATCAATATCATTGCCCTTTAGCAGGATTTTCGGATGGGGATAATCCATCACAGAGGCATCCTGATTGGTCGAAGCGGCAAAGTTATGATCAAGCCCTAAGGTATGGCCAACTTCATGGGCAGCCAGTTGGCGAACACGCGCCAGCGACAAGGCTGTCGCCGCTTTCTCGGCCGCCACTCTATCCTGCCAGCCTGCGGTTAAGCCTTTGGCAATCAAGTAATCCTGCCGCACACGCAAGCTGCCGAGCGTGACTTGACCCTTAATGATTTCACCGGTGCGAGGATCGGTCAGTGCAGCGCCATAGGACCAACCCCGCGTCGCCCTGTGCACCCATTGGATCATGTTGTAGCGAATATCCTGCGGATCGGCATCTGCAGGCAATAACTCAACTTTAAAGCCGTTGATAAATCCGGCGCGAGTAAAAGCCGTCTCCCACCAGCGCGCGCCATCGAGCAAGGCAGACCGTATCGGCTCAGGCACACCGGGATCGAGATAATAAGTAATAGGTTTAACGACTTCGCTTGGCGCAGGGCCAGAATGCACTTTCTGTAAACGGTGGCGCAGGATAAAACGCTGCACTAAAGGTTGGTCAAAGGGCGTCGCATAGTCTTGATATTCATCTGACAAATAGCCGCTCATCGGGTGATAAGCCCGCGGCTGATAATCAGTATCAGGCAGCTCAACAAAGGAATAACGCATCCGCACCGACATTAAAGTGCCGTCGGGGGTTACCTGTGCGACCTGCGCGCCTGCGACATCGCCTTTAAAGGTGAGTTGCACATCCACATCGGCGTTTTTCTCAAAGGATTTTATCCCTTTGGGTAGGATGACAGAACGGCTCAGATCCAGCCGATAATTGCCCTGCTCTGTTTGTTGCAATACGGAAGATACGCCGTGTAAATCATTGAGCACCAGATCGTTGATCGCCACCAGATCTGGCTTGCCATCAATCACTTTACCCTGCCATAACACAGAATCGGCAAAGGCTTCTGCAACCGCTCTTTGCTCGGCAGCGTCAGTGGTATTAGCACGATATTTGGTATTGAGTTGCTTGAGTAAAATATAGGGGCCTTGGCGCTCAAACTGCACCATGCGGGTCTGACCCAGTTGGCCGCGATCGAGACCAATGTCGTTCGAACCTACGCCCTGCGGCAAACTAGTGACGAAGAGAAAAGGCTGATTTAAGCGATTGACCTCAAGGTATAACTCTCCCTGAGAATCCTCGTAATAGAGATTAAGAAACCCTTTCGCCTCTTGGCTTTGCTTAATGATCTTGGCGCTAGGCGCGGCTGCTGCGACGGTAACGGTGGGAAATCCTAACAGCACTATGGATAAGGCTAAGGCTAAACTTTGGGGTTTCATCTTTCCTCCTGATACGGCTGGCTGCGTTATTTACCTTATAAATCGTTTAAGTCATTGGCATCTTTGATGACTGCTTATCTCAAGCAATTGATTTAAAGTAAATAATGCGAGGCCATCACTGGCCCCGAGCAAATAAATTAACGATTCTGATGCTGATTCTTATGTTTGATCCAGTGATTTAATGTTTCAAATAATTCGTTGAGTACTATGGGTTTAGTGATGTGGGCATTCATCCCCGCCGCTAAACTCTTTTCCCTATCGCCCGACATGGCATGGGCAGTCATGGCAATAATAGGCAGTTCATCGGCACTAAAACGCTCACGCAATGCCCTTGCGGCCGTTAACCCGTCCATCACTGGCATTTGAATATCCATTAACACGGCATCAAACGGCCGCGAGTCGATGGTATCCAGCGCCACTTGGCCATTGCCAGCCAGCACCACTTCATAGCCTGCACTTTTAAGGAGTTCAGTCGCCACTTGCTGATTGATAAAATTATCTTCCACCAGTAGCACTAAACCTGTGTGTTCTCCGTCTTCAACTTGGACTTCAACCATAGGCTGAACCACATTCAATCTCGGCTCATCGGCAAAGGCGGCAATGATCTCATCGAACAAGCTCGATGCCTTGAAGGGTTTTTGCAGGACGGCGAACACATTGGCACTATCGACTTCATGCTGCAAAGGCTCTGCTGCATAGGCCGTCATCATGATAATCACTGGTCGTTTTGCTAAGCGGCCTTCGGCGACCATAGTATCTATGGCGCTGACCACATCACTGCCGTCCATTTCTGGCATCATCCAGTCGAGCAATAGCAGATCGATTGGCGCCCGCGACAGTTTATAAAGTGCTTCGGCGCCACTGGCGGCGGTATCGACTTCGAAGTGGAAATCTCGCATCAAGGTCGAATAAATTTGCAGTGCAGTCGGGTTATCGTCAACGACTAAGGTGCGTAGGCTATTGAGTTTTTCCGGCACGACTAAAGGCTCAATCTTAGCGGCTTCGGCAATTTCAAAGCTGATGGTAAAGCTAAAGGTACTGCCGACCCCAAGCTCACTCTGCACTTGCATCTTACCGCCCATCATAGACACCAGATGCTTGCTGATCGATAAACCTAAGCCCGTGCCACCGTATTTGCGGGTGGTCGAACCGTCGGCTTGGGCAAAGGCATCAAACAACTTATCCTGCTGATCTTTACCTATGCCGATACCAGTATCGCGCACCCAGAACTTCAAGGTAATCCGATGATCACGCTCGCCGACATCTTCACAACCCAGCTCAATTTCGCCTGATTGGGTAAATTTCACCGCATTCGATAACAGGTTAATCAGCACTTGGCCTAAACGCAGTGGATCACCCTTAAGAATGAGTCCCGCCGTCACAGGGGCATATAAGAGTAACTCAACGCCCTGCTCCTGTGCCTTGAGCGCATTGAGATCGAGGGCATGATCGAGCACTTTATCCAGCGGGAATGGCACCCGCTCAAGCTCCAACTTACCCGCCTCAATTTTAGAGAAGTCGAGAATATCGTTGATGATCCTCAGCAGCGATTGCGCCGAGAAACCGGCTTTTTCGAGGTAATCTTTCTGCTGCGCCGTTAACGAAGTGCGCTGCGCCAACTGCAACATACCGATAATGGCGTTCATCGGCGTGCGGATCTCATGGCTCATGTTGGCCAAGAATTCACTCTTGTAGAGGTTAGCTAATTCGGCGTCTTGCTTGGCTTCCAAAAGCGCCACTTCGTTACTCTTATGGCGGGTAATATCCTTATGGGTACCGAGCATACGCTTAGGCTGACCTTCGGCGGTGAACTCCACCACACGGCCACGGGATAACACCCAGTGATAGCCACCATTTTTACCCAACATACGGAATTCGATTTCGTAAGCGCCGACAGGGTCCGCGAGATACTGAGCACGGTATTCCTCAACGCGAATCCGATCGTCGGGATGGGATAATTCATCAATCGTCGACACAAGAGCTGGGAACTCATTGGTTTTGTAACCCAACATAGAATAATACGCTGGGTTACAAATGATCTGTTCAGAGTCTAAATACCAATCCCACAGGCCATCCTCCACCGCATCCATAGCTAAGTGATAACGCTCTTCGGACAGGCGCAATTGTTCGGCGGATTCGTATTCGCGCGTCACATCACGCCACACGGCAATCAGGCCCTGCAGTTCGCCGCGGCGATTATAGAAAGGCAGTTTAAGGGTATCGAGCAGCACAGGTTTACCCGCAAGCTCAACCTTTTCTTGGTAGCGCAGCGGAGTGCGATCTTTTAGGACTTGTTCGTCTTCGGCGCGGATACGAATGCCCATTTCTGGCGAGGTCAGATCCTCAGATGATAAACCTATCATCTCGCTCTCTGTGTAACCCAGCATGCGTTCAGCCGCTTTGTTACAACCTAAATAGTTGCCTTCTTTATCTTTAAAGACAATGGCTTCGGGGATCGAATCAAGCAGGGATCGTAGCAGCGCATATTCGCGTTCACGCCGCTCTGTGGTGTCTTTTAAGCGTTCAGTACGCCGCGCAACTAGCTTATCGAGCCGCTTATTCTGCTCCGCTAAATGGTGGGTATATTGTTTGTTTTCCTCAAAAATCCGACTCACCAGCAAGAACCAAGGTTCCCAGCCGCGGGTGATTTTCTCCGGTGGCTTACGCGGTTCTTGCGAGCAACCCTCAAGATGCGACAGTAGTCGCGAGGCTGGACTCACAAAAGATCGACGTGTCTGCCAATGCACTATGGTCACCAATACAGACAGGGCGATAACCACTAAAATAAAGGTCAGCTGCAGTTTTTCCCACGAGTCTTGGAATAGGTCGTCTTCATCCTGCAAATACAGTAAACGCCAAGGTGCGTTATGCAGGGCAACCGAGTGAATGTAATAGCCGTTACGGATGATGCCATCGTGGGCATCGAACAATTCCGACTCAGGCAAAGAATGCAGCTCAGAGGGAATACGTTGGCTGATGTGATAAACCCGATTGATGTCTGAGCTATCAAAATCGCTGTGGGATAAAATATTGTTCTGTTGGTCGAGCAAAATCACTGTGCCCGGCATCTTAAAGTAGACCCGAATTTGCCGTGCTAACGAGGCAAGCGTCATGTCTAAGTTAATTGAGCCAATGAACTCATCGTCCAAATAAACGGGCACACCTAAAGTGGTCAATAAGCCTTTGCCCGTGGAGTCGACATAGGCTTCGCTCCAAAACACACTGCGCTGCGGGTTCATTGCCGGGGTGGCATATTGGAACTGTTTCTTGTTGAGTAATTCGTCCCTAAAACGTTGATCGTCATTCGACCAAGGGAAGTAGGACATGATCCTACGTTTTGACAGGTAATAAATTGCCGAGGCTTTCGGCGCGGCTTCTTTAGCGACGGGGAATGACAGTGACAGCTCAAACAACATCTCAAGCTCTTGATAGAACTTGTCGCTGCGGCCATCGAGGGAACCTGCGCCAGTGATCCTACCCATGTTAGTAAAAGGCTCACCGCTCTGGGCGTAGCTAGGTTCTAAGGTAAAATACTGGCCACTTTCGTTGAATTTACCGTATTGGGGTAAACGTTCTTTACGCACGAGTTCGCCTAAGCGCAAATGATCCACGGCGACGTTGCGTAAGCTTTTTACCGCTCTAATACTCGACTCGAGTAACAAATCGATTTGCAGAACATGGCGCTGAACCTGTTCTTCACGCTGTTCCATCTGCTGCGCTTTTTGACGGTCGAAAAACATCCATGCGGTCAACAAAGACATGACGATAACGCCAATGTACGTATAAAAAACGGCACGGTTGTAGTTCTTCTGGATCGGCGATTTTAGTTGCAGATCCGGCTCACTCGATTTCATCCACTACCCTTGATTGCAGCGCTTGATTTCAGCCAACGGCGGCAAAAGCTATGAGCTCCATATAGTAGCAGGAAGAAACTACCAATCACATAAAATAATTGCTGGAAAAAGGCTACTCATACCACTGATAAGTCGATTAAAAATCTACTACTCTATAAAACTAAGGCCTCAATATCTGAGGCCTTAATGATTACTCTAAAATAAACCGACACTCTTTAGAGATGCTCTTCGGCGTATTCCGCTAAGCGTGAACGCACCACGCCATTGAGATACACGTTGGCGCTGCCTTCAAAGTCTTTAAAACGTTCAACAATGTAGGTTAAACCTGAGGTTACTGCGGTTAAGTAGTTAGAGTCGATTTGCGCTAAGTTACCGCAACAAATCAGTTTTGTGCCCTCGCCCATACGGGTAATCATGGTTTTGATCTGCGAGGCGGTAAGGTTTTGACATTCATCCAGTAGCACGATGGAGTTTTGGATCGAACGCCCACGCATAAAGTTGATCGACTTAAACTGAATGTTAGCCTTCTCCATGATGTAGTTCATGCTACCCGTGGGATTAACATCATTCTTGTGTAGCACTTCGAGCGTATCAGTAATGGCGGCCAGCCACGGCATCATCTTCTCCTCTTCGGTGCCAGGTAAGAAGCCAATAGATTCGGCGATTTCTGGGGTGTTACGGGTGACGATCACTTTGTCGTAGCGATTACGTTCGACCACCAGTTCCAACGCCGCCGCCATGGCGAGTAAGGTTTTACCGCAACCGGCGGGGCCGGTTAAGATCACCAGATCGATATCAGGATCGAGCAATGCTTGCAGCGCCATGCCTTGATAGACGTTTTTAGGTTTAACGCCCCACGCTTCGAGGTTTTTCACTCGCTCACGGCCAAGATCTAAAATGTGCAGATGGGTGTCTGTGCGCTCGGTAACGCGACCGCAAAAATCAGACTCAGTGTCGATAAGGTATTGGTTGATGTAAAACTTATCATTTTCGAGATCTTTGAGCGGCACTTCATGCACAGTGTGCCTACCGTGGCGCTCGGTGGAGACCTTGTTCAAGTGCTCCCAAAAATTACCTTCGAACTGGTAAAAACCTTTGCTGAGGAAGCGAATGTCGTCGATCAACTGGTCAGTTCGATAATCTTCAACCAATTGAATGCCCGCGCCCTTAGCTTTGAGGCGCATATTGATATCTTTGGTGACTAAGACAACGGTACGGGGTTGATGCAGGTTTTGCAGATGTAGGGCGGTGTTGATGATGCGATTGTCGTTTCCATCTCCCGGCAGGGCGCCTAAGGTAAAATCAACAAGGTGGTCGGGGAAGATGGAGAGCGAACCGACCGCATCGGCATGACCCTCTCGGCTGGGCAAAGGGACACCATTGATAATCTGCTCAGGGGTAGTTTCACCACCTAGGGTATCTTCCAATGCCCTAATGGCAACTCTAGCATCCCGACTCACATCACTCTTTCGATCTTTAATCTGGTCCAACTCTTCTAGCACTGTCATCGGAATGACCACATCGTGCTCTTTAAACGAATAGATCGCCAAAGGTTCATGTAGTAACACATTGGTATCCAGTACAAACAACTTTCTGTCGTCTTGTTCCATGGCGCCTCCAGAGTGCTTCATTAAAGTTTAAACAAACTTTTGAGTCTCAATAAAAGTTACCCAACTCCTATTACTGGCAAAGCATATGGCAAAGAATGATCATAAGGTTCAAGTTGATAGAACTTTACTCGCACTTAAACCTTAAGTTGATATTGGCACCAAATTCACGAGATAACAATACAGCAACCATTGTTTACCATACAGACTCGAGGCAGTGTATAACCGCGGATGTGACATTAGCGTGACAATTTCATGTACTGGCACGACAATTTTGTCGCTTGTACAATTTGTAATCTAGCACTCTGGGAATTAGGCTCTAACGGGTGAGAGGGCGATTTAAATATCACGAGTATTGGTATAACATACGCGCCCTTTGTTAGAGTCCGCCTAGAAATGAGAATTTAAGATGCCGTTCGCCTTAGGTCAACGTTGGATAAGTGATACCGAGTCAGAGCTTGGTTTAGGAACTGTGGTTCAAGTAGAAGGCCGTATGGTCACTGTTTTATTCCCTGCCACGGGTGAGAATCGCATGTTCTCCCGAGCAGAAGCCCCTCTGACACGCGTTATATACAATCCCGGCGATTCGGTTGAAAGCCATGAAGGCTGGAGCCTTGCGGTCAGCGAGTTGACCGAGAAAGACGGGATAGTGATCTATCACGGCATTCACAGTGAGACAGGCGAGCAAGTTACCCTGCGTGAAACCCTGCTGAACCACAATATTCGTTTCAATAAACCCCAAGACCGTTTATTCGCCGGCCAAATCGATCGCCTCGACCGTTTTGGTGTGCGTTATCAGTGCCAAATGTTGCGCCACAAACTGGCCTCATCGGATTTGCTTGGTCTGCAAGGTCCACGTGTTGGGCTTATTCCGCATCAAATGTGGATTGCCCATGAAGTCGGTCGTCGCTATGCGCCGCGTGTACTGCTGGCCGACGAAGTGGGCTTAGGTAAAACCATTGAAGCGGGTCTGATTATTCACCAACAACTGCTTACTGGCCGCGCCGAACGCATCCTGATTATCGTGCCCGATACTCTGCGCCATCAGTGGTTAGTGGAAATGCTGCGCCGCTTTAACCTGCGTTTTTCGGTATTTGATGAAGATCGTTGTGTAGAAGCCTATGCCGATCACGACAATCCTTTCTATACAGAACAATTAGTGATTTGTTCACTCGAATTACTGCGTAAGAAAAAACGTCTCGATCAAGCCCTAGATGCCGATTGGGATCTGTTAGTGGTTGACGAAGCACACCACTTAGAATGGACCGAAGAAGCGCCAAGCCGCGCCTATCAAGTGGTTGAAGCATTAAGCGAAGTGATCCCAGGTGTTTTGCTATTAACCGCAACGCCGGATCAACTTGGCCATGAAAGTCACTTCGCCCGTTTGCGCCTGCTCGATCCGGATCGTTTCTACGATTACGATGCCTTCCTAGCCGAAGAAGACAGCTATAAAGACGTAGCCATTGCCGCCGAAGCGCTGGCTGGCAACGCTAAATTACCCGACGCCGCCATCAACAGCTTGACCGAATTACTGGGCGAGAAAGACATCAGCCCAAGTATTCGTTTAATCCAAGCCGACGGCATTGATGCCGAAGTACAGCAAGCTGCTCGCAGCGAATTACTGCAAGAATTACTCGACCGTCACGGTACTGGCCGCGTCTTGTACCGCAACAGTCGTGCCTCGGTAAAAGGCTTCCCTAAGCGTTTCTTTAACGCTTACCCACACGCCATGCCAGATCAATATCAAACAGCCGCACGCGTCAGCGGCATGATGGGCGGACACAAGTCATTAGAGGCGAAAGCGGCGCAAGCCCTGAGCCCTGAAAAGCTGTATCAAGAATTTGAAGATAACAGCGCCAGTTGGTGGAAGTTCGATCCCCGTGTGGATTGGTTAATTGAGTTCTTAAAATCACACCGCAGCAAAAAAGTGCTGATCATCGCCAGCCAAGCGGAAACCGCCCTGAGCTTAGAAGAAGCCCTGCGCACCCGCGAAGGGATTCAAGCGACTGTATTCCACGAAGGCATGTCGATTATCGAGCGCGATAAAGCTGGCGCTTACTTTGCTCAAGAGGAAGGCGGCGCACAGGCGTTGATCTGTTCTGAAATTGGTTCTGAAGGCCGTAACTTCCAGTTTGCCAGTCACTTAGTCCTGTTCGATCTGCCGCTAAACCCAGATCTATTGGAACAGCGCATCGGTCGTTTAGATCGTATCGGCCAGAAAAATGATATCCAAATTCACTTACCGTACCTTGAAGACACCGCCCAAGAACGTTTGATGCAGTGGTATCACCAAGGGCTGAATGCCTTCGAACTGACTTGTCCGAGTGGCCATGTGCTTTACAGTGAATTTGCCGAAGATCTGTTAAACGTGCTTGTGGTTGATGACAGCGACGAGCTGACAAACCTGCTCAATCACACCCAGAGCCGTTATAAAGAACTCAAGCACGCCATGGAGCAAGGCCGCGACAAGCTGCTGGAAATCAACTCACACGGCGGCGAGAAGGCAATGGCTATCGTCCAGCGCCTCGCCCAGAATGATGGTGATACCCATTTGATCGGTTCAGTGATCCGTCTGTGGGATATTATCGGTGTTGATCAAGAAGATAAGGGTGAAAACTCGATCATTCTGCGCCCGAGTGAGCACATGATGTTCCCAACTTACCCTGGCTTACCAGAAGATGGCGTAACAGTGACCTTTGATCGTGACACAGCGTTATCACGCGATGATATTGCGCTGATCACCCAAGAGCATCCGCTGGTGCAAACGGGGCTAGATCTGATCACAGGTTCTGAAACTGGCACCACCAGCGTCGCAATTCTAAAGAATAAAGCCCTGCCAGCAGGTACCTTATTCTTAGAACTCATCTACATGGCCGATGCCTCAGCACCTAAGTCGAGCCAGTTGTACCGTTATTTACCGCCTACACCCATTCGCGTGTTGCTGGATAAAAACGGTAACGATCTATCGGCTAAAGTGGATTACGCCAGTTTCGATAAGCAATTAAGCGCGGTGAATCGTCACATTGGCGGCAAGTTAGTCACCGCATCTCAGCCAATTCTGCATCCGTTATTTGCTAAGGGTGAAGAATATGCTCAAGTGGTTGTCGATGAAATGGTCGCCCAAGCCAGAGAGAAAATGACTCAGCAACTGAGCGCTGAGCTGAGTCGTTTAGAGTCACTTAAGGCGGTAAACCCCAATATCCGTGAGGAAGAATTGGAATACGTGCGCAATCAGATGCAAGAGTTAAACACTTATCTGGATGCCAGCCAGTTACAACTCGATGCGATCCGTATGGTGCTCGTTAGCCACGTATAGTCCCGAGCTAAACCACAGGTTTCCATCAATTAGCCCAGCCAAAGCGCTGGGCTTTTTTATGCCCTGTGGCTTTCGATTCAAAGTGGTTTTCTATAATAAGCGGCTTTTGATGTTCAGCAGCGTCTTCCCAATTAACGTGATTATCCCAAATGATGAGGCGCGACTCTTTGGCGAGGAAAGTTCACTTTTTGGTAATTGTTCAGGTTATACTCAAGCACTGATGAATTAATGAGACTACACAGGTGGTTATCAATTCTATGGCACGCATTATTTCGCTTCTCTTTTGCCTCCTACTTGGTTTCACAGCCATCTCTTCCCGCGCGGCAGACCCAGCAACAGCTACGCCAACGCCAACGCCAGCAGAAGTCAGTGCCAAAAAATTAAATAACCGCTATTTACCTGAGAATGAAGTCAAACAAATTACCATAGACAATCAGCCCTACGATTTGTTGGTGCGACCATGGGAAGGAAAAAAGAAACTCGGTGCGGCGATCATTCTGCCCGCCACTAACGGCACGGCAGATGCACCGGGATTGATGGCGTTTGTACGCCGTAATATCAATCCTGCCGGTTGGGCCAGCTTAAGTTTAACCCCGCCAACTGAACTGCCTGCGGCCAATTTTGCCACCGCCGCCACCGAAGTCACCTCGCCCGGCGCCGCGCAATTAAGCTCACCGTCCAACAAACCTAGCCCTAAAATCAAGCCCGAAGATAACAGCAAACATCTGCAAGAGCAGGAAGACTTTCTGGTCCAAAGCATGTCGCAATTAGATGCGGTCGGCGCAGACTATGCGGGCAAACGCATTTTGATCACCGCCGACCAAAGCGCAGGATTATTGATTAGCCTATTGAGCCAAAAGAAGATTGCCGATCCCGATGTGCTGATCGTCATCAATCCCTATCGCGAGGATGAAAAGCTCAACCAAGCACTCGCGGAGCAACTGGCGAAACTCACGCTGCCGATTTTAGATATCCAATCGCCAGACGGTCATCCCGCCTCATTAGAAACGGCCGCTAATCGTAAGATTTTAGCCGTGACCTTAAAAAGCCCTAACTACCGCCAAACCAGCTTAGCGCTCAATTTAGATAACGAGAGCGCATGGCAGAATTGTTTAAATGCGATTAAAGGCTTTTCCGCCCGAATGAGCGGCGCGCAGTAACAACGGCGATTTAAGCTAATTCAGACAAAATAGCATTACCAACCCGACTGACGATCTTGATAAGGTTTCTGCGGATCTTTCAGCTGACGCGTCGCCGCTATCTTGCAATTTTTGCCTAACAATAACCGAATCTGACTAATCGACTCACGGCAAAGCAGGCTACGCACTGAAGCCGTCCAACTGCGGTTAATGCTGAGTTTGATGGCCGCTGCCGCATCCGGTGAGGTTTGCATCAGTTGCTGCGCCAATTGTTGAGCCGACTCCATCGGCGTCTCGCTCACTTGCGTCACGAGTCCTAAGGCCTGCGCTTCATTGCCCTCAAGCACTTTTGCCGTCAGGCTCAGCAGCATGGCTTGATCCTTAGGCATGATTTGCCTTAACGCGACCAACCCAGCCATATCGGGCACGAGTCCCCATTTCGCTTCCATAATCGATAACTTACAGTCATGGCTGGCAATGCGCACATCTGCGCCCAAGGCGATTTGCATACCGCCGCCATAGCAACAGCCTTCAAGTACGGCAATCACAGGTACGGGCAAGTTTTGCCAACCTAATGACACCCGCTGGGCCAAGTTCGCATTCCCCGGTAAGCCCTTAAACAGTAATTTTACCGCCTGCATGGGGGCCGACATCACGCTTTTGACATCGAGCCCAGAGCTAAAATTGCCCCCCGCACCCGAGACGATCACCGCTCGCACCCCACGATTGGATTTGATCTGTTTAATCGCACGGTCGAGCTCACTAAACATTAAATAATTAATCGCATTCATTTTTTCAGGACGATTAAGCAACACATAGGCGATGCCATCATCGATTTTGACTTGTACACTTTGGCCACTCATGAAATATTCCGTTACTGGTCAGTCCAGAATAAATGTTAACACGTTTGGAATAATTCACTAAAAGATATAACATGAGCCTGTTTTTTGACTTGAGTCAAAATATTGCCAATTCAAACATGGACTGAAGGCAACTTATGTTAGGCTGTCGCCACTACGTGCGGTAATCCTAATGTATCTTTCGATGAGATAGACTTATCGAACTCGGCAATGAAGTTACCTCGCCGCCAACATCAACACTTATGTAGCACTGTACTTGCCGCTAAGGATAAAGCCACAAACAAATGGACTCAATCGTCCTTTTTTATGCGCTACATCCTTGTTATTTGCTAAAAATTAGCCAGCTCGATTTAAGATTTTGCATCATATGATTCAATAATGAGTCAAATTTTAATGTCAGCGAAAAAACGAAATTAATCAATAATATCTATAAGTTACATCTAGAAGATATAAATCAGACTTGCCCGAAGAACGCAATTCGTCAGTCGGACCTGAAAAATAAGTGTTATCTTCAATTAATGGGCAAATAAGGATCACTAGTCAGCATGTCAATATCTGTACTCATCTGTGACGATTCCGCCATGGCGCGTAAGCAAATGGCCCGCACGCTCCCAAAAGAGTGGGATGTGGAAATTACTTATGCGACCAATGGGGCCGAAGGCCTTGATGCTATCCGAGCCGGAAAAGGCGAAGTGGTGTTTCTCGATCTCAACATGCCAGTGATGGACGGTTATGAAGTACTGCAAACTGTGCAGCAGCAGGATCTCCCCGCGCTGATCATTGTGGTCTCTGGCGACATTCAAATCAAAGCTCACGAGCGAGTCAAAGCCTTAGGCGCATTAGATTTTATTCAAAAACCCGTTAGCGCCGATGCCATCAGCAACATTTTGCAAGATTACGGCATCTTAACCCTGACGCAGAAAGATATCGCCGACGAAGTCCCGATGATCAAAGTCGATATGCGTGACGCTTGCCAAGAAATTGCCAACGTCGCCATGGGCCGCGCCGCCGATCTGTTAGCTAAGTTACTCGATGTATTCGTATTACTGCCCATCCCCAATGTGAACGTGCTTGAGGTGAGTGAGTTGACCATGGCACTCAAGGCTACGGAAGAAAGCTCGACCGTATCGGCTCTTTGCCAAGGTTTTATTGGGGCGGGGATTGCGGGTGAAGCCCTGCTCTTGTTCCATGATTCCAGCTTTAAGGACATGGCCAAGCTGATGGGATTAGCCAATCCTGAAGATAAAAATACTGAGATAGAAGTCCTGATCGATACCGGAAACGTGCTGATCGGCGCCTTCCTTAACGGCATTTCTGAACAGCTCGACATGAAATTTAGTCAGGCTCACCCTGTCGTGCTAGGACGGCACTGCACGGTTAACGATCTGATCCATGATAATTCAGAGAAATGGCAGCGAACTTTGGCTATGGAGATCAACTATCGGATTGAAGATCATAATATTCAATGCGATTTGTTACTGCTCTTCACCGAGGATTCTATCCCCACACTTAGCTATAAACTCGGCTATTTACTCGATTAACCAGTTGGATTTTATCCTATGTCAAATGACCAAAGCGCAATGAACGAACTACACTGGCTCATCGATATGGTGCAAACCATAGAGGTGGGATTAGTGGTATTAGATCGCCATTACAATATCCAGCTGTGGAACGGTTTTATGGAGAATCACAGCGGTGTTTCCCCTAATTCGATCAAAGGTCAAAACCTGTTTACCCGCTTCCCCGATCTGCCCGCCACTTGGTTAAAGCAGAAAATGGAATCGGTTTTTATGCTTAAAAACCGTGCTTTTATCAGCTGGGAACAAAGGCCGTACGTTTTCCAATTTAAAAACTACCGCCCGATCACGGGCCGTGCTGACTACATGTACCAAAACGTGACCTTGTTGCCACTGGCATCGCTCACAGGACAAGTGACCCATATCAGCGTGATTATTTATGATGTGACTGATATCGCCATCAACAAGTTACAACTTAAAGCCGCGAACGAGCAACTCGAGCGCCTAAGCCAAACCGATGGCCTGACTCAGCTGCATAACCGTCGCCATTGGCAAGAATGTTTAGACCATGAGTACGATATATATGCCCGCTACTCAGGCATGGCAAGTTTAGTGATGATAGATATCGATAACTTTAAACATATCAACGACAGCTATGGTCATGTTGCGGGTGATAAAGTGATCCAGCATATCGCCCACTTACTCAGCCAATCCCTGCGTGAGACCGATTGCGCCGGACGTTATGGCGGCGAAGAATTTGCAGTCGTATTACCCAAAACCAGCGGCGCCGATGCCATGTATTTCACCGAGCGACTCAGGGAAAAAATCGCCGCATCCGTCATTCTGTATGAAAGCCTGAAGATCTCTGTGACTGTGAGTTTAGGTGTGTGCGAAATTGGTTCCCACATCACCAGCAGCTCAAGCTGGATTTCTTGCTCCGATAAAGCGCTGTACGAAGCCAAGCAAAAAGGCCGTAATTGCAGCGTTTTGCATACCAGTACCAGTGTGAACAAAACGACCCAAGACTAACATATTCACCCAATAAAAATGCCCATCATAGATGGGCATTTTTATTTAAAACGGTACAGATTAGATATTCACGTACGAATTAATGAGGGAAACCATCATCTTCTTCGTCGTCTTCATCTTCTTCGTCGTCATCCATTTCATCACCGACGAAATAGGTGCCCCAACCGTCATATTCCACTTTCTGTTTTACTGCTAATTGCAGCAGTTGTTCTGCGGCTTTATCCAGTAATTCAACTTCTAGTTTGTGGTGCGCGACAGCATCGAAACAGAAAATAATTGAACCATCTTCCAGTTCCATTTCTTCAGCGTCGTTTACCTCAAAACCTAATTTAAAGGCATCTACTGCGGCTTTTTCGAGACGATCGAAATTGGTCGATGAAAAGTGATGCTCAATAATATATTCCGCATCAGGCTCTGAGCCATCGTCAAGCAGGGCTTGCACTATGTCACGATTCTCTGCAAGTTGGGCTTTTAACTGACTTTCAATAGACATGGATTTGTCTCCGTTAAGGTAAATCTGGCTCAAATTGGCATTATACCCAAACAACCTGAAGATGCAGGATTCAGCGGGAATTTAACGCACTTTAGGCAAGGCGGTTATTTGCAGACCTAGTGGGCTAAGTTAAAAATAACCAACTCAGCATAAAGTGCGTTAAAACCCGCCGGGACGGAGCGCCTAGGGCACTCCATTTCCGTGTTGCATCAATTCAAAAGGTGACCGACATTCTTTCATTGATGCACCTTGAATTGAAGCACCCTAGGCGCTCTGAAACTCGTATCTTCAGGTAGCTTGGGTATATTATACGTCATCACTCGCGAGAGTTTTACCCATAAGTGCTGCCGCCTCTTGATTTATCTCAGCAAATCTCGCCGACATGCTGGCATGGATTTGCGCAGAAAAGTTTTTCACATCGGCTTTATCTAAACCAGCTGTCGGCACAGGTGCCATCATATCGATAATGACTACACCGTTATTCCAGCGATTGAGCTTAATGTGGCTTTGGCACGAGGCCAATACCGGCACAACAGGCACTCCCGCCGCAATCGCAGTATGGAAAGCGCCCGCTTTAAAAGGTAACAAACCGCGCCCACGAGAACGTGTGCCTTCAGGGAAAATCCACACAGACAAATTCTTCTGTTTAATTTTTTCCACGGTTTTCGCCATAGTATCAAAGGCACTATGACGGTTTTTGCGGTCGATCAGAATATTCCCTGACAACCAATAAATTTGACCGAATAATGGCATCCACGCCAAACTCTTCTTGCCCAAACTCACAGTCCCTTTAGGTACCGCTGTCGTGTGAGTGAAAAGATCGAAGTTATTCTGATGATTTGCGAGGAAAATATAGGGGCCATCCTGCACATCTTTATGTCGACGTACAATCACTTTGATCCCAAGGATCGGAGCGACCGATGAGAAGATCTTGGCGAACATATGTACATTGTCGCGGTGCCGAGGTCTTAATAAACACACTAAGCCACCAAAAATAAAGGCAAGCAACAATGACACCGCCAACAGCATTGATCTGACGATTAAAAGCACGATTTACTCCGACTATAAAAGTGGCGACAGTATATCCACCATGGCTTTGGGACTCAATATATTGTTTACATCTGTAAGCTGACTTGCTAACAAGCAAGCAAAAAAGCCCATCGATATACTGAAAATCCAGTGTATAGATGGGCTTTTATATCAATATTTATCTAAGCGTGGTGCTTTGGCAGGATTTCAGATCCCGTTGCCTGAGGCGCAGCTTTAGCTAACACAAAACGGATCACTAAGGCGCTCACGGCCAAAGTCGCGACAATCGCCGCACCGCTGGGCAGATCTAACGTCGCCGACAGGACTAATCCTAGAACATAGCCCAACAAACCGACGAGGTAAGCGTAAAATAACCGACCTTTACCGCGGTACTTGTTCAGTGCTAAAGCGGGCAATATCAAGGTACTGAACACCAGATAAACGCCAACTAATTCAACCGACAAGGTAATGACCAGCGCAAATAGCAGATAAAACCCTGCACCATCCAACATCTGGGGACGCAGGAATATCGCCAATAACACCAGTGAATACACCACTGCCGGCAAAATCAGTTGTGACCAACTCACCCACAGGATCTGACCTGACATCAATTGCTTTAACAGCTCGGCGCCGTGTGGGTCGTTCGCCAGCAGCAACATAGCCGCTACCGCAGACAACACATAAAAGCAGCCAATCATTGCCTCCAACTCACCCGCCATCCGCTTAGATAACCAAGCGATAAACCCTGCGCCCGCGAGGGCAAACAGTGCTGGCATCCACACATTAGCAAACGGCATGTCTTCTAATCTGTGGTCCATGTGAGCGACAATCGCGCCTAAGGCGGCAACTTGCGCTATCGCTAAATCGATAAAGATGATGCCACGCTTAAGTACTTGTCTTCCAAGTACAATATGCGTCGACAACACTAAGATCCCCGCTGCCAATGCAGGCAACAGAATCGACATCAGTTCAAGATCAAACATAGGTTTATTTCACTCCATTTAAGAGGGAAATCACGCTGTCATAAAGGCTAAATAAATCTTGGCTCTTATCGTTGCCACCCACAGACATAGGCAACATCACCACGGGCAAGTTCGCTTTTTCACCCAGCCATTTTGCACCGCGCTCGTCCTGATAAGAGGCCACGACCACCGCCAGAATATCCCCTTGTTCGGCGCGCGTCAGCAGACTCGCTAAGTGGCCGCTAGTCGGAGCTAAACCCGGTTTAGGCTCTAAATCTGCCACTTGCTCGATACCAATCCAGTTGAATAAGTATCTGAAGCTTGAGTGGTAAGCGATCACTTTTTTACCTTGTAATCTCTTAGCTTGCTCTTCCCAACGCGGGACTGCGGCTTGCCAGCGAGTGGTAAAATCTGCCAGTGACTTTTGATAATCGGCCGCGCCAGCAGGATCTAACTGAGTCAGCTTAGCACTCAGTGCCGTGGCGACTTTTAACAGCCGCGTCGGGTCAAAATGGATATGTGGATTGCCTTGGGCATGCACATCACCCATGCTGCGATCGACACTGGCCAGCTTATCTAAGGTCTCGATTTGATCGGCGGCGAAAAATAAGCCTTGATCGGTCGAGCGCACATTCGCGTTTGCCGACTTCATCTGCAGCATAGGCAACCAACCGACTTCAAGATCGGCACCAGCGCAGACCACAAGATCCGCCTGACGCATTTTGGCGATCAAACTCGGACGCGCCTGCACTTGGTGCGGGTCCTGCAATGCCGTTGTTGCCGAATAGATGCTCGCCGTAGGAGCCAGCTCCTTCGCTAATGCTGCATATTCAGGTTCACAGGCAAACACGTTCAGTTCGGCGTGGGCAAAACCGGTATAAGTGACAGATAAGGCCACTGCGGCCAATTTAGCTAAATTAGAATTGATGCGCACCGTGAGCCCCCAGAGACATAATGTATTGAATAGTGAAGATGTTATCGTCTTCAATTCCGTCGAAGTTAGTACCCTTTTGATTGGTATACTGGAAACGAACCGTCGAGAAGTGGCTAGAGTGCCAAGCCAAACTCACCTCAGATTCTTTCAACTTCTGCCCATGGAAATGATCGCCATGGAGCTCTTGGGTATCCGCTTCACCATAACGCACACCCGCTGACCAGCTCGGCGTAAATTGGTACACACTGCTCAGATACCAACCTTGGTGGTAATCTTGGCTTGGCGCATCCTCAGGATACAGATCGATAGGGGTAAAGTCGCTCACCCGATAATACTCGCCGCTCACAGTAAGATTCTGATATTTGTAGTTACCGTTAGGCGCCCACTTATAAACAAAATCAGCACCATAGGTATTTTTACCTGTGTAAGATGCGGCGTGGCTATGGCCTGCGTGCTCATCACCATGGTCATGCTCATCTTCATGTTCGCCTTCTTCATGGGCGGTCACTTGGCCATTCTCGTTACGCAGGTAACTTAAACCCGCCTGCCAAGAGCTGTTATCGCCGATGTCGCCACCGATTTTTGAGTACAAGGTATAAACGCCGACCTTCTTAAACTCACGCTCACCATGCTCATCGGCGGCACGTAAACTGTCGCCCTTAAAGGCTTCAACGCCCATAGTCCAATACAAGTCAGTCGGTGCTACGTAGTTGAAACGTATACCATCATCAAAATAATGGCCGCCTAAAAATGCACGGTAAACCACAGGACGGTCGGTGAAAGAATCTGTGTGTAAATGTTGGTTATTGAGGTAACCAATGTCCGATAGGAAACGACCGCCGCGGATAGAAAAGCCCGCAGGCATCGCCATGGTTTGAATGAAGGCTTCTTCAAGATTCAGCTCAGTGTCACCGTCATGCATCTCAACCACAGCTGTGACTTTACCGTAAAACATATCATCGATATTGGCGCTCAGGGCCAGCTCGGTCTCACCTAAACCAAAGCCATCCGGGCTCTCGGCTAATGGACGCTCACCCGTTTGATAGTAACCATTTAATACGGCACTGATCGCTGGGTTCGTGAGGCTCGAATCTTCAGCCAATAGGCTAGGCGAAACAAACGCACACGCCAAAGCCACCAAAGAAATTCGGGTATTTAAAACAGTCATGATATCTCCAAAATACAACTAGCACTCGACGACTAATATAAAGTCATCAAGAAATACAATAAGTTAAAATGTTTGAGTTGATTTAGAGCGTGGCAGGTGGCGCACGACTGCGATAAACACTGACGTGTTCAGAAATGGAGGGGGGTAAAACAAATTCGACCACATCGAAATGCTGCACGCCTAAATTGAACGTCAGCGGTTGGGTCAATAGAATCTTGTTAAGCTGGTGCTGATGGAAGCACAGGGTACAGTGGGTCTTAGCCCCATCGTCAAGATGGGTCACACTATGGGCTGAGGCGGCAAAAGACAGCAATATCAAGATGGCCGAAAGCCATATCGAAATCGTGCGTCTAATGTGACGTTTAAGTCTCACTCAGTCGTCCCCATAGTTAAAAAGTTGCATAAGTCTATGTCAGGGCCATAGCAAGTTGCAATAAGGTAATTACTTTGCAAAAGGTTACAAGATATTTGAGCAGGGTAATCTTAGCAGCAACTTGCCTCGTACATAACGGCGAAACCTTACGGGAGTGCTGGTAAAAGAGTACATTTAAGATTAGCTTAAGTGAGTGTAACTATAGTGTATTTAGTTTTTATGTCAGCGAGCACAACGGCGAAATTGAGCTCGATATGGCGTCCGTTTTTAACCACCAAAAGGCAACTCTCATGCTAGCATTTTTTCGTGAAAACTTAGGGCTTATCTTAGGGATAGTGATTTTCAGCGTGGTGATATTTGGTGGAATTTATTACGTTGAGCATTCCTTAGCGGCCCAAGAACAAGTCGTTCAGTAAACCTGGAGTCACACTCTGTGGCGGTAATTCGCCTGGGTAAACTCCTTTTTCGCTATACCTTGAGCGCCCACTATAGGCGCTCGAATCATTTCTGCCTCAGCAGATTGTCTTATTGCTTTGTTATCGGTACTTCTGTCTTTGGTCACTATCATCGACGGGTTCCGGCGCTTCAATGGTGATCACTTGGTCCATAAAGTGACTCACGAACAACAACATCAGCGAAAAAATCATCACAGGGATCGCAAAGTGCCGCACTGAGGCATCGAAATAACTGTATCCCGCTGTAAACACACTCAAATAAAAGCCTAATAACTTAAGCTTAGCCAATGTTGGGCTACGGCCTAACCAAGCGGTGCAGTAGGGACAACGCACTTGGGCGTCGAAGCCTTTGCCTCTTTGTTGGGTGATGTCACTGACCTTGATGTACTGATTACAATGGGAACACAACATGAAAACACGATTCCTAAATAGCGATGCGCAAGTTTACCAGATCCCTGCCAGAGTGCGGCCTGCAAATACTGATAAAAGGCTAATCTTGTCGAAAATGCGGGGAAAACCACGAGCCCAGCAGTAAGCCAAATACACCCTTGCTACAAAAAACCTTAGCTCCGAAGCAAATTTCACTCAACGACGTTTTACAGTCAATCCGGCAGCCACTATCATACTCAGACATATTTCTATTTAAGATCACACCTATGCATCGCTACCTCGCTCTAGTGTTTGCCCTGTTTATCCCATTATTAAGTCTCTCATCCCCAGCGCAAGCCGAACCTGTCGCGGCAACCGAAAGCACATCAACCACACCTGTGGCGGTCAAAGCCGAACTGGCTATGTTGCAACAGGCTATCGATACCGATATCCATAAGCTGAAACATGCCAAAGGTGAGTTGAAAACGATTGTCGAATATCGCATTCAAAACAAAACGTTACAGTTACGTAATAAGATTAAAGATTTGCTCGAAGCAACGCCGATCGACAGTGCTTTTCTGCAGCCATTGATCCAAGGACAACTGAACTACATCCAACAGATTGATACCTATATCGATGACAACATTGATAAATTGGAGCAGCAACTAGGCTCGGGTACAGATGATGCAATTCTGCTCGATATATCTAAGCGCGAATTAGACAAAGACACCTATTACAAACAGCAACTCGAGACACTCAATTGGCTCGAACAGGTTGGCCAAGATGTTAGCGAAGCACAAGAGTCCCTGCTGCAAATCTTGATTGCGCGTGCAGATATGCTAGAAAGTTTAGTGACTTACACCCAGCAGCAACTGCAAGCCGCGGTCGATACCGCAACCAATGCCGGTAAAGATGTCACGTCGGCGCAAACTAGCCATGTGATGATGCTAAAGGAACGTTTGGCCCAAAATAGCCAAAGCTTAAATATCGACATCAACTTACTCGATGCTTTAGGCCAAGACACCGCCGCGCTGAAAAAGACCTTGTTCAGTGTGTCAGGCGATATTACTCAGGACGTGTTGAGCTTTGATGTGGCCTCGAGCTTAGTCGAGCAGTGGCTGAATACAGCGCAGGAACAAGCGATAAATCATGGCCCTACCGTCGTGTTTAAGTTGTTTGTATTCTGCTTGATCTTAATTATCGCGGGTCTAGCCGGCAAGTTAGCCAAACAGATCGTGAAGAATACCGTTAGCAATTCTAAGTTGAATTTGAGCAAGTTATTACAAGACTTCTTCACCTCGCTATCAGGCAAAGCCGTCTTTACCATAGGACTGTTGGTCGCCCTGTCCCAGCTTGGGATCGAACTTGGGCCGCTACTCGCAGGCTTTGGTATTGCGGGTGTGATTATTGGTTTTGCCCTGCAAGATACCCTGTCGAATTTTGCCTCTGGCATGATGATCTTAATTTATCGTCCCTACGATGTGGGTGATTTAATCAACGCCGCTGGCGTCACGGGTCGAGTAAGCCACATGAGTCTGGTCTCGACTACGATTAAAACCATGGATAACCAACGTCTTATTATTCCTAACAATAAGATTTGGGGCGACACTATTAACAACATCACGGCCGAGCACCAACGTCGAGTGGATATGACATTTGGTATTGGTTACAGCGACAATATCGAACATGCTGAAGCTATTCTCAAATCCATCGTCGAGGCGCATCCCAAAGTGCAGGCACTGCCTGCGCCGACGATTAAGCTGCATCTGCTGGGTGAATCTTCGGTCGACTTTATCGTGCGCCCTTGGGCAAAACCGGAAGATTATTGGGAAGTGTATTGGGACATTACCCGTGAAGTGAAAATGCGTTTCGACGCCGAAGGGATCAGCATTCCGTTCCCGCAGCGCGATGTGCATATCTATCAAACCACGAAGTAACCTTTCTAAAACCAGCGCTAGAGCGTTAAACCAGCATTAGCACGTTAAACCAGAGTCAAAGGGCGTAGCAGCAAGCTCGCCCTTTTTTATCTCTGCAGCGCTTTTGCATCTAAGCGTGAGTTTTCATTGAAATGTTAGTTTTGAATCTAAACGTTAGCCTAAACCGACTATCTCACCTTTGGCATCAATATCGATTTTCAAGTATCCCGGTTTAAGCCCAAGTCCTGGCATAGTCATCACATTACCCACTAAGGCAGTTATAAATCCCGCCCCCGCATGTAACACTAACTCTCGCACTGGCACCACAAAATCCTTAGGAACACCCTTTAAGCTAGGATCGTGGCTAATGGATAACGGCGTTTTAGCCATACACAGGGGCAAATGTCCATAGCCAAGCGCGGTCAGTTGCTGCGCCTGCTGTTTCGCCTCGATAGAAAGACTCACGCCTGCAGCGCCATAACCCACTTCGGCTAAGGTGGATAACTTTGCTTCCAATGACGCTTCATCTGGATATAACAGCTTGAACTGACTCTCAGTTTCAGCGGCGCGAACCACAGTTTGTGCTAAGGCGATAGCGCCCGCTTCCCCTTGGATGAAGGCATCGCTAATTTCACAGCCAAAGGCAGCACTCGCGTTGACGGCTTCCATTAGCCATTGCAACTCAGCATCGGAATCAGTGGCGAAACGGTTAATAGCAACCACCACAGGAATGCCATAACGCGCCACATTGTTGATATGCCAGTTTAAATTTGCAAAGCCCGCTTCGAGTCGAGCCTGATCTGGGGCATTGATATTTGTCGCACTGATGTTTGTCGCACTGATGTTTGGCACATGGATATTTGATACATTGCTATCCACCTCAGTTGCCAAGCCACTATTGGCCTTCAGCGCTTTTAAAGTCGTCACCAACACCGCGGCGGCTGGCGCCTGACCCGATTGACGAACCTTGATATTACAGAACTTTTCAAAGCCCATATCCGAGCCGAAACCGCCTTCAGTCACCACAAAGTCCGCCAGCCTAAGGGCGATATCATCGGCAATGATCGACGAGTTACCGTGGGCAATATTGGCAAAGGGTCCTGAGTGGATCAGACAAGGCGAGCCATTTAAGGTCTGCATTAACGTCGGTTTTATCGCATCGGCCATGATGGCCGTCATCGCCCCAGCGACACCTAAGTCTTCGGCGGTAATCACTTGCCCTTGGGTATTTAAGGCTAACACTAGACGACCGATCCGCGCCCGCATATCCGCCAAATCATGACTTAAGGCTAAAATCGCCATCAACTCAGAGGCGGCGGTAATATCAAAACTGGATTCGTACTCTGGGCCGTTATTATCACCTAAGCCCACATGAATTTGCCTAAGGCAGCGATCATTATGATCGACCACTCGGTGCCAGCGGATCTCGTTGGGATCGATAGCCAAAAACGCTTGTCCAGATTGCGCTTCAAATTCTGTTTTACCTAAGCGCGCCTCGTGGAATAGCCGCGCCGCAATCGCCGCCGCCCCTAAATTGTGGGCACTGCTGACGGCATGAATGTCACCCGTGAGATGTAAGTTCATCTCCTGCATGGGCACCACTTGCGCATAACCGCCACCCGCAGCACCGCCTTTCACCCCAAACACAGGTCCCATGCTGGGCTGACGAATACAAGCACAGGCCTTTTGGCCTATGGCATTTAACGATTGCGTTAAGCCAATGCTCGTCACCGTTTTACCTTCGCCGTGGGGCGTAGGCGTAACTGCGGTGACGATAATCAATTTACCTTTGCGTTGCCCCGCTAAACGCTGCAACACGCTAAGCTCCACCTTGGCTTTGGTGTGACCAAATAGCATCATCTCTTCGGGTAACAGGCCTAAGTCGGCGCCCAGTTCGGTGATATTTTTAAGGCTTGCGCGACTCGAAATATCCATATCTGTCAGCATGCGTCGATTTCTCCCTTTCAGATACGCTTTGGTTTAGTATGAGGGGTTGCTAAGCACAACACTCATTGAATAGGGCGGATATTAGGTGATTGGCTTTAAGATATATAGCCATCGAAAGGGTTAATGAGCGATTCCTTAATCTGCATCAAATAATTTGCCCTGCGCCCTATAAGTCAAAAGCACACAGTCCCAAAGAGGAACAGCATGAGCGAGTCCCATTTTACTTTTTCTGAATTTGTTGCTGGTTTCTGGCGAATGGAAAGCTGGGACATGACGCCCATGCAGCGCCTTAGCCTGATTGAGCAATACCTAGAACTAGGCGTGACCACTATGGATCACGCTGATATTTATGGCCAATATCAATGCGAAACCTTGTTTGGCGAGGCATTAGCCTTAAAGCCTGCACTGCGCCAACAGATGCAAATTGTCAGTAAATGCGGCATTAAACCCGCGTTTGCCTGCCGCCCTGAGCGCTACGTTAATCACTACGACACCTCCTATGAGCATATTATTGCCAGCGTCGAGCATTCCCTTAAACAGCTCAATACCGACTATTTAGATCTGCTGCTGATCCACAGACCCGATCCTCTTATGGATGCCGATGCAGTCGCCGAGGCATTTAAGATCCTCAAGCAAGCAGGTAAAGTGCAGCATTTTGGCGTATCGAACTTCACCAATGCACAGTTCTTCTTGTTGCAATCGCGCTTAGATGCCCCTTTAGTCACCAATCAAGTGGAACTCTCGCCACTAGCGATGAGCACCTTACACGACGGTACGCTCGATTTATGCCAGCAACGTCGTATTCGGCCTATGGCTTGGTCGTGCTTAGCGGGTGGAAAGATTTTTGAAACCACAAATCCACAGGCGGTTCGCTTGCATCAAACCCTCAAGCTCATCGCCGAGCAAGTGGGAGCCCAAGATATCAGCCAAGTGATTTATGCCTGGGTTCGTATGCTACCAAGCCGACCCGTGCCGCTTATCGGCAGTGGTAATATCGAGCGGATCAAGAGCGCCGTTGCCTCCAATGAGATCCAGCTCGATCGCCAGCAATGGTTCAGTATTTGGCAGGCATCTATGGGTCACAGCGTACCTTAATTTTTACCTCCCAAACGCAACAACCATAAATAACAACGGCGCCAGAAGGCGCCGTTGTTGTATGCATTATTGAGTGCGACTTAAAACTGCACATCGCCACTTAAATGCGGGCGACGGCCTTTGCTGTCACGTAATTCAAATACCATATTATCGGTGTTCTGCTCATAGCCAAACCCGACATCAGCAGGCATCAACAGTGGCAGTTTAAAGGTCACATCCACAGTAAATGGACGATCGCCGATACTTGGCATCAACTCCGCCAAACAACGGGCCTTAGACCACATACCATGGGCGAGCACGCGATCAAAACCAAAACGTTTTGAGAGCACTGGATGCAAGTGGATCAAGTTATAGTCGCCAGACGCCTTAGCATAACGACGACCTAAATCTTCACTCAAGCGCCAGCTTTGCGGCGTTTCCCACGCCATATCAATGGCTTTAGGTGGACGAACCCGGCGTCCAGCGACATCGATACGATATAAATAGGTGGATAGCGATTCCCAAACGAGTTCTTCACCCACAAACGCCTTAGACACAAATTCAAACTCTAAGCCGGAATCAGTCTCACGGCTTGTGGTCAAGGCGCACTCGAGGGAGAAAGTCTCGTCAACCGTCACTGGGCGATACACTTGAATGCGGTTCTTAAGGTGGATCATCCCAAGCAGCGGGAAAGTGATGCCATCGTGGGTAAAAATCACCGCATGCAGGCGAAATGCCATCACATAGAGATAGGTTGGCGGCAGCACTTTACCGTCAAATTGAAAACCACACACCTGCGCGTATTGGCTTACTTTAGTTTCAGACACAGTCACATGCGGCGCGGTCACCTTAATATGGGGCAGCGGTTGCTGATCCCAACCCGGCTTACGGCCAAAGAAGATCTTGCGATAAAGAGAAAACAGCGACGGCATCGCGTTCAATTCAACACAATATGCATTATTCAAGTCTGAGTACCTTTTAATTAACTATCCCTTGGCACATAAATGCATTGCCATAAATTACCCCGCACAGACGAGTAACGTCTGCTCAATCAAGTTGATAACGAGTGTAAAACAGGCCGCGCTGCGTCTTAATAAGGGCTGATGCTGACTCACCGAATGGATAGCTATAGAGTCAGGTTTGTCGAAAACGGCGTGATTATAACCCAGAGGACAGAGTTCTGTGTATCCCTAAGTTTAGTAGGAATAATTACTACTAATAAAATCAATAGATTAAAATATCACGATGTAAATCTGTCCATCTCGATTCGGCAATAACATCTCCTGAGTGCGAAAAATTTACGTCTGTGCCACACTATAGTTCCACTCTCTTTAACCTAGTTATCACGTGCAAGATAAGAATTTTGACAAGCTCGCGCAAAAATTTGCGAAAAACATTTATGGTACGCCTAAAGGCGACATTCGTGCCGCCGTACTATGGCGCGATCTCGCACCTGCGCTAGCAAAACTGGGGGATAGAAAACTCAGAGTATTAGATGCGGGCGGCGGTTTTGGTTACTTTAGCCAAAAATTAGCCCGCCTCGGCCACGAAGTGGTGCTGTGCGATATCTCAGCGGAGATGTTGGCGCAAGCGCAAGAACAGATAGATGCCTCGCCTGAACCATTAGCTATCCAGCTTATCCATGCGCCTATTCAAGATCTGTCAGTTGAGCAACATGGCTATTTCGATATCATATTGTGCCATGCAGTCGTCGAATGGTTAACGGATGCTAAGCCCACGATGGCGGGCCTACTCACTATGCTTAAACCCGCGGGAATATTCTCTTTGATGTTTTACAACAAAGAGGCCATGCGTTTTCATGCCTTAGTGTCGGGTAATTTCGATTACGTCGCCGCAGATTTAAAAGTGAAAAAGAAAGTGCGGTTAACACCCACACATCCACTTTATATTCAAGAGGTTAAAGAGTGGTTTAACGAGTGGCAGATGTCACTTATCAGCCAGTCCGGCGTGCGGGTGATCCACGACTATTTGAAAAAGAGTCAGCCAGTGGATTTCGATTATCAAAAACTGCTGCAAATGGAGCTCGAGTATTCACAACGCGAGCCCTACATTTCCCTCGGCCGATATGTGCACTTTTTAGGGCAAAGCCCAGCAGTTTGAACCCGCATGGTTATAAACCCTGTGTCCTAAGCGATTACTCGCAAGTCTGTTTCCTGCAGGCGCTCACTTTGGCGCCTGCTTGCTCTAGCAGTTGCACCACACTTTTATCGCCCACCACATGACCCGCACCAACCACCACAAATAATGGTGCAGTCACTTCAGTCGAGCCCATTAATTTTATAATGCCGTCGGCCATCACATGGTTTCGCCGCCAGAGAATTTTCTCTAGCATCTCAGTGTCGCCCTCGCCGCCCATTTGCTCCTGCATTATGCTATCAAGCTCAGCTTCATTACCTGAGCGCCAAGCCGCAATTAACGATAAAAGATCTGCATCCGACGTACTAATCGCCTCACGCACCATAGACCACTGCGCTTGGCTATCAAAGGACGCTAATAACTGAAATTGCGACTCGGCGGTTTCTAACTGATACACAGGTAAAGCCGCATGACGGGCCATCAACTGCATATCAACGCCATAATCCGTGCTGTAACCTAAGTTGTTATAACGTATTAAGTTAACTTGCGTGGCTTGCAGCCAAGGCGCGAAGGATTGAATCGACTGACAAACATTCGCCGTGGCAGCGCAGTAAGGCGTCATGCTCTCAACCGTTTGTTTATCTCGGCTCTGCCAATCTAAACCTTTGGTTTTATCGGCGCGGCCGTATTGGCGCAGCAAGGCATTGCTATCGGCTTTATTCATATCGACTTCCACGACTAAGCCCTTCGCTTTGCCAAGCGCGGTTTCAATTTGGGTGGGTAACGGATAAAAATCGGCACGTCCAATATGAATCGAACCCAGTAGATACGCGCTCTTTCCTTGCCATTGCACTTGATAAAATGGCGGCTTATCGGTTTCGGCACTCACCGCTTTGGTGCTCCAACCCGTCAACGCCAGAAAACAGATTGATGCAATTAATCGCCATTGGCTTGTTGCCATATCCTTTGCCCCTTATAATTCCTGCAAATTTTGCAATGAGACGCTGTTATGCCACATACCAAGGTTATAGAGCAACTGAAAGAGAATCTTCAAATCGCCTATCGCCAAGCCATAGACGCCGACGCTAAGTTAGATGAGCTAAAGAAAGCTGGCCATGGAAACTTCACCAGCATATTCACGGCAGAACAAGGTTTTATCGCTTCGAGTAATCGTTTTCTGCCCTATGTACAAGAGTTGGTCGATGACTTAACTCGCATGGAAGAATATGAAGCACTCGATCCTAAAGAACTCGAAACCTATGTACGCCAGCTCGGCGCTTTACTGCAAACGCTGCAGGCCTTTAAGACGCAAAGCTAACCAAAATTAAGAGCTGAAACTCGTCGGTAGACTTCAGCTCTTTTCATCTGTTATCCACTCAAAACCCTCGCATAGCTGGCGTTAAGCTCCCTCAAAATTGTCATCATTTTGTCATTTCTAAGTCATAGACTCCGCTCACATAGACGAAAGGGCTGACGTAATGACAAGTTTAGATCTGGCTAAAGAGCTCGATAAGATAATTTCTAAATCGGCAATTAATCCCTTATTTCAGCCAATTTTCAATATATTAGAACATAAGATCCACGGTTTTGAAGCCCTAAGTCGCGGCCCTGAACACAGCCCGTTATACTCCCCAGTGCCGCTATTTCAGACTGCAGAGCATGAAGGCAAGTTAAGCGAGTTAGAAACCCTTTGTCGGCGCATTTCACTCGAGCAATTTAAGCTGCGTCAGTTCCAAGGCAAGCTGTTTATCAATATCTCACCCAAGGCATTATTAGATCCCGCGCATCCCAAGGGTATGACCTTACAGCTGTTGCAACAACTCGGCATAGCGCCATCGCAGGTGGTGATTGAGCTGTCGGAGCAATATCCCGCCGATGATATCGACTTACTCAAATCTTGCTTGAATCATTATCGTAGCCAAGGTTTTTTAACGGCCATTGATGACTTAGGCGCAGGTTATTCGGGTCTAAGACTCTGGTCAGAATTGTCGCCCGACTATGTCAAAATCGACCGCCACTTTATCCATGAAATTGATTCGACCCCTGTCAAACAGGAGTTTGTCCGCTCGATTGTGGAGTTATGCCAAAGCTTAACCTGCAAAGTGATAGCTGAAGGGATTGAAACGCAAGAGGAATTAGCCGTACTCAAACAACTGGGTATCGTCTATTGCCAAGGCTATTTGCTAGGTCGTCCAGAAGTGCTCCCCTGCCGCGCGATGAAAGCGACCTTAGTGCCAAACAATACTCAGATTCAACCTAGATACAGCGAATCGGCCGAAAGCCTGTGCACGAACGCCATCACAGTGTCGCCCACACTCAAACTCAAATTTTTAAGTGACACCTTTAGCTCGCAACCCGCACTGCAGGCGGTGGTTGTGGTCGATAATCAGTTGCCGCTGGGGATTATCAGCCGCGCGACCTTACTCGAACTTTTCAGTACGCCCTATGGTCGTGCCTTGCATGAGAATCATGCCGTAAGTGAAGTGATGGACCCGCAGGTCATCCAAATTGAGGCCAACGAACCCTTATCTACTGTGAGCCAATTGCTGACCTCAGAGACGGCCAATACAGTCGCTCAGCAGTTCATCATACTTCGCCGTGGCAAACTGCTCGGCATAGGCCACACTAAGGATTTACTGCAAAGGATCACAGAGCACAGAATTAAGATGGCCCGCCATGCAAATCCTCTGACAGACTTGCCGGGCAATGTGCCCATTCAGGAGGAATTAAAACGCCTTAAAATCCAAAAGAAACACTTTTACCTGGCCTATTTTGATTTGTGTAACTTTAAGCCCTATAACGATATTTATGGCTTTTGTCGCGGCGATGAAGTGATTTGTGAAGTGACTAATCTGTTACTGAAATATAAAAGTGACAATTGCTTTATCGGCCATGTGGGCGGCGATGACTTTGTGATTATCAGCACCTGTGAACATATGATCAGCCGTTGCCAACGAATTCTAGCGGACTTTGAAACCCATAAGCATTTGTTTTACAGCGCCGAGCATTGGCAAGCTCAAGAGATGCTCGCCGACGATAGACAAGGCGAAGCCTGCTACCATCAATTGATCAGCCTGTGCGTGGGTATCTTGCCACCAGCACTGACCTTTAACGCCAATGAACATAGCCTGTCGACCTTAAGTGCCCGGGCAAAAAAACAGGCAAAATCCGCGAATAACGGATTTTACCTGTTAGAAAATCACCTTACTATCGAGACTCAAGCGCTCAGTGCTTGAGTCTTAAGTCTTAAGTGACCGATTTAACAATTGAAGGATTGACGATTAAAGTTGTGGGGCAATCGTCTTCTTTAACCAATCAGTCAACATTTTGGTTTCGTACATAAAAGGTTTGTCACTTAGAGACTGTATCCCCCCCATGAAACCCATATCCGTCAGTTTTTCATCACCCGCAATAATCACTTTATCGTTTTCTAAAACTTGATAGGAAAAAGTTATACGCGGTGGATAAATGTCTTTAATAATGCGTAAATCATTGGCGGTCGCGCCAAAGGTTGGGCGCATATCACCCGCCAGATCAACATCGGTGATAGTCATTTCAAGCTTTTGATTCGGCTTTAAAATCTTCGCCGCTTCTTTATTGATGTTTTCTGTTAAGGTCTCAAATAAGCGCTTCTCATAGCGGGATTGGATTTCCCCAGATGATTTGATATCGCGAAAATCCTTAGGACTTTGCCAAACAATTTTAACCACCCCATCTTCGGTGACGGGATTCACTGGCGCTTCATCGGCCGCCCAAGCCGCACTGCAACTTAATACACCTGCGAGTAAAAGGGACTGAATTTTCATGTTTGCCTCCAAGGCCTAGATAACTTTCTGAGAACCACAGTACAAAATCTAACCTGAACTAGAGCTTAACGCAAAACTGATATAAGTACAGCTAATGCTGTGTAAGCTTTTGTATAAATACGTAAATTTTATCTGATAACCACAATTGACACGTATCTTTTTGTATCGAGACTGCACTAAGTAAGTGCATAGTTATCAATTTGTGAACATTTTACGCGCATAACCACAAAAAAAACGTTATCCTTCCGCTATTGTTTACATGGCTCACTTAATAAAAATGAAATTCCCCGTTGTACCTGTGTTCATTCTTATCCTGTTTACCTGCGTGGTTAGTGCGATTTGGTTTATCTCCCCGAGTGATAAAAATACCGGCCCTAAAACTTGGTCAGCCTTTATCTATAACCATGGTTATGACTCTGGAAAGTATAAAAAAACGGATAACTTTGACAGCTATGAGACCTGCCGCGATTTTGCACGCGAACAATCGGCCTTTTACGACGATGTACCTTGGGAATGTGGTTCTATGTGCCAGTTCGATACACGCAAGCAAGGCTTTCAATGCAAAGAAATGAAGAATGAGCGCTAACTAACCGTTCAGCATAGGTTCAATATTTATACAATAAGCTAAGCCCCTCACAGTACAACTCGTTTTCTTTACCGTCTAAGGATGCACGATTTAGAACTGACGTGTTAAACGTAATTTTTAACTTGGAGCTTACCTATGAACCTAAAAACAGCAAATTTATCAAATTCTTACTCACGTAAATTTGCTTTACTAGCCCTGCTAACGATCGGAACTTGCATAAGTCTTTCGAGCCATGCGGCACCATTGACCATCAGCCAACAACAGGCGGTTAACGCTCATTTTAGCAAATTGGCTAAGACGCAACATGCGGCTGAAAACCAAATGACTGAGCAACTTAAGCAAGATTTTACTCAGCAATTAACCGCGCAAGAACATGAGTTTATGAATGACATCTGCCCTAAATACGGCATGACCTTCGATGTCACAACCAATGCCTGCTTACGCTCATAAGCGATGCCCAAGATTAAAATGGAAAACGGGCGCTGAGCTCAGGGTATTGTTGCTTTAAATCCTTGGGCTTAGTGCTAAATTTTTTCCCCACGGGCGTCGCCTTGCCCGATGGCATAAAGGGCAGCTCATCACCGGTTCTATCTTCGTATAATTGCCCAGCAATAAGATCGTATTCATCCACAAAGGGATAAGCATAGGCATCCCGCTCAGGCCAAGCGGCTAAACGCGCTAAAGTGTCAGGCTGATTAACCACACCATCGTAGATTTCTTTGCCGAGTGAAATCAAAAAACACCTGAATTCGGCAAAAGCATATTCAGAATCACAGCCAGTAATAATGTAAGCCGCGCCCCAAACCGACCACAAATAACTCCGGCGCATCTGCTGACCAAAGATTTTATCGAAGGCTTTTAACTCTTCATTACTCAGTTCGGCGAGTTTCTGCTTCAGTGCTTGAGTCAAAGACTCCTGTGATTGCGCCGCTTCCGTTCGCGTGACTAAACCCCAAAACTCAACTTCTGTCATAAACTTCACCTATTAGAGCCTTTAGCAAAAAGGCATATTCTACACGATATTAAGGTTATGCTGGACTCGGATTAGGGCATTTCCTACACTTGCTCATCTTCTTAGCTACCTGTCTACACATACATCTATGCCTAAACGTCTTATGCTACTGATCTCTTTATATTGCCTCTTCAGCATTGCCGCACTTTTACGGGCTGTGACAACGCAATCCTTTGATGTATTCACCCTAGGCGTCCTCCCCGTGCTCGTTGGCATAATTATGCGCACGCCGTGGTCGAGCTTAGTATTGAAGATTTATATCGGCATGCAAACCTTAGGATTTTCCGCCCTAGGCATTACAGCGATTATTGCCTATCGTATAACCCCTGAAGATGTAAAAGTGATTGTTTCTGGTCACAATATTCCTATGTTGCCGCTGACGATAAGCATTATTGTCATTTTACTCCTGCAATATTGGATCGCATTTTCTAAGGTCACGAGTCATTATTTGACCCGTCAAACGCAGTAATGGACATTTGTTGCTAAGCTGTTACTAATCGCGTAGCTTAGCGACCCAATAAAATACTTGCGACTCTTAACTTGAAGTAGACTATGAGCCATTTATCGCCCAGCGAACTTTCGATTCTTTTGGTAGAACCTTCAGATATCCAGCGTCGAATTATTATTCAACGCTTACAACAGGAAGGTATTCTCAGCATTCAAACCGCAGAAAATATTGAAGCGGCTAAAGATATTATTGCTCGCCACAAACCCGATCTTATCGCCAGCGCGATGCATTTTGATGATGGTACCGCCATCGCTCTCTTAGGCTACTTAAGGACTAGCGCTGACTGCAAAGATATTCAATTTATGCTGGTATCGAGCGAGTGTCGCCGTGAGCAACTTGAGATATTCCGTCAATCGGGTGTGGTCGCTATCTTGCCTAAGCCCTTCAGTGCCGACCATTTAGCCACAGCCTTAAATGCCACTATCGATCTGCTCAGCCACGATGAGCTCGACCTCAGTAATTTCGATGTGCAGGATGTGCGCGTATTAGTGGTCGATGATAGCCGCATGGCAAGAAACGTTATTAAACGCACTATCGGTAACTTAGGGATGAAACTGATTACCGAGGCCGAAGATGGCGCACAGGCCATAGAGTTGATGAAAAACAATATGTTCGACTTAGTGATCACTGACTACAATATGCCCAGCGTAGATGGCCTTGCGCTGACTCAGTATATCCGCAATGAAAGCCAACAATCGCATATTCCCATCTTGATGGTGTCTTCCGAAGCCAACGATACCCACCTCAGCAATGTGTCCCAAGCGGGTGTGAATGCCTTATGCGACAAGCCCTTTGAACCCAAATTGGTTAAAAAATTACTCTATCAACTGTTAGAAGAATAAAACCAGAATAAAACTTAAGTCACGAACTGGGCAAATATTCTGCGCTTTACCGAACATCCTCCGGCACCTTAGACGCAAAAGGCTTTCCAAGCGCTAAACCTTATGGCATGTTAGGCACGCTTATTTCAAATAAATCTACGGAAAGAAGAGACAATAAAAATGAACAAAACTGAACTTATCGCCAAAATTGCAGAAAATGCCGATCTAACGAAAGTAGAAGCCGCACGCGCATTGAAGTCTTTTGAAGCAGCCATTACCGAATCAATGAAAAATGGTGACAAAATCTCCATCGTAGGCTTCGGTTCGTTTGAAACTGCGACTCGTGCAGCTCGCACCGGCCGTAACCCACAAACGGGTAAAGAAATTCAAATCGCTGAAGCGACTGTACCTAAGTTTAAAGCGGGTAAGACCCTACGCGACAGCGTAAACTAAGCTAGAAAATTCAAAACAACGCCTCCATTGTGAGGCGTTTTTTTTGCCCTATCCCAGTGAAACGTTGAATATTTTTTGCACAACAAGAGTGCGCCTCTGCCCCATAAACTGGCAAATAAAAACATTTTACTAACACTTGATATTCTAATATCTTGTTTTACATAGAATTGTAATAGTGGCATGTGATTAGCAAATCCCTTCTTAGAAAAAAACCAAGATGCACTAATGACCACTGCTTACTTAAGTGTGCCACTGGTGAATCGATAAATAAGTCAATCGAGGGGATGAGCATGAAGAAATCACTGTACAGCGTTTTGGCCTTATCGACGGGAATGTTACTGGCTGGCAATGCCTTTGCAGCCGTATCAGGCAACATTGGTGGTACCTCTAATTACCTATGGCGCGGCGCGACCCAAACTAACGATGCAGTCGCAATCCAAGGTGGAATTGACTACAGCCATGATTCTGGCTTCTATGCTGGCACTTGGGCATCGAATGTAGATTTTGGTGACGATACGAGCTACGAGCTGGATCTCTACGCGGGTTATGGCGGCAGTATTACCGAAGACATCAGCTACGACTTTGGCTACCTCTACTACGCCTATCCAGACGCTCCTGGCAGCATTGATTTTGGTGAACTCCATGCTGCAGTGACTTGGAAGTGGCTTGAACTGGGATACTCCCATGTCATCAATGCCGGTGACGATGTCGCCGCCGATCCGTTAGATAATAAAGATCTCAGCTATCTTGCCGCAACTGTCTCTGTGCCTCTCACTGAAAAACTCAGCTTATCAGTACACTATGGCTACTCAAGCGGTGATGTTGTGCAATCTTGGTTTGGCGAAGATAACTACGCCGACTATAACGTCACACTCAGCGCAGATACCAGCATGGGCACAGTGTCATTTATGGTTTCTGATACCGACCTCACCGATGATGATGCCAAACTAGTACTCGGCTATTCCTACAGCTTTGATCTCTAAGGTCTAATATTTAGGGTCTTACGTCTTACGTCTTACGTCTAAGGCCTAAGGCCTAACATCTAAGCTCTAAGCATAAAAAACGCCACCTTAAACGGTGGCGTTGTTTTAGCGCAATCATCCATTAGGCAATGATGGGTCTGTTGGTTTTACGGGCTGCGACCATTTTCTCGATATATTCAACAATGGGCTCAGTTACCGAAATCCCAGTGGTTTGTTCAATCCCTTCAATGCCTGGCGCCGAATTCACCTCAAGGATCAAAGGGCCACGGTTAGAGCGTAAAATATCCACCCCAGCGACCACCAATCCCATCGCTTTCACCGCCGCAATCGCCATCTTACGTTCCACAGCAGTGATTTTAACCACCTCACCACAGCCACCTAAATGCAGATTAGAACGAAAATCTCCCTCGGGTCCTTGGCGCTTCATGGAGGCGATGACCTTGTCACCGACAACAAAACAACGAATATCACTGCCATTGGATTCTTTAATGTATTCCTGCACTAAGATATTCGCTTTCAGCCCCAAGAATGCTTCTATCACGCTCTCAGCAGCCGTTTTCGTCTCGGCTAATACCACGCCAATCCCTTGAGTACCTTCGAGTAACTTAATGACTAACGGAGCACCGCCCACCATATTGATGAGATCGGGGATGTCATTCGGCTTATTGGCAAAGCCTGTCACTGGCATGCCAATCCCTTTACGGGAGAGCAATTGCAGCGCCCGCAATTTGTCCCGAGAACGCGCAATAGAGATTGAATCATTCGCCGCATACACGCCCATCATTTCGAACTGACGAACAACGGCACAACCATAAAAAGTCACACTGGCATGAATACGCGGAATGATTGCATCAAAGCCAACTAATTCAGTACCTTCATAATGAATGCTAGGTTTGATGGAATTAATATTCATGTAGCAGTTCAGTGTATTGATCACAACCGCTTCATGTCCGCGGCTTTGACAAGCCTCCACTAAACGTTGTGTCGAATACAACTGGGGGAATTGGGATAAAATACCTATTTTCATTGCTGAGTGACCAACTTAAGCATGAGTGAATAAACCATTCTGCGGCACTAAAAGCACAGCGACAGAAAAAGGGGGCTGATATTTGTCTATTGCTCAGTGTAAAGCAAGAAAATATTCCTCACCAGACGAAATCACTATGCTATTGAAATAGTTCGAGACCTCTCACACTGGGAGCTGAGTTTGGGTTAGTAGTGGCAGAATATACTTGGCCTCAAACGCCGCGGCATCTAAGGGGCGCGAGAATAAATACCCTTGTAAAACAGTGCAATGGCGAGCAGTACAAAACTCTGCTTGCTCTAACGTTTCAACACCCTCCGCCACAGAAATAACATTAAACCCATAGGCAAAGTTGAGTAAAGCAGCGAGTAATCGGGTGTCTTTTTCATCCTTATCGTAGGAAGCGACAAAGCTTTTATCGATTTTCAGCACGCTGATCGGAAACAGTTTGATGTGTTCTAATGACGAAAAACCCGTCCCGAAGTCATCGAGGGCAAAACGCACCCCTAATCCGGCGATTCTATCGAGCACTTTGGCATGTTCATGGGGATCTTCAATAAGGCAATTTTCTGTAATTTCAAGCTCTAATGCTCCAGCAGGCAGGCCTGTCTTCGTCAGTGTATGCACAATTTTATCAAACAGGTTCTCATTTCCAATTTGAGAGGCTGAAAGGTTTACTGCGATAGTGAATTCTTGGCCTAGGGGCTGTAATTGGGTTAACCAAACCTGTGCCTGGGTACAGGCTTGTTCAAGTACCCAATCATCAATGTCATCCATTAATCCAATTTCTTCGGCTATAGGCAAAAATTGATCTGGAGCGATAATACCATCCACTGGGTGCTGCCATCGGATAAGGGCTTCCATCCCCACCATCTGATGGGTTTTCGCATTAACCTGTGCTTGATAATGGACCTTAAATTCATTTCTTTTTAAGGCCATACGCAAACTTGATTCGATATGATTACGGTAACGCACCTCTTTATCTAAGGCTTCGGAATAAAACTGGATCTGGTTTCGGCCCATCTTTTTAGCGCGATACATGGCGATATCGGCGCATTTCATCAGCTCAGAACTGTTCGAAGCCGCTTCATTATAAAAAGCCACACCGATACTGGCACCGATAAGCACATCGTTATCACCGAGGCAAAATTCATCCTCAAATACTTTGAGCAGTCGATTGGCCACTATCATGGGGAAATATTTATAATCGTTATCTGTCACGAGTACGACAAATTCGTCACCACCTAAACGGGCAATAATGTCACCATCTCGCAGCACTTCACTTAATCGAGCCGCCACTTTGAGTAACAGCACATCACCCGTTTGGTGGCCTAATGTGTCGTTAATCGCTTTGAAATCATCGAGATCTAGTAAGATAACCGCTAAATAGTCGTGACAGCGTTTCGCCCTTGCGATCGCTCGATTAAGACACAGTTCAAAACCATAGCGATTAACCAGCTTAGTGAGCGAGTCGTGCTCGGCCAACTCTTTTAGTTTTTGATGGCTATTCCGTAACGCCAATGCCATTGAAGATCTTTGTTTCGCGTAGCGAATCGCACGGGTTAAGATCCGCGAGTTTACCTCATCCTTAAGCAGAAAATCCTGCGCACCTAATTCAATGCAGCGCTGGGCCAGTTTCTCATCTTCATAGCGACTGAGCATCACGACCACAGTCTGATCTTGCGTCATGGCATTGAGCTTAATTAACACTTCTAACCCATTGGCATCGGGCAATAAATAATCCAATAGAATGCCGTCGAAATGACGTTCTAAGGCAAGATTCAAACCATCAAATGCACAATTGGCTTCGATCACATTAAACGTCAACTTTGACTGCCTAAGTGCTCGGATAATTGCCGTTCTATCGACTTCATCATCATCGATCAGTAGTAAATCCATATACTCACCTTATGCGGATGGGAGCTCGACTATTCGCCAGTAACCTTCAAGCATATTAAAAATATTGTTAAAACCGTCCTTTATGTCAGTTTTAACCATGTAGCCAGCCACATGATGGCTATAGGCTTTCATTCTATCTTCATCGGTACTCGACGTCGTGAGCATAAAAACGACAGATGATGAAAGTGAAGGATCTGAACGTATCCGCTCAAGAAACTCAAAGCCATTCATTCTTGGCATATTAAGGTCGAGCAAAATAAGATACGGGCCTTTAATCGTGTCTAAGCTGGTGAGAATTGCGAGTGCCTCAATGCCATCCCGTGCTCGCACTAAGGGATTGAGTAACCTAAGTTGCCTCATCGCCCGCTGCACGGCCATGTAATCCACATCATCGTCATCAACTAATAAAATGGTGACCTGTTGATATTGATCTGCTGCTCTCATAGAAGCTCCTTTTTCACTATTTTCTTAGGCCAAGTAAAGTAAAAACAACAGCCTCTGCCCTGCGATTTGAGTTGAATATTCCCACCTAAACTTTCAACTGTTTTCTTCACAAGTGATAACCCTAAACCACTGCCTTCGACTTCATCCCTAGGCTTAAGTGTTTGAAACATTTCGAAGACTTTATTCTGATAGGCACTTGAGATACCTGGGCCATCGTCTATCACACTGAAGAGATAATGTTTATCCGCGGCCTCACATAAGACAGTGATCACACCTGTGCCTAAGTCATGGTGTTTAATGGCATTGCTGATTAAATTTCGTATCACCAATTCCAACAGTGCGCGTACAGTATGGAAATTTGGAAACTCCCCTTTTAGAACTAATTCAAACCCCTGTGGCGGCGCGACGAGCGCAAACATGTCTTCAGCCAGTTGCCGACTGTTGACCTCGGTGGTTTCAGTATCGACACGGCCAATACGGGAAAACATCAATAGCCCATCGAGCAATAACACCATGCGATGAATACGACTTTGGATCAGCCCGAGATATTTCTGCACGTTTTCATTGGTGTTATCGGATAAATCCTCTGCTAACCAAGATGTTAACTGCTCGATACCCCGTAGTGGAGATTTCAAATCATGGGAGGCGATATAGGCAAAGCGGTCGAGTTCTTGATTAATCCGCTCAAGCTCTTGCATGTGTTCTGCACGCTGGACTTCAATGCGCTTACGTTCAGACACATTGTTAATCGTCGCGAGAATGAAAATGCCATTACTGAAATGAATAGGTGTCAGCCCCACTTCTATCGCGAGTCGACTGCCATCTTTACAACAGCCAAATAAGTCATCCCGCATCGACATATTTTTCGCAATGGGCTGCACTAAGTAATTATTCATGTGCTGCTGATGCGCATCCCTCAGCGCGTCTGGCAATAACATATTGATAGAGCGGCCGAGTAACTCGTCTCTGGCATAACCAAATAAGCGTTCGGCATGGGTGTTCACTAACGTAATAACCCCTGCCTTATCGACCATAAATAGTGCGCTTGGAGAGGCTTCAATGACGAGTCTAAAGCGTTTTTCATTCGCGATTAGCTCAGAGGTAAGCAATGACTCTTTATATCGATTACGCGCCATGATTAGCACAGAATAAAACAACGCCAAAATGAATGCACAACCGATAAATTGCAGCCAGATACCTTGGGTCTCTTCCGATC
>NZ_MPDG02000005.1:229578-278178 GCF_001887095.2 Shewanella sp. SACH
TTCCGATCTTGAGATAAAACGCGATTGTGATGAAATGTCCAAGCGCCACTGCTTACCGCCAATTAAGTCGGTCTGTGACTGATAGAACACATCTTTTTGATTTGGCAGTACTTTACTGCTAGTAAACATTAAACTGTCAACACTTGCCTGTGGGTTTTCATAAATGGCGAGCTTCAAACCTGAGAATCGATCCCCCATAATTCCTTGCATGAGGTCGTCCATCCTAAACGCCGCATACACGAGTCCAATCGCCTGCTGTTTCCGTTCAGCCTCCGTTGCCACAATCCCTTGATAAATTGGCAAATACATCAAAAAACCTGCTTTAGCATCTTCGGGTGTATCTTGCACTAAGGCGACCTTGCCAGAGATAGTTGGCTGACCAGTGGTAATGGCGTGATCTATGGCTTTGCGACGATTAGCCTCGGAGCACATGTCATAGCCAAAGGCTCTTTGATTGCGCCAATCAAAAGGCTCTAAATACAAGATCACGCAATACTGATCACGAACTCCTTCAGGGTAAATTTTATAGTCTTTAAAGCCTTCGGCTTGAACTTGTTGGACGTGGGTATCTAATGTGTCAGGTTTAAGTAACTGAGCATAGCCAAAGCCTTGGAAACCCGGGTAATACTCAGATAAATGTGCATTGACAACATAGGTTTGCCATTCCTTGCGGGTCACACTATTGGAGGACAATAACAAGCCGACACCACCGCGTAAGACTTGCTCGTAGGCAAGCATTCTGCGATTCACCGCTTCGGTTAACTCTTGAACACTGTTCTCGAAACGCTCTTCACCCCTATCTCTAAGATATTGCTCCAGCACATACCAAGAGATGCCCATAAAAAGTAAAGCAGCGACAATCATCAGCCAGCTAGAGCTCAGCACGCTAAAGTAGATATTATTTGATGGGCTATGCGATTTAGAAAACTCATCCTTGTCCATATGAGCCAATTCCCTAGCAAACGAACAGCAATAAACAATGTTACAAGTGTTGTTGTAATTACGCCTAAATTCAAGTTTATCCTACTATTTAACTAGGAATTAACCCGAATATATCGATGACGATGTTGTGCTCTCAATCACAAAATAAGCAAGAACTAAATTAATCAAATAGGCAATCCCAGTCTTGGCTTGACGCTAAACCGCAGCGAGCTGAATTATCCGGCTCACGGGCAGAAAATTTTACCCTGACTACCAAAATTATTTGCTTTTCTACCATACTCTTTTTAGTTAGAAAGTCGTTAGGAACAACAAGAGGAATTCGTTATGGCTCATATTACTGAAGTCGTGCCCAACGATACTGAACTTGAGGCAATGACCACACCGAGAAACAGCAAAGCCGCTGAGGCAATGCAACATAGACGTGAAGTCAAAAAGCGTTTAGAAGACTACCTCGAACGGGCGGAGTTAAAGCGGGCATTAGGAGATGACGATTTTTTCTAGCCTATTTGATCTCACTATCTAGTGGACAACATTATGGTGATGCTGCGTTAAATCGCAGAGTGTTTATCTAGAACTCACACAGTTCGTGTCCACTCAGACCTAATATCTCACCCAGCCCTCAGTGCTGGGTGTGACTTTGTTTAACCTTCTTAATCACCACCTTTAAAGCTACATTATCCTTGTCATTTTTTACCGCTTTTATAGGCTTGAGTTTTAATCAGCAACCATTCGGCCTTAGCACCTAAATAAACGTAAGCACCTAATCCTACGAGTAAACCGACAACGGCTAACATCATCCAGATCGCGGGTTCAATATATTGTTTCTCACCGAGTGACGCCTTGAACATAGTCAATAAGGCCTCAATGGAAATGGCAATAAGGATGGTAGAAACAAACCGCGTAATGGTTCGCCGCGTTGAGCTGTGGCGAAAGATATCCTTATGCATTAGGACTTCTTCTTCGAGAATGGTTTTCCCGAGATCGAAAATCGCTAAAGCCAGCGTCATAAAAATAATGATCCCAAAAGGTTGCAGCGGATCTTGGCCAATTCGCTCGACCGTAAAAAGCCCGTAAATGTCCCGCAATGCGGTCCAGAGCAATACAGTGACCAGCACAAACAACCCGGCAACAATCACGCCATAAACCGCTTTAAATGCAGGTGTTACGCGCCGCCGTGCACTGTCGCCCATCATAAATTCAATCAAACGGGTCAAGTCCACATCAACCACTAAATAACCCAGTTTTTGCTCCTGTTGATAAATAGCTAGGGAGGCAGAAAGGCACAAATTGCCACTGGCATTTGATAAATAGGGACGCGTAATGTTCACGCCATCGGACTCATCACGATTAATAAAATAGGGTCTTTGGCTGCGATCGCGATTGCCACCTAACGGAATTAACTCGATCTGATGATCTACCACGGCGATATTTTGGCTTATCTGCAAGCCTTGGCTATCGAGTAAATACATCAGTTCAACAAAGGGATAGCTCTTCGCGATTCCTTTCATCGCTTTGACATCGACCTTAGGTTGCTTAAATAACTCGGCATCGGCAATCCCAGTTAAAATCGATTCCATCAGTTCATGTACTGTGGCCTCGTATTCGTGATACCGCTCGATCACACTCAAATAACTCATCGCTGCCATGTTTCGCTCCAATCAACCGATTTCTAAGTCCAGAACAAAGCAGCTTTAATGCCATATCAATAAAATACTATTAAACAAATAGTTACTAATTTATGGCTCATAAACACAGTGCCAAAATAGTCACAGGTGCACCAAAATGATTCACAAAACCGATAACAGTTAATTTATGTAATCGGTATATTTCCTCAGCTAGCCTGCGAATCAATATGAATAAATGAGGTTTAAGGCTATGATTAGCCACATCTCTCTCGCTGAAATTACCTGCAGGATATACGGGAATGTCTGAGTCGTTAGCCCAATATCAACAAGATCTACGCCGTTTTTCCGATGAATTAATTCGCATCCAAACGCCAATAAAAATCTTAGATGCCATCAAATGGCCGCGGGAAATGGAGGAGCGCTTTCTCTCGAATAAGGGCACTGTACTTCCGGCTATCAAGCAAGAGTTCTATCAAAACATAGCCTTACCTTTTGACCCCGTCAAAACCCACGCAGAACTCGCCTCCCTAAAACAGGATATCCATAGACGTTTAGGTAAACGGGATAAACTCGGCAAGATATTGGTGGCTAACGTCGATCAATATCGCCTTGTGGTCGATATGCTCGAAAACAGAGGCACGCCGACCTTTGGTAAACTTAGCCAAGAATTATACGGCAGCGCGAGTCACAGATTGCACGGCGATCGTCATACGCTGCGACAGTTAGGCGATAAACTCAGTTATATCTTCTCGCTGCCGGCAGCGAGACACATGAATAAACATCATCCTAAGATTATTAGCGCCCCCGAAGCGGTTCACGTGCTCAGTCAACGCTTAGAGAAATACTTCCATAGCGATGACATGCGCGTGCGCCTCAGTGACGGTATCGTCTCCGATGCCGCTGTAGGTGGCGATACCGTTAAGCTCAATAGCAAAGCCATGTTCAGCGAGTCGGATCTCAATGTATACGAGGTTCACGAAGGTTGGGTGCATGTCGGCACAACGCTAAATGGTCGAGCCCAACCCCACGCCACTTGGCTCAGTGTCGGTTCGCCGCGGGTAGCCGCGACTCAAGAGGGTTTAGCTGTTTTACTGGAAATGCTGACCCTAAGTTCAAATCCGGGACGAGCTCGGCGTATTAGCGACCGTGTCGCCGCGGTCGACATGGCGGAAAATGGCGCCGACTTTATTGAAGTATTCAATTATTTCAGAGGATTAAACCTGAGCGCGACCGACAGTTATCGCGTCACCCAAAGGGTTTTCCGTGGGGGTATGGTAGAAGGCGGCAGCTTCTTCACTAAGGATATTTCCTATGTGCGCGGCTATGTGGAAAACATTAACTTTATCCGCAGCGCCATCACCTCAGGCCTTCCCGAACTTATCCCTATGTTGTTCCTCGGTAAATTGGCGATCGAAGATATCCCAGTGTTATACCAAGCTTGCCAAGAGGGCATACTGACGACACCTAAATATTTACCGCCCATGTTCGATAACTTTAGTGGTCTTTATGCTTGGTTTGGTTTTGCTTCAGGCTTAGCAGGAATCGATTTGAAAGGCGTACAACGTCACTTCACTCGCCTGTTTAAAGATGTACCGAACGTCGCTCCAGCCTTTGAGTTCCTCGACGATACTGAGTTCGACAACAACTCGGATTAATACATAAATATTATTGATTTAAATGAAAAAAGCTCACAACTAGGTGAGCTTTTTTATTCTAACGTGACTCAACTTTATTCATCAGATTAAGATTGGGCCTTTGCTGCTTCATCGGCACGCTTTTTAATGAAGTATTCCCGCGTTAACCCAAAGACCACAGGGCTTAACAGTGCCAAGGCGATTAAGTTGGGAATGGCCATCATGGCGTTTAAGGTATCAGCCAATAACCAAATAAAATCTAACGAGCTAACGGCGCCTAGTGGCACGGCTATGGTCCATAGCAACCTAAAAGGTTTTACCGCTTTGATACCAAAGAGATACTGCACACATTTTTCGCTGTAGAAGCTCCAACCAATAATGGTGGTGAAGGCAAAGATAGACAAGGCGATAGCCACGATATAATTACCCAGAGGCAAGGCATGGGAGAAAGCGTATGACGTCAGCGCGGCGCCATTTTCACCCGAGGTCCAAGAACCAGAAACCACAATCGCCAAACCTGTAATCGAACAGACCACGATAGTATCGATAAAAGTGCCGAGCATAGCCACCAGCCCCTGCGCCACGGGATTATTGGTTTGTGCCGCAGCATGGGCTATCGGCGCGCTACCTAAACCCGCTTCGTTGGAGAATACACCGCGCGCTACACCAAAACGAATCGCCGCCCACACAGCTGCACCGGCAAAACCACCTTGGGCTGCCACTGGATTAAAAGCACTGTGAATAATTAAGGCGAATGCCGCTGGCACATCTTGAATATGCACCACCAACACACCTAGGCCAGCAGTGATATAAAAAATCGTCATAAATGGCACTAACTTACCGGCAACTTCAGCGATACGCTTAATACCACCCATCAATACCGCGCCGACCAACAGCATCATCACCACGCCAGACGCCCAAGCCGGAACGCCGAAGTTACTGCTTAATGCTGCTGCCACTGAGTTGGCTTGTACCGTGTTGCCAATACCAAAGCCAGCAAGTGATCCAAAAATCGCAAACAGTGTGCCCAACCAAGCCCACTTTTTACCGAGACCATTTTTAATGTAATACATAGGGCCACCGACATGGTTACCCTGATCGTCCACTTCACGGAATTTAACCGCCAGCACAGCCTCAGAATACTTAGTCGCCATGCCCACTAATGCGGTGCACCACATCCAGAATAACGCGCCTGGGCCACCGACAAAAATTGCCGTCGCCACGCCTGCGATATTACCCGTACCAATAGTGGCTGAAAGCGAAGTCATCAGCGCATTAAACGGACTCACATCCCCTTTCACATTTTTATCTTTGTCGGGAATACGGCCAGACCAGAGTAACTTAAAGCCTGTGCCTAACTTCAGAATGGGCATTAATCTCAGCCCGAGGGAAAGAAACAAACCAACGCCTAAGATCATCACCAACATAGGTGTGCCCCAGACAAAGCCATTAATCAGGCCAACAAACTCCGTAATCGCTTCCATTCAAACCTCGTGATTGCTTGTTATTGTTATAGTTTGACTGACGCCGTCGGATTAGGACTTGGCCTAACGAACACGACATATCAAGGAGCCAATCTAACAGTTGCACCTCAGATTACAACGAATAGTTAACAATTGGAAATCTAAATCATCTGCGAATTTATCCGAAACGGATTGGCAAGCAGAGTCGTTGTCAAGCGGTGAGATATTGATTTGCAACACAAATAAAAACTCCCCGCATTGAGTATGCAGGGAGCCTCTCGATCAGTACGCCGCTAAGTAGGATGGTTAACTTAAGCAGGCAGCCACACTAACTGTGGCAGCGCGGTTAAATCTAACCTGTCGCCATGGGTCGCAATCGCGGTGGCTTGAGGTTTAGTTTTAGGATCTTGGTTAACCACATCGACCAATCCATGCTGCGCATCGGGTTCTCCGTGGACTAAAATCAGCGGCGGTTGGCCTTCAAAGTGGCGATACCAACGCAATAACTCAGCTTGATCCGCATGGGCAGAAAGCCCGCCCACTGTGTGTAATTTTGCCGCGACTTTAATGCTGTTTCCGTGGATAGTCAGCTCCTCAACACCGTCGACCAAGGCACGTCCCGGTGTGCCAAGGGCTTGATAACCACAGATGATCACATCGCATTCAGGCCGCCATAAATTGTGTTCTAAGTGGCTACGAATACGCCCACCGTTACACATGCCGCTCCCCGCAATAATGATCAATCCCTTATGCACTTCATTCAGCGCCATCGACTCTTCGGTCGTCTGGATAAACTCGACATTCGACAACAGCGGATGCTGCCCAGGATGTTGGCGGGTAAAACGTTTAAAGTCCTCATCCATCAGCGGATAATTATTGACGTAGACGCGAGTCGCCTCAATTGCCATGGGGCTATCTAGACAGATTTTCCAGCGGCCGAGATCCCATTCTTTAGCATATAAATGAAAGAGATATAATAACTCCTGCGCCCGTCCAACCGAGAAAGCTGGCAGCAAGATATTGCCTTGGCTCTCGTTGACTGTCTTAGCAAAAATGTCTTTCAGCTCGGCTAAGGTTTCAGTCCAACTACGGTGAAAACGGTTGCCGTAGGTGCTTTCCATTAACACTAAATCCGCCGTATCCACTAAGGTCGGATTGCGTAAAATCGGCATACCCGCACGGCCAAGATCGCCACTGAAGACGACTTTTTTCTGGGACTTACCCTCGCCTAACCACAATTCAACCAAAGCAGAACCTAAAATATGCCCCGCATCTGAGAGGCAAATATCCACATGGGGAATGACCCGAGTTACTTGGCCGTATTCCAGCGGCACAAATTGGGTGATGGCCTGTTCGGCATCTTCAACGGTGAATAGCGGTTCTAAGGGTTCAAGATCATGTTTAGCGCGCTTTTTATTGACCCTTTCGGTGTCGCGGGTCTGCAGCATGGCCGCATCTTTGAGCATGATGGCGCACAGTTCTGCCGTGGCTTTATGGGTGTAGATTGGCCCATCAAAACCCGCTTTAACTAAGAGTGGTAAACGCCCTGAATGGTCGATATGGGCATGGCTAAGCACAACAGCGGAAATAGACTCAGGGTCGAAGGCGAAGGGATCATGATTACGCAGTTCATCCGCTTTGCCACCTTGGATCAAACCACAATCGAGTAATAAGTGTTCATGATCGACCGAGAGTAAATGGCACGAGCCGGTCACTTCCTCTGTCGCCCCTAAAAACTGCAGTGTCATTCGCATGGTGTCCCTCCAACGTTTTTACCTTGTATAAAGCTAGACTATGCCCTTATTCCTCAAAGAAAAAGGATTAATTGGTCGCATGCTAGCAATGTCAACTTTCGCAGTAACACTCAAGCATCAATAACCTAATAAAGGGTATAACTGACCTTGGCGCACGGTTTTATCGGCATTGATTAGGGTGTCATCACGCTGCCATTGTTCGAGCAATATCTGCAATGGCGCTTTGACCTCTGCGGCCGTCATACCAGCGCGAATACTCGGGTTATAGAGCAGTTTTAGCAGAATGAAATCAAGCCCTGTAAGTAAATCCTGCGGGGTTTTATCGTTAAAGATGGAGGGGAATACTTTTTCAGAATCATTGGGTAGCCCAAGCACTTGAGTAATTTCCTCGACCACGCAAGCCACTAACTTACCGTGCATTTGCGCCTGATCGACGGGAATAATCACCCATGCGCGTTCAATTTCGCTCTTAGCATTAAGAGCAAACTTGGCCATACACACTGAGCCGTGGACATTTTTCGCCGAACTTGGCCCCATTAAGCGGGTAACTTCACTCTCCCATTGGGATTGACGGGTAAACACTAAGTGCAGATTCGCATCCAAGAGCGTATCCACCAGCTGAATATCATGACCCGTAATCTTAGCTAAGTGCGCTAAGTGCATCCGTACTAATTGGGTGTGCAGCGCCCTGTCGCCCACTTGATGTTCGACAAATACTCGTACCGGAATGCGCCACTTACGCACGCGATGTTTCGCCACGTCATACTCATTTTTAAGGGCGATTTCACTAAAAGCTTGGGTAATGTAAGTTAAGTTTTTCCAGTCACTTGCTGGTGTTAATGTCGGAATTAACGCGGGCTGCGTTTGAGCGGCGTAAAGAGGTAAGGCTAACAAACTTAAGCACAAGCCTAAACTCATACATAGGCTGCGCCCAAAACGCCGACGCACAGGTAACATTAACCCTTTGTAGTCGAACCACTTTTGCATTGGCACTTATTCCGCAACTTGCCGAGGTAATTTAATCGAAATCATAGCAGTGATGCCGATAAAAGCGGTCGAAATCCACAAACAGGCAGCTAAACCATAGGCTTGATACACTAAGCCAGACAGCACAGTGCCGACTAAACGCCCCATAGCATTGGCCATATAGTAGAAACCCACATCCAGCGATACCGCATCTTCACTGGCGTAACTCACAATCAAGTAACTGTGCAGCGATGAGTTCACCGCAAACAGGGCGCCAAACAACATTAAGCCCAGCAACAAACTGGCTTCGGGATAAAAACTAAACTGTATCGCACTGGCAATGATCGCTGGCACAAAGGCCAACATACTGGCCCAAATTAACGCGCTGCGACCATCGGGGGGGGAATCAATCAGCTGACTTTGGGCTTGGCGATTGCCCGTGATCTTAGGTGCTAAGGTTTGCACTATGCCATAGCCGATAACCCACACAGCTAAAAAGCCGCCCACCGCCCAATGATCCCAGCCTAATTGGCTGGCAAGATACACGGGTAACGCCACCACAAACCACACATCTCTGGCGGCAAACAGGAATAATCGCGCCGCAGAGAGAATGTTCACGCTACGACTCTTAGAGAAAATCTCCGTAAATTTGGGCTTATTCTTGGCTTTACCTAAATCCTTTTTCAGCATCACTAAACTGAGTAACCAGACGAGTCCAAGCATGAGAGCCATAGTGGCTATCGCCAACTCAAACCCGAGCAAGGCAAGCAAGGTGCCGCCGAGGAAAAATCCCGCACCCTTGAGGGCATTTTTAGAACCCGTTAATAGGGCAACCCATTTGTAAAGCTTGCCCTGCTCGCCTTCTGGCACCAGTAGTTTTATCGCGCTTTTGGCACTCATCTTATTGAGATCTTTAGCGATCCCAGATAACGCCTGCGCCGCCATCACCCAAGGCACGCCTGCAAGCCACAAAGGTAAGCTCGCCGCCGGCACTAACAACATGGCTAAGGCAAACACTTGCATGCCAAGGCCCAAGTTCATGGTGCGATTTAACCCTAGACGCGCCCCTAGCCAGCCGCCAATCAGATTGGTCACTACGCCAAAAATCTCGTAGAACAAAAACAGCATAGCGATCGCCAGCGGACTGTAGCCAAGATCGTGAAAATGCAGCACCACTAACATCCGCAGTGCGCCGTCGGTTAAGGTAAAACTCCAATAATTGAAGGTGATCAACAAATATTGCCGCACGGCAGCAGGCAATTGCATCAGTTGTTCAAATGGCTTGGCGGCAAACAATTGAGCTCTCCTAACGCGGCAAATCAAGCTGGCCGACTAAACGGGCAAGCTCAGCGGTGCGATTGGCGTAGCCCCATTCATTGTCGTACCACACATAGAGTTTAAGTTGAGTGCCATTAATCACCATGGTCGAGAGCGCATCTATGATGCTTGAGCGCGGATCTGTCTTGTAATCCACCGATACCAGCGGCCGCTCTTCATAACCTAAAATGCCCTTAAGCTCACCTTCGGCGGCGGTTTTAAGTAGCGCATTCACTTCTGCTTCGGTAACGGTGCGCTCAAGCTCGAATACACAATCGGTCAGCGAAGCATTAGCCAGTGGTACCCGCACGGCGTGGCCATTAAGCTTACCCTTAAGCTCAGGGAAAATATGGGTAATCGCAGTCGCGCTGCCCGTGGTGGTTGGGATTAAACTCAAACCACAGGCGCGGGCACGGCGTAAATCCTTATGCGGTGCATCGAGAATAGTTTGGGTGTTAGTAATATCGTGGATCGTGGTCATAGATCCGTGCTTGATGCCGATCTGCTCGTGGATCACTTTCACCACAGGCGCAAGGCAGTTAGTAGTGCAAGATGCGGCGGTCACAATCGGATGAATGGCAGGATCGTATAGCTGATGATTAACCCCGATCACTACGTTTAGCACGCCCTCTTCTTTCACGGGAGCGGTGACAACCACCCGCTTAACACCTTGATCTAAATAAGCTTGCAATAACGCTTTGGTTTTCATCACGCCGGAGGCTTCAATCACCACATCGCAACCGGACCAATCGGTATCGGCAATCGCTTTATTGCGCGTGGTGCGAATGATTTTATCTTGGATCTGGATCTCATCGGCATTCGCCGTCACGGGATAACGCCAGCGACCATGGACAGAATCAAACTCAAGTAAATGTGCCAATGTATGGGCGTCGCCTGCGGGATCGTTGATCTGCACAAACTCCACCTCATCCCAGTCCCATGCCGCGCGCAGTGCTAAACGCCCCATACGCCCGAAGCCATTAATGCCGATTTTGATTGCCATGATGATATTCCAATATGTTGATTTTAAATTTTTATGTCTTTAATTTTTATATTTTTCTTAACGCTACTAACAGTTTACTTAGGCGATAACACCGCCATTGCCAAAGACTGAGACTGAGACTGAGTATGGCAATGGCGTGTATTTTTTAGCTTATGTTTCTTAACTAATGTGCTTGGCGAACGAGCAACCTTGATTGACTAAAGCTGACTACAACTTAGTCCCTTAACCATCCTTCAATTTCGTCACGGGTCGGTACTGAGCCGCTGTGTATGAGTTCACCATCGATCACTACCGCAGGGGTCTTCATCACTTTAAATTTCAACAGGGTTTGAGGATCTGTGTCCTTTTTCACAATCGCATCCACGCCCATTTCTTCTGATATATCCGCAATCATCTCGGCGGTTTTACTACATTTAGCGCAACCACTACCTAATACTTTGACTTGTTTCATGTTATTTCCTTAAAGATACGGTGCTGCAAAATTAAAAATCCAACCTACTAACGTAAATGCCGTCAATAGCACAACCAACAGCACCGCCAAAAGGCGCCACTGCATCACTTGTTTCAGTAAAATAAATTCGGGGAAACTGGCAGCCACTGTGCTCATACAAAACGCCAGTGTAGTGCCAATAGGCAGGCCGTTCGCCAGCAAACTTTCCATCACAGGAATAATGCCAGTCGCATTGGAATACAGGGGAATGCCGACTAATACGGCCGCAGGCACAGACCACCATTGGCCTTGGCCTAAATGGGTTTCAACCCACCCCTCGGGCACAAAACCGTGCAAGGCAGCGCCAAGACCCACGCCGATAATGACCCATTTCCAGACGCGGCCAAAAATCTCAAGCGCCTCAGCTTTAGCAAATTCATGACGTTCAGATAAAGATAAGACCCGCTCAGTGGTAGAAACCTCATTCGATGCCGCCATCTGGCGTCCACGAACGAGGGCTTCGGCGGCGAAGGACTGCAACCAACGCTCGGCCTTAATCGCATCTAACAATAGTCCGCCGAGCATACCCACTGTCATGCCCACAGCCACATATAGCAAGGTAAATTTCCAGCCGAGTAAACTCATGAGCAGCAGGACGGCGACTTCATTGATCAAAGGTGAAGTGATCAAAAAGGCCATAGTGATCCCAAGGGGGATCCCGGCCGAGGTAAAACCTAAAAAGACAGGGATACTCGAGCAAGAACAAAAAGGCGTAATGGCGCCAAAAATCGACCCCAGCAAGTAACCTACTCCCTTATTCTTACCCGCTAAATAATCTCGAACTCGCTCAACATCTAAGGAAGCCCGCAGCAAGGCGATGAAATAAATCATCACCACCAGCAATACGAAAATTTTACTGACATCTTCAATAAAAAAATGCACAGCTCCGCCCAAGGCCGAACCCGCCTCTAGGCCAAAAACGCCGTACACTAGCCAAGTCGCAAAATCAGTAAATATTTGGAACATATTGATCCCTACACTGACGGTTTACTTACTTAAATATCGCTAGAATCGCGCGAGTCTGCTCGACCCTAAACTCACAATTGACTAAGACTCTACTCACTTAGACTCAGCATGAAATGACAGAGCACCGCTTATCACTGCCCCCCTGTCACTAATGCTTAACAGCAGTCGCTTAGCAACAGGCCATAACACGATCGGGTCGACCGCCCATCTGACAAAGATTAAGCACGTTCTCCTGCAAAAAGCTGTCGTTATCATCACAGGTTTGGCCAAGTACCTGCTGGCACCAAGGCGCGATCTCAGCATTGATCCGATAAAACACCCATTGACCTTGGCGCCTATCGACCAACAACCCAGCCTTTTTCAACTGGGCTAAGTGGCGCGAGACCTTAGGCTGACTCTCAGACAGCGCAGCCATCAGCTCACACACACATAGTTCACCTTCACGCTGGATTAGCAGTAGGCATTTAAGCCGAGTCTCATCGGCAAGTGCCTTAAAAAATGCGACGGGTTGCATCAATTGCTCCCAAAGTTGATTGGAGTATATATGGTAAATAATATATATGAAAAAACGTATATATTGAGTTATTTTTTACAGAAATGTGAGATGCATTGAGGAGGAGGATTGATTATTTGAAATCAGAATTGATACAACTCAATGAAAATATTATCGAAAATACTGTTTAAGTGCTATCCGATAGAGTTGCAGTTTTTACTTCTTGTTCAGCTAATGTCTATTGCTCTAGCAAGATAACTTTATCGTCAGTTGTGCGACATTCATTGTCATTGTTTCCCAGTGACTCACCATCAGTTTCTTTTACAAGAAGTATCCATGATGGCTCAGTTCAAACATCCCTGTTTTAAAAGGTCACTGGTGAAACAATGCCAATCCTAACTAATCCTTTAGCAGTCCATTTAGCTAAAAAGTAATTGTCCTAAAGTGAGATAAATTCATTATTTAGTGAGTGTAGGTTCCACTGAATTTACAACATATTTCCTTAAGGTGTGAAAGGTGTTGTTTAGGCATTGGTTGACAGTATCGCGCCAAAAGCAATGAGACCAAAACCGCACGCCTGATTGATTCTATGACCAAACTTTTTAAGCATGTTACTCGCGTGTTTTGATGTCACTAGGTAAGCGACTATACAAAACCAAGCTGCATGTAAAAAAGCAATGTAAAAACCATAGGTAATGGCGAAAGACATGCTTTCATTATCAGATGAAATTAGTTGGCTGAAGACGCTAAGAAAGAAAATCATCGTCTTAGGATTCAATGTATTACATAAAAAACCTTGAAATATATACTTTCTAGTTTGTGTGGGTTGAACGTTTGTTTTTTCATAGTCTAGATCTAACTTGGAACTGACTAATCCTGTCACACCAAGATAAATTAAATACGCTGCACCAACATACTTCACTATGCTAAATAAAACCGCATTTTGAGAAACTAAATGACTGATCCCAATAACAGAATAGGTAATATGTACACAAACACCTATCCCTATCCCAAGAGCCGTTAAAACGCCTGCTTTTCTGCCATAGATTGCACTATTTTTAAATACTAAAACAAAGTCAGCTCCAGGACTTACCACGATTAAAAGCCCAAACACTGCAAAACTTAATAACTCCATTTAATCTCCTCACTTTTCATAAGTTTGAGATAATTGTATAGATTTATTGATGAGTTATAATCGAAAAAAAGGCATCCTAAATGTGAGAAAAAGTCACAGATGAGACATTTAAAAGCATTCTATGTATTTCATGTTACGGCAGAGTCATCGAATTACAGTAAAGCAGCAGAGAAACTTCATATCACTCACGGAGCAGTAAGTAAGCAAATTAAATTGCTGGAGAGTCATCTATCGCAGATGCTGTTTTACAAGCAAGGCAGAGGAATGTGTCTAACGCAGGAAGGTGAATTGCTCAAGCAGTACACTGACATTGCTTTTAATGCTTTAGATAATGGAATTAAGAAGTTAACAAGGGAAAGTAACAAACATCTCGAAGTTTCCTGTGAACCAACATTAACGATGCGCTGGCTGATGCCTCGACTGGCCAGTTTTTTTCGGCTTACGGGTATTGATGTTCGGCTATCAACCGCTGGAGGACCTGTAGATTTAAATGAAACAGGATTATCTTTAGCCATTCGGCGCGATGACTTCGATATTAGCCCTGAATATACGGCGCACAACTTAGTCAATGAGTGGGTTGGTCCTGTTTTTTCCCCTGAATATTGGAGAAAATCTCAGAACAACTTAGGTGATATTGTTCTTCTTCATAGTGAAACGAGACCTTCTGCATGGTCAGATTGGTCATCACGCTCAACACATACCTTTTATACGAACAAGTCCAAATCCTTTGAGCATTTCTATTTCTGCTTACAGGCAGCAGTTGACGGTTTAGGGGCTGCGATTGGATCATATCCTCTTATAGTAGATGACTTGAAAAGTGGGAGACTGGTCGCTCCATTTGGATTTACTCAATCCGGACATAAGTACTTACTGCTCAGTCATACAGAAAGACTGGGAAGCAATGAATTAGAGTTCTTAACGTGGTTAGAAAAAACCATGTCTTTATGCCAACCAGAAACTCCTTAGTTCAGATTTTAGGTATGGAACGCTAACTTAGAAATATCCCAAGCCGTTCAAATCTCACATCACCTTAATAACTGATTTTTTACCCAGCGAGCAGACAGACCATGTCTATGCGTCAGTTAAGTTTTAGAGGAAATCTCAAGCTGAGATAAGTTCAGTCTGTTAAAACAGCGGAGGGTTAGTGACTCACCTAAACCTTGATAAGTCATCACATCAAAGTCAGTGCTGATTTTAATGATGAAACAACTTTCATTCGCTAGCCTTACTCTTTCCCCTAAATACAAATCGGTAATTCGATGGGGAAATATCAAACTGTTGACGGAAGTGGCGCCGAAGTGAGGTGGTGGAAGCGAAACCGGCTTGTTCGGCGATACGGTCGATGGAGTGATCTGTCGTTTCTAAATATCGTTTCACCATAATAAGCCGTTGATTAACCAACCAGAGTGAAAAGCTGGTACCTGTGGCTTGTTGAAAACGCCGAGTAAAATGGCGGCGACTGATGCAGGCTTTCTCAGCCATAGTGTCAACCGTCAGCGGCGATGCAATATTTGCTATAGCCCAATCCATGATAGCGGATAAAGGCTCGCGCTGATTAACGGCTGGAACGGGAATATCTATGTATTGAGCCTGACCACCTTGGCGGTGCGGTGGCACAACGAGATGGCGAGCGACTGCGTTAGCCGTTTCAGATCCCCACATTTGCCGAACGATATACAAGCAGCAATCAATACTCGCGGCAGTGCCCGCAGAAGTCACCACATCTCCATTATCGATATACAGCACCTTCTCATCGACAAACACATTCGTGTGCAGATTACGGAAACATTGTGCCCAGCGCCAATGGGTGGTGGCGGAACGTCCGTCGAGTAACCCTGCGGCAGCCACAACAAAAGCGCCCATGCACAGGCCTATGATGCGTGATCCATTGGCGTGCGCTTGCTGCAAGGCATTAATAATACAGGGTTCTGGCTCGTGTGCTGGATCATCCCAACTCGGCACTATGATGATGTCTTTTGAGCTTAGTTCATCCAGTCCCTTTTCTACTATCATCGAAAAGCCAGCACTAGTTTTGAGTATTCCGGGTGTGGCGGCGCAGATGGTGATTTCGCAGGCGGGCGTGCCATCGGCCTTGAGCACTTTTTCAAAGACTTCATAGGGAACTGACAGATGAAATGGAATGATCCCATCAAAGACCACTATGGCTATGGTCACTTTTGAAGCTGTTTCTATCTCACTCTGGTTCATCGTATTTATCATCGTCGGCTCAGACTATCCTTAATGTCGCTCACTCAAAGATACCAGCTAATACTCATTTATGTATTAACGGGTATCTTGCGATTGTTGGCCGTTATAGTCGCACTACAGGCATGTTGAGCACCGCTTGAGTAGTTTTAATCTCAGCAAAAACATCGGCAACACCCGCTATTGCAGCACGTTGCAGCGTGGCGTGATCTACGATAGAACCGTCCCAAGTTGCCAGATCGCGAGTGGCGGTGGCGTCTTCTGCAATGATCACATCATAACCCATAGGCACAGCATCACGCGCCGTGCTCGATACGCACATGTGCGTCATCAGCCCAGTAATCACCAGTGTTTTGATGCCCTTCTCTTTCAGTTGTTGATCAAGATTAGTTCCCACAAACGAACTCGGCGTCGCCTTATTGATAACAAAATCAATATCTAGCGGTTGTAGATCCTGATGAAACTCAGCGTTAACGCTGCCTTCCGCAAATAGTGGCCCAGCAGCGGGTCCTAAATGACGCACAAAATAAACTGGCATCGCATTCTGGTGCGCAAATTTAACCACTTGCTTGGCTTTGCCCAACGCTTGCTTGCCGTTCGGGATCGGCATGCTGCCAGTGAAATATTCGTTTTGAAAATCAATCACCAACACAGCTGTCGTGTTCGCATTCAGTTCCGTTGGCGCTTGCGCCTGAGTCATGGTGCGGATTGTCGGTGCTGATACTTTATTGCTTGTCTCTGCGCTGGCCGTTGCACTCGCCATCGAAAGTGCCAGAGCACTGCATATTGCTACTTTTTTCATCGTAAATATCCTTGCATATTCTGTGTCACGGGCCGTATTGCCAAGTGATGCGGGCATTATGCAGAGCGCTTAGCGATACGAATAGGCGGCTTTGCGACGAAAAACAGTACTTTTGGGCCAAAGTGGCCGCATCGAACAACTTAGGCCATCAACCAGACGACCAAGGTGATATTTTTCGCGGATTTAGATGCGCAGCACAGCGCTATAACTTAGAAAGGTAAGGAAAGAACAGTGCTATAGCATTCCACACCAACCTGAACGATGTGGCATAACAACCTATTTGCAATATCAGCTTGGTTCGCTTTGTGAGTGATTGACTATGTGGCAGCGATGTCGGCCCACAGATGTTGAAGCTTGATGTGACATCACGACATTGTATCGATGCGATGCATGCAAACGATACCCTGCGGCTCTGGGGCAGTTACAAGCAAGGGGGCGTTCACTCAGTTAACACCGCAGGGGCTACCAACTATGCTAACCCCTGCAAAATCATATGCTCACAGTCCGCGCTGCCATTCTTGTCTTAGGGGAATGCTGCGCGGTGCATTGATGGCGAGTGCAACCTGTGCCAGCAATTTCGCCTTGTCCTTTCCTAATACGCCCTTGAGCACTAAGTAATTAGAGGCATGGTCGGATCTAAATATCGTCTGTTCTAATTCCAAATGATCCAATAAGGTATGCATTTCTTGGAACAAACCCATTTGATCCGGCAACTGAAATTGACCGCCAAATACCGCGTCCATTCGCTCTGTGCCTAAGGGTAAAGTCACCACTAAAGTAGAGAGATAATCCGGCTGGGCGGCATTCATTAGCGTGGCCGAATTAACCGCATGTTGATGAGATAGCGCGACACCGCCTAAACCATTAAGGATCATCACAGATGACTTCATCCCCGCCGCACGGATTTTAAGCAGTGCCGCTAAAGATGATTCGAAGGTTTCGCCCTTTTGGATTTTGGCGAGCACTTCGTCATCGCCACTTTCGCAACCCACATAGAGTAAAGACAGCCCGAGTTCGCGCAGACGTGCGAGTTGCTCTGGGGTTTTATTATTCAGATTGCGCGGCAAACAATAACTGCTGATGCGCGTAACCTGCGGCAAGTGGCGGTTGATCAGCTCACAAATCGCTTCGAGGCGCGCAAAGGGCAAACTCATGGCATCGCCATCGGCCAAAAATACCCGAGAAACGGGGACGCCAGACTGCGCAACGGCCAAAATATCCTGCTCAACCTTGTCGAGCTTTTGTGCCCGAAAGGCTTTTTGCGGCTGGGTATACATGTCGCAAAAGCTGCACTGATTCCAACTGCAACCATTAGTCACTTGCAGTATCAATGACTTCCATTCGGATGGCGGTCTAAATACTGGCTCGATATAGTTAATCAACACTGCAAGCTCCTAATAATTGGTCTCACGGTTAAACAATGATTTGGTGATAGGTTTCCACATGAAACGACTCAACCAATTCGGGCATCACTTGGTGGAAATAATGTTGAATGGCGTCTTTAGCACAGTGCTCATCGAAGGCGGCAATATCGACAAACTTCTCTACAAACGTCACGCGGCGTGGTTCATCACGGCTCACATTGAGCTCGTAACGAATACAACCCGCTTCGCGGCGCGTGTCAGGAATAAGGCTCGCGAGCGCCGCGATCAACGCTTCAGTTTTGCCCTCTTTAGCCAGAAAACTCGCCACGCAGGCAATTTGTTGTTGATTGATTTTATAGTCCGTTGAAGTCGACATCTCGGTTCCTTATTGGCTTAATGTTAAATGCTTATGTGCCTAGCTTTTGTTGATCGCTTATGTTGATAATTGATGTAGATAACTCATATTGATAGCCGCTTATGCTGATTGATAGCGCATATCTAAATGGGGAATACCATCTTCTAAATACATCTCAGAGCAGGCGAAAAAGCCGAGCTTTTGATAGAAGGCTTTAAGGTAATCTTGGGCGCCAATTTGGATCCCCGCATCGGGCCAAGTCGTCAGTGCCGATTCGATGGCGTGCTGCATTAAAGGCATGGCTAGCCCTTTGCCCCGTCCCGCAGGCGATACCACCACGCGGCCGATACTCGCCTCAGGATAACTCAGCCCCGGCGGTAAAATACGCGCGTAGGCAAGCAGTTCCCCATCTGGCGATAAGCCAATTAAATGCTGGGTTTCTGGGTGCCTATCCTTATCGTCAAGCTCAGGATAAGCACAGGCCTGCTCGACCACAAACACATCGACTCTTAACTTCAATATGTCGTATAGGGTATTGGCATTCAATTGATTAAATGTAAGATTTTGCCACTGCAAACGATTATCCCTCTGCAAATCATCGAAAAAGAGCTTTGAGTCTACCACAGCATAAAGACCATAAAAAAGCGCCTTAATCCGCGAGGACTAAGGCGCAAAACTGTTGCGCAAACCAATAGATCTGGGGAAATCTATGGCAACAACAGGATAACGAAAAACGTTATTACTCAACCATGGCATCGTGGGCCACAGGCCCAGTTGGTTTACGGATCAGTAGCACGGCGAACACAGCGATAAGTAGCAGAGCGCCCATGATGTAAAACACATCGTTATAGGCCTGAATATAGGCTTGCTGACTCATGGTTTTACCCAGCAAGGCTTTCGCCTGCGCGGCGGCGGTATAGGGATCTGAACCACCCGCCTGCAACATGCTTGCGCTTTGTGCTAAATAGTCCTGCGCTTGCGTGCTCACTGCGGGTAAGGATTCCTTAATATGGGCCAAATGCCCGCGCGCCAGCGTGTCTGATAGGGTCGCGACCAGCGCAATACCAAAGGCGCCGCCTAAGTTACGCATCACGTTTAAAACCGTCGACGCCGAGGCATTTTCATGGGGTTTCAAATGCATGGTCGCAAGCATACCAATAGGCACCAGAATAAACGGCTGACCTAAGGCCCGCACCACTTGCGAGGCGATCATCTGCGGTCCGGCGTAATCTGCGGTCATCTGGCTATTCATGTAATAGCTAATGGCGAACATTAAAAAACCAAAGGCGGCGAGATATCGACTATCGAAGCGCTCCATCAATTTCGGCACTAAGGGCAAGACTAATAGCTGCGGAAATCCCATCCACATAATCACGCCACCAATCTCTAACGGTGTGTAATCATGGACTTGCGATAGATAAAGCGGGATCAAATAGATAGCGCCGAATAGTGCCATCCCCAGTAAAAAATACGCCACGGTGGAGAGCACAAAATCACGCTTACCGAGCAGGCGCAAATTCACTAACGGTTCTTTACGCCTTAACTGGATCCAAACAAACAACACCAGATTGACTACGGCAATAATGGCCAGATTACGAATGAGCTCCGAGCCAAACCAGTCCTTGCGGTTACCTTCTTCAAGCACCACTTCAAGGCAACCCATACCCAACGCCATAGTGACTATGCCCGCCAGATCGACATTCTTCAGCTTATCCCAAACGACCGACTGCTTTTCTAAACCGTAAGCCAACATCGCCATCACCAACAAGCCCGGTGGCACGTTGATATAAAACAGATAATGCCAGCTAAATTGCTCAGTCAACCAACCGCCTAAGGTCGGGCCAATTGAAGGCGCAAATGTGGCTGTCACGCCAAATAACGCCATGCCGACGGCACGTTTGTTATCGGGTAAAAACTCAAGAATAAGCCTAAAGGCCAGCGGAATTAGTGCACCACCAAAGAAACCCTGTAGTGCCCGAAAGGCGATCATGGCCTCTAAGTTCCACGCCATAGAACAAAGCACAGAAGCAAAGATAAAGGCAGCCGTGGTCCATAAAAGATAACGCCTGACCGACAATCCTGTACTGAGCCAGCCAGAGAGCGGGATCGCGATCATTTCAGCCACCAGATACGCGGTTGAAATCCAACTGCCTTCTTCGAGCGTTGCCCCAAGACTGCCTTGAATCTCCTTCATCGATGCATTGGTGATTTGGATATCGAGGATCGCCATAAAGGCGCCGATCAACCCACCAAATACGGCGATCCATGAGCGGCGACTGCCACGCTCATAATCGGTAGGCTTGTTAGGTGCACTGATGCCCTGCGCCTCCATACCAGCAGACGCAGTGATAGAGCCAGTTGCGCTCATACTAACGACCTGTATTTGCAGCGATTGCCGATGTAGCTGGACCCGACGCCGTATCCACTTTTACGACTGCACTTAAGCCCGGTAGCATGTGTGCTTCTTCCTCAGACAAATCTAAGCGAATACGCACGGGAATACGTTGCACGATTTTAGTGAAGTTACCTGTAGCATTTTCCGCCGGCAGTAAACTGAATTTGGCTCCGGACGCCGGTGACAGACTATCGATAACACCTATAAAGGTTTTGTCGGGAAACGCATCGAGACTGACCTGCACCGACTGTCCTGGTTGCATGTGTTGGATCTGGGTCTCTTTAAAGTTCGCCGTGATCCACACTGCCCCATCCGGAACCAAACTGTAGAGTGCTTGGCCGGGCTGCACGTACTGCCCCACCATAGCGCCACGTTTACCTATCACCCCAGAAAAAGGTGCGGTCACACGGGTATCATTTAATTGAATTTTCGCTAATTCTAAGGTCGCATCAGCCTGTTCTACCACAGAACCCGCCTGATCTAATTGGGCATTAAACACCGCTAACTCGCGTTGCTTTGCCACTAACACGGCTTTGGCTTCATCGAGACGGGCGGCGGCAGAATCGAATCCCGCTTGCAGTTGATCGACATCATCTTGGGAGCTGTAATTACTGACTTTAAGCTTTTTCGAGCGGCTCAATTGTTGCTGTGCACGTATTTTATCGGACTCAGCCGCCACGACACCGGCACTGGCTTGGGTGATTAACGCCCGTTGTAACTCAACCTTAGCGGCTAAGGTTTGCAAGTCCGCCTTCGAACTTGCCAGTGAGGCTTCGGCTTGACTCACTTTGGCGCTAAATTGGTTATCTTCGAGCTGAGCTAATAACTCACCCTTTTGCACATGCTGGTTATCGGTCACATCGCTTAACACGACGTAGCCGGGCACTTTAACGCTGATATGGGAAATATCGGCCTCAACATAAGCGTTATCAGTGGTTTCGATAAAACGTACCTGTGTCCACCAGTAATAACCGCCTCCCGCAACCGCAGCGAGTAACAGTGGAACGGCGATAATGAGTTTACTTTTGGACATGAATGACTCCTTGATTAGTGATATCTAGTGTACTACTGTCTCACTAAGTTTATTAGCCAGTAAAAAATCAACCCACTGTTTCACAGGTGTAACAATGATGGATCTCAATCGCGTGCAAATTTTCGCTCAAGTCGTCGAGCAAGGCAGCTTTACGGGCGCCGCCAAAGCCCTTGGGATCACTAAGGCAACCGTCAGTCGTAAGATAGCCGAACTCGAAGCCGATACTGGCACACAACTGTTATTTCGCACCACCAGAGCCCTAAAACTCACCGAGGCAGGATCGAGTTATTACAATAGGATCAATAAGATCCTCACCGATCTGCAGAGCGCCGAAAATCAGCTCAGCGCCCAGCAACAATTGATCAAAGGTAATCTAAAAATTGTCTGCCCGATTGAATTAGGTCAATTGTTTTTAGGGCCAATTTTTGCTCAGTTTTTAACGCTTTACCCCGATATCACCATAGAGGCCGAACTCACAAACCGTAAGGTCGATGTCATAGAAGAAGGTATCGATCTGTTATTTCAAATTGCCGATTCGGGTGACACTCGCCTGCAAAGCTATGCCTTAGTCAACGCCCATAAATCGTTAATGGCAAGCCCTGCTTATTTGGCCGAGCACGGCACACCCAAAGTGCCACAGGATTTAGCCAAACATAAAGCGATCCGCTTACAGTCGGCGCATATTGAAGGAGCATGGAAGTTATTCGATGGCAAAACTTGGATTGTCGCCGAGCCAATGACTCAATTGACGGTAAACAATGTCACTTTAGCCCGCGAGGCCGCCATTGCAGGGCTTGGGATCACAGCGGTGCCCTCCATCATTGCCCAAGTGGCATTAGAAAAAGGCTACTTAATCCCGCTGCTTGATGACTATCCTATGGTCCAAACTAAGGTCGTGCTCAGTTATCCCCAACGGGCCTACTTACCCCGAAAATACCGCGTCTTTATCGAGTTCATCTATTCCGCATTATTTAAACGTTGGGGATCGCAAGTATTAGAAGTGCCCGATTTTATCGGCCAAGCCGATCAGGGCGAATAAACAAAATCGAACAAATAAAGCGATCAAAACAGTAACAACTATAACTTTGTAAAGCTTAAATCGCTGCCATAGAGATAAATCCGCTATGTCATAATTGCCTTAATCCTTAAGCCTCTATAAGCTTGGCAAGGTAACAGGCAGCAAAAGACCTTAGGTTTTCCTGATACAGTTTGCATAATAAAATTTAACATTTAATCTCAATTTTGGAGGAAACCTAATGAGCTTAATTAAAGAGTTCAAGGCTTTTGCGTCCCGTGGCAATGTGATCGACATGGCCGTTGGTATCATCATAGGTGCCGCATTCGGCAAGATAGTCTCGTCCTTTGTGGCCGATATCATAATGCCACCGATTGGTATCATTTTAGGCGGAGTGAATTTTAGTGATTTGAGCATAGTGCTGCAGGCTGCTCAAGGCGATGCGCCTTCTGTGGTGATTGCTTATGGTAAATTCATTCAAACCATTATCGACTTTACGATTATCGCCTTCGCTATTTTTATGGGCGTCAAAGCAATCAATCGCTTAAAGCGCAAAGAAGAAGTCGCGCCTAAAGCACCCGCTGCACCGACTAAAGATCAAGAACTGCTGTCTGAGATCCGCGATCTACTGAAAGCTCAGCAAGAAAAATAAGCCTAATCTAAAGCGCAGATCATAAAAAACCCATCGAACTCGATGGGTTTTATTTTTATATCGGCGATGTTTCACATCAACCAGATAAGCGATTACTCAGCTTCAATGTGCACAGTTTCACTGTAATCTTGCACCACTTCAGCCACTCGAATGCGGTAAGAGTTAAACAAACACGGCACTATGCCCGTTTGCTCAGCAATGCTGTGGGCCATCTGATTGCGCCATTGGGTGATAGAAGCTTGGTCTTCCCAAAACGACAGGCTCAGCACTTTGCCATCGTCGGTTAAACTCTGAAAACGTTCGATCGAAATTAATCCCTTACGGCCTTCTAAATATTGGCGCATTTCAGCCGCCACGTGCAGATACTCTTCCTTCCCTTCTTGTGTCGGGATGACTTCAAAAATTACAGCGATCATAACGCTCTCCAGAAATTAACGTCCTTAAATGTCGACTTTAAGATTAGCCCAACCACGGCGCGATAGCTCGCTGATTTTTAGACTTTTAGTCAATCTGATAACTCTGTCTACAATTTGGGCAATAACCCGAAATATAACAAGTTATTGCCCACGTTGTCGGCTTACTTGAGGTTAATCAAGCTCATCGATGCGCTTGTCGCCACGATATAACCAGCGATATAAGGTCGGCAACACTAGCAAGGTCAGCGCCGTCGAGCTGAACAAGCCACCAATTATCACCACTGCCAGCGGCTTTTGGATTTCACTGCCAACCCCCGATGACAATAGAATCGGGATCAAGCCTAAGGCCGAGGTCAATGCCGTCATCAACACGGGGCGCAAACGCCCAACCGTGCCCTCATAAACACAATCATAGAGTGCTTCGCCGCTTTGCCTGCGCTGATTAATCGAATCCACTAACACCACACCGTTAAGCACGGCCACCCCAAATAAGGTGATAAAACCGATGGAGCTAGGCACTGACAAATAAGTGCCGCTGACATACAGGGCCACTATGCCGCCAATCAAGGCTAAGGGCACGTTCGCCATGATGAGTAACACTTGCTTGAATGACCCAAAGGAGAAGTACAACAGCAAGGCAATCAAGGCGATAGAAATCGGCACCACTAGCATCAGCTTTTGCTGCGCTCGCTGCTGATTCTCATACTGGCCGCCAATGATCACTGTATATTCCGCGGGTAAATCCGCCTGTGGCACTAAAGCATAAATGTCTTTCACCACAGAGCCCATATCACGCCCCGCCACGTTGGCCTGCACCACCACTCGGCGCTGCACATCGTCACGGCGAATATTTGGCGGCGCCATTTCCACTTCGACGCTGGCGACTTCGCCTAAGCGCACAGTGGCGCCATTCGTGCCGCTGAGTAACAAGTCCTTAATCGCATCAGGACTAGTGCGAAACTCGGCCGCGAGGCGCACATTGATGTCGTATCTTGCGTTGCCGTCGATCACTTGACCTGCACTCCCGCCGCCAATGCCTTGGCTGACAAGGCTCATCACTTGATCGACACTAATGCCGTAACGTGCCAATAACTCGCGTTTGGGCCGCACAACCAATTGCACCTCGCCGCTCACTTGCTCTAATGACACATCGACGGCACCGGGAATTTTCGCGACAAGATCGGTGAGCGCTTGGCCTCTCTCCGATAACACGGCTAAATCTGGGCCGAAAATTTTGATCGCTAACTGGGCTTTTACCCCCGAGAGCAATTCATCTACCCGAGTCGCAATCGGCTGCGAGAAAGTCAGTAAGAGTCCGGGGAACACACTGAGTTTTTCCTCCATCAGGCGTTGCAACTCTAAGCGCGAACTTGCCGATTGCCATTCAGATATTGGCTTAAGTCCAATATAAACCTCGATATTACTCACAGGCTCAGGATCGCCGCCAAGCTCAGGCGCACCAATGCGGCTCAGGGCATATTCCACCTCGGGAAACTCCAGCAAGATAGATTCAAGCTTGGGCGCGACCGCCAAAGACGTGCCCAAACTCGCGGTTGGTGCCAGCGTGACCCTGAGGTTAATCGTGCCTTCCTCCAGCTCAGGCACAAATTCGGTACCCAGCCTTGGTAGCAATAAGAGGCTCAAAGCAAACATCAATAAGGCACTGAGCATCACTACCTTTGGCCTAGCAAGCGTTGCTGTCAGTAGCTTGCGATAAGCCGCATCCAGCGGCGCTAAGACCACACTTTGTTTGAGTACCACACCCCGCTTGAACAGATACACAGCAAGGGCTGGCACGGCAATCAAGGCCACCAGCAGCGCTGATATCATAGCCAGAATGATACTAACTGCCATCGGCTGGAACAGCTTGCCTTCAACACCTTCGAGGGCAAACAGCGGCGCAAATACCACTATGATAATCGCCGTCGCGAAGAAGATTGGACTACACACCTCTTTGGCCGCGAGCATGATGCGCACAGCCATATTGGCCTGCTGACCACCGTCCTCATCGCTATGATATGGGTCTGCCTCACCATCGGCGCGCGTTCTCGCCTCCAGCAAATGTCGACGATCCGGCTGAGTTAAGTGTTTGAAAATGTTCTCTACCATCACCACGGAACCATCGACTAACATACCAATCGCCACGGCTAAACCGCCCAGCGACATCAGGTTTGCCGACAATCCATAGTAGGACATCACCATGAGCGCGAGCCCGATAGACACAGGAATAGACAAGAGCACCAGCAAGGTTGCGCGGATATTGACGAGGAACAGCGCCAAGATCACCACGATAAACACAAAGGCCATTAACAACGCATCGCGCACTGTGGTCACGGCCTTATCGACCAGTTCGGCTTGATCGTAAAACACTTCAAAAGACACGCCATCGGGCAAGGCCTGCTCGATAAGACTCACCCGCGCGCCGATATCATCAATAGTCGCTTTGGTGTTGGCGCCCATGCGTTTAAGCACGACCCCCGCCACCACTTCGCCGAGGTTTTGTACGTTGCCAGCCTCATCGCGGCGAGTCATAGTCACAGCGCCGACACGAATTTCACTGCCAAAATCCACCTGAGCGATATCGCCCACCCGCACGGGCGTGCCTTTATCCTCCGTAAGCGGGATCTGTGCGATCGCCGCTAAGCCTTCTGCTCCTGCAGGCAACATGCCGTAGCCGCGCACCACAAGTTGCTCTTGGCCTTGGTCCATAAACCAACCGCCAGCGTTGCGGTTATTGCTCTCTAATGCCTCGGTGACTTGCGCCATCGACAAGCCATAGGCGCGCAATTTATTCGGGTCGACCTGTACCTGGTATTGGCGCACATCGCCACCAAAAGACAAGACTTCAGTCACGCCGCCAACGGGCATCATGATGAGTTTCACAAGGTAATCGTTCAAACTGCGCAGCTCGGCAGCATCGATACCTGAGCTAGGTTCAGCGCGCAGAATGTACTGATAAATCTGTCCTAATCCCGAAGTATTCGGGCCGATCTCGGGCACACCGACGCCGCTTGGGATCATCTCCCGCGCCGCTTGCAACTGTTCAAACACTTGCTGACGGGCGAAGTAAATATCCGTCCCTTCGGCAAATACCACAGTCACAATCGACAAGCCGGTACGCGACAAGGAACGTACCTCTGTCACCGCCGGCAAGGCGTACATGGCCGATTCCACCGGATAACTAATGAGCTTTTCCACCTCTTCTGCGGCTAACCCTTCGGCCGCAGTATTGATGGTCACTTGCACGTTAGTCACATCGGGAAAGGCATCGAGATTCAATTTAGGCAGCATCACCACGCTTGCCATTATCATGGCGAGCAAGGCCAACACCACTAACAGCCGATTTTTAATCGCGGCTTCGATTAATTTTTGCAACATAGAAAATTCCTCAAGCGTTCAGTGGCGACATTAATGGTTATGGATATCAAAGCCTGCTTTCGCCTGCTCGGACGCCAAGAAAAATGCGCCAGCCACCACGACCTTGAGTTGTGCCTGCTGGGCTTTTTCAAGCTCAGCGCCGCGCACTAAACTCAAGCCGCGCTGACGCTGCACCACTTCTACCTCAATCGACTCGAAGCCATCTTCATCTTGAATAAAAATCTGCCAGTCGCCATCGCCACTGCGGGTGAGCGCCGCATCGGGCAGCACGATTCCACCAGCCTTATCAGCAGAGCTGGCGACAGTATTGGCAAAGTAGAGTTCGGCAAATTGCCCCGCATGCAGCACATGATCAGGATTAGGCATACTCACCAGCACTTGCTCGGTGCGCGTCACGCTATCGAGTTCATGGGAACGGCCTATGATCTTGCCCGCCAGCGTTTTATCCCCCACTTGCACTAAGGCCGCACTGCCGACAGTGATATGCGCAGTTTGGGTAGGCGTTAGCTGCGCCTCGACCCATAAATAAGACTCGTCGGTCAGCTGCATTAACGGCGTGCCCGCACTAAATACTTGGCCTAACATGGCGATATCTTGCTGCACTCGTCCGTCAATCGGCGCTAAAAGTTGATAACTGCCGATGGCTTCGGGCGTCAATTCCAGTGCGCGAATTTGTGCTTGCGTCATCTTAATCGCCTCTAAAATCGCGCGTTTAAGTTCGGCATCCACCTGCGCCTGCATACGGCGGCTGACACTCACGGCGCCTTCGCTCATGCGTTTGACTCGGCTCCATTCTGCGGCGGCATTGATGTAATCCGCCTGTGCCTGCGCAACGGCTGAGCCACCCAAGGTCAGTAAAGGCTCACCTTTTTTGACTTCTTGTCCCGGCACCACGTGGCGCGCCAACACGCGCACATCGAGCTGTGGTGCAAGGGTGGCAGTTCTATCGCGATCCACCACTAAGGTCGCCGTCGCCCTGATATCCAGATTCAAATTGGCGATATTCAAGCTATCGCTCGACAGGGGTAACAAGCTAATGTCCGCCAAAGCTTGCTGCACTTGGGTCAACTTAAGCGCCTGTGCACCGTGTTCATCCGCTTGCTCAGTTTGAGTAGCTGAACCGTGATCGTCCCCTGCCCATGAAGGTTGGGCGGTGAAAAGCGCAGCAGAGCCGAGCACACATAATGCGAGGGCGAGTGTCGACAGCATGAACTGCCGCTTTGCAGGTACTGTGATTTGAGGCGCAATGATGTCAGGCGCTGCAGTTTCTGACATTACAACTGGATAAGACTTAGTAGCGTTAAAGTGATTATGTGAATTCATTTGGGTTACCTCATTGGTTTACTGTGCGCGCGGCGGCATTTGGCATGTGTGAAGGTGCTTGGCCGATCTGTTCAGCCGTACCATTCAAAAAGGGCATAAGCTGACCGCTTTCGCCCATCCACGTTAACCAGCTCTGATAAATGGCCGTTTCTAGGTTCAACCCCACCAAATAACTGGCGGCCAACTGACGGCGACTCTGCAAGTACTCGCTGGTACTCACATCGCCCGCCTGCCATTGTTGGCTTAAGGATTTAGCAGCTTTGGCACCGGACACTTGTACTAACTCGCGCCAGTCTTGGTAACGCTCAAGTAAACGCGGTAACGCGTAGAGGACGTGTTTCTGCTTGGCGGTAAGTACTCGCTCACGGGCAAGATAGCCTTGCTCGGCGATCGCGATACCCTTATCGGCCACTGCTTGTAACTCACTGTAGTTATTGCGAACTTGCAGAGGAATCGATACACCGACCCCGAGCTTATTGTCCGTGCCCTCCTTTTCTGCGCCTAGGCTAATGGTCGGGTCCGCTGACGTATCAGCCTTGACTTGCATGGCATTGACTCGCGCCAACAGCACTTGTTGGTAAGCGCTCGCCAGTGCTGGCAAAGTTGATTTGTAGGTGCTCAACTCGGGCGCTGGCGCTTGCTTAGCCTGAGCCACGAAGACATGGATCTCCTTGATGAACTCACTAAAGGCGAGATTATTATCCCCAAGCAACTCAATCACTTTGCCGTCAGCCACTAAAGCTACCTGCTCGGCTAAGGCATAATCGGCGGTATTGGTTGCTAATTCGAGTTGCATCAATTGCAACTCAACGTTAGACAAATCCCCCGCCGCCAACCGCTGCTTGGCAATGCCGAGCTGCGCCTTAGTAAACCTGAGTTGCTGCTCGGCAAAGGTCAGCGCTTTACGACTTTGCGCCTGTTCTGCCAACGCCAGTAAGCGTTCGGCCAACATTTGGTTACGCTCTAAACCTATATCAGCGAACAGGATTTGGGCTTCAAGCTCGGCACGTTTTGTCGCCACGCCGCGCTTATCACCCCAATCAAGGGTTTGACTCAGGCCTAAACTGTAGGAATCTGTGTCGGCATTTTGATAGTTAAGCCCAAGCTCAGGGTTATACACGGCGCGATCCGCCGCCTGAATGGCAAGCTCTGCTTGTTGCTGCCGTGTAAGCTGCGCCTGCACTTCAGGTAACTGATTGAACTGTGTGAGTAACGCGGGCAACCATTGGCCAAAAGCGACATATGGCGTGTCGGTTTCTTTGGCGGGTAAGCCCAGTGATTGAGCTTTAAACACCTCGGCTTCAGGGGCTTTGGTTTCAAGCGCATTGGTTTCAAGGAAGACTTCAAGAGTGTCATTTTCTGCCGCGAGGGCAAAGGCTAACAATCCGGCAGCCAATACTAATCCGCAGCTCAGCAAGCCCGATCGAAACAGGCAAGCCAAGGTACGGGCGAGAGTCGTTTTGTTCATCGCAAATCCTAACAATATCGAATGTGGATCGGCTGACTTTTGCGCCCAATGTGAGACAGCTAGATTTGAGCTTCATTTGAAATAGCTCAATGTAAAGCAATCCTATCGTTCTGAGCATGGCAAATAAGCGCCGATCGAATCATCCCGCCAAGCAATACATAGCTAACACTATGCGTAACTTAAGCTATGCATAACCAACACATCGCATGGCTAAAAGGCCGATGGCCGGCACGACAACTCACGCTGCTGAGCATCAGTTAAATCGCATTTGGGGGATGAATATAAAAGGCTTATCGCGCGGCGAAATAGATTGAGATCCAAGAAGATGAATCAAGATCTTTAGACCGAGGAATAAGCTGGATATTGGGGGATTAAGCTATTGGAGGACGGTACTTAGGTAAATTATCGGGCTGGAAATAGGATACATTAGCAGCGAGAAAGACGCTTTCTAACGCTTGCACAGGCTGGCTTAGCCCAGGAGATAACAGCGCCACATGGCCGCCATGGCATTGGCAATCGAGGCACAGGTCAAAATCTTGTAATTCAGTGGTTTTCACTAAGTGGGAATGCAATTCACTGGCATGATTTTCACCCGCGTTATTGCCTAGCACATCAATACTTGCACCAATATCGGCAAAGCCAAGGGCTTGCTCGCTTGGGCAAACGCAATCGACACATTGGGCCAAAGTGGTCACTTGGGCGCTAAATTGCAGATGGGGATGATTATCGGCTTCTTCCGCGCCATTGCCCGCATGTAACTGATGCGCACCCAGATTCGCGCCAGCAAATTGCAGCACGATAATGGCTATCAGTAAGGTCACCATTCGAGTAAAAAATGGCTTAGCGGTAGAATTCAAATATCACCTTATTAGCATTAACAATGGTTGAGTCACTTATTTAAGGGTCAAGGACTACGGGTTACCCAGCATCTGACCCAAAGCTGAAGCAGAAGTTCACAGCTTGCAAACATTAGTATGCTAATATTTGCATGCTCGGCTGTGATGCTTAAACCTGCGTTTTATTCAAAAGCCAGCTTATTTAAACACGCAATGTTTAGCGTAATCGGCGGCTTCATTGGCAGTCCAATCGCCAGACGGCTTATCTTTCATCTGCTTACACCAAGCATCGCTACCAACTTCTGGCGCGCAGGCACTCAGCCCAGCGGTAAACGCCAGCACCAACGTAATAGCACTGATTTTAGAAACATTTTGCTTAGAAAAAGCGCGCGATTTAAATAAAGACATACTTCATTCCTTGTAAATACGGTCTACATAAGACCATTAGATATTCGAACGCTTAGTGATCCAAGCAATCGCTTTGGTTTTCTGTTCTAGGGGAAACCATGCCACTTCGCCCTGCATAAAAGGCCCAAGTAAGCGCACCGAATTTCCCACCCAATCAGGACCGCCCACAAATACTAAGGCTTCAAAATTAGGTAATTGGACTTCACCACTGCCGGTGAGTGACTCAAATTCCCAGCCCTCGAGTAACACGTCCGCCTCAATATACAGGCAAACTTGGCCCCAATCCTTACGATAACTCTTAATCGCTGGCTGTAAACGGGTCCGATAATCGGTGGAGGATAGTCGGCCACTGGCAAAAAGACTGATAACACCCTTAGCAATATCGGGGATTTGGCATAACATAGAGGCACTCCGAATCGAGAACACTTTTGCAAGCAATGGCCTTGGCCAATGCAGTGGCAAAGAATGCGCCCGATGATAACAAATCTATTGAAAAGCCATAAGTGATTATTGATAGCTTCTCAATCCATGCTGAAAAATGCCTAAGTTTGCCATGATAAAAATCTCAAACCGTGTGGAACTTCAGGAAAATGAAATCGAGTGGCAATTTATCCGTTCGAGTGGCGCTGGCGGCCAGCACTTAAATAAAGTGTCCACAGCTGCGCAGCTGATCTTCGATATTAGAAGCTCATCATTACCCGAGTTTTACCAAGAACGTTTGCTCAACAAGGCCGATCACCGCATCACTAAAAGCGGCAAAATCATCATCAAATGCCAAGCGAGTCGCAGCCAAGATGCCAACCGCCAAACGGCGTTGGAGCAATTTATCGCCTTAATCGCCAGTGTCGGTGAAGTGCAGAAAAAACGCATTCCTACCCGCGCAACTAAAGGCAGCCAAACGCGGCGATTAGAGTCCAAGAAACAAAAAGGCGCCACTAAAGCCATGCGTCAGCAAAAGACTGACTATTAGCTTTAATAATTAGTCGCTCTACTAGCTTAGATAGAAGTTAGGCCGCAGTTGAAATCGGCCGACAATGGCGTTGGATTTCAATGGCATAGTCGGCTCGTACATGATCAGCTCGCACACAATCGACTAACGGATAATGCAAAATCGATTTGAACAGGTTAAGTTAGTGACCTATCAACAAAACTAAAAAATGCCTCCCAGCTTTAATCCCAAGGCATGTCGTAAAGGAAAGCGCAATGAGTCACAAAATTTTGCTCGTCAATGGCCCCAATCTCAACCTCTTAGGTCGCCGCGAGCCCAGCGTTTATGGTCATCAAACCTTGGCCGACATAGTGGCGGAGTTAAATCAGCAGGCAAAGTTAGCGGAAGTTGAGCTTGAGCATATTCAGTCAAACGCCGAGTTTGAGTTGATCAACGCGATTCATGCGACCGATGCGCAGATGATCATTATCAATCCCGCCGCCTTTACCCATACTAGCGTCGCCCTGCGTGATGCCTTGCTTGGCGTCGCGATTCCGTTCTTTGAAGTGCATTTATCCAATGTGCACGCCCGTGAAGCCTTCCGTCACCATTCCTATTTTTCCGATAAGGCGATAGGCGTGATTTGCGGTTTCGGTTCTCAGGGGTATGAGTTTGCACTGGCAGCGGCCATTAAGCGGCTCAACCAGCCACAGTAATCCCATTCAATAGCGTGTTTTGCAAGGGCAGATAAATGGCAATGGATCTTCGTAAAATTAAAAAACTCATTGAGTTAGTGCAAGAATCTGACATAGCAGAACTGGCGATCACCGAAGGTGAAGAGTCGATTCGCATCACTCGCTACAGCCCTATGCCAGCCAATGTGCAGTCATCGCAAACGCCAGCCACAGCACGCGTGGCACCTTTAAATACACAGGCAAAACAAACCACCGTTTCGCCAAGTGCTGAAGGTTTTGTGCAAGTCTCACCTATGGTCGGCACTTTTTATGCGGCGGCAGAACTCGATGATGTGCCGCTGGTTAAAGTCGGCCAAAAGGTGAGCCAAGGTGAAGTTGTCTGCATTATCGAAGCGATGAGAATGATGAATCCCATCCAAGCCGAACGCGATGGCGTGGTCAGCACTATTTGGGCCAAAGACGGCGATGAAGTGGCATTCGATCAACCACTATTTACCTTAATCTAACCGCTCGCCTTATCATGAATTGAAGCGCACTTGAGTTTAAGCTGCGGTTTTCAAGCAAAGGCAGCATTAACCGAGGTCACTATGATATTAATTACCGGCGCCAGCAGTGGTTTAGGCGCGGCGCTAGCATCACTCTACGCCAAAGAAAATGAACCGCTTACACTCACAGGCCGCAATGCCGAGCGTCTACAAACCGTCGCCAATGCATTAACGCCCTTCTCCAACAAGCCTATCGCCGCGATCACCGCCGATCTCGCCAGTGAATCGAGTCTCGAAGCCCTGTTCGATGGCCTAACGCAAGCCCCTAAAACCGTGATCCACTGTGCGGGCAGCGGCTACTTTGGTGCGATTGAAACCCAAACTGCCAGCGATATCCACAGCCTGCTCAATAACAATGTCACCTCGACGATTCTGTTGGTGCGCGAGCTAGTCAAACGCTATAAAGATCAAGCGGTCACTGTGGTTGTGGTTATGTCCACCGCAGCGCTTGCCGCCAAAGCGGGAGAGTCCACTTACTGCGCGGCAAAATGGGCGGTACGAGGATTTATCGAGTCGGTGCGATTAGAGCTTAAACAAAGCCCAATGAAGTTGATTGCCGTGTATCCCGGCGGCATGGATACAGGCTTTTGGCCAAGTAGCGGTAAAGCATTAGATACCTCAAGTTTTATGTCCGCCGATGAAGCAGCAGGTATGCTCAAGCAAGCCTTAGTTGCCACAGAGCATGGTTATATCGCCGATATCACCATACAAAGAGCCTAGCCCTCGCGGAAACTGAGGTTGGCGGATTGAGCAAAACAGCTTCGAGATGCAGGATAGCAGCACCTCGAACCTGAGTGATCCGCTTGCTAGTCAGCGCAATTGGCTGTGTTTAAGCTCACCGCGCGGCGACTCTCCCTGTGGGTCAGCCACCACATCACAAGTCCTCCTAATGACAACAAAGACGCCGCATAACCTGTCGCGGCAATCCCTTTTCCAGACAGGATCACTAAACTGCCCACCCAAGGGCCAATTGCATTGGCGAGATTAAAGGCACATTGCACTAACGCACCTGTCATGGCCTGCCCATCGGGCGCCACATCCATCAATCTGGCTTGCACAATAGTGGCAAGTCCCAAGCCACAACCGACAAAGAATACTACGGGCATCAGCGCCCAATAATATCCGGTCAAACTCGGGTAAATCGCTAATACCACAGTGCTTAACACTAACGACCAAAACGCAGCCGCTAAGGCCGACTTATCCGCCGCCCAGCCACACACTAGCGTCCCCAATGTTGCGCCAATACCAAATACCGCCATCATAATCGGGATCTTAAACGGCTCGACTTGTGTCACTTGGATTAAGGTTTCAGCCAGATAGGTATACACGCAGAAGATACCGCCAAAGCCAATGGCCGCGATACCGAGCGTCAGCCAGACTTCACGATTTTTCAGGGTTTGTAGCTCTTTTCTGGGACTCGCATCAGCGGCCACGGCTTGATTAGGCGCTAAAAAATACACCATCACAGCAGTAATGGTCGCCAAAATTGCCACTATGCCAATGCCTGAGCGCCAGCCCACGGTTTGCCCCATCCAAGTGGCAAACGGCACACCGATAATCGTCGCCAGTGTAAGGCCAATAATCACCCGCGATACGGCGCGAGCCTTCATTTCTGGCGGCACTAAAGAGGCCGCGAGCAACATAGCCACACCAAAATAGGCACCGTGGGGCAAGCCGCTGAGAAAACGGAAAAAGATTAGCCAATTCAATGATGGCGCTAACGCACTTAAGCCATTGGCAATCGCCATTAACGCAGCTAAAGCAATCAGCAGCGTTCGTCGCCTAACCCGAACAGCCAACACCATAATTATCGGCGAACCGACCACAACCCCCAGCGCATAGGCACTAATGGCATAGCTCACGTGGGCGACATCTACGTCTAAATCGCTGGCGATATAGGGCACTAAAGTCATGGAAGCAAATTCTGTGGTACCTAAGGCAAATGTGCCAAGCGCTAAGGCGAGCAACACCCACAGAGTACTGGCTCCCTTAGCCTTATTTTGAGCTGCCTGATTTTGAGCAATATCCAAACGTCTTCTCCGCTATTCTATAAAATGATATTAATTAAAAAGTTAAGTGCTAAAAATAAATTGGAGCCCACTAAGGGGCTCCAATTTCTCAGTCATTTACCTAATGTAAATCTATCTGACTAACTGTTCTTGATAAGTTTGACTGTTCCAGTCGAAGGCATAAAGCGTGCCTTGCCACTCGTAAAGTGTACGGCCATCCTGCTGCACAATTCTGGCATTACTCGGCAAGCTAGACACGCTGTGCGCTGCCCGTGGACGCGGAGTCGCAACTGTTTTGCCAGTGGCGTTACTCGTTTGCGACACCAGTTGCCCGTTCGTTTGTCCGGCCATATTTGCAGGCATGCTCGACACCATACGGCCTTCACTCGCAGAATATTGCATACTGGTTGTCACCCTTACAGGCGCAGAAATCGCCACAGGTTCATCGTCGTAGCGCATAGGAATCGACAATCCTATGCCCGAATAGGGCGAGTTCCAGTAATTTCGAGCGTAAGCGTCACGCGAAGTATTCCAGCCCCAATCATTATTCCATTGGCTGTTCACACCATAACCGACATTCCAGCCAGAACCCCAACCTGTTGCAAGCCCTAAACCCAGTCCTAAACCCCAAGGGTAATAAGGTCGGTAATAGGGACGATAATGGCGATTATCGTTGCGTACATGGCGGTTGTCGTAATGGTTGTCATGACGATTGTTGTAATGACTTTCTCCACGACTGTGGCTATCACGATGACCTTGGCGCTCGCCTTGCTCCGAATGGTCCCGATTTCCGGCAACCGCCGCAGTCGACACACTGAGCGCGCCCAAGAGCGATATCCCCACAGCCAGCGACAAAACCAAGCACTTTAGCGGCCGCTTATGCACGCCATGTGATTGACTTTGAACACACTTTCCTTGAGTAAACGTTACTGGGATATTCATATAAACCTCGAAATAAAGGGCGTAAGCGAGATCAATCGTGACTTACTGGCGTCCATTTTACGCTTCCTAAGCTTGAAGATCACTGAATTGGTTAACCCTAAAACAGAAAAATGCTATAGTGCGCGCCACACGGATTTTCATTGCAGAGGCTATTTCCACATGAGTTTTAAGGATTTACGCAGCTTTATTGATCATCTGGAAGCCAATGGCGAACTCAAACGCATTAGCTACCCAGTTGATCCTCATTTAGAAATGACAGAGATCGCCGATCGCGTATTACGCGCTAAGGGCCCTGCGCTATTATTTGAAAATCCCAAAGATCATCACATGCCCGTGTTGGTAAACCTGTTCGGTACGCCAAAACGTGTGGCCATGGCGCTCGGTAAAGACGATCCCTTAGCGTTGCGAGAAGTGGGCGAACTGTTAGCCTTTTTAAAAGAACCCGAACCACCACGGGGCTTTAAAGACGCGATCGCTAAGATCCCTATGTTCAAGCAAGCCTTGAATATGCCGCCAAAGACAGTGCGCAATCCCCCTTGTCAACAAGTGATCAAAACCGGCGATGAAGTCGATTTGACCCAATTACCTATTCAGCATTGCTGGCCGGGCGATGTCGCACCACTGGTGACATGGGGCTTAACCATCACCAAAGGCCCGCGCAAGAGTCGTCAGAATTTAGGCATTTATCGCCAACAATTACTGGGTAAAAACAAGCTGATCATGCGCTGGTTATCCCACCGTGGCGGCGCGTTAGACTTTGCTGATTTTAAACAACAATTCCCCGGTGAGCGTTATCCGGTTGTGGTCGCGCTTGGTGCCGATCCTGTGACCATTTTAGGTGCCGTCACCCCAGTCCCAGATTCCATGAGCGAATACGCTTTTGCCGGTTTACTGCGCGGTGAACGTACCGAAGTCTGCAAGGCATTAAGCTGCGACTTAGAAGTGCCCGCCACCAGTGAAATCATCCTCGAAGGTTATATCGATCCTGAAGAACTGGCGGAAGAAGGCCCCTACGGCGATCACACGGGTTACTACAACGAAACCGATAAGTTTCCAGTATTTACCGTTACCCACATCACTCACCGTAAAGATGCCATCTACCACAGCACTTACACAGGCCGTCCACCGGATGAGCCCGCCATGCTGGGAGTTGCATTAAACGAAGTGTTTGTGCCGATTTTGCGTAAGCAATATCCTGAGATCGTTGATTTTTATCTACCGCCTGAGGGGTGTTCGTACCGCATGGCAGTGATCTCTATTCGTAAACAATATCCGGGACACGCCAAACGGGTGATGATGGGCGCGTGGTCTTTCCTACGCCAATTTATGTACACTAAGTTTATTGTCATCGTCGATGAAGATGTGAACTGCCGTGACTGGCAGGATGTGATCTGGGCGATCACCACCCGCATGGACCCTAAACGCGATACTGTGATGATCGAAAACACCCCGATCGACTACCTCGATTTTGCCTCACCCGTCGCGGGCTTAGGCTCAAAAATGGGACTCGACGCCACTAACAAGTGGGAAGGCGAAACCAACCGCGAATGGGGCACGCCAATCGTGATGGATCCAAAAGTAAAACAAAAGATCGACTCAATCTGGGATGAGTTAGGCATAGACGACAGCCCAACCCTATAATTCAGCTTAAGCCGTTACTCAAATATCGGCTTAAGCCAAGAGAATAGGCCAATAACAGGCCGCTAAAGCGACACCTAGACACATACTGTTGAAGAAAGGTGCAAAGGAAGTTTGATGAAAACCATACGTTGTAAGATAGAGAAAGTTAGCCCATTTAACGATGCCGTATATCAAGTATTGTTAAGACCAGAAACCGCCTTCGATTTCCAAGCGGGGCAATACTTATGTGTTGTCATGGGTGAAAAAGATAAACGTCCCTTCTCTATCGCGTCAGCGCCAAACGCCGAGCTGATCGAATTACACATTGGCGCCGCTGTAAGTGAAAGCTACCCAATGCAAGTGGTCGAGCGCATGAAAGCCTGCGCCATTGATGGCAGCACTATCGATATCGAAGCCCCAGGCGGCGAAGCCCATCTGCGCCACGAAAGCCAACGCCCTCGCCTCTTAATCGCCGGCGGCACTGGTTTCTCTTACATTAAAAGTATCGTCGAGCACCAAATCGCCATTGGCCAACAGGTTAAAACCACCCTGTATTGGGGTTGTCGCACCCAAGATGCCATGTATTTTGAAGCCATCGCCCGCGAGTGGCACGACGCTCACCCTTGGTTGAACTTCGTCCCAGTGATCGAAGAAGCCCCAGCCAATTGGCAAGGTAAAACTGCCAATCTGCTAGCGCAAATCAAACAAGATTTTGTCAGCTTAAATGGCTACGACATCTACATCGCCGGCCGTTTCGATATGGTGGGTGCAGCACGGGAAATCTTCCGTGAGATTGGTGTAGAAGAAGCGCATCTCTACGGTGATGCATTCGCGTTTATCAAATAACGCGATAATTGGTTAGCTTAGCTGGCTAACCTTTGCCAGTTGAGCTGCAAATAATAAACCCCAGTTTTTACTGGGGTTTTGTTTTTACTTTCAATAAGAAAATGACACTTACGGCATCTTCGTGATGACGTCAATCATTATCCTTTTAGGATAAAATTACCTATTGAAGCTCAATCGACACCACATTGGTGACGCCTCTAGCCAAGGTTATCATGCCTGAGGTGTAGAATTTTCCAGTGTCACTCTGAGCCTTCAGATAATAGACACCGCTATTGATATCTATGGTTTCTGGGCGGAACATCGCCAACGGCACATCACTTAGCCAACCATTACCGTCAACCTTATAAAAGTAAGTATTACTTTCCATCGCTGCGCCACTGTCTTGATGGTATGCCAATACCCTGACCATAGTCATACCCTTAGGATTTTTCTCCTGGGTAATAGAGCGGATCGCACCGCGTTCCGGAGACATCTTAGTATTATCACTAATATAAAATGGTTCGGAGCTATTCGAGTATTGCTGAGTCTGATGTTCGTAAGTGGGGATGGAACTACTACCGGAAGTGCCGCCTGAAGTACCTGTGCTAGCGATGCCTGCGATATCAGACACAGAATCGGCGATGTTTCTTACATCTGTACTCTTACAAGCAGCAAGACTTAAAACAAGGGTACATAAGATCATTTTTTTCATTGCGTTTAATCCATTAAGTTATTGTCTATCCATACCGCACATTGTATTAAGCGAGTTAAGCTCATCACAAAGTACTACTTAGGTAACCTATTATTACCAATGATTTTTTAAGTAGGGTAAATTATCAATGAGAATGTCATTAGTCAATAACTTAACAAACACGTAACCAATAAATCATAATGATTGAGATGATTTCACTATATCTCGAGAGTGATTGGTGTAATGGACGGCACCCAGCAGTGATGCGATCGCATTGATCAAATAACACGATAATTTGTTAGCTTGGCTGGCTAACGTTTGCCAGTTGGGCTGTAAATAATAAACCCCAGTTTTCGCCGTATTTCACTTTGAATACGGCCTTACGGCCAAGAAAATCTACATATCCAAACTTCGTTTGTTATTTTAAATCAAAGTCGTGGGGCTTCACCCCACACCCGACCAAGGAGGACTGCTCGTCCTATCCTCCTTGGATTCTCCAAGACGCCCCCAACGGAGTTGAAAGCCCCTTGTGCTCATTGCCAAATTCGCTATCGCTTCCGAAGGATGCGTCCCTGCACCTGCGAAAGCTAGCTCGGCATCCATGCCGAGACTCACGCAATTTGTCTATTCGCCCTGCGACAACTCCGAGGGGAGGTGTATTCTGTCACTTCGGCTTTGGCTGTTAATACCAATAGCCATCAGCATTGCAAAATTCAACAATGGGTGTCTCTATAAATGCAGGAGGAAAACAGCAAAAAAATCATCGACATCGAAAAATGCTTACACTAACTTATGCATAGGATCTCCGGTGTAATGTGACTCTCGTGGTCAAAAAATCCGATCACGAGGAGGGCCATAAGTTCAGATTAGTTAATGATCTCTAGCTACTAAGAAAGGAATCAGATAATGCAAATAAATAAGGATTGGTCATTCTCCGAAGCTATTTCAAAAATTAACAGTAGCTATAAGCCTGGAGGTCAGTTTTCTGGAAAGGCTAGAAATGTCGCTATCGAACACTGGGTGCAATTAGCAGGTAAAAATAAAGCCAAAATTGCACTTCAAGCGGCTTTGGATGAGTGCGGAACTAAGAAAGCGTTTTATCAAAAATACCAAATGGCGAGTGCTACGTTGGAAGGAATTCTGGAGCTTATCTCTAACCTGCCTGAGCAACAACTTGTACAGCAAAAAGCACATGCCAGTAAATATCAAAAAGTAGACCGAGCTTTCAGCTTTCTTGTTAGTAAGGAGCGATCAGGTGAAACTTTCACGATAAAAGAGCTTGCTGAAGCTACAGACTGGACAGTTGAGACATGCAAAACATACCCAACAAAGCGTTGGCATCAGTATGTGGAGAAGATTGGTATGGATTATTCCAGCTCGGGCTTTGCCTACATGAGTTTGGAAGAGTTCAGGACCGTTCACAGCCAAAAACTGCAACAAACGACAGATCTCTCTTCACGAGGTATTTTGCTTGAGAAAGCAAAGGAATTTGCCTTGCTAGCAGTATCAACCTATAACAATCCTTTTACTCACTATAAAACCTATGGGTTTATAGTGAATATTGTGATTGCTTACACTTCCTTGTTTCACGCAATTTTCGAGAAACAAGGGGTAGATTATAGGTACCTAGATGGCTCTGGTAATCCAGTCATGATTGATGGGGATACGAAAGCTTGGGAATTATCAAAATGTTGTCGGTATTACTGGCAAAATACTGGAGCGGCTGAGGTAGCTAATATTGAATTTTTGGTTGGGCTAAGAAACAGAATAGAACACCGAAGTCTTCCTGCTTTGGACCTTGCAGTTGCGGGAGAATGCCAATCAGCTCTTTCCAATTTTGAGAACCTTCTGATTAAGGAATTTGGAGACACACACACCCTATGCGTAAATCTCGCCATTGCAATGCAGTTAACCAGAATTGCTGAGCAGGCTCAAATTGATGCAATGAAGCAGCTACAAAGAGAGAACTATCGTGTTGTTCGGGAATATATGGAAACTTTTAGAAAAGACCTCGATGAAGAGGTATTTCAAAGTCAACACTTCCGATTAAGAGCATTTTTGGTCCCAAAAGTAGGCAATCATGCAAAAAGCTCTGATTTGACTATTGAGTTTGTTAATGTAGAAAAACTGAGTGCTGAGCAGCTCAGGAATTATGAACGTGGTATAGCTTTTATTAAGGGAGTTGAGTCTCCATATAAGTTAAAACCAGGCAAGGTTGTCGCTCTTTTAAATGACCATTTCTCTGAGTTCAATATGGCAATGCACACAAAGTGTTGGAAATACTTCAAGGCTAGACCGCAGAGCATTGAGGCCTCTTTTAAAGGTGAATATGCAGGCTACATAGAGGGTTTTGATCATTATCTTTATACAAAAACGTGGGTCGAACACCTTAAGACTGTAATGAATAATAAAACTTTGATCACAAAAATAAAAAGTCATGAAAATCAATAATAAATGAGGAGATATATAGTTACTTCAGGTTTAGAAGGCAAATGTACTTTCCTTTTCAAACTACATTCACGCTAAATTGATATATCACCTTTTACAGCAGAGTATCGGTTATTAATGATTGGCGGTCTTGCAACATATATCTGGCGTCTCAGCCCAGCTGAGAATTAAGACACTCACAATTATTTGGCTTTTCAGGGCTAACTAACAACATTAAAACTTAAGGGATACACCATCCCCTCGGAGTTGCCGCAGGGCGAATAGACAAATGGCGTGAGTCTCGCCATGGATGGCGAGCTAGCTTTCGCAGGTGCAGGGATGCATCCTTCGGAAGCGATAGCAAATTTGTCAATGAGCACAAGGGGCTTTCAACTCCGTTAGGGGCGTCATGGAGCATCCAAGGAGGATAGGACGAGCAGTCCTCCTTGGTCGGGTGTGGGGTGAAGCCCCACGACGTTGATTTAGATTTCTAATGCACAAACCTTTACACCAAGATCAATCTCAAACGAAATTTAAAAAACCACAGCCCTGCGGCGCCTGAGCAGCCCCTACACTTGTGGTCTATGTAGATCGAAACGCAGATCTTCGGAGATCCCATAATAGGCCGATGGGCCGCCGGCACGTAATACGGGCTCGGCAAGTGCGGTTTGATAAATCCCCTCGGCATTGAGTAAATGCTTGGCAATATGCACGGCCACCACTTCACCTAACACTAACCAAGTATCAATCTTGTCGCCATTAGCGGCAGTTAACTGGATGCATTGGGACAACTTACATTCAAAATTCACAGGGCTTTCAGCCACTAAATCAGCCTTAACAATGGTGCCTGCTTTAGCCGTGAGTCCGGCAAAGCTAAACTCATCTTGACCGCGTGGCAACATGGCGGAGGTTTGATTCATCTGCTCGGCTAAGCCGCGAGTGGTGAGGTTCCACACAAACTCCCCTGTTTCGACAATATTGGCGACACTGTCTTTCCAACCTGTGCTGGCAAAGCCGATGATGGGCGGTTTGTAGTTGAAACAATTGAAAAAGCTGTAAGGGGCGAGATTGCGTTGCCCCTCGGCATTCCGTGATGAAATCCAGCCGATCGGTCGAGGACCCACAATTGCATTTAAAGGATCGTGTGCAAGACCATGGCCTTTGCTCGGTTCGTAAAAATAGCGGTTATCAGCAGTCATACGTCATCCTTTTGCAGTGTCACAAAAATACTTAAGCTATTAAAACAGCTATCACGGCAACCATCACTGACATTCATTTATTGCCGCTATCTTATTTAAGTTCCTCGACTACCGCCAAAGCTCAGCGACACCCTTTCCCTCACCAGATAAAATCAGGTCGAGGATTTTAAATCCACGCCATGGTCGCTCATGCACTCCACGATATTCAACACTTAATGTGAGCGGCAATTTTTGTTTGTTGACCCAAATGACGCCTCTGCAGGTAGATGAATGGTATTTAAGTGTCTATGTTGACGCCATCAAATAGATCGACATGTCCATGCTCTACTGTGAAAAGCCAGACTTATACATTAAGGAAAATTTGTAGAAGCAAATAGAACACTAGCCTTACTGAACCAAAGCTGCTCATGTCTAACAGATTTTAAGCGTAACAGATCATAATTTTATCATTAGTATCAATATTTTGCATAACTAGACATATTAACCCCGAAAAATTCTTAAGTGTAAAAAGAACTACCGGAATATTTTTACAGAATACTTCGGGAATTTTCGAGTGAAATTGATGATATATAAGATAAGAATACCAACTCTTGTAGTTCCACTTTTTAGGTCTGTATGCCAAAATCAATTTTATCACCCATTATTCCCATAACTTCCACTCAATCAATATTTGACACTGTAGGGAAAAGCGAAAATAATTTTTCCAAAAATGTGAAAAGTGTTCGGAATATCCAAAATGTAGCAGCCAAAATATCACCAAGAGTCTTCAATCATAATGGCATAGCGTTAAGCCAAACAGGTCATGCCAAACAATTAGTTATTTTGACTCACGGCGGATGGAAAGAGCTTGAGAATAAGTCAACCACCTTTCGCCGCCAGGTCGGTGATGGATGGACACATGTACCCAATGGATTACGTATAGATTTCTATACTGAGGATAAAAACTTCACTAAAGGGCCGAGTGTACTTTCAGAAGTGAATAAACGACCAAATGATGCGCTTAAAGGATTAGAGCCCCATCTAGGGCTCAGTGAAAGCGATTTACTTCTCTTAGCTAATAGTCGAAATAAGTCGGTTGAGAGTATTCGAGATGACATGCTGAACTTGGCAACTTATAAGAAAGATGGCGTCACTGAGGGCGAGAGAGTGAAAGATTATGCCTTATACCATCATGAAAATACTCATGCCTTAATACAGCAACATCAAAATGGAAAATATAGTCCAGATGTTGATATTGCATTGGTCACGGATAAAAAGCATAAACGACATCTATCTGATATTTTTGAAACGATCAAAAAATCTGGAGCAGAATATCAGGTTATTCACTTTGGAGCTTGTAGGGTTGAACGAAGTGGTTCTGCAGTGCCTGAGTTAGCATAATCTCAGAAGTCAGAATCGCAACGCATTTGACCAGTAGACGATTTGAGCCCTAGCAACACCTTTAGACACCTTGCTAAGTGAATCAAATCACTTAACAAGGTGATTATGCCGACAAAAAATAGCTGAATTTAGAGTCCAAGCACTGAGACGTGCGGATAAGATCGCTGTTGCCGCTCAGCTCACCGTTAGACAATTGTCACTCACCCCATACCCGACCAATGAGGACTGCTAGTCCTATCAAAAACGTCCATGTTAAATAGCCAGCTCGATATCCATATCTCGCGCTCAAAGCGGCCGTAGGCCTTCGCCCTTGGATTCTCCAAGACGAGCAACTTCCATATCTAACTGCCAGTTCGTCATCCATGACTCTCGTTCATAACGCTGCTGCGCAGCATTCACCCTAGCGAAGTTACATGCATTAGTGACTGGCTTCGGTGCTTATTCGAAAATAGCTAACGCCCTTCAGCAACTTAGCAGGGGTAGGTGAACTACTGTGATCTCGGTGTCAGATGTTTATCCCAAAAGAGTTTTGCCTGCCCTATCTTTTGCTACGGTAACTCCGAGGATATTGGTGATCCCTGTAACCTTTATCTGCTCTCTTTCATGGAAACTTTAAGAATGGATGGCTGATTAAATCTTCATGGATGTGAATAAGCGACCATGGGGCGGACGGTCACTTCCATGCCAGCGTTTAATCTTCCCATCCCTTACGAAATCTTAAATCTATTTTTACAACCACACATCAAACGAGTTAACAAAGTGCTTTTACAATAGGTGGCTAAATAAAAATTTCATATTACGACGAACTCCAGTGGTATTATCCCCTTATAAAACATAATTATAATTCTATTCTCGTTTTAAGGATTGAAACAAAATGAAGAAATACCTTGTCGCTTTACTAGGCTGTATTGCAGCGCTATTTTGTTTTACCCAAAAGAACTCTAACAGCTCGTCGTATTTCAATGACACGATAGAAACAACCCAGCCCTCTACCTCATCATCCGCGACACTTGAAAAAGAAATTACCCAAACAAAGCTTAAGGCTCCTAACAACTACCATAGTTGTCAGCAGCTTATCGCATCGGAAAAAGAAACACATTGGAATTGGGCTAGAGAGCAAGAGTGGGATCAATGGTTAGACAAGGGATATTCTATCGATGATATTACGTTGGCTATAGATCACTTTTTAAATTCTAATTTCGCTGCCAATTGGCGGGCAAAAATGCTCAAAAAGAACTCGCAACTTAATCAGCAAAATCAAAGCCTAACCGAACAAGTAAAAGCCTTAGTACCTGATCTCCCCTCTTTTGTGCTAATCGGGAGAAGCATACCTCAATCTCAAATAGAAAATATTGCCACACTCAGTCAAGCTGACGCACTAGCACTCATTAAAGAAACGAAGCTCACCATCGATGATGTTGACTGGCTACTTAAACAAGATTCACTTAGCCAGCAATTATTGTTGCAAGCAATTGAAAATATTGATGATACTGATGCATTTATAGGCTTTGGAATCCAAGAGAACGAAACTCTACACCTTATCGATACCGCGGCCTACTACGGCAGAGATCAAATAGTAACCACTCTGCTAGAAAAGAACAGTGTTCTCAGTGATGATGCATACCTTGGCACAACCATGGAGTATGCCCTTGATCGTCTAGATGACTATTTCCATATGAATATTCCATTAGAAGATGACTTAATTGTACGACAAGTCAAAATAATTAAAGCGCTTCACGGGCTAAATAGCACCGCCAACTTTAGCATTCAATCAGATCAAAAAGCCGTAGGTTTCTTTCCTCGTCATGGTTACAGCTTCGATGCACAACAAATGACAAATTTACAGCAAATGTATGGCCTCACGCTCACCGAGATCCGCCCTAAAACAGCATTAACTTTTGATCCTAACTCCGCTTTATTAACAGAACTTAACACCAATTTTGCACAACTACATGCAAACAGTGCTACACCTGAAGCAGTTGCAGACTGCCAGTCATTAGTTCACAAAATAGATTCTCAATGGCAGCCACATAATCTTTCTTACTTTAGCGATAAACTAATCAAAGAGGGCAAGGAGGTCACTGCCAGCAATCTCAATCATATTGATCCTGCATTAACTGACTGCTTTAACTACCAACAACGGCAACCACTCCCCAGACGCCAAAGTGGCAATCACAGCTTAGACAACACTATATACGGGCTTGCGGCTCAGAATAAGATTAATGAAGCCATTAAAATGGTCGAGGACGCGCAGTTAGAAGAGGCTGTAAATCGTGAATTTTTCTATCAACTGTTAGGTTATAACCCCGAGTATTTCACTGAGTTACAACTCAGCCAATTACGTCAAGAGACCTTCAACTACGATGCTTTGTATCGCATGGCTCATACCAGGACGATTTCCCTTATCAGCGAAGGTTTAGATATCGACAAACTAGATTATACGGGTAAAAGTTGGCTTGACATTGCGATAATGGAGCACGATCTTCCACTGCTCAATTATTTGGTTAATCAGCATATTAGCTATCCATATAGGGAAAGCGGACGAGATCCACTGTATCTGTTATTGGATACTAACCATTACAAATTTAACCCTGAGCATCTATTGGAGTACTTATCCTTACTAATGGTACTTGAACCCAAGGTCTATCCTCAGCATCAACGTTTAATGTCATTGATACGTTTGAAGTTCCCTGAGTCATACACTCAAATCACCAACCAATTCCCAACGTTAATCGCAAAGGAGGACATCCCACTACCACCTGCTGTTTGCCTCAATTATTAAGGTTGTGCTACAGATAAAAAGTAAGAATGGAGACCACTGGAAAAGATGGGACATAACTCTTTTGGGATTTACTGCCAACCCGAGATCACAGAAGTTCACCTTCCCTTCGGAGTTGACGCAGGGCATTTGCGTTCGTTGCGTGAGCGAGGCATGGTCGCTCATGTGCATCCATGCACTTCACCACATTCAGGCATCCTGTCTATCAGATGCCGAGATAGCGTCAGTCGAATCAGGGACGAGCGTCTGACGCGATAGCATAAGAACGCTTAATGCCCAAGGGGCTTTCAACTCCGTTAGGGGCGTCTTGGCTGCTTGTGAAAAGAAAGGCAAGGAGGATAGGACGAGCAGTCCTCCTTGGTCGACTCTTTATTAAAAATCAGGGGGTGAAGCCCCACGACTTTGATTTTTCTTTTAAAAAAAGCTTAAGTCATGAATTGCTCTGCCATGAGAGACCAAAACTCATAAGTCAAAAACTCAAACGAAGTTTAAAAACCCAAAGCCCTGCGGCGCCTGAGCAGCCGCTTACACTTGTGGTCTATGTAGATCGAAACGCAGATCTTCGGAGATCCCATAATAAGCCGATGGGCCGCCGGCACGTAATACGGGCTCAGCAAGTGCGGTTTGATAAATCCCCTCGGCATTGAGTAAATGCTTGACGATATGCACGGCCACCACTTCACCTAACACTAACCAAGTATCAATCTTGTCGCCATTGGCGGCGGTGAGTTGAATACATTGGGACAACTTACATTCAAAATTCACTGGGCTTTCAGCCACTAAATCGGCCTTAACAATCGTGCCTGCTTTAGCCGTGAGTCCAGCAAAGCTAAACTCATCTTGACCGCGTGGCAACATGGCGGAGGTTTGATTCATTTTCTCGGCAAGGCTGCGAGTGGTGAGGTTCCACACAAATTCGCCTGTTTCGACGATATTGGCGACACTGTCTTTCCAACCTGTGCTGGCAAAGCCAATGATGGGCGGTTTGTAATTGAAACAATTAAAAAAGCTGTAAGGAGCGAGATTGCGTTGCCCCTCGGCATTGCGTGATGAAATCCAGCCGATCGGTCGAGGACCCACAATTGCATTTAAAGGATCGTGTGCAAGACCATGGCCTTTGCT
>NZ_MPDG02000006.1:0-210196 GCF_001887095.2 Shewanella sp. SACH
GTCGCGGGTTCGAGTCCCGTCCGCTCCGCCAACATTTCGATAAGCCCTAACAGCAATGTTAGGGCTTTTTCGTATCTAGAATTTATCTATTTCAATCGTTGCGGCCGTCCCGTCTAACAGCATCCCTGCTTAACAGCCCAGCTCGGCATCCATGCCTCTCGTTCATGAGCTCATCGCTGCGCGATATTTCACCCGCCATCATAAAGATGAAAGCCTCTACAGCAATGTAGAGGCTTTTTTCGTTGTGGAAAAATTAACATTATTGGTGATATCTCAAGCTGTTATTCGTTCAATTGTCCAAATTTTGTCCCGTCTATTACTGTTTTTCTGATTGAATATTAACCTTCTTTCGCTTGATAAATACTCTGCCCCACAAGGTTTCACCTGTTTCTTGTTATTTTTAGCTGCTTAATAGGGCTTATTTTGATGTGTTTATTGTTAAGTAAATACTTAAATTCCAAGAATGATTGAAATTGAATTATTTGCCCCAAGATAGTCTTAAGTGCTGCAGTTTTGTAGCGTCCATCACTGAGGTCAATGCCATGCTTTATGATTTAACGGTTGTACAATTTAGCAAGATGCTGAAAAATTTAAGCGTTATTCTTGAAAAGGGCGAATGCTTCGCAAACCTCAAGAAAGTCGATATGGCGGTGCTATTAAACTCACGTTTAGCGCCGGATCAATTTAACCTTATTCGCCAAGTTCAGATTGCCTGCGATACTGCCAAAATTGGCGTGGCACGTTTGACCGATAACTTAGATACAGTGCCAAAGCACGACGATAGCGAAACGACTTTAACTGAATTACAAGCTCGTATTAGCTCTGTATTAGATTACTTAGCGACGTTCAAAGCGGATGATTTTGCTAATGCGGCCACGATCCATGTCTCACAACCGCGTTGGGAAGGAAAATATCTTACGGGTTATGAGTTTGCTATTGAGCATGCGATTCCGAACATTTACTTCCATGTAACAACAGCCTACGCGATTTTGCGCCACAACGGTGTTGAAATTGGCAAGAAAGATTACCTTGGCGCTATGCCATATAAGTCGTAAATCTAGGCTAGATGTAGTACTGTTGCGCAGCCTAATTGTTGCGCAGCAGCGCTTTGCCGCTTGAGCTTACCAACCTTTCTGCATTACCACCTGTTCTTTCTCAACCTATGTTATGCCGCTTTGTCGCTGGAAATTTAGGGCTCGTTAGGGTTCTGTTACGCCGATGAAGTCAATCAATACTCAGTTTTTCATTTCGACCTTACGTCTCGATTATTTTTATCCTTTTAGCATGTGATTTAATTTTGTTGGCTTAGGTAAATGATATGGGCCGTAAGTTTATGAGTCGCCAAATTATCTATTACTTAAATAGTGAATGGCGAATTGACTCATTATAAAGATGACCTGTTTGTTCGTTTTGAGCAGGGATTTACTGGAAGAGCCTATTTAAGGTTCTAATTAAAGGAGTTAGCTATGTCTATCGAATCTCAAGCCGTCGAGAGTCCAACGGATGCAACGACAACTAAGAGCAAGAAAGCAAAAAAAGCCGCCATTACTAGTGGTTTGCGCCTCAAAGACAAGTTGACCCAAGACACTCGCCGCCGAATTGAAATTCTGCACGAGCAACGCCAACTATCCAATCGTTTCGGCGTGGATATAGAAATTGACTAAAGCCATTGGCTTGTCGCTAAGTATTGGATATCACATCTAGATATTTAGCCAGCATGTACAGCTTCACGACGCCCGTCGTGGGGCTTGCTCACTCTCCTTAAACATTCACTTCTTAAATTCATATTCCATTATCGTGACCATCTCGCCCATATAATCTTCCCGTGAAATCTTTGACCAACCAAGCGTTTGATAAAATTCTGCTTTGTCTGCGGTAAACAAATAGATTTTTTGTAATCCGAGTGCTTTGGCATAATCAACGACGGCATTGACTAATAATTTCCCTAAGCCTTTATTTCGATAGTGTGCATTAACATACACATTGGCCAGCCAAGGGCTTAAGTCGGTTCGGGTATCCATATCTGCTGCGGTTAATGAGGAGGAGCCCATGACTTGGTTAGCTTCTTCACAGATAAACATCTTAGGAATAGCGGCGTCAGAGAGGTACTCGCTCATCTGCTCAATGAGTGTGGTGACTGTGGCGTCCGCGGAACTTAAATGTGCCCATTCTTGATGATGCCATTGTGCCAGCTGTGGAATGTGCTGCGGGGCCGATTTTAGGTCGATAACTTTCATATAAATCTCTGACGTGTGTTATGCAAAGGGCTTAATGGTGCGACATAGTGGCACGAATACTTAAGTCCGTTCGCTGGTCTGAATGATGTGGTGGCAGGTTTGATTGAGCATGGTTTGGCTGAGTATACCGCTTAACTCGGGATCGGCAGAAATACGCTGGCTTCGAGTCCACCTTGTTTCGCGTGGCTAAAGCTAAGTTCGCCCTGATAACTGTCGACGATATCTTTGCAGATAGATAATCCTAAGCCATGGCCTTGGATGCTTTCATCTAGTCGAATGCCGCGCTCGATGATAATCGACAATGCGGCATCAGAGACGCCTTCGCCATCATCGCTGACTATGATCCCATAACCTGCGGTGGGAGCCGTTTGATGCACTATACGGATCTCAATGTTCTTGCGGCTATGTTTGCAGGCGTTATCCAGTAAATTACCTAAGAGTTCGAGTAAGTCATCCCTGTCAAATGGCATCACTAAGCCACTCGCGTAATGGCTATGAATAATGCGGTCTGGGTAGATACGCTGCATCACTTGAATCAGCGGCGCGAGATCGTCATCGAGCACGGTATAACGCCCCGGAGTGGACATGCCGACTATCTTAGTGCGCTTAAGCTCTCTCTCAATGATGTGGTGCAGGTTTACGAGCACCTTGCTGCCCTCACTCCTCTGTTCTGGTGGAAGGCTTTCTAGGTAGGACTGCAGTCCTTGTAGCGGACGTTTCATTTCGTGGGCTAAGTTACCCAAGGCATTACGGGAGCGTTGTACTCGCTGGCCCAATTGATTGACTAAACGATCTATCTCCTCAATCAGCGGGATGATTTCGCTCGGCATTTGGTCTGGATTGATTTCTTGCCCTTGGGTGCGCATCTGCCGTATGGCTTCGGGCATCTGCTCTAAGGGTTTAAAGCCGCGTTTCAGTAGCTGATACTGCGCCATTAATAGAATAACAATCGTGAGCAACACCGCCGCGCTGGCAAAGGCTAAAAATTGCACTTGGGTCTGTTCGAGCTCGCTGATGTCTTCTGTCACCCACAGGGTAACTAATTGATCATCTTTGATTACGGCCTGACTGAACATCAGCCAATGTTCTTTGCCGACAAACTCAGTGGCTTGCTGGTGCTCACCGGCGGTCAGTTTTGGCATGTTCACGTTATGGTCGAATAGGGAGCGTGAGCGCAGGGTTTGCTCGCCGATTTGAATTGCAAAATAATGCCCAGAATTAACCCTGTGGTACACATTGGGCAAGCGGTCGGTGGTGAGCGCCCAGGTGCCATCGGGATTGTTATTCAGGGCGGAGATCAGGCTGTCGGCATCGTGTTGCAATCGCGAGGCAACAAAATCTTGGGTTAATATTTGGATACCTTGGTACAGAAAATACAGTAACAGCACCATGGCAAAGGTGAGCGTGATCAGCAGATTGCGCGTCAGATAACCCTTGAGTGAATACACGCCTTTTACTCCTTGAGTCGATAACCTTGGCCGCGACGGGTTTCGATATAATCCTTGCCTAAGCGTTGGCGCAGGCGGTTGACGTACACTTCGATGACATTGCTGTCTTTGATTTGATCTTCTTCGTAAATGCGTTCACTGAGCTCTGACTTAGAGACGATTTTGCTGGGATTGACCATTAAATAATGCAGTAGGCGATATTCAATCTTAGTCAGCTCTATCACTTCACCGTCGACATTGGTGACGGCTTGTTTGTCGACATCGAGGGAGACGCCCGCATGTTGCAACACATTGTCGGCGCGGCCAAAGTGGCGGCGGATCAACACTTCGAGCCTTGCGAGTAGTTCTTCGATGTGAAAAGGCTTGCCGAGGTAATCATCGGCACCCGCCTTGAGGCCATCGACCCGTTCGTGCCACGCATCGCGAGCGGTGAGGATCAGCACTGGCATGGCTAAGCCTTTTTGTCGCCATTGGCCGAGGACTTGTAAACCGGGTTTGCCGGGTAAACCCAGATCGAGGATCACGGCTTCGAAGTTTTCTTCTTCGCCTAAAAATGCGCCGTCGATACCGTTATCGGCGTGTTCGACGGTATAACCCGCCTTGTTAAGGGCGGGAATGAGGCGCGCGACCAGATCGGTATCATCTTCAATCAATAGCAAACGCATCAGTCGACCTTTTCCTTTAGCCACTCGCCGGTTTTGGCGTCAATCTTGATTTCATACACTATGCCATCGTCACGAAGGATTTCGAGCTCGTAGATGATCCTTCCATGTTTTTGCTCGACTTCGAGATCGAGTAACCGTCCCTTTAGCCGTGATTCATAGCGTTGCATTATGGTGTCGAAGGGCAAAACCTTGCCCTCCTTAACCCACTCGACCACCTTGTTTGAAAGATCATCGTCGTGGGCATTGCAGCTGGGGCTGCTAATCATCCCAACGGCCAAAGCCAGGAATATTAACGGTATCTTCATCGAATATGCCCTTCTCTGCGAGGTTGTGACAATTGCTGCATTGACTGAATGAGCCGACTTTGGGGTTATCTTGCACCATACGTCTTGGGATCTCATCGTGTTTGCGAATAAAAAATGCCTGTTCTGTGATCTTCTGCGGCCCAGCGCCTGCAAGTAGTGGCGTGCTGTTTTTCATCACCTTACCATTTTGCGCCGCATGTTGAACCAGATATTCCTCAATTCTAGCAGTGACTTGAGGATCTAGGCTGGCGTTGTCCCCAAAGTGATTCTCAAGATTTGCGGTAATGGCGCGCCACTTGTCGGCGGGGAGTAAGTTCGCGGGGTAAGCCATGTGGCAGCTGCCACATTCTGCCGTATATTCCGCATTTTGTGGAATGGTGCGGCTAAGCCCGCGGCCATCGTCCGCATAGCCTGTGCTGGTTAAGGTTAGGCTGATACCGATAACACCAATGGCTAATGCCGCAGCTGTGAGTGATGAACCTAAGAACCAGCTAATAGGGTGTGCTTGTTTAGTCATGACATCTTCCTTTTTGTGCCGTTACCTTCTGTGGAAGGTATTCAAATTAATTGATCTAATTGAATGAGTTATAAGGTCGAAATTTAGTGGTTATTGCAGGCTTAACCAGAGTAAGGCATCGCCTTTTTCCTGCGGCGTGCAGTCGCGTTTAAAGGTCCAGTTACAGTTACGGGTAAACCATTTCTCGATTTTGGCTGAGTCGGTTAACCGATCTGCGGTAATCGACGGCGCCATAGGGTCAATGGATTTACGAGTGTTTTGGTGCATCCCCATGTCGGTGACTTTGGCGGTATGGCAACTGGCGCAGCTACGACCGTCCATGTCCTGTAGCCAAAGCTTTTGTCCTGCGGCGGCGGTAAAGGGTCCTGCGCCTTGGGCTTGATAGCTTTGCAGCTGCGTGCCAATGCGCTCAGCGCTAAGTGGCAGGCTTTGCACTTTACTGTTGGCGGCGCTAACGCTGAGGCTAGTCAGCAGCAAGGTTGAAATTGCGACAATGGCGAGACGACTTTTATTCGTGTGTCTGGTTAATCTGTTCATAGGGCATTCCTTTTGGGCTGGATGTCTTGTTGCTAAGCAAAATGGCTAATGGATTAATCTTCTTGTTCCACAGGGCGTTGTTTCTTGCCCGTGACCATGGCTCTGACTAAGTTTTCTTTGTGTAGCAGGCTGCTGACGATGACGCCGCCAACATGGATGACCACAAGGAACACGGTGAAGTTGGCAAAGAATTCATGGACTTCTTTTATGGCGCCTTCGGGCCAAGTGGCGAAAAAGCTTGTGGCTAATGGGCCGTGTCCGTCGGTGGCGTACAGTGCCATGCCTGAGAATCCCGTGATGGCGATGCTGGCAATCAAGGCCACTATCATCATTGCTCCAGCGGGGTTATGGCCTATGTAGTCTTTGGCTTTGCCTGTGATGAGCCCTTTGAGGTACACCAGCACTTCTTTAGGGCGAGTGATAAAGTTGCTAAAGCGCGCATTGTGGGTACCAATCACGCCCCACAGTAGACGAAACACCAGTAAAATTAAGATGCTGTAACCTGCGTAACTGTGGATGGTCATCCACTCGTCTTCGCCTTCAGTGAGGTAGGCTAAGGTGAAAAAGCCGACGAGTGACCAATGGAATATGCGGATCAACAGGTCCCAGACTTTGATGGTTTGCAGTGTGTTTGATGACATGGTGTGACGCTCCTAAGTTGGTTTAGGTGTAGGCTACTTAACCCAAACTTAAACCTCGCTTAAATTTTGAGGCGCGAACATTCATTGAGTTGATGGGGTTAAGTGGCGCGCTTGCCTGGGTGACGAGTCTTAAATGTCAACGAAAACTCGCTTGTTAACCTCTTGGTATTACGGTAGATTCTGCCACCTCAACCGAGTGAAGTTAGGGACTAACGTATCTATGTCTACCGCCGTTATTCGCGCTTTCATCAGCCGCAATCCGAGTCGTAAATCCTTTTTTATTTATGCCGTTTTATTATTTTTGACTGAAGTCTTAATCGCTTTATATGCGCCTGCGGGTTTTATTCGTGGTTTTGTGGGCGATGTATTGGTGGTGATCTTGCTGTTTTGCATGGCGCGCGTTGTCGTTCCTGTCACCCATCCGGTAGAAAATACCGCAGCAAAAAACACCGGCGATGGCATTAAGCGCTTATTTCAAACTCCTTGGCTGGCGTTTGCGGTATTGCTGTTTGCCTTTGCTATCGAGTTTGGCCAGTATTGGGGTTTAGTCGACAAGCTAGGCTTGGGCGGAAATCGCTTGGCGCGGATAGTGATAGGTAGCCATTTTGATCCACTCGATCTCGTGGCATATTTTGTCGGTTACTTGATCTTATTGGGCTGTTATTGGAAAAGCCGCCAGTCCTAGTGATTTGAATCCGCAAGAGCCACGCGACATGTGTGTTCGCGGACAGGCGAGATAAGTGGGGTAAGGGATGCAACCGATAACGGCATTTTCACTGCTAACAGCACGTACTAATGGACTTGAGCTTAATCCACTGAAAATGCCTTTGTATTTCAATGGCCAACATACTCATACCTTTATTGCTGGCTTAGTGATTGAAGGCCAATATCGCTGCGTTTTAACCAATAAAACCTCGGGGTATTTGATCATCACTTCTTTCGACTGTCCCTTCGAAGAATCAACCGAGTTTAGCCTGCTTGATGAAGCGTTTAAGCTCATTGCGACGACATCTTTGGCGCAAATGTATGATTCGTTTTTACTGCACTCACATTGGCCCATAGCCGATAACCGCTTGCGACTGCACTATTACGGTCAGTTTGTGCTGGATTTAGTCATTAGTGCGGGCAGCTTTTGGTTAACGGCACGGCCGAAACTTAAGCTGATTGAAGTTGTTAATCCCCAAAGCGATCCGCAAACGGCCGCCGCTATGGCCGAATTGGCTCAGCGTTTAGCGGCCATCGAAAAGTCTCTAATGTGGGACTAAAAATGGCGTCATCTGCTGATTTAACCATGCCATAAAGACTTGCAGGCGTTTAGATAAATGCCGCCTGTGGGGATACAGCAAGCTTACAGGCATAGGTGGCGCAGGGTAATTTGGCAGGATCTCGACCAACTCTCCAGTGTGTAAATACTTAGCCACTCCTATGCTGGGAACTTGAATTATTCCCAGCCCTGCCAAGCAGGCTGAGCTATAGGCATCGGCATTATTTACCGTAATCAATTGAGGCAGTTGGATAGTAAGGTTCCCTTGATGAGTGTGGGGATCTTGATATTCAAAGCCTGAGTCAGTGCCACCTAATGGGCTTACGTAGTGGACGAGTTTGTGGTTGTGTTGGGTCAAATCTTCAAGGCTTTCGGGTTTACCGTATTTGGCAATATAGGCTGGGCTGACACAGTTCAGCATCTTAAAATGCCCCAGTTTTTTCGCTATTAATCCTTCTTGCTGCACACTGCCGACCCTAATCACACAATCGAACCCTTCGGCAATGACATCCACCTTACGATCTGTGCTGCTTAGTTCAAGCTCGATGTGTGGGTATTGCTCAATAAATTCAGCCAGTTTAGGGAGCACTAAGTTGCGGGCAATGCCTGTCGACATATCGACTCTGAGCCGCCCAGATACTTGCTCGGCTTGCAGTTGGAACAGGCTTTCTAATTCTTGAAATTCCGCCAGTAAACTTTTACAGCGCTCATAACAACTCTGGCCATCTTGGGTTAAGCGTACCGTCCGCGTGGTGCGTTGCAACAAGCGCGCACCCAGAAATGTTTCGAACTGCGCCACCACATTCGACACATGGGTTTTCGATAGGCCTAAGCTGACGCTCGCTTGGGTAAAGCTTTGTAATTCAGCGACCCGCATAAAAATTTGCATGGCTTGCAGTCTATCTTGCACGGCAATTGTCCTTTATTGGTTAACAGTCTTAGCATTTATAGTGTGTTTATCTCGTTAATTGCAAGTAATAAGCTGTGTGCAGTTAATTAGGCCTCAAGGCTTAGGTTTCACTTCCTGCGACGATTATAAGGACTGACCATGAACACGACTCCAATTGCACTTATCACTGGCGCTAGCCGCGGTTTAGGTAAAAACACTGCCCTGAAATTAGCGGTGCAGGGGATAGATATGATCCTGACCTATCAAACGAATGCTGCAGCGGCCGCTGAAGTGGTTGCCGAGATTGAATGGCTGGGACGCAAAGCGGTAGCACTGCCGCTGGATGTGAGCGATAGCGGCTCATTTGCCGAGTTTGCCACCCAAGTTAGCACTGTATTAGCCCAGACTTGGCAGCGGGAGTCGTTTAACTATTTGATTAACAATGCTGGTATCGGGATTCATGTGCCTATGGCGGAAACCAGTATTGAACAGTTCGATACCTTGATGAACATCCACGTCAAAGGACCGTTCTTTTTGACTCAAACCTTATTGCCGCAGCTGATGGATGGGGGAAGCATTGTCAATATTTCCACCGGCTTGACGCGCTTTGCGATTCCCGGATTTGGCGCCTATGCCACTATGAAGGGTGCGGTCGAAACTATGACTAAGTATTGGGCAAAGGAGTTAGGCCCACGGGGTATTCGGGTCAATGTGCTTGCCCCTGGGGCGATTGAAACAGATTTTGGCGGCGGTGCTGTACGGGACAATGAACAGATGAATCAGTTTTTAGCGCAGCAAACTGCGTTAGGACGTGTGGGTTTACCGGATGATATCGGCGGCGCGATTAGTGCCTTGCTATCGCCTGCGGCTGCTTGGATTAATGCCCAGCGTATCGAAGCTTCAGGCGGTATGTTTCTTTAGGTTTTTTATAAGCATGTGATTTATTTATATGTGAGATAGAAATAAAGAAAGGGCGAATCGCCCTTTCTTATTTATGTGATTGCTGTGCAGCAATCACTGCGAATGCACCATCTTCAACAACGCTTAGCTGCAACCGCTAAAAACAACTGCTGTAGCAGGTTAGAGACGTCCTTTATAGCAAGCCTCTTAGATAAAACCATTCTTCACAAAGCTTCTTAGAAGAAACCCAGTGGATTCACATCGTAACTTACCAAGAGATTCTTAGTATTTTGATAATGGTTGAGCATCATCTTATGGGTTTCGCGGCCAATACCGGATTTTTTGTAACCACCAAAAGCAGCATGGGCAGGATAGGCGTGGTAACAGTTAATCCACACGCGGCCCGCTTGAATGCCGCGTCCCATACGTTGAGCCGTGTTCATGTCTCGCGTCCACACACCAGCGCCTAAGCCGTACTCAGTATCGTTAGCGATCGCTAAGGCTTCGGCTTCATCTTTGAAAGTGGTGACCGAAATCACAGGGCCGAAGATCTCCTCTTGGAAGATACGCATCTTATTGTGGCCTTTCATAATGGTTGGGCTGATGTAGTAGCCTTCGCTTTGGCCGCCATCGAGTTGGCAAAGTGTGCCGCCCAGTAGCACTTCTGCACCTTCAGCCTTACCTATGGCTAAGTAACTTAAGATCTTATCGAACTGTTCTTTGGAGGCTTGAGCACCCACTTGAGTGTCGGTATCTAAGGGATCGCCTTGCTTAATGGTTTGGGCGCGGGCGAGCACTTTCTCGATAAAGCGATCGAAAATCGATTCTTGGACTAGCACCCGTGACGGGCAGGTACAGACTTCACCTTGGTTAAAGAAGGCCAGTAACATGCCTTCGACGGCCTTATTTAAATATTCGTCTTCATGGTCCATCACATCGGCAAAAAACACGTTAGGCGATTTGCCGCCAAGCTCAACGGTCGATGGAATTAAGGATTCGGCGGCGCATTTTAAAATGTGATAGCCAATTTCTGTAGAGCCCGTAAACGCAAGCTTAGCAATGCGTTTGCTGGTGGCCAGAGCTTGTCCTGCTTCGGCGCCAAAGCCGTTGACTACGTTAAGAATGCCCGCGGGTAATAGGTCTTCAATCAGCTCGAGTAATACCAGAATCGATACCGGCGTTTGCTCCGCAGGCTTGAGTACCACACAGTTACCCGCCGCCAGCGCAGGAGCGATTTTCCATGCCGCCATCAAGAGCGGGAAGTTCCAAGGAATGATCTGGCCGACCACGCCTAAAGGTTCTGGGAAATGATAGCTGACTGTGTTGCCGTCGATATCGGCGGCGCTGCCTTCCTGTGCGCGGATGCAACCGGCAAAGTAGCGGAAGTGATCGACAAATAAGGGCAAGTCGGCGTTTAAGGTTTCACGCACCGCTTTACCGTTTTCCCAGGTTTCGGCGACGGCTAAATATTCGAGATTTTGTTCGACCCGATCGGCAATGCGCAGCAACAGGTTTGAGCGTTCGGTGACTGAAGTTTTACCCCATGCTTCTTTGGCTGCGTGGGCTGCATCTAACGCTAATTCAATATCTTGTGCATCGGATCGCGGGATTTGGCAAAAGTTTTGGCCATTCACGGGTGAGCGATTGTCGAAGTATTTGCCATTGACTGGGGCGACCCATTTACCGCCGATGAAGTTGGCGTATTTTTCTTTGAAGTTAACGATTGCGCCTGCGGTTCCGGGTTGAGCATAAATCATAGAATCATTCCTTCTTGTGGATGGCATGCTGGGCGTTGGCGCTTTTTACGCTCTGAGCTTCAGCAAGGGAGTCTTGTTGATGCATCTCTAATGGATGCCTTTTTATATATTTTTCGTTTTGCTTTAAGCCAATCCTATTGATTGGCTTAGTGTTCTCTTATGCAACACCAAAGGCTTGCATACTAAGGGTGCATCGCAAGGAGAGTGCCAAACTGGCAATAGTTGTACACTTGTTGCGCTAACAGTATGATGAAAAACTAATTTTGCAGATTTGAAACAGTGTGGGCACTCAGGGAGAGAGGTGTGTCCTGTGGTCACTTTATCATCGAACGGCACACTGCAACTGTGCCGAAACGGAACACAGCTCGGGGGAGCACGGCTATGGCAGTTAAACCGCATTTACCATCGACACAGGCGTGGTTGGCCGATTCGTGGCAGCGCAGCATTGGCGCTGGCTTGTCAGAATTTCAGTTACCCCAAGAGCTTAGGCTCGACGCCAGCGAACTAAAGCAGAAACATGAGCAATATCAAATGCTCATTGCATTAGTGCAATCCCATGCTTTGCCCTTGTTCAATCAGTTGATGGCGCATTCTAATAGCCGACTCTTGCTCTCCGATGCCGAGGGTTATGTGCTTAGGCACTGGGGCGTGAGCCGCTACTCCACAAAATTGGCGGACGTGGCTTTGGATATCGGGGTGAATTGGCTCGAACAGCACAAAGGCACCAATGCGATAGGGACGGCACTCACCGCCAAGCAAGCAGTATCTGTAGTGGGTGAGCAGCATTTTATTCGTCAGAATCGTTTTATGAGTTGCACCGCCTGCCCGATATTTTCTCCCCAAGGTGAGATGCTCGGGGTGATAGATATCACCAGTGAGCAGCAAAGACACACTCAGCAGACGCTGATGTTAGTGTCGAGCTTGGCGCAGCAGGTCGAGACCGCGCTCTTGTGTCACTTGCCCGATAGCCATTATCGAATCGATTTAGCGGCGCAGCCAAATTTACTGAATTCGGGTTGGCAGGGCATAGTGATTGCCGACAGCGATGGTCGCATTGTGGGTTGCAATCCCATGGCGAAACAATTGCTTAACCATGCTAAGGTCGGCGATGCCGTCGAGCAGTACTTAGGCGATAATTGGAGCCGTGCGGGTGGCTTTAATCAGCATTTAGACTTACATCTACAGACTCAGCCCTTAAATATTCCCAGCATCAAGAGTCGGGTAGCGACTAGCAATAAATCGCTTAATCAACTGGGTGTGCGGTTTCGCGATCCTCAACTTGAGCGCGCATGGCAACATGCCAATAAGGTGATCACCAAGCAAATTCCGCTGTTAGTGCTCGGTGAAACCGGCGTCGGTAAAGAGCAGTTTGTTAAAAAACTCCACGCCCAGAGCGCGCGTCGCACCGAGCCTTTAGTGGCGGTGAACTGCGCGGCATTGCCTGCCGAGTTAGTCGAATCTGAACTCTTTGGTTATCAGGCGGGTGCTTTTACTGGGGCGAACCGCACTGGATTTATCGGCAAGATTCGCCAAGCCCACGGCGGTTTTTTGTTTTTAGATGAAATTGGCGAAATGCCGCTGGCGGCCCAGAGTCGTTTACTTAGGGTATTGCAAGAGCGCGAAGTGGTGCCCGTTGGCAGTAATCAAAGTTTTAAAGTTGATATTCAAATCATTGCCGCTACTCATATGGATTTAGAGCAACAAGTGGCGCAGGGGCTGTTTCGGCAGGATTTATTCTATCGATTGAATGGTCTACAAGTACGTTTACCTGCGCTACGTGAGCGGCAGGATATCGAGCGCATTATCCATAAATTGCATCGTAAACATCGCATTGCGCCGCAGGCGATCTGCCCTGAGTTGTTAGGGCTGCTGATGCAACACGACTGGCCCGGCAATTTGCGCGAGCTCGATAATCTTATGCAAGTGGCTTGCTTGATGGCTGAAGGTGATGACACCTTAACTGGGCAGCATTTACCCGATTATCTTGCACAAAAATTAGCGTGCGAGCCGTTAAAAGTGGATCCGTTAAATGCACAGCTGTTAAACACACAGCTGTTAAATGAAGAGCAGCCATTAGGTGAAGAGGTTAAAACCGGTCAAAACTCTGCATCACATCCGCTGGCTGGCAAAGTTGTGAGTGGCAAAGTTACGAGTGGCAACACTGCGACGCTGCCAACTGCCACTGTGGTTCAATCGGATTCTCTCCACGAGGCGATTTATAGCAATGTGCTACAGGCATATCAAGCCTCTGATGGCAATGTGAGCCAATGCGCCAAGCGTTTGGGGATCAGCCGTAATGCCTTGTATCGACGATTAAAACAGATGGGACTTAAGGGTTAATGTTAGCTCGCGACGCTTGTCGCGAAGCTCAATCAATCCCCCAACTCTCGCTTATCACATCAATAACTTTCATCTTACTGCAGGCTAGAACTAATAGGATTTAGCCTGCAGCTCTTGCATCGTGACAAGTTAACCAGAGTAACGCTTTGCAGCAGGCGAGTTTGAAGCCATAAAGACATCATTTTTTGCCATCTTTTGCGCTCGATCACTCTGGGTCATTCTCTTTAATCTGTTTAGATCTCAGCGTTTACTATTAGCCATAAGTCTGCTTGTTAATCGCGTCTATGCCTTTTATGGTAACTTTTTGAATATCGTTTAATACGATTTTCATGGCCTTCGGAGAGCAATTTATGTTTGATGCCTTACTACTGACGCAAGAAGATAAACGCACGTTTGCTCAAGTTTCACAGATCACAGAAGCTGATTTACCAGAAGGGGAAGTCTTAGTTGAGGTTGCCTATTCCTCGCTGAATTATAAAGATGGTTTAGCTGTGACGGGTACGGGCAAAATCATTCGCCAGTTTCCTATGGTGCCAGGCATTGATTTTGCGGGCGTAGTGCGCGAATCGACCGATGCAAGATACCAAGTCGGCGATCAGGTGATTTTGACCGGCTGGGGCGTAGGCGAAAATCACTGGGGTGGTATGACGCAAAAAGCGCGGGTTAAAGCCGACTGGCTGGTGCCCATGCCGCAAGGTTGTGATGCCGCTAAAGCCATGATGATAGGCACGGCTGGGCTTACGGCGATGTTGTGCGTGCAAGCGCTGCAGCAGGCTGGGATAACACCGCAAAGTGGGGATATTTTGGTCACAGGTGCTAGTGGTGGTGTGGGGTCGGTGGCGGTGACTTTGCTCGCCAATGCTGGCTATCGTGTGGTCGCTTGCAGTGGTCGGGTTGAACAGAATGCGCCTTTACTGCGGGAGCTTGGCGCCGCAGAAGTGATTGATCGCAGTGAGCTTGAACAAGATGCTAAGCCGCTTGAGGCGCAGCGCTGGGCGGGTGTGGTCGATACCGTTGGCAACAAGATCCTCGCTAAAGCATTGGCGCAAATGCAATACGGTGGCGCCGCCGCTATTTGTGGTTTAGCGGGCGGTTTTGCATTACCCACAACCGTTATGCCGTTTATTTTACGGGGTGTGAGTTTACTGGGAATCGACTCTGTGTCTTGTCCATTTGAGAAACGAAAAGCCGCGTGGGAAGCTGTGATTAAAGCACTACCTGCACATTTCTATCAGCAAGCTTGCCAGCAGATCTCATTGGCAGAGATTCCTGATTTCGCGAATAAAATTATCCAAGGCCAAGTCACAGGGCGTGTATTAGTCAAGCTGTAATCTAGCTTCTTATACTTTAAAACGATGGTAATACTGAGGTGTTGCCATCTACGACTATGCCATCCGTTTTACCAAGTTTACTTGTCTTCATATTGGCTATTTCGGCAGTGTGATCGTCACTTCGAGTCCAGTTGGTACACGGTTCTCGGCTTTAATCTTACCTTTGTGGGCGGTAATCGCCGCTTCAGTGATTGCCAGTCCAAGTCCCCAGCCGCCGCTCTCTCTCTGTCTTGCCGAGTCTGGGCGGTAGAAAGGTTTAAAGATGGCATCGAGTTCAGCGGCATCTATGCCTGGACCATCGTCTTTTATTGTAATTTGTACTTGATCAGCAGTCGCACTCGCCTGCAGGTGAATGTCGCTTGCGGCATAACGAATTGCATTACGCAGCAGATTTTCAATCGCGCGGGAAAGTGATTTAGGAAAGTGCGCTAGCTCAATTTCTTCATCGATATCGATAGTAATGCTTTTACCTTGCTGTTCGGCTTCAAATTCCGCATCGTCCAATACTTGGCTCAGGGATTCGGCCAAGCCTAAATGCACCTTGGTTTCGTTAGTGCTGAGCTTGACCCGCGAGAGTTCTAACAATTCACTGATAAGCTTTTCGAGTTGCTCTGCTTCATAACCTATGCGTTCCGTTTCGGCGGTTTGTTGACCTTTTTTACGGGCGAGGGCGAGGGATAATTGCAGTCGCGTCAATGGGGTACGTAGTTCATGGGAAATATCCCCCATGAGTCGCTGCTGATTATTCACCATAGCTTCGATGGAGTCGGCCATGCTGTTAAAAGCCGTGGCGAGCTGACCAATTTCGTCGTTGCGTTGAGTGGTGGACTTATCGACACGGTTACTTAAGTCGCCTTCAGCGAGGGCATTGGCACTCTTTTTAAGTGAATTTAATGCCTTACCTAGATGCCAAGCGAGCAGGCCACATAATAGTCCCGACAGGAAAATCGCTAGGCTTAAAGTTAATAACTTATTTTCGGCGAAGAAGAAAAACCAAGGCCGCGGATGGTTATCCGGCAGCCGGCCGTAGAGTGAATACGTCTCGGCGCCCAGATTGAATTGAAAGGGGCCAAACACCAACTCATCTTTAAACTGATGGCTAATAGGTTGTTTTTCTTCATCTGCCATCAACATAAAGCTGCGCACACCGCGACTCACTCTGTGGGTGTTGACGACTTGGCCTTGGCTGTTGACGAGATAAACCCGTAGCGGCTTGCCTTCCATGTCTCTGTGCCTTTCCCAGCGACGAAGAAAGTCGGATTCCAGTAAGGCAGGATTTTCTTGAATGCGCTGCGCTATGGTCGATAGGACTTTTTCAAGGTGAGGTGGCAGCGGCGCACGGTCGTGACTCTGCTGCAGCAATGGCAACAGACCGACCAAGGCAATGATCAGCGAGCTGCAGAGCCAGAATCCGAGCAATAACTTGATAAATAAACGATTAGGCACAGTCGATACCGCCGTTATGGAAGCCAAATATAACCTTTGCCACGGATGGTTTTCACCCTTGGCCGCCCATCGCTACGCTCGGGGAGTTTTTTACGTAGATTCGATAAATGCATGTCTAAGCTGCGATCGAAGGGCATGAGTTTTTTGCCGAGCACTTTCTCGTTTAACTCTTCCTTATTCATCAACTCTCCCGCGTGCAGCGCTAGGGTGTGCAGCAGAGTGAATTCTGTGCCTGTGAGTATGATCAACTGCTCGTTACAGTAAGCCTCTTGGCGCGATGGGTCTAAGCGTAAATCGCCAAATTCTTGGGCGGGTGCGGCATGGATTTCTTGGGTTGTTAAGTTCGAGCGACGAATAATGGCGCGGATACGGGCGATTAATTCTCTGTCATTAAAAGGCTTTGGCAGATAATCATCGGCGCCGATTTCAAGCCCAACTACGCGATCGATTTCATCGCCGCGAGCTGTCAGCATTAATACTGGCGTTTGCTTGTGTTGGCGCAGTGCACGCAGGACTTCGAAGCCATTCAATTTAGGCAGCATGACATCGAGTAAGATCAGATCGTAATCCGCACTCAGTGCCAGATCTAAACCCTGTTTACCGTCGTAGGCCAAGGTTAATTGAAACCCTTCTAACTCGAGCAGTTGCCCTAGTAGCTCCGATAAACCCAGATCGTCATCGATTAATAATATCCGACTCATACTGTTCCTTAATCTCTGTAATGTGGCCTTGCGTGCCCGTTTACACAGGCACTTTTAGCGCTTTGGCTGAGTATACCTGTTTTGATGTCAATTGCTGTGTAGCAATGTAAGCCAAAGTAAAGAATAGAGAATCAGCCGTTTGCTGTTGCAACTTTACAGTGATTTACTCAGGCAACGTCCTCACTTACATATAGGGGTTTAGACTGGAAGGGTCGAAAGTGATTCGGCTTAAAAGGGTCGTCACTGTGTCTTATTACTTGCAATATTAAAGTTGAACCACTGAGGTTAACACTATGAAAACATTATCACCTTTGAAAGCGAGCCTGTTTGCAATTCTAGCGAGTTCTGCGGTTTTCGCGACGACAGTCAATGCTGAACCTATGGACGGTGGCTGTGATTTCTCCCGTTCTGAATTCCATAAAGGCGACCGCATGATGGGCGATCGTATGGAACATGGCGGCCGACATATGGATCAGGGCGGTATGCATCGTATGTTTGAAGGGCTGGATTTAACTGATGCTCAAAGAGCTGACATCAAAAAGCTATTCGCCGATCAGAAAGCTGCGCGAGCCGATAGCCGCCCAACGAAAGAACAGCGTTTGGCCCATCACACTGAGATGCAGACTTTGATGACGGCACCTAATTTTGATGAAGTACAAGCCAAGGCACTGATGAGCGCGCAGCAAGAACAGCGTCAAGCTCAAGCTATTGAACGCATGAAGTTACATAATCAAATATACAATCTGTTGACGCCAGAACAGCAAGCTAAGTTTAAAGCGCGATTTGAAGCACAAGCTGGTAAAGAACCTCGCGGTTAAGTGTCTTAGCTGATATACAATAGGGTCATAGCTTCCCAAGATAGATCCCTTTATGACTCAGACTTCCCAATACGATTTTTGGGTCAAACTGGCTAGCCGCGCTTCCGTGGCTACCGCTTTGATCCTTATTCTTATCAAGATGTTCGCTTGGCTTTATTCCGGCTCTGCCAGTATGTTGGCATCTTTGACGGATTCCTTTGCCGACGCACTCGCTTCCATCATCAACTTTATTGCAATTCGTTACGCGCTTGTGCCGCCGGATCATGACCACAGATATGGCCATGGTAAGGCTGAGCCGTTAGCGTCTTTAGCGCAATCCGCTTTTATTATGGGCTCCGCCTTCTTATTGCTTTTTTATGGTGGCGAGCGGTTATTAACGCCCGTTCCCGTCGAAAATGCCACCATAGGAGTGGTGGTTTCTGTCATCGCGATTATTATGACTTTAGCTTTAGTGACGTTGCAAAAACGCGCATTAGCGGCGACAAAAAGCACTGTGGTCGAAGCTGATTCACTGCATTACAAGTCAGACTTATTTCTTAATGGTGCGGTACTGTTAGCGCTTGTCCTATCCCAATATGGTTGGTGGTGGGCTGACGGTTTGTTTGCAGTAATGATTGCATTCTATATTGGTCATCAAGCCTTTGGCTTGGGCTATCGCTCAATTCAAGCCTTGTTAGACCGAGAGTTAGACGAAGAAACTCGCCAGCAAATCACGCAAATCGCGATGGAAGATCCACGGGTACAAGGGCTGCATGACTTACGTACTCGTCAGGCTGGCAAAACCGTTTTTATCCAATTCCATTTAGAGCTTGATGGCAATCTGAGTTTGAATGAAGCCCACAGTATTGCCGATACGACAGGGATAAAGGTCAAGGCCGCCTTTGAAGATGCCGAGGTGATTATTCACCAAGACCCAGTCAAATCTGAAGTCAACGAAACATAAAGTAAGGGCAAGCGATGGCATGGATGCAGAAGCAAGGTCACAGATGGGATCATTCCACTCGATTGATATGTCGCTATCAGAGGCTATCGACTCGCTTTGAGTTGATAGTCGAATCTGAGATTCGTGATGTTAGCGTTCCAGCAGATGCGGAAATTACGGTTTCAACTCAAGCGCAGTCCTCGAGAGTGAATCAAGCAGATAGTACAGTCACTCCTGTGATAGCGGTGGCTTGGAGTCAGTTAGTCCTGCGTAAACATCTTTATTACCTACCGCAGAAAATTGATTTCGAAATATCTAACCAAACTTATCGAGTCCATATCTGGCCATTATTCCTTTGGCGCACCCGTATTACTTGCGTGGTGACTGGCAGAGTTGTCGTATCCGAATGTTTGGATGTGAGAAGGCGTCGTTCCCTCATCCGTTGGCTATATGCCAGTTTTATAGGATTGTTGCGGGTGCTAAGTTAACATCGTTAATTGTTTCAATTTAAACAGTATACTTACAGTAAATATGGTTTTGCTACATAACGAATAACTAAGATTTCCATTTTTCGACTCAAGCTGAATCAATGCTGTATGGTTTGTATTTTGATAATTTAAACCATGACACTTCTTAATTGCTTATTGTAATATCCGCGCTGTCTAATACTTACGTTAAATCATTAGGGAAATATGATGAACAAGTTATCAATTGTTGCTATCTCTTTACTATCAGCATTCGCGGCTACTCAAGTATCTGCTGCAACCGACACTACTGGATTTTATGTGGGTGGCGCATTAAATAGAGTCACAGCTGATGCTTTTGATGGTTCAGAAACCGGTACTGGTGTGGGCGTATACGGTGGCTATAACTTCAATGAGTGGTTTGGTTTAGAAGCTAACCTGTTCGCCACTGGCGACTTAGGCGATAAGGATGTTGATATTAGTGCTGGCGCATTAAGCTTCACACCTAAATTTACTGCACAAATCAATGATATTTTCTCTGCCTATGCCAAAGTGGGTATCGCATCTATGGCTGTGAATGTTGATGGCTATGGTTACGATGAAGACTTTACTGGTTTTGGTTGGACTTACGGTGTAGGCGTTAATGCCGCCGTAACAGAACACTTAAATATCCGTGTAAGCTATGATGTCACTACGGGCGATTTAGATGCAGACCGTAGCTATTTAGGATTAAAAGATATAGACACCGATATTAAGCAATTCGCTGTAGGTGTGCATTATCAATTCTAATTTCTTTATATTTGGCATATTTAATTAATGCCAATGAAAATGAAATGAATTTCAAATAAAAAGGGATATGAAAATATCCCTTTTTATAGTTATTATGTCCCGTCCTGAAATACGTTGACATAAAGAGGACTTCTTTATGACAACATCAAGTAACTCAAGCCGTAAGCGTACTCAACGCGATTACACCTTAGCTTTTAAATTAGGCATTGTTGAACGTGTTGAAAAAGGCGAAATGACTTACAAGCAAGCGCAGACTCGTTTTGGCATTCAGGGTAAAACAACGGTACTCGTCTGGCTGAGAAAGCATGGTAAACTCGATTGGTCGAAACCCTTTCAGCATCCCCTTATGCCTCATTCAAAAGAAACCCCAGCCGAAACTATCAAGCGCCTTGAGCGTGAGTTAGCCGAAGCGAAGCTGCGTAACCAAATTCTCAATGGTATGGTCGATATCATGGACAATGAATACGGAGCCGGCCTCAGAAAAAAGTACTTATCCGGTATCTCTGGCAAGCCAAAACCCAAAGCAAAATAAACCTTGCCGTTGCGTGTCGCGCCGTCGGTATTTCACGGCAAGGTATTTATCAGGCTGTCGCCCGAATGGCGAGCCGAAGCGCTGAGCTATCGGTCATCAAAGACTGGGTCTAATATTGGCGTAACTATATGCCACGATTGGGGACGCGTAAGCTCTATACTTTGATACAGCCTAAGCTGGTTGAACATGATATCAAACTCGGGCGAGACGGGTTCTTTACCTACTTGAGAAGTGAAGGCTTGCTAGGGTCTGTTGATCTTTGCTGTGCAAATGTTGCTCAGCAATACATCGGCAGCCACATTAACATAAACGCCAGTGACACCATACTGGCGTAATTTCTTGCTAGCTTGTCATATCTTGTTGATATTGCTCGATAGTGTTTAATTCTTCCAAAAGCATTCTCCACTAAATGTCGATACCGATATAAGCACCAATCGACTCTTTCTTGAGGTGTATTCTTATAGCGGCGCCTTGGAATAACAGATTTCCCGCCTTTATTTGCGATAAGTTCACGAAAAGCATCACTGTCATAACCTTTATCTGCAATGACGGTATCAACCTGCTTCAGGTGCTCAATTAAGCTGGGGGCGTGTGTAATATCGTGTTTTTGGCCTTCTGATAATTCGAAATAAATCGGTAATCCTCCGCTGTCGACGGCTAAGTGAATTTTGGTTGAATTACCGCCTCGACTTTTACCAATACTCTCATTATTTAGCGTCGCTGCACCTGCACTGTGCTGGTGAGCCCGCACTATCGAGCCATCAATAAAGACCCATTCTATATCAGCAAGGTTGGCTAAGGCCTTGAATAAATGTGCTAGAACGCCTTTTTTAGACCATAAATGAAACCGTCTAAAGACCGTGCTCCAATGACCGAACTCTTTAGGTAAATCTCGCCAAGGGATACCTGTTCTAAGGCGGTAAAGAATACCTTCGAATGTTTGTCTATGTTCAGGTTTGTCATAAACACGGCCTGTGCTTTTCATTAAATGAAATAGCTTTTCCCAGCGTGCATCGGTTAGCATAAGTCTTGGCATGGTTTGAGGTTATGGTTACTTTTGGCGAAGCAAATTATAACGTCTTGCCATGCTGTCTAAAAATCACTCTCGAAAGATCAACAGACCCAGTTAAGCCCAAGAGAAGTTTCACAAAAACGACATTCAGCAAGCATTGGATGAAGAAGCATCCCAACCTGCTGAAGGAAGAGGGACTACACGATGCCGAGCATGTACTGGTCAGCGATATCACTTATCTCGAATCAGACCAAGGCGTGCACTATTTGTCACTAGTGACCGATGCCGCGACACGTAAGATAGTCGGTCATCACTTGAGTTCGGACATGAAAGCAGAAAGCGTAGTGAAAGCACTGAAAATGGCGGTCAAAGATAAGCGCTATAGCGCTAATGCGGTCCATCACTCAGACCGAGGCTCGCAATACTGCTCAGCCGTTTATCAAGATGAACTGCAGGCCAACCATATTCAGCCGTCGATGACAGACGGTTATGATTGCTATCAAAATGCGTTAGCAGAACGAGTAAACGGGATCCTGAAGCAGGAGTTTTTACTCTACCGGTGTAAAACGCTGGAAGAGTTGAAGAGACTTGTTAGAGAATCGATAGCGATATACAACGAAATGAGACCGCACCTGAGTTTGGATATGGAAACACCCAATCAGGTGCATAATAGAAAAGGCCAGCTACTGGAGCTGGCCTAGAAACTGTCAACCTATCTTAGGACGGGACATTATTAATATCTCTGTATTTCTGTATCTCTGTATCGCTATAACGAGTAATAACGTTATTTTATTTACTCAATCCATCGACAGCTCTTTGAGTTTTCGCGTTAAGGTATTTCGTCCCCAGCCTAAACGTTTCGCCGCTTCTTGTTTATGGCCTTGAGTATGGCGCAGTGCAGTTTCTAGCAGTATGCGTTCGAAAGCGGGTTGTACCTCAGTTAATAGATCGCTGTTTCCTTCCGAGAGTTTTTGATCTATCCACTCAGTCAGTGCCGATTGCCAATCTTGGCTGCCTTTCGCCGTGTGGGTGACACTCACAGGATCTTTCAGTAATTCTGGCGGTAAGTCTTGGGGTAAAATTTCTTGCCCCGATGCCATAACGGTTAACCAGCGGCAGGTGTTTTCGAGTTGTCTGACATTACCGGGCCAAGGTAATTGGGATAGTTTTACCGCGGTTTCCTTGGTCATGATCTTAGTTTCCACGCCAATTTCCTTTGCTGCCGAGGCGAGGAAATGGGTGGCGAGTTGGGGAATGTCCTCCCGTCTTTGTGAAAGTGGCGGCAAGTGCACGCGGATCACGTTGAGGCGATGGAATAAGTCTTCCCTAAAGCCGCCTTTTTGCACTAATAATTCAAGATCTTGGTGGGTCGCCGCTATGATACGCACATCCACTTGCACTGCATTATGACCACCGACGCGATAGAACTGACCGTCGGCAAGCACTCTGAGTAATCGTGTTTGTACATCTAGCGGCATGTCGCCGATTTCATCTAAAAAGAGCGTGCCGCCGTTAGCTTGTTCGAAGCGACCTTGGCGCACATTGGCTGCGCCAGTGAAGGCACCTTTTTCGTGGCCGAATAGCTCAGATTCGATCAAATCCTTAGGGATCGCAGCCATGTTCAGCGCGATAAATGGCTTATCTTTACGTGGGCTGTGTTTGTGTAATGCACCCGCCACGAGTTCTTTACCTGTCCCAGATTGGCCATTGATTAGCACGCTGATGGATGATCGTGAAAGCCTGCCTATGGCGCGAAACACTTCCTGCATCGCTGGCGCTTCACCTATGATTTCGGGTGTTTTGACTTGGGCTTCCTGCGCGGGTGCTGGGCTCTGTTCAGTGGCATGGGTGAGTGCGCGCTCGACCAGAGAGATCGCCTCATCGATGTCGAAGGGTTTAGGCAGATACTCAAATGCGCCCGCTTGATAGGCACTGACGGCGCTGTCTAAGTCTGAGTGCGCCGTCATAATGATCACGGGAATATGGGGATAATGTACTTGCAATCGTTCGAGCAGGCTTAACCCGTCTGTGCCTGGCATACGTATGTCCGACACTATCACGTGCGGTTGCGATATTTCTAAGGCCTGCCACAGGGATTCGGCGGCGGCAAAGCTGGCGGTACTGAGCTTGGCACCTTGAAGTGCCTTTTCGAGTACCCAACGTATCGAGCTGTCATCGTCGAGGATCCACACTTGTTCACTAATTCGCATCTTGCTTCCTCATACGGTATGGGTAGGTACTGTCGAAATTATTTAGCGCCTAAAATCGGTAATGAAATGATGAATTCGGTGTGCCCAGCGCTGGAGAGGCAATCGATTCTTCCCGAGTGTAAACGGGCAATATTATGGGCAATTGAGAGGCCTAAACCTGAACCTTGCTCACGACCTGTCACCATTGGATAAAATAATGTGTCCATTAGCTCGGGCGGTATACCGGGGCCGTTGTCGATAATCGATAGGGTTAACACTAGCTTGTGACGCTGTGAACCTATGGTGACTTGGTGTTGAGTGCGAGTGCGGATCAAAATCTCGCCACCGGTATGCTCAAGCGCCTGCACCGCATTTTGTAAAATGTTGAGCACGGCTTGCTGCATTTGGTCTGGGTCCATCTCGATATCGGGAATGGATGGGTCGTAATCCCGTTTGAGCTGTATGTTAGCGGGCAGCGCCATTTCAACTAATTTATAGACCTTTTGCACCACTTGATGGATGTTGTGCAGACTGTGCTGTGTTGGCCTTTGGGGGCCGAGCAGGCGATCCACTAAATTACGCAGCCGATCGGCTTGCTCTATGATGAGGGTAGTGAATTCCTTTAGCGCCGGATCATCCAGCTCCCGCGATAACAATTGCGCCGCACCGCGCAGGCCGCCTAAAGGATTTTTGATTTCATGGGCTAAGTTGCGCACCAGAAACTGCGCCGCTTGCTGCTGGGCATCTTGACTCAGCTGCTGATGAATGCGTCTTTGTTGATCGACTTGGCGCAGTTCGAGCAGGCTGAGTTCAGCCTCGTCATCGAGGGGAATAAGGGTTAAATCAACGGTATGGTGCTGACCATCGAGCGTGACTAGGGCCGCCGTATTGACCGTTAAACCTTGGCCAGCTTTTACCGCATCCCTCAATAACTGGGCTTCGACACCGAGGATTTGATAATGCTCAGGCAAAGCTTGTTCTACGAGTCTATGGCTGCCAACACCTAATAATTGCTCTGCTGCTGCGTTGGCATAACAAGGCTTAAGATCCTTATCTATGACAAGTACAGCGGTAACTAAATGATTGAGCAGTGTCTCTTTATCCATCGACCGTTCCTAGAAATAGGGTTGCACCACTATGGTGCACCAATCTGGTGCAAGCTGCAACTTGTCTTCATCAAACGGTTTAGTCTGGGGCGGTTAATCTAACTCTATGTATTTAAAGTTCTTATACTAACTCTAACTATACAAATAGCGACATTAACGCTTAGCTGCTTGATGAAGAAATATCTTTCTTGGTGAACTTGATGCAAAGACTTTGCCGTTTTGAGTCAAAGCGTCAACGACTAAGGTATGTTCACCTCGGTCGATGTTTTTGAGTTTGAAGGTACCGCCAATTTGCGGTTGACCGACGGGGGTGCCATCGAGTTTTAGGAGCATTAAATACTGGCTTTTTAGCTCAGGGGTGATAGTCGCAACGACGTCGAAATCACCATTATTATCTCTGACGGTTTCTTCTTCTGCTGGGGAAGTGATATTAACTTTATATTGAATAGATTCAATTGCTTGGTTTGCGTTATTTGAGTCTATTTTGGGCAGAGGAAGGGCAATTTGATTTAAGGTCTTCTCTTTTAGCTCAACGACTTGGGCATTGGGCTGCGGCTCATCTGAGTAATGGACTTTACCATCTTTATCGACCCATTTATAAACCGTCGCTTGCGCTAACATGCTAAATAGCACTAAGCCGATGAGTGTGAGTGAACGCATGCTAAAGTCCCTGTAGCCTTGAGATAGAGTTAATCAAGATTAGTCTCTTTTACATCAAAAATCATGGTGTTTGTTATGCGGCGTCGCCATATGGAAGGCGCAAAGCGCGACAGGAAAGGGGAGCTAGAAACCGGACTGGGTTGAACGAACTGAAGTTCGGGCACACTAATGTGCCCGAACTCGAGTTGTAAATTACACGCTTGCGTCGAGTTGTTTCTCGATCTCACTCGCTTTAACCCAAGCGGCATGTTGGGATAATTGAGTGGCATAGCGTTGAATGTGTTCGAATTTTTCGAGGTCGCCACTGTTAGCCAGTAGCTCCACCACGAAGGACATCATGATATCCGCACCTGTGAGCTTGTCTGCAACCAGATAGGTTTTACCGGCCAACATATCATTGAAATAGTGGCTTATCTTACTGACTTCTATCGCGGCATAACCTTCAAGGAAGTTGGTTTTACAGCCGTCCTTTTGCACGAACATACGCAGTAACAAAGGTAGCATGGCTGAGCTTTCGGCAAAGTGTAACCATTGCAGATAATCGACGTAGTCAGCGCTGTATCTTGCTGGCGCTAAGGTGTCTGCCGCATATTTTTCAACCAGATACTCAGTGATCGCGCCTGACTCGGCAATCACTTGACCGTCCATTTCGATAACGGGTGATTTGCCTAACGGATGAATTTGCTTGAGTTCGGGTGGCGCGAGAAAAGTCTGACTATCACGCTGATAACTCTTAATTTGATAAGGTTGACCGAGTTCTTCTAGCAACCAGATGATACGTTTAGAGCGTGATTTATTGAGATGGTGCAAGGTGATCATTGGCTTCCCTTTCGACTGTGAGAGTACATTTTTAGCTATCGCACCATTATGGTGCGATAGCTATTTCTACCGCATTTAGCACACTCGAGCTTGTCATTATTCACTTCAAGCTAAGTGTGTCGCGTCATTTATCGCTTAGCCTCTGGCGTTCAGTTGCGCGACTATGGCCTGAGCAACGGCTTCGGATGATCCTGGGTTTTGACCTGTGATCAAATGGCCATCTGCGACAACAAAGCTTGTCCAATCATCACCTTTGACATAAGTGCCGCCGTTTTTCTGTAGCATGTCTTCGACTAAAAATGGCACGATATGAGTAAGTTGCACGGCTTCTTCTTCAGAATTACTGAAACCGGTAACGCGCTTGCCGCTGACCAATGGCTTACCATCACTGGCTTTAGGGTGCAGCAGTGCCGCAGGCGCATGACATACTAGCCCTAGGGGTTTATTCGCTTGATAGAACTGTTCAATCAAGGCAATAGAATGTTGATCTTCGGCAAGATCCCACAGTGGGCCGTGGCCGCCTGGATAGAAAACCGCATCATAATCAGCTGCGTTAATTTCACTTAAGCGAGTGGTATTTGCTAGCAGTGCTTGTGCCTCAGGATCTTTGCTAAAGCGCGCAGTGGCTTCGGTTTGAAAGTCTGGCTCATCACTTTTTGGATCGAGCGGTGGTTGACCGCCCAATGGCGAGGCTAAGGTAATGTCAAAACCTTTATCTTTAAACTCATAAAAAGGTGAGGCGAATTCTTCGAGCCAAAAGCCGGTTTTTAAACCTGTGTCGCCAAGTTTATCGTGTGACGTAAGTACCATTAATATATTCATTTTCATACCTTTACCTAAGTTGCTCACATCAATACGTGTGAGCTTTGGGTTTAGTTCATTTGACGTTATAGGGCTAAGGTCAAAATGTCACGGCTCATTGCTGGGTTAATGTTGCCATGTTCGCCGAGTGCCACCATGCCGTGCAGTTCAAGCTGTTTCACTACGGTATCAACGTGGCTGGCATCGAGATCATAGGCAGATAAATGTGTCGGTATGCCCATGGCTTCGAAGAAAGCCTTAGTTTTTGCAATAGCGGCATCGATGCGCTCGTCATCGGTACCTGTGTTGATGTGCCACACTCGGTCTGCGTACTGGAGTAACTTTTCGCGCTTAGCCTCTTTGGTACATTGCAGCAGGGCAGGCAATACGATTGCCAATGTACGCGCATGGTCGATGTCGTAAAGCGCAGTCAGTTCATGGCCTATCATGTGGGTTGCCCAATCGTGCGGAACGCCTACGCCAATCGTGCCGTTGAGTGCCATAGTGGCGACCCACATTAAGTTAGCGCGAATGTCGTAGTCTTCGGGTTGAGCCAATACCTGTGGACCAAGCTCAATCAAGGTTTGTAACAGACCTTCGGCAAATCTGTCCTGTACGGCGGCGTTGACTGGGTAAGTGAGGTATTGCTCTGTGATATGCACAAAAGCATCGACGACACCGTTGGCCACTTGGCGCTCTGGCAGAGTGAAGGTTTTCGTCGGATCGAGTATTGAGAATTGTGGATAAACTAAGTCATTACGGAATGGCAGCTTAGCTTGCAGTGATTTACGGGTCACTACGCTGGCGTTGTTCATTTCTGAACCCGTCGCAGGCAAGGTTAATACTGAGCCAAAAGGCATAGCTTGAGTTACTTTTGCGCCCCAACTAGTGAGAATGTCCCAAGGTTCACCTTCGAATACTGCTGCAGCGGCAACAAATTTAGTGCCATCGATAACAGAGCCACCACCCACTGCAAGGAGGAAGTCGATCTTCTGTTCGCGCACTTGGGCGACGGCTTTCATTAAGGTTTCATAGGTTGGGTTTGGCTCAATGCCATCGAACTCGACGATGAAACGATTGCCCAATGATTGTTTAACTTCATCTAGCGTGCCGGTTTTTCTGGCGCTGCTGCCGCCAAATAGGATCATGACTTTAGCATCGCTCGGTACTAAAGCATCAATTTCGGCGATAGTGTCTTTACCAAAACGGATACGGGTTGGGTTGTAATAGTTAAAATTTAGCATGGATGATTTATCCCTTATTACTTTAAGTGAGCTACTTTAAATTAGCAGTGTTAAATGCGCTGCGTTAATTAATCGCTCGTTAAATTAGTAGACCAGTCGTCTAATTCTGGGGCGTGAAAATGTATTCTTTAAAAATCTAGGCTGACTGATATCAGCAAATATCGGTCTTGAATCGGTATTAAGTTAAAGGGCCGTTTTAGGCGTTAAAATAGCTTTAGTCGTCACGAGCGCACGTTCGAGTGCCGCGGGGCTGTGGCCTAACTTGTTCATTAAGCTGGCACCTAACCACATGTGATACAACATTTCAGCGGTCGATTGCGGATCTTGCTCGGCGATTGAACTGTCGTTTATGCCAACTTGAACACAAGTGGTTAACCTGTCTATGATGCCGGCGGAACCTTTAAGTAAGGCAACTCGCATGGCTTCGGATAAATCGGCCACTTCAGCACTGAGTTTCACGACGAGGCATTTTTGATCTACGCAGCCATCAGCTTGTACGTGCAACCATTGTTGCCAGTACTGCATCAAGCGTTGATAGCCCGTCAGTGTTGAGTTATTGAATAATGCGTCTAAATCTAACTGATATTTCTCAAAATAATCAGTTATGAGCGCTTCACCAAATTGTTCTTTGGATTTGAAGTAATGATAAAACGAGCCTTTAGGCACTTCGGCGGCCTGCAGCAGTAGCGATAAGCCGACGCTGGAGAAGCCTTTTCGTACGATCAGCTTATAGCCGATGTCGAGAATGTGCTGGCGAGTGGATTGAGTTTCAATTTTCATGTGGTCTAGGATAAATCAAAATAGACCGGTCGTCTAGTGTTGTTTTTATCGGCGATATCAACATGCCCGATTTAGTCTTCTTTAAGTCGCGAGGTTTAAACTGTCTTGGGTCTGCCTAATAAAGCTATCAAATTGATAAAAAGCCAGACGGATAAAGTATGCAGAGGGTGAAATTGTGGCAAGGAGAAATGGTTCGGTAGGACAAAATACCCACAGTGTTGAGATAAACCGTCACTGTGAGCATTAGATTCATAATTGATATTGAAACTTTTACTCAATCAAGATGATTACAGGTAGCTGCAACAGTACTCTGCAATGGCTGTGTTACGAATTTTAAAGCTGACATTTGCAGCCAGTTCAAACTGAGTTCCTTCGCTAAATTCTTGCCAAGTGGTCGTTTCTGGTAGTAACACCTCAAAACGGCCGCTAATCACTTCCATGATTTCGCCTTGAGAGGTCGAGAACTCATACTCTCCTGGCTGCACTACGCCTAAGGTTTGCTTACTGCCATCGGCAAAAAATACGCTACGACTGGCAACTTTACCATTAAAGTAAATATTAGCTTTTTTAGATACAGACACTTGCTCGAGTAAACTCATTATTAATCCTCTATAAATTGGCTTGGCATGAATTTATATGCATATTTAATAAATTTCAATGCATCATTTGTCGTGTGGATATGCGTACTGAATATAAGGTGATGCTAACGTTCGGTTTATAAAGTGTTTTCCACTATATCATTTTGTTTGAAATGGTCGGTATGGCTTGGCTGTCATTTAAAGTTATTAATCATTTTTCTATTTAAAAATAGTTGGTTGGCAGCATTTTGGTGAACTTTTGATGAAAATAGTCTGCGTCGCTTTGTTTAGCTGAGATTCTTCTCCTATAGTTTTAGGGCAGATTTAATTTTGCAAAAAGTGAATGAATGGAATTAGAAGCGCGACAAGGAGTCTCACCATGGGTTTTACTCGTAAAATTCAGCTGATCAGTTTATTGATTGTCCTATTACCCCTCATATTTGCTACCGCGATAGTGACTTACATTGCTCGGGATGAGTTATTTGCTGAGGCTCAGTCTCGTTTAGTGGCGGTGCGCGAGATCAAGCAGCGACAGATTGTCGGTATGTTTCAGGACTTTTCAGATAACCTGCAGGCTGTCAGTGCGGTGATCGCCAGCCAAAAAAGCCTCGATACTATCTCCGACCTTGATGAGACCTTAAAGTCGTTAAATAAGTCTTTAGGTTTCTATGATCTGTTCATCATTCGGGATGACGGCACTGTGTTTTACACCGCCGCGAAGGAGTCTGATTTCGGCACAAATCTTCGCACTGGGCCTTATCATGATTCGGGATTAGCGCAGTTATTCAATAAGGCTTTGGGGTCTACTGGTACTGTATTACTGCAAGACTTCTCCGCATACGCTCCTTCAAATGGCCAACCGGCAGCATTTATTGGTCAGTCGATTCAATTCAATCAGCAAAGATTGGTGGTGGCGGCCCAAGTATCAATTGACCGCATCAACCGAGTTATGCAGATCCGCGAAGGTATGGGGCAAAGTGGTGAGACCTATTTAATAGGTCCTAATAATCGCATGCGTTCCGATTCTTTTCTTGACCCGAACAATCGCACTGTGACCGCTTCCTTCGCTGGAACGGTTGCCCAGAATGGTGTCGACACACTTGCGGTGAAAGAGGCGCTGGCGGGTAAGACTGGTGTGATGCAAGTGAATGATTACAATCATAATCCGGTGTTATCTGCCTATTCTCCCGTTGTTGAACTTGGCTTACGTTGGGGCTTGATGGCTGAAATTGATGTGAGCGAAATCGCTGCGCCTGCCTATAGAATGCTATTTATCGGCTTATTTGTTTGCGTGGCGGCCTTAGTGCTGGCATTCGCTGCTGCTAAGTTAGTCACAGGATTTGTGTTGAAGCCACTCGGCGGTGAGCCTGAGGACATGTGCAATTTGACCAGCATGATCGCCTCTGGGGATCTCACCCATAATCTGCCCCATGTTCAAACGGATAATCATCTGATGAGCTGGTTGGCCCGGATGCAAACAAAGCTCAAAGAAATCATTAGTCAGCTGGTGGGCGTTGGACATGAACTCGAATCCGCCGCTGAACAAAATTCTGCCGCTATGACCCAAGCCGATTGCAGTATTCAGATGCAGGCGAAAGAAACCGATATGTTAGCAACCGCAGTCGAAGAAATGAGTTATGCCGCCGCGGAAATCAGCACGAATACGCTTAAATCCTCTGATGAAGTCTCTGCCTGTACTCATTCGAGTGAAATTCTTTCGCAAAATTTAGCCAGCACACGTAAAAGCTTGAAAGTGACCTTGAGCAGTTTTGCGACCATACATCAGCAAGTGGGCAGCCTTGAGGCCGACAGTCAGAAAATCGGTTCGGTATTGGCTGTGATTAATGCCATAGCCGAACAAACGAATCTGCTGTCACTTAATGCGGCGATTGAAGCGGCGAGAGCTGGTGAACATGGTCGTGGCTTTGCCGTAGTTGCCGATGAGGTGCGCCAGTTAGCGGTTAAGGTTCAGTTGGCTACTCAGGATATTGGTCAAGTGTTAAAAGGCATTCAGCAGCAGTCTGGCGTGTTGGCGCTGCATAGTGTGACTTGTACTACTGAAGCCTCTAAAACAGCAGAAGATGCCGATGGCATGCAAGCCGCAGTGGATGACATCGCTTTACGTTTAGAAACCTTAAAGGCATTAATGATCCAAACCGCCACCGCCGCGGAGGAGCAAACAACGGTTTCGGCAACGATTGCACAGGGGATTGCGGGCTTGAGCGTGGCGGCGGAAGAAAATAGCGCGGCGATCAGCCAAGTGGCAGCGAGTACGCGCAGTTTGTTAGGGTTAGCAAATCAGCTTGGTTTAACAACGGCACAGTTTAAGGTGTAGGTATTTGCGCTGTATTTGCCGTGTTCAACTTTAGTTGATGCTGCAAAGATGACTGAGCTTGATGTTACACATCCGCCAGAAATGGATTTCTGGCGGATATTTTTATTGAGACTTCAGCGGTTTATTCCATGAGAGAGCATTAACGCTTACGCCAAATTGTCATTTCGGAGATGGAATGTTGGAATTTACGTTTTGTCTCGCGGATGACGAAGGGAATCTCCTTCACTGCGACCAGCTCAAATTGGCCGATCAAGGTTTCGGTCAAGCCATCTAAGGTGGTGAAGTTCTCTCCTTTGACTTTAACACCACCGAGCCATTTATCCTTCGGCGTATAATCCTCCAGCCAAGTGTACGGCGAAGCAATAACAAGGTATCCACCTTGATTAATCCGCTGGGCAATACTGGTTAAAAAGTGCTTAGGATCGTTCAGTCTGTCAATAAGGTTTGAGGCATAAACCAAGTCATAACCTGTGTAGATCGGCTTTAAATTACAGGCATCACCCTGCATAAAGTTGACTTTTTTCGCCTCAAGGCCATATCCAAGCTTAGCCAGACTCGCACTCTTAAATTCCTGTAAATCGCCTTCGGTACGTATGGTGTAACGTTTTTCACCTTGTTCAGTTAGGGCATAGGCCTGTTGAATAAAGCGTGCCGAAAAGTCAATACCATCAACATGATCAAACACTTTTGCCAGTTCAAAACTCGCTCGACCTACGGAGCAGCCGATGTCGAGGGCTTTGGCGGTATGGGTGAGTTGAATTTCACTGAGTGCTTGCTGCACGCCATTGACACAGAAGTTAGCAACCCCGAAATATTCGGCGCCATAGTGGAATTCAAGGTATTGGGAAATCAGTTCATCAGTTTCGTACACATTGACCTCGGCCATTTGGGCGGGATTTTGCGTGGATTCCACATAGCGGAAGCCAGCGTGTTGATAAAAATGTCGACGAAACGCATAGCGTGACGAAGCAATGGCTTCATTACCTGTGGAGATCCACGAGCCACCTTTGATGAGATTATGCTTACCATCGAAGGTTGGAGTAGAAAAATCATCGTAGAGTGGATGCACGGCAAAACCGTTAAAACCGTCGATTGCGGTTTCTGTCCATTGCCAAACATTACCGACAATATCGAAAAAGCCATTATGTTCGAAGCGATTCACTGGGCAAGAAGAGGCGTAATAAGCCAAAGCAATATTGCCCGGCACTTCGTGCCAATCGGGCGCATCGGCGGGCACATTCTCGCGTAAGATGTACCATTCGGCTTCCGTCAGTAGGCGAATGTTGCTTTGATTTTGCTCGGTTTTCCAATTGCAGAATGCCTTAGCTTCGAGTTGATTCACTTCTACAGGCCAGTTTAATGGCAGCGGGATTTCTTCCGCTAAGTTACGTTGCCACCATTTATCTTGTTTTAAGCGCCAAAAGCGCGGCATTTGAGCTTGGGTGTAAGCGAGCCAAGCTTGGCCTTCTTCATTCCAAAATTGGGGTGAGCGATAGCCGCCAGCTTCGACGAATGCGAGGTACTCTTGATTCGAGACTAAGAATTTAGAGGCCTTAAAGTCGGCAACATTAAAGATTTTATGGCCGTATTCGTTATCCCAGCCGTAGGTTTCATCTTGTTCAGTTTTACCTAAGGTCACTTTTTGCCCTTTTACTGCCAGTAAACTGTTGGCTTCGGCGACGGTGAAGTCTTGGCACGCAGCCCAGAGGCTGTTGGGGGCGACATGTTCCAGCGGTAACTGACGGATGATAACCGATGAGGTTTCTAAGTGAATACGCTCGTGTTCAACGCCCATCAAAATGATCCAAGCTGGGCTGTCTTGAGTGATCGGCAGCGTTAGAGGCATTTCATCAATCACGCGATTGACGACAGCATTAACTTGTTGGCGATAGCTGCGCACTTCTGTCACGTTCGGCCATGGGTAATGTTGCTCGTTCAGATCGTCCCAAGACATCTCATCGACACCAATGGCAAACATGGATTCGAAGTTATCGTTTACCCGTTCGTCGAGAAATTTGCCGAGTTTGAGTTTGTTGATATAGAAAGTGGCCGTATGGCCAAAATAAAAGATCAACGGATGGCGCAGCGGCTCAGCTTTGAGGTAATAGGCGCTATCTTCTTGGATCAAATCAAACAGTGACTCGTACAGAGCCCATGTCTGATTAAAGTACTGCTTAAGCTCTTGACGCTTTCCTGCCTCAGTTTCACCAATTAGCTTAAGGGTTTGAGGGGGTTGCGTTATGGGCTTATCCATAGGCAAGTAAACTCCGTATTTATCGGCCTGCGGTGCAAGCATGGGAATATGAATCTATCGTGTGTGACTCTATACGCGATTACTGGGCTCAGGATCACTTTGTCAGCTTAATGTGTCGATTTGAGGCAAAGTGTTTTACAAACTAACAGAAACACGAATTGAGTCCAACATCAGCCACTGGCACTAAAACATCTCAGACATGACCTTTGGAGTTAAGATTATCTTACAAAGGAAGTGAGCACGGCGTTTCGTGTGCCATCCTTTTTAGGATTAAAATTATTTTATCCCTGAAGAGTATTTTCTCTGTCGGGGTTAAGGCAGAATGATCCCGTCCGTAAAATTATTATGCAGGATATAACGGGATGACAATTAACGCATTATGGATACCCGCCTGGTACGAACTTGATCAATCGATCGTAGTGGGTGTGACTGAGGAGTTTGTCTTTCATAAGACTGTCGCAAACGAGGCGTTAACGTTTTACAGCGGTGCAAAGGGGAGCGATGCCGTTAAGGCAATGGGAACCATTTCGGCCATTAAACATAATGTCTTGGGGGACATTGAAAGTGTCGATGCACAGGGGCTCGATTATACGCTGGTATTGCAAGATGGACGGCGTTTGTTAGTCAATGCTGAGGAAAATCCAGGATTGATTTATGAGTGGGTTGATGACAGTTGGCAGCCGTCAGATATGGTCATCACAGATTGGACGTTGGCAGTACAATTTGCGTCTTTATCACCATTGACGCCAATAAAGTAATTGAAGATTTATGGTTAAGTGACTAAATAGGTAAGTGCAGTTAGCGCTCGGGATCCGACGTTGACTGCACTTTTACTAGTTCTGCAAGTTGTTGGTATTCTTTTTTAATTTCTGTGACATATACATCGTGAAAATCCAGCTCATTAAACTCATCAAGGCAGAGCTGGTAACGGCGTAGCTGCTCAGCTTTTTCTTCAGCGGTATCCCATCTTTCCATTAGCATAGCGTTTGATTCCATTCATAAATTTAATTCCTTATTCACTTCACATATTTTAACGACAGTTATTGCTATTTAACTGAGCTGGTTGGAAGTTTGTTGTATGCATTTATGCTGTTGGGTGTTATGCAATATAAAAATTTATTTTAAACAGAGGGTTGAGGTGGAATAGTTGGTTTTACCGTATGGTGATGGACTTTTTTCCTTATCTTATTCGGGACAAATGCTTACACAGGCGTCAGCCATAGCCTGATGGTGCTGCTATCTTGATGATTGGATTGTACCAGTGAGCATTTTGCTCTAGATTGATATTTCTTTGTTTTCATCTTCTGGCCTTGAGTCTTTTTTGCCCTTTGGAGCAGCGTAATGGCGAATATTTTGTTAGTTGCCAATCTCAACTGTGATCGGATTTTACTGCTTGATAAACCTTTAAAAACAGGTGGGCGTTTCCATTATCAAGATGGTGGACAAAGGCTCGGTGGCGGCGGGGCAAATACCGGATTAGGTTTAGTTTGGGCAGGGCATAGCGTCGCATTGGTGAGTCAAGTTGGCCGTGATGACATGGGAGATTGGCTCATTGCAGAAGCCAGCACTCAAGGACTCGATTGCCGTTTAGTGCAGCGCCGAGCTGGTAACACTTGCGAAATGCTACTCGTGATGACGCCAGATGGTGAACGGACGATTATTCGGCCACAAAGACCCATATTTGAGTTATCAGTGCCGCCGAAATGGCAACCATGGGACGCGCTGTATTTTAATACTTCCGCTGAGGGTTCGGTCAGTTGGGCAAAGACAGCCTTGGAGCATTGCCTTGTGGTCGCGCAATTAGCCAAAGATGACAGGCAGAGACCTTGTCATATTTTACTGGCATCAATGAGTGATATCCAAGGGCGTTGTGATGGCGCCTCTTGGGAATATGGCAAAAGCATTGGCGGTGAGTGTCTGCGTTACTTTATTGTCACCGATGGCATCAATGGGGCTAAGGTTTACACGCACGATCAAGTGCAGCATGTCGCTGCTATCCCTGCCACTGTTGTTGATACCACAGGCGCTGGTGATGCCTATGCGGCGGGACTTATCCATAGTCTATGCACTGGTCAGTCGATTACCGAGGCGATGGCTGAAGGCGCTGTTTGGGCTGCATTTGCGGTTGCAACCGATAGTTCTATTCCGGGTGAGGCACTGAAACAGTATTTAGAGGCCAAGCAAATAGCATGATAAATCTGCGGATGAGCAGTTTGAGTCATCTTTCTGTCATACGGTCTTGCTAGAGTATGTCTTGTGGCGCATAGCTCTTGTCCCTTAACGTTTTCTTGTGCTTTTCTCCCATTTATTGGTTAGTATGTTTTTTGCCTCGTTTCCCCAACGAGGCATTTTTTTGCTCAAAATAAAGTTATTCCATCGCAGAACATTCATAAAGCTGAAATGTTGTGCGGCCATGGCGCAATTGCGTTAACATTTATTCAACTAAAATAGTTATCGTGACATTAAAATAATAAGCCACTCAAGGTGTTCTGTAGTCTTTGGAGTTGAGAATGGGCAATAACGCTTGGAATGATAAGAATAAATTTATTTGGCTGCTCTCTGTTTTGCTTTTAGTCGCCTTCTTAGTGACCAGTGGTATCAGTTATAAGGTGGCCCATGACTCACTGAGTCAACAAATCGAGAGTAATACCCTCCCGCTCACAAGTGACAATATTTACTCAGAAATTCAACAGGACCTGCTGCGACCTATCTTTATTTCATCCTTGATGGCGCAGGATACTTTTGTTCGCGATTGGACATTAAGCCACGAGCAAGAGCCAGAAAAACTGATCCGTTACCTTAAGGAAATCCAAGAGAAATACGATACAGTTACCAGTTTTTTTGTGTCAGAGAAAAGTCGGCATTATTACCACTCCACGGGCATTTTAAAACAAATCCAAGATGTTGAGCCCGATGATGCTTGGTACTTTCGAGTGCGCTCTTTACCCGAATCTGAGCATTATGAGGTCAATATTGATGCTGATACGGCGGACCGCAGTAAAACAACCGTATTCGTAAACTATAAAGTTTTTGATTTTGAAGGCAAATTTATAGGCATTACCGGTGTGGGTTTGGCGGTTGAAAAGGTTAAGTCCCTCATCGAGCTTTATCAAAAACGTTATAACCGTCGAGTGTTCTTTACCGATCGGCAGGGCAATGTCACTTTGCATGGCGATGAATATGATGGTGCGGATTCGCTGCAAACCAGTCCAGGGCTTGAAAATTTAGCGACGCGTATTTTAACCAGTCCAAGTGCGGCTTTTAGCTACCAGAGAAATGGTAAAACCGTTTATCTCAACAGCCGACTAGTCCCTGAGTTTAAGTGGTACTTGATTGTTGAGCAGGAAGATGCGCCTCAGGAGCGGGAGTTACTGAATACTTTTTGGGGCAACTTGGGCTTAAGCCTAATGGTGACCCTAGGGATTTTATTTATCTCCAACATGACCTTAGGTCGTTATCAGCGCAAATTAGAAGTAATGGCGTCTACCGATAAGCTTACTGGCGCCGCTAACCGTCAGGTATTTGATGAGTACTTTAGGCAGGCGTTAGATAAGGCTAAGTTGGCACAATCGCCGATTTCAATACTCTTGCTGGATATTGACCACTTTAAAAAAGTGAACGACAGCTATGGGCATGGGATTGGTGACTTAGTATTAAAAACCATGACGAATATGTTGCGTGGCGCGCTGCAGCAACAGGATATTTTATGTCGTTGGGGCGGCGAGGAGTTCTTGATTTTACTTCCGGGGATGGATTTAACCCGAGCGGCAGAACTGGCTGAACAGATCCGTGAGCTTATTTTTCAGCGGGAAATTAAAGTGAATGGATTACATATTTCTATTACTGCCAGTATTGGCGTCGCCGAGCATCAGGCGCAAGAGCCTGCAGAAGATCTGATCAAGCGTGCCGATCTGGCCTTGTATCAGGCTAAGGAAGCCGGTCGAAATCAAGTAGTGTTGAATCATTCATAGATTCAGCCCCGTGCCTATTGGTGGCAAGATGTCGCCTACTTTTATGAGTTATTGAGCGAGTTGATTGTGTTACTGGCGTATCGCGGTTTACACTCTGGCGGTAATGCGAGATGGGTTATGGATGGGGGGGTACAGATGTCAAAGTTGTTGATCAATAAGTTATCTGGATTGTATTTAGGGACGCATCTGCAGGCAATGGCAGGTGTCGCCACAGGTATTGATGGCAAGCAAGCTGCTCAACAACTGCTAGTACATGTTAGCCATGTCGAAGGGGACGCACAGGCCGATCCTAAACACCATGGCGGACTCGATCGCGTGTTACATCATTTTCCCCGCGAGCATTACGGCCAATATCGGCGTTGGGATTTAATTACTCAACTCGAAGATGCGCCCAGCATGGGAGAGAACATCAGTACCGTTGGGCTGAACGAAACCCAAGTTAATATTGGTGATATCTTACAAATTGGCGCCGTAACAGTGCAGGTCACTCAGCCGCGTTCACCTTGCTTTAAGTTGAATCTGCAATTTGGGCACAAAGAATTTGCCCTCGCTATGCAGCAGAGCCAATTATGTGGTTGGTTTTATCGAGTATTAACGCCTGGGATTATTCAGTTAAACGATAAGATTGAACTGGTTGAGCGCCGTACGGACATTAGTGTCGCCGAGGCTATGGCACTCTATTTTTCGCCAACGTTTAATGCCAGCGGCTATGATCGTTTAGTTTGCTGCGAGGGATTAGCGCAGAGTTGGGTGAATAGCCTACAACGCCGCTTAGCATCACAGACAGTAGAAGATTGGCAAATGCGCTTATATGGGCCGAGCGGTAAATAAGTATTTATATCCATAATGATAAAACAGGGATGACCTTATGATTGAACCCGTTACAAAAAGTGATAAAGATTTTGGCTTGTTGGTATACGCCTCAAGCTTTGTTGGATACTTAGTGCCGCTGGGCTCGATTCTTGGTCCTTTGATTATCTGGCTGATGAAGCGTGAAGAGTCCGCATTTGTCGATCAATGTGGCCGTAGTTGTTTGAACTTTAAATTGAGTCTGCTGATTTATGTAATCATCAGTGGCGTACTCGCTTTGGTCGGGATAGGTTTCATCTTTCTAGCCATACTCGGCATATTCGATTTGGTGTGCACTGTGCTGGCGATTATTAAGGCCAGTGAGGGTAAGGTATATAAATATCCATTAACGATTAAATTTATTGCTATGGATTAATCGCCTCTTTGAGTTAAAGAAAAACGCCTTAGATGTTTCCATCTAAGGCGTTTTTTTATGGTGTAAGTTTAAGGTGTTACACCTTAAACTTGGCCACTAAGGTATCTAAGCGGTGTGACAATTGATTCAAGGCTAAACTCGCCTGTGCTGCCGCTTGTGCAGTATTGGCTGTACGCTGAGTAATATCGTTGATTTCTGTGACGTTACGGTTGATGTCCTCCACAACTGTGGATTGTTCTTCCGTTGCCGCAGCAACTTGGATGTTCATGTCGCTGATAAGACCAATGCGATCGCTAATACCAATCAACGATTTGCTGGCTTCATCGACGGCCACAACACCTTCATGGGAGCGAGTACGACTCTGGGCCATCGCATTCACTGCGCGGCTGGCTTCCGATTGCAACTTGTCGATCATGCCTTGTACTTCATTGGTCGATGCTGCGGTACGTGATGCTAAGTTACGTACTTCATCGGCGACGACAGCAAAACCGCGTCCAGCTTCACCGGCACGTGCCGCTTCAATTGCCGCGTTGAGGGCTAACAAGTTTGTCTGTTCAGAGATAGCGCGGATCACATCTAAAATCCCACCAATGGATTTAGTGTGGGTCGCGAGGGACTCAATCACTTCACCCACTTGGCCAACGTCTTTTGACAATTGGTTAATGGTATCGCGGGCACGGGTTACCACAACTTGGCCGCTGCTGGCTTCAGTATCTGCATCTCTGGCGGCAACCGCTGCTTGGGCTGCATTGCTGGCGATTTCATTAACCGTCGCGCCCATTTCATTAATGGCTGTTACCACCATCATAGTGCGATCTTTCTGTTCGTGGCTGTCTTCTAAAGTTTGCTGTGCCTGATTCGACACATCCTTAGCGGAGAAACCGAGCTGTTCGCTGGTTTGCGCCACTTCGATGACCGAATCTTGGATCTTGCTGATAAAGCTGTTAAATCCCTTAGCGAGTTGCGCAATCTCATCTTCACCATTGACAGGTAAGCGTTGGCGTAAGTCACCTTCACCTTCGCCTATGTCGCGGAACATAGCGGCAACTTGGGCGATTGGACGACTCACAGAACCTGCAACAACGATAGCGAGGACGATAAAGCCCGCTGCAATCAACAGTGTCCAGATTAAGATCTGATAAGCCGCTTCGGTTAATAGCGCAAACACTTCGGCTTCTGGCACTTGTGCCACTAAGTACCAATCCATAGACGCGATATAACTACTGGCAACCAGCATGTTTTCGCCATTGATCTTGGTATTGATCAGATTGAAATCACCGCGGTTTAGTAAGGCGCTTGAGTTCGCATCTTTGTATAAGTTGCTTAGGTTGCTTTTACCAATTTGGCTCGTATCTGGGTGGAGTTTTACTTCACCTTTGGCATCCACTAAGTAAACAAATCCCGTTTCTTCAATCTTAAACGAGCTCAGCAAGCGCACCATATCATCGAGTGATTTAGCGAGCCCGACTAAGCCGCGACCATTGGGTTGCTGGTAGTTGATGAAGAGTTTGACTTCGCCGTTGGCTTCAGTGAATACGTTTAACATACGTTCTTGGCCACTGTCGCGGTAACCAAAAAACCAGCCATCCTGCGCAGGGGTGAGCACGCGCAAAAATCCATCCTGAGTGTAATAGGCGGCAGTTTGTCTGTCGGCGTAGGAGGCTTGCGCTAGCTTATATTGACGCGTGATGTCTTTCAGTTGGGCAACCACTTGGCTTTCTTGGGCCTGTGGTCTGCCGTCTTCGAGCCATTGCAGTAACATGCGGCTGCTGGCCAATTGCTCTGCAGCATTCATTAAAGTGGAGATGTCGAGATCGATCTTATTGCGGATCTGCATCATCAAACTCGGCAGTTCCGAACCTAACATCCGTTGTTGTACGACATTTTTAGCGCTACGTTGGCTTAATACGCCGACGAGTATGGTCGACAGCAGTACTGCAAATGTCACTGTTAGCAGAATTTTCTGCTTAATGGTGAGGTTATTAAATATCATAAATATCAATATGCCTGTGTTGGACTGTTTTGCGTTATCGGTCAACGCACTCTTGTACGGTAAAAGATTATCGGACAGGAATGTGAAAAGTTAACCTTAGTCTAGGCCGAATGCTGAATAAAACAGCGTATAAAACATTTATTTGGCCTAACCCGTTGGTCTTGCAGTAGATCTAATTATGTAGAGTATAGATGGAAATGGGATGGTGATTGAAAACGAACTCTTTTTTGTGTGGCAATTGTGGCTAATGTCGTAGCTAAGGGCAAGCAAAAAAAGTGAGATATTTGTGTCAAAGGTGAAAAAAAGGCGCTCTATTGAGCGCCGTTATTAACATTTGTTGGCAACTAATTACATGTTGGGATAGTTAGGACCACCACCGCCTTCCGGCGTAACCCAAGTGATGTTTTGGCTAGGATCTTTAATATCGCAGGTTTTGCAGTGAATGCAGTTTTGCGCATTGATTACAAATTTAGGCTGACCCGCCTCTTCGACAATTTCATACACACCAGCTGGACAGTAACGTTGTGCCGGCTCATTAAACTGAGTCAGGTTGATGCCCAGTGGAATGCTGCTGTCTTTAAGACGTAAATGGCAGGGCTGATCTTCTTCATGATAAGTGCTCGACAGATACACAGAGGACAGTTTGTCGAAGCTGAGCTTGCCATCGGGTTTTGGGTAATCAATCTTGCTGTAAGCGCTCACGGAGGCCATTTGCGCATAGTCTGGGTGTTCATCACGCAGTGTGATAGGGAACTTTCCGCCAAACCAGTTTTGATCTATGTAATTGAAGGCGCCGCCTAAATAGGTACCAAACTTATGCATCGCAGGGCCAAAGTTGCGCGATTTGTGCAGTTCTTCATGCAGCCAACTTTCTTCGATATGAGTTTGGTAACAGTCGAGATCTTTACCGCCTTCTACACCCGCCATCATGGCTTTGCCTAAGGTTTCTGCCGCAACGATACCGCTCTTCATCGCAGTGTGAGTACCTTTGATTTTCGCGAAATTCAAAGTCCCAGCGTTACAGCCGATGATCAGGCCGCCGGGGAAGCTCATCTTAGGAAGCGAGTTCAAGCCGCCTTTAGTAATCGCACGGGCGCCGTAACTGAGGCGTTCGCCGCCGGTTAAATACTTAGCAATCACAGGGTGGGTTTTATAGCGCTGGAATTCGTCAAATGGACTCAGATGCGGATTTTTGTAGTTCAAATCGATAATGAGGCCGACAGCAATCTGGTTGTCTTCCATGTGATAAAGGAAGCCGCCGCCCGATGCGCCCTCAGTTAATGGCCAGCCACCTGTGTGCACCACTTTGCCTTGCTCGTGTTGCTCAGCGGGGACTTTCCAAATTTCTTTGAAGCCTAAGCCGTAATGCTGGGGTGTTTTACCATTATCTAAATGGTATTTTTCGATCAGTTGCTTGCCTAAGTGGCCGCGGCAACCCTCGGAGAAAACAGTATATTTAGCGTGCAGTTCCATGCCGGGCATAAAGCTGTCTTTAGGCTCACCATCGGCGCCTACTCCCATATCGCCAATCAAAATACCTTTAACGCTGTTATCGACGTTAAATAGCAATTCACTGGCGGCAAAGCCGGGGAATATTTCGACACCCAGTTCTTCGGCGCGATTGGCAAGCCAGCGGGATAGATTACCGACACTGATAATAAAATTGCCGTCGTTGTGCATGGTTTTTGGCACAAAGGCATTAGGCATCACTCGGCCGTCAGTGGCGGAGCTGAGCAGGTAGATTTCGTCGTGGGTGACAGCGGTTTTCACTGGAGCGTCTTTCTCACGCCAGTCGCTGAACAGCTCGTCTAGCACTTTTGGCTCGAACACTGCGCCTGACAGAATATGCGCGCCCACTTCTGAGCCTTTTTCGACCACACAGACGGTAATTTCTTTACCTGAATCCTGTGATATTTGCATTAATCGACATGCGGTGGCCAAGCCTGCTGGACCTGCGCCGACGATAACAACATCGAATTCCATTGATTCGCGTTCCATCAGTTCACCTCTTCCTTCACGTTTCCCCGATTTTTATCGAGTGTTGTAGTTTGTAAACGGGCGTTTTATTGCTTGTACCACCTTACCTGAAAATAAGATAAGGTCACAGTGGATTAAGCGGCTGTTTAGTCTAATTCAGTACAAATCTTTAGGTGAGGACTGTCACAGATTATTCACGCTAGCGTGAACTAGGTTAATAAATACCTGTTTAGGGGTATAGCTAGTGAGTACTTTCGGCCTATAATCACCGGTGACGGTTCTCCGAGCTTGCCTACCTAAGTCGAAAGATATGGAGGTGTAGCCGTGGTAATAATGCCACCGGGGTGGGATAAGAAATGCTCTCACCTCCCACACTTGGAAAGGTGATCATGTCTCAATTACAAGACAGCTTTGGTCGAAAATTTCACTATTTGCGGATGTCAGTCACTGACGTTTGTAACTTCAAATGCAGTTATTGCCTCCCCGACGGTTATCATCCTGACGGTAAGCCAAAATTTTTATCTCTCAATGAGATAGCAAACTTAGTCTCTGCATTTAGCCAAGTCGGCACCCAAAAAATCCGCATTACAGGCGGTGAACCCACCCTGCGTAAAGACTTTACCGACATCATCCGTGTCGTCGCCGATAACCCGCGCATTCACACCATAGCGACAACCACTAATGGCTATAGACTCGAAAAGCATGCCAAAGAATGGTTCGATGCGGGCTTGCGTCGTATCAATGTGTCTGTGGATAGCTTAGATCCTAAAATGTTTTACCAAATCACTGGCGAGAATAAATTCGACGAAGTGATGCGGGGGATCGATGCTGCCTTGTCGGCGGGTTTTGAGCGCGTAAAAATCAATGCCGTCCTGCTTAAAGGTTTAAACGATAAAGATTTACCGCGCTTTTTGCATTGGATTAAAAACACCCCAATCGATTTACGTTTCATCGAGTTAATGGAAACGGGCCTAGGCCGTGAGTATTTTGAAGCACATCATCTAGCTGGCGCCGACATTAAAGCGCAGTTACTGGCGGATGGTTGGCAATTAGATACGCCGAGCGCCGATGATGGTCCAGCGCAAAACTTTAGCCGCAGTGATTATCAAGGCCGTATTGGTTTGATTATGCCCTATGCGACTAACTTCTGTGCCAGCTGTAATCGCCTGCGCGTATCGGCGAAGGGCAAGTTGCACTTGTGCCTCTTTACCGAATCCGGTGTCGATTTGCGTGATCTGCTGCAGCATTCTAGCCAACAAGCGGAATTAATTGAGCGTTTGCACGGTCAATTAGCCCAGAAGAAAGCCACCCATTACTTGCATCAAGGCATTACCGGTGTCACTCAGCATCTCGCCTCTATTGGTGGCTAGCCCGTATTTAGGTTCTTCATCAGCGCCGATTTAGCGCGAGTATAAGCCCAATTTCCCTTGCACTTTGTTTTGTCCTCAAACGAAAGGATCGCTCCAATGAGCAATGTATTTACCCATATTAATGCCGATGGCAACGCCCATATGGTCGATGTCACCGAAAAAGCCGTTACCGAGCGCGAAGCCCGAGCCGAAGCGTTTATCGAGATGGCGAGCACGACACTCGAGATGATCATGAGTGGCAGCCACCACAAGGGTGATGTGTTTGCCACTGCACGTATTGCGGGCATTCAAGCCGCGAAAAAAACCTCAGATCTTATCCCTTTATGCCATCCACTGATGCTGACTAAAGTTGAAGTCGATTTAGAGGCGCAGCCTGAACATAACCGCGTGCGTATCACCAGTCTGTGTAAATTATCCGGCAAAACAGGCGTAGAGATGGAAGCCTTAACTGCGGCCTCAGTGGCAGCATTAACTATCTACGATATGTGCAAAGCCGTGCAAAAAGATATGGTGATCTCCCAAGTTCGTTTGCTAGAAAAACGCGGCGGCAAGTCGGGACATTTTAAGGTTTAGCCTCACAGAATAGGCTTTAGCCACTCGGCAGATTAGCAAGTGAGCGAAGCTGTCCAAGCTTAAGTCTGACGCGCTATTAGTGAGTTAAGCGGATCAAAAACGAGAGAAGATTATGATTAACGTGTTGTTTTTTGCTCAAGTTCGAGAATTATTGGGCACAGCTAAATTAAGCCTAGAGGCGAGCGAGCAGACACAAACCGCCGAAGCGTTACGTGCGACGCTGGCGGCTACCGACGATAAATGGGCTAAAGTATTAACCTCAGACAAATTGCTGGTGGCGGTAAATCAGACCATCAGTCAATGGGATACGCCTGTAAACGATGGTGATGAAGTCGCCTTTTTTCCACCCGTTACCGGAGGTTAATATGCGTTTATTACCCGCAGTTCGAGTGCAAGAAGTCGATTTTAGTGTGACCGACGAATATCGGCAGTTAGCTCAAGATGATAGCGATGGTGCCGTAGTCACTTTTGTCGGTAAAGTGCGTGATTTTAATGATGGCGCCGCGGTGACTGACTTAACCTTAGAGCACTATCCGGGCATGACCGAAGCCGTGCTAGAGCAAATCGTTGTCGAGGCGCGCAGTCGCTGGCCACTGAACAAGGTCACTGTGATTCACCGCGTGGGCACTATGGCCTTAGGTGAGCAAATTGTGTTTATCGGGGTAACCAGCGCCCATCGCAAAGCTGCCTTTGCGGCCTGTGAATTCTTAATCGACTTTTTAAAAACTAAAGCGCCATTCTGGAAATTAGAAGCGGGCGAGCAAGGTAAAAGCTGGGTTGAGGCGAAAGATGCCGATGAACAAGCGGCCAAACTGTGGCAACACAAAGATTAGTTGCAGCAAAAATACGTGCAGTGGCAAGGCAGCTTGCTAGCTCAAAATAAACGCGAACACGGCACTGAGGTGACCCAATGCAGAGTTTGACCCGTTTCTTTCACTCCCTTGGTTTTGTATTACTGTTTTGCTTAGCCGTTGTACCATCGACCAGTCGCGCAGTGGATAATGCGCCGATTCCTGCCATCGCCGCGGCGGCTAATATCAAGTTTGCCTTGGATGACATTGTTAAAAACTTCACCGCAGAAACGGGTCTCAAAGTACGGGTCTCTTATGGTTCATCGGGAAATTTTGTCGCGCAAATTCAACACGGTGCGCCGTTCGAAATGCTGCTGAGCGCCGATGAGCGTTATATTGCCGAGCTAAACAAAGTCGGTTTTACCCAAGGCGAGGGCGTGCAGTATGCCGTTGGCCGTTTAGCCTTAGTCGCCCCTAAAAATTCACCGCTCGCACTAGATATCGAACTCAATGGCCTAAAAGCATTACTGGCAGCGGGTCAGCTAGAGCGTTTTGCGATCGCTAATCCTGACCATGCTCCCTACGGCGAACGCGCCCGTGAGTTATTGAAAAAACTCGGGTTATGGGATGAGCTGCAAACTAAGTTGATCTTAGGCGAAAACGCCTCCCAAGCGGCACAGTTTGCGATCAGCGGCTCGACTCAAGGCGGCATTATTCCTTTATCACTGGCGATTGCGCCGCAGTTTCAGGCCCTCGGTCATTATTTAGCTCTGCCCTCAGATCTCCATGGTCCGCTGAATCAACGTATGGCGTTAATGCCTAAGGCTAGCTCAACCGCCGAGCGTTTCTACCAATATCTACAGTCAGACGCTGCCCGCGCCGTATTCACTCAATACGGTTTTGGTTTGCCGGTAAGTTAAGGATTCCAATGGATTGGCAGGCGCTGTGGTTATCGGTCAAACTCAGCAGCATCACAGTATTGGTGCTGATCCCCCTTGCTATACTCGCGGGGCGAGCTTTGGCCTATCGTCAATTTGTCGGCAAATCTTGGGTCGAGGCATTGATAATGGTGCCCTTAGTGCTACCGCCGACCGTGATTGGCTATTACTTGCTGGTGGGGCTCGGTAGTCAGAGTTGGCTCGGACAATGGATAGAGCAACTGACGGGCCAGCAGCTCGTGTTTCATTTTTCAGGTCTGGTTATCGCTTCTGTGTTCGTCAATATCCCTTTCGCGGTGCAGCCAATCCAGCGGGCCTTTGAAGCTGTGCCGAATGATGTCCGCGATGCCGCAGCTTGTTGTGGCATGAGCCGACTTAAAATATTGCTTAAGATTGAATTGCCTATGGTGTGGCCGGGTGTGCTAACCGCGCTGGTGTTGTGTTTCTCCCATGTGCTCGGCGAGTTTGGCGTTGTGTTGATGATGGGCGGCAATATCGCTGGCGAGACTAAGACAATTTCTATTTCTATCTACGACAGTGTGCAAGCCTTCGATTTTAATGCCGCAGGCACTATGTCATTAGTGTTATTACTGTTTGCGGTAACGGCTTTGGCGCTCACTACCAGTTTGTCACGGCGTTTAGGAGGTCAGCGTGGCGCAAATCATCGCTGATCTGCAGTGTCAGATCCAAAACCATAAACACATTAAACTCAACGCTGATTTTCGTTGTAAAGCTGGCGAAGTGCTCGCTGTGGTGGGGCCGTCTGGCGGAGGGAAAACGACCTTGCTGCGGATGATCGCTGGGTTAAATCATCCCGATACGGGACAAATCCATTTTGGCGAACGGCCTTGGTTTGATGATAAAGCGCGCATCGCCTTAAGCCCGCAGCAACGCCATATCGGTTATATGCCGCAGCATTTTGGCTTATTTCCGAATCTCACCGCCTTAGAAAATGTAGTCGCTGGACTTGACCATATCCCTAAATCGGAGCGCATTGTTCGCGCGAAAGATTGGCTTGAGCGGGTCAATCTACAAGGTTTACCCGATAGATTGCCGGCGCATTTATCTGGCGGTCAGCGCCAGCGTGTTGCGCTTGCCCGAGCACTTGCCCGCGAACCTTCAGTGTTATTACTCGATGAGCCTTTTTCGGCAGTTGATCGGGAAACCCGCGAGCGTTTATATCTCGAACTGGCGCGCCTCAAAGAGCAGTTACTCTGCCCAGTGATCATGGTTACCCATGACTTAAATGAAGCTTTGTTGCTGGCTGATTCGATGATTTTGATCAGCCAAGGGAAGATGCTACAGCAGGGCGCACCTTTCGAAGTGTTGTCGCGGCCGCGCAATGAAGCTGTGGCGCGGCAGATGGGGCTAAGGAATATTTTCGACGGTGAAGTAGTATTTCAAGACAGCACAAAAGACCTCACTTGGCTTAAGTTTGGCGAGCAGTTGATCGCCTGCGACTATGGCACAGACCGCACCGTTGGCAGCAAAGTGCGTTGGGTGATCCCCAACCAAGGCATTCGCTTTAACTCGATATCTAACGGACGTTTATGCCGCAGTTTTAATAAGTTAGATGTCACTATCGACGCTATGCTGGTGATGGGGGAATTGGTCCGGCTTATCTGCTATATCACAGGTACTCAGTTACAACTTAACACCGAAGTCTCGCTGCATTTTGCCCAAAAGCTTGCACTCACGAAAGGAATGCAAACCACAGTAGCACTCAAATCCGAACAAATTCATATTTTGGAATAATGAGATATCGCACTCTAATGACGTTTTTTACCCAGTAATCCAATCCAAAATGTTCCTTCCAACAGCATGCCTAAGATGATAAATGCCGTTGCGCTTGTGGCGCTGCCATAGGCGTAGGCGCTTAATGCTGCGACGAGTAGCAAGCTCAAGCTTATCCATCGTGTGACTGGTTTCATATTCGCTCCGATTAAAAATGCCATTACTTGACGCTTGGTTATCAGACTGACTTTAGTTGAGTGCGGTCTATTTGCCAATCGTACTTTTTGACGACACAGATGCACTAAAATACCCGCTAAAATTCAATCAGCTTGATTTTAAATGGCTAAATTATGGTTTTTCACTGGAAATGTCATACTTCAAAATCCCCAGATGATCAAAGCTTAATCTTGTTTCCATCGGTGTTTCAGCTGGTATTAGGTAGACTTAACACATTAGCCACAAAATGATTGAGTGTTTGGCTTAAAAGCTAATAACTTAGGTGCTGTTGAAAGGGAATTTTCGTTCCATTTATGACCAAACCTGAGTTAAGGCTAACGCAGTGTGATGCTATATCCAGTGGTAGATTATGGGAGATTGGCTTGGAATCGCGCACAGGGACAATTGGTCCCATCGACTTCTAACTGATTGTCTCATAAGATACAAACTTAGCTGATTTATATGGAGGAGCCATGAGACTATGGTTGCTAGGATTCATGTTGGTATCTGGCGTCGCAACAGCGGCTCAGAGCATGTATTCGATGTTTGCGGGTGGAGACTATGTACCGCCGCTGAGCGTTATGCAGCAGATCGAAAAAGGGTTCTCCGGCGTGATTGCCGAATTTAATATGGAAGAGCAAGAGGGTGAATTAGTCTACCAATTTGAGTTGATTAATCCCTTGGCCAATTCTATAACGCGGTTTGAATATCGTGCCCGCGATGGTAAGTTGCTGAAACAAAAGGCGAGTAAAGTAAGCGCGGATGATCTCGGTGAGGTTGAGGCGACACGTTTGATCGCGGCAAAAGATCAAACATTTTCAGGCTTAATCGCTAAGGCCACTAAAGATCACAAAGCCTTCTTAACCGAGGCAAAGTTAGATCACGACTTAGGTATCAGTTATTTAGAGCTTAAGCTGCTGGACGATACGGGTAAGTTTAAATTGGCTTTTGATGTCGAAAATTTACGCCCGTTACCTTTACTCAAGTGGGATTGAAACATCTAAGTCAATCGAGTGCTCAAACGAGTATTTAGGATTGAGGAGCGCAACATACAGATGAAAATACTTTTAGTTGAAGATGATGCGACGACGATTGATTACATCGTCAAAGGATTTCTTGAGCAGGGCCACAATATCGAAACGGCGAGCGATGGCCACCAAGGTCTGTCACTCGCCACGAGTAGTCAGTACGATCTCGTGATCCTCGACCGCATGTTACCCCAGCTCGATGGCTTAAAATTATTGGCCGCCTTAAGGGCAACGGGCAATCAAACCCCAGTGCTGATTTTATCTGCCTTAGCGCACGTTGATGAGCGAGTGAAAGGCCTGCGCGCGGGCGGCGACGACTATATGACTAAGCCGTTTGCCTTTTCTGAGTTATTAGTGCGCGCCGAAAAACTCATGCACCGTGGTCAATCTGTGCCGGTCACCACAGATCTCGTTGTCGGTGGTTTGAAGATGGAGTTACTGACCCGTAATGTGACCTTAGACGGGCAAGAGTTGATGCTGCAGCCAAAAGAGTTTCAGTTACTTAAGTATCTGATGGAACATGCGAATCAAGTGATTAGCCGCACCTTATTGTTCGAAGCAGTGTGGGATTATCACTTCGACCCGCGCACGAACGTTATCGATGTGCATATCGCAAAATTACGCCGTAAATTTGAAGAGTTAGGCCATGGCGAGCTTATCGAAACCGTGAGGGGAGCGGGTTATCGCTTACGACAAAGGCATTAAGCCTTACCAAAGCAGCGCCTGGCGCATCACAATCGTCTTTTCGACCTTAGTGACAGTGATCATTGGGGCGCTGCTATTTGCCCTCTATCGACAGTTGATCATCGAGCAACAGTATCAAGTGACTCAATATTTAGAGTCAGAGACCCAACGTTATCAGCAACTTGCCCTAACGGTTGACCGCCGTAGTTTTGCCGCTCAAATCCGCGCCGCCGATCCACAAACCGCTCTGATCGCTTGGCGTAATAGCTACGATATGGTCGGTGCCTTGAGCTTTATGCCCGAAGGCATGCCCATGCTGCCGCAAACGCGGGATTTCCCCATCTTAACCGGTGGTCCAGATAAGCTGCATATTCTTACCGGTGGGCTAGTGATGACCCGCTACGGCCCAGTGTTAATTGCGACCCGTACCGATAACTTAGCGACGTTAATCGATAAGTTTATCAGCGCTGCGGCGACTGCAGTGATGCTTACAATAGTGTTGACCTTAGCGCTCGGCTATCTGTTTTCTAAGGCGATTTTACGTCGATTAGTGCAATACAACCGCTTGAGTGAACAGATTGAACGCGGCCACTATGACACCCGCTTACCCTTGAGTTGGCGTCAGGATGAGTTTGATATGTTGGCGCTGCAGTTTAATAATGTGCTGGATATCCTCGAAAATAACCTGATGGCAGTGCGCGGCGCGACCGATAATATCGCCCATGATTTACGTACTCCACTGTCACATATCCGCATTGGTCTTGAAGAACTGGCGAGTAAACCCAGCGATGAGATTAGCGAAGGTTGCGCGATTTTGACCGAAGAGCTCGACCATTGTTTAGCGACATTTGATGCCATGTTGTCGCTCACGCGTATCGAAGAAGGTCAGCAGACGCTCGATTTACAGGAGTTAAGCCTAGCGCAACTGTGTACCGATTTGTTGGACATGGCCGATGCAGTGGCAGAATCCAATGAGCAAACCTTGAGTTTGTCGCTGTTGGCTGACCATAAGGTATTTGGGGATAAATACTTATTATTCCAAGCTTTATATAATCTCGTCGATAACGCGATGAAGTATTCTGGCCAAGGTGCGCGGATTGAAATTATCCAGTCAGGCCCGCAAATTCAGATCTGCGATAATGGCCCAGGTATTCCCGACGACAGTAAAGAAAGAGTGTTCGAACGCTTAGTGCGCCTCGACCCCAGCCGGCATTTACAGGGTACAGGTTTAGGATTATCTATGGTCAAAGCGATTCTCTCACGGCACAATGCCAAAATTAATCTCACGGATAATCATCCCGGCTTAGTGGTCACTATTAAGTTTTAAGTCGATGATCCGCATTACAGCGTCGAGAACTCCATGTATCGAATCATAGCCGATGAGGCTGATTTTATTGTTATTTCCAAATCAGCCAAAGTGCATTTCCACAGTCAGGACGGAACAGCGGGCGTGGTGGCGCAGGCTGAGCAAGATCTGGGGATTAAGCTTTTTGCAGTGCATAGATTAGACACGCCCACGTCCGGTCTGTTGATTTTGGCGAAGAGCGCGGTCGCCGCTAAGCAATTTACTGAGCTATTTACCGCCCATAAAGTGCAGAAATATTATCTCGCCCTCGCTAAAGGCAAGCCGAAGAAGAAGCAAGGCTGGGTGATTGGTGACATGGCAAAGTCGCGGCGTAGCATGTTTAAACTGCTGCGCACTAAAGAGAATCCAGCTATTACGCAGTTTTTTTCATTAAGTGTCAGTGAGGGATTGCGTTTATATTTACTTAAACCCCATTCGGGTAAAACCCATCAATTAAGAGTCGCCTTGGCAAGCTTAGGTGTGCCGATTTTAGGCGATGATTTATACGGTGGCATGGCGGCGGATCGTTGTTATCTGCATGCCTACTGTCTGCATTTTCGCTATGGTGATGAAGCGACTGGCTGGCGTGATTACGCGTATAGGGATGTGCCGACTCAAGGTGAACATTTTGCCGCTGAAGGTGTGATTGAGGCGCTGGTTGAATGGCGTGAACCCGACACTTTGGCTTGGCCGGCAAAAGGGGATTAATACTGGTCGCGTTATTTTTGCGTAAGGCTAGCAAGCTTGGCAAATACGGTCTCGGCCTTCGGATTTGGCGCGGTACATGGCTTGGTCCGCTTGAATAAGTAGCTTGTCGGGCTGGCATCCTTGATAGATAGTGGCGTAACCTAAGCTAGCATGGATTTTTATCGTAACGCCTTGCCAGATAAATGAATTGTCCTTGAGTACTTGATGCAATTTTTCGGCAACGGCTCTGGCGGCGGGTGCATCGGTCGCGGGCAAAATCACCAGAAACTCCTCACCACCGTGGCGACATAGGGCATCATTTTCTCGTAATACCGATCCAAATAGTCTCGCCGCCGTCAGCAGGGCGAGATCACCCGCATCGTGACCGTATTGATCGTTAATCTCTTTAAAATGGTCAAGATCCAATAAAATCATACTGTAAGGCACACTATCCCTTAGCCAGCGTTGATGGATATTGTTGAGAAACTTATGCATAGCCCGCCGATTCCACAGGCCTGTGAGTTGATCCCGCTCCGCTAACATACGAATTTTGCTGACGAGTCGCGTCATGGCATTACCTATCATCACAATATTGATCAATAGGGTTAGAAATACATAAAACCACAGCACAGGTATGGCTTCGTGCGTGTGCATGGCGATAAACATCGGACTTTCTTCTGGGGAAAGCAGGGCGATAAAGATGCGAATGATAAAAATACCCACCATAGCGACTAAAGGCATGACCATAGCGATGGCGACTCGATTCCCCGTATCGCGTTTAATGGCCTGATAGTTATCCCGCGTTAGCATGGTAAAAATCAGCGCGGCGCAGGCGGAGAAAACAACGGCTAAAGTACGTTCTGAGCTGAAGTTGGGGGGAACCGGGAGCATCACACTGGCCGTGATTGCCAAGAGAAAAAGATCGGATTTAACGCTGGGGCTCAGCCTGAAAAGTGCCTTAGTACCCCAGCGTAATAGGATGAATCCAAACAAAATCGCCATATCGGAGCAGAACCAAAAAAGGTAACTGGAGGCTTCGGAGCGTTGGCTGTTGAGTATGATGCCAAGGAGGACGAACAAGTTCGCCAGAGAAAAGCGCATACTGGCCCGAGTGGCAATTTGTAAGGGTTTAGCAATGAGTCCCCATGCCACGGCTGCGGTGCTGGCCAGTAGGCAAATAAATTTGATGAGTAATAGGGCTTGGGGATCAAATATCATTCTTTTACTTCATATTTTTCTTTAACTATAGATGCTTTTAGGCATTTTCGGTTGAAGTTTATAGGATATCTTAATCTGTATTTATCGGCAGGAGGTGGGCTGTATCCTCTTTTGAATTCATGGCGATATTAAGTGCCTTTATTTAGAGAATAACTTGGGTTATTTGCTGTCTTGTAAGCTAAAATGTTTGCAAATTCTGAGTCTTCCTGCGAAGTTAGACCCTGTTGATTCGCCTACAATCTCCGTTTTAAGGATGCCCTGTTATGGATACAAATAAATTACTCTTAGTCATTATTGCGATTCTATTGCCTCCTGTTGCCGTATTTTTGAAGGCAGGAGCGGGTAAAGATCTGCTGATAAACATAGTGTTGTGTTTACTGTTCTGGTTCCCCGGTTTATTACATGCACTCTGGGTCGTGACCAAGGCATAATTTGCTTTCTTCCACACAATAAAAAAGCGCAATTTAATTGCGCTTTTTTATACTTCAAAATGAGACTTTCACCTAGAAAGGCAAGGTGTAGCCTATTGTCGCAGTACGTCCCATACCTTTGAAATAACGATCATTTGTACCCATGGTTTGTGAGTAATAATTGAAATAATCCTTATTAAACAGGTTTTGCAGACCTAAGCTCAGGGTGCCAGTGTAAAGCGGCATAGAGAAGGAAGCATCGACTGTGGTATAGCCATCAAATTCCGCATACTTGTTGCCCGCGGCATTTTTAAAGTCGCGGTCCATGTAGTAGTTGGCTTGAACGCGGGTCGACATGTCATTATCGAAGTTATGGGTCCAGAACAGGTTGATACGGTTGGGCGAAATATTTGCGCCATCGAGATCGGTATCGACTTTGTTATCACCATTTGAATCGTATTCGCCCTGTTGAATGGCGATGTTCATGCCAAGATCATCATTGCTGGTGAGGTAGGCGGTAACATTGGCTTCGATACCCTCGATCACGCTTTTTTCCCGCTTCACGTCGTAGAAACCATCGCCATTTAAGGCTAAACGTGAGCCAAAATCAGTGGCCGAACGATAATATGCAAACTTAGCGCTTAAGTATTTACCTTGATAATCGGCACCAACTTCGACGTTATCTGTGACGATCGGCGTGAGTGCCAATGAGTCATCTATGCTGGGATTGTCGCCGGGAAAGCTTTTACCATCACGCAGAATACGGCCGATATCCGGCATACCAAAACCTTGGTTATAGCTGGTATAAACGCGAATGTCTGGGGTGATTTTGTAGGAGATACCGACGTTGAATAAGGTTTCATCGAAGGTGGCCGAACCGCCTGCAATTTGCTTGTTGCCCGCACCCCATAGGGTTTTGTAGTCATCGACACTCAACTCGGCATGTTCGTAACGAACACCAGTCGATAAGGTTAGATTTTCAATTAAATCATAATCTAACTGCAAGTATGGCGCGACGTTGTCATAGGTGCTTTCCGGAACCCACGAAAAACCCGTTTTCACTAAATCTTGCTCTGTGGTATCGCGGAAAAGGTCGACACCGTAGGCCGCATCAATCCCTGAACCCGCAATATCTTTAGCAATCAATGAGCTTTTTAAACCCCATTTAACAGAAGCATTACGCGATTGCTCGTAGTATAAGCTTTCGCCTTTACTGCCGACACCGCACTGGATCACTTGGTCGCTACCTTCGAAGGATGGATCGTAGAAACTGTCGAAACAGCCGCCACCATAAACCGCTTTAAAATCTTGATTAAAGAGTTGTAGGTTAAGTTGTTGGCCACCAATGTTGGCGTGGGTGTAAGTCAAACTGGTGGTGGTCACTTGATTGTTGGCCGCTTCCCATGGCTGAGTTTCTTTAACTGCGCCCGTGGGCACGCCATTGGGCTTGTCGCCTGCGACTGGCATCCAATCGCCATTGTTGTCTGCGGTGTAATGGTTAACCATTAGTTCAAGGCGCGACTCGTCGAAGTTGTGGCCAAGCTTAATGAAGAAGTCGGTGCTTTGGCTGTCCATCGACTCGCCTTGAGTCGTATCCACACCTACGACGTTATGGTTGGCATCATAATAGACGCCATTATTGCGGTAGCTAACCGAACCTATCATGTCGATAAATTCTGACTCGCCAGAAAACGCATAGCTGGCACCAAAGCTTAAACCGTTAGATTTCATAGAATCAGGAACTGTCACATCGAAACTTGCAACCTGTTCGCTGTCGCCCGTCGGTTTTTTAGTGATGTAATTGATGATGCCGCCTTGGGCACCAAGACCGTGCATTGCATTGGCACCGTGAATGATTTCGATACGCTCAATCATGGCTGGATCTATGGTTTGACCCGAGCGACCCCCACTGCGAAGTGGGTTTGATTGCGGTACGCCGTCGATCATGATCAGCGGCGGGCGACCACGCAGGGTTTCGCCTGTGTTACTCATCTTCTGGCGGCTTGGCGAAAAGCTCGGGGCCAAGTTACCGATAATGGTTGATAAATCTTTAGTGGTGCGGAACTGTTCTTCTAACTGGGCGCGGTCGATGATAGTGACGGTATTGGGAATTGAGCTGGGGGATTTATCCATCCGACTCGCGGTGACAGTGATTTTTTCTATGTCTTGATTTTTGTTGTTTGAACTGCTGTCGGGGGCATCTTGAGCCGCTGCGGATTGGCTTAGCGCTGCAAATACGGCTAAAGCAACAAACGAGGTTTTGAATGTCATATAACTTCCTGCTAAGGGCGAATGAGTTTGCTACACCGGCTCCTTTGGCATAAGTCCATATTCCATTAAACGGCATTACAAATGATAACGATTTTTATTCTGTCGCGATTTTAGGGGAGGAATAACGGCTTGTCTAGTCGTGTCATACAGGAAATTGCACGATTTGGCGGCAGTATTGATAAATTGCGACACAGCACTCGGTATAGAGATTTAACCCCAAGGGTTACCTAGTGCGAGTTCATATCTGTAAGACATGACCTTACTTAGCGTTTAGCATGGCTTTCGCGATCTGATGGTTTGGTCGCAGGCTTGATGACTTGGGACTTATTGCTTTCGATTGTCTGGCGTGCAGGTGGAAGGCTATAATCGCGCCCCTTTATTCCGTATCCGCATTGGTGCCTTGATGAACCGCAAAAAGAAGATAAACCAAACCTTGAAGAGCAAGGCGAAAAAGGCCAATGCCAAACTGCAATCGAGCAATAAACCTAAATACATTGCGAAGGCGGATAGGGAAGCATTAGCTGCAGAGGCCGATAGCGAGTAGCATGTTGTGGCAGTTAACTCTGTGACTCTTGATAGCGAGTCTGCAGAATCATAAGTCTCCGTTCATTTCTTCGTATAATCTGCCGGCCATGCTGACATTCATTGAGTCTGCCGACATGGCGAGTTGCTGAATCTTCATTTGTAGTTGATATTGTCGCGAAGCCGCTATGTTACTCATCACCTAAGTCTTAGTATGTTTCTAAGTAGCTGATGGGATTTTGATAAAAGGCCTTTTTATATCCTTGGGTTGAAGTATCTATCAGCCAAGGTTTAGGCAATAAGCTCAAAATGGAATAATGCAAATGTGGCGGTTTACCTTGAGCATTACCTGTATCGCCGACAGTGCCCAGCGTTTCACCTTGGTAGGCAATTAATCCCGTGGCTGATTCAATTTGTGCTAAATGGGCAAAATAATGAATTTGCCATTTAGGACCTAGACCAACGACCACATTACCTCCTTTAAAGAAGTCGCCTCGATAGAAGATCAGCATAGGCGTTGGCGCAATCACGGCGGTGTTTTTGGCGGCGAAAATATCTATCCCCTTATGTACGCCCGATGGGCCCCAAGGTTCATACCAAAAGGTTTGGCTGTTCCAATCTTTACTGCTGGCGCCTTTGACTGGGATCACCGGTGACTCAGGGATCAGATAGCCGCCAAGTAGCAGTAACGATAGTGCTAATCCAACATATGTTAACTTCATTTTTTATCCTGCATTAAGCCTTAGTGTTTCTCTCAAGCTCTAATGAAAATCACTGAATTCCTGCCAATTTACGGGGTACTGCAAGCGCTCAGCTGCTGAAAGTGACAGCCAATAGGGGCGCCAAAAATAGTTACACCAAAAATCGATATTCCCTTGAAGACTGCCGAGTGTATCGGGATCGACATCGGGAAAGCTTTCCCAAGGGTGAGGTAAAGTCGATTTCAACGCAATCAGTTGTTCTAATAGTGCTTTGTCGTTGGTGATTAAACTGACGCAGATCCCCGAAAAATCGGCATATTGGTTGAGCTGCAAGCTGGTCGCTTGGCTCGGATGGGTTATCAGGCCATTAAAGCTGGCGGCATGTTCGGGTAATGCTGTAAAACCTGCATTGCAGATTAACCTATCTAAGGTTTGCTTGCCTTCTAAGGTCAGTAAGCCGTGAACTTGATAGGCATAAATATCGGCCTGCACTATTGGTGTCACTAGCGGATAGGCTTGGTTTGTCGGCAAGTCGATGTCGGGCATTTGCGCTGGATGAAAAATGGCGGCTAAGTCAGCTTGCCGCCCTAGTGGGCTGTTGCCATGAAAGGCGCGATGAAGGTGTTTCTTAAGCCAAGTGAGCACAGACATGAGCGCGACCATATAAGGTGAATGTTAATTGATCATGGCGCTTCTAAAGATTCAAATCACTAATCTACTTCTGGCACCTGCGATTTTACTCATCTGCATACGGCCAGCTTGAAGCATTAATACCGTTAATTCAGTTGGATATTAAAAATGACAAGGCAAGCGATTTTATGCCTGTAACTAAGCTGTCGTCTAGGGTTTAGCGTTAGCAGGAAGAAGCTTAATACTTAAGTTGTGAGCTTTTGAGCGCTGGCAAATGGGAATCTGTCGAATGGTAAACCGCAGTGGCTCTCCAGTCTTGGAGAACCACTTATTCAATGTTCTTAGTAAGAGTGCCTATAAAAATTCAGATAAGCGTGCTGATAAGAGTTCAGCTTAGAATTTATCTGAACTCATACGCGCCGGAATGATTTCAAACTCGGTTCTGTCTTTGGGTAAATAGGCTTTCCACCAAGCGTGATTCAAAGCTGGGCTATGGGCTAATTCACTCAGGTTGATCCCTTGACCAAATTCCGGCGTAAGCAGCGGCACGTCATAGGCCTTGGCGGCTACGGCTATGCGTTCCAATGGCTCGTACCAACTATGTAGCGCGAGATCGAAGCTGCTGTTATGTATCGGAATTAAGTGTCGTCCCCGCAGATCTAAATGCGCCCGCAGTGATTGCTCTGGCTGCATGTGGATATCTGCCCACATCTCATCGTAGGTACCTGTTTCTATTAAGGTTAAATCGAAAGGCCCAAGTCTGTCGCCAATCTTTTTAAAGCCGTCGAAGTAACCGGAATCACCGCTGAAAAACAGTTTTAGTTCAGGGGACTGAATAACCCAAGATGCCCACAGGGTTTGGTTTTTGTCCGTGATACCACGGCCCGAAAAGTGCTGTGCCGGCGTCGCGGTAAAACTCAGACCCGCATGTTGGGTTTCTTGCCACCAATCGAGCGCGACTATCTTGCTGGCAGGCACGCCCCACGCGAGCAAATGTTTATCTACGCCCAGTGGCACGATAAATTTTTGCGTGCGCTCGGCGAGGGCTAAAATGCTGTGTTTATCTAAATGATCATAATGATCGTGGGACAAAATAATCCCTGCGAGCACTGGAATATTATCGAGTTCGATCGGCAACTCGTGGAATCGTTTTGGCCCAAACATTTGGCTTGGCGAGGCGCGTTTCGAAAACACAGGATCGGTTAACCAATATTGACCGTTGAGTTGTAACAGCACTGTTGAATGGCTGATTTTATACAGCATAGGTGTCGCATCGGCCGTTGGGTTTAGCTGCATTTTTTGGATCAGTAATGGCTGGTTTGGGCTCTTATCTGGAATACTTTCAGTCATGTAACGCCATAAAATAGAAAGTAAATTACCTTCACCACTGTGGGTATTGGGAGCTTCATTGCTGAATTTGTCACCCTCAACATGGGCCGAAGTCTTAGTGTTTACGTCAGTATTTGTTTGAGTGGCCATGATAAAGCTCCCGAGTCGTAGTAAGGTCAAGACAATCTTAAATCGCGTTTACAACATTAAAAAAAGTAAACTACACAGTGTAGTTTACATGCGGCGGTGTAAAAGTAAACTGGATAGTGTAAAATGTCGACAAATGATTTTTATGGCGTAGGAAAACATGGCAGACAAACCCATTAAATTGACAAACTCTCAGCAGAAACGTGTGGCGATTCTGCGTGCCTCGCGGGAAGAGTTTATGGTCAATGGCTTTGTGGGTGCCAGTATGGACAGGATCGCCCAGCGGGCTAATGTTTCTAAACGTACTGTGTATAACCATTTTCCGAGCAAGGAAGTGCTGTTTGATACCACAACCACAGAGTTGTGGGCGCGGACGAAAGAAGCGGCGACCTTAGTTTACAATCCGGCGAAGAGTCTTGAAGATCAGTTGCAGCAAATTGCGCATCGATGCTGGGCATTGTATCAGCAGCCTGAGTTTCTCGATGTGGCGCGGGTGGTGATGGCAGAGTTTATTCGCTCGCCTATCCAAGCGACTGAAGCGATGGAGAAGCTCGCGAAGCAAGAAGGTGGACTCGAAGCTTGGCTTGCCGGAGCGGTTGAGCACAAGGCGCTGAATATCGACGATATTGCAATGGCATCAACTCAGTTTTGGGGGATGTTTAAGGCGTTTGCATTCTGGCCTAAGCTGTTCCATATGAAAAATAATGATGAGCACCAGCAAGCGATTATCGACGCCAATATCAAGATGTTTTTGGCCATGTATCGCGCTTAAACTTAGTGTTCCATGCTATTCAACATAAAGGCCGCATCTGCGGCCTTTGTTATTTATGTAATACAGACTAGAGCAAGGCTGTCGCCAGTAGATAACCGACGGTCGATGCGGTACTCACGCCGATAAAACCTGGAATAATAAAGCTGTGGTTAATAATGAACTTACCTATTTTAGTTGTACCTGAACGGTCAAAGCCGATACAGGCCAGATCGCTTGGATAAGTAGGTAGCACAAAATACCCGTAGCTTGCAGGGAGGAAAGCGATCAAGAGTTTTGGATCGACTCCTAAGGCGAGACCCATAGGCGCAATGGCAGTCAGCGCCGCTGCTTGGCTATTAACAAGCTTAGAGATGAGGAACAGCACTAAGGCATAGGTCCAAGGCTGGCTTTGCACCACGTGGGACAGGTTTTCCTTAAGCACATCCATATGGCTGATGAAGAAAGTATCACTCATCCACGCCACACCAAATACTGAGAAAATCGCCACCATGCCCGCTTTAAAGACGGGGCCATTAGAGATGTTTGTCGGTTTGACTTTGCAGGTCATCAGGATAAATGCCCCCGCAATTAACATCATCATCTGGATGACTAAGTTCATCGATAATAAGGTCGTTTTCCCTTTAACTTCAAAGGCAGGGCGCAGTTCACTAAAGGAACCTAACAGCACCACAGCTGCAATAGCCGCAAAGAAAATCCCCGTTGCCCAGTAAGCTTCCTTAGGAAAACGTTGGTTTAGCAGGGTTTCGCTCTTGTCATAGATAAAAGCTCTTTGGACAGGATCTTGAATCCGCTCTTGGAACTCTTCGTCTTTATCTAAATCTTTACCGCGACGTAGACTCCAAAGTGCGGCGGCCATCACACCGCAAAGCGATGCAGGTACTGATACCATTAAAATTTCGAGCAGATTGTAGGCGCGGCCCACACCTTGCTGCGATGCGAGAATCGACACCATAGACACAACCGCTACCGACACGGGCGAAGCACAAATTGCCATTTGCGAGGCGACGGATGCCACAGCCATTGGGCGTTCTGGGCGAATATTTTTCTTCAGCGCGATATCGGAAATAATCGGGAACATGGTGTAAACCACATGGCCCGTACCGCAAAGAAAGGTCAGCGTCCAAGTGGTCAGCGGCGCCAGAATGGTGATGTATTGTGGATGGCGGCGCAGTAGGCGCTCAGCAAACTGCATCATCACATCCAAACCGCCTGCGGTTTGTAATACGGCCGCACAGCCGATCACCGCAAGAATCGTTAGCATAACTTGTACTGGCGGTTGTCCCGGCGCTAAACCGAAGACAAATATCAGTAAAAACAAACCTATGCCGCTGATGAGGCCGAGTCCCATACCGCCGTAGCGGGTACCGAGTAGTAGGCAACTAAGCACTACTATAAATTCCATTAAAATCATCCGATTTACCTCTGCGGAATCTACCGCTTAGCGATTTGTTGAGTGATGAGTGTTTTCAGGGACATTCTGCGGAGGAAAAGCGTTTGAAAAATTGCGCTGGCGCATGGTGTAAATAAAAAATGGCATGAGATTTTTCGGAAATTTGACCTAGCGCTAGAAACACGTAGCGATAAGTTGCATTCTGGTTAACGAGTTTTACGGAATGGGCTAAGACTTTGAGCTCGCTCCGTTTACAAGAACGATAACAATACTCAAGGATAAGCCCGTGAAACCAGCCACCTTTAATACCGAAGCCTTCGATGATTGGATCCGCAGTCGCTTTGTAGAGCTCAACTCAGAGCTAGAACAGCTTTACTACCAACAAACGGATCGGGCCAATGTGCTTGATATCGGCGCAGAAGCTAAGTTGGCGCTGGAGAGTGAAGGGCGAGAGTTGATTAAGGCCTTGCTCGATGAGGGCAATACCGACGAAGGGTTCGACAGTGCTTTTGATTTACTCGGCAATGTGGGCCTGTATATGGCGGCCTGTCGGCGCCATGAAATTACTGAGCCTTCGCGGGAAACCACATCGCCATTAGCCGAAGCCTCCGCGCTTGCCATGCACATCGGCGCTTCAATAGGCGTCACGCCGCGCTTTGCTACCGCACATTTAACTACGCACAATCGTGCCCACAATGGCATTTATAAGCGCTTTACCGATCTTCCTGCTGAAAAGCTGTTTGTGGATTACAACACTAAGGGCATTTTGGCCTATAAACGCGCCGCAGATGCCCTATTGAAGATCCAGCCTTTGGGTATTTCCCATCCCATCAGTCACGATTTATTGCGAGTCGCCAAACAGGCACTGCAGGATGTGATTGAGTCGAATACTCAATTATTCAATCGATTAGATACGGATCGTTTCTTTTACTGTGTTCGCCCTTACTACAAACCGTATCGGGTGGGCTCGGTCATTTATCGCGGCGCTAACGCTGGGGATTTTGCGGGGATTAATGTGATCGATTTAACGCTAGGTCTTTGTTTTGCCAATGAAGCTTCCTACTCGCAAATGCTGGTGGACAAATTTTTATACATGATGCCAGAGGATCAGCAAATATTGCGTGAGTGCATGCGTCGACCGAATTTGATGGATGATTTCCTGCAGGCAAAAGACAGTGCGAACCAAACTTGGTATCAAGAAAATTTGCGACTCTTTATCGAAGTCTGCGAATTACATGGCGAGACTGCGATTCAGCACCATAATGAGTTAGTGACTAAATATATTGCCGAGCCTTCGACAAGTATGGAGCAGCAGCATTTAGCTAAGGTTACCGCCAGTGGTCCGCCACTGCATGTGTTACTCGGTTCATTGGAGCGACTCAGAGATAGGCGCGCCGCCGTTCAGCGCAGTGATATTCGGACGCGTTATTATGAGATTAAAAAATTAAAAGAGAGTTTGAGATAACACTATGTTTGAAGACTTTAAAAAGGACTTTTACCTCGCGGGTCCAGGATATCTATTGAACCATTCCGTCGGTCGACCGTTAAAATCGACCGAACAGGTCTTCAAAGAAGCCTTTTTTGCGCCTTGGCAGGAATCGGGGCGCGAGCCTTGGGGTCAGTGGCTGAGTGTGATTGATGATTTTACCTTTGCCTTATCCAAACTGTTTAACGGCCACCAAAAGGACTTTTGCCCTCAGGTTAATCTCTCCAGTGCACTGACTAAAATCGTTATGTCACTCGACCGATTAAATCGCGAACACGCCGTTGTGTTGATGAGTGAGATTGATTTCCCCAGCATGGGTTTCGCCCTTAAAAAAGCGCTGCCAGCTAGCTGCGAAGTGCGTTTTATTCCTAAGGGACTCGATGTCACTGACCCTAATGTGTGGGACGCGCATATCAGTCGCGATGTGGATCTGGTGTTTGTCAGCCATGCTTACTCGAATACGGGGCAGCAGGCGCCATTAGCCAATATTTTCACCATAGCCCGTGAGCGAGGCTGTTTGAGCTTAGTGGATGTAGCGCAATCGGCAGGGATTATTCCGCTGGATCTCGCGCGCCTACAACCTGACTTTTTAATCGGGTCGAGTGTGAAATGGCTCTGCGGCGGCCCTGGTGCCGCCTATCTTTGGGTTAATCCCGCTATATTGGAGAGTTGCCAGCCAAAGGATGTGGGGTGGTTTAGCCACGAGAATCCGTTCGAGTTCGATATCCATGATTTTCGTTACCAGCATTCCGCAATGCGCTTCTGGGGTGGAACGCCATCAATCGCGCCTTATGCCATTGCCGCCCACAGCATTCATTACCTTGCAGGTCTAGGCATCCCCTTGCTGCGTAAATGTAATCAGCAGTTAATTGATGCCGTGGCGCAAGAGCTCGAACATGAGTTTGTATCGCCACGGGATGTTGAAAAACGCAGCGGTACGCTGATTTTGCAGTTTGGTGAGCAACAACATCAAATCATGACGGCATTAGCGAACGCTAACATCAGCGTCGATGCTCGCAGCCTGGGGATCCGTATTTCGCCGCATATCTACAACAATATGTCCGATATCAAGCTGTTACTGGACGTGATAAAAGCCAATCGGTAGCCAATTGATAAGAGCTCTGTGGATAAATAGCTATGCCCAAACCTGAGTGTTTGGGCATTTTTTTAGAGTCGTTTGCGATTTAGCCGCTCGATGATCTGACAGGCGTTCAAGTCGTGTACCACGTTAATGACCGTCGATGGCGCATCGGTAATCGCCCCTATCACCACTAAAATTGGTATGGTTTCCATTGGCAAGCCTAAGGTCGTGACGATAAAAATCTCTCCGAGGAAAGCGCCGCCCGGCACGCCGCCTATGATAAAGGCCGATAGAACCGAAATCAGTATGGTCACCATAAACACATCGACGGTGAAATCTAATCCGAGTAACGAGTAGATAAACACGATTTTTAGGGCTGTGATGATTGAGGCGCCGCCCTTATTTAAATTGACCAATAATGGCAGGCTGATGTCGGCGATTTCGGGTTTAATGCCCATCTTCAGCGCGGTTCTCAAGGTGACTGGTAGGGTGGCGAGTGATGATGTGGTGCCCAGTGCGGTCACTGCGGGTTCGAGGGCGAAGCGCCAGAATTGTTTAACCCCTTGAGTGCCACCGCCAAGCCAAGCGTAAAAGGTAGAACCCACGGTTAGATAAATAAAACAGGCGACCATAAATAGGCCAACGGCGCGGGCAAAGGTGACAACGAGCTGGGGATCTTGGCTTGCCATTGTCGAGGCGAAATAGGCACCGAGTCCCACGGGCGCTGCCACCATAATGATCGAGACTATCTTCATGATGACGGTATTAAAACTGTCGAGTAATGCCGAGACTTTTCTGCCATCTTCCCCCGATTGACCTATCGCAATCCCCGCAATAACCGACATGATGATCAGGGCTAAGATATTGGATTTTGATAATAAACCTGAAAAGTCATTGGTGGTCAGCAGGCCGACAAAATCCATCGTCCCCGCAGTATCGCTGATGGTTTGATTGAGATCTAAGGTAACACCTTGGGCGGGGTCGAAAAATAAGGCCAGCCCGATAATGCCAACGGCGGGGATAATCGCCATCACAATCGACACCGCCATGATTGACACTAACAGAGCGCCGAGTTTCTTCAAATCCGTCATGCGAGCAATGGAGGAGGTCACGCTAATGGCGACCAGCGGTACGATAATCATAAACAACAGGTTTAGAAAAATTTGCCCTAAAGGTTTGAGCTTGAGCGCCAGTTCTGGCAACCCGACACCGAGCACGCCGCCCAGTAACAACGCGGTGAGCAGCACGATGGAATCTTTATAAGGTTTTATCTTTTGCCACATAGGTAAACGCCTATTGTTATTTTTATGAATAAGATGCGCCCAAGTGATCAGGATTAATCGTGCTGCATGGACATTATCAAGCTAGCGATTGCACTGAGTGAGTGCAAGGTGTGATTGATTTTAAATCGAAAAGGTTTGAAATCTAGACGTGATGGATTTTGATTTTTTATGATTAATGGATTTGGCTTTATAGCTAGTCAAAGCTTCATCTATAAAAAAGCCCCGACAAGTCGGGGCTTTAAACATCTTAAGCCAGTGGCTTACAGGCTGTAGTACATTTCAAACTCAAGTGGGTGAGTTGTACGTGCTACGCGCTCAGCTTCTGCTGTTTTCAGTACGATATAAGATTGGATGAAATCTTCACTGAACACGCCGCCTTTAGTCAGGAACTCATGGTCAGCTTGCAGGTTTTCAAGGGCGTTTTCTAATGACGTTGCCACTTGTGGGATTTCAGCCGCTTCTTCTGGAGGCAGATCGTACAGATCTTTGTCCATCGCTTCACCTGGGTGGATCTTGTTTTGGATACCGTCAAGACCGGCCATCAGCAGCGCTGCGAAACCTAAGTATGGGTTTGCATGTGGATCAGGGAAACGCGCTTCGATTCGACGGCCTTTAGGGCTTGGTACCACTGGAATACGGATTGATGCAGAGCGGTTACGGGCAGAGTAGGCCAACATAACAGGTGCTTCAAAGTGTGGCACTAAACGCTTGTAAGAGTTAGTGCTTGGGTTAGTGAAAGCGTTCAGCGCGCGAGCGTGCTTGATGATACCACCTATGTAGTACAGAGCTGTTTCACTTAAACCCGCGTATTTGTCGCCAGCGAACAAGTTAACACCGTCTTTCGCCAGAGATTGGTGAACGTGCATGCCGCTACCGTTGTCGCCAACGATGGGTTTAGGCATGAAAGTCGCCGTCTTACCGTAAGCGTGTGCCATGTTGTGCACTACGTACTTCAGAATTTGGATTTCATCCGCTTTCTTAGTTAACGTGTTGAAGCGAGTTGCGATTTCGTTTTGACCCGCAGTCGCCACTTCGTGGTGATGCGCTTCAACCACTTGACCCATTTCTTCAAGCACTAAACACATAGCGCTACGTAGGTCTTGTGATGAGTCAACCGGTGCAACTGGGAAGTAACCGCCTTTAGTGAATGGACGGTGACCTGTGTTGCCGCCTTCGTAGCTAGTGCCTGAGTTCCAAGCCGCTTCTTTAGCGTCGATCTTAACGAAACAACCTGACATGTCAGTACCGAAACGGACATCATCAAATAGGAAGAATTCTGGTTCTGGGCCAATCAAAACAGTATCAGCGATACCAGTAGAGATTAGGTAAGCTTCTGCTTTTTTAGCAATTGAACGTGGGTCACGGTCATAACCCGTCATAGTACCTGGTTCAAGAATGTCACAACGGATCAGCGCTGTGGTTTCTTCGGTGAAAGGATCCAGTACGAATGTCGTTGGATCTGGCATCAGTACCATGTCTGATTCGTTAATGCCCTTCCAACCTGCGATAGAAGAACCGTCAAACATTTTGCCGTCTTCGAAGAAATCAGCATCTACCTGATGAGAAGGAATAGATACGTGCTGCTCTTTACCTTTAGTGTCGGTAAAACGTAAATCAACGAACTTAACTTCTAATTCTTCAAGTTGCTTTAAAACTGATTCAACTGACATTCTCAAGCCTCCGGTAGGGTAAAGGGATGCCCCTTCTATAATCTTTTAACTCAAGTGATTTATCTTGAGCCAAACTTACAAGCGATAAAGCGATATCCATGCCAATAATTTAACTAGCTGATTAACATGGTTTAAAATCTTTTCTGCACTTAATTGGATTCGTGTTTGCACCACTATGGTGCTTTTGGCTGTGGCATTTTGGTGCATCAATCCATTTTGGTGCGCACTGAATTGATTCATGCAAACCTAGGCTTGGATCCAAAGTAATAACATGCACTGCTTATGTGGCAGTGAGATGGCAGTGACGCCTTGGCTTACATTAGTCGCATAAGGACAGCAGCACTGAATCTCGCACATCTTTTCAGCACAGAACTGGACTATTTCTCTGGGCTGTTTCGCCGCCGCAAAATTGTCATAAAACCACGCTAGTCTGTCCAACTATGCCACGCATTCTCAATCCAATAGTGGTTTATTATCATATTATTAGGAAAGAGTTCGTTCTCATGTGCGAAATGTCTTTGCTGTTCACAGACCAAGTGAATCAATGATGCGTAATAAAGGTATAGCGTGACAATGAAGTGAGTCTTAAAGACATTCAGTTTTCGCGGTCATAAACGCCAATATGAATGCTCAGTTAAATGTACGCTAGAATTTATTGCTGTTTCTCGGCGAGATGATTTCATCGCGGTGACATCAATTTTAATTGATGTTTAAATCAGCAGAAATGGTTTGCGTCTAGAGTATGAAAAATAGCAAATTCAGCTGCTTAACTCTGATTTTCCCTACGAATATGGCAATTGAACAGTGCTTTAACTGTGGCGGTAGAGGATTTCACTCAATGGAATATTGGCAGGAATTACCCAAGGATTGGCGGATTGTTTTATAAGTGTTCAAAAATAATCCTGTGCGCCAAGGCCGCTCTGGAGTAGAATGGCACGCTTTTTATTGTGGCGGATCGAGCTAGATCGCCATAACGAATTACTGAAATATCCCTATTTTTGTTTGATGGTAAGAGGTTTATCCGTGCTAGAGAATTTACGTAACATCGCCATTATTGCACACGTTGACCATGGCAAAACGACCCTGGTAGACAAGTTGCTGTCACAGTCAGGCACCCTTGCAACCCGAGGAGAAGCCACTGAGCGGGTGATGGACTCCAACGATCTTGAAAAGGAACGTGGGATCACGATTCTGGCAAAGAATACTGCCATCAAGTGGAACGACTACCGTATTAACATCGTTGATACCCCAGGCCACGCCGATTTCGGTGGTGAGGTTGAGCGTGTTCTGTCTATGGTTGACTCAGTATTATTGCTGGTTGATGCCGTTGACGGTCCAATGCCACAAACTCGCTTCGTAACAAAGAAAGCGTTTGCTCAAGGCTTAAAGCCAATCGTTGTTATCAACAAGATTGACCGTCCAGGTGCACGCCCAGATTGGGTTATCGACCAAGTATTCGACCTGTTCGACAACTTAGGCGCAACCGACGAGCAGTTAGATTTCCCAATCGTTTACGCTTCTGCGTTAAACGGTTTTGCAACTTTAGATCCGGATGTAGCGAGCGATGATATGACGCCGTTGTTCCAAACTATCGTTGAAAAAGTATCTTTCCCAGATGCTGACGCCGAAGGTTCGTTCCAGATGCAAATTTCGCAAATCGACTACAACTCATACGTGGGTGTTATCGGTATCGGCCGCATCAAGCGTGGTAGCGTTAAAACTAACCAACAAGTGACCATTATTGGCGCTGATGGCAAAACTCGTAACGGTAAAATGGGCCAAGTATTAGGTTACATGGGTCTAGACCGTACTGAAGTTGAAATTGCTAACGCGGGCGACATCGTTGCTATCACAGGTTTAGGCGAGCTGAAAATTTCTGACACTATCTGTGCCGTTGGCGCAGTAGAAGCAATGCCTGCTTTGACTGTTGATGAACCCACTCTGACTATGACTTTCCAAGTTAACACTTCACCTTTTGCTGGTAAAGAAGGTAAGTATGTGACTTCACGTAACATTCTGGAACGTCTGCAAACAGAATTAGTCCACAACGTGGCACTGCGTGTTGAAGAAACAGAAAGTCCAGATCGCTTCCGCGTATCTGGTCGTGGTGAATTGCATTTATCAATCCTGATTGAAAACATGCGTCGTGAAGGTTACGAGTTAGCCGTATCACGTCCAGAAGTAATTCTGAAAACCATCGACGGTGAACTGTGTGAACCATACGAGACGTTGACTGTTGACGTTGAAGAAGAAGATCAAGGCACAGTGATCGAGAAGTTAGGTACCCGTAAAGCTGAAATGAAAGACATGCAGCTTGATGGTAAAGGTCGTGTACGTATCGACTTCATCATCCCAAGCCGTGGTTTAATCGGTTTCCAAACTGAATTCTTAACTGCGACTTCTGGTACAGGTCTAATCTACCACTCGTTCGACCATTACGGTCCACACAAAGGTGGCGATATCGGTCAACGCGCTAACGGCGTATTGATCTCTAACGCTACTGGTAAGGCTCTGACCTTCGCACTGTTCGGTCTACAAGATCGCGGTCGTCTCTTTATCGGTCATGCCGCTGAAGTATACGAAGGCCAAGTAGTTGGTATCCACGCTCGCTCAAACGATCTGACAGTTAACTGTCTGAAAGGTAAGCAGCTGACCAACATGCGTGCTTCTGGTACTGACGAAGCTCAAGTACTGACTACGCCAATTACCATGACACTTGAGCAAGCGCTTGAGTTCATCGATGATGACGAATTAGTTGAAGTAACGCCTAAGAACATTCGTGTTCGTAAGAAACACTTGACTGAAAACGATCGTAAGCGCTTTAACCGCGCTTAATGATCGTCTGACTCGCCTTTAAGGTGAGTCAATCGGTTTAAAAAGCCCTGCATAGGAAACTATGTGGGGCTTTTTGTTGGGAGTTATTTGGTCATTGGCATATCGATACTTTGCGCTATGGAGCTGATGTGGAGTTTTATTCGTTATATCGCTAAAAGCTTAGTTCTTGCTGCATATATTCTCTGTGGCACGTTGGGCTCTGCTCAACGTTGTAACTCTGTTGTTCTGCAATGAGAAAATAGGGTATGCCGGCGATTAGTTAAAAATGCTGAATCTTGAGATCCTGTATTACTCCTCATCCATCACCCGTATGCAATTGCGGCCTGCTGATTTTGCACGGTAAAGCGCGGCATCGGCTTGGCGAACTAACTCTAAATGGCTTTGTTGGTTTGAGGGTTGCAAATAAGCGACTCCTGCACTGACGGTCACAATACTAAGGTCGGTATTCGCGTGTGGAATGGCAATGGCTTGGATCAACTGATGAATATGCTGCGCTGTGTCGAGTACCGTTTGTTTGTCGATATTGGGTAACAGAATGACAAATTCTTCACCGCCGTAGCGAGCCACGAGTTCGCCGGCCCTGCGGCCCGATTGGGATAAAGTACTGGCCAGTTGTTTAAGGCAATCATCGCCGGCGAGGTGGCCATAGTGATCGTTAAATTGTTTGAAGTGGTCAATATCGAGCATGATGAGGGCCAGTGAGGAATTGCTCCTTTGTCCTCGGCTCCACTCCGTTTGTAACATCATGTCAAATAGGCGGCGGTTGCCGATATTGGTTAAACCATCGGTATTGCTGAGTATTTCGAGTTGCCTATTGGCTTCTGCCAGCTCACAGGTTCGTGCCTTGATCATGGATTCAAGCTCGACATTACGCTCTTCTAATCGCGCTATCGGGTAAATCTCTCCCTTGTGGGCTAAGCCGTAGGGGATGGATATGCCACTGTGGGCAATCATCCAGTCTTTGTGTTCTAGACGAAATATCAACACTAGCCGTGCCGTTTCGCGGGAAAACATGGGATTAGGGATGGGTAAGTGGATATGGAAAAAGGCAGTCACAACCACTAGGTTGTCGGCAAGATCTTGTATGGAGAGATCTAACATTTCGATGTGGATCCGCTCAGGCACTTGTGCAAAGTCCTGCCGAGTGATCCGCACCCATTCTTTCCTGTCGGTGACAAGCTGGTCACTACTGCCAGCATAGCCGCTAAAATTCTCACTAAAGCGGTGGGTTAGCCTGTCATCGCGGGAGGAATACATCTCAATATATTCGTCAAATAACGAACGGATCAGCTGCTGTCGGTCGGGTCGCATAGGCTAGCTCCATGTTAGGGAACATAAAACCACTTTTCTAGTATCCGTATAGGGAATAGTATCTGCGATAAAATCGAGTGGTTGCCTGATTGTAGTCAATGTTATGACTTATATATTAAAAATACTGCAGATAGTGATGTAAGTCATTATCTGCAGTGTGCTTTTTTGGGGATTAGCTAATGCCCAACTCTATCTATCACTTGGATCAGTTCCATGCGGATATTGTCGGGTGTTTGGCTATGCCAGAAACCCGCTAAGTAAGCGCCCAGCGGCAGAATAAATAATGCGATTAGCACTAATGCCAGCAATCCCTTGTGGCCGAGTCTGTGGCCGGATTTAAGTCCTAGGCCAAGGGCGGCAGATTTTGGACAAGCGGCGACGCAGCGCATACAGGCTTGGCATTCGTCACTGCGAACCGTGGTTTTGGTATGCACTATGATGTTTGCTGGGCAGGCGCGGCTGCACTTGTCGCATTTCATTCCTTTTGCTTCGATAAGGCAGTGCTGTGTATCGCGGCGGATTTTTAAGGGACTCGCAAAACTTAAGATCCCGAGCATGGCACCATAGGGGCACAAGTAACGGCAGAATCCCTGACGGCGCCATGCGGCTAAGGCAAGGATCAGCGTAAATACTAATAAAGTAATTAGACTAGGTGTTAGGAAAAACAGTGCCATCTTCAAGTCGGCAATCTTATGGTAATTGCCATCGAGATAATTAGGAATCGATTGCGCTGGCATACCAATCACTATGTAACAGAGGCCAAGTAGCAATAGATACTTGAGCATACGCAGTGGCCAATCGAGCCAAGCGGGTGGTGTTAGTTCTGATTTAATAAAGCGTTTTCTAAAGGCATACAGATATTCCCCTGCCAAACCTAATGGGCAAGCCCAACCACAAAATGCTCGCTTGCAGAGTAATCCTGTGAGTAACACCGCAGCTAACATCACCGCCGCCGCAGGATGGGTTTGATCCCATAAATTCAGGCTGACAATAGCCTTAAGCTCAATGCCGCCAGCAATCGGCAGGAAAGCATCGACCACATCGGGGCGCATGAGCCAAGGTGTGATCCCTTGCTTAAGCAGTATGGTGTTGATTGTGTATTGCACGGCAACCAGCAAAAGCGATAGCGCTAAGACATGCTGAGTGCCTTCCCGCAGGGTGTTTATCTTAATCTCACCCTTGAAGGAATCTGGCGCAAATTTATGCCCCAATAATGCCAACGGCAACGCAATAATCAGTCCGAGCGCCAATGGCCAGTAAAGGCTAATCGCGACGGCGCCGACGCTGAGTAACAGTGTGGCGGCAGCGCCCCATTTCTGGCCGCTCCAATAGCTGAGGGAGGCGAGATACATGAGTGCCAACATCAGGGTGAGTGATTCGATAAAAGTCATAGTGATGAATACAGCGAATGAGTAACGAGTACAGTGTCTGAGTGATGAACTGATGATAAGTTTTTGAGTACTAAGTGAAATTGTGCGACAGGTCTAAGATTGGTGCTATCAATCCACTAAAGCGCGCCATAGCTCACAAAGCCAAGTGTTTTGGGCTTGCACAAAAAAAGAAGGGATTGCAGGGAGGCGAGATGAGCAACGTTACGACTCATCGACAAGTGAAAGGGAAGTATGGAAGCCTAGATGTCTATATACCCAAATGATCTAATATTCCTGTTTGATATATCAAATAGTTATTGATTCGTTATCCATTACCTTATAAAGGCATAGAATCCGACTCAAATCATGCGTTGAATTGGAGTCATTGATGGAACAATTACCGATATTGAATTTAAGCGATTGGCATGCGGGTGGGCAAAGTCGTCACGCCTTCATTACTAAACTTGCCGATGCAGCTAGAAGGATAGGTTTTTTCTATTTAACTGGCCATGGCATTGAGCTCGCGAGACAGCAGCAAGTACTTCAGTTAGCTAGGGATTTCTTTGCGCTCCCTCTCGCCGATAAGCTCGCGGTGAAAATGACGAACACGCCTCATTTTCGTGGTTATACCCGTTTACAAGGTGAATTGACCTTAGGGAAGCCGGATTTGCGTGAGCAATTTGACATAATGCAAGAGGAAATCGCTAATCCTCCGCGTTCGGATGTGCCCAAATGGTCGCAATTACAAGGACCTAACCAATGGCCGTCCCAATTACCGCAGATGAAAACGATTTTATTGGAATGGCAACAGGACTTAGCCGATACCAGTGTTACGCTATTGAAGGCGCTCGCTGTCGCATTAGAGCAATCAGAGACCGCATTCGATGCCACGATTGATGCTGGCCCATATCAACACATGAAGCTTATCCGTTATCCAAGTGCGAATGGACAGGTTTCTGGTCAAGGGGTGGGAGCGCACAAAGATCCTGGCTACCTCACCTTAGTGCTGCAAGATAAGCAATCGGGTTTAGAAGTTCAGACTGACGAAGGTTGGTTAAGCATACCGCCCTTGGAGGGCGCCTTTGTTGTTAACATAGGTGAGTTACTTGAGTTAGCCTCTAATGGGTATTTAAAAGCCACTTATCACAGGGTCACTAGCCCACCTGCTGGAGTTGAGCGCTACTCTTGCGCCTTTTTTATGGCGGCACAGTTGAACGCTACGGTTCCCTTATTACCCTTGCCTGAGTATTTGGCACGCCAAGCCCAAGGGCCTGCAAGCGATCCATTAAATCCACTCTTTCACCAAGTTGGCCAAAACGTATTAAAAGGGCGTTTACGCTCACATCCTGATGTTGCGAAAGCGCATTACGCCTCATTTGCCAATGCTATTTAATTGTTATTAGGATCTATTATGCAGTTTAAAACCAAATTACTTCACACCCATCATACCGCTGAAAACTCAACGGGTGCGCTCACAACACCTATCTATCAAAGTAGCACTTTTGCCTATGGCAGTGCCGAAGATGGTCGAGCGCGTTTTGCCGGTGAACAGCCGGGGTTTATCTACAGTCGTATGGCGAACCCCACTGTACAGGCACTCGAACACCAATTGGCCCAGCTAGAGGGTGCTGATGACGCGCTCGTTGTTGCGAGTGGTATGGCGGCAATCAGCAGTATTTTCTATGCCTTGGCCAGTCAAGGTGATGAGATCGCATTTATCGATCCTGTATATGGTGGTACTGCGGCATTTCTAATCCAAACGCTGACCCGCGCGGGCATTACAGTGCGCCGTTATCAAGATGACGACCATTTATTGTCTGAGATAAGCCCAGAGACAAAAATTATCTTATTTGAGCCTATTACCAATCCGACGTTAAAAGTCAGTGATTATCGTAAGGTAAAGCTCGCCGCTGAGCGGGTTGGGGCAATCACCATTTGTGATAATACGTTTTTAACGCCGTATTTATTCAAACCGCTGGAACATGGCATAGATATCGTGATGCACAGTGCCACTAAATATTTAAGTGGGCATGGTGATTTAATCGCAGGTGTGGTCGCGGGCCGTAAAGCATTAATGCAGCCAATTCGCACCATAGCACTTAAGCATATTGGGGCTGCTATTGGGCCACAGGAAGCCTATTTACTGCAGCGCGGTTTACGTACTTTAGCGTTGCGAATGGATGCCCATCTTGCGGGAGCCGCTAAAGTCGCTGCTTTTTTAGCATCACATCCGAACGTCGCAAAAGTCTATTATCCAGGGCTTTCACAGGACCCAGGGCATCAAGTTTTGAGTGAAACGATAAATGCCTTTGGCGGTATGGTGAGTATTGAGCTTGAAGGCGGGTTTAGCCGAGCGGCGCAGTTTTTAGATAATTTAAACCTATTTACTCAAGCGGTCAGTTTAGGCGATCTAGAAAGCTTAGCTTGCCACCCAGCAAGTACCACGCATGCGGCAATGGATGTCGCGAGCAGGCTAGCGTCTGGGGTGAATGATAACTTGATCAGACTGAGTATTGGCGTTGAAGATCCTCAAGATTTAATCGCCGATCTTGAACAAGCATTAGCGATATAAGACGGATAATTTGAATCCGGCCTGTAGCTAAGATCGTGTGTACAACTCGCGGTAGATTTTTCCTGCGGGATAATTTGATGAATGGTCAATCACTTAGTGTGATGTGCAATGTCAGCAACTCACTAACAATGACTCATATTAAGCGGCGATGAGTTAGCCCAAGCTGTTAGTTCTGTTTTCTTTAATTGAAACTAACAGCTTGCGCCTCGAATGAGTCAATTGTATTCAAGCTAACTTTTTGATTTTTCGAGTGACTCGATAAATTTGTTCGACTCGTTAATCGATTTGTTCATCTCTTTAATCAGGCCCGAAATATCGGTTTGCAGGCTGGCAAATTCGCCTTTGATCGCACCAATGGCTTGGGCGTTCAAGTTATGCTTGAGATACAGCATGTTGTCTTTCATGGCGGTGAGGATGGGCGGCATTTTTGATTCGGCGCGGTGCATGCTTTTGATCAATTGTTCGTAGGCGCGGCGGGTTTCTTTGAGCTTAGCTTCACTGTTACGGCGCAGGCTGGCTTTGCTGATCTCGCCAATTTCATCTTGCCACTCATCGAATAACGCTTCGGCTACATCTTCGACTTTTTTGATGCGGTTGCTGACGTTATCTGCGGCGCTTTGGGCCGACTCGTATTCATCCTTAGCCTTGTTATAGGCTTTTTCTAGGTTGCCGCCATCGTGGTTGAGCAGGGCTTGCATCTCTTCGAGGGCCGAGCTGAACTCTTTTTGGGCGTCCTCTTGGGATTCTTTCGCGTCTTTAACTCTGTCGACCATAATATCGCGTTTATGGTAACCGACCTTTTCCATCGCGCCGTAATAGGCACTTTGGCAACCACTGAGCAGGAGGCTTGCGGCAATCAGGCCTGAAGTTATCAGTCTTTTCATTGGGTATTCCGTCACTGAGTGAATTGAAATTAATCGGCCTTAAATCGGGCCGCATCGATAATGCTCCACAGATGAAAGATAGCACCTATTACTGCGGGCACAATTAGCCACCAGAGGGCATAACCCACCACTGTGATAATGAAAAATAACAGTGCGGCCATAATGCGGCCTTGTAATAGTTGGCCTAACCCAGGGAAAAATAGGCTAGCAATAGCGGAAATAACGTTACCCGCAGATCCTTGTTGAGACATCAATTCACTCCTTAGACTTGTAAATTAAGTGTTTATTGTACGAAGATAACGAGTCTATACCAACAGAATCAAGAGAAACCCGTGACTAAGAAGATAGAACTGGCACAAATTCGCGTCTTATTCCTCGGGATCTGGCACTTCCTGCTGCATTTAAGGCGGCGTTTAGTGGAAGATCAGATCAATATCCGCGCCGGACATTTGGCCTATGTCACGCTATTGTCACTCGTGCCTATGGTGGCCGTGACTATGTCTATGCTGTCGGCTTTTCCGGTGTTTAAGGGCATACGTGGGCAGATAGAAGGCTTTGTTTACGAAAACTTTTTACCCGCTGCTGGCGACACAGTGCAAGTGTATATCAATGAATTTGTGGGCAATGCGTCTAAGGGCACAGCCGTGGGGATCGCGGCTTTAGTGGTGGTTGCCATTATGCTGATTTCCGCCATCGACAAATCACTCAATAACATTTGGCGCACTAAAGAGAAGCGTTCCGTGGTGGTCGCATTTTCAATGTATTGGATGGTGCTAACGTTAGGGCCGGTATTGGTCGGGGCGAGTTTGGTCGCATCCTCCTATGTGATTTCACTAAAGGTGTTTGAAGCTGAAGCTTTATCGGGCATGTTGCCGATTTTTATTGCGCGCTTGCCCATGTTGTTTTCAGTTGCCGCATTCCTGCTGTTATACATGGTGGTGCCGAATCAGAAGGTGAAGTTTTTACATGCGTTATTGGGGGCGATTGTGGCCGCGCTCTTATTTGAGTTAGGTAAAAAAGGCTTTGCCTTGTACGTGACTCAGTTTCCAAGTTATGAAGCCATCTACGGCGCGCTCGCGACGATCCCCATAGTGTTTGTCTGGGTGTATTTATCGTGGATGATAGTGTTGCTCGGCGCGGAAATTACCGCGGCTATGCCAGAATATTTAGATTATGAATCGAGCTCAGATGACGAAACGGCCCTGAATGCCAAGCCATTAGCAGATGCCAGCCTAGGTGATTCGTCGTCAGTATTAACGTCGGCAGAGGTGACGGCACTCAAGGCCGTGGCGAAATCGGAATGACATCCCTAAACGGTTAAGCAATGGCGATAACACTTAATGCCTGAATCCTTTCCCCCTTTTATCCGCCGCGACTGGTTTAGCGTTGGCAATGGTCAGCAATTACATCTGGCACAATACGGAAATCCTCAAGGTATCCCGCTGTTATATTTGCACGGTGGTCCGGGAGCGGGTTGTGATATCGGTGATTTAGCCTTATTTAATGGCGAACAATATTGGATTTTGCTGTTAGATCAACGAGGTTCTGGACAATCCTTGCCCTTTGGCGATTTAGCCCATAATCATCTTAATGGTTTGATCTGCGATATGGAGGCGATTCGCCTCGCGTTAAGTATTGAGCGCTGGTGTTTAGCGGGCGGCTCCTTTGGGGCCACCTTAGGCTTAATTTACAGCGGATTATTTCCCGAACGGGTGATAGCACAAGTGCTGTGGGCGTTATTTATTCCGTCTAAAGAAGGCATCAATTGGCTCTATGGCGCTGACGGCGCGGCAAAATTGCAACCTGCGGCTTATCGACTCTTCAGTGGCAATACGCCTGTTGCGCCATCGCTGACTGAACTGCTGGATTCGTACCATCAAGGTTTGGCATCGGCCGATGAAAACCTGCGGCACCATTTTGCGCGGCGTTGGGTTCAGTGGGAGCTAAAGCTCGCGGGGGCGAGATTGGTGTTGCCAAGACAGTTACCCGACCCAGTATTAGCGTTAGCGGATATTGAATTGCACTTTGCTCGGCATGATTACTTCAATGCCATGAGTGTGTTGCAACGCGTGACGCCTAGGGTGAAGGCGCGTAGTGTGTTATTGCAAGGAATGCAGGATGCGATTTGCCCAGCGGCGCTATTGCGCGATTTTGTGGCTGGGCTAGAGCATGCTATTACGATTCAATCTGTTGCCGACGGCGGACATATGCTCAATAGCGAGTCGTTGTTTTTGGCGGTCACAGCAGAAATCCATGCTATGTGGTCGTGGATACATCAAAGGGAAATACAATGAAAACATTGCTCATCAGTGCCAGTTTACTCGGATTAACTGCCTGTGCCGCCACGGCGCCCTCGCAAACCAGCGCGATTGACCCAGTGGTGGCTCAGGAGACCGTGAGTGCACCTGTCGCGCCCAAAGTCGTTGAACTGGGTGGATTGACCAATGAAGCTGCCGCTGAGCGCTTGTATCAAGCGTTGATTAACGCTAACTACTTGGCCACCAAGGTTGCGCCGACGAAAGTTGCGGTGCAGTTTGGCGACAACCAGTTTTTGCTTGAGCCGAGTATTAATTCTGCGGGCATTGACCGTATTTTAATGAATCGTTTCTATGCCGTGCATCCGCAATTACAGGCTAGCCAAGAGCTGCCTGTGGTGATTGGCACTTTGAATCAAAAGCTTAATTTTGCCAAGTTCGTGTTGCTGGACCAAGGCGCTGTGATCCAAATACAAGGCACAGTCACCTTTGCCGACCGTGTTGAAATCGAAGAGTTACGTCGCTTTATGTTATGGACCAATGGCGGTTTGGCACAAGTCGCGCAATCCCTGCCAGATGGCATCGATCAATATATTCGTCCTATCCCGCTCATGCAGCAAATGGTTCCCGTTAAGCCTTAATCTAAAAAGGAAAAGTTGTGATTGCGTTAATTCAAAGAGTGAGCCGCGCCAGTGTGGTTGTCGATAATCAAACCATAGGTGCAATCGATAAGGGCCTGTTGGTTCTGCTGGGCGTCGAGCAGCAGGATACCCGCGAGAAGATGGAAAAACTGGCAACTAAAGTGATGAGTTATCGCGTGTTTTCCGATGAAAATGGCAAGATGAATCTCAACCTAGAGCAAGTCGGTGGCTCTTTGTTAGTGGTGTCGCAATTTACCTTGGCCGCCGATACGGGCCGTGGCTTGAGACCTAGTTTTTCGGGCGCCGGTACGCCGGATCAAGCCTTGGCACTGTATGAAGAGTTTGTCGCATTTTGCCGCGCTAAGGGTGTGACCACAGAAACCGGACAATTCGGCGCTGATATGCAAGTGTCCTTAGTCAATGATGGCCCTGTGACTTTTAATCTGCAGGTGTAGCTTCTTATCGCGCGAGTGATTGCGTTAGTTATTGTGCTAGCTATTACGTTAGCTATTACATTAGTCATCGCGTGGTTTTTCTGGGGGATAGAGTGTTGAACTTATTCGGTGTTAGCTGTGAAGAGGGTTGTATCGAGGTAAATGCACATGGATGAATTACTACTTACTCAATTACTCACTCAATTACGCCAGACGTGGCACAGTACTATTCCTGTTAGTGAATTTATGCAGATTGCGCCACTCGATTACTGTGAAGGTGAATTTCGAGTCACTGCGCCGATAGCGCCCAATATTAATCTGCATCAGACCATGTTTGCCGGCAGCATTTATACCTTGATGACCTTAACTGGCTGGGGCTCTGTGTGGCTGAACCAGCAGTTAGCTGGCGTTGCGGGTGACATTGTGCTCGCCGATGCCCATATTCGTTATCTCGCCCCAGTGAGTTGTGATCCTGTGGTAACAGTGCAATGGCCAACTGTGGATCTCAGCCCGTTGCAAAGGGGGCGCAGAGTTAAAGTGAAGTTAGCTGTGCAATTGTATTGTGATGCTAAGCTTTGTGCGGTATTCGAAGGTCTGTATGTCAGTGCGCCGAAAGCGAGTTAATTTATAGCACGTCGCAACAACCTATAACCTTTCTAAAAAATCGAAGTGAATCTCAAATTTTATCCACTTTATTTCTTTTTTATGGGCGAATATACTAGCGTCATAGAGTTGAGATATTCCATCTGACTCTGAGTCATTTACCTATTTTCGGAGCAGATTATGTCTAAAGTCTTAATTTTAAAATCAAGCATTCTTGGCGGTTATTCACAATCTGCCGTGTTAATTGACCACTTAGCTAGCCACTGGGAAACCCAAGGCGCCGCTATCACAGTACGTGATTTAGGCGGTAAAGACGTGCTGCCTATGGTAGACGGTGAAATCGCTTCTGGTTTACGTGGTGGTGCAGAATTGTCGGCACGTCAGCAAGAAATGCTCGCATTATCAGATACCTTAGTTGCTGAATTAAAAGCGAACGACACTATTGTTATCGCAGCGCCTATGTATAACTTCACTATTCCGGCTCAACTTAAAAACTGGATTGATTTCATTGCCCGCGCTGGTGTGACTTTTACTTACACTGAAACGGGTCCAAAAGGATTAGTGGAAGGTAAACGCGCTGTGTTAGTGACGACCCGTGGCGGCGCTCACAAAGATGGCCCAACGGATCACGTTGTACCTTACTTGAAAACGGTTTTAGGCTTTATTGGTATCACTAATGTTGAAGTGGTTTACGCCGAAGCGCTGAACATGGGTCCTGAAGCACACGACAAAGGCATGAGCGAAGCGAAACACAGCATCGATCAGCTGAAGGCTTAATTGGCCCATTGATTAGCTGAGTCATTTGATTTAGCTGAATAAATAATGCCAGCCGTTAATGGGCTGGCATTTTTGTATGTTTATTTAAGCTAAGCACGCTTGGCTTAAGTGGTTAGGTTTGAGCTACTAGGTTTAAGTCGCAGACTTAGCCGTTTATTCGCAAAGGCTGCAGCCTTTAGCAAGGGCGCTAGTCTCAACATAACGCACCTTAGTGCTGGCTTGGTCGCGGTTACGACTGATGCTAAAGCGTGCAGGGCGGTCAGTTTCATGCGGCTTTTCAGCAGGGTTAACCTGTGCGGCTTCAAACTGCAACGCTTTGGCATGATTCGTTTTATGCATACATCACCTCGCAGATATCTAAACTATCACTACATACAGATTGTTGCCGAACAACCAAGGTTTAAATTAGCTCGGTTGGCAGCAGACTAAATCTTTGAGCGAACCGCCATTCACCACGCAGCCAAAACCATTGGCCTTGAGGATATCGCAGCCTTTTTGCGCTCGAATACCCGCGCCACAGTAGAGCACGAAGGGATGCTGTTTATTGTCTACTTGATGCAACCATTGGTCGAGTGTTGGCAATGGCACATTAATGGCTTGGGGCAAATGACCGGAGGCAAATTCCTCTGGTGAACGCACATCAATCACCCGTGCGCCTTGCTCAATCAATTGCCAACACTTTTCGCCCGATTGACTGCCGGATAACTTAGCCAGTAAAGATTGAAACATAGCATTGCTCCTACCATTAGAAAATTTTCAATAAGTTTATTCTAATGAATTGGTGAGTGCAAGCGTTGCAGATTATCGGTAGTAATGGTTTGGTCTTTGGCCGTGCAAGATCCCGAACTCTGCATTACTGGCGTTAGATAAGCTGCTACAAGCTAGATTCACAGCCTCGTTGATAGTGAATGATGTCGTGGAAGACCACAGCTTGGTCGTTGAGATTGCGATAGCCATGGGGTTTGTCGGCCGCAAATCGCACCGCTTCACCTTGCTTTAGCGTTTGCCACTGTCCATCGACTAACACTTCCATCGTGCCGCTTAATACAATGACATGTTCAGTGACGCCAGCTTCATGGGGCTCAGAAAGCCGCTCATAGTTTGGCAGTAGAGTGAGTTCAAACATCTCAAAACCAAAGCGGTCTTCAAAGGGAAACAGTGACGCAACTAACATGCCGTCGGTGGCGGGTTGTTGGCGTAATTCGTCGGGTTTACGGAATACTGCGCCTTGGCTCTGGGGCGTGGGCTCGAGAAAGGTCGAAAGCGAGATATTGAATCCACTGGCAATTTTCCACAGCGTCGCAATGGTTGGGCTAGATTCGCCGCGCTCGATTTGTCCTATCATGGCCTTGCTGACGCCCGTCTCTTGAGCGGCTTTATCTAAACTCCATCCTTTTTGGTTACGAAGTGCTTTGAGTGTGGTGGCGAGATAGCTGTTTATCGTCTGCACAATGGCCCCATCATTTTTATGAAAATTTAGTTTGTACGTTATAACGCACAGGTGCTATCTTGTCCATCTCGTACGTTATAGCGCACGAAGGCGATCTTGTTCATTTGATAAGTGATAGCGCACAACGTGGTGGCGACATCAATTGCAGAGAAAGGGAGTGGATATGTGGCGAGATGCATGGAGTTTGTCAAAAATATCAGCGGGTTTTATTGCAGTATTAGTGGGTTATAGCAGCTCAGCTGTGATTATCTTTCAAGCGGCGGAGGCCGTGGGGGCGACACCTGCACAGATTAGTTCATGGCTGTGGGCTTTAGGTGTGGGCATGGGCGTGACCAGCATAGGGTTATCGCTTTACTACAAGAATCCTATTCTAACGGCTTGGTCGACAGCGGGCGCGGCGCTGATGGTGACCAGCCTAGCGGGATTGAGCGTCAACCAAGCCATAGGCGCGTTTCTGGTGAGTTCGATTTTAATTACCCTTTGTGGGGTGGCGGGCTGGATGGATAAACTTATTCGCATCATGCCGCAGTCAGTCGCTTCAGCCATGTTGGCGGGGATCCTGCTGCAATTTGGCCTAGGGCTATTTCAGGCTATGCAAACCCAGCTGAGCCTCATATTGATCATGCTGTTGGTGTTTGTCGTGGTTAAACCTTTTGCGCCGCGCTACATCATCTTGCTGATCTTGCTGGTGGGCATCGGCATGAGCTTTCAATTAGATTTACTCAAGTTAGATGCCGTTCAGTTGCAACTGGCGATGCCGGTATGGACCATGCCTGAGTTTTCGCTGGCGAGTGTGATTGGCGTGGCGTTACCGCTGTTTGTGGTCACTATGGCCTCGCAAAATATGCCGGGCGTTGCTGCGCTGCACGGTAATGGCTACAGGCCGCCTATTTCACCTTTGATCACGAGCACAGGGCTAATCGGGGTAATTCTGGCGCCCTTTGGCGGTTTTGCCTTTAACTTATCCGCCATCACAGCGGCTATTTGCATGGGTAAAGAAGCTGACCCGAATCCCGCGACCCGTTACTGGGCGGCAGTGTGGGGCGGCGTATTTTACTTTATCACTGGGTTACTCGGCGCCACTGTGGTTGGTCTGTTTTCCGCTTTCCCGAAGGAATTAGTACTGGCCATCGCCGGATTAGCGCTGCTTGGCACTATCGCCAATAGCCTGACTGCCGCATTAGCTAAAACCGAAGATCGCGAAGTAGCGGTGATCACTTTCTTGGTCACGGCATCAGGTTTTAGTGTGCTGGGTATCGGCAGCGCATTTTGGGGACTGTTGCTTGGGTTTATTATCCATTGGTGGAACGGGCACAGAACTGCAGCTGTGGTGAAGCGAGCGAATACTAACTGCAGCAAAGCGCCTTAGAGATGAATTTCAAGGACTAAGGCGCATATTTTTTAGATTTTCTTTGTCATAAACACGCTATTGGGGTCGAGTTGGTAGCCGTCGAAGGGGCCACAGATTTCAAAACCAAATTTGCTGTATAGCATACGTGCAGGGTTGAAGAAGTCCATCGAACCTGTCTCTAGACTCAGACGTTTGACGCCAGCGCTTTTGGCATCGTTAATCAAGTGCTGCAATATTTTAGATGCTATACCTTGCTGTTTATAGGGCGCGGCGGTGCGCATGGATTTGATCTCGGCGTGCTCGGCATCTAACCATTTTAGTGCACCGCAGCCCGCTAAATTATTGCCATCCCACAGGGTCCAAAAGCGAATATTGGGTTGACGCAGGCCATCAAGATCTAATGCGTGAACGCTTTCAGGCGGTGAAGTTGCTCGCATATCCTCGAGGTGTTCTTTCAGCAATGCCGCTATCTCTGGCCCTTTAAGGTCATCTAAGGTGATTTTCATAGTAACTTTCATCGTGGCTTTCATGGTGAGTCTCATGGCAGTTCGGTGCTCCCTATTATTGTGGCTTATCCATAATGGCTGCATCGCTTTATTATCTGTTTGCCAATGCGCCGCTGTGGATAAGCAAATCCTAAGCCACAAAATGTTAATCAAAGCAAAAGTCGTGGGGCTTCACCCCCCTGCTTTTTGATCATGAGTCGACCAAGGAGGATTGCTCGTCCTATCCTTTTTGCTTGTATTTTTACAAGCTGCCATGACGCCCAACGGAGTTGAAAGCCTCTTGTTTTATATTTTTTCCAAAGGGTTGGCCTCACTCTGAACAATATCTATGTTTAACGGCCTCTTCGCCTTCCGTAACTCTCGTTTATCAACTTAGATTTCACAGTGTCGTGAGTGATTACCATCGCAAGCCTGTATAGGCAATTTCAGCAAACGCTAAGGCCAACAGTAATTTAAAAAGTGATCCAAATGGATATAAAAATGGCCGAGGATAAGCTCGGCCATGATTTGTTCTATTCAGCGTAAAACGGGCTGGTTTAGTAGAATTTCTTCAGGTAGCTAGCCGCGTATTTTTGCAGTTTTCGGTTCGAACTTGTGGTCGCAATATTCTCAATCACATCGCGGTAATCGGCATTGCCTGAACTGGCTAGGGCTTTTGCCATGTTGGCATAGGTATCGATGGCGAGTTTGTCATCAGCCATTAAGCGCGGCGTTTTCAATTCGTTACTGAGTACGGCTAGGATAAAGTCATCGTACTGACGATCATCCATAATGCGTTTAGCCGCTAGGCGCATTAACTCTAAATCATCGCTGCGTAGGGCATTGGCAAAGGCATTATTTTGCTGACTTTGGTCGGCAGCATATTGGCTTTTATCCCCAAGAATTGTATTCCACTTTTTATATTGCGCTAGGTTTTCATTGGCTTGAGATGCGTATTTTTTGAGTTTTTTGTGATAGTTGCCATTTACAATGCTGTTGATGGTTTCGCTATATTTGTCGTTACCCGAATAGGCTAAGCCTTTGACTAACCAAGCACTGTAGTCGATGGCATTTTTTTCAGTCGCTTGGGGTAAAGAGGCAAGCAGTTTAGCTTCGAGCACGTCGTATATCGCAGGATCGGATAAGCCTGCAAGGCTTAAGGATTCGATGGCTTGCTTCTGCTTATATTCGTTGTCGCCCTTAAAGACTTCTTGGTAGGTTTCTACCGTGTATTCTTTGGCAAACAGTGGCGCGGTTAATAAACTGATGCTCAGCAGCATCCCTGCAAACAGTGGTTTCATTGCTATGTCCTTATGTGGGTTTTAGGTGTTATCTGGTCCAGCGTTTAAAAATCAGCGAGGTATTAATGCCGCCAAAGGCGAAATTATTACTCATCACATAATCTGTGTCGATCGGGCGCAGTTCGTTACGGATATAGTCCAAATCGGCGCACTGTGGGTCGATATTCTCAAGATTGAGTGTTGGCGCAAACCAGCCCGCATTCATCATCTCAATACTCACCCAAGCTTCTAACGCACCGCATGCGCCTAATGTGTGGCCCGTGTAGCTTTTAAGGGATGAAATTGGCGTCTCCGCGCCAAACACTGCTTGAGTCGCGTGACTCTCAGCAATGTCACCACGGTCGGTTGCTGTGCCGTGGGCGTTCACATAACCTATGGCGCTAGGCTCAAGCTGCGCATCTTTGAGGGCTAATCTGATGGCGATTTCCATGGTCTGCGCATTCGGTTGGGTGACGTGTTGACCGTCGGAATTTGTGCCAAAACCGACTAACTCAGCATAAATTTTTGCGCCACGCGCCTTGGCGTGTTCGAGCTCTTCGAGCACCAGCGTACAGGCACCTTCGCCAATGACGAGGCCATCACGATCCGCATCAAAGGGGCGCGGCGTGAGTTCGGGCGTCGAGTTTTTAGTGCTGGTGGCAAACAGGGTATCGAACACGACGGCTTCGGTGGGGCAAAGTTCTTCGCCGCCGCCCGCCAACATTAAGGTTTGCTGACCGTATTTGATAGCTTCATAGGCGTAACCTATGCCTTGGCTACCCGAAGTGCACGCGCTGCTGGTGGTGTGAATTCGGCCCTTTAAGCCGAAGAATACGCCGACGTTCACCGCTGTGGTGTGCGCCATCATGCGGATATAGCTAGTTGCGGTGATGCCCGACATATCGCCCGTTTTCAGCATATCGCCAAAGGCGGTAATAGGATCGGTACTGCCAGTGGATGAACCGTAGGCGATGCCCATTTCACCCGAGGATACGATAGGGTCATCCAACAACCCCGCATCAAGTAAAGCCAGTTCACTGGCGCGGGTTGCCATAATGGAAACCTTGCCCATGGAACGAATTTTCTTGCGCGAATAATGGCTTGGCACTTCAAAGTCAGTAATGGGCGCGGCTAAACGGGTGTTGAGGCCATCGTATCTATCCCAGTCATTCATAGTGACGACGCAGTTTTTCTGCGCCTTAAGGCTCGCCGCAATGGTCGGCCAATCATGGCCTAGGGCGGTAATACCACCAACACCTGTGATGACCACTCGTTTACCCAAGCGTGTTTGATTTGTCGCCTCGCTCATTTAGATCATGCCTCCATTGACCGATATTACTTGGCGAGTGATATAGGCGGCATCGTCAGACATTAAAAATGCGGCTAAGGCTGCGATTTCATTGGGTTTACCCATACGGCGCATCGGCACTAATTGCTCGACCATGTCCTTAGGAATATCGGCCACCATGTCGGTTTCTATCAAGCCGGGGGCGATACAGTTGACGGTAATTTTGCGTTTTGCCAGCTCTAATGACAATGCCTTAGTCGCGCCGATAATGCCCGCTTTGGAGGCGCTGTAATTCACTTGGCCACGGTTGCCCGCGATCCCAGATACCGAGGCTAAGGTGATGATACGTCCACCTTTTCGGCCTTGTACCATAGGCATCACGCAGGGATGGATCACATTATAAAAGCCGTCTAAGTTAGTGTGGATGACGCTGTCCCACTCGCTTTCTGTCATGGCGGGAAAGGCGGTATCGCGGTTGATACCGGCATTGAGGATCACGCCGTAATAGGCACCATTGGCCTCGATATCGGCTTCGATGGCGGCTTTGACTGTCGCGCGGTCGGCAACATCAAATTTCAGCAGGCTCACATTGACCCCAAGCGCGCGGATTTGCGTGGCAGTGTCATCGGCAGCCGTTTGGTTGCTGTGGTAATGCAGGGCGATATCGAAGCCTGCTTGCGCCAGTTTGAGGGCAATGGCTTTACCTATGCCGCGGCTCGAACCGGTAACTAATACTCTGTTATTCATCTATTTTCTCCACCCCATTTTATCTTTAGGAGTCGGTATGGGGTTTCATGTATTTATGGTAAAAAGCTGCTTGCTAAGGCGTTTAATCTAACGCTTTTATCGACAGGCTAATTCAGTTTGCTGCGATTGCATGGTCTCAGCATGGCCTCGATATTAGTTTCTAAGTCAGTGTCCAAGGCTTCTATTGCCCGCGTCTTGATTTCCATCAAGGTAGGCTTGCGTGTCTTGAGGTTGGAACACATTCACATTCGCTGTGGCGACTAAGATTTTCTCTTGATCGCTTCCGGCTTCGGGCAGCAGATAAATCTGGCAATCGAATACCGCTAATCCCGACTCCTCTTGATAGAGGCGGTTTACCTGGATGCGATAGGTGCGCCCGAGTTCATATTGCTTGGCATGTAGCGCTAATTTGCGCGACCCCAACAGAAAACCAACGCGGATTTTATCATTGCGCAGCTTAGCTTCTACTCCGGCCAGTGCGGCAATACTTTGGGCCATATATTCGATACCCACATAATTGGGTACGGCTTGATGTTTATCGTCGAAATAGGGGCTTTGGGTTGTGATCGTGACTTCGGTAACTAAGGTATCACGTTGATAAGAGATGATCTTATCGACCAAGATCATCGGCGCCCTGTGGGGGATGAAATCGGCAATATCCTGCTCGGCAAAGGGTAAATTGAATTGAATAAAGGGCATCATTTTAGGCCTCGTTACGGCAAAAAATCAGGCTGGCATTGCTGCCGCCAAAGGCAAAGGAATTACTCATCACATAATTAAGTGCGCCTTTTGCGGCGACTTGATGGCGTTCGACTAAGGCAATGGACGGATCCTGTGGATCGACTTGTCCGTCCCATTGATGGGGCGGCAGGGCTTGGCCGTGATTATGTGCCGAAAGCAATAAATAGCAGAAGGCGGCTTCGATTGCGCCAGCGGCACCTAAGGTATGGCCGACTAAGGGTTTGGTCGAGCTGCAGGGCGGGGTGTTGACGCCAAAGACTTCAACCACAGCGCGGCTTTCCATCGCATCATTTTTGGGTGTCGCTGTGCCGTGTAAGTTAATGTAACCAATATCTTGTGCCGCAATATTTGCATCTTGCAAAGCCGCTTGCATGGCGGTGATTGCGCCAGCGCCTTCGGGATGAGGTGCGGAAATATGATGGGCATCGCTCGACTCGCCAATGCCAGCCAGCATCACATCGGACTCGCCCGCCGTCAGCACGAATAAGGCCGCGCCTTCGCCAATATTAATGCCATCACGGTTGATACTAAAGGGATTGCAGTGGCCTTTGGACACAGATTCCAAAGCATTAAAACCATTGACTGTGAGTTGGCACAAACTATCGACACCGCCAACAATCACCATGTCACAGAGGTTAGCGCTGAGTAAACGTTTGGCACTGGCAAAGACTTTGGCGCTGGAGGAACAGGCGGTTGAAATCGTGTAGCAAGGGCCATCTAGCTCAAAATATTGGCGCAAAAAGTCACTAGTGCTGCCGAGCTCCTGCTGGAAATAGTGGTAATCCGCCGGAAAGTGGCCGTGTTGATTGCGATAGCTCAGGGCCGCTTCACCTTTAGAAATCCCCGAGGTGCTTGTGCCTAGCACTACCCCAATGCGGGCATGGCCAAAATCCCGTTTCGCTTGTTCAATCGTGGCGGCAATTTGCTGCGCCGCGCATAGGAGTAACTGGTTATTGCGGCAATCGAACTGAATGAGTTTTGCAGGAATCGCCGGTAGCGCAGCCGTTACTGGCGCAACTAAGGTTGGGTGCTCGAACAGGAGTGTGTCACTGCGCTGCATCGCGCTGGTATCGCCCGCGATCAGGCGGTCTAAAACCTGCTGGGGATCTTGCCCTAACGGGGTACACAATCCAATCTGTGTAATGGCTACTCTGTTCATCATAGCGTATCGTTTTTTTACCATGGCACAGTGAAGTGCGGGTGTTAAAAGGTTAAATAGGTTCGATTTCTAGCTCAAACTTGGCCTGCGGCATAGTTAAGCTGATGTGGGCTTGCCATAGGGCATCGCCGACATTTTGTTGATAACGGATTTGCACCACATGGGTTTGCAGGGCGCTTTTACTGATCAAGGTATCTTGGCTATAGATCTGGCGACATGGGATTGTATTCATTCGGGTATCGACAAGCGTGTCGCTCTGATTTCCCCCAACCGTATCGCAAAGACCAGTCACTAAATGGCCACCTTCCAAATGGGCGCGAATACTCTGCTCAGGCCAATAGATCAGTTGCATCATCGCCATTAAATACTCGGCTTTAAAATTGTCGCCCAGCAGCACACTTTGCTCACTGCTGAGTGTATTCCCATCATAAACTAAGGTAAACAAAGCCTGTCCGAGTGGCGCTAAACCCACGAGCGTCATGCGCTCGCCCTCTAATTCCAATTGAGTGAGCAGTTCGTGGGACTCTTTGCCCACTTTAATACTGACTTTTTGGCTAAAGGACTGGGGTGAAGATACGCCAGTATTGCTGTCGGTTTGCTGACTCGCCATGATGGCGGGCTTAGTTGTAGACTCAGTCGCGGGCTGTATCCTAGGATGAGTCAACGGCTTATCGGTCGCTGGAGCAAAGTCATGGGGCAGTGGAGCCAAACAATAACGCATATCCTTAGTGAGCCCGACACAGGTCTGCCTGAACAGCAGTTCACTACAGCCCGTCAGCCCAAGGCTTGCGAGCAGCAGGGCGGCGATCACTGGCCATTTAGCGTTAAGGTTTAGCGGCATGCGGTTAGACCTCTGCGAATGCTGGAGTGGCGGCTGGGTTTCGGCACAGTTCGACTATCATGTTAAGGCGGCGCTCCGAGTCTTTAACAAAGGGGTTATTCGTATCCCAAGCATAGCCAGCCAGAATAGAACAAATCATCTGCTTGATACGCTCGTTCGGTTCTTCATAGAAGATCACGTCCTGAAAGCGGCCATCATACCAAGCTTGCACATAGGTACGAAAGGCATTCACGCCCTGCATCAAAGGTGTTGAGTAATCGGCTTGCCAGTCAACCGTTTCGCCATTGAGTTGTTTCGTCAGGCATTTTGCTGCCATAGACGCCGATTGCATGGCGATAGTCACACCGGAGGAAAATACCGGGTCGAGGAACTCGCCCGCATTACCCAATAGCGCGAACTTGTCGGTCGCAAGGCGTGACACATTGGCGGAATAACCTTTGAGCGTGGCGCATTCCTGTACCACTTTAGCATTTGCCAGCAGGGCTTTAAGCCCAGGTTCTTCATTGACTATGCTCATCAATTGTTGCTCAAGCGAACCTTGTAAACGCTCCAGTAATTGCGGCTCAGCCACCACGCCGAGCGAACAACGGCCATTGCTAAAGGGAATAAGCCAATACCAAATGTCCTTATGTTCAGGGTGGACACTGATCAAAATCTTATTACGATCGAAGTTAGGATCGCTGATGTTGTCTTCCACATGCGTAAAGATGGCGCTGCGCGGAGGCAGGCAAGACGGACTTTCTAAGTTGAGCAAGCGGGGTAACACGCGACCAAAACCGCTGGCGTCGAGCACATATTGGGCATTGATTTGATAAAGCTCGCCCTGTTCATTACGCACTGTTAAGCGTGGGTTCTCGGTTAAATCTATCGCCTCGACCGTTTCGCCGTAGCGAATGTCGACCCCTTGGCTTTGGGCCGTATCGGCTAACAGTTTATCGAAACTAGCGCGCTGCACTTGAAACGTGGTGCCCGGCCCAGGAGTAAATTTATCGGTAAAATCGAAGGTGGTGTAAGTCCCATTGCGACGAAAGGCGGCGCCATTTTTATGTTGGAATCCAGCGGCATTGAGCGCATCTAACATGCCCGCTTCTTCGATAAACTGCATGCAGCAGGGCAGTAAACTTTCGCCGATGGAGAAGCGAGGAAAATGCTGTTTCTCTAACACAAGCACGCGCTTGCCTTGCTGGTGTAGCAGGCTGGCAGCGATGGCGCCCGAAGGCCCTGCGCCGATAATGGCCACATCGACATCAAGTGAATTTGGTATAGCTGATAAATCGTGAACCTGTGTAGACATGTAAAATACGTTCCTTGTAGTCATCAGGACTTTTTTGTCGTTAGAAGCTGATTGGTGGTTAAAGCCAGTGTTGTGGTCAAAATCAACGGCGAAAGTAAAAAGGTAAACCCTATGCCCAGCGACAGGGTTAAACCAAAGTAGTGAATCGCTTGGGTCTGGCTAAAGGCAAGTAAACCAAAGGCCAATAGGGTCGAGCAGGCGGACATAAACACCGCCATCATCACTGCCTTGCCGTGGTTCTGGGCTGAGGCAAAAAACAAGCTATAGTCTATCCCAATCCCGAAAACTAAAATGAGCGCGAGTGCATGGAACAGACTCAGTGGTGAGCCCGTTAAGCCTAAGGTTGCGAGCGTGAGCAAGGCCGCAAGGGCTGGCACGGCAACCACAACCGCCGCCTTTTTAAAGCCGAAATTCAGGCTAAACAACAAGAGTGCGATGCCAAGTGCAAGGGCTAACAGCTTTAGGGTTAACAGTCGATAATGTCCCATGACGGCGGAGATATCCGCGACTTTATCGATAAGCTGCACGCTTTCATCATGGGCAAAACGCGCCTTAAGGGCATCGATTTGCTGAATGCCGCCAAGGAGGACTATGGCTCCATAATCGGCACCCTGATCCGCACCCTGATCCGCGCCCTGATCTGCTCCATGATCAGCGCTCGCCCCATCATCATTTAGCGCGCCATTTCTGACTGGCCAGTTAGCCTCATTCGGCGCGAGCCACAGCGGCGCGAGTTGCTTGCCGGCCCCTAGCGTAAAGAATGCAGCAGGCGTGATGTACTCTGTTTTCGCGGCCAAATAGGCGGCTTGCAGTTCTGGCTTTAGATTTTCATCCAAACCAAGGCTTGTGAGCACAGTATCTATCTGAGTTTGATAGATTTTGCCCTGTAAGTGGTAAGCCGTGTCTTGTTTTTGATGGCTGGGCAGATAACGGCTGAGGCTGACATAGTTACCTAACTCTTGGTTTGTTATGGCGGCATTGAGCATGGGTGACACTCGCTCAAGCTGTTGCAGCAACGCTTCTTCGCTCGGTGCGCGCACCAATAAGAATTGATTGTCTGTGCCGCCACTGAGTAACTGGCGTAGCTGGTTTTCTGGCTCAGTCACGCTCGCAGGGCTTTGTTGCAAATGGCGAATATCGTCATCGACGGTTAACTTTGTTACGCCGCCAAGACACCAGACTAGTATCACCAAAGCAAACATGCCCATGCCTAACGGCGTGGTAAATCGTTTCGATAACTGAGTGATACAGGCAAGGTAAGTCCCTGCGAGCGCTAACGGGCGGGAGCCTGCGGGTAAACGACTGCCCGCTAACAGTGGATAGGCGAGAATGAGGGTGAGATAGGCCCCAAGTAAACCTGCGGCGCAGAAAATCGCGACTTGCTGCATGCCGGGAAACGGCGCTAAACCTATGCCGACATAAGCTAAAGCGCTGGTGATAAAGGCGAGTGTCACCGTTGGGAAGATATACGCTACCGTGGCCTTTGCGCTCCGCTCTGTATTGCTTAAGCGCTCGCAGTAAAAATGAAAACTATAGTCGATGGCAATGCCTATCAAGCTAGTGCCAAACACTAAGGTGAGTAAATGCAGCTCGCCAAATACACTTAAGGTAAAAGTCACGGCCAGCAACAGTCCGCTGGAAATAGTGACGATTGCTAGCAGTAGCGGCATCACTGAGCGAAACGCCAACCAAACTAAGGCTATCACCCCAAGTAAGGATGCTAGGCCGAGGATCGATATTTCACTCTTGGCCGTTTGCGTTGCCGCAATCGCGTGAAACAGGGCGCCAGCTTTGAGCACGGTAATATCTGGATAGCCTTCTTCAACCGCATCCAATCCTTGGGTTAATGCCGTCATCTGCGCTAATTGCGCATTGGGATTAAAAGCGCTTTCTCGCCCCTTTGCCATGACGACCGCGGCAACATTATCGCCTTGATTCGCGAGCAGTATCCCTTGGCTGGCCCTGACTTTTGAACTCGGTGCGAGGATGAGTAAATTGGCGGGGAATAACAGTAGTGGATCTTGGGCAAGCAAGTTGCTATTGGCGTAACTAAAGGCGTTGTAAAGCTGCGCTGTGGTCGCCTCAAGCAGACTTTCAATATTTTGGCTGGCTAACGCTTCAGCTTGCGGCGCTGTCAGTAATTTAAATCTGTGGGGGAAATAGAATTGCCCAAGCGCTTCGCCGAGCTGCATATCGGCGCTGCGGATATCGGTTAGCGCGCCTTGCTTACCCCTTGCAACAAGGTCAGCTTCAAGCTTTTGCATCAATAGCTTAGCCGCAGCGATTGCCGTGATTTCATCCTTGGCGACAAGCGCAATATAGACTTGGTCAGCGAGCGTGGCTTCAACTTGGTTAAGGGCGCGTTCGGTGAGTTTATCCTGCTGTAAATGCGGCAACATGGCCAGAATATCGCTCTGCACCCGTGCGCCGTTTTGCCAGAGTTGCAGCGTCCACAGACTTGCTGACAGCATCAATAGCAACCAAACGACGAGGCGCCACTTAGGGGAAGATTGCATTAGAGCTTGATTGGCGCGCGCGGCGAAGTTGGGGGCCATGGCTAAGGTTTGCCCGCCTCGAGCGCCAACGCATACTGCGCTAATTCGGTTTCGCTGAGTGTGCCTTGGGAAAGCGCACTAAAGTCGATGCGGGTCATATCCTGTGGTGTCACATTCGGCGCGGCGCTCAGTAGCACTAAGGATTGCAACACATCGCTCCCCTCTAACACCATATTGGCGATGGCTTTTTTCATTAAGGGATCTTTGGGCGTTAGGCCTAATTGCCATTGGCCGTCTGGGCTTAACTTTTCTGTGATGAGGAAGTGCAGCTCGAAGTTTTCGCTTAAACCGGAAATATCACCGCCGAGCATAGCGCGCACTAGGCTGGGCAATAAATCGCCCATAACGGCGGCGCTTGCCGAGGTGTCGGCCTTGCTGATCTGTACTCGACCTTGGCTATCGCGCTGGATCAGTTGCTTATCTTTTAAAATCAGCAGGGATTCGAAGGGCTTTATCTGCTGCCAAATCAGCCCTTGGGTTTGATCGAAGATAAACTGACCTTGGCTGATTAACGGCTTTTTGAGCACCTTTAACTGCCGAGATTGCACAAACTGACCTCTCACCGTTTCGCCCAAGTTAAGTTTTTGGCTTAAGGCGACAAGCTGCGCGGTATCCGCACTTTGGCTAAAGAGCGCTTGATAAGCACCGGGCGTGGCTAAGGTTTCAGCCTTGAGTGGCAGGCTTATCAAAGCAAAAGCTAAGTAGAGAAATAATGCACACTTCGCCAGTACAGGATTCTTCGCCAGTACTGAGTTCATTAGTCTTCCACCTTAGCGAGCAGGGTGGCGATTTTGTCACGGAACACCTCTGGGGTAACAAAGCACAATTCTTGGGTGCTCATATCGACCGCCGCTTGAATGGTATAACCCTTAGTGATGCGCGCACCGGTTTCGACATCGCGAATTTGATAATTGATCTTTAAGCGGTTTTCCCACTCAACTAACTCGGCGCGCACTGTGATTTTTTGCTCGAAGGTGCTGGCTTTGACGTACTTAATCTGCAAATCGATAATCGGCCACGCATAGTTAGATACTTGCATTTGGCGGTAGTTGTAGCCCAGTTCATCGAGCAGTTTACAGCGGGCTATTTCGAAATAACGCAGGTAATTGCCATGCCAAGTAATCCCCATAGAATCCACATCGTGGAAGGGGATTTGCATTTCCATATCGATAGTGAGCAATGATTTCATCGGCACACTTCCCATTCGCCCGCTTGGATTTTAGCAATGGTTTGGCGTAGCACGGCTTCAAGCGGCCTATCTTCAATTAAGGTTTCAAAATCGGCGCGCACTTGAGCGAGGGTTTTCGCCAATGAGGGTGTGAGCGAGGCTTCGTTCAGCTCATTCTGTGCGATACGCAGGCCAATACCTTGGGTCATGGCGAGCAAGGCTGCTGCCGCGACTTGTTCGGTCAATTGCAGCACGCGCATACAGTCGCGGGCGGCGATAGTGCCCATGCTCACCTTGTCTTGGTTGTGGCATTCGGTCGAGCGTGAGAACACGCTGGCCGGCATAGTGTGTTTGAGCGCTTCTGCCGTCCAAGCCGACACGCCAATTTGTACCGCTTTAAAACCATGATTAATCGCGCGGCGTGGACCGGTTGAGCCGGATAGGTTCGCAGGTAAGCCATTGTTAAACTTAGGGTCCATCACTAGCGCCATTTGGCGGTCGATAAGATCGGCTAAGTTGGCCACAGTATTTTTCAGTGAATCCATCGCAAAGGCGATATGGCCGCCGTAGAAATGGCCACCGTGGAGAATATGCTCGCCTTCGCCGTCGACAATCGGGTTGTCGTTGGCGCTGTTGACTTCGGTTTCGATAAACTGACGCATAAACGGCAGGGCATCCTGCAACACGCCGATAATGTGCGGTGCGCAGCGGATGGAATATCTGTCCTGCAGGCGATCAGAATTACGTGGATGTTCGTGGTGATTCAAATCTTCACGGATCCAAGTGGCGATTTGGTTTTGCCCCGGATGCGGTTTGGCGGCAAATAAGATTTCATCAAAATGGTTCGAGTTGCCTTTTAGCGTTAACGAGGCCATGGCGGTAATGCGACTACTCAAGCGAGCAAGATATTGTGCGCGATCAAAGGCTAAGCAGGCTAAAGCTGTCATCACAGCCGTGCCGTTCATCAGGGCCAAGCCTTCTTTTGGACGCAGTACGTGCGGGATGATGTTGAGCTTAGCGTACACATCTTGAGTCGCTTGGCGCTCACCTTGGTAAATCACTTCGCGCTCACCGACTAACACGGCGGCTAAATACGACAACGGCGTTAAATCCCCGCTGGCGCCGACCGAACCTTCCTCTGGGATGACTGGCACTATGTTGAGATTGAGCAAGGTTTCGATGCGCTTTAATAGCTCATAGGTCACGCCAGATTTGCCAATGGCTAAGGAGTTTAAACGGCAAGCCATCACAGCGCGGGCCTGCATTATGCTTAAGGTCTCGCCTAGACCGCAGCCGTGGAAGCGGGTTAAATGCAGTGGCAATTCGTGGACCAGATCTAAGCTCACATTGACTGTGCAAGAGTCGCCATAACCTGTGGTTACGCCATAGACCACGCCTTCTTCGTGCAGTAGGCTATCGATAAAACGCGCACCTTTTTGGATATATTCTTGATATTCCGCATCGTCACAGAGCTTGACTGGCGCGCCTTTGGCGACGGCAACCACTTGTTCTAAGGTAAGAAATTTACGGCCGAACTCAACAGTCTGTAGATCTGATTGACTCTCGGAGTCGGCTGCTTTGGTGTGGCTCATGAATGCTGTGTCCTGTCTGTCTTATGATCCTGAACTGGGATCGGCGATGATGCTGAAGTTGTCGGTAACGGATTAGGCTGTACTAAATGCGATGGGGTGCGTTGTAGCTCGCTGTCTTTGCGCCAAAAATCGAAGAAGTTAAACCATTGCAAAGGCTCGCGTCTGGCAAAGTATTCTAAACGTTCGCTGTAGCGGTTCACGGCCTGCTGTAATCTGTCCATTCTGCCCGCTCTTGGGCCTTTCAGTGTTTCGGCGAAGCGTTCTAAATGCACCCGATAACGCCCTTGTTCCCGCAGGCAAAACATTAAAAACACTGGGCAATCGAGTAAGCCCGCCAAAATAAACGGCCCTTGTGGAAACGCGGCATCTTGGCCCATAAACGGCGCATACATGACGCGGCCTTGGGTATTCGATGAGGTTCTATCCCCCGCAATCACCACCAGTTCACCGTCCTCAATTTTTTGCTGTAACAGCATAGACGTTGCAGGATTCAGCTCGGTCACTTGAATAAGATTGAGCGTGCTATCTGGGTTTAACTGTTTGAGTACCTTATTGAAGTTTTCCGCATGGCTAGTTAGCACCATGACATTCACTTTCACTTTGCGCTGGTGGATTGAAATGGCGCGGCAAAGTTCTAAATTACCCAGGTGCGACACTAATAACACCGCGCCTTTGCCGCTTTCGAGCTGGTCGGCCAGCACTTGGCGGTCGGGGAAATCCACTTGGCTTAATTGAATACGATCGCACCAGGCATCGATTCTATCGAGTGCGGCATTGCCAAAGGCTAAAAAGTGATTCAGGCTATCGCGCCAGCCTACAGGCTGATTGAGCTTAGGATGTTGCGGCTCAAGTATTTGCACACGGCGCAGAAAATCTAATGAGGCTTCACGGGTGACTTTGCCTGTGAGGAAGAAATAGCAAATCACCGGATACATAATGGCGCGGCACAACCAATGGCCGCCAAAGCGATAGCTTTCGGCTAACAGTTTGATGCCCCAGTAACTGCCACGCTCTTTCATGCCAGACCAATGGGTGGCTGAAGTCGATGATGTTGCTGATGAGCAATGGGGAGTTTGTGCGGTTTGTTGCTGCGATTTACGCTTCAATAGCCAAGGCAGGCGTTTGAGCATGCCGAAAAATAACTTAGTGTGCAGCTTAGTGATGCGGACATTATCGGCCACAGCTTGAAAGTGACTGACGCCGCCTTCGGGATAAATCACCTTAGTCGGTTGGAATAGAATCTCCACCCCTTGCCAGTAGAGTTTAACCAGGATTTCGATATCAAAATCCATTCGCTCCGTTAAGGCTTGCTGGCACAGTAATCGCTCTGTGGCGGCCAGCGGATAAACGCGAAAGCCACACATAGAATCTTGAATATCAAAGCTTAAGGTTTCGACCCATACCCAAAAATGGGTTAGATAACGGCCATAGAGCCTGCCCTTAGGCACGGATTCATCGTACTCAGGCTTACCCGAAATCAACGCATCGGGTTTAGCTTGTGCCCTTGCTAACATAGCCGGAATATCAGCGAGATTATGTTGACCATCGGCATCGACCTGCAGCGCATGACTAAAGCCATCGCGGTAGGCACGGCGCAGCCCTGTCATCACGGCAGCACCTTTACCACGGTTGTAGGGATGCAGCAGCAGCGTCACCCAAGGATAGGTTTGGGCTAAGGATTGCAGCAGATAACGGGTTTCATCATTGCTGCCATCATCAATTAAATAACAGGGCAGATTAAATTGGGCGAGTTCGGCCAAGGTCTGGGCAATCGCGGCGCTGTGATTGTAATTGGGGATCACTAAGGCGAGCTTAATGGGCGCCGACTCAACAAGGTCGCTGGGTGGCGTTAACACTGGCTCGCTCCGTTATTGTTGACATCGGAAGACTTATTGACCAATGGCGAGCTATCAAAGGCGATACGGCCTGAAGCATAACGGTTTTCACCATCATTATAGGCGAAGGTGAGTTTTGCCTTAGCGGCATTATTGCTAATGCTTAAGGTGACTTCTTGGCCCGGCAGTATGAGTTGCTGAAACTTAAGCACTTCTAAGTTAGCGACCGCCTCTGAATAACCGAAATGTTGGCAGCCTAAACGCACCGCCCAATCTAATTGCGTCACGCCCGGCAACACGGCTTGTTCGGGGAAATGGCCGTTAAAATACTCAAGGTCGGCCGCCACTAACAGACGTAATTCAATGTTATCAATGCCGATATCGGAATGCAGGATCGGCGGTAAACTCGATTTAATCATGATCAAATAACTCGACTAACTGGGCAGTGACACGCTTACCCTGAGTGTTAAGCGGTAAAATATCGGGATAACGCCAGCGGCGTGGCAGCGTGACGCGCTCAAATTGGGTCAGTAAATGTGCTTTTAGGGCATTGTTAATACTGAGTTTGCCCTGTTCTTGCAGCACGTTTTTACCGAGTTCTGACAAGGTCACCACTGCGCCAAGTTGGGATTTAAACTGTGGTAGCACTACCAGAGCGGCTTGCTCAACGAAGGCGTGGCTGCACATGAGGGTTTCCATTTGCGCGAGCGACAGGCGTTTCTCTTCAATCTTAACGATGCGATCGAGTCGGCCTTTGAGCCTAAATTGACCATTTTCGGTTGGTTCTATTTTATCTTCGCAGCGCAGCCATTCATCGTCGGCCAAATAGGGCGATTTCAGCAGCAGGGCGCCGTCGCTAGGATCTTGATCTATTGAGATGCGGTCAAACACTTGCCAAGGTTCATCGGCCTCATGCTGACGGCGATAGGCGATGCCGCCGGTTTCGGTGCTACCAAAAATTTCGATGGGCAGGTGACCATAGCACTGGTTGACGCCTTTGGCCGCGACAAAACTTAATGGACCGCCAGAGCTAAAAACTAAGCTCGGTGAGCGCAGTTGCCGCTCGTGCTCTAGCGCTTTAGGCAGGCGTGATAACTGGGCTGGGCTACTGATCAAACATAGGTTTGGCAGCAAGGCAGTGTAATAACTTAGGGTTTCTGGATATTCAATCTGCTCGCTTAAAAACGGTCGACTGGCGGCGAGCGGCCACAAAATTTTGAATAACAGACCGTAAATATGCTGGTGGGAAACCGTGGATACTACGCTGCAATGGGGCAAATGCTCGGCAAAAGTATGTTCGAGCACAGACACTTCGATATCTAACTGTTCAAGTGTTTTACGGATCGCCTTAGGTTCGCCGCTGCTGCCAGAGGTAAAGAGCACTAACTCACCGATAGCCTCGCTCGCGGGCCAAGGTTTGTTGGGCAGGCTCAGCTCCTTTTTCAGCAGCACAAAAGCTTGGCATTCGCACAAAGGCTTGTCTGACAATATGCCATCAAACTGGTGCGTTAACTCGCTCAAGGTGCCGGTTTGGGTGTTGGGAGGCAGGATAATTTCTTTGCCCGCTAACAGCGCGGCACATAATCCGACGGCAAACAGATCGCTGGTATCACTCGCGAGCAGCCATTTTTTCTCGGGCGCGGCGAGCAGTTGCTCGTAAAAATACGCCACCTGATTGGTAAATAATGCACCTGTGACTATGTCGTGGTGATTAAAGCTGATCAGTTGTTGGGCAAATGGCCCTTGGGTTAACCAGTTTTTGAGTAGCTGTGTCATGTTTTCTTCAACCAAAAGCTGCGATATAACCATTCCCCACCGAGGAGCAGTCCCATGAGTACGTATGCAATCAAACCGTTATACAAGGTCCAGGTTGCTAAGCTAGTAAAGCCAGCGGTATAAGCCGCCATCGAGCCATTTAAGATAAATAAGCCGCACCAAAGTAGGGTGACTTTTTTAAGATACGGAATGGCTTCATCCGGTAAATCGGGTTCTTTCAAGCGTGCTAAACGCTCTATCATGCATGGGCCAGTGTGCAGTGAATAACTGAACAGAGCCAGCATAGTCAGATTTATCACTACTGGGTAATACAAAAGCCAGTCGCTGCGCTTGGCAAGATAACTGCCTGCCGTAAGCACAATCCCCACCAACAGGGGCAATACTAGCGTCTTAACCTTTTGCTTTTGTAGCATTAACCGCACAATTAGCAATACACACAGCACGAGCGCTATGGTGCCAGCAGGCAAATAATTCAGCCCGAAATACACGGCAACCGGATAGGCCAGCAATGTGAGGGCTGTTAAGACTTGTAGCAAGGCGCGCATTAGTCTTTAACTAAACCTTCGATGGCATTCACCACATCGTTGACTGTGCGAACTGATTTAAATTCATCGGGTTGGATCTTTTTACCCGTCAGTTGCTGCAGCTTGATCACTAAGTCGACGGCATCAATACTGTCGAGATCGAGCTCTTCATACAGGTTGGCCTCAGGCGTAATCGCCTCGGCCTCAATTTCGAATTCGTCCACTAAAATAGTGGTCAGCATAGCGAGGATTTGTTCACGACTTTGCATATTCCTCTCCTATGGACGCTGTGATTCGATAAAGCTAGCTAAGCTGGCAACACTGTGAAAATGGGCCTTAGTGGCATCCGAATTAGCCTCGATTTTGACATCAAATTTTTTCTTGATGGCTAAGCCGAGTTCGAGGGCGTCGATAGAATCTAAGCCTAGACCTTCGCCAAAGAGCGGCGCATCGGTTTCAATATCATCAATACTGACGTCTTCAAGATCGAGACAGTCGATGATTAACTGCTTTATTTCATTGTTTAAGTTCATAATTATTTTCGAGTTGTTGTTTATAGTAGTGTTCAAGATCCCGCGTCAGCTGCCGGGCCATTTTTGCATGCTCACCTAAAGCCGCTTGGTACTTTTGGTAAGAAACTGTTGCGCCGATTTCAACGGCCATCCCCATGGTTTGCCTTGGGATCTCATACCAAGGTTGCTCCTTTGTCAAACCACGGACATTGGTACGCAGCACCACAGGTAAAATATCTGCTTCGGCCCTTAAGGCAATGTTGGCGGCGCCGCGGGCAAAGTCGTTAATGGTCGCGCCGACAACCGTGCGTGTGCCCTCGGGGAAGATAATTAAATTGGTGCCCCTCGCGAGCACTTCGCGGCAATCCTCTAGCATAAGTTCGGCGCCGCGATTGGGAATATAACCCGCGCAGGACACGACACCACGCAAAAACGGATTACGCCATAAACCTTGTTTGACTATGCAGCCCGCATTGGGCATGAGGCTTATCAACACGACCACATCCACTAAACTGGGATGATTGGCGATAACGATAACGCCTCTGGCGTCGTGCAGTTGTTGTGCTCTGTGGGTGCTGACGTGGATCACGCCCGCCCAAGTGAGCATGGCGACAAAACCCTTGAACATTAGATGCACGGCCTTTTGGACTCGAATAATTCGCGCCTCGGGTGTACCTGGCCAAAAACGTAGCAAAGGTAAAATGGTCAAGGAGCTTAATAAGCCACCTAAGCCAAAGGCGATATAACAACTCACGCCGCCTAGCCAACGTGGCACATAATTCAGCCCAGCGCGGCGAGTTTCCGGCAAGGTAAAAGCGGCATTGTGCATTGAATCTTCATAATCCTTGGCGGCGTCATGGCTGTGGGCTGTATTAAACATGCTCTAGCTTCCAATGCCATTGGGATAAGCAGCCTGAAATATTTTGCGCTGTCGCGAGGGCATGGAGCAAGGCGCCATAGGTCAAAGGATTTAATGCGCTTGACTCAGAGATGCGGCTCACTGTGAGCTTGACCGAAGCGGGCGCATCGAAGGGCGCGAGCTGTAGACCTAGGGCCAAAGGTAATTCAAATTCTTGGGTAAACTCATCGTACACAGGTGGCACAGGATCATCACCGAAGACTAACAGCAAGGGCTCTGGCGACTTGTGTAACTGGGCGAAGGCTTCAACCATAGCTTGTGACAGGGTTTCGGTACCTGCCGCAACTGAGGTCGACGGCGCGGTATTGGCCGCCACTATGCCAAAAATGCCGCTGGCGGTGTTGTGCACCGACTGACTAAACCCTAAGGGCGATAAGGGCTGTTTGGCGATAATGTCTTCGAGCAGTCCGATAGTGCGCTGCAACTCTCCGTGGCGCGAGGCAAAAATAGAGCGGCAGTTCGCCGGCATATCGCACTGAAAACTCACTTCTAACATCATCTTAGTTAAGCGACTAAAACGGCGGCGTTGCATGGCGGGAACGTGTTTAAGTGCGGGAGCGGTCGTATCAGACTGTGGTGTGTCGAGATTTAATTCAGCCGAATTTTTGCACCAAGTTTGCCAACTTTGCGGGTGCTGATATTGGGGGGCCCAAGCGCCCCAAGAGAGAATGCTGAATGTTAGTTGCACTACTTTGCCTCGACACTAAATTTAAGCTGTCTTAGTTATCCCTAACTAAGTTAGAACATTGATGGATTGTCATACCATAGTGAGGTGTAAACGCGTTTGATGAATGACGATGACGCTAGGAATGCCCTCTACAGCGGGGCCATTCTACACTATGCCCCGCGTTTTTATGAAGCCATTTGCATTATGTGGGTTAACGTAATGGGATCAAGTGCTGTAATTTTCAGCGGTTAGATCGAATTTCTGTAACAAATATCGCAATAGCAGTCTCATTCGATAGGCTTTTTTATCCAAGCGATTTGCGCTCAAAATGAAAAAAGGCGCACTGAGCGCCTTTTGTCTTAACCACGGCAAGGTTTTACTGCGCCAGTTGGTTCTCGAGTTTGCGTAGGGCTGCTTTTAGCTTGCGGGTATTTTCTGGACCCATACGGATCAGCAGTTTTTGCGCGCTAGGTAGTGCCTCTAAGTTAGGGTCAACAAATTGATAGTTAACGCTAATAGAGCTCAGCTCAATCGGATCTTCAATGATAGGCGCCGCGAGCAGTATTTTAATCGCTTGCAGCATTCTGTCGTTGAATTTTGCGTTGCTGTAGCCGAGTTCGGTAAAGGCTTCCTCTAGCATAGGCGTCATTTGCTTATAGGTGACCATTAACGTCTGTTCGTCCATTTTGGCAATCGAGTCAACATAGGCATCGTATCTGTGGAAACCCTCAGGATTTAAATACACTTTGTTGGTGATTTCAGAAACCGAGAAATTCTTCTCTGGGCCTTTGAGTGGACTCACTTTACGGGTCAATTCGCCCTGAGCTAAGTTATCGACAAACACCACAAATTGGCGTGCGAGATCTTGCTGCACTAATGCAGAACCCAGCACATTGTTATCGATAATGGCGAGGGCTTTTTGTTGTACGAATGCATCACTTTCAGCCAGCGCGGGTACAGGTTCAGCAACCACTTCAGGCTCAGTTACCGCAGGGGCTTCTGTGCTGTTGGTGTTTGCTTCTGTAACAGCAGGCGTCGTTTCAGTAGTTTCTGGCTCTGGCGCACTTTCGAGCGTCATTGGCTCAGATGGCGGTGTTTCAGGCAATACAATTGGCGCGTTAGGGATGAGTTTAGGTGAATCTGAGTCACCGCTATAGTAATAATATCCTCCGGCAGAAAGTAGCACGACCAGCACTATCGCAAAAAGCGCAAAGCGATTACTGCTAGAAGAAGTCTCTTGAGGTGTTATTCTATCATCTTGATTAACTTGCATTTTACATCCTTCGCTTGAGTGTCAAGGTAACTTGGTGAATACATGCAGCTAACATTAAAGTGCAAGAGCGGACCATTGGAATGCCGCTGGTTCATTTTGCAAGTTTCCATGCGCTTGTCTATAGCGCTTAGCTGAACATAAACAATTTATTTTGAGTATCGAGGCAGATGTCACTCCTCGGCCTTTACCCTTTACTGCCTAAGCCTGCACATAGTGCTGCTTGTGCCCGAGCCAACGTAAGATTATCGCATCGACTTTTTCGGGGGCCTGCGCCATCACATGATTTGCCAGTTTTTGAATGTGCGGGATCAAAGCTTGATCGCGCACCAGATCGGCAATTTTCAGCTCGGCCAGTCCCGTTTGCTTAGTGCCAAGCACTTCACCGGGGCCACGAATTTCTAAATCTTTCTGCGCTATGATGAAACCGTCATTACTTTGCCTGAGTACACTCAGTCTTTGGGTGGCGGTATGGCTCAATGGCGCCTTGTAGAGTAACACACAATGGCTTGCGATGGCGCCTCGACCGACTCGTCCGCGCAGTTGGTGTAGTTGTGCCAAACCTAAACGTTCAGGGTTTTCAATGATCATCAGGCTGGAATTAGGCACATCGACGCCGACTTCAATCACGGTTGTTGCCACCAGTAAATGAATTATGCCCGCCTTAAAATCGGCCATAATTTGCTGTTTTTCGGCACTCTTCAACCTGCCATGCACGAGGCCGATATTGAGCTCGGGCAGGGCGAGGCGCAGTTCTTCGGCCGTGTCTTCGGCGGCTTGGCATTCGAGCACTTCGGATTCTTCAATCAGAGTGCACACCCAGTAGGCCTGACGTTTATCTGTGATGACGGCGTTACGTACCCGTTCAAGTACTTCGTTGCGGCGTGAATCGGCAATCGCCACTGTGGTCACAGGTGTCCGTCCCGGCGGCAGTTCATCGATAATGGATGTGTCGAGATCTGCATAGGCCGTCATCGCCAGCGTGCGCGGGATCGGCGTTGCCGTCATGATCAATTGATGCGGGTGGAACCCTTGGCTCACGCCCTTTTCCCGTAGGCCTAAGCGTTGGTGTACGCCGAATCTGTGCTGCTCATCTATGATAATTAACGCGAGTTTGCTAAAGACCACATGCTGCTGGAAGATAGCATGGGTACCAATCACCATCTGGGCGGCGCCGGATTCTATGTCCGCAAGGGATTGAGCTCTGACCTTGCCTTTGAGTTTACCCGCTAGCCAACCGACTTTAAGGCCGAGTGGCTCAAACCAAGCGGCAAAGTTAGTTGCATGTTGCTCGGCCAATAGCTCGGTTGGCGCCATCATGGCAACTTGATAGCCGTTTTCAATCGCTTGAAGAGCCGCCATCGCCGCGACTAAGGTTTTACCTGAACCAACATCTCCTTGTACTAAGCGCATCATAGGGTGCGGTTTTTCTAAATCTTTGCCTATATCGGCCACCACTCTTTGCTGGGCGCCCGTGGGCTTAAAAGGCAAAGCGGCGAGGAAGGGATTGAGCAATTGCCCCGTGGCCTGCATGGTGACAGCAGCGTCTAAATTACTGCGCTGTCTTAGGCGTAACATGCTGAGATTGTGGGCGAGTAATTCTTCCTGCACGAGTCGCTGCTGGGCTGGGTGTTGGCCTAACTCTAAATCGAATTGAGATATCCCCGCAGGAGGCCGATGCAGCGTCTGCAGCGCTTGTTTAAGGCTAATGTTATTCGGTTGCAACTGCGGTGGCAGCAGCTCAGTTAAGCCGCCATCTTCCAGTAATACCAAAGCTTGCTCGGTCAGCTTGAGCCAACTTGCCTGTTTTAATCCCTCAGTTGTGGGATAAATCGGCGTTAGGGTATCACTCAGATGAACATCTTCACCGGGATACACGACTTTATATTCTGGATGCACTATCTCGGCTTGATGGCCGCCACGGCGCACTTCACCGTAGGCGCGGATCATCAAACCATTTTGCATGGCATTACGCTGGGCGACGGAAAAGTTAAAAAAGCGCAGGCTCAAGCTCCCCGTATCGTCACGCACATTGCAGACCAGCATACGTTTGCGGCCTTGGATGATTTGCGTCGATTGGATTTCAGCTTCTATGGTGCCGTAACTGCCGGGCATAAGGGCGGCAATCGGATAGATTTGGGTTCTGTCTTCGTAGCGCAGGGGTAAGTGAAACAGCAGATCTTGTACTGTTGTGATGCCGAGCTTTGCGAGTTTCTCCGCGACCTTTTTGGCGACGCCTTTGAGGTCGGTGATCGGAACAAGATCCAATTGCTGCAAGTCGTTAGCACTCAATCACTGTGAATTTATACATATATTAACAGAGAATAAGCGTAAGGCAATCTCAAGCAGAATGAGGGACTTATTTGCCAGCATAACTAACGTCAGTTTGCGGCCCTTAGGTTTCGGCTAAGGCCGCAAAAATTGTCGATATGAACGAAAGAGCGGTTAACCGTTAATCTGATTACAACCAGCCCTTTTGTTTGGCGATGCGTGCTGCATCGATTCGGTTGCTAGCATTGAGTTTAGCTATGGCTTCGGAGAGGTAGTTACGCACTGTGCCTTCGGCGATAAAAAGGGTTTCGGCGATGTCGGCGGTGGATTTGCCTTCACTGGCGAGGCGTAGGGCGCGGCGCTCTTTATCGTTGAGTGGGTCAACGTCACCAATTGCCATCATGGCCAGTTCAGGATCGATCACTCGTTTTCCCGCCATAACTTGTTGAATTGCGTTGACTAAGGTTTCTGAGGGCGCATCTTTTAGCAGAAAACCGCCGACACCGGCTTCGATGGCGCGTTTGATATAGCCCGCGCGGCCGAAGGTGGTAATCACCACGACCTTAGTTTGACTATGTTGATCCTTTAACCAAGCTGCCAGTTCTAGGCCTGTGCGGCCGGGCATTTCGATGTCGGTTAGCAAGAGATCAAAGCTTTGCTGTTTGAGTAGGCCTAGGGCCTCGTCGCCGTCACTCGCTTGGGTGATATTAAAGCCTCCCGCAAGCGTGAGGAGTGCGGCGAGCGCGCCCCGCACCATGGCTTGGTCTTCCGCCAATAAAATCTTCATTAATCTGTTGCTCCCTGCAAAGGTAAACTGACGGTAAATGCATATCCCTGTTCGAGATTATAGCTCAAGCTGCCGCCTAAGCTGTCAAGACGTTCGCGTATCCCCGTGAGGCCATTGCCTTCAGCGATAGGTTTACTTGGACCGTTATCTTTGACCTCAACGACTAGCCTATCTGGTTGCTGAATAAAGTCGATAATACATTGACTTGCGCCGCTATGGCGTAAAATATTATTCACCAGCTCAGTGACAATTAATCCCAGCTGGCTCTCCATTCTGGCGGGCAGTTTAGGGATATTGCCTGTCAGCTCGACACTGACTCCTTTTTCCCTCAATAGTTTACACAGTTGTGTCACGCTATCCGCGAGACCCTTATGTTTGTAGTCAGATACGGTGTGACGAATTTGGCTGAGGCTCTCACGGGCAATTTGGCCGAGTTCATTAAGCTGGATTGTGGCCAGTTGGTATTGCTGTTTTGCCAGCAGTTTTTCGGCCAGTTCCGCTTTAAGCGCAATCGAAGACAAGCTGTGGCCCATGATGTCGTGTAGATCGCGGGCAATACGTTCTCGCTCAACCATAGCCGCTAAGGTACTAATTTCTTGCGTGCTTTGCTGTTCTTTCAATTTATGTTGATGACGCCTGCGTTCGGCTACGCCAAACATGCCTACACCGAGCACTAATCCTGAGCCGTAAAGCGGAAAGTAGTAACTGTTAAAGTCGTAAATCTCATTGAGGGCAAACAACAGGCCGATTAAGGCGGCAATAGCCAACAGAAAGGTTCTGAGAGGATAAAAAAAGCCAATGAAAAAAGCGGCAAAGGTGAATAACGAGATAGATCCCGGGTTGATTGGGGTAATTGCTGTGGCGATGGCCACCATCATCAGAATGGGGCGATAGGCGCTATTCTGATTGCACTTATAGGCCCAAAAATAACTGGCAATAAAAGGAATCAGCACGGTAAAGCTAAGGGCGATTTTCCATGCTGGATACGCATTGATGGCAAGCGGAATAAGATAAAACACTAAGTTTATCAAATACACCCAAGCGAGTTTTCGTTCGAGCTGAAGATGCGTGCTGATCATAATGCCTCTGTGAAACTGTGTTGATTGTTAATCGTTAATCATTGAATGCCCGAAGGTGGCATCTGTGTTTATTTATTCTGTTTAGGGATTGGCGCTGGGGTCAGCGCCATCAGTCCCTGTTAACAACTTGGTCTAGTTTGCACTTAATTGCTGATTTTTTTGAAGCAAAAATTTTGCCCAACCGTAATCGGCTTGCACTTTGATCGCCTGTTGCCAATCTTCACTCGCGCCTTGGCTATCGCCTAATTCCTGTTTAGCGAGTCCGCGCCAGGTATAAGCTTCGGCTTCACCCCAACAAATGTCGTCGCAAGGTTGGGCGAATCTTTCTATGGCCGTGGTGGCGAGCGTCTTAGCATTTTGCATGCTGCCGCCAAACATAGCAGGCGTGTTGTAGGCGGCGATGGCTTTAACCAAGGCGACCCGTGGATTTTGGGGTTCTAACTGCTCGGCGTTGGCAATGGCTTTGGCAGATTTCATCCCGAGAGCTGCGCCTTTGCTATTGTCTAAGGCGATTTGCATGCCATAAACCGACGATAACAGCGCGAGGGATTCCGCGTCAGCTTGGCTGGTGTCTAAGGCTTCTAATGCAGTTTGCGCATTAGTCAGTGCACTGCTGGCGAGGACTTTTTGTCCTATGACATTGGCGCTAATGGCTAAGCGATAGTTCGCATAGGCTTTATCGTAATCTTGGGTGCTGGCACTCAGTTGTTGCAGCTGCGCTAGGTTCATCGAGTTTGAGGCCGCATCTATGCTGGTGATATTGGCATTAGAGGGCGACGCTGCAAACGCGTGGCTGCTGATAAGCGCTAAGCTTGAGACGATTAATAATGTTTTCATGGTATTTCCTTATTGAGTAAATTTCCCCGTGTTTGGGTACGGACTCATTATCAGAAATTCGACAGGAGAAATGCAGACACAAAGGTCATGGCTTTCGCATGACAAATGTCATCAGTTTAAGGGTGTTAAATTTGTCTTTTTTTAAAAGTGCGAAACCCAGATAGCAAAACACCGGAGAGGCTCCGGTGTTTTAAGTGGATATTACCGCTGAGTGTTATACCAAAGCTTGAGCGCTCGCTTGGTTAATCAGGTAACCCATATAACCTAAATAGGTCAGTAGTAGCACAGAACCTTCGCGGCGGCCGATGCGTAATCCCGTCCATGCAAAAGGCAGAATCACTATGGCTAAGGCTAACATCACCATAAAGTCGAAGGGTTGGAAACCGAGTGACGACACTGGATGCACTATGGCGGTAACGCCTAAAATACCCAAAATATTAAACAGGTTAGAGCCCACAACGTTGCCGATAGCGATATCGCTTTGACCTTTTAGTGCCGCAATTACTGAGGTCACTAACTCTGGCATACTGGTGCCAATCGCCACGATCGTTAAGCCGATAATGACTTCACTCACGCCGAAGGTTTTCGCTAAATCTACCGCGCCGTTCACAAATAGAATACCGCCGCCAACTAACATGCTAATGCCGACTAGGATGAACAGGCCAGAAAGCAGTGGGTTATTCGGGCCCGCTTCAATCTCTTCTTCATTCTTGCTGTTTTTCGAGCTGATATAGCTAAAGGTTAAATATCCGAACAGTAGAGACAGCAGTACCACACCGTCAATAAGGCTGAGTTCGCCGTCTAACAAGAGTCCCCAGAACAGCATAGAAGCCAAGATCATCAAAGGGATATCGCGCTTCACCACTTGGGATTGCACTTGGATAGGGCGGATTAGCGCTGTGATCGCTAAGATCAAACCTATGTTGGCAATGTTAGAGCCGATAACGTTACCTAAGGCGATACCACTGTTTCCGGCGAGGGCAGATTTGACACTTACAGCCAGTTCTGGTGCGCTAGTACCAAAGGCAACAATAGTTAAGCCTATGATAAGTGGCGTAATACCTAAGCGTAGGGCGATAGCACTCGCGCCACGCACTAGGGCTTCGGCGCCTAAGGTTAAAATAATAAAACCGCCAATAATCGAGAGTGTAATGAGCATCACGGGACTTTGTTAAACCTATATTGAATGGGAAAGTACAAGGGAATCATCCCTTAGCCGACTGGCGCACATGATACGTGGTTTTATCGAAATTTGACAGAATATGTCATAAAAAAGCACGCCGAGGCGTGCTTGATTTGTGCCGATAACCATATTGGCCATCTCTCTTTTTAGTCGAGTTATTTTTGCGTTAACTCATCTTCCCAGCGAACTTGCGCGCCACGAATGCCATCAACTCGTTCGCTAAAGGCTTTTTCAAGCACATGGCGTTTGATCTTAAGCGTCGGCGTCAGTACATCGTTCTCAATCGTCCAAGGATCGTTAACTACGATAATGGCATCGACGTGTTCGTGTGATTCTAAGTGCGGATTCACGCTATCGAGTGTCGCCTTGAGTGAAGCGCGGACTTCTTCGCGGGCTTGCAAACTAGCGCCTTCGGATAATTGCACTAATGCGACCGGATGCGGCAGACCAGAGCCAATCACGCAGATCAGTTCAACATGCGGGTCCTGCGCCAATTTACGTTCGATAGGCACGGGCGCGACATATTTTCCCTTGGCGGTTTTGAAGTTGTCCTTCACTCGGCCGGTAATGGTCACGCAACCATCGGCATCAATAGAGCATAAATCGCCAGTGTGGAAGAAACCATCGGCGTCGAAGGCTGCCGCAGTGGCTTCGGGCTGTAGATAATAAGCCGTCATCAACCCTGGACTCTTAAGCAGTAGCTCACCATCTTCCCCTTGGCGGATCTGACAATCCTCAACCGGGCGACCTACTGTGCCAATTTTACGGGCATCGAAGGGGTAGTTGATAATCGAGTAGGCACAGTTTTCTGTCATACCCCAAGCTTCACAGATATTCAGACCAATGCTGTGATACCAGTGGATCAGCGACGGCGGGATCGGCGCAGAGCCAGAGCCGAGCAAACGACAATGGTTCAAACCTAAGCCTTTATGGATTTTGTGCTTCACTAAGCTGCTGATTAACGGGATCTTCAGCAATAGATTCAGTTTACTAACACCAATTTTGTCTATGATGTTTTTCTGGAACAGGCTCCACAAACGCGGCACTGAGAAGAATACCGTCGGTTTTGCCCTTTGCACGTCGGCGACGAAGGAGTCGAGACTCTCGACGAAGGCGACCACGCTGCCGGAATAGAAGGATGAACCTTCAATCGCGACGCGCTCTGTGATGTGCGCTAAAGGTAAATAGGATAACAATCTGTCATTGCCGTTGGTGCGTAAATCACGCACTACCGCTTGGCAGGTCCAGCCATAGCTAGCGAAGGTTTGAATCGCGCCCTTAGGTTGACCCGTTGAGCCAGAGGTATAGATAAGTGTCATCACTTGATCAGGCGTCGGTAGCGGGGCATCAACTAGGGGATAACCTAGTTTAAGTAATTGTTCCCATTGATATTGGGCTGGCATTGTATCGTAGGGCATAGCAAGGCGTAGCAGCTCGCCGCCGACACCGGCTTCTTGGTCGGCCCAATGGTCGAGCTTACCGAGGAAAATGGCTTTTGCACCGCTGTGTTGCAGCACATAGCGAATAGTATCTGTGTTGGCCGTTGGGTAAATCGGCACGCTGACATAGCCGCCGTGCATTAACGCAAGGTCGGTGATAAACCATTCGGCGCAGTTTTTAGAGAGTACGGCAATCTTATCACCGCGCTCTAGGCCTAGATGCTGTAAGGCACCGGCCAGTTGCTGAACTTTTTCTTGAACTTCGGCCCAAGTAAAATCAAGGAATTGACCCTTGATAGGTTGGCGTAAATAGACTTGATCCCCCTGAGTCTTAGCCCAGTGCGCCAGCATTTCAATTGGCGTCTTAATCGCTGTATCCATTGGCAATTCCCTGTTCTTTATTGTTATTTTGGCTGCACCCAGTATGGCGAGTTTTGTGAGCCCGCGCAAATAGTTTACAGGATTGTAAAATATGAGAATGGAGCCCAAAGCCTACAAGCTGAGTATGAAAATAAGATGAAGAGAATAGTAAGCGGAAAGAGGAGGGTGGCGGCAACAAAAAAGGCGCCGCAGCGCCTTTTCGTTGGTTGAAGGGGAATGCTTGAGCTTACAGCTCCATCATGCCATCCATTTCAACTTGAGAATCCTTCGGCAATTGCTTCACGCCGATAGCTGCACGGGCAGGGTATGGCTGGCTGAAGTAGCGGCTCATGATTTCATTCACTTTTGCAAAGTGGCTTAAATCAATCAGGAAGATGTTGAGCTTAACGATATCGTTGATTGAACCGCCCGCAGCAGTACAAACTGCCGTTAGGTTTTCAAATACTTGCACCACTTGAGCTTCAAAATCATCGCTGACAATTTGCATTGTGCTTGGCACAAGCGGAATTTGGCCGGATAAATACACTGTGCTGCCGACTTTGACGGCCTGTGAATAAGTGCCGATGGCCGCAGGGGCGTTTTCGGTCGCTATAATGATTTTTTCTGCCATGACGCTCTCTCTAATGTTGAGTTAATTAACGATTACGGGACGTACGCAGCACTTCGGGCAGTACCCTAATTCGGCGCATCACGTTGGCTAAATGGATCCTGTCTTTCACCGAAATCCGCAGGTTGATCAAATACACGCGGCCATCTCGTTCCTCTGTACTGAGGTTGTGAATGTTCGAGCCTTCGGCGGCAATGATCGAGGTGATCTTCGCCAGTGCGCCTTGGTGGTTAACGATTTCCACCCTCAGGTTAGCTTGGTAATCAACGCCTTCAACATTATCCCATTGCACAGGAATATACTTGTCAGGCTCGCCTTGATAACCACGAATGTTGGCGCAGTTTTCCATGTGCACCACTAAGCCCTTACCTTGGCTCACGTGGGCAATCACGGCATCACCAGGAATTGGGCGGCAACAGTTGGCGAAGGTAACGAGCATGCCTTCGGCGCCACGGATTGGCATCATGTGGCCGTCGCGGCTTTCTTGATTCTCAAGATTATCGCCAATCAAACGCTGGGCGATAACGATGCTCATGGCATTGCCAAGGCCGATGTCGGCGAGCAGTGAATCGAGCGTGGTATGTTTAGTATCGCGAATGACTTTTTCAATCTGCTCAGGCGGAATACTGTCGAGCTTAGTCTTGCCGAGCGCATGGTTGAGCAAGCGGCGACCGAGCGCAATCGCGTCATCACCCTTAAGGCTTTTCAGCACTTGGCGGATTTTGGCGCGGGCCTTACCGGTTACCACAAAGTTCAGCCAAGCGGCATTCGGACGCGCGCCTTTGGCGGTAATGATTTCAACAGTTTGGCCTGAAATTAACGGCTGGCTGAGCGGATACGCTTGGCGGTTAACGCGGGCACCGACGCAAGTATTACCCACATCTGTATGCACTTCGTAGGCAAAGTCTACCGCGGTGGCATTCACGGGTAATTCCAGAATGCGACCTTCAGGGGTGAACACATAAATCTCTTCTGGGAAGAGTTCCGTCTTCACGTTTTCAACGAATTCGAATGAGGTGCTGGCGCTTTGTTGTAATTCCAACAAGCTTTGCATCCACTTACGGGCACGCACTTGAGTCGTCGTGCCTTGGCCTGTTTGCGCACCGCCTTTGTAGGCCCAGTGTGCAGCGACCCCTTTGTCAGCCATCTGGTCCATATCTTCGGTACGAATTTGGATCTCAACGGGCACGCCGTGTGGACCAAATAAAGAGGTATGGAGAGACTGATAACCGTTGGCTTTAGGGATAGCGATATAATCTTTGAAACGGCCGGGACGAGGTTTGTACAGTCCGTGCATGGCGCCGAGTACGCGATAACAAGTGTCGATGGAATCGACTATCACCCTAAAGGCGTAGATATCCATCACTTCTTGGAATTGCAGCTCTTTACTCTGCATCTTGTTATAGATGGAGTAGAGATTTTTCTCGCGACCTTTAACTTTTCCCGGAATACCCGCATCGTTTAAGCGCGTATAAACAGCGGCTTCAATGCCTTGGATCAATTCTTTGCGATTGCCACGGGCAGCTTTAACGACTTCTTTAAGCACCCGATATCGCATGGGGTAATACGCTTGGAAACCTAAGTCTTCTAACTCTGTCTTGATGTTATGGATACCGAGACGGTTAGCGATGGGCGCATAGATTTCTAAGGTTTCGCGGGCGATACGGCGACGTTTGTCGGGACGCAGGGCGCCTAAGGTACGCATATTGTGGGTTCTATCGGCAAGCTTGATGAGGATAACACGGATATCCTGCGTCATCGCCATCATCATTTTACGGAAGTTTTCAGCCTGAGCTTCTTTCTTGTCGCGAAATTTTAGCTTATCGAGTTTTGACACGCCTTCGACGAGCTCGGCCACCGCGACACCGAATAGTTCGGCTAAATCGTCTTTGGTGACATGAGTATCTTCGATAGTGTCGTGTAGCAGTGCTGCCATCAGCGTCTCATGATCAAGACGCATGTCAGCAAGGATGCGGGCAACCGCAACCGGATGAGTAATATAAGGTTCGCCACTCGTGCGCATTTGCCCTTCGTGGGCATCGCGCGCAATCTGGTACGCCTGCTTGAGCAATTCTACCTGTTCGGGTTCTAAGTAACCGGAAGCAGACTCCTTTAGACCTTCAAACAGATACAAGTGGCAGCTCTCCTTTTACCTAAACAGGTGTTTACTCAACAACTCTTATAATGAACGGCCTTCAGCAATGGCTGAAACTGCTGCAATTTCAGCGGCTTCACGTTCACGTACCGTTTGACGCTCATCGGCATCTAAGGTGTGAGCGTTAACTAAACCTAGTTCGATTTCACGCAGGGCGATAACCGTTGGTTTGTCGTTCATCTCTTCAACCATAGGGTCTTTACCTTGCACGGCGATTTGGCGAGCACGACGCGCCGCAACCAAGATCATATCAAAACGGTTGCCGATTTGTTCTACGGCGTCTTCTACAGTTACGCGAGCCATGTGTTGAAACTCCAGTTTATCTAGGGAAAAAATGACGCAAAATTGTACACTATGACAGTTGGCCTGCCAACAGATCGTTAAGCATATCATTTTGCGCGTGGATCTGACTAGCACAGGTTAAGCGCTGACTGCGAATGATGGCACGCAAATCAGCTAACGCAGTGTCAAAATCGTCGTTGACGATAATAAAATCATATTCTTTATAGTGAGACATTTCCGATACGGCTTGTGCCATACGGCTGGCGATCACATCGCTACTGTCTTGTCCACGGCCAGTGAGGCGGCGTTCTAGCTCGGCTTTCGAGGGTGGCAGAATAAACACACCAACGGCATCGGGCATCACAGCTTTAACTTGCTCGGCACCTTGCCAGTCGATATCGAGGAAAACATCGATACCTTGTGTGAGCGTATGCTCAATCACATGGCGCGAGGTACCATAGTAATTGCCGAACACTTCTGCCCATTCAAAAAAGGCATTTTCAGCAATTAACGCTTTGAATTGTTCAACATTAACGAAGTGATAGTGCAGACCATCGACTTCACCTGGGCGTGGCGCGCGGGTGGTATGTGATACCGAAACCTGCATGTCAGCGGGCTTGTCTTTAAGCAAGGCCGAGATCAGCGAGGATTTACCTGCGCCACTTGGCGCCGACACAATAAATAAATTTCCGCGTGCGGTCATGAGCTAAATATCCAATTGGTTAACGCAAGAAGGGCCCAGAAAGCCGAGCATTATACCGATTTTGACCATAGAAATACTAGGGCTAGTAGGCCAGCAATTTAAGCCTATTTTAGATTTACTTCGATATTATGCGCATTTTTATCCGACTAGGGTCGTAGGCACTGACAATTGCGGGTAAATTGGTTACGCTCGTGCGAATAAGGCAATGAGTGTCTTTTTGTATCTCGTTTTTACAACAATAAAGGAAGGGTCGTGCTGTTAAAATCTCTTTTCTGCCTTCACGGGCGTGATTCTCGTCCCCGCTTTGTCGCAATCAGTGTTGGCGTTTACGTCTGTATTGCACTTGCCGCCGCTGCTTTTGGGGCTAATTTCCTGATGTATTTACTGGCATTGTTGGGCTTACCTTTATTAGGGCTCGCCAGTTTGCGTCGTTTGGCCGATGCCAATAAGTCAAAAGGCTTGATTGGCGTATTCCTATTACCCTTATTTATTTTCATCGGGCTGTTAACGGCCGATGTGCATATTGCCTTGATCGGCTTGAGTTTAGTGTTAGCCGCTGGACTGACGTTTTGGGGCTGGCGTTTACCAGCGCCAACCATAGTCGATTATCGCTACGGTTATTTCGGCCCTGAGCTGGATGCGCCGACATCGCAAGCTATGCCTAGGCGCCGTGTGGAGCCGACGATCGTTCCAAAGGCGGCGGCTAAAGAGATAGAAACTCAAGAGGTTGCTGCAAGACAGGCAGCTAAATCGACCGCCCATGTTCAAGCGCAGCCTCAAGTTGAGCGACATGAGCCGCATGTTGAGCAGTCGCATACACAGGCCATTAGTGCCGCAACGGCCTCTGAGCCTGAGGTGGATTTATCTGCCCATGTTGAACCCATTGCCTCTGAACCAATAGTCGCTGAATCAACAGTTGCAGAACCTATTGCCGCCTCGACTATGAGTGCGGCGGATGCCGAGCTTGAGGCCCAGCGCCAAGATGAACTGCGTTTTGATGCCCTTACTCGGATGACGCAAAATCCTGCCGATTTTGTGGTGCCCGACAGTCATGCGGATTTTCGCCCAGCTAATGCTAGCCGTGTCGAACAGACCAATATTGATTTAGTCGACGTTGATGTCGCCAATGTTGATTTAAAACATGTCGACTTTAACGCGGCCCAATTAGATCCTGCCGAACGCAGTACAGAACCGGGTTGGCGTTTTGCCGCCGAAGAAGATGACGAGCCGGACAGCTTTAACGATCAAGATCATGCCGAAGAAGTGCGTCAACGCCGCGCCGAAGCGAAAGATTCTGGCTCGATGACCGAGCTGTTTCGCGGTTTGTTCGAGTTTTTAGCGCCGCTGAAACGTTTCTTCGTACTACCTAAGATTAAGCTGCCTAAACTGGAACGCCGTTATTGGCGTCCTGCGGGGATAGGTTGTGGTGTTGTGGTCTTGCTCGCCTTGGTTTGGGGCCTTTGGCCAAGTGGCGACGCTGAGACAGGCGACGGCGCAGACGTGGTAACGGTTAACGCGATTGCGCCCTATGCGGGTGAACGGGTGACGCTCGCGTTACCTGACGGCTTTTCTGTAGCGCTGGAGGATGACATCTTGATCATGCGTTGGCTCGGTGAGAAAGGTAAAGCGCAAAATCTGTGGTCTTTAGCGACGGCAAAGGGCGATAAAACCTGTAGCCTGTTGTCCTTTAACAATGGCACTGACTACCGCCCTGTGACTGTGGATTTGAAAGCCGACTCAGCAACCGAAGCGCGATTCACCCCACTCGACACCCAAGCCATCATAGTGGACCTTGCGCGCCGTGGCAGTATCAGCTTGTGTGGTTATAAGTTCAGTCTTAAGGGCAGCCAAGCGATATTGGAACAGAATCGCACTTTTGGTGATTACATCGCGCGTTGATTTAGACTGCAAGTTAGGTCAGCAACATAAGTCGATAAAATTTCTGCTTAAATGCTAGTCACAATTAGAGGGGTAGATTACACTTTTGCTCCTCTTTTTCTCAAACCGCGTTTTAAATGCGTTATGCCTTGGTATTGGGCGCGGCGGTTTGGGGAAACATCTTTAAATTTGAACTGAATATATCAATCCAGCATGAATACAGAATTGACCTTAGTCATTATGGCTGCAGGGCTAGGTAGTCGTTTCGGCGGCGATAAGCAATTGGCAGCGCTCGGTCCCGCTGGCGAACCCATGTTGGTGTTATCGATCATGTCGGCCATTCGCAGTGGCTTTCAGCGTGCTGTGCTGGTGATCCGCCCAGAGTTAGAAACTGAATTAACTGAGATACTGACACGGTTTTTGCCCGCCGATTTCGCCTATCATTTTTGCTATCAAGCCTTAACGGATTTACCCGAAGCGGCGCAGCTGGCTGATCTCAGCCACAGGCTAAAACCTTGGGGCACGGCCCATGCACTGTGGAGTGCACGCCATCTCGTTAAAGGGCCAATGGCCGTTATCAATGCCGATGATTTTTATGGTGATAGCGCTTTTGTCTCGTTAGCCAAAGGCTTAAGCATGAGACCGACAGAGTGGATGATGGTGGCTTATCCCATAGAACTCACATTGTCGGAGCACGGCGGTGTTAACCGGGGTCTGTGTCAGGTTGAAAATGGTCAGCTTAAATCGGTTGCCGAATGGCTCAATATCGCCGATCAAGCTGGTCAATTGGTGGGTGATGGCCCACAGGGACATGCGAGTTTGCCGCCAGCGTCCTTGGTCTCTATGACTTGCTGGGGCTTCTCCCCAAGCATATTTGATGTTATTAAACGTGAATTAACCGAATTTATCGGGCAACAGGGTCAACAACCTAAGTCTGAATGTTACTTGCCCGCCATAGTACAAGCGGGCATTGAGCAAGGTTTGCCTGTCTATGTCGATGTTGCCTGTGAGCCTTGGCTCGGCGTGACTTATCCGCAGGACACTGTCTGGGTAAAACAAAAATTAACGGAGTTATTGAGTGATTAAACTCATCAGGCAGTCAGTGTTGCCTCATTTTGGTATTGAAGCCGCCGAGGCAAAAATTTCTGCCCTCGGTAATGGCCACATTAATGACACCCTTTTGGTGCGCTGGCCTGCGGGCGAATTAGTATTGCAGCGAATTAATACTGAGGTATTTAAAACGCCCAACGCTTTGGTCAGCAATGCCGATAAAATTAGCCATCATTTATGCGCTAAATCGTTGCAGCAACAATACGGCCTGAAAGTCGTTAGCCCTTGTTTAACCCAAGAGGGGGAATTGGCTATTGATTTAGGCGAACAAGGATTTTGGCGCGCGATCAGTTACTTGCCACATAGTCTCAGCATTGAAGTGGTTAAGTCGGAACAAGAAGCAGAAATGGCGGCCAAGGCCTTTGGTCATTTTGCTTCAGCCTTGAGTGACTTTGATGCGACTCAGCTCGAAGATGTGATCCCCCAGTTTCACCATTTACCGGGACGCATGGCCTTGTTGCAACAGGCCGCCGAGCTCGATAGCCAATACCGTTTAGATCTCTGCCGTCATTGGGTTGATTACGCGTTATCTCAGCAGGCTTTGCTGGATGAACTTGCGGAAATATCGCCAAAGCTGCCGCTGCGAATTTGTCATAACGACACTAAAATCAATAACATGCTTTTCGATAAACGCGACATGTCCAGCATGGCGATTATCGATTTAGATACCTGCATGAAAGGTCATCTGATGTATGACTTCGGCGACATGGTTCGCACTTTCTGCTCACCAGAGGAAGAAGACTCTACGGCCTTGGATAAAGTTCAAGTGCGCCAAGATATCTTCGCCGCGATTTGCCGTGGCTACTTGAGCGAGTTGGGTGATGTCTTAACGGAAGACGAAAAACGCAGTCTGTGGCTCGGTGCGCGGGTGATTTGTTTGATGATAGGCGTGCGTTTTTTAACGGATTATCTTAACGGTGATGTGTATTTCCATATCCACCGCGAAGGCCACAATCTGGACCGCGCCGCCAATCAGTTTACCCTGTACCAAAGTTTGCTCGACCAAGAGACGGTACTTAAAGCCTATTTCTAAGTCAGGATATGGATCTTGGTGATTGCGCCAGTTTATCGATCCAATGCACTGATGAACAAAACGCCCAAGGCTTTGCTTTGGGCGTTTTGCTTTAATACGATTGGTATAAGCCCTAGGCAGATGGCATTTCATCCGACATAATCGAGCAATATCCCTTATATTATATGGATTTGTGCTTGGTATGGATTCACCTGTGGCGCAGCCGTTAGTCACTTGTTCACGGCGCAGCGAACGTAACTCTTGGTTAAGATGTACCCTGCGTCGCTCGCAGCAGGAGGCGGTTGCCTCGTCTATGATGACGGCGACCAGCGATAACTTCTTCAATGCCTACGCTATTTTTCTCGGTGCCAGCCTAGCGCAGATGGGCTTTGTCACGGGTTTACCTCAGCTTTTTGGCGCTATCTCCCAGCTTTTATCTGTCTGGCTCGCCAGCCATTTCTCCCGCCGAACTTTTATCGTATTTTGTGCCGCCTTTCAGGCCTGTGTTGTGCTGGCGATGGGCGCGTTAGCCGCTTTCGGCCCTGAACATGCGGTGTGGATCTTTATCGCTTTAGCCGTTGGTTACCATGGCTTTATTAATCTAATTCAACCCCATTGGCGGGCGTGGATGGGCTCTATTGTTCCCGAACGGCGCCGTGGTACTTTCTTCGCCGCGCGCACTCGGCTCACTATGGGCGCATCTTTGAGTGTGTTCTTTATTGGCGGCGGCATACTCACCTTAACCGATTCGATACAGATGGCGTGGCTGGGCTTTAGTCTGTTGTTTTCAATCGCGGCGATGGGACGGTTTGTCTCGGCTTGGTTACTGCTGCAGATGCACGATCCCGATCCGCGCGAGCCCAAACAGCGCGGCGTATTTCTGCAGACGATTGGTCATTTTCGCGAGGCGTGGAAGGATAAAACTTTTCGTCAGTACAGTTTGTTTGTCGCCAGTATGCAGGGCATGGTGGCGATCTCGGCACCATTTTTTGCCGTTTATATGTTGGAAGGCTTGAAGTTTACTTATCTCGAATTTGTGTTTGCCAGCGTGGCTTCGATAGCGACTCAATTTGTCACCTTGCGATTTTGGGGTCGCTTTAGCGATCAATTCGGCAATCGTTTAGTGATGATCATCACCAGTTGTATGATCCCAAGCTTGCCGCTGATGTGGCTATTCTCGGATAACTATCTGTATATCTTAGCTATCCAAGCTTTCTCTGGCTTGGCGTGGAGCGGCTTTACCTTAAGTACGGCAAATTACCTTTATGATATCCGCCCCTTTCGCAGTGACTTTGCGACCTACGCCGCTTTGCAAGCAGCCTTGAGTGCGGCCTGTGTATTTGTTGGCGCGATATTGGGCGGCACTATTGCCTCCCATGCGGCGGACTTTTTAGTCTGGTCGGGTTGGGATAGCGTGTTATCTAGCCCTATCTTCGTGGTGTTCTTAGTCTCGACCGTGCTGCGAGCCTTAGTGACACTCTGGTTTATTCCGCGCTCGGTCGAACCTAAAGTGCGTCCAAGGCCGCAGTTACTGCAACTTATTTTCCGTATCCGCGGCTTTAATGCGATTTCGGGCGTGAGCCTCGATTGGCTCACTGTAGTGAAACGCCGCAAGCAATAAAGACGTGCGACTAAAGCGTATAGTCAAAAAACTTACGGCTTTGCGGGCCAGCGCTATTACTGTTCACCTTATTGGGATGTTTATATTCATGCCAAGCCGCGACGTGTGTACCAGCGTTTAATTTAGGGAAATCCAGTCCATGCTCGCTGGTGTTGACTGGCAGTGGTTGGACGGCTGCCTTTGCCTGACTCGTTCCTTCCAGTGATATCTGGGTTGGTGCACTTTTTATTTGAGGATCCGAGAATGCCCTATCTGTCACTTGACCTAAGGTTGGGCAATCCGTGGTTAACCCTAAAAATTGCAACAGGCGACTCAAGCTCCCCACATGGCTAATGTCGAGTGAGATAAAATCTTCTCGGCCATGAAAGTAAGCGAGCACTTCGTTTTGATGCCTTTGATAACAATCAACAAGATGTACCTCGTCAGCGGGATCCATCACTTTATCAATAGCAAACGTGTGCCGAAAACTGCGTTTCATAATCGGGTGAAATCGCCCCGATTTTGCTTCTAAATGCGGCAGCATTTTACCCAGCAGCATCTGCATTGAAGGCACCCACTTCGCCATTTCACGATCGAGGTAGACAAATTTGGCCTGCGGGAATAGACCATCAAGCTGCCGATAATCACTAAAACAGGGCACGTCAGAAATCGCATCGGCCAGCATAAACGCCTGTTTAGTAAAGGCCATGTGCGCCACTTTAAGCCCTTGCTCCAACAACGCCACACTCACACTCGTCGTACCCGTACGCGGTAGGCCTATGATAAAGACCTTCTGTTTTTCTACACTTGCCTGTTCACTACTGAGCGTATTCGACTGTTCGGGATGCATCTCATCTGGCTTGGTAATCTGTGAATGACCAGTGTGCTGCGTATTGGCGGCATGATCTGCATTGCCAATATGTTGTGCATTAGCAGAACATTGTGCGTGAGCAGAAGCTGTTGAATTGTTGGCATTATCAGGCATAGATTGGGCTCAGAATGTGTGTGAAAGCGGTGCGGTGTAAGCAATGAGTTTTCACATCGGCGTTTCGCATTGGCGTGTCAAATCAGCGGCGGCAGTATATCTCAGCACGAAGGCTTTGTCGGTGACTATACATAAAAGTCACGCACCACAGTAAAGGCGCCACTGTATTGTATGACAGCTGTACGATAAAAGTGGAAGCCCATAAGGCTTAGGATCTGAGTTCCCGGATTACCAACAAGACTCATTTCCCTGCATTGCATAGCCATGTTGGTATTGATGAGGCGATTATTAGCACTATTTGACTCATAATGTGAGGCGAATATGTTTGTTAATCGCCTCATTATGTGAGTAGAATAGGCTTGTTATTTGACTCGTGGGGTAAGATATGTGGATTTGGCAGCAAGCCGATTGGCCTAAGTTTCATTGGAATACTAGCAGCATTGATGCCTTGCTGCGTCAGGTCTATTTCAATCAGGGCCAGCTGCTTGGGAAGCAAATGCTAAGTCACGACGACAGCCTATTAACTTCAGATGCAGCACTCGACACCTTACTCGCTAACATTATCCATTCCAGTGCCATCGAAGGTGAAAAGCTCAATGCTGCTTCAGTGCGCTCATCCTTAGCTAAAAAACTCGGCGTGACTGAAGATAAACCGTATCCGACAACAGCGCAAACCGATGGTTTAGCTGACATTATGCTCGATGCCTTAAAAAATTTAGAGACTGAATTAACCCTCGAACGGATATTGGGCTGGCATCAGCAGTTATTTCCGCTGGGTTACACATTACTTAACCCTGTTATTGGTGGAACGCTGCGTGGCGATACACCTATGCAGGTTGTCTCTGGCCGCATTGATAAACCAACAGTGCATTTTGAGGCACCCTCTAGATCGGCATTGGATGCTGAACTCTCGCAGTTCATCGAATGGTTTAATGCTTCACGGCAAGCGCAGGTTTTAGATCCGCTTATCCGTGCGGCGATAACACATCTTTGGTTTGTTACTCTGCATCCACTTGATGATGGTAATGGGCGTATCACGCGTTTATTGACTGATTTAGCTTTGGCACAAGCGGAGAAGCGCTCGATTCGTTTTTACGCTATGTCGGTCAGTATTCTTGCCCGTCGCCAAGCCTACTATGACATTTTAGAGTCCACTCAAAGGGGCGATGTAGATATTACTCCTTGGTTAGTCTGGTTTTTTGAAACCCTCAATGACTGCTTACTCAATGCGATGGCAGATGTGAGCAGAACGCTGTCGAAAACTCAGTATTGGCAAAGTGTCGACCAATCTTTATTGAGTCAGGAGCAAGCTAAAGTGCTCAATCGGATGTTAGACGGCGATTTTGAACTAGGGATTAATAGTAGCCAGTACCAAAAAGTCGCTAAGGTGAGCCGCGCCACCGCCACCCGTCATCTTGCGCAAATGGTCGAACAGCGCTTTTTAGTAAAAGCCGACGCCGGCGGCCGAAGTACGAGGTACTTATTGCCGAGTGGGAAATAGCGAGATTTTTGATTTAAGGCTCAGCTGTGGCACTCAAATGGTATTGACGCAGGCACGCCGTAAACTCTTCCATGAGGGCTCCACCGCGCCATCCATGGCGCAGATGGCCTGCTTATCGATACCATTTTCCGCTGTGCAGCCCTCGTATCGCGTCAACTTCAGTGTGAGCCTTGAATGAGGTTACAAATTAGCTGTTGAATAAGCGCATACTCACAATTGATATCTACATTTCTTTTAATTAAATATCAGTATGTTATATTTCATCAAGCTTATTGAGTAAGGATTGGTGACGAATAATGGAAATTCAGATTGGTGATGTACTGAGATATAAAAAGCCAGCATGTGGAGAAAACATGTATGAAGATGGCTACCTCAATTTCCATTTTCTAACCAAATCCATCGATGCGAACAATCTGCAGCTTGAAAAGGGAATCAACCCTAGTGCCAAGATTAAAACCAGCTTGGGTCAACTCGTCCGCCCGGCAATACTCATTTCCAGTAGTCCAAATAAGAAAGGTTCAATAGAAACACCCTGGGAAGATTTTTATGACGTTGATAACGGTCATATCCGCTACTTTGGTGACAATAAAGAACCTGGTAAAGATCCTGCTACTGCACCAGGTAACAAAGCGCTACTCGAAGCTTTTCGATTAGCGCATTCACACAATGTGGACGAGAGATTATTAACTCCACCTATCTTGTTTTTTAGACGCGTAGTTATGAATGGTGTTGCTAAGGGGTATCCCCAGTTTCAAGGATTGGGTGTGATTAATAGCATAGAGCTAGTAACGCAATGGGATAACAAACTCGGGCGTACGTTTACCAACTATGCCTATGACTTTACAGTTTTTTGTATAGCCGCAGAGCATGAAGAGTTCGAATGGGATTGGATAAATAGCCGCCGTAAAAAAGCTTTTTCTCTAGAGATGACCAATCAAACAGCGCCTAAAAGCTGGCGACAATGGCTGAGCGAAGGTAGCAATGCTTTAAACAAACTACGACGCCGAGTATCTAAGTTAAAGCTAGAGAAAGCGATAAATCAAAAGCCTATTCCGGGTTCTGAGTCTGACAAAATTTTAAATCAAATTTATGATTACTACGCTAACAAGAAGCATAGATTTGAGGCGCTCGCTGAGGAGATTGCAGAGCGTGTTTTAGATAGAGAGCTAGGCATTTATCAAAAAGGCTGGGTGACTCAAGGCTCGGGTGACGGTGGTGCCGATTTCATCGGTAAGGTGACTTTGGGTAGTGGATTCTCCAAAGTGGAGTTGATTGTGCTAGGTCAGGCGAAATGCGAGTCACTCAATACGCCTACGGGTGGTAATCATATTGCTCGTACAGTAGCCCGCTTAAAGCGTGGCTGGCTAGGTGTGTATGTAACCACCAGTTATTTTTCAGATTCAGTTCAACGAGAAGTGATTGAAGACAAGTATCCGATAGTCTTGATCCATGGACGCAGACTTGCAGAGGAAGTTGCTAAAATAGTCTATGAAAGCGAAGCGTATTCGAATGTCACAGAGTTTTTAATCGCGATGGATGCAGTGTACCCATCGCGATTAAAGCAAAGGCAAGCAGAAGAAATTCTAAATTAGTTAATGAAATCTAATCCAACTCTAGATTTTGATACCCCAAGTTTACCTAGTAGATTCAATGCATATTCGTATCTTAATTCTGCAACTACAGTACCTTCCAGTGGTGTGATTTTTAGCTCAAGACCTTTGTCACATGGCTGAGCAGAATATAGCTTCAACTTTCTATCTTCTATGTTGAAAACCCCTTGTTTTTCAACATAAAAATCCTTGGCTTTAGGGTTTGCTTTGCCATCGATTCCTACTGTGAAACTAAGGATTCTAATTTCATCTGAATCTTTATTTGGTTTGATAAATATCATATTGTTAGATGTCGAGTGTTCGAGCAGTTGTACCATTAAATCTTCATCTGAAAAGCTTGGGATATTTTCTGAGGTAATTTTTAAGCTCTTTATCATACTGTCTCTAGTACTTTTTAAAGCTTCTTTAGCATCATACATTTGGACTAATGTAACGGGAATAAGTTGATCAAAGGGATCAACATCTTGAATTTTAGGATTATGAGAAATATTTTTCTGTCCAGGTACTAAATCACAGATTGGAGTTAAGCAAAGCCAATAACTTCGATTAATTTCTAAAATATGCCCAGTGATTATATGATGTGTTGTTATTGTTCTAGAACAACTAAAACAGTTAGCATGTAAGACCTGTTCAACTTCATTTTCCATAACTTTAGTATCTACAAAGTAGTTTAGTGCACTTTGTTTATCAGTTTCTAAAGTTTTTATTTGGTTGACTAAGTTTGCCGTAAATGTACCAAGATCATATTTTATTTCTGTAGCAAGTTCCTCCCATAGCTTCGATACTGTGCCCCATGCGGCAGTTTGTATTTCACTATTGTTTTCAGCTTTTAATAAATCCTTAAGCCAAGCGGCTTGCAAGTACTTCTTATTGAGGATGTTACTTGAGGCTGATACCCCTTTACTTTCGATTTCATTTCTTAATTTAGATAAGATGAGTTTATGTGGGTGTGGTCGCCAATCTTCCATAGCTTCTAACAGTTTATCCGGGATTTCACTAACAGGCGTTTGTTTTTTTCCTATTACGGTCAGAAATAAATCTTCAGTTTTAACCCAAGTAATTGTTTCATTTTTTCCCCAGTCAAAATGTTTCGCAGTTTCTGAAGCAAACTTATCATCATATTCTTTTAATATTTCGATACATGTCCATCGGATTAATAACTTTTTACATAAAGCAATATCTTCGGGTTTTTCATCATATATAGATGAGAATTCATCAAAAAAATCATGTTCAAGCAAACCATTGGTCAACTCAATTTCGTATTTTTTCAGTAAGAATAGAAGATCAAGTTTTGGAATTGAATTAATTAGGTTTACTCTAATTTCAGGCTGTTCAATTTCCCATTGGTCTAATGCATTATTTACTAGTTTTAATGGTTTTTGATGCAAGCTGGCCAATTTAGGTTTGGCTTGTAAAGAGACAATGATGTCGGTGAAAACATCATTTACAGTGCCTTTTTCACCAGTATAGCCTTTAGTATGTACTGCAACTATATTAAAGTGTCTGTTATTGGATAGGTTTTTTATTATATTAATTGATTTTTGGCAGAAGCCATCATCTTCACCATCTAAATGATAATCCAAAATTAAAAGGTCACTGTGATGAAGTCTACTAGATACATTGTCGACAGATAGTTTGTCTTCTTCACCATCATAAACGTCTAATAGCCAGTTGTATTTTATGTCACGGCTAACTGCAATGATTTCTGAGAGACGATTAATATCATCACTATTAAATTCTTCTCTGCCTTTCGTAACAAGTGCATCTAAAGTTGGATATTCGTCATCAATGACAGTTACAGTTCTTATAGGATCAATATAAGCCTGTTTAAGAAAAGGTTTGTAATCAAATTTAATATTATCCAACATTTTTTATTCCCTTAAAATCAATTACAAAATTAGCACCATTTAATAGTTTATGTTGTGGGCGTGATTCATAAAATATTTTATGACCACCTGCTGCTAAATTCATCTTACAGAGGTACAAACCAACCCCACGACCTCCACGTTGTTTCTTTGTAAAGAAAATTGTGAATAAGTTATCAATATCATCGACATCAACACCTGAACCGTTATCACTGACGTAAACTAATCCGTCCTTGATATCTAGAGTAATTAGGCGATTTTCTTCAGTTGATTCTTTGACCCAATATCGAGCGTTGTTTATTAAGTTTATGAAAACAGGGTATATTCTTGAAGGTTGTTCATAGATAGATATTTTTGAAAACGCTTCTGTTTTTACAAAATTAATCCCCGCTTTATCTAAGCGCGATTTGAAGAAGTCATTTACATATTTGTATATGTCATCACCAGTTAATCTAGCTTTCACTTTTTCACCGGATAATTTCAACGGGCTTAAAAATCGCCATGAATCACTTAATGACTGATGAGCCTGAGTTACATTGACCAAATCTCTACTCTGTGATTCAGTAAGCTCACTTTTGCTTAATGAGTTAAGGCCACGCTCTATAGTCATGTCTAACCCTTCAATCTCATGACCTATTATTTCAACAGAAATACCTAATTGGGCTAAGGCGTGAATTTGATCAAGTTTTTTCTTTAATTTAGTATTTTCATTTACAGATTGAATCGCCAGGCCTTCAAGATCTATTTGTTCTCTTAAGCTTTCAATTGCGGTGATGTATGGCTTGAGAGATTGTTGTATTTCAATATCTTGCTTCTCATACTCGGTATCTATTAGTGCCATTACATGATCAAGTGTTGTTCTTTTGGCCGCTAAATCATCAAGATGGATAGCAAGGTTTTTGTGGAATTGCTTATTCGCGGTATCAACAAGTTCATCAAATCTGGATATTTCTGCTTTTAATAATTCTCTACCTTCGTTTGCATACTTTCGTATTTTTGCATGAAGAACACCAGCTTTGCTCTTGAAATCCTTTTCAGCAATTTCAATATCTTCTTTAGTCGTTAGTTTTTCAAGTGCAAGATTAATCGAAGAGCTTATTTGCTTCACTAGCTCCTTAGCATTCAACTCCATATCTCTATAGTCTCGATATGCTGTTTCTATACTACCTAATGTTCTAGGAATTGGGCTTAGAGAAAAGTCTTTTAAACGTCCATCTAGTTCGTTAAGTTCGTGTTTGAGTCTAGTTAATTCATCTTGACTATCAAAGTCACGATTTTCTGTCAGGATATTTGCGAGTTCTGTAAGCTCATTTCTAGCTATTTCAAGATGAGCCTTGTTTTTATTAATAGTGCTTTTTATTCTATCTTGTTCTTTTTTTAATAATTTTACTCTGTCTTTCGCTGCTTTATCGGCAGCGTGTTTAGAATTTATTTCTTCTAGTTTATCTGCACGCACTTGAGATGCTCTGCCAATAAAACGCTTTGCAATTTCAATAAGGATATTTTCAACAACTTCACGGAATAACTTTGAAGCTTTATTATCAATAATACCTTCACGTCCAGCTTTATCTTTTAAGTTCGGATTTCCATACTTTGTTATGTTAACCCCGCCAAAACACGCTCTATTTGTAAAAACGTATAAACCAGCATTTTTAGATCTTCTTTTTTCCATTTCAAAGAAGTCATTATCCTCTCGACCATACGGCATGACTCTGAGGTTATCTCTAAATACCATACAGCCACCAAAAAGCTCTCTCATTTTGAAGAAGTTGCTATATTGTTCATCAGAGAGAGAGCTGTTTACTCTTGTTACTTCAAAAGTACCAAGACGGATTGAAAAGGCACCAAAATGAGTATCTTTTCTCATTTTATACCGTGACTTAGGTTTTACAGTAACATCGTTAAACCATTCACCAAATGCCTTTACATTTCCTTTAAATAACCCTTCTTCGCTGATATCGCCTTCGATAATATGCTCAAGCTGATCAAAGTTAGAAATATCGAAATTTCTTACTTCATCGATAATAAAACGTTGCAGGTGACCATTCCAGGCGACAACCGAAGTACTAAAGTCGGTAATTCTGTCTTCACCTGGGCGGCAAAATGGGTTGACAAAGCTACTTAGAGTTTGAATGAATCTTTCTTTTGCTCGTATTTCTGTGCCATCAGACTCAGAACCGGAATCTGCAGATAGTTGCGCTGTTAGATCTTCATTAATAGAGGCAATAAACATGCCCGTGCCATGGCTTGAGTTGCCACTCCAAACAGGCCAAGTATCTAAATGTCTATCGGTAAAACAGGTACCTATAACTGTTTCTTCAATTGCGATTTTAGTAGAGTCTTTTTTCTCAATAAGCTCTTGTTCATGGAATGACTTCCAAGCCAATTCGACTCTTGAGTCTCGTTCATTGTCTGAGCCATCACCCCATAAGTTCCCCATGAGTTTATCGAACATATCAGGTAATAATGTTTGGACTTCGGAGCGAGTTTCGAATTCAACAATAGGCAATTTAATATCATGAAGCATAAGATATGGGTTTTCGAATAAACGCCAATCTAATAGACATGCAACAAATTGCTCATTTTTCTTCTTAGATATTAATAGCATTAGTGAACCTAATGCTGCACAAGATAAGCGGCCTATGCCTTTTTGACCTTGTTTTACCCGAATTCTGTCTATTTCATTTCGATCTTCTAAAGGGGTTTCTGTGCCAGTTGCTTTTGATTCTGTGCCAACAGTAAGCCACTTATTGCGAAGGTCATCTAGTGACATGCCATGACCGTCATCCACGAGTGTGGCTACTGGGATTTCCCCATCAAAGATGTTCAATGAAACATTACGGGCATAGGCATCATAAGCATTTTTCCAAAGCTCAGAAATTGCCGTTGGACAATCTGCAATTTGTTCTCGACCTAAATGGTCAATTGTACGAGCACGAGTTTGAAATGAAACTGATGAGAGCATTTGGCTTCCCTAACTAAAATTCCTTATTAGTCAGGATAATATGCTTTTTTATTCGCAGAATAAATAGTCAATTAGGTTAGGGTGTGATGATTGTTTTGATTTCACTGATAAGTTTTCTTCCCAATTCAACAGGAACAGCATTACCAATTTGCTTTGCTTGTTCGCTGCTATTGCCTAAAAACTCAAAATCATCGGGAAAGGTTTGTAGGCGAGCTGCGTGCCTTAAGGTGATACCGTGATCGAGCCATGGATGAACAAAACGGCCTTTGGAGGGATTATTGCAGCCAGTCGTAATGGTATTACTGGGTTGATCGAGTATGATGCGGCCATAAACATCTTTATGGCCTTTGTAGTCATTTGAATGACATTTTAAACGAAACTCAATGTCACTTCTGCTGCCATTGAGTGGCGTTTCACGAAAACGTTGAGCGACATTATCTGTATGCACCATATGAATGTTGCATTTATCGTTTTTAGGTAATTGAGAGCCAAATTCTAGATTTGCGACATGTAGCTCGGCTTCTTGCTTTGGCATGGTCTGTTGATAAAGTTGCACATACTCTTTCAAAATCGAGTTGGTTGGTTTTTCAAAAACAGTAGAGGCGGCTCTCCATGTGGGGTTACCTTTTTTAGGTGCAAAATGCGTCGCAGCAGGAGGAAAAATTAAGGCTGCGTCTTTAATATCTTTTCTTGTGCCTAGAATAAAAACTCGCTTTCTGTTTTGTGGCACACCATATTCTTTAGCATTGATTGCGCCGCAAAATTGAATGTTATAACCTGCTTTTTTGGCCAGTTTCAAGAATTTATCTAAATAGGCGGCATGGCGTTGCCAAAGTAAACCAGTGACATTTTCTACTAAAAATGCTTTTGGCTTAAATGCGTGTATAAAATCAAAATAGCGCAATAGCAACTGATTACGAGGGTCGTCGACCCCGGTATTGTTGATTCTGTGGGTGGAGAATCCCTGACATGGAGGCCCACCCAAAATGATATCAAGCTCGCCTTCATTAAGATTTAACTTACCCATTAATTCAGCTATGTCGACGACATTAATATCGTCATTGATTAATGTCGTTGGTGCGCTTAAACGAGAGATCAAATTTTGCTGGTAAGTTGCTGCGGCTGCGCTATCTAGCTCTATGGCTGCAACGACATCAATACCACATTGATGTGCAGCTAGAGAGAAGCCACCGGCACCTGCAAAAAGATCTATCGCTTTCATTAATCATCAGTCCAAACGCAAATTTCGAACCGCAAATTATACATGGCAAGCACTATTCCGCTAGCTTTTAGTTGGTGGTTGAGGAGTTTGTAATTGTGATAAAAGTTAATGACCAACTTATGTTCAAATCGTACAAAGTAACGACACATACTTAGAATCTAGAGCGTTTTTTTTTCAAAAACGCTTTTGGGGCTATAAGTACAGAAACCTGATAGAGCAGAGGCCATAATAGAATCGACATTGTTGCACCCGTGACCGTCTAAAACAGGGAGGTTTTAGTCGAGCCTACATGGAGGTATGAACGGCGTGTCACTGGGGAGACAATGTAGGTTAAGTGACTCATTTTATGTATCACTGTTTGCTCTCATTTTTAAATTTAACTTTTATATCAATTGGTAACGAATAATCCATCCATAAGTAATTAATCCTCTTTCGCCCTAAAACTAATAAATTGTTGTGCTTCTGCCAGTGCAAAATCAAAATGAAACGCTAGCCCTGATTGAATTTCTTCATTATCAAAGCATACGGACCATTCAAAGCCTCCCCTGAACCGATCTGGATTTCGTTCGATGTAGATTACGTATCCACACCATTCTTCTTCATAAGATACAAAATAAGCCTCTTCAAACTGGCTAACGGATTGGTATTCCATGATGTAAACCTAGTGTATTAGTGGGCTTATATTTTCAGTCATCGCTGTTGTATGTTCCACGGACTATGAGTCACATCGAACAGTTTTCTTTTGTTAGTTGAGCATTTATGTTGTGGTTACCGTATTGAAACGACCTTGGCGCTCAGTTGCAGTTTTATCTGCTCTAAATAATCAATGATTGCACTGGGCTGTTCAAATTCAAGCTGTAATGTTGGCAGGGAAGCAGTACGGATTTCTGGGTGTATGTTGTCGCCGTCATTTACGGCTGAAATGATGGTGTAGCGGGGATAATCTTCTTCGCGACAGATGGGGTCGGCATAGTCTACCCAAAGAATAAAGTAGTCGCTTTTTCGTTTGAAATAAAAGCTTGGACACATGTCATTTTGATAGCTTTTGTCGATAAGAAATGGGTATTGGCTCAGGTCGAAACCAAGATCAAATTCATAGCCAAATGTTTGATGATAAGCACTCATATTTCTGCCTTAAATAGTCAGCTAGACTGACTATCATTATAGTTGGACAGGCTATTTAATGTGCTGTTTTATTTGGCTTAAGTCCGTTTTAAGTTAGTCTTTTTTAGCTTTGCAGCTGTGTTCTTTATAACCATTTTTAATCAATTTTTATCTTTGAACCTATTGAGTAATGCCCTACCTTGCCATCAACAACTCCATCAAAAACTCAATCAATACACTCACCTTAGTCGGCAAATATTTCCGCTGCGGGTAAACCGCGTAGATGCCATGTTCTGGGAGGGGATGGTCTGCGAGCAAGGCTTGTAGGCGGCCTGTTTGTAAGTCGGCTTCGACCATGAAATGGGGTAGGTTGGCTATGCCTAAACCATCGAGTGTGGCTTGGTGGATGGCATCACTATTATTGACTTGGTAGTTACCGTTCGGCTGGATACGAGTGGGACCCTGCGGGCTTAAGAAGGTCCATTCAACACCATCACGAAAGTATGAGTAGAACAAACAGTTATGTTGGCTGAGTTGCTGCGGCGTGTGTGGCACAGTGTGGCGAGCAAGATACTCGGGTGAGGCGCAAATGACACTTAAACAAGGGGCAATTTTACGGGCAATCAGGCTCGAATCTGGCAGTTCGCCGATGCGAATCGCTAGATCGAATCCGCCAGCAATTAAATCGGTGGTCTTATCATCCATCTGCATTTGCAGCTGTATTTTCGGGTAACGGCGCAGAAACTCGGGGATTAAAGGGGCGATATGCAAGCGGCCAAATACCATAGGGACAGCGATGCGCAGATTGCCCTGAGGTACTTGCTGTAGCTCTGAAATAGCGTCCAAGCCGTCTGCTGCGAGCTTAACTGCTGGGCGAACGTAGTCGAAGTAGCGGGCGCCTGCCTCGGTAAGACTCAAGCTGCGAGTGGTACGGTGCAGGAGTTGAATACCCAGACTTTGTTCTAATAGGGTAATGCGTTTACTCACCGCCGATTTACTCAGCCCAAGCTTTTGACCTGCCAATGAAAAGCTACCGCATTCCACTACAGTGACAAAGATAGGTAATGCCGAAAAGTGCTCCATGGTGTCCTTAGATTATCGCGTTCCCCAGCCATTATTGTTGATGATACCTCAACAGTCAGTTTTTATTATCGTGGTTATCATTGCCCTTGATGCAAGGTAGACTAATGCACTTGCTGATTGCGGGTGTCGACAGTGAAGCCTAGTTATTTTCGGGCTCATCGCTCATGTTTATCGCTTATCTTGATTACTGCTAGGCAGCTAGCCACAGCATTGCCGCAATCGCCGATGTACCATTCTCGATGCCACTGAACGGCATGGGGATGAGTTTTAGCTATTTTGTCAGAAAGAGAGTTCCTATGTCCTTGCCTTACCAATGGATTTTGTTCGATGCCGATGAAACCCTATTTTATTTTGATGCCTTAAAAGGGCTTAAGTTGATGTTTAGTGAGTTTGGGGTCGATTTTACCCAAGCCGATTTTGATGAGTATCAGTTAGTTAACAAACCGCTTTGGATCGATTATCAAGATGGCAAGATAACCGCCGCCGAGTTGCAGACTATACGTTTCGAACCTTGGGCAGCCAAATTAGCCGTTACGGCCATGACGCTCAATAGTGCCTTTTTATCAGCAATGGCCGAAATTTGTTCGCCGCTACCCGGTGCTCGCGAGTTATTAGCCGCGCTACAAGGTAAAGCTAAACTAGGCATCATTACCAACGGTTTCACTGAACTACAAACCGTGCGATTAGAGCGTACAGGCTTGCAGCATCATTTTGATATTTTAGTGATTTCAGAAAAAGTCGGCATAGCCAAACCCGATGTGGGTATCTTCGAGCACGCCTTCGAACTCATGGGTCATCCTGAGCGCGAGACTGTGCTCATGGTCGGTGATAACCCGCATTCAGATATCCAAGGCGGCATCAATGCTGGTATTCATACATGCTGGTATAACGTCCACGGCCACGACGTACCTACCGGTATCACCCCGCACTATCAAGTGAGCTCGCACCAAGAGCTGCAAAAAATTCTGTTACCGTAAACGATTGTTTCCTGAGCCTAGCTCAGCACTTTGCACTCGATATTTTTGGCTAAGAGTGAGTGCTTTAACTGATATTCCCTCAGTGCCATAAAATACAAAAAGCCCTTACATTAAGGGCTTTTTGGTATCTAAAACGCGTTAAATATCATTACTCAACGTTTTGGATCTGAATGTTGATTGGTGTTTTTATTTTATTTAAAATCAATAGTTTGATTTTATTTTTGCGTTTGTTTTTTGGTTTTAGTAACCGATTTAGTAACCACTTGGTTGTCGTTAACATGCTTGATTCTAAATAATGCGGCTTAATATATAGGTTCTAATAAACAACCCCATATACGCCCGTAGCACAACTCTGGCAGGTATCATCATCGAACATATGCCCTGCATTCATAGACTCATTACAGTGCTTACACTTTCCACGGGCAATCTTACTATCGTGGATAGCTTTTGCTGCAGACTTAACCTGTCGCGGTGTAGAACTAAGAGCCATTTTCCGTTGAATAACCCATTCAAAGCTCGGTTCATGCGGATGCGGCCAAGTGATTAAACCAATGGAGATGGCTATGTAATCGTCAAATATATCGATACTTATATCTTTATCATATAAGGAGCTTGTGACTTTATCGGATAGAACATCAAAGTGTTGTTCCACAAACCTGCCGCAAGCGCTGTAGGCACATGTGGCCGTTCCATCTTGAGACTTAAAATTGGCATCAATTAATTTATTGCACTTAGTGCAGATAAAGAATGCTGGTGACTGGTCTATTGCCCGCGTTACCGCTTTTAGACTGTGCGTTAACCTTTTAGGGTTCACGCCAATTTTTTTGTGGATTAGCTTATCAAAATAACCATTATTACACCGGACATGTGCTGTTACGATGAAATCCTCATCAAGATGAACGGTATAAATAGGTCTATTAGGTAACGTAATCGACCCCTTTAGAGAAAGGTCATTGCAATCTAGTGTTGGAGACTCTCTCACTTTGCTGTTCTTCGTTTCAGAGCCGTAAATGTGATACGAATTCCACTCAAAAGATTTGAAAGGGCTGCCTATTTCATCAAGCAGTGCCATCGTTTCTATTGGTATTATTAAATCCATTAAAACCAGATAGCGGTCAATTAAATCCGGACGCCCAGTAAAGCAGATGGCGTTTTGCTCTAGCAGTGATTCAATAGTTGGAATGCAATCGAGATCCATGGCAGCGCCTCTTAAAAATTAACCTACAACAGAATAATCTCATCACTGAAATTATCTTCGACCCTTTTTCCATCGCATAATACTGAGTAGATAGAACAATCTAACAGATTTTTCTCAGTATCTAGGGAACCAATAAATTCTGTCGATAAAATGCAGTCACCATCAGAAATCATCAGGATATCTGCCTTAATAAAGTCTTCATCATTCTTGATTATTTCCAACGCACGTTTTAATGGTGTCTCAAAATCAGTGCCGCCACCAAAACTTTGTTGTAAGAAGCTCAGTAAACCAGACGAGTTGTTTACTTCATTCATTGAAAACTCTTTTAACTCACCATTTGAGCCAAAAAGCAGTACATGGAGTGATCGTTGCTCTTGCTTGAGAATGTTCGCTATGGCCAGCAATGAGGCTTTAGCTTTTAATAATGGCGCACCAGCCATGCTGCCCGAAGTATCTAAACAAGCCACAACTGGGCCCGTTCTTTTTTGACTAGTTTGTTGCTCTTCACCATTAATATAAGTGACGCCTTGAAGTTCGTAAGTTAGTAAGTTGTGTTCCAACAGTCTTGCATAAAACAGTACTTCTAACGTTTCATCTTCAAGGTTTACCAGCTCACTTGGGAGCATTCGCATCAAATCATTGCTTCTATGAGTACCATGAACTTCGTTTTTACTCGCCTCTGGGATTTTAGTCGCTTTCTTTTTCTCTTCCGAAATATAGATTCGCCCCATTTTATGAGCAAGGTCTTTAATTCGTTGATTATCATGTAATAGTCTAGCTAATACAGTGAAATCATCCTGACTATTAATAATGTCTGTATAGGAAAAATTAGCGCCTGGGCATTTAGCTAGAAACTCTTTAACCTCCTCGTATTTATCAGAAATCTGCGTCAGAGTGCTATTGAGTGAAGTTAGCTTGTTTGTGATGTGTTGAGGTATATTTTCGTCTTCCAATTCGCTTTGGTAATCTTGTAGCTCATTGAGTTCAGAGCGGATAAGTTCAATACTTTTTTCATTCAGCGGCAGATGTTGGAAATACTGTTCTTGTGTTGGCCAATCAGGTTCAGTCACTGGATTTTTAGCTAGAGAGTTGTCCCAATCCCATAAGCGCCATTTCGTCGCGCCTAATTGCTTGCGTGCGGTATTTTTAAGCTCTGCGAGGGTCGGTTCCCATGTTTCAATTGGCACTAGCGATGTGATAGCACTAAAGCCCTTTTCTATAAGGCTACTGTCTTGTAGCACTTGGTCAGCATAATTTACACATTTAGCCGAAAACTGATGGCAGTTTTTAAACACAAGGCCATAAAAGGCTCTCTCACCAATATGGAGATCTGCTCCATGGGCTACGCTTGAATGTCCAACAGCGCCGTATTTATTGCATGAAACATAAATTTTACGGCCTAATGTGCTCTTAGATGTGAAATCTGCTGCGTCACTATAGCTAACAGTGCTTTCCGCTATACCATCGACAATGATATTCGATATCTTTCCATCATCGACATAAATGCCAGAATGCTCTATCGCTACCCATAAGTCGCAATAAAGGACACTTCCTGGTACAGGGGTAACGGGGTCTCTAAATGTGCTATCGACAAAATATTTTATGGCTTTGAAGCCAATAGGGGTGGCGGCCTTAAATAAATTTGCTCCAGAGCGAAGGAGATTGAATGCTGCACTTATCATTCCAAGCTCCTATAGCCAAATATTTGATTCTATTTGAATCATCAATAATTCTTTTGTCTTTTCTATAGTCTTTTCAACATCAACTTTATTACTAGGTGATTTATTGCTGTCTAAATCTGTACATTTTAAGGAGAAACCCACTAAGTGCAGATTACTAATGCTAGACCGTGGATTAACATATCCAAAAAGAACATTTTTATTATCCGGCCCATATATAGTAAAGTTATTTCCATCATAATGCCCTATAAAATATATAGATTGCGTTGCTGTCACGGGTAAACTTTGAATGTTATTTGTTTGTTTGAAAAAATATCCCTGCTGCCCAATCTCAGGACGTCGAATGTCTTCTAACTCGGTGTCGGTCCTAATCAAGATGGGGTCATGTTCTGTTCCACTTCCTCTGTAACCATTAATTACATTTATACTACTGGGTGGTGTCAGTAAATCATCGGCTTTAGAATGCTCAGGTTCGCTATCTTCACTATCAATTTTTACTCTCTGACTGTACCTCAATAATGTACTACGAATTATCTCTCGTATTTTTTCAGCATTATCCGGATGATTCCATAAACAATCTTTAAGAAGTAATACATCAGAAAGGTCTACTTCACTTCGGTCATTGGTTGCGGCAGATACTCGGAGTAGCTTGATAACTTTGGTAAAACGACGATCTGACAGTACTTCACGGCGGTCTTCTTTAAAAGTGTCTTTATGTTTTTCCCAGATTTCTAATATGGCCTTTCTAATTTCAGCAGAAATAGTGATGTTTTTAATGGTGTCATCCAGCCAATTTAAATCTTCTTGGGTAAGCGGGTCTTTAATTTCTACTTCTTCAATTAAATCAAACAAGTGAAGTAACTTATTAGCACTAATATAATCAACAAAGCTTCTGATTAAAAATCTATCGTAGAGAGCACTAAGCTCTTCTTGCCCTGTAGGTAGTTCATTTGATGCAGCGATTAATGCTCTCAACGGGACTTTTACTGCTTCAGTACCATTATGATAAATACGCTCATTCATGATGGTGAGGAGTGCATTTAGAATGGATGAGCTGGCTTTAAACACTTCGTCCAGAAAGGCTATTTTCACCGAAGGTAAATACCCATCGGTATTACGCTTAAATCGGTCAGCTTTTAATTCGCTTATTGAAAGAGGGCCAAATATTTCTTCAGGTGTAGAAAACTTAGTTAACAGATATTCAAAGTAGGTACTATCTGCTAGATTATTTTCATTAAAAGTTTTAGATATACGCCTAGCTACAAGGCTTTTTGCGGTGCCAGGAGGGCCAATCAACAAGATGTTTTCGCCAGCTAAGATGGAAAGTAAAGCTGATTTCATTGTCGCTTCACGGTCAACTAACCCATGATTAAGTTGCTCTAAAAGTAATGCTAATTTGGCTTTTATCTTTGTCATATCAACGACGTCCATGTAATGAAAATAAAAAAGGGGATTTAACTCTTTGTATTGAACGATGCTAACACGGGCAACAAATATCGACCAGTGGTCAATCTTATTTAATGCCTTTCTAAACAACAATTTACAGGTTTTACGTGTTGAAGGTCTTGATCACTCAGTTCACTACTTTTTAGTTGAATGTGAAAAGCGGCTTGGCTGTAGCCTTTTACAGGACAGCTTCATTCGCTTGAATATTAGAATCTTATCTTTTTGATCTCTATATACATCTTCGTTAACAATCCACGTGATTGTTCATTTTTGGCAAGGTATGATGGCTGTCTAAAGAAGAATTGCAGTAGCGCTACGAGGGAATGATGGCATTAGACACACAAGGCCAGAGTACTGAAAAGGACTCTGCTAACTTTAGTTTTCTCAAACCATACGACCCTATTTTTATCGATTTGGCCAGCAGTGCTGAACGTGCGTTTACCAGCGATCCCAACACCACCTTAATTAAGCTGCGCCAGTTAGGTGAAGCGATGGCGCAAGATATTGCGGCTCGGTGCGGCATAGAGTTTGATGACAAAACGACTCAAGCAGATTTACTCTTCAAAATTAATCGTGAGTTAACCTTAGAGCCTGTGGTCCGCCAGTTATTTCATGCCTTAAGGATTGAAGGCAATAAAGCAACTCACCAATTTCGAACCCAACATAAAGAAGCATTAGAAGGCTTAAAGCTAGCTCGTAGCCTAGCGATTTGGTTCCATCATACATTTGGCGATCAAAAGACCGCATTTAAAGCTGGCCCGTTTGTCCCACCTGAAGATCCCAGTAAGCAACTGCAAGAGTTACAAACTCAAATTGAATTATTGCGTAGCGAACTTAACGATAACCACCAGCAATTAGCAGATAATCTGCAATTAACAACATTACTGGCCCGTGAGAAAGAAGAGTACGCGGTATTAGCTGAGCAAATGGATGCAGAGGCGCGAGCGTTGTCAAAGTTGGCCGCGCAGCATGAGCAAGCTCTCGTAGAGCAAAAGCATCAATTCGAATTACGCATTAAAGCGCTACAAGCTGAATTAGTACTGCTTGCTCAAGTCGATAACCAAGCGGCGACAAAAAACAAGAAACAACTTAGTCAGCAAGCGAGTAAAGCGGGTAATCACATTGAGTTAAGCGAAGAGTTAACTCGAGTGCTGATTGATCAGCAACTAAATGAGGCCAAGTGGATAGCGGATACCCAAAGGTTGGATTACCGCAAAGGCGCTCGGCCTGAAAAAGGTAAAAACCTCGCGATTGCAGAGTGGCCAACATGGCATAAAGGCCAGCAAGGCCGCGCTGATTATGTCCTATTTTGCGGCTTAGTCCCCGTTGCTGTGGTGGAAGCAAAAAAAGAAAACACCAACGTTGCCGGTAAAATTTCCCAAGCCGAGCGTTACTCCAAAGGCTATAAACTGATAGCGCCTCAACAAGGTGCATGGGAAATTGAGGGACGCACCGTTGCATGGGCCGATGACGCAGACGGCCATTACCATATACCCTTTGTCTACTCCTGTAATGGCCGCGAGTTTAGTAAGCAACTGGCGGAGTTATCAGGCACTTGGTTTCGCGATACCCGTAAACCCAGTAACACCAAGCGGGCGCTACAACAGTTTCATTCGCCTGATGGCCTGCTTGATAAATTAAAGCGCAGCCGCGAAGCCGCCGAGCAAAAACTTCAACAGGAAGGCTTTGATTACCTCGGCCTGCGCGATTACCAGCAAAAAGCTATCGCAGCTGTAGAGTCGGCTTTAGCGCAAGATAACACTCAGTGTCTGCTGGCAATGGCCACAGGTACAGGCAAAACCCGCACTATTATTGGTTTGATGTATCGATTTTTAAAGGCTGAGCGTTTTAGGCGTATCTTGTTCCTCGTTGATAGAACCGCCTTGGGTGAGCAAGCGTGCGACTCCTTTGACGAAGCCAAGCTTGAGCAAAACAAAGTGCTGTCGTCTATCTACAATATTGCCGAGCTTGGTGATATGAAAAGTGAAGCCGAAACTCGCATTCAAGTCGCGACAGTACAGGCCATGGTTAAACGGATTTTTATGTCGGATAACCCGCCCCCGCTAGACGAGTTTGACTGCATTATTGTCGATGAAGCGCACAGAGGTTATGCCTTAGATCAGCAAATGACCGAAGGTGAACTTGCCACTCGCGATGCCAGCCAATATCTGTCCAGTTACCGTCGGGTGCTCGATTACTTTGATGCGGTGCGTATCGGCTTAACCGCAACGCCTGCCAAGCACACAAGTGAGATTTTTGGTAAGCCCGTATACACCTACAGCTATCGCGAAGCGGTTGCCGACGATTGGCTCATCGACCATGAGCCACCGATCCGCTATGAAACTCTGTTAAACAAACACGGCATTAAGTTTGAAAAAGGCGAAACCGTCACCTCCATCAACACCCAAACCGGTGAAATTGAAACGGCCGATTTAGAAGACGAATTAAAGTTCGATGTTGAATCCTTTAATAAAAGGGTGATAACTGAGTCGTTTAATGAGGTCATCTGCCAAGAATTAATCAAAGAGTTAGACCCTTTTGGCGATGAGAAAACCATGATTTTTTGTGCAACCGATATGCATGCAGACATGGTAAAACGCTTATTAGATAAAGCCTTTCTTGATATGTATGGCGATGACTACAATCAAGCGGCTGTGGCTAAAATCACCGGTCAAAGTGATAAAGTCAGCCAGTTGATACGCCAATATAAAAACGAGCGTTACCCTAATATCGCCATTACTGTTGACCTATTATCAACCGGTATCGATGTGCCTAAGATTTGTCATTTAGTGTTTTTACGTCGAGTCAAATCACGCATTCTGTACGAACAAATGATGGGGCGTGCCACTCGCCGCTGTGACGACATAGGTAAAACGGCTTTTAAGATTTACGATCCGGTTGATATTTACAGCGCGCTTGAAGCCGTTAACACTATGAAGCCGATAGTTAAAGATCCCAACATCACCCTTGAGCAGCTGGTGGACGAGTTAAGTGACGATTCTTTTTTAGAACGCGCACTTAATACCCCAGGTGAACAAGTCGGTTCTGGTGCAGATGCAGATAGTCACACCAATAGCCATGCCCACGACGTGCTTAATCAACTTGGGCAGAAAGTGATGCGGGTGATGCGAAAAGCGACCAAAAAAGCCGAAAATAAGCCAGAGCTTAAAGCCAAGCTCGAGCAACTTGAAGAGTTATGGGGCGTAGCACCAGAGAAACTCCACCAGCATCTACATCAAATTGGCCCCAGAGATGCGGCACAATTTTTTAAGCAGCACCAAAGTTTGATTAATCAGTTAGCCGAAGTCCGTTATCTGGTGGGTAGCGACAATATGCCGATCATCTATGAAGGGCGTGATGAGTTCATAGAGCGTCAGCAAAATTATGGTATACACGAAAAGCCCGCTGATTATCTTGAAAGCTTCAGTCACTTCATTAAGCAAAACATTAACCAATCAGCAGCCTTGTCCGTGGTGGTAAATCGACCTAAAGATCTCACCCGAGCTCAGCTAAAAGAGGTCAAATTACTGCTTGATGAGGCAGGCTATAGCGAAGCCCACCTGCAAAGTGCGTGGCGTAAAAACACCAACCAAAATATCGCCGCCAGTATTATCGGTTATATTCGCCAAGCCGCATTGGATGAGGCCTTAGTCCCCTTTGCCCAGCGGGTGAATAACGCCATGCAACGCATTTACAGCGAACATGATTGGAACCCAAACCAACGTAAGTGGCTAGACCGCCTAGCAAAACAATTGGTGCATGAGGCTGTGATTGATAAAGCCTTTGTGAATAATCGTTTTGCCAGTGACGGTGGTGCCAAACGCTTTAACAGTGTACTCAATGACCAACTCGATACCATTTTAGACGAGCTCAATGCCTACCTGTGGCAAGTGGGTTAGTGGGCAAGTAGGCTATCGAGCAGTGTTAAGACTGTTGTCGTCTGCACGTGTATAGATAGTCGTATTATCTATACACGTGCACTGAATTTGTATAGATATTGGTACTTTCTATACATGTCACTGAACACAAAACGGCAGCCCTAACGCTCCCTTGATGTTGATACTATCGACATGAGTCCCAAAAACAATCCAAACATGTCGATTAAACTAAGTTTTGTAAACATGTTTTCTTTACATGTCGATTGAATCGACATAAGCTCACCACAATCTCTATTTATGTCGATAAAAGAAGGTTTTTTAAACATGGAATGGCAAGCTGAACAAGCATACAACCATTTACCGCCACTACCGCTAGACAGCGCACTCGCGGAGTTGGCCGAAACCTTACCCATACTCAAAGCCTGTATTCCTGCCCGAGCAGCCCTTGCAGAGCTAAAGCAAGCGGGTGAGCTACTGCCCAATCAAGGCTTGTTGATTAATTTATTGCCCCTGCTCGAAGCCCAAGGCAGTAGCGAGATTGAAAATATCGTCACCACCACCGACAAGCTGTTTCAATATGCTCAAGAAGACAGTCAAGCCGACCCTATGACCAAAGAGGCGTTGCGTTATCGCACTGCGCTTTATCAAGGCTTTACTCAGCTAACCAATCGCCCCCTGTGTGTCACTACCGCATTAGAAATTTGCAGCACTATTAAGTCCGTGCAGATGGACGTGCGTAAAGTGCCTGGTACTAGCTTAACGAATCAGGCAACAGGTGAGGTTATTTATACGCCACCCGCAGGCGAGAGTGTCATTCGTGACTTACTCAGTAACTGGGAAGCCTTTTTGCATAATCAAGATGATGTTGATCCACTGATCAAAATGGCTATGGCCCACTACCAGTTTGAAGCTATCCATCCTTTTATCGATGGTAATGGCCGTACAGGCCGTGTGCTCAATATTCTCTACCTTATCGACCAACAACTGCTTAGCGCACCTATCTTGTATCTGAGCCGCTATATCGTCGCGAATAAGCAAGACTATTACCGTTTATTGCTTAACGTGACGACTCAGCAAGAGTGGCAGCCGTGGATCATCTTTATCCTTAACGCTGTCGAGCAAACGGCTAAATGGACCACCCATAAAATTGCCGCAGCGCGCGAACTCATCGTCCATACCACAGAATATGTACGTCAGCAGCTACCCAAAATTTACAGCCATGAGTTGGTACAAGTTATTTTTGAGCAACCTTATTGCCGTATTCAAAACCTTGTCGAAAGTGGCTTAGCCAAACGTCAAACCGCTTCCGTTTACTTAAAGCAGCTATGCGACATCGGCGTGCTTGAAGAGGTGCAATCGGGTAAAGAGAAGCTGTTTGTCCACCCTAAATTTGTCACCCTGATGACCAAAGACAGTAACCAGTTCAGCCGTTATGAGCTTTGAACAGGGTCATTAAAACAGAGTCATTAAACGATAGGCCATGACAGCCAATAAGCCTGGACCTATCTATAAACCAAATACATAAGCCTAATGCATCAATCATTAGCCAAATTACAAAATTGAGAATCCAATGAGCATAACGAGCAGCAACAGCGAAATCGTCCAAAAACTGTGGAACCTGTGTGATGTACTGCGCGACGACGGCATTAACTATTCCGATTACGTTACCGAACTCGTGTTATTACTGTTTATCAAAATGGTGCATGAAAATACCGAGGCAGGGTTACTCAATAAACACACCTTGCCAACCGGCTGCCGTTGGACCGACTTAAACGATAAAGATGGCCTCAACCTGCTCGATGATTACAAACGCATTTTACTCACCCTATCGACGGGCAAAGACAGCGAAGGCAATACCCTACACGCCGATCCGCTGATTTTAGCCATTTATGCTGATGCCCAAACCCGCCTGCGTGAGCCACGGCATTTAAAGCAGCTGATAAAATCACTGGATTCGATTGACTGGTTCAGCGCCCAAAAAGACGGTTTAGGTGACTTATACGAAGGCTTGTTAGAAAAAAACGCCAACGAGACCAAATCCGGCGCAGGCCAATACTTTACTCCCCGTGCGTTAATCGACTCTATGGTGCGGGTCATTAATCCACAAGCGGGCGAAGTGATTCAAGATCCCGCCGCGGGTACTGCTGGCTTTTTAATTGCCGCCGACAGCTACATTAAAGCGCAAACCGATGATCTGTATGACTTAACCGACAAACAAAAAGAGTTTCAAAAAAACCACGCCTTTGTCGGTGTCGAGCTAGTGCCCTCCACCCGCCGTTTAGCGTTAATGAACTGTCTACTCCATGGTATGGAAGGTGACGACGAAGGCGTAGTGCATTTAGGCAACTCCTTAGGCCAAGTCGGTATGAGTTTACCCAAGGCCGATATTATCTTGGCTAACCCGCCTTTTGGCACCAGCAAGGGCGGCGATGCATCCATCACCCGTGACGACCTAACCTATCCCACCAGCAACAAACAGTTGGCGTTTTTACAGCACATCTACCGCAACCTAAAGCCTGGTGGCCGCGCCGCCGTGGTATTGCCAGATAACGTGTTATTTGAGGCGGGCGTCGGTACTGACGTGCGCCGCGACTTAATGCACAAGTGCAACCTGCACACTATTTTGCGTTTACCGACAGGCATCTTCTACGCTGCAGGCGTGAAAACCAACGTCTTGTTTTTCACTAAAGGCAGTGCCAAAGACAAGTTACAAGAGGAAAACTGCACCACTAATACTTGGGTGTATGACTTACGTACCAATATGCCTAATTTTGGTAAACGCACTCCCTTTGGTGAGCAACACTTAACCCCGTTTGAAGTTGTGTGTAATGTCCCACTTACTGAACGCAAAGAGGGAGAGTGGAGCTTTAATGCCGAAGAAGCGGAAGTTGATGATTCAGTTGTTAATCAAGGCATAGACATAAGCGAGAAAGCGCAGCAAAAAGTAGCCCAAAGCCGCTGGCGCGTATTCAGCCGTGAGTTTATTCGTGACACCAAAGGTGACTCACTGGATATCTCATGGCTAAAGGATGCTAACAGCGTCGATGCCGCCGACTTAGGCACCCCAGAAGAATTGGCATGCGAAGCCATGACAGAACTTAAAGGCGCATTGACTGATCTTGAGGCTTTGGTTGCTTCGTTAGCTGGTGGAGTAAAAGGATGAGCCAAGTGATTCCTGAAGGTTGGTTAGAACTGCCCATTGGCGAGATCGCGGATGTGGTCGCTGGTGGTACTCCAAAAGCCGGTAACCCTGATAACTTTGCAGAACCAGGTAGCAAAATTCCTTGGCTTACGCCTGCAGATTTAAGCAAATATAAAAGTAAATTTATTGCGCATGGTGCTAGAGATTTAAGCCAAGAAGGTTACGACTCAAGTTCAGCGAAATTAATGCCAAAAGGAGCGCTGTTATTTAGTAGCCGTGCACCAATTGGCTATGTTGTCATAGCTGAAAACCCAATCTGTACCAATCAAGGTTTTAAGAACTTTGTTTTTACTGAGCAAGTTGACTCAATTTATGCGTTTTACTACCTAAAAAGTATTCGTGACTTAGCTGAGAGCTTAGGTTCAGGAACGACATTTAAAGAGCTTTCAGGTGCTACCGCTAAGACGATACCATTTTGTTTAGCACCTCTAGCCGAACAAAAGGTCATTGCCGACAAGCTGGATGAATTGCTGGCGCAGGTGGAAAGCACCAAAGTCCGCCTAGATGCCATCCCCGCTATCTTAAAATCATTCCGCCAATCCGTCCTCGCCGCCGCCGTCAGCGGCAAATTGACAGAAGAGTGGCGTGGTACCTCTGACTATCAAAGTATAAATGAGTATTTTTCAGCTCCAAGATGCTGGGAGAAAAGCAAAATAGAATTTGTTGTTGAGTATGTAACAAGTGGATCTCGAGGCTGGGCAAAGTACTATTCCGACTCTGGCTCAATATTTATCCGCTCGCAGGATATTAATTCTGACGAATTAAAGATCGAAGACGCTGCATTTGTCTCTCTCCCTGATCAAGCTGAAGGAAGAAGAACCAAAGTTCAGAAGGAAGATTTGCTGATAACTATCACAGGGGCAAATGTTACTAAGTGTGCACGAATAAAGGATTCAATCGAAGAAGCCTACATAAGCCAACATGTGGCTCTTTTGAGGTTGAAAGACACTTCTAACTCAGTTTTTATCGAGCTGATGCTTAAAGCTCAAAACGTGGGAAGAAAACAACTCACAGAGATGGCGTATGGTGGTGGGAAGCCTGGATTAAACTTACAAAATATTAAAGATGTAGAGTTCGCTTTACCTAAATTAAAAGAGCAAACCGAAATCATCCGCCGTGTCGAAGAGCTATTAGCCTTCGCCGATAAAGTCGAGGCTCAGGTCAATGCCGCGCAATTACGGGTCAACAACCTCACTCAGTCGATACTCGCTAAAGCCTTCAGAGGTGAACTCACCGCCGACTGGCGCGCTGCGAACCCTGAACTGATATCCGGTGACAATAGTGCTAGCGCCCTGCTTAAGCGAATCAAAGATGAACGTGAAGCCCTTGATAAAGCTATCAAAGGTGCTAAGAAAAAGTTTGTGAAAAAAGTTAGTACCAAGAAGGTGACAACTAAGAAAGCTCAAGATACCACTATCAATAAAAATCTGAGCCCTGTGGAATCTGTTATTGCTGATGGTATTGCAAATAAACCACAGGAAATTTTTGATAAGCTGACCCCTAGCCTATCTATGGCTGAAGTTTTTAATGAAATAAGTAAATTGCTTAATGATAATAAGATTGAAGAAAAAATAGTTGATGGAATAACAGGATTTTTCATTAAATAATGAAACTACAATATTTAAAAATTAATTCAGAGTTTAAAAACCTGAATGGTGTAGAGATACGGTTTTCTGATAATGAAAATCGTACCGTTATCATAGGCCAAAATGGCACTGGGAAATCAAATGTCATTGAGGCGATAGTACACATTTTTAAGCATTTAGATTTAGGAAATTCACCACCATTTTCTTATGAGATGAAGTATAAAATTGGTGATGCTAGTTTAGAAACTTGGCTGGATATCAATGCAGATTTATCGAAAGAAATTGTTTATGAAATCAAGACTCAAGAGCATTCAAATGAAGCTACCTCAGAGTGGCTTCATATTGATATTAGCAAGGTCAAACGAGATAAAGATGGATTATCACATTACCTTCCTCGAAATATCTTTGCTTATTATTCAGGACCAAGTGATCGGTTAGAGTCACTATTTTTTGACTCACGAAGAAACTTTTATCTTCAAGTTATCAAAGAGGGAGCTAATATTCGAGACAATATTAGACCTTTCTTTTATGCCAAACCCTTCCATAGTCAATTTTCATTATTATCATTTTTTGTAGCACGCGGTGTACCACATGCAACAAAATTTTTGAAACAAGAGCTATCTATCGCTAACTTTGAATCAGCCACATTTTACTTAACAAAGCCAGTTAGTTGGGGGAGCAATGATGCAAATGATTTCTGGGGGGCCACAGGTGCAATACGAGATTTTCTAGAATTATTGAAGAAATACTCTATCGGGCCTATTGAGACACAAGAACCTCAATCAGATTTGCTATCTAAAAGGGTTAAGAAAAAGCAAGTGGTGAGTTTTTTCTTACCGAATAAAACCAAACTAGACGAGTTATCTAAAAACATGCGCCCCGAGGATCTGTTCAAAATCCTCGAAGCGACTTATCTCTCTGAAATTTTGGAGAGAGTAGAGATACAAGTGAAACAAACTAAATCTAACCAAAATGTAGCTTTTAGCGAGCTAAGCGAAGGCGAACAGCAGCTACTCACTATTTTTGGGTTACTTCAGTTTACGGCAAAACGAGATGCGCTATTTTTACTGGATGAACCTGACACTCACTTGAATCCTTATTGGGCTGCAAAATACCATAGATTTTTAGAGTTGTTTGTCCCAGAAGGGTTTGGTAGCCATATTATCATGACGACTCACCATCCTCTCTCTATTGCAGAGTTGAATAGGGAGCAAATACAAGTCGTATCAAGAAATGATACAAGTCAGAAGATTTCAGTCAAAACACCAACCAAAAGCCCTAAAGGCATGAGTGTAAACGGCATTTTAACCAGTGATATGTTCGGTCTTTTGACCACATTGGATAATGGTACTCAGGACTTAATTAGAGAGCGAAGGTGCTTGGTCGCAGAAGGCTCCAATCTTGAACGATTAGAAGAGCTGAATACTCAACTTGAACAACTTGGGTATGGCTATATTCATCCTGATGAAGATTATCGCCAGTTTTTGATTGCTCGAAGTAAATATCTTGAATACGGTAAAGAAGTTGCCTCGGTTGAAGCTAGAAAACAGATGATTAAGAATATTCTCAAAGACATGAGGATCTCTCCGAATGAGACATATTGATAAGTCTAAATTCGTAAATTGCAAGACTAAAACTTGGGATAAAAAGTCTAAGCAATGGTCTGATAGGGTCAAAGATGCAGCGGACCCAGGTGCAGAAATAAAGGCTATTGGTAATAAATGGAGCTCATTGAAGCGAGCTTTTGTAAGTGAGTTCGGGGCAAAGTGCTGGTATTCGGAATCACCTCAGATAGGTACTGATTTTGACGTTGATCACTATTGGCCAAAAGGTAGGGTTAAAGATGCTGATGGCGCTATTATAAAACAAGGTGATCAACAACACCCAGGATATTGGTGGAAAGCTTACGACATAAGTAATTATCGCTATTCATGTATCTTTGCAAACCGAGCAAGAGATGAAGGAGGCAAAGTTGATTACTTCCCAATCAATGATGAATCAATGCGTTGCTGGGATATCGATGCACCCTGTGACTATGTTCATCACTTAATTCTTGACCCATGCTGTTTAGATGATGTGAAGCTTTTATCCTTTGAGGTTGAAACGGGTCAAACTTCATCGGCTGTAACCTATGAAGAAAACCCTATTGGTTTTGAAAAGGTTAGACTCTCTAAGACCTTATTGAACCTAGATCATGAAACAATCACACCTCACCGATTACGAGCCATTAAAGCTGCACAATCCGCTATAAGATATCTAAAGTTAACATCCAGTCTTAATGATGACGATTTAGATGATGATGACCGTAGTGGGATAACTGAAGCGAAAGATAAATTAAAAGAACTCTGTAACCGTAAAAGCTCTTTTAGTGCAGCAGCAGTTCAACACATTTTGCCAAATAAAAATGCACCATATTTAGCAGATGTAATCGGTGAGTTAGACCTTACGCCATAGAGATACTGCTAACCGCAAGACGATCTTAATGCTTGGCGACGTCAAGGTGCAGGTAAGAAACCCAAGCTGGCCTTAGAAATATTAACACAAAACGGCTCAGTAAACGTGGCTGTTCATGCTTTAGTAAATTAGCAGTGGTGTGAGCTAGGTACGAGACAAATTGAACGTGACTGGGCAAGCTTACTTTTTGAAGCACCAATATTTATTCCATGTCAGCAATGCGGTGATACCTTCTACCGCCATAGTCTAGCCTACGAGCAAGAATGTATGGAATGCATCAATAGGCCTGGTTAGTTCGATAAAGCTAACTGACGTACAAGATAATATCTCACCCTATCGAGTGTTTGTGTGTGTTCTGAGATACGAGTTTTTGTAGTTGATTCAATAAATTAAGGAAATTAATAATGACTATGCCAGCGAATGAAATTGAAGTAATTTGTCCCAACTGCGGCATAAAATACGACGACTGGACTCGTGGCGCGATTAATATGGACTTGGATAACTTTGATGATGCCTACTTAGACAAATGCAGCAGCTCCGTTTGCCCCCAATGCAAACATAAGGTTCATCATAATGTGCTGATTGTCAAAGAGGGTGTTTGGCGCCTTTCATGAGACGCTAGCCGCTGCTAAGCCTAAATAAGTTCACTAAACGATGTAATTTATATCAAGTAGTACCTTTTACAAATTTTTGCACCATCAAGGATGAAAATGAAATCAATGTTAAACACGCTCGACATACTTCTGGGGCACCTTGTCGCAGGGATTATGACCTTTTTGCTGTACCTTAGCTTTGGCTGTATTGCCGCACTTTCTCTAATTGCTATTCCAGCTGCTTTTTTTGAATATGGCTTTGGTATCGATGAGTTAGATTTGACCGAGATGAGTTCGGTTGTTCTTTTTGGGCTTGTCACCTGGCGCTTTTTTAGCAGAGGCAGATCGCAACAATGGAGTAAATGGCAATTAATTCGCCGTTTTATTTTTGTGGTTGCTATTACCTCTTTGATTGTGACTTTTATTCTATTTTTTATATTGGTCGCTGCCATTATTATAAATGGTACCGTTGAGCTAAGTAGTCTGTATACATTCGATAAATTTACAACCTTATTATCAAACTTGATAATAATTGCTGCCATCTATGCAGCAGCTCCTCTGGCTCTCTTTTACAACTCAGCCCACGATAAAAATTCAACTGTCACGCCTTCTACTGAAAAATTAACACCCGAGGATGAGACTGGACCCGCCGATTCCCAATCAATGGGTAAAGAAAAGTTTGAAGAGAACCTGAAAAATTACAGAGCACCAGAGAACCCTTGGGAAAAAGCATAATGAAAGTAGTTAAATATATAGTGTTTAGCGTCTTAGTATTTAGCTGCTCACTGCAAGCTAAAGAGTCTCCTTTTGAATCTGATGACGCTGAGTTTTTGCAGCACTCTTGCCGAGATGTGGTAGAGATATTTGACGGTAAAGACAAGACTGGCAAGTATGCTGCCCTACATACTTCTATGGCCGAAGCTATGCGTGCCGGTTACTGTATAGGCGTGCTGCAGCAGTATAATAAGCAACCGCACAGTTGTTATTCTTCTCGATACCGAAGCAGTAATTGGTTTGAAATGGCAAAGGCGATTGCAAGCTTTTCAATTGGGCAAGAAGAGTTTCCGCGAATACAGGTTAGTACACTGTTAGAAAAGGCATATTGCAATGGCTAGTCGACTTACCATACCAGAGGCGATGCGACAGTTATTTGGTATCGATGTCGCAAGTCAAAGCCAGCTACTAAAAACCAAAGCTGATTCACTTGTCCGCAATAAGCTCATAAAAATTGAAACTGAACAGAAAGTGCAACGGCGGTCCAAATATCTAGCTCCTGGTCAAATGACTGTACTGTTTAATGCGTTGTTGCTCAATGCGGTGTTTCATGACCCTAAGGACGTGAAACGAATTTTTGAGAATAAAGCTTATCGGCAGGAATGCGCTAAAGCGGTGAGGGCTTTGTTTGGCAGTAATAATTCTTTGATGGGGATTGCTTTAAACAATGGGTTCGCCGTCGCGTTTGCCGATGCTTTGGCTGGCGATTTCGATTTATATCAGGACAAGTTACCCAATCCGTTTGCCGTGCTACCTCAGTTGGCATTGGGAAAGAACCAAAGCTTATTACATGCCTTGCTTGCTCAGGCTGCTGCTATGGGTCCTGCCGACAATTTACTGCTGGCTTACTTACAAGGTGATCTCGATAAAGCTGAACAAATGGCATCCCTGATCGATACAGATAATGACGCGGTAAACCACTTAAAGCGGCATGTTGAAAAGGTATGTCTAGAAGCGGTCGAATTTGAAGATTTGTTGACGCATTTCAGAAATATGTAATTTATTCATTTGAAGGCTTGTTAGTGCATTGCACTAGGTGATTCTGCGTTTGTCCTCAACAAACGGAGTTAACCATGACAAGTATGAATGAAATGGTCATCAATTTTCGTATAACCGAAACCTGCAATGATCGCTGCAAATACTGCCCTGCCACTAGGGAAAGCAAAGATCCGCAAGCGGAATTACACCACGCATCAGGGGATATTCAATCCCTGATGCTAAAATCCTCAGACTATTTTTTTTCTAAAAATCCCACTCGTGAGGTTTTAGGTTACCAGACGGTCAAGATCAATTTTACGGGTAGATCACCTGCGATGGCTGGCGGGCGCTGAACAATGAAAAAATACAGTAAAGATAAAAATATTAATGCTTTAGTGCATCAATTACTGCAGCGTGATGAGTGGGACATTCGTAGGGGGCGTCATCCTGTTTTGACGGCCCCTACTGGCAAAAGACTCACAGTCCCCAGCACACCGAGCGATCATAGGGCATTTTTGAATTTCAAACTTGATGTTCGCCGATTGCAGGGGCTTTGACTTTAGGTGTTAGGGCCCCTTGCAATCGATAAATCATTAATTTTAGGAGAATAAACATGTCAAATAGCAACAATAATAGTAATCACAAGGCTAACCAAGCTAACTCGAATAAGGGCACCTCTGGTACTAACCCTGCTTACCAGAAATCGCAGGATAACCGTAGCAATCAGTTGAACCCTAATAACCCCATCCATAATGGTAAAAAATAAGGAGCTGGTTATGCCTGATACATCTGAAATGTCACAAGATGAGTTAGATACTTGGTCAGATATTAATAACCCCAACAATGACGCCGATATGGATGATTGGGCGGATGCCCATAACCCCAACAATGATGCTTACTTGGCCGATGATGAATAAGTAAGTATTTAATTAATCTTAAGTTATGTTTATCAAAGGTGTGGCATTGCTACACCTTTTTATCACTACTTACAAGATATTGGAAACAGTGATCCCAGTGCTTTGCAGAAAACCCTGAATAGGGGCTGTAAAGTATCCATGCCTTATATAAAGCTTTAGTAAATATAAGATGTTCTAGCTTATTTCGCGGGTTTACGCGAGTAAGTTGAGTGTTCAGTATCCTCACGCTAATTTACTCAACTAAACATTACCTCCATTATCTGAAAAAGAAACTTGAATAAAGCTGTTGGTTCAAATTAAGTCAGGCACCGCAAAAGTGGGTGCCAACTTGTTCTAGATTGAGCGACTAGATTATATCTGATGGGCAGCTTTGGATTTCTTTAGCTGCCTTTTTAGTGCTTTGTGTATAGGGTCAACAGGTATGCGGCCAACGTAACAGAATCCCTTTTTTCGTTCGGCTTTGGCAAATATTCGCATCTCATTTTTTAATTCCGCAATAGAGCCATGTGAACTGTTGAAGTATGGTGTTGGATACACTGCTGAGTAGATGTGGAATTTAAGATGCTCAGCCGCCGTATCCTTATAATAATGATCCAGCGCGGACTGGATAATGAGCAGCGCCTCAGAACCATCAAATTCAGCAATGTAATATTTTGTGGTTTCTAATTCAAATCTGTATTGACTGACTATCTCTGTGATCTCATCTAGTCCACGAGCCTGGAGTTTAGTTAGCTCAATTAAACGTAGGTAAGCACTTAAGGCGTTTGCTATATATGCCTGTTTTATTTCAAGATTGAACCGTTTATTAAAATGCCACATGAAGGGATTAAGTAATGCGTTAACTCGTACCGCCAACTTTCCTTCCTTAGTTTTTGCACCTGTAGAGCGCCCACCATGCAATTTGCAGCGCCCATTAGTTTTGTTGCCATAACGCTGGCATGGGTTGCCACTTCGGGTCTTTGCTCCGCAGCGGGGAAGCGTTTCTAAATTAAATCTACTCATTAATATTTTTCTCTTTGGATCAACAAAAGTGGATCTACAACTGTTGGATCTGCTTCGGTTCATGGGCTTTGTTTTGCATTTCAAACAAATACGCGCTGGGATAACATCGTCAAATACCTCTGACAGCAGTGAGCTATTGGTTTTTGTGCGTTTTAGTTTGTTTTAAGCAAATCTGCTGGTGGATCATCTTCCGTAAATGGATCATGAACTTTTATCGGTTCATAGGGTGCTGAAGCTGTGATCCACTCAAAAGCTGATCCACTATGTGATGTAAACTTGATGTTCTCGAGCTAATGGATTCTTTGAGTTGCTGGGCATGGCTTAGCTCGTTAAACCAAGCAAATGTTGTCCACCTTCTGTTATTGATAGTATTTACTGCGTTATCAGTGTTTTCTCGTTTCTTCTTTCGCTGATTCATTTCAAAAGTGATCAAAGGATTAACCAAGAGAATGTCTTTGGTGTCATCAAATGACACTGATGGCTGGAGCTTATTGCTGAGAAACGTGCGCGCTTTGATATTGAGCTCCTTTGTAAATGCTTTCGCAAAGTAACTAAGGCGGTAAATGGCATTCTTGAGTGATGGCTTATTTCCTCGGCGCATAATGTTGAAAGGGCTATCAACTAATGAAGCCGTTCCACCAGCACGCTCCCATTGTGATTTAAGCTGATTTAACAGCTTGTGTGGATAATGGATCTTGTGTCCGCTAAGCATGAGTGCAACATGATAGTGTTGCGTTTCTGAATGATGTCGCTCTCTTGCACAAAGGTATTGCACTTTGCATTTGTATTGCTTTGATAGCTTTTCGACCTGCAGATCAAGGAACTGAGAAATTTGATTATTATCAGCAGAAAACTGGTGTGGATGTAGATCAATTCTGACAACCATCACTTTGCTGTAGTGACTTAGCATCGTTTCACAACTTGAGATGATTTTGTTCACCAGCTGTGGCTTAAGCCCTTGAGATTTAGGTTTATAGACATGGTACGCATGATTCTTATACGCCATTAATGTTGAATTATGCTTACTGATACAGAACATAGCTTTGCCTTCTATTTTTGACATCCCAATAATAGGCGACCATATATTATTTAATATCCGCCGTTGTATCGGGTTTGATCTATGGTGTTTCTTGCAGCCCTAAGGGGTTTTAAGGCTTTTTAGTCGGTTTTGATTAGCGTGAATAGTGGGTCAAACTGTGTCATCTCGTTTGGTAAAAAAAGCAGGCTAAGCCTGCTTTAATCCCGTAGGTAGACAACATGCTTACTTCAACAGCCATTCGCGCACATTTTTGAACAGCCAACATGAGCGACCATTCTCAATCAATGACGGTTTGGGAAACCTCCCTGATTTAATTCTTCGTCCTAAAGTTGACCGACTGATGCCGAGTAGCCGCTGGATTTCAGGTTTTTTGACTATTCGATACTCATCAATGAATAGCGCTAAGTGATCGTCATTTGGGTTCTGCATTAGCACTTTCCACCGCCATTAACTGTTTGACGAGAAGCGACCCACTCAGTTAGCTCTGATAAAAGCCAGCCAACAGAAGTACTCTGTGGATAGAGCTGCCTGCGTTTAGGGAAAAGGCCTCTACGCTCAAGTGACCATGCAGTAGTACGTGAAATTGAGGTGATTGATTTGCGTTCCGCTTCACGAACGATGCGGTCTGTAGATGTTGAATTAAGTTTTTTCATAGTCACTCCAGTACATGACGGGTTGTACAAGTTACGGGAGTGACTTTAATTTTATGTGTGGTTACAAAATAGAAGTATGGGGGGGGGATAGGGTAATTAATTTTTGAGCAGTAGATACCCATACTCTTTCGCAAAAACATCTTCATTTATTTCACTGTAGCCCTTCATGCTTCGTCCTCGCTTTCGAGCTTCAATTGGCGCAAACATAGATATTTTATTATAAAAGTGAATAAATGCTTTACTTTCTAGTGATTTTGGATATGGCACTCTTTGATTAACGCAAAAATTGTCAATTGCTTTGATGAGTGTTTTTAATTTATAGGGCCTATTATTCTTTGATTGATAGAAGTGGGAAACAACATCTGAAGTAAATCTAAGCGCGATATCGAAATCATTTTCAAATTTATGGTATTCATTAAACGAAGCTTTAGCGTCTGCAAGTTTTGTGCGTGCGATATACTGGTAATCTTCAATGAACTGATTAAATTCACCTATTAACTTAAATAACAACATTAAGTTGTACATTAGAGCCACATTACAATCATTAAGGGCCTCTCTCATTGGTTTATCAATCCCATCTGATGATTTGTAAATATCATTCAGGGCTTTATGATATACAGCAAGGGTCTTAACCACACTATTTTGTCTGGTTAACTTATGGAGGAGGGTAAAGTCTACCTGTTCTTCTTCATAAGGATTTGGTGTAAAAAATTCAAATGGTGATGACTCAACTTGCTTTAATTTAACAACTTGCACATCAATTGCAAAAAGTTCAGAGTAGATAAAATCCATATCGACACTTTGTAAATATGTGTTTTTGTTGCTGGTTTCAATTTTGAACATTGAGGTAATGGGTATGTATGTATTCTCATTCATATTTTCTAAGTTCGTTAACAGCTGAAAATAAAGGTATGGCTATACTTTCCTGCGATATTTCGTGTGGAAAGTAGTGCTGTGTTAATAAGCATTAACCATCGGAGCTACTATATTAGAGACTATATTTAGGGCTTTTCGACGTTCATCAAGATAGTCATAACGGTCGTAAATACCTTCCACACCTTTAATTTTATGGTTTAGGCATCGTTCGGCAATGTGACTGGGCACACCTTGCTCAGCGAGTAAGCTTCGGCAAGTTCTTCTGAAATCGTGAATCGTAAAATAGGGGATGTCTCCCATCCGATGGAGTGGTTTTTTCGTTTTGCTCGAATCCTGTCCGAAAAGAGCTGCAATTGCTCTATTGAGCGTATCGCCTGATACGTGAGGATTCTTGCTAGTTTTGCGATTAGGGAAAACATACTCTGAACCACAACCCCTGATCTTCAGTTCTTCGAACCATGATACAACCGTATCTGGAAGTGGGATTGATATTGCTACTGAGCTTTTTGTCCTTGGTTGTGGTAATTTCCATATCTTTAAATTTAGGTTGACCTCACGCCAAGTTAGTTTGAAAAGCTCACCTTTTCTAACCCCCAATGAAACTAATAAAGCTGCTGCTAAGTAATTATCTCTCCCAAAACTGCTTATATTTTTTCTGGCTACATCAAAAAAAAATTCTAGTTCTTTAACAGACAGAGCTCTTTCCCGACTTTTTTCAGCCCCGCCAGCATCAGCAGGTTTAAAGTGGCTCGCTGGATTGCCATCTTTTAAGCCAAGCTTACAAGCATGAGCAAAAAGCTTTTTGCAATGAAGTAGGGTGTCGTTAGCGATACAGGGACGATTACTATGAGCGACCTTTTGAATTATGTTTCTGATATCAAGGGGCGTTACATCTTTAATTTGCAATCGACCAATATATGGTTTGACTTCTTTTGTATAGATTCTTAGTGGGATCTCGCTGTGTTTAAGCTGTTTTTTGGCATCTACAAACCAGTCATCGAATAGATCATCAACAGTATGAATTTTTTCTTCACTGAGTTTTGCTCTTTCAGCTAAAGGATCAGATCCTTTAATAATAGACTGTCTAGCAATTGCGGCGGTTGCTCTAGCATCAGCAAGTGACATGTGAGGATACTGGCCTCCCTCTAAAGTCATAAAACGCCTTTTGCCATTGACTGAATATCTTATTTCCCAGCTGGCTATGCCTGCCGTCTGTACTCTAATGTAAAGTCCATCACTAACAGCCTTTCTACCTACCTCTTTACTGCGAATAAATGCCTTTATTTGCTTATCATTCATTGTTTTAGGCTCTAAATGGTTACTAAGTTAACTTTAAGTGGTTACTAGCTTGGTTTAGTAACCACTCTAGTAACCACTTTTGACATGACAATAGCAAACAATCACGAACCTGTAAAAACATAAAACCCAGCAAGTGCTTGGTTTAATTGGTTATTTATAACCTGTTAGAACAAGTTGAAACCTTATTCCACGTTCTGGATCTGCTCGCGCATTTGTTCGATGAGCACTTTAAGTTCAACTGCGGCTGAGGTGATTTCAGTGCAGATGGATTTAGAGGCGAGAGTGTTCGATTCGCGGTTGAACTCTTGCATCATAAAATCTAAACGACGACCTTCGCTGCCGCCTTTTTTGAGGATGCGGCGCGCTTCGGCGACATGAGCTTCGAGGCGATCCATTTCTTCGGCCACATCTTGTTTTTGTGCCAGTAGCACCATTTCTTGCTCGATGCGGGCTGGGTCGAGTTCACCTTTGATTTCCGCAAGGCGGTTGGTGAGCTTTTCGCGTTGATACAACATCACAGTTGGCATGTGCTCGCGTACGACGGCGATTTGCTCGCTGACGCCGTCTAAGCGGCTTAGCAGCATGTCTTTGATAGCTTCGCCTTCACGGCCACGGGCTTCGATGAATTGATCTATGGCTGAGTCGAAGGCTGTCATCAGATCGGCTCCGATTGCATCCATATCTTGTTCACCGCTCGCTAGCACGCCTGGCCAGCGTAGGATGTCGGTCAGATTGACATCGCCTTGTCCCGCTTCTTGCTTAAGCCAAGTGGCGGCGCCCAATAGCTGTTTGGCCAGCGCTTGATTCAATTGCAGCTCGTTGTTGCTGTTGTCTGCAAGTTCGTAGCGCAGATTGACTTCAACTTTGCCACGGCTTAAGCGTTTACGTAGGCGGTCGCGCAGTACGGGTTCGAAACTGCGGAATTGCTCGGGTAAACGTAGGTAAGTTTCGAGATAACGTTGATTGACTGAGCGAATTTCCCAAGAGGCAGTGCCCCATTGTGCTTTGTGCTCGATACGAGCGTAGGCTGTCATGCTTTGGATCATGGGTTGTCCTAATGGTTTAATCGTCATAATGAGAGGCGATTATAGAGTCAATGGCTTTAGGATTAAAGGCATACAGCAAATATACCCAAGCTGCCTGAAGATACGAGTTTCAGAGCGCCTAGTGTGCTTCAATTCAAGGCGCAGCAATGACAGAATGTCGGCTACCTCTTGAATTGATGCAACACGGAAGTGAAGTGCCCTAGGCGCTCCGTCCCGGCGGCTGATGTTAACCACGGGGTAACGCACTTTATGCTGCGTTGGTTATTTTTAACTTAGTCCACTAGGTCCGCAAATAACCGCAATCGCCATGGATGGCGTGAATGCCATTTATGCAGGAGCAATAAATGGCCTTGCCTAAAGTGCGTTAAACTCCCGCTGAATTCAGCATCTTCAGGTTGTTTGGGTATAAGGACACGGATTTGGCGTTTGAGTGTGATGAGTTTGCCAGAGAATCACCCTAAGCATGGCATCCTAAGGCTCAAGCCCTTATAATATGCAGCCAAAATCGGTCAATGACTCAGAATACAGGAATCTCGCATGCGTCCAAGTAACAGAACGCCAGCACAAACTCGTCCCATCACTATCACTCGCCAGTTTACGGCCCATGCCGAAGGTTCTGTGTTAGTGGAATTTGGCGAAACGAAAGTGCTTTGTACCGCCAGTTTTACTGAAGGTGTGCCACGTTTCCTTAAAGGTCAGGGTCAAGGCTGGGTGACGGCGGAATACGGCATGTTGCCACGTTCTACCCATAGCCGTATGGATCGTGAGGCCGCTCGCGGTAAGCAATCTGGCCGTACGCAAGAAATTCAACGTCTTATCGGCCGTGCTCTGCGCGCTTGTGTGGATATGAAAGCCCTAGGCGAAAACACTATCGTGATCGACTGTGATGTGATTCAAGCTGACGGTGGCACGCGCACTGCCTCTATCACTGGCGCCTGTGTGGCCTTAGTGGATGCGTTGAACTGGGCGCGTGGTAAAGGCATCATTAAATCTAACCCGCTGAAATTCCTTATCGCTGCTGTCAGCGTCGGTATTTACAAGGGTGAAGCGATCAGCGATCTAGAATATATCGAAGACAGCGCCGCTGAAACTGACATGAACGTGGTGATGACGGAAACGGGCAAGATCATCGAAATTCAAGGCACCGCCGAAGGCGAGCCATTCAGCCATGAAGAATTACTCGAACTGTTGGCATTGGCGAAGAACAGTATTCGTGAAATCGTCGATGTGCAGAAAGCCGCACTGAACTAATAGTGTGGTGATGAAAAAGCCCCGTCATGTTATAGAGTGCGGGGCTTTTTATTAGCTGCAACTTTTTATCTGCAGCAAGATGCTAGTGTTAGACAAGCCCTGTACCGAATTAAATGTTGCCCAATAAAACATTACCTAATAAAAACCAATAAAAGACAAAGCCGTAAGGAGATATTGTGAAAGCCTATCAACGTGAGTTTATTGAATTTGCCTTAGAACGTCAGGTGTTGCGATTTGGCGAATTTACCCTTAAATCGGGTCGTATCAGTCCTTATTTCTTCAATGCGGGTTTGTTCAATACTGGCCGCGATCTAGCACGTTTAGGCCGTTTCTATGCCGCTGCATTAGTGGATTCAGGCATTGATTACGATTTGCTGTTTGGCCCAGCTTATAAAGGCATTCCAATTGCGACCACTACGGCGGTTGCCCTGTGTGAACACCACGATATCGATATCCCTTATTGCTTTAACCGCAAAGAGAAAAAAGATCACGGCGAAGGTGGCAGCTTAGTCGGTAGCGAGCTGAAAGGCCGCGTTATGTTGGTGGATGATGTGATCACTGCCGGTACTGCGATTCGTGAGTCGATGGAAATCATCGAGGCCCATAAAGCTCAATTAGCGGGCGTATTGATTGCCTTAGACAGGCAAGAGAAAGGCAAGGGCGAGTTATCTGCTATTCAAGAGGTTGAGCGTGATTTTGGCTGCGGCATTGTTGCGATCATTAAACTTGCCGACCTCATTAGCTATTTATCAGAAAAGCCTGGAATGGAAGTGCAACTTGCCGCCGTGAGCCAGTACCGCGAGCAATACGGTATTTAAGTCTAGCGTTTGACGGCTGGTATTGATCAAGTGGCTATTATTGGCGTGGTGAAATCAGTTAATCAGCCGGCATTCATCTTAGCTAGGCCGAGAAAGGTTTGATTGAGTGGGTATGAAAACAAAAAACGCTGCGATTCTATAGAAGGAATCGCAGCGTTTTTTTGTTGAGTAGTATTGATTGCTATTGATTTAGGCACGTTTTAAATAGCGTTAAGTTTCAATACATTTATTTAGACTGGTGCAAAAACTCGGCGCGGGTCGCAGGGTTAGACTTGAAAATACCGCCCAGCGCTGTGGTGGTGGTTGAACTGGTTGAGTCCATCACGCCACGGGATTTTACGCAGTAATGCACTGCATCCATTTTAACCGCAACGTCTTTGGTTTCAAGCAAGGTTTGTAGCGCGACTAACACTTGCTGAGTCAAACGCTCTTGCACCTGTGGACGTTGGGCAAAGAAACGCACGATGCGATTAATCTTTGATAAACCAATGATTTTTTTGCGTGGTAGATAAGCTATGGTCGCAGTGCCATCGATCGTCACTAAATGGTGTTCGCAGGTACTGGTGAGGCTAATGTCTTGCACTCGCACCATTTCATCGAAGCCCATCTTATTGTCGATAACCGTGATCTTAGGGAAGTTCGCATAATCTAAGCCGGAGAAGATTTCATCGACGTACATTTTAGCAATGCGGCGCGGCGTATCGGCAAGGCTATCGTCTGACAGATCCAATGACATTAACGTCAGGATTTCTTTCATATGATGTTCAATCTTGTCTTTACGTTCTTCACTGCTGTAAACGCTTGGGAGCATTGGGGTTTCAAGTCCACGTTCTAATAACGCGGCTTGTACTTTTACTGCTGCTTCACTTAATGCCATCTTATCCTCCACTACGTCGTAGCGGCTATAACAGAAAACCTATGCTGAGCATCGAGTGGTACTTGGGCTGTTCAGCATCAGATACAAATTATTGTTATTCTCGCTAGGGCAAGAATAGGGGGAGGAGGATAGCGCGAATTGCAGATAATTCATACCGAAAAACGCTCATGGGTCACATGAAAAAGCCGATAGTCCTTATCGGATATCGGCTTTAAATCAGTCACTATTAATCGAGTTTAGACTGGCAGTGACGGCAAGTTTGAGTAAATCCTAAAGTTTTAGATTGGTTTTTAGGAAGCTGAGCATTTGTTCATAATATTTCGCTCTATGCTCATCGTTATAAAAACCGTGCCCTTCATTGTCCATTACCAGTTTTTGGTAAGGGTAATTGTGAGCTTTTAGGCCTTTTTCGAGGGATTCGAGTTGCTCAATTGGCGCTCGCTCATCTTCACCACCGTGAACGAGTAAGAGGTTCGCTTTTAATTTGGCAACGTTTTCTGAGGGCGACATGGCTTTTAGGGTGGCTTTGTCTTGGCCAAGTACGTCCTTAAGATAGCTTGTTCCTGAACGTGTTCTGGCTACGTCACCTTCATCAAACATTAACTCCAGATCATACACACCGGCAAACCCAACCGCACATTTAAACATATCGGGCGCTAATATGGCGCTTTGCAGTGCGCTATAGCCGCCAAAGCTACCGCCAGCAATACACACCCGTTCTTTATCGGCAAAGCCTTGGTCAATGACGTACTGAGTCGCGTCTATAATATCGTGCTGAATATCTGAACCCCATTTTTGATAGCCAGCTTGCTCGAAGCTCTCACCATAACCGCCAGAACCGCGGAAGTTAACCTGCAACACCGCCATACCATTTTGGGCGAGTAATTGATTTTGTGGATCAAATCCCCACCAGTCACGAATGCCATGGGGACCGCCATGGGGATTGACGACCAAAGGGAGATTTTTGCCTTCCTTACCATAGGGCAAGGTTAAATAACCATGGATTTTCTGGCCATTGCGGTTGGTGAAACTAATAGGTTTAACCTCCGCCATTTGCTCTGGGTCGAGCCATTTTCGGGCGGTGGCGAGGTACTCGAGTTTGAGCTTTTTAGTATCAAACACATAGTAATCACCGGGATTGCGGTCGTTAAATGCAATCACCACCAGTTGTTCACCATTACGGGTTTCGCTGACAATCCGTACTTGATGTCCCGGTAGAGCAGCAATTAAATCCTTGAGTAGTTTGGCGTGGTTGTCGTTGTTATCGACAAAGGCATAGCTTGGATAGCCATTTTCAAACTCAATGGCGTAGAGCTGCTTATTGGTGCCGTTGATCCAGAAGTTGCTGGGATCAACGACCTCATCTTGAATGATCTCGGCCTTTTCACCTGTTTCTAGGTTGATGCGATATACACCTAAGGTTTCAGTGCCCACGCGACCCGCAGCATAGATGGTATTTTTATTATCAGCGAAGGAGATAGGCGTAAAATCACTTAAGCCTAGGTTGAGTTTATCGGTGTTTATCCATTCGCTATCTTTGCGGTAAAAGACTTTAGTGATGTTTTTGCTGTCTTCCCCTGCCACAAAGCGGACTTCACCATCATGGTCGGTCATAAAGCGAGCTCGGCCTATGGGGGAGCCTGTTATGCGTTTGCGAACCCCGCTAAAAAGGTCAACGCGGTAGACATCCTGGCGTGTTTCACTCAAGTCCGGGGCACCAGTCCATGGGAGCGCATTGACCAGCATATAGCGCTCATCATCCGGTAGAGGGTCCAGTATGAATGCTGTGGCATTTATGGCGGTATTTTTCCTGAGATTTGAACCCGTTTGCTGCTCGCCGCTGTTATAACCAAATAGATATTTAGGGCGAGAACCATCGGCGTTGACCGCCATTAATTCGCCGTAGTATTGGGGGACATCGCTCCAGCCCTTAAGGTATTCTTTTGCCAGCACAATGCGCTCGCTATTGGCCCATTCATAGGTGCCTACCTGGGCGTTGCTTGGGAAGCGAATCGCATTCAGCAGTTTTTTGGTTTGAGCATCTAATACTATGAGTACATTTTTACCCTCGACACTGGTAATTGCACTTAAGTATTTGCCAGTAGGAGATATTTTTACGTTCGCGTATTCATCTCCTCGGCTAAATAATTGTGATAATGCATTCGTGGCCGAGGTCTCAGCCGCAAATGCGGTGATAGGCATCATGGGTAAGCAAATGGTGGCCAAAACGGCAAAAGGCAAAGTTTTCATCTGACATCCTTGTAAAATCATTGTGTTTTTTGTTCTGAAAATGTTTTCGAGGATAAAACAAAAGAAGTAGTGAGACAAGAAGGGAAGTGTCCCATCCTAAGATAGGTTGACAGTTTCTAGGCCAGCTCCAGTAGCTGGCCTTTTCTATTATGCACCTGATTGGGTGTTTCCATATCCAAACTCAGGTGCGGTCTCATTTCGTTGTATATCGCTATCGATTCTCTAACAAGTCTCTTCAGCTCTTCCAGCGTTTTACATCGATAGAGTAAAAACTCCTGCTTCAGGATCCCGTTTACTCGTTCTGCTAACGCATTTTGATAGCAATCATAACCGTCTGTCATCGACGGCTGAATATGGTTGGCCTGCAGTTCATCTTGATAAACAGCTGAGCAGTATTGCGAACCTCGGTCTGAGTGATGGACCGCATTAGCGCTATAGCGCTTATCTTTGACCGCCATTTTCAGTGCTTTCACTACGCTTTCTGCTTTCATGTCCGAACTCAAGTGATGACCGACTATCTTACGTGTCGCGGCATCGGTCACTAGTGACAAATAGTGCACGCCTTGGTCTGATTCGAGATAAGTGATATCGCTGACCAGTACATGCTCGGCATCGTGTAGTCCCTCTTCCTTCAGCAGGTTGGGATGCTTCTTCATCCAATGCTTGCTGAATGTCGTTTTTGTTAAGCTTCTCTTGGGCTTAACTAGCAAGCCTTCACTTCTCAAGTAGGTAAAGAACCCGTCTCGCCCGAGTTTGATATCATGTTCAACCAGCTTAGGCTGTATCAAAGTATAGAGCTTACGCGTCCCCAATCGTGGCATATAGTTACGCCAATATTGGACCCAGTCTTTGATAACCGATAGCTCAGCGCTTCGGCTCGCCATTCGGGCGACAGCCTGATAAATACCTTGCCGTGAAATACCGACGGCGCGACACGCAACGGCGAGGTTTATTTTGCTTTGGGTTTTGGCTTGCCAGAGATACCGGATAAGTACTTTTTTCTGAGGCCGGCTCCGTATTCATTGTCCATGATATCGACCATACCATTGAGAATTTGGTTACGCAGTTTCGCTTCGGCTAACTCACGCTCAAGGCGCTTGATAGTTTCGGCTGGGGTTTCTTTCGAATGAGGCATAAGGGGATGCTGAAAGGGTTTCGACCAATCGAGTTTACCATGCTTTCTCAGCCAGACGAGTACTGTTGTTTTACCCTGAATGCCAAAACGAGTCTGCGCTTGCTTGTAAGTCATTTCGCCTTTTTCAACACGTTCAACAACGCCTAATTTAAAAGCTAAGGTGTAATCGCGTTGAGTACGCTTACGGCTTGAGTTACTTGATGTTGTCATAAAGAAGTCCTCTTTATGTCAACGTATTTCAGGACGGGACAAAGGTTAAAAATAAAGGACGGTAGTTACCGTCCTTTATGTTGAAAAATCATTAGCTTTGTAAAAGCTGATGTTGGATAAAACGCCACTGTTCATCGAAGTGTGTAGTAGGTTTGAGTTTGAATTCACTTCGTACAAACTGAGCGATTCGCCCTTCGGCAAAGGCTAACAGTAAATTGGCTAATATGGCTTCGTCTAAGTTGAAGCCTTTGCCTTCCCGCAGGGTTTTTTCCCGTAAAATTTGCTTTAACTGGGTTTCAATTTTGGCAAATAAATTACTAATGCGGCTGCGCAAGCGTTCGTTTTCGCCGAGCAGCGCATCACCATTGAGGACGCGGGAAATACCCGGGTTACGCTCGGCAAAAATCAGTAACAGTTGCAACACCAGTTGGCAGCGCTTCATTGTGTCTTTTTCGTCATCCATGATTAAATTGATGCGCGACAATAACGACTCTTCGATAAATTCGATTAAGCCTTCGAACATCCGTGCTTTACTCGGGAAGTGACGGTACAGGGCGGCTTCCGATACACCGACTTCTGAGGCCAGTTTCGCTGTGGTGATCCTTTGTCCTGGGTTGGTTTCTAGCATCTGTGCTAGACATTGCAAAATATGTTCACGACGATTAATTTTTGGGCTTACAGCCATTGCAGTATCCTTGGCTCAATAACGACTTAGGGGATTATTTAGTGCCTGAATGGCCAAATCCGCCTTCACCACGATCTGAGCTGTCGAACTCATCAACGAGTTTGAATTGTGCTTGTACTACAGGAACAAACACCAGTTGTGCGAGACGATCGCCAATTTCTAAGGCAAAAGGACTGTCGCTACGATTCCAGCAAGACACCATTAAGGGGCCTTGGTAATCGGAATCGATGAGTCCGACCAGATTCCCCAGTACGATACCGTGTTTATGGCCAAGACCTGAGCGCGGCAAAATCACTGCCGCCAGTCCTTGATCGGCAACATGAATGGCAATTCCCGTTGGAATAAGCACTGTTTCACCCGGTGCTATAGTCAAAGTCGTGTCGATCATGGCACGAAGATCCATGCCTGCACTGCCAGGTGTAGCGTAGGCAGGTAAAGGAAATTCTGAGCCGATACGGGAGTCGAGAATTTTTAATTCAATCGGTGTTTTCATGTATTTGTTTTTTCTTTCACTATCAACGAAAGTAATTGCCGTGCCAGCGTGAGTTTGTCAGTAGCAGGCAAATCTTGACTGCCGTGCGGCCAGAACACTCGCAGGGCATTGGCATCGGCATTAAAGCCTAGACCAGCAACGGAAACGTCGTTCGCGGCGATCATATTCAAGTTTTTACGTTTGAGTTTATCGCGCGCATAGGTTTCTACATCATGGGTTTCTGCGGCGAATCCCACCACAAAAGGACGGTTAGGTAAGCTCGCAACCGTGGCTAAGATATCAGGATTCCTCACCAGCGCAAGTTGCATTTCTTCTGCCGATTTTTTGATCTTACAGGTGGCGATGTCGCTAATGCGATAGTCAGCAACTGCGGCGCAGCCAATAAAAATATCTTTTTTATCAACGTTATCCATCACAGCGTCAAGCATATTTTGCGCCGATTCAACATCAATGCGGGTCACTCCTTCTGGGGTACTTAGATTTACTGGGCCAGAGACTAAGGTGACTGTTGCGCCCATATCTGCCGCGGCTTTGGCTAAGGCAAAGCCCATTTTTCCAGAACTGTGATTCGAAATGTATCTGACGGGATCAATTGCCTCACGGGTTGGCCCTGCGGTAATCAGTATTGACTGTCCTGCGAGTGGCTTAAGTTCAACGGCGTCATGAGTGGCAAAAAACTGCGTAGCCCGTTCGGCGATGTCTAATGGCTCTAGCATACGACCAGGGCCGACTTCACCACAGGCCTGACTGCCACTTGCAGGTCCCCAAAGGGTAAAGCCGCGGGATGCCAGGCTGGTTAAATTCGCCTGCGTTGCCAGATTACGGTACATCTGCTGATTCATTGCCGGACACAGGGCGATAGGCGCCTCAGTGGCAAGACAAGTGGTGGTGATCAGCTCATCGGCCATGCCGGCATTAATCCGCGCCAATAGGTTTGCGGTTGCAGGGGCGATGATGACGAGATCTGCCCAACGAGCGAGTTCGATGTGACCCATGGCTGCTTCTGCCGCAGGATCGAGTAGGCTTGAGGCAACGGGATGTCCAGATAACGCTTGCAGCGTCAAAGGCGTGATAAATTCCATCGCACTTTGGCTCATCACCACGCGTACATCAAAGCCACGCTCTTTTAAGCGACGGACTAAATCAGCACTTTTATAGGCCGCAATACCGCCGCCAATGCCCAGCAGGACGTTTTTATTTGTCAGACTCACAGACATCATCCGAGATAGAAATAATGCCGCCAACAATATCACAAAGCGGTGAATTTTAGTGACTCTCCCAGTTCAAAAAATCTCGTCCATACTCAGTAAAGTGAAAATATGTGAGATGACAGGGAGGTCGCATGGGCATTAAAGATTGGCCTGAGGGGGAAGGTCCCAGAGATAAACTGTTACAAAAAGGGGCGGGGCAACTGTCGGATGCGGAGTTATTGGCGGTATTACTGCGGAACGGTTTGGCGGGATTAAACGCGGTTGATCTTGCAAGGTCGCTTATTAGCGAGTTTGGCGGCCTCAGAAACCTGCTTTGTGCTCCTCGAAATCAGGTGTGTCGACTTCCGGGCGTAGGACCTGTAAAATACGCCCAGCTTCAAGCTGCGGCCGAATTAGCGCGGCGTGTAGCGCAGGAAAATCTGCAAAGAGGTCAAGTTTTAACAAATCCCGATTTAACTCGGGACTATTTAATGAGACAATTGGCCGATCGCTCCTATGAAGTGTTCGCAGTTTTACTGCTGGATAGCCAGCATAGAGTGATTCAATTTGTCGAATTATTCCGCGGTACAATAGACTCAGCCTCAGTGTACCCACGTGAAGTGGTGAGCTTAGTGCTGGAGAAAAAGGCCGCAGCAGTTATAGTTTGTCATAATCATCCGTCTGGTATTGCCGAGCCCAGTCAGGCTGACCGACGAATAACTGAGCGATTAAAAAATGCGTTAGCAACCATAGACGTATCCTTATTGGACCATATGGTTGTAGGTGATCGAGAGATAGTTTCTTTTGCAGAACGAGGCTGGATTAATTAATCTAACACTTGATCTTCACTCTGTGATCGTGTATAAAATGCGCCCTCTTTGTGCCTCGGGCGACGGCCATACGAGGCACATTAATGCTCGAGCGTTAAAATTGTTTTTGGAGAAGATTGACATGTCAAGAGTATGCCAAGTTACTGGCAAGAAGCCGATGGTTGGTAACAACCGTTCGCACGCAAAAAACGCGACCCGTCGTCGTTTTTTACCTAACCTACAAAACCACCGTTTTTGGTTAGAAGAAGAAAAGCGTTTCGTACAGTTACGTGTATCTACTAAAGGTATTCGTCTGATCGACAAAAAAGGTATCGAAGTTGTTGTTGCTGAACTTCGTGCTCGTGGCGAGAAGGTATAATAGATCATGGCTAAAGCTAAAGGTAATCGTGAGAAGATCAAATTAGTTTCTACAGCTAAAACTGGTCACTTCTACACAACTGAAAAAAACAAGCGTAACATGCCTGAAAAAATGGAAATCAAAAAATTTGATCCAGTTATTCGTCAGCACGTTATCTACAAAGAAGCAAAAATCAAGTAATCCTTGGTTAGTGTTTCGAGAAAAGCCCCTTATTTAAGGGGCTTTTTTTTGCGCTTTTTTTAGTAGTTAGTCATCAAGTTGAGATAATTGCCTCGCAAACTTAAGCCGCTGAATCATCCCCTGTGAAGTTAAAAAAGTGTGAACACTTGCTGAAAATATAAAATAGTGCGGTTCTAAGCACTTTAAATCATTAAAACTGCACTTTAGTGAGAATAAATTCTTTATATGTGAATTAAAATGCAATACCATACGCGAAAGTTAGCGATTCATTCCTGGCATGTCATCGTGACGCTGCCAGCTCAAAAATGAGGTGTAAATAACGCGTGCGTACCACTGAACTGGTTGATGGATTTCGTCACTCTGCCCCCTATGTTAATGCTCACAGAGGTAAAACTTTTGTGGTCATGCTGGGTGGTGAAGCTTTGGCTCAGAATCACTTCCGCGCCATCTTAAATGATGTCGCCCTGCTGCACAGTTTAGGGATTAAAGTGGTGTTGGTGTATGGCGCTAGGCCGCAGATTGATGCTGCATTAGCCGTCAATGGTATCGAACCTGCCTACCACGAAGGCGTGCGTATTACGGATGAAGACTCGCTCAAAGTGATCAAGCAAGTTGCGGGTGCACTGCAATTTGATATCACAGCGCGTTTATCCATGAGCTTAAGCAATACGCCAATGCAAGGTGCGCAAATTAACTTAGTGAGCGGCAACTTTGTGATTGCCCAGCCATTAGGCGTGGATAATGGCATCGATTTTTGTTTGAGCGGTAGAGTGCGTCGTATCGATGTGCAAGGCTTAAAACGTCAGCTAGATAATCACTGTATCGTGTTGATGGGGCCGATTGCGGCTTCTGTGACCGGTGAAAGCTTTAATTTAACCGCTGAGGAAATCGCGACTCAAGTGGCGATCAAGCTCAAAGCCGACAAGATGATCGGTTTTAGCTCACAGAACGGTATTCTCGATCGCAATGGCGATGTGATTGCCGAGTTGATGCCAAACGATGCGCAAAACATCATGAGCAAGCTGGCCGAGCAAGGTTCTGCCTGCGTTGGTACTATGGCTTTTTTGAAAGCCAGTATCGATGCTTGCCGTAATGGCGTACCGCGTTGTCACTTAGTCAGCTACCTCGAAGATGGCGCTTTGCTGCAGGAACTGTTTTCTCGCGAAGGGATAGGCACGCAAATCGTGACTGAGAGTGCCGAGCGTTTACGCTGTGCGTCGATCGCTGATATTGGCGGTGTACTGAACCTTATTCGTCCATTAGAGGAACAAGGCATTCTGGTGCGTCGTAGTCGTGAGCAGCTCGAGATCGAAATCGAACAGTTCATGTTGATTGAACGCGATGGTTTAGTGATTGGTTGCGCCGCACTCTATCCTTTTGAAGAGGACAATGCGGGTGAGTTTGCCTGTTTGGTGGTGCATCCCGATTATCGCGATGCCGACAGAGGCAGCTTGCTGCTGAAGAACATAATCAATCAGGCCAGAAACCGCGGTTACTCACGCTTGTTTGCGCTGACCACTCGGAGCATTCACTGGTTCCTCGAGCATGGTTTTGTGATTGAAGATGTTGAAGCACTGCCACAGAAGAAAAAGCAGTTGTATAACTATCAACGTCGTTCAAAAATTCTCGCGCTCGATCTCTAAGCCGTTCTAACTCAATCCAATCAATGCCAGCCTAGTACTCATATTAGCGCTGGCATTTTTTGTTGACATAATATGTCTTTATTGGCAGATTAAGGCTTCACTGCACGGGAGATGTTGCCAATGAGTCCTCAATCCTTCGAACTCGCCCCTTTCACCCAGACCTCTATCTTCAGTTTTATCGTCTTATTGCTCGGTTTAGCGGGTATCTTGCTGATGTTATGGCTAAAAAATATGCCTAAGATAGCGAAGTCGGCGAGTTTAGGCATATTGCTGGTGATGATGGGCGGATTTTCATGGGTTTTTTATCAATCCAATAGTGCCGAGTTAGTGTTAACCGATGCTGAACTCACAGTGGATGTGCCCTTCTATAAAGTGCAGTTATCCCGCGCGGATTTATTGCCTGCCGAGGCGCGGATAGTCGATTTACAGCAAGAGGCAGATTTAACGCCGAGCTTTAAAACCAACGGCATAGGTATGCCAGGGTTTCAATTAGGCTGGTTTAATTTGCAGGGAAAAAGTAGAGCATTTCTGGCGATAACAGATAAATCGCAGTTAGTGTTAGTGCCAACGACTAAAGGCTACAGTTTATTACTGACAGTGCCACAAGGGAGTGAATTTTTAGCACAGTTACAGAAGTCATCATCACTTCTGTAACTGTGTATCGGCGTGATAATGATCACGCCGCTTTGCGTTTATAGGCCATATCTAAGGTAAAAACGAGCAGCGCGCTCCAGATAAAGCCGAAGGTCACGCCTTTTTCTGCATCGAAGGGCTCATTGAACAGACTCACTGCTAGGATGAACATAATACTTGGGCCGATATATTGGAAAAATCCAAGCATAGACAATGGAATCCGTACCGCCGCCCCTGCAAAACAGAGTAAAGGAATCGTGGTCACTATTCCCGCTGCCATTAACATCAGATTCAGTTGCCAATCGTTGGTCAGCATGCTCGCTGTTGCTGTGTCTAAGGTCGCGACTAGGTAAATTAGCGCGACCGGTAATAACACTGCGGTTTCGACCAATAAACCGGCCTTAGCATCCACATTGACCTTTTTTCGTAGCAGCGCATAGAAACCAAAGGTGCCCGCGAGTGCCAGTGAGACAATTGGAATAGAGCCAAAAGAGATTAATTGGATCAACACACCAGCACTGGCGAGTGCGACCGCAAACCATTGCAGTTTACGCAACCTTTCGCCTAGAAATAACATGCCAAGCAAGACGTTGAGTAGAGGGTTGATAAAGTAACCTAAACTGGCATCGAGCATGTGATCGTTATTCACCGCCCAGATAAATAGCAGCCAGTTTCCCGCAATCAGTATGGAAGTAATGGTGAGAACCATCAGCTGTTTAGGTTGTTTAAACAGTAAGCGTAAGCGTGAGAACCCGCCGATAAACTGCATAATTATCAGCATAAACACGAACGACCAAATCACCCGATGGAGCAAAATTTCGGTGGCGGAGACATGATTGAGTAATTTGAAATATAAAGGCGCAAAACCCCACATACAGTAAGCACTGACGGCGAGTAGGATCCCTTTGCGGTATTCAAGATCTTGCATGAGACATCTTCGAAGGACAACAAGACGGCGATTGTAGGTGTGTCTGACCGCTGACTCAAGGGCATCGCCGCGTTCTTTTGGTTACAGAATATCTCGATAAGAAATTAAATAGCCGATCAACGCCAGTAAACATCTTGCTAATCAAGATGTTTACTGGCTTTGATCTTTAAGACGGTAAATGAGTGTTCTGCGATGAAACGGCTAGCCCACCATATAAGTACCTGTCCCAAAAGCGATATGTGTGCCTTGCTCATTATGCAATTCCATACGGCACACCGACACCCGATTGCCCGCACGGATCACGCTGCCCGTCCCGGTAAAGGTGAGCCCGCGTCCCGGCCGTAGATAATCGACGCGCATATCGATAGTGCCTAGGGTTTGCAGGCGTTGCTGCAGCTCTTCGACCGTCCAATCATCACGACTGGCGACCAGTCCTGCAAAGGCGGTGAGTCCGCCAACCACATCGAGTACCGTGGCTGTCACACCGCCGTGGAGGATTTGCTGGTGGATATTGCCAATTAGCTCAGGCTTCATGTTGATCACGACTTCAACGCCATCAATGTCATAACGCTTGATATCGAGTCCGAGTAGATTATGGAAAGGGACATGTTGATCAAATACTGCTGCGACTCTTCTCAAAGCTTCGGCTTGGATTGGGCTGGTCATTATTGGGTCCTTGTCACTGAGTGACTGCATTAGGCGTAATTGGATTTGTTATCAACACTGAGATGAACAAAGTGCGGCTTAGAGCAATTAATCTACAGTGAAGCGTGCGCAGAATGCAACTTAAGCCACATTGAAGATAAATTGGCTATGGGCATTATGGTTAGTTGAGTGAGGGCGATCTTAGTCGATGGCATTTAATCCTGAATGGGTTTACGACAAGATGGCGCAAGACAGGAGCGGTTCAGTCCTTTAGAATAGGCCCCCTCACTTTTGACATAGAAGATCCATGGAAAAGCTCGTACTCGACACGCATGATGATCCGCTCTCGCAACGCCTCGCACAGGTGTTTGGTTACCGTGACTTTAGGGACGGTCAGCGGGAGGTGATAGAACGTGTCTGCGGCGGGCAAGATTGCTTAGTGATCATGCCAACGGGCGGCGGTAAGAGTCTTTGCTATCAACTCCCCGCGTTGCTGATGGATGGCATTACGATTGTTGTATCTCCATTGATTTCTTTGATGAAAGATCAAGTCGATAGCTTGTTGCAAACCGGTGTTGCAGCGGCTTATCTCAATTCTTCATTGCCGCGAGAGCAGAGCGCCGAAGTATTAAGGCAGCTGCGCCACGGTGAGTTAAAACTGCTTTATGTGTCACCAGAGCGCTTATTAAGCGCAGATTTTATTGAGCGAATGCAGTCGTTGCAGCTAGCGATGTTTGCCATCGACGAGGCGCACTGTATTAGTCAATGGGGTCATGATTTTCGCCCTGAATATGCGGCGCTTGGCCAGCTAAAACAACTCTTCCCCTATGTGCCTATGATGGCGCTGACAGCAACGGCGGATCAGGCGACTCGGCAGAGTATTTGCGAGCGACTTGGGATTGACCCGTTCCGTTTACTCTCTAGTTTCGACAGGCCTAATATTCGCTACACAGTGGCGGAAAAGCTCAATGCTGCGAATCAGTTACGGCATTTTTTAACCCAGCAAAATGGCACCAACGGGATTATTTACTGTAGTAGTCGTCGCCGTGTCGACGAAGTAGCCGATCGTTTATGTCTGCAAGGTTTTAATGCTAAGGCCTATCATGCGGGAATGACGCAGGAAGATCGTGGCGCAGTGCAGGACAGTTTCCTTAAGGATCAAATCGATATCGTGGTCGCCACTGTGGCTTTCGGTATGGGGATCAATAAATCGAATGTGCGCTTTGTGGTGCATTACGATATTCCTAAAAGTATCGAAGCCTATTATCAGGAAACGGGCCGAGCGGGCCGTGATGGGCTTGATGCTGAGGCCTTTATGCTGTTTGATCCTGCCGATATTGGCCGGGTGCGACATTTGATTGAACAGTCTGAGCCCGGGCCGCAGCAGCAAGTCGAATTCCATAAACTCAATACCATGGCGGCGTTTGCTGAGGCGCAAACCTGCCGTCGCCAAGTGCTATTGCATTACTTTGATGAGAGCGCACTAGAGCCCTGTGGTAACTGCGATATTTGCCTCGATCCACCTAAGCGTTATAACGGTACCGAAGATGCACAAAAGGTGTTGTCATGTATTTTCCGTTTAGGGCAGCGTTTTGGTATTAATCACTTAATTGAAGTGTTGCGCGGCTCGAAAGGCGCCCCGATTGTTGACCGAGGCCATGACAAACTCACGACTTGGGGGATTGGTAAAGACAAGAGCCATGAGTATTGGTTGAGCGTGATCCGTCAATTGATCCACTTGGGACTGGCGAGTCAGGATGTGACGCGAGGTTCATCTATAACCTTAAACCCATCGGCACGACCTGTACTCAAAGGTGAGGTGGCATTAATGCTCGCCGAACCGCGTATTCAGTTAACGACCACAAAACGTAAGGTGAGCCAGTCTAAGGCGCCGCTGAACTACGACCGTAAGCTGTTCGCGCGACTCAAGTTACTGCGAAGAACCATAGCTGAGCAGCAAGATGTGCCGCCGTATTTAGTGTTTAATGATGCGACGCTGGCGGAAATGGCGGCCATGATGCCGACCAGTGCAGGGGAAATGCTCGCCGTTAACGGAGTGGGCGAGCGTAAACTGAGTCGTTTCGGCGACGCTTTTCTCGATGAGATCGCGGCTTATTTAGCGGGAGAATAATGGTTTGGATTATTCTCACTGATTTTAACCTTGCCTAATTGATTGATACTGGCGCGCTTAATTAAAGACTCTAACGTATCAAACTGCTGCATTGCCGCGATACCAATATTGACCTTGCTTGACCCCTGCCAAGGTTGAATACAGGCCACTAATTGATTGACTACTTTCTTAGCACCAGCTGCAGAGGTGTGCGGTAGAATAATCACAATTTCATCCATTGAATATCGGATTAACTTATCTTGCTCTCGCAGTCTGTGTTGTAGCTCATCCTGCAGGGGCGGCAAGTCAACTTGCCGTATTTGACTCGCATTAAAAAGTAATAAAGACAGCGGATAATTACCTTGTTTGGCAATGTTTAAGGCCGATGTGACTTGTTGGAGCAGAGTTTCCGCAGGCTCCTCACCTTCGATACGGGGCGCGCGATTATTTTGCTTATCAATCAAATACCAAATAGCCCCGCCGAGTAACGTCATCGCAATTAAAAATAGTGTGCTATAGGCCCAGTCTAGATTTAACTCTTGGAGGATCGATGCCTTTTGTGGCGCAGGACTATTCTGATCCTGTTGCAAATCTTGTTGATTCAGGCGGGCTTTAAATTGCAATATCCGTGCAGTGTTCATTCCTTGATTGGCGAGTTCGGCAGCTCGATAGCGTTTGAGTAAGAGAGAATAGGCCTGCTTAAAATCCCCTTGTTCTAAGTAGTGATCGCTCATGATCCCGTAAAATCCTTTGAGATCAGAATATTGTTTCAGATTTTCAGCTTGTTCAATGGCGTGATTCATTAGGATTAATGCAGCATCGTCTTGATGCTGGGCAAAGCGTATTTGTGCCAGCAGACGGGTCGAGCGCATCATAGCCAATTGCTGATTGTGCTTCTTGAAGGTATTGATGGCGATAGAAAGGTATTCTTCGGCTGTGTCGATGCGGCCCTTGTCGAGCGCGATCGATGCCAAAATGGCATAGCTGTAGGCAAGTTCTAGTGGCGAACCGAGTTCAGGCAGTAGTGCCTTTGCTTGTTTTTCGAGTTTATCACTGTAATCGAATTCTTGATTATCGAGCGCTATTCTGGCCGCATTTCGTAGAATGATGTGTAGCACTTTTCCCTTGGCATCTGAGCTCTGTATTCCTAAGTTGGTGTAATACATGGCCTGAGGGAAATCATGGGTTGCGTAGAGTAAATTACCCATGGCCGCATAAATATAAGCCTGTGGTGGCCAAACCCAATTCTGGGTCTGAGTATGAATGTCTGGATAAATATCGATGGCCAGACGTAAATCTTCGATGGCAGAGGAAAAGTTATCTGTGTCGGTATCGAGCTGACCACGTAAACGCAAGGCATCGACTAAGGCTTGGGGTTGTTGATAGCGTCGCGCTAAGGTAATGGCTGAATCCAGCAAGGGCAGCGCATTTTGAATATTGTTGTAGTTGAGGTTGGCATCGGCTTGGCAAATCAAAAAGTAGGGGCGAACTTGATCGAGCTTAAGCTGCTTAGCATTGGCCTCGCCTAACTGAGCTACGTTGATCGCGGCTTCGTTCTCACCCAGTTGCAGCAGATTTTGGCATTTCAATACACTCAATCTGAGTCGATTAATGTCAGAAGTGGCGCGGGTCGTAAATTGTTTTTCTATGGCTGTGATTTGAGTCAGGGCTTTACTGGGATATTGGTAGACGAGTTCTGTGAGCTCATCCAACTGGTCTATAGCACTCGCCCCAAAGGGGATCAGCCATAACAACAGGCTCAGTACCAAGACGCGAAAATCCATTTTGTGCTCCATAAAATGCGTAAGCTCTAATATCCGTAATCACTAAGGCGAGATTATAACTTTTCTTAATCGTTTTTTGCATAAAAAACTATTATTTTCTAAGGGGAATAAGTTAACACATCCCAGTGCTTTCTGAATCCAAACAGCGAGTTAATTCTGTGGAATCGATCACTTATTTGGGGATAAAACTCACAGTTATTGGCCTTAAGACAGGTCGAATGAGTGGAACATGAAAAAATTAGGGTTGACACTCTCGGCTAGGCAAGTTAAATATTAACCGTCCTAGATTATTTGAACAGAATAAATATTTAAATAAAATGAATAGAATTAGCAGCAAACTCGACCTCCTCTCTCTCCTCGCGGTTTATACGCGGAGGTCTTAGTGTTGCACGCTCGATAAATAGGCAAAGCATTCACAAACCCCGCACCAATGTTGCGGGGTTTTTTGTATCTGAATACGGCAAAAGTTAAATAATGAACGGTGACGTTCCATGGAGAAGCGAGATGTCTAACAGAGTAATTATATTTGATACGACCTTACGTGATGGCGAGCAGGCGTTAGCCGCAAGCCTTTCGGTCAAAGAAAAGTTACAGATCGCCATGGCGCTGGAACGTCTAGGTGTTGATGTAATGGAAGTGGGTTTTCCAGTCTCATCACCCGGTGATTTTGAGTCGGTGCAAACCATAGCGCGCACCATCAAAAATAGCCGCGTTTGTGCGTTATCCCGCGCACTTGAAAAGGACATCGATGCCGCGGCGCAGGCCTTGTCTGTTGCAGATCAGTTCCGTATCCATACGTTTATCTCGACATCGACGATTCATGTGGAAAGCAAGTTGAAGCGCTCGTTTGATCAAGTGTTAGAGATGGCGGTCAGCGCAGTGAAATACGCCCGTCGCTTTACCGACGATGTGGAGTTTTCCTGTGAGGATGCGGGGCGTACGCCAATCGACAATCTGTGTCGCATGGTGGAGGCCGCCATTCTTGCTGGCGCGCGTACCATTAACATTCCCGATACGGTCGGTTACACAGTGCCAAGCGAGTTTGGCACTATTATCCAAACTCTGTTTAACCGCGTGCCGAATATCGACCAAGCGGTGATCTCAGTGCATTGCCACGATGACTTAGGTTTGTCAGTGGCGAACTCGATAACCGCAGTGCAACACGGTGCGCGTCAAATCGAATGTACGATCAATGGTATAGGTGAGCGTGCGGGTAACTGTTCATTGGAAGAGATCGCTATGATTTTAGCGACGCGTAAGGGCATGCTGGGTTTGGAAACAGGCATTAACGCCAAGGAAATCCACCGTACTTCTAATTTAGTCAGCCAGTTATGCAACATGCCTGTGCAGGCTAACAAAGCGATTGTCGGTGCCAATGCCTTTACCCATTCGTCGGGTATCCATCAGGATGGCATGCTGAAAGCGCAAAATACCTATGAAATCATGACCCCAGAAAGCATAGGTTTGAATCGCAATAACTTAAATATGACCTCGCGTTCTGGTCGCCATGTGATCAAGCATCGCATGGAGGAAATGGGTTATAGCGAGCACGATTACAATATGGATGCGCTGTACGAAGAGTTCCTAAAATTGGCGGATAAAAAGGGCCAAGTATTTGATTATGATTTAGAAGCCTTAGCCTTTATGGAAGCGCAGGCCGAAGAAGACAATCACTATCAATTGCAGCAATTAGTGGTGCAGTCTGACTCTACCGAAGGCGTTGCCACAGCGACTGTGCGTATCGAAGTGGGCGGCGAAATTAAAACCGAAGCCGCAACTGGCAATGGTCCCGTTGATGCCGCCTACAACGCCATTGCCCGTGCAACTGATCGTCGTATCGACATCATCAGCTACAAGTTAGGCGCTAAGGGCGTAGGCCAAAATGCCTTAGGTCAAGTGGACATTACCGCCGTTTACCACGATCAAAACTTCCACGGTGTAGGTTTAGCGACCGATGTCGTTGAAGCCTCGGCGCGCGCTTTAGTGCATGTGATGAACTTAACGTGCCGTGCAGACAAGGTCGCCGATTACAAACAAAGCATGCAAAAGAATCGAGAGCTAGGCGGCGTCTAGTCGCTAAAAGCTTCCAAAGAATAGCAAGGTCGAGCATAAAGCATTCACATTTAAAGGAGTTGGCTGGCGTATGAGTTATCAAGTAGCAGTATTAGCAGGGGACGGGATCGGCCCAGAAGTGATGGCAGAGGCGCGTAAAGTGCTGCGTGAAGTGGAAGCGCGATTCGATTTAAATATCGAATATACGCAATACGATGTCGGCGGTATTGCCATCGATAACCACGGTTGCCCACTACCCGATGCCACGCTAAAAGGTTGTGAAGCGGCCGATGCGATTCTATTTGGTTCAGTCGGTGGCCCTAAGTGGGAAAAGTTACCGCCAAATGAACAACCTGAGCGCGGCGCGCTATTGCCTTTGCGTGGTCACTTCGAACTGTTTTGCAATCTGCGCCCAGCCAAACTGCACGATGGCCTAGAGCATATGTCACCGCTGCGTAGCGATATCTCTGCCCGTGGCTTTGATGTTTTATGTGTGCGTGAGTTAACCGGCGGCATTTATTTTGGTAAACCAAAGGGCCGCCAAGGTGAAGGCGAGAATGAAGAAGCCTTCGATACTATGCGTTATAGCCGCCGCGAAATTAGCCGTATCGCCCGCATCGCCTTTGAAGCCGCCCGTGGTCGCCGTAAAAAAGTAACCTCAGTGGATAAAGCCAACGTACTGGCTTGTTCAGTGTTGTGGCGCCAAGTGGTTGAAGAAGTAGCGGTTGATTTCCCCGATGTCGAGCTGGAACACATCTATATCGATAACGCGACCATGCAGCTACTGCGCCGCCCCGATGAGTTCGATGTGATGTTATGTTCTAACCTGTTCGGTGACATTTTATCCGATGAAATCGCCATGTTAACGGGCTCTATGGGCTTGTTGTCCTCGGCGAGCATGAACAGCAGTGGTTTTGGTTTATTCGAACCTGCGGGTGGCAGTGCGCCGGATATCGCAGGTAAAGGGATAGCCAACCCTGTCGCACAAATTCTGTCGGCAGCATTAATGTTGCGTCATAGCTTGAAACAAGAAGAAGCGGCGAGTGCGATTGAGCGCGCCGTGAGCAAAGCCTTGAACTCTGGCTATTTAACTGGCGAGCTGTTGAGCAGCGACAAGCGTAGCGAGGCTAAATCGACGGCAGAAATGGGTGACTTTATCGCCAATGCTATAAAGGAAGGTGTGTAATGACGAACGCAAAGACCTTGTACCAAAAAGTATGGGATGCACATATCGTTGCTGCTCCCGAGGGCGAAGCGCCGGTCATTTATGTCGACAGACATTTAGTCCATGAAGTGACGTCACCACAAGCATTCAGCGGTTTGAAAGTCGCGGGCCGTAAGCTGCGCGCGCCGGAAAAAACCTTTGCGACTATGGATCATAATACTTCTACTCGCAGCGCCAGCTTAGATGCCCTAAGCCCGATGGCGCGCACTCAGGTGGAAACCCTAGCGCAAAACTGTAAAGACTTTGGCGTGCGCTTATATGATATTCACCATCCTAATCAAGGGATTGTGCATGTGATGGGCCCTGAGCTAGGCATTACCTTACCCGGCACTGTGATTGTGTGTGGCGATTCCCATACCGCCACCCACGGCGCCTTTGGCGCGTTGGCGTTTGGGATTGGCACATCGGAAGTTGAGCACGTGTTAGCAACGCAAACGCTGCGTCAGTTAAAAGCTAAAACCATGAAGATTGAAGTGCGTGGTCATGTCACCGAGGGCGTGACCGCCAAAGATATAGTACTGGCGATCATTGGCAAAATCGGCATGGATGGTGGCACGGGCTATGTGGTGGAGTTCTGCGGTGAGGCGATTGAAGCCCTGTCGATGGAAGGCCGCATGACAGTGTGTAACATGGCGATTGAGATGGGGGCTAAGGCGGGCATGGTCGCGCCGGATCAAACCACTTTTGATTATTTAGCTGGCCGTGAATTTGCGCCAAAGGGCGAAGATTGGGCAGAGGCTGTCGCTTACTGGAAAGCCATTAAAACCGATGACGGCGCGGTGTTTGATGCTGTCGTTGAGTTAGATGCTGCCGATATTGCGCCGCAATTGACTTGGGGTACTAACCCAGGCCAAGTCGTGGCAATCGATGGCAATGTACCAGATCCCATTAATGAAGCTAATCCAAGCACCCGAGCTAGTATGGAAAAGGCTTTAGAATACATTGGCCTGAGTGCGGGTACGCCGATGACAGACATCAGTATCAACAAGGTGTTTATCGGTTCTTGTACTAACTCACGGATTGAAGATTTACGCAGCGCCGCTGTACATGCCAAGGGCCGTAAAGTCGCAAGTGGCGTCACCGCCATTGTCGTACCTGGTTCTGGCCAAGTGAAAGCGCAAGCTGAAGCCGAAGGCTTAGATAAAATCTTTATCGAAGCGGGGTTTGAGTGGCGTTTACCGGGTTGCTCTATGTGTTTAGCGATGAACGATGACAGATTAGAAGCGGGCGATCGCTGCGCGTCGACCAGTAATCGTAACTTCGAAGGTCGCCAAGGTCGCGGCAGTCGTACCCATTTGGTGAGCCCGGCGATGGCCGCAGCCGCTGCGGTGGCAGGGCATTTTGTCGATATTCGTAAACCTTACTAATTACCGTAAACCCAAGAGGAGAAGTTAATGCAACCTTTTACGACCCATACCGGGCTTGCGGTCATGATAGACAGCACCAATATCGATACGGATCAGATCATTCCGAAACAGTTTTTGTCTAAGGTGACGCGCGATGGTTTTGGCGTGCACTTATTTCACGACTGGCGTTATTTAGATGATGCGGGCGATCTGCCTAACCCTGAGTTTTCATTGAATCAAAGCCGCTATAAAGGCGCGTCGATTCTTTTGGCGCAGGAAAACTTTGGTTGTGGTTCAAGCCGCGAGCATGCGCCTTGGGCGCTGGCAGACTTTGGTCTGCGTGCGATTATAGCGCCGAGTTTTGCTGACATTTTTTACGGTAACTCAATCAATAATGGCTTGTTACCTGTGGCGTTAACTCACGCGCAGGTGCGCCAATTAATGGATGAAGTGGCGGCAGAAGCAGGCGCACAAATAACTGTTGATCTCACAAGCTGCAAAGTGATTTCACCGTCGGGCGCCGAGTTTAGTTTTACGCTGGCAGAATCGGCAAGGCATAAGCTGCTAAACGGTTTAGATGCAATTGGGCTGACCTTGTCCCACGCTGCGCAAATCAGTCAGTACGAAACCCAAATCCAAGGCTGGCGTCGTTAGTTTTTCAGCGCACATTTGTACTGGTGTTGAGTCCATATTTAAGCGCCTAGGTTAACACCTAGGCGCTTTTGTTTTAAATCATCATCTACTCATGGTTTAACTAGTTGTATTTTAAGTGATAAATTTTTACTGCTGTTTGTGTGTCATAGAATTTTTGTATCGATAGTGATTTATGCTGAATTTGTTACATCTGAATGATTTACACGTGTTTCTGCGATTTTTAATTTTACTGTGTTGTTTATTATGGTTATTTTTTTATTTCACCATATTGAGTTAATCAGCACTGCGAATAGTAACTGGGCGAATATAGGCTGAGTTTTGTTTAAATGGTGATATTGGTCACTAAATCTGTTTTAAAGTCATCGTTAGCTAGAGTTTTTGTCTGTTTTATCTCCTTTGGTTGCAAACATCTTCTGCATAAGTAAACTGCTTCGCATTCAATCTGGAGTGTTTACTCTATTTTGCCTGAACGCCGCAGTACTCATTTAAGTAGTACAGATAACAATAATATTATTAGAGAATAACGATGCAAAAACGTCTTCTGACTTTGGCTGTCACTGCAGCCTTGTTAAGTTCAACGACTCAACTCCATGCCGCTGGTTTTCAATTAGCCGAATATTCTGCCACAGGCTTAGGCCGCGCCTTTGCGGGTGAAGCGGCTATGGCGGATAACGCTTCGGCTCAAGCACGTAATCCAGCCATGTTGACTTATCTCGAAGGTCGTCAGTTATCGACGGGTGGTATTTATGTCATGCCAAACGTCGATGTGACTGGCGATGTCAGCATTAGCTCGCCGTTGCTTGGCCCAGATCCTGTTGTTATGAAAGGTGGCGATGCACTGGATGTGGCCGATGACGCACTGGTGCCAAACTTTTATTACTCAAATCAGTTAAATGATCAATGGACTTGGGGCCTAGCGGTAAATTCTAACTATGGTCTAGCCACTGAATTACCTGCGACTCACGCCGCGGCTATTTTTGGTAACAAGACTTCGGTTACAACCGTTGAGTTTAATCCAAACATCGCTTATCGCATCAATGATGCAGTTAGCGTCGGTGCTGGTGTACGTATCGTTTATGGTGAAGGCGAAATTGGTGCGTCATTACCAGGTTGGGTCGATGGTATCAAACCGGCTCTGCCGGCTCCTGTACAGGCAATGTTACCTCCTGGTGGCACTGAGCTGAAAAGCATGAAGGGTGATGATGTGGGTTACGGCTGGCAGTTAGGTGCAAGCTGGCAAATTAATCCGGCTCACCGTTTAGGCTTTGCGTATCACAGCGGCGTGCAATTGGACTTAGATGGTCATGCTTCTGGTGTCTTGTATACAGGTGGTCAAGACGTGTCTATTGAAGGGTATTTACCGCTTGAATTACCCGCCTTTGCAGAAATTGCTTCCCACCACCAATTGACCGATAACTGGGCCATGCACGCGAGCGTGAACTGGACCGATTGGAGTGTATTTGATCAACTGGTGGCTTATTTCCCTGGTGACGTTAAACCTAAGGGCGACTTAGAGTCTGATTTAGTTAAAGAAGAACATTTCGAAGATAACTGGCGTTTCGCGCTGGGAACCACTTACCAAGTGAATAATAACTGGTTAGTGCGTGCCGGTGTCGCTTTAGATAAAACGGCAGCAAATGACGAGTGGCGCACAACCACAATTCCAGACTCTGACCGTCTGTGGTTCTCTGTCGGCGCTGGTTATCAGGCGACTAAGAATCTGAATGTTGATTTTGCGGTGACGTATATCAAAGCAACAGGTGATGCGCCAATCAACGAACAGCAAAATCTACTGGGCTTAGCGGCCGTTAACTTTAACGGTGAAGCGAGCGGCGATGTGTGGCTTGCGGGTATCCAGATGAGCTATAAGATGTAAGTTCTGCGTAGTTTAAAAAAGCCCTGAATCTTCAGGGCTTTTTTATGGCTCTAGCATGGTGGCGTTATCTTGTTTTACGGCTTGCTTGCTGGTCATGGCGGTAAATTCCGAATATATTCATTGCATAAGTAGTGGATCATGTTAACTCTCACCGGCATAAAAAGGCGGCGGAGAGTTCAGGTAGGATAGTAGCGTGCAGAAAAAATACGTGGTGGCCTTAGATCAAGGCACGACCAGCTCAAGGGCGATAGTGTTCGATCACGACGCAAACATTGTCAGCGTGTCCCAGCGGGAATTCACCCAGTTGTATCCAAATCCGGGTTGGGTCGAGCATGATCCCATGGAGATCTGGGCAAGCCAAAGTTCAGTGTTAGTTGAAGTGCTGGCGCGCGCGGGGATCCACAGCGATGAAGTTGCCGCGATTGGCATTACCAATCAGCGGGAAACTACAGTCATTTGGGAGAAAGCCACAGGTAAACCTATCTATAACGCGATTGTGTGGCAGTGCCGTCGTAGCTCTGAAATTTGTGAGCAACTCAAAGCTCAAGGATTAGAAGAGTATGTCCGTGAAAACACCGGCCTGTTACTCGACCCTTATTTTTCAGGCACTAAGATCAAGTGGATTCTAGATAATGTGCCCAATGCCCGTACGCAAGCCGAGCGCGGTGAGTTGTTGTTCGGCACTATCGATACTTGGCTAGTGTGGAAGTTAACCGAGGGCAAAGTGCATGTCACCGATCCCACCAATGCCGCCCGTACTATGCTGTTTAATATCCATAGCCTGACTTGGGATAACAAGTTACTTGAAGCTTTAGACATTCCCTTGTCTTTGTTGCCCGAAGTGAAGCCTTCCTGCAGTGTTTATGGCACCACGCGGATTGCCGGTGAAGGCAGTGAAATTCAAGTCGCAGGGATGGCGGGTGACCAACAAGCGGCGCTTTTTGGTCAGCTGTGTGTCGAGCCCGGCATGGCGAAGAATACCTATGGCACTGGCTGTTTTTTATTGATGAATACCGGGACCAAAGCGGTGCGTTCTAACCATGGGTTACTGACCACAGTTGCCGTGGGACCGAAGGGCGAAGTGAACTATGCCCTCGAAGGTTCAGTCTTCATGGGTGGCGCGACCATTCAATGGCTGCGGGATGAACTGGGGCTTATTCGTGACGCCAGTGATACTGAGTATTTTGCCTCTAAGGTTGCTGATACCAATGGCGTGTATTTAGTGCCCGCTTTTGTTGGACTCGGGGCGCCCTATTGGGATCCCAATGCCCGTGGCGCACTCTTTGGTTTAACCCGTGGCGCCAACCGTAATCATATTATTCGTGCGGCGTTAGAATCCATTGCTTATCAGAGTAAAGATTTACTCGATGCCATGACCAAAGACAGTGGCGTTAGCCTTAAGCGTTTGAAGGTGGATGGCGGCGCGGTCGCCAATGATTTTTTGATGCAGTTTCAAGCCGATATCACCGATGTCGAAGTATTAAGGCCGAGTGTTTGTGAGACAACCGCTTTGGGCGCGGCATTTTTAGCTGGCTTGGCGGTGGGCTTTTGGGAGAGTGTCATAGAGCTTGAACATAAAGCTTGTATCGATAAGCATTTCATCCCCAATATTGACGCCGAGACTCGGGTGCGGTTATACGCAGGTTGGCAGGATGCCGTCGCCAGAACTCGCGCCTAAGCTATTCGACTTAAGCTATTCAACTCAAGTCGTTGGACTTGAGGCATGCTTAGATTTGATATTGAGTTGGTTTGAAATATGACTCGATTGTGGTGAATAAAAAGGCGCTAATCCCATGGGATTACGCCTTTTCCGTTTTATATCAGTACGGATTTATACTTCAACATCAATAATATGTTGGCTCGGTGGCTTTTTGATTTCCGCGGTATCGTCGGTCACTTCAAGCACGACACCTTCTTTTAATTCTTCAGGCTCATCCGATGCACGGCGTTTCTTATTCTTGTTGTTATCAGCATCTTTGCGTCTCTCCCTGACTTTCGCGTCTCTCCCTTCTAACGTTGGGGGTAACTGCGACTGCGGTGTTTCATGGCTATCGGGGGCATTTGCGGTTGCACTACTCACTTGGTCGACGACCCGTTTAGGGTGCAACACGGCTTTCACTGGCTGCGCCAGCATGGCATAAATGCTATCCAATCCACTCATAACGCCTCCTTGTTATTACACCTCTTAACATGTTATCGGCAGGAGTCGGTCAATATTTAGACTATACGCGGTTTAAGTCGTTAAGGCGAATGAGGGGGTTAAGATCTAAGCATGAGCAATCGATGCTAACCAAAGCGGCACTCATTGTGAAGCAACCACAGTGGTTGAGAAGGAACAATAGTAGCGAGTGCAAAATTGAGGTGAGTTTGTTGGATTCGCGTGGTGCTTTTGCGGGATTTGGAGTGGGAAAGTTGAGCTTTCTCGCAATCGTGACATTAATATTCAACCATCTGCAAAAAGATGATCGTCTTTATTTCGGATAATTATTTAGATTTTCGTGCTAAATCCAACTCTTTTTTGACTGTCTAATAAGGTTGAGTTTAAGTTTATTTTGTTACTTTTTTGGGTTTAAGGTTATTCCTCGACCCGTAAAATCCCACAAATACAGAATTAATCCCCCATTTTTTTCATCGCAAGCACCTGAAAGCAAAAGGTTGCTGAATATTTCGGCGCAATTTATTCCTGTAGTTTCTTCTGTTTAGTCGATCTCTCGTGGTCTTTCATGTCAAAAGTTTGTCGCTAGGTTAAGTGCTCAACATGCTGCTAACCCGCTTGCCGACTGGATTTATAAAAGGATCCCATCCCTTGACATTGCTTGTCGACTGTCCCTAAACTTAGCAGTTGTGGGAAATAGTGGATATTTGTGGATCAAAAATCACAGGAAAGGATGAATTAGCGTGTTTCGTGGAGCCAGTGCTATCAACTTAGATACAAAGGGACGGATCGCTATTCCAGTGCGATACCGCGAACCTTTGCAGCTTGAGCACCAAGGCCGCATCGTGATTACCGTCGACATCCAATCCGCTTGTTTACTCTTGTATCCAATCCATGAATGGGAATTGATCGAAGCTAAGTTGTTAAAGCTTTCCGATACCGATAAAACCCAGAGATCGTTAAAACGTCTGTTACTCGGTTACGCCCACGAAGTGGAGCTCGACGGTAATGGGCGCATATTACTGCCACCACCGCTAAGGCAATATGCCAATTTAGATAAGCGCATCATGCTGGTGGGGCAATTGAACAAATTTGAGCTGTGGGATGAGCAATCTTGGCTGCAGCAAATCGATGAGTGTCAGGAAACGATTCGAAGTGAGGAGCTTGCTAGTAACGAGCGTCTCGCGGATTTTTCACTTTAACGAGTCGCGATAACTAAATAAGAAGAGAGTAATGAGTCAGGAATTTGCCCATTTATCCGTGCTGCTAGCAGAAACGGTTGGCGGTTTAAACATCAAAGACGATGGCATCTATATCGATGGCACGTTCGGCCGCGGTGGTCATTCAAGACAAGTGTTGCAGCAACTCGGTGAAAATGGCCGATTGATCGCAATCGACCGTGACCCTCAAGCGATTGAAGCGGCAAAACAATTTGCTGACGATCCACGCTTTCAAATCGTGCATGGTGGTTTTGGCCAATTAGCCGATTATGTCGAAGAGCTTGGGCTTGTGGGCAAAATAGATGGCGTATTACTCGATTTAGGTGTGTCTTCACCTCAGCTCGACGATGCCGAACGTGGTTTTAGTTTTATGCGTGATGGCCCGCTCGATATGCGTATGGATAACAGCCAAGGCCAAACAGCTGCTCAGTGGTTAGCTCGCGCAGAAATTGAGGATATGGCTTGGGTATTTAAAACCTATGGCGAAGAGAAAAACGCTCGTCATATTGCCCGTTGTATCGCTGCCGATCGTGATAAAACCCCGTTTTTACGAACTAAAGATTTAGCCGATTTGATCGCGCGTATCACTAAAAGTAAAGAACGCAATAAGCACCCTGCAACTCGAGTGTTTCAGGCAATCCGGATTTATATCAATAGTGAATTAGATCAAATTGATCAAGCGCTTGAAGGTGCTGTCAATGTACTGGCTCCCCAAGGGCGCTTGTCGGTCATCAGTTTCCACTCTTTAGAAGATCGTATCGTGAAGCGCTTTATTCGCCGCCATAGCCAAGGCGAAAGTGTGCCGCACGGTTTTCCGGTCACTGAAGATCAAATTAACAAGTCGCGTAAGTTACGCGCCGTGGGCAAGGCGATTATGCCATCCGACGAAGAAATCGAACGCAATGCCAGAGCTCGCAGCTCAGTGTTACGCATTGCCGAGCGTTTAGATTACTAAGGGGCGCACTGTGAGTAAGCCCTCGATCAATCTGCCACGGATCGTCTTACACGATTTATGGCTGCACAAATGGATCTTGTTATTAGCTCTGCTCGTGCTCTGCAATGCGGTCGCGGTTGTTTATGGCAGCCATATTAGCCGCCAACTAACGACCCAGTGGGACCAGTTACTGCAAGAGCGAGACAGATTAGATATTGAGTGGCGCAATTTATTATTAGAAGAGCAATCGCAGACTGAACACAGTCGTATTACGCGCATTGCCTCTAAGGAACTCAACATGAGTCGTCCGTTACCCAGCGAAGAAGTTGTGGTAAAGGTGCCGTGAGTATAGGGAAGATATGACTAGGCAAGCGAAAATCAAACGGGTAAGCAAACCGCAGAAACCACAACTAATCCATTGGCGTTTATACGTAGTGGTGGGGTTTGTGTGTACGCTATTTTGCAGCCTAGTGGGACGCGCAGCCTACATTCAAATTATCGAACCTGACAAATTACGCCATGAAAGCGATATGCGTACCTTACGGACCACAAGCCGTGAGGTGCAGCGTGGTTTGATCACCGATCGCAATGGCGACATGTTGGCCGTCAGTGTGCCAGTGCGTGCCGTTTGGGCCGATCCTAAACAAGTTAACGATAACAATGGCTTTGCGGATATGCGTCGCTGGCAAGCGTTAGCTGATGTGTTGCATGAACCCGTAGAAGACATATTAGATCGGGTGCGCAGTAATCCCACCAAACGCTTTACCTACTTGAAACGCCAAATTACTCCCGCGGTCGCGGACTACATCACTCAGCTGAAATTACCCGGTGTTTTCCTCAAATCTGAATCCCGCCGCTATTACCCTGGCGGTGAAATCACTGCTCAGCTTATCGGTATCACAAACATTGATGATGTTGGGATTGAAGGCGTAGAAAATGCTTATAACAGCTGGCTAACGGGCACGCCTTCAAAACAGAAAGTGCGTAAATCCCGCGATGGTCATGTGGTTGAGCGCCTCGATATCATCCAAGAAGGCGAAAGCCCGAATGATCTCGTGCTCAGCATAGATCAACGGATTCAGCAGTTAGCGTACCGCGAGCTGAAACGCACCACAGAAATGAACCAAGCGACCTCAGGTTCCATCGTCGTACTCGATATTCACACTGGTGAAGTCTTGGCGATGGTGAATACGCCATCGTACAACCCCAATGCGCGCGACAATCTGCAAACCTTCAGAATGCGTAACCGCGCGATGACAGATACCTTCGAGCCAGGTTCGACCATTAAGCCTTTTGTCGTGGCTGCGGCGCTTGAAGCGGGCACAGTTAAATCGACCGACATTATTGCCACTTCACCGGGTTGGATGCGTTTAGGCGGCCGCCAAGTGCGTGACCCTGCCAACTACGGCGACATGAGTTTGGCGCGTATTCTGGCTAAATCCAGTAACGTCGGCATCAGTAAATTGGCCTTATCTATTCCGGTGCAGCAGTTACTCGGCACGTATCAATCTATGGGGCTCGGTAGCTTCTCAGGGATCAACCTTACGGGCGAAAGCGCAGGCGTTATTCAAGACCGCCACCGTTGGTCTGACTTTGAGCGCGCCACCTTGTCCTTCGGTTACGGTTTAACGGCAACCACACTGCAACTTGCACGCATGTATGCCACTTTAGGCAATGGAGGCACCTTATTCCCCGTCTCAATTATGAAACTGAAAAAGCCCCCCGTCGGTGAGCGAGTTATTTCTGAAGATGTGGCCCACGATGTGATGCAAATGCTGGTCGGCGTGACAGAAAAAGGTGGCACCGGCACCTTGGCGCATATTGACGGTTATCCGGTTGCGGGTAAGTCAGGCACAAGTCGTAAGGCGGTTGCTGGCGGTTATGGTGATGATTATGTTGCTTTATTTGCGGGTGTTGCACCCGCGAATAATCCTAAGTTAGCGATAGTGGTGGTCGTGAACGAGCCTAAGGGCGATCTCTATTATGGTGGTTCAGTGGCGGGGCCGGCATTTGCCAAAGTCATGTCTGGCGCACTGCAAATGTTAAACGTTGAACCCATTACCGATAAAGAACAAGTGCAATTGGCGGGTATCGCCGCCGGGAGAGCAGAATGATGTTATTACGGGATCTGCTTGCGCCTTGGCTGCATTATGCCGGCGCGCAGTCCTTCAACGATTTGACCTTAGATAGCCGCGCAATACGTCGCGGCGATGTGTTTTTGGCGCTGCCAGGACATAAGGTCGATGGCAGACAGTTTATTGAAAAAGCCTTAGATTTAGGTGCCGCAGCCGTATTAGTCCATACGGATGATGCTGATCAGCATGGCAAAGTGTTGCACAGCGATAATGCCGGGCACGGTGTGCAGATTTATTTCTTCCAGTTGAGTCGCCAAGTATCAGCCATCGCCGCTCAGCGTTATCCCTTAGCGCATCAGTCTGCGACAACATCCCTTGGGGTGATTGGTATTACTGGCACCAATGGCAAAACCTCGACCAGCCAACTGATTGCCCAGCTGATAACGTCGCTCGGCCGCAAAGCCGCCGTGATGGGCACCCTTGGCAATGGACTCTGGGGCGAGCTTGTTGATAGTGGTAACACCACAGCCGATGCGATTACCTTAATGCGTCAGTTGCATGACTTTGAAGCCCAAGGCGCGAGTGTCTGCGCCATGGAAGTATCGAGCCACGGCTTAGTGCAAGGCCGCGTGGATGCAGTGCCATTCGATGTTGCTGTGTTCACTAATCTGACGCGCGATCACCTCGATTACCACGGCGACATGGAAAACTATGCCGCCGCTAAGCAAAGCCTATTTCGTTTCAGCACCTTAGGTCACGGTTTATTGAATCTCGACGACGCGGTTGGCGAGTCTTGGTTGACAGAACTTAAATCTGTGCCTGCGCAAATGTGGGGCTTTAGTATTGAAGGTCATCAAGCCGCGGCTTTTTATACTAAAAATGCCAAGTTTGACGATCAAGGTGTCAGTGCAACCTTAGTGTGGCCCGAGGGCGAAACTCAAATTCACTCACCACTTCTTGGTGCCTTTAATCTTTCTAATTTACTCGCGGCGCTATCGGCCTTGTATCTGCAAGGTTTTGATATGAAAGCGTTAGCCGAGCAAGTGCAATACCTAACGCCCGTCGCAGGTCGTATGGAGCGTTTCACAACTGCTAATAACATCACCTTAGTGGTCGATTATGCCCATACGCCAGATGCGATTGAACAAGCGTTAAACGCGCTACGTCGACATTGTGTCGGTGATTTATGGTGCGTATTTGGCTGTGGTGGCGACCGTGATAAGGGCAAGCGTCCTTTGATGGGCAAAGCCGCAGAGCAATATGCCGACCGCATTATGGTGACCAGCGACAATGCGCGCAGTGAAAACCCCGCGCAAATTATTACCGATATTATCCAAGGGCTAACCCATCCTCAGCAGGCATTGACTCAGGTTGACCGTATCGCAGCAATTAAAGAGGTTGTGGCATTGGCTAAACCTGGCGATGTGATCTTGCTTGCGGGCAAAGGCCACGAAACTTACCAAGAGGCGGCAGGTGTGCGTCATGACTATGATGAACGCGCCCTGGCACGCCAGTTATCGGAGCAATCAAGATGATCCCTCTTTCTCTCGAGACCCTAAGTCAACACTTAGGTACGTTTCGAGTCGGTGACGACGTCACCATCGAAGATTTAAGCAGTGATAGCCGCAAAATCGGCGCTGCAACCCTGTTTGTAGCCTTAAAGGGTGAGCGTTTTGATGGCCATGATTTTGCTGCAACCGCTATTGAGAACGGCGCCGCGGCGTTAATGGTCGAGCGCGAGTTAGCCTTTGATATTCCGCAGCTGATTGTGCCCGATTGCCAAAAAGTCATGGGCGCGATAGGGGCTTATGTCCGTGATCAAATCAATCCGATTTGCGTGGCGTTAACAGGCTCAAACGGCAAGACTAGCGTGAAGGAAATGATCGCGACCATTCTGTCGGCAAAGCATCAAATCCTCTATACCGCTGGTAACTTCAACAATGAAATCGGTGTGCCGCTTACCTTGCTGCGTTTAACGCCAGCGGATGAGTTTGGAATATTCGAACTCGGCGCTAACCATAAAGGTGAAATTGATTACACCTCAGGACTCGTGCGTCCGAACGTGGCGCTGGTGAATAACGTCGGCAGCGCCCATTTAGAAGGATTTGGATCGCAAGCGGGTGTCGCGCAGGCTAAGTCGGAAATTTTTAATCATCTGCAGGCCGATGGCACCGCCATCATCAACGCCGATGATGCCTTCGCCGATTTTATGAGCGTTAAGGCAAGACCTTATAAGCAACTGAGCTTCTCCCAGCAAGATGGCGCCGCTAAACGTCATATCGATGTCATCGCTACAGGTCATAAGGCCAATGCCGATGGTTGCTATCGTTTTATGCTCAATTACTCAGGTGAATCTTGCCAAGTGGTACTACCGCTGGCGGGTCGCCATCAGGTGAGTAATGCACTCGCCGCTGCAAGTGCTTGTATTGCCTTGGGATTAAGTTTGACAGAGATCGCCGAAGGCTTAAGCCAATTAACACCAGTGAAAGGGCGCATGCAGCCGAGTCAATTGGGACGCGTACGTCTAATCGACGATAGCTATAACGCGAATCCTGTGTCCGTTGGGGCGGCAATCGCTTGGTTAAAGGAAATTTCTGAAAATCGCTGTCTGGTACTGGGAGATTTAGGAGAATTAGGCGACAATGCGCCCCTTTTACACGCTGAACTAGGGCAACTGGCCAAGCAACAGGGGATAGATGCCTTGTTTTGCACCGGAACGTTAAGTCAGCATACGAGCCAAGCTTTCGGTGCGGAGCACTATGACAGTGTGGCGACGTTAGTAGAAAAACTCATAAAGCATATTAACCAGTTACCGGGACAGGTAACGGTTCTCGTTAAAGGTTCACGTAGCGCCGCCATGGAGCGGGTCGTGGATGGACTAACAGTAGCCTTCGGGCGTGGGGAGTTAGTGTAAATGCTGGTATATCTGGCCGAGTATTTAACCCGTTTTCATACCGGGTTTAACGTGTTTTCCTATGTAACGTTTCGAGCCATTTTAGGCTTATTAACCGCATTGGTTTTTAGCTTATGGTTTGGCCCTAAACTGATCGAGCGTTTGCAATTACTGCAAATTGGTCAGGTCGTGCGTAACGACGGTCCAGAATCACATTTTAGTAAGCGTGGCACGCCGACTATGGGTGGCTTGCTGATATTAGCTGCTATCTTCATCAGCGTTTTGCTGTGGGGCGATCTCGGTAGCCGCTATGTGTGGGTGATGTTGTTTGTGCTCGGCAGTTTCGGTTTGATCGGCTTTATCGACGATTACCGCAAAGTGGTGCGTAAAGACACTAAAGGTTTGATCGCGCGCTGGAAGTACATTCTGCAGTCTTTGGCTGCGCTGCTCATTGCTTTTTTCCTGTATGCCACAGCGGCAAATCCAGGTGAAACCCAGTTAGTGGTGCCTTTCTTTAAAGACGTGATGCCTCAACTTGGCGCCGTATTTATCGTATTGGCGTACTTCACGATTGTGGGTTCGAGCAATGCGGTGAACTTAACCGACGGCCTCGACGGTTTGGCCATTATGCCGACGGTAATGGTCGCGGCGGCGTTTGCCTTGATTGCTTATTTGTCCGGTCACGCGCAGTTTGCGAACTACTTACATATTCCGCATTTACCCGGTTCGGGTGAGCTTGTGATTGTCTGTACCGCCATTGTCGGTGCGGGTCTGGGCTTTTTGTGGTTCAACACTTACCCCGCGCAAGTCTTCATGGGCGATGTGGGTTCTCTGTCATTAGGTGCTGCACTGGGCACAATTGCAGTGCTCGTTCGCCAAGAGATTTTGTTAGTGATCATGGGCGGCGTGTTCGTGATGGAAACCCTGTCAGTCATTCTGCAGGTGGGTTCGTACAAGTTACGCGGCCAGCGTATTTTCCGCATGGCGCCGATACACCATCACTATGAGTTAAAAGGCTGGCCTGAACCTCGAGTGATAGTACGTTTTTGGATTATCTCGATATTCCTCGTCTTACTTGGCTTAGCCACGTTGAAGTTAAGGTAATTGGTTATGCAAAATCAGTATTCACACATAGTGTTAGGTTTAGGGGCAACGGGTTTGTCCGTCGTGCGCTATTTGTGTGGAAAGGGCATTACGCCATTGGTCATGGACAGTCGTCGGCAGCCTCCGGGCGCCGAAACATTAGCGACGTCTTTTCCTGATGTGAAGCTGATTTCTGGCGGATTCGATTGCCGTTATCTCGTGCAAGCGACGCAGATCATTATCAGTCCCGGCATTGCCACTTATACCCCAGAGGTGCGTGCCGCTGTGGATATGGGCATCGAAGTGATTGGCGATGTGGAGCTATTTGCCCGTGAGATTGCTGACCGTAAACCTTGCGTTATCGGTATTACTGGCTCTAACGGTAAATCAACTGTCACTACGCTTGTGGGCGAAATGGCAAGGGAAGCGGGTATTGCCGTTGCCGTTGGTGGCAATATCGGTGTGCCTGCGCTGGATTTACTGCATGAAAATGCCGACTTATTTGTGCTTGAGTTGTCGAGCTTTCAATTGGAAACCACCCATAGCCTTAAGTGTGTGGTGGCGACCTGTTTGAATATCAGCGAAGACCACATGGACAGATACAGCGATATCGCTGCCTACCGCGAAGCTAAATTACGTTTATACAAACAAAGCCGCGCCGTGCTGTTTAATCGCGACGATAAACTGACCGTACCGCCAGAGCCAATGAACCAAAACAGTTTTGGTTTAGCTGCGCCAGAAACGGACGAATGGGGCATCAGCGACAGCAAGATTTATCACGGCAGCAGCGAAATCATGCCGATCACTGAAGTCTCCCTGATTGGTAGCCATAACCATGCCAACTTACTCGCAGCAATGGCGCTTGTGGATGTTGTCGGTATTGATAAACAGATTATGGCAAAAGTGGCGCGTAGCTTTACCGGCTTATCCCATCGCTGTGAAGTGGTTGGGATTAAGAATGGCGTGACCTATGTCAATGACTCGAAAGCGACGAATGTCGGTGCCACCGTTGCCGCGCTCGATGGTTTGAGTGATCACTTAGGCGATATTATTTTGATTGCTGGCGGCGACGGCAAAGGTGCTGATTTTAAACCTTTAGGCGTGGCGTTAGCGAAAGTAACACACCTCATTACCTTAGGTCGTGATGGCAAAAAGATTGCCGCCTTAAAAGATGGCGCTGTCAGAGTCGAGACTATGGCGGCAGCGGTAACGAAAGCCGCTGAATTGGCGACCTCTGGCGATATCGTTTTATTGTCGCCAGCCTGCGCCAGTTTAGATATGTACAGTAACTTTATGGCTCGAGGTGACGATTTTAGAAACCTTGTGGAGCAACTCAATGGCGAGTGATGTAAGACAACTCAGCCTATTTGGGCGTTTGCGTTCAGCAATGCCCAATTGGCAACGTGATACCGAAGTGCCGGGCGTGCAATTGTACGACCGTGCTTTGCTCGCGGCTGTGTTGTCTTTGATTGGCTTTGGCTTTGTGATGGTGATGTCGGCCTCAATGCCAGAAGCGCAAACGCTCACGGGTAATCCGTTTTATTTTATGACTCGCCATGTGGGTTATTTAGTGGGTTGCTTAGCCATTGCGGCATTTGTATTAAGAGTTGAAATGCAAACTTGGCAGCGCTGGAGTCCCATGCTGCTACTGGTTGTGGGCTTGATGTTACTGGCGGTTTTAGTGGTCGGTACTACGGTAAACGGCGCGACGCGTTGGTTATCGATCGGCCCAATTCGCATCCAAGTGGCGGAAGTCGCTAAGTTTGCCTTTGCCATCTACATGGCGGGCTATTTAGTGCGTCGTCATCAGGAAGTGCGCGAGAACGCTAAGGGTTTCTATAAACCGATTGCGGTATTTGCCATTTACGCTGTGCTGATTTTGATGCAGCCCGACTTAGGGACGGTTGTGGTGTTGTTCGTCGGTACCGTTGGCCTGCTGTTTTTAGCAGGGGCACGTTTGCTCGACTTCTTCGCCCTGATTTTTGCCGGTGTGTTGGCGTTTGTGGCTTTGGTGTTGTTAGAACCTTACCGTATGCGCCGAGTGACATCGTTTATGGATCCTTGGCAAGATCCCTTCGGTAGCGGTTACCAGTTGACGCAATCTTTGATGGCCTATGGCCGTGGCGATTGGTTTGGCCAAGGGCTGGGCAACAGTATTCAAAAATTAGAATATCTGCCCGAAGCGCACACTGACTTTATCTTCGCCGTGATCGGGGAAGAATTAGGTTTTATCGGTATTATTGCCGTGTTATCCGTGCTGCTGTTTGTGGCGCTGAGATCGATTCGTTTGGGCAATTTGTGCTTAGCCATGGATAAACCCTTCGAAGGTTATTTAGGTTACGCCATTGGTATTTGGGTGTGTTTCCAGACTGTGGTTAATGTTGGCGCGAGTATCGGCATGTTACCGACCAAAGGACTGACATTGCCTTTTATCAGCTACGGCGGCAGTAGTTTATGGGTCATGACGGCGGCAGCCATGATGCTGCTACGCATTGATTACGAGCGGCGCATGACATTAGTTCAGGCCGTGCAAGGGAGATTGAAGTGATGACCCCAGCAGGAAAACGTATTTTAGTCATGGCGGGTGGTACGGGAGGACATGTGTTCCCGGCGCTGGCAGTGGCTAAGTATCTAGCTCAACAGGGTTGGCAAGTGCGTTGGTTAGGCACGGCCGATCGTATGGAGGCGCGTTTAGTGCCCCAGTATGGATTTGATATTGATTTCATCGATATCAAAGGTGTGCGCGGCAATGGTTTGATACGTAAACTCGCGGCGCCCTTTAAAGTGGTGCGCTCAATATTGCAGGCTAAGGCCGTGATTGCTGAGTTTAAACCCGATGTCGTGCTTGGCATGGGCGGATTCGCCAGTGGCCCAGGTGGTGTGGCGGCAAGATTAGCCGGTATTCCATTGGTACTACATGAGCAAAATGCCATCCCAGGGATGACGAACAAGTTGTTGTCGCGGATTGCGACGCAAGTGTTATGTGCCTTTAAAAATACCTTTACCACAGTGAAGGCCAAGGTTGTTGGTAATCCGATTCGCCAAGAATTGATTGCCTTAGGCGCAGAACCAAAGCCAGAGGCTGATGAAGCCTTAAAAGTATTAGTTGTCGGTGGCAGCCTTGGCGCCAAAGTCTTTAACGATCTGATGCCTGAAGCGGTTGCGATTCTGAGTCAGCAGCAGTCCGTTACGGTTTGGCATCAAGTGGGTAAAGATAATCTTGCGGGCGTGAAGGCGGCTTATCAGCAACATGGGCAAGATGGCGGCGTGAATATCGCCGAGTTTATCGACGACATGGAAGCCGCTTATCGCTGGGCTGATGTGGTATTGTGCCGCGCCGGTGCGCTGACAGTGTCTGAGTTAGCGGCGGTGGGGCTACCGAGTATTCTGGTGCCTTATCCCCATGCGGTGGATGATCACCAAACCCGTAACGGTCAAGTATTGGTTGAGGCTGGCGCAGCTTTCCTATTGCCACAGGCCATCTTGGACGTGAATAAACTGGCGGGCAAATTACAACTGCTCGCCAATGACAGAACAGAATTAGCCCGTATGGGCCAAAGAGCAAGAGACGTTGCCGTACTGGATGCGACTGAACAAGTTGCCGCAGTGTGCATCAGCCTTGCTGAGAAAGGATAAGCATGACTAAGACAGAAAGATATGCACAACTGAGAAGCATGATCCCAGAAATGCGCCGTATTAAGCGTATTCACTTCGTCGGCATTGGCGGCGCGGGCATGGGCGGGATCGCCGAAGTGTTAGTGAACGAAGGCTATCAGGTGAGTGGTTCGGATATCGCGCAAAATGCCGTGACCGACAGATTGTGTTTGCTCGGTGCCAAGATCCAAATTGGTCATGCCGCCGAAAACGTGCAGCAAGTGGATGTGGTCGTGGTCTCCACGGCGATTAATCTGGAAAACCCAGAAATCCTGGCTGCCAAAGAATTACGTATTCCTATCGTGCGTCGCGCCGAAATGCTAGCCGAGTTGATGCGCTACCGTCATGGTGTGGCGATTGCCGGCACCCATGGTAAAACGACGACAACCAGCCTTATCGCCAGTGTTTACGGTCAAGCGGGGCGGGATCCTACCTTCGTGATTGGTGGCTTGCTCAATAGTGCCGGTACCAACGCCAGATTAGGCACCAGCCGTTACTTGATTGCTGAAGCCGATGAGAGTGATGCGAGCTTCCTGCATTTGCAGCCTATGGTCAGTGTGGTAACTAACATTGAAGCCGATCACATGGATACCTATGGCGGTGATTTCGAAAAATTGAAATCGACCTTCGTGGATTTCCTACATAACTTGCCCTTCTACGGTGTCGCAGTTGTGTGTATCGACGATGCTGTTGTCCGTGAAATCATGCCGCGGATTGGTCGTCAACTTGTGACCTATGGTTTTAGTGACGATGCGGACGTGCAAGCGCTGAATTTCAGTCAACAAGGGCATCAGTGTCGTTTCACGGTGAGACGTAAAGGCAAAGCGGATCTCGATCTGGTGCTTAACTTGCCGGGTCAACATAACGTGCTTAATGCCTTGGCTGCGATTGCGGTCGCGACTGAAGATGAAATCGACGACAGCGCCATTACTCAGGCGTTAGTGGAGTTCCAAGGTATAGGCCGTCGTTTCCAACACTTGGGTAAGTTTGCTACGCCCAAGGGCGAAGTTATGTTAGTTGATGATTATGGCCATCATCCCAGTGAAGTCGCCGCGACCATTAAAGCAGCCCGTGCAGGTTGGCCAGACAAGCGTCTGGTTATGGCGTATCAGCCACACAGGTACACACGTACCCGTGATTTGTATGAAGACTTTGTTGAAGTGTTATCCCAAGTGGATTGTTTACTGTTGCTCGATGTTTATAGTGCGGGTGAAGCGCCGATCACTGGTGCCGATGGCCGAGCCTTATGTCGCTCAATTCGCCTGCGTGGCCAGTTAGATCCGATCTTTATCGCCAGTCCTGATCAGCTCGCAGAAGTCTTGCCCGATGTATTGCAAGAAGGGGATTTATTACTCACCCAAGGTGCAGGTAATATTGGCGCCCTGTCACGATTGTTAGCGACGACAGAATTGGGCTTTGCCGTTGCGGAATTACCTGCGCAAGCAAGCTGATCTTTAGCGCTTGATCTGCGAGGAAAAGGAAATTTTGACCAAAGGATTTTGGTCTATATAATGGCCGGTTTTCTGTGGTTTTTAATGAGTGTCGTTAAAGGTGGAATGAAGCGTGTCTTGGAGTGATAAGAGGCGGCACTGGCGGGCAAGAATGTCACGGGTTAATTGGTATCTGTGGAGCGGGGCTGGCTTTTTATTCTTCATCGTGGCCAGTTTTGTATTTGGTGGATACCAGTTACATAAATTTTTAAACGATGCCAGCACCTTGCCGATTGAGGCCGTTGCCATCAAAGGTGAGCGGGCTTATACCACAGATAAAGATATACAAGTGGCACTACAGGATTTAATGCAGCGGAGTTTTTTTAGTGCTGACATCACCTTAGTGCAACAGGCGTTAGAAGACTTACCTTGGGTGTATCGCGCGTCGGTAAGACGTGAGTGGCCAGCGAAACTCAGGGTGTATTTGCAAGAGCAGCAGCCGGCGGCCCATTGGAATGGTGACTCCTGGTTGAATGTGCATGGTGAAGTGTTTGAAGCGCCATCGCATCCAGAGCTGGAGCATTTACCGCAGTTATCTGGGCCAGATGATATGGGCCTTGAGGTGTTGACTGTCTATGCACAGATCAACTCCCTGTTAAAGATTAATGGCTTTACCTTAGCCAGTTTGTATTTGACGCCACGACATGCGTGGCACGCGACCTTAGGAAACGGCATCGTTTTAGATTTAGGTCGAGAAGATAAAATTGCACGGATACAGCGATTTATTACTGTTTATCCGGTTTTGGCGAAACAAGAGAAATCCGTTGCCAGAGTAGATTTGCGCTACGACACAGGGTTGGCCGTAGGCTGGGGCGATGCACAAACAAGAGAGCCGATAATTAATGATCAAAAACCAAGATAGAAACCTTATCGTCGGATTGGACATAGGAACCTCTAAGGTCGCAGTGATCATAGGCGAAGTTCTGCCCGATGGCGAAATCAGCATAGTCGGCCTTGGCAACCATCCCTCAAGGGGCATGGATAAAGGTGGTGTTAACGATTTAGATTCGATCGTTCGCAGTGTACAACGTGCGCTCGATCAAGCGGAATTAATGGCGGATTGCCAAGTGTCATCGGTTTACCTGAGCATCTCTGGTAAACACATCGCCTGCCAAAACGAAAACGGCATGGTCTCGATCAACGATGAAGAAGTGACACAGGAAGACGTTGATAACGTGATCCACACGGCTCGCTCGGTGAAGATCCCGACTGAACGTCGCATCTTACATGTGCTGCCACAGGAGTATGCGATCGACGTGCAAGACGGTATTCGCAGCCCAATCGGTATGTCCGGCATGCGTATGGAAGCCAAGGTACACATAGTGACCTGCGCCAATGATATGGCGAAAAACATCACTAAGAGCGTTGAACGTTGTGGCCTTAAGGTCGACGACTTAGTGTTCTCTGGGATTGCTTCGGCCGATGCCGTGCTGACCTTCGATGAGAAAGACTTAGGTGTGTGTATCGTCGATATCGGCGGTGGCACCACAGATATTGCGGTATATACCAACGGCGCCTTGCGTCATTGTGCGGTTGTGCCTGTTGCGGGCAACCAAGTGACCAACGACATTGCGAAGATTTTCCGCACGCCGTCGTCACATGCTGAACAAATTAAAGTGCAATTTGCCTGTGCGCGCAGCTCTATGGTGAGCCGCGAAGACAGTATCGAAGTACCGTCGGTAGGTGGTCGTCCATCACGTAGCATGTCACGTCACACGCTCGCCGAAGTGGTAGAACCAAGATACCAAGAGCTGTTTGAGTTAGTACTTAAAGAGTTGAAAGATAGTGGATTAGAAGATCAAATCGCCGCAGGTATTGTGCTCACAGGTGGCACAGCGTCGATTCAAGGTGTGGTCGATATCGCGGAAGCGACGTTCGGCATGCCAGTTCGTGTAGCGTCACCGCTACCGATCAAAGGTTTATATGAATACGTGGACCAGTCTATTTACTCCACTGGAGTCGGACTGCTTCATTACGGTGCACGACGGGTGATCGAACGTCAGTTCGAACGTCCTGAGCGCCAAGGGGTAACTAGCGCTTGGAATCGGGTCCAAAGCTGGTTTAAGGGCGAATTTTAATTTTCATAACGCAGGCAACACGGAGATCAGACAATGTTTGAGATCATGGATACTCACTCAGACGACGCGGTGATTAAAGTCATCGGCGTTGGCGGCGGCGGCGGTAACGCTGTCGAACATATGGTCAAACACAACATTGAAGGTGTTGAGTTTATCGTTACCAATACAGACGCTCAGGCCCTGAGAAAATCAGGTGCAGGCTCAACGATTCAATTAGGACGCGATGTCACTAAAGGTCTCGGAGCAGGAGCAAACCCAGATGTGGGTCGTGCAGCAGCTGAAGAAGACCGCGAAAACATTCGCGCGGCAATCAAAGGCTCTGACATGATCTTTATCGCTGCCGGTATGGGCGGTGGTACAGGTACAGGTGCTGCACCAGTTGTCGCTCAAATCGCTCGCGAAGAAGGTATTCTGACCGTTGCGGTTGTGACTAAGCCTTTCCCATTCGAAGGGAAAAAGCGTATGGCTTATGCTGAGCAAGGTATTGCTGAGCTGGCTAAGCACGTGGATTCGTTAATCACGATTCCAAATGAAAAATTATTAAAAGTATTGGGCCGTGGCACTTCTTTACTCGATGCGTTCGCCGCAGCGAATAACGTGTTACTTGGCGCGGTACAAGGCATTGCCGAGCTTATCACTCGTCCAGGTCTGATTAACGTCGACTTCGCCGACGTGAAGACTGTGATGTCTGAAATGGGTAATGCCATGATGGGTACAGGCGTCGCTCGCGGTGAAGACCGTGCAGAAGAAGCGGCTGAAGCTGCTGTTGCCAGCCCATTATTAGAAGACATCGACTTAGCCGGTGCGCGTGGTGTGTTAGTTAACATCACTGCGGGTATGGACATGAGTATCGAAGAATTCGAAACCGTGGGTAATCACGTTAAGGCTTATGCCTCTGACAACGCGACTGTGGTTGTTGGTGCTGTCATCGACCCAGAAATGAGTGATGAGCTGCGTGTAACGGTTGTTGCTACGGGTATTGGTGCTGAAAAGCGTCCAGATATTCAATTGGTGTCTAAGCCTGCGCCTCGTCCAGAGCCAGTGGTTGTGGAACCAAAAGTCGAAGCCTATGTCGAAGAAGCGGTACATGTGAACTACGCTGCGCCAAAAGGCAACGTATTGCCAGCGGCACCACAGCCAGCTCCACAGCCTGCACCATCGACAAAGCATGAGTTGGATTATCTTGATATTCCAGCATTTTTGCGTAAGCAAGCCGACTAGCGATAGCGTTTGAGTCCAGCGTATATGTGAGGTGTTGTTCGTTTTGGGCAATACCACAGCATAGCTGCATTTGTGTGACATAATAAAGTTATGTTATTATGTTGAACCAGTGCGGCCAATTTGCCGACGCTGAGTGTACAAATATTAGGCTTTATAATTGGCATATAAACGGGTAACTGAATGATATTTCAAAGAACTGTTCAGAAAATGGTGAAAACTACTGGTGTCGGATTGCATTCTGGCAACAAGGTCACTTTGAGCATAATGCCCGCGCCCGTTAATTCAGGGATCGTACTCGTGCGCACTGATTTGAGTCCTGCCGTCGCCATTCCAGCGAAGGCGGAGCAAGTTCGTGAAACCACTATGTGTACGGCACTTGTCAATGACGAAGGTATTCGTATCTCGACCATTGAGCATTTATTTGCAGCACTTGCGGGTTTAGGCATAGATAACGCCGTAATCGAAGTGGACGCGCCTGAAATTCCTATTATGGATGGCAGTGCGAGCCCGTTCGTCTTCTTATTGCAGTCTGCGGGTATTAAAGAGCAGGCCGCACCTAAGAAGTACTTAAAGATTAAGCGCCCTGTGCGGGTTGAAGATGGCGACAAATGGGCCGAGCTAAAACCCTTTAAAGGTTTTAGAGTCAATTTTAAAATTGACTTCGCGCACCCAGAAATCGCTCGTAGTCAACAGCATGTGGTGATGGACTTTTCAACGTCTGCTTTCGTGAAAGATATCAGCCGCGCCCGTACTTTTGGGTTTATGCGTGATATCGAATATCTGCGAGCCAACAACCTAGCGTTGGGCGGCAGCATGGAAAACGCTGTTGTACTTGATGAATATCGCGTCCTTAATCCCGACGGCCTGCGTTATGAGGACGAATTTGTTAAGCACAAAATTCTAGATGCGTTTGGTGATTTATATGTGGCTGGACACGCTATTTTAGGTGAGTTCACTGCGTATAAAACCGGTCATGCACTGAACAACCAATTGGTGCGTGCTTTACTGGCGCAACAGGATGCGTGGGAGTTGGTCAGCTTTGAAAAAGAAGCCGATGTTCCCGTTAGCTTTACCGTGCCAGGTGGCGCTGTATTTGCTTAAAAAGCGGTGAGATTATTTATTACGGCTGGCCAATGAGGCCAGCCGTTTTAGTTTTTCGCCCAGTGAACCGCCAATATTTTCCGCTAATGCCGCAATATGCTCCGCTGCCGCAGGGCTTAATTCTTTGTGTCCCTGTTTAGGCTTTGCGTCATACATTGCTAATCTCGGGTTGACTTTAACTTCAATTGCGGTAAGGATTGGGAGCGTTTCTGCTTGAAGCTGCGCTAGTAGCTTCGGCTTTTGGAAATTAATTCGTGCAGCCCAGGCCGCCGAAGTGGTTTCAACCACAAGAACACCCTGGCGGAAATTAGCGACTTTTAGCTGCTCCGCAACAGGACCTGCGATAATCTGCTTCACATGATGATTCAGATACATAAGTAGTTCCGCTTTCTCAGCAAGGTCGGGTAATTTGCCCGATTGATGCAGTAATTGGCTGAGATCTTGAGGGGGCTTTTTCATATGATAATAAGATGGCTGAATTAGGCTATGAGTGTAACAGTATTTATTCAAGGTCGGAATGGCGTCACACGCTGGCAGCCCAGTAAACGCTGGTTGCTACTTCCAATACTATTGTTGGCCACTGGGTCCGGTATTTATCAACACAACTCAGCTCGATTTCAAGATCAGCAAGCCAGTGTCGATAACGATCGTCTCGTGCGCGAACAACAAAAGAAACAAGTCTTAGAGCTAAAAAGTGCTACCGAGTCTCAACTGGCTATGCTAGTGACTCATGTTGCACGTATGCAAGCCAAGATCACCCGTCTCGAAGCCTTAGGTCAACAGGTCGCCCAGCAGAACAAATTGGATGAAGATTTCGATTTCTCATCCGAAGTCGGTGTGGGTGGTTTGAGCGAATTAGGTACTAACATCGAGCTCGGACAGCTTATCGACGATATGGATAAGTTGGCATCACGAATTGACAATAATAATGTTCAGCTTTCACTACTTGAAACAGTGTCATCTAACCACCATATAGATGATGAACGTTATATATCAGGGATCCCACTCGATAAAGGTTGGTTATCGTCGCCCTACGGATTACGTAATGACCCTTTCAACGGTCGCAGGACTGTGCATAAGGGGATTGATTTTACCGGCCGAGAAGGGGCCAAAGTTGTTGCGACTGCTGCAGGCGTAGTAACTTGGGCTGGGAACATGTTCGGTTATGGCGAGTTGGTCGAAATAGACCATGGTAACGGTTTACATACGCGTTATGGCCATAATAAAGCTTTGTCAGTGACTGTAGGTGATGTGGTCGCAAAAGGCGATGCAATCGCCAGTATGGGAAGCACTGGGCGCTCAACTGGGGCTCATGTGCATTATGAAGTGTTGCGCGGCGGACAGCAGATAGATCCACAAAAGTTTGTCTACCGCAAAGCAAGTTAATTGAAACATTGGCTTCTAGTTTCCATCATGGACTTGGCCTACAGAGAATAAGTGATTCAGATGTTTGGTAAATTACTGACAAAAGTATTTGGTAGTCGCAACGACCGCACCCTTAAAGGGCTTCAAAAGATCGTTATTAGCATTAACGCACTAGAAGCTGATTATGAAAAATTAACCGATGAAGCATTAAAAGCGAAAACCGCTGAGTTCCGTGAGCGTTTAGCTGCCGGCGCTTCATTAGATAGCATCATGGCTGAAGCGTTTGCTACAGTACGTGAAGCGTCTAAGCGCGTATTTGACATGCGCCACTTCGACGTACAGTTACTCGGTGGTATGGTACTCGACAGTAACCGTATTGCTGAGATGCGTACGGGTGAAGGTAAAACCTTAACGGCAACCTTGCCCGCTTACTTAAACGCATTGACGGGCAAAGGCGTTCACGTGATTACCGTGAACGATTACTTAGCACGTCGTGATGCCGAGAATAACCGCCCACTGTTTGAGTTCCTCGGTTTAACTGTCGGCATCAACGTGGCAGGTCTCGGTCAGCATGAAAAGAAAGCCGCTTACAACGCCGATATCACTTACGGTACCAACAACGAGTTTGGTTTCGATTATCTGCGCGATAACATGGCATTTTCACCGCAAGAACGAGTACAACGTCCGTTGCACTACGCCCTAATCGATGAAGTGGATTCAATCTTAATCGACGAAGCGCGTACGCCGCTGATCATCTCTGGTGCCGCTGAAGATAGCTCTGAGCTATACATCAAGATCAACACCTTGATCCCTAATCTTATCCGTCAAGATAAAGAAGATACGGAAGAGTATGTGGGTGAGGGTGACTACAGCATCGATGAAAAAGCCAAACAAGTGCATTTCACCGAGCGTGGTCAAGAAAAAGTAGAAAACCTGTTGATCGAGCGCGGCATGTTAGCCGAAGGCGACTCACTCTATTCTGCTGCAAATATTTCCCTATTACACCACGTCAACGCGGCGCTCCGTGCGCACACGCTGTTTGAGCGTGATGTGGATTACATAGTACAAGACAACGAAGTCATCATTGTCGATGAACACACGGGTCGTACTATGCCGGGTCGTCGTTGGTCAGAAGGCTTACATCAAGCTGTTGAAGCCAAAGAAGGCGTGCATATTCAAAACGAAAACCAAACATTGGCTTCAATTACCTTCCAGAACTACTTCCGTCAATATGAGAAGCTGGCAGGTATGACTGGTACAGCCGACACTGAAGCGTTCGAATTCCAACATATCTATGGATTAGACACAGTCGTTGTGCCGACTAACCGTCCAATGGTGCGTAAGGATATGGCGGATTTGGTTTACCTGACCGCCGATGAAAAATATCAAGCTATCATCAAAGACATTAAAGATTGCCGCGAACGTGGTCAGCCAGTATTGGTGGGTACAGTCTCAATCGAGCAGTCTGAACTGTTAGCGCGCTTAATGGTGCAGGAAAAGATCCCGCACGAAGTCTTAAATGCTAAATTCCACGAACGAGAAGCTGAAATCGTCGCGCAAGCTGGCCGTACTGGCTCTGTGACTATTGCGACGAACATGGCAGGTCGTGGTACCGACATCGTGCTTGGCGGCAACTGGAACATGGAAATCGATGAACTCGATAATCCAACCGCTGAGCAAAAAGCTAAGATCAAAGCCGATTGGCAAATTCGTCATGATGAAGTCGTCGCCGCGGGTGGTTTGCACATCCTAGGTACTGAACGTCACGAATCACGCCGTATCGATAACCAGTTACGCGGTCGTGCGGGTCGTCAAGGTGACGCGGGTTCATCACGCTTCTACCTGTCGATGGAAGATAGCTTAATGCGTATCTTCGCCTCGGATCGTGTCTCTGGCATGATGAAAAAGCTGGGTATGGAAGAAGGCGAAGCGATCGAGCATCCATGGGTGTCTCGCGCAATCGAAAACGCTCAACGTAAAGTTGAAGCACGTAACTTCGATATTCGTAAGCAATTACTCGAATTTGATGACGTAGCCAACGATCAACGCCAAGTGGTTTATGCCCAGCGCAACGAGTTGATGGATGCGGAAAGCATTGAAGATACTATCCAAAACATTCAAGACGATGTGATTGGCGCGGTCATCGATCAATATATTCCACCGCAATCAGTAGAAGAGCTTTGGGATATCCCAGGTTTAGAGCAACGTCTACACCAAGAATTTATGCTCAAACTACCTATCCAGGAATGGTTAGATAAAGAAGACGATCTGCATGAAGAGAGTCTACGTGAGCGTATTATCACTGCTTGGGGCGATGCGTATAAGGCGAAAGAAGAAATGGTTGGCGCGCAAGTGTTACGCCAGTTCGAGAAAGCCGTTATGCTACAAACGCTCGATGGCCTGTGGAAAGAACACTTAGCGGCGATGGACCATTTGCGTCAAGGCATCCACTTACGTGGTTACGCACAGAAAAATCCAAAGCAAGAATATAAGCGTGAGTCGTTTGAGTTATTCCAACAACTATTGAATACCTTGAAACACGACGTCATCAGTGTGCTGTCGAAAGTACAAGTTCAAGCTCAGTCGGATGTGGAAGAAATGGAAGCGCGTCGTCGTGAAGAAGATGCCAAGATCCAGCGCGACTATCAACACGCAGCTGCAGAGTCGCTTGTTGGCGGTGGTGATGAGCATGAAGCTGTCACTGCGCAAGCGCCGATGATCCGTGATGGTGAGAAAGTGGGTCGTAACGATCCTTGTCCTTGTGGCTCAGGTCGCAAGTACAAACAATGTCACGGCAAGTTAAGTTAATCTGCTGACAGATTAAGCCTACTGAATAAGTAGAATAGAACGCACACTAAAGGCAACTTATCTAAGTTGCCTTTTTATTTCCTCTTTAATAAGCCTAGCGCGACTCTCGTGTCATCCGGATTACATTCTTACTCTTCTTTATATCGCTAATCGTCGTTATTCCCCATTGAACATCATTTCACTCTTATCGATAGCCATTAAAGCAAAGCCATCGCTGTAGCAAATTTAACCGTTAAAACCCATTTTGTGGATAAGTCTGAGGATAAAGTGGGGGTATTGTGTGACTAACTGAAAGTATTAAAAAAAGATCCATTTTTCTCAAAAAAGCCCTTGCGGACTTTCTCAATCTCCCTATAATGCGCATCCACTGACACGGCAGACAGCGTAACGCAAGTTAAGCAAAGAAAGCCAAGCAGTTCATCGGTTAGCGAGCTAAACGATGAGTGTTGAGAAAGTTGAAAAAACTACTTGACGCACTAACGGGAATGCGTAGAATACGCAGCCCTGACCCGCTGAAAACTCAGTGTGTGGTCAACGCTCTTTAACAATTTATCAAGCAAATCTGTGTGGACACTCACAGGTGTTGAGTTAATCGAAACTGCTTAACCTTAGGGTTGGCAGTCAAAAATTTAAATCAACCAATTCTTTCACGAGAGTGATGAGTGTTCATAGCAATATGTACAAAGACTTACTACTTATTTTCGGATAAATAGGAGTCGAACAGAATTCGTTGAGCCGTTTGACGTAAGTCAAACAACAAAACTTTAATTGAAGAGTTTGATCATGGCTCAGATTGAACGCTGGCGGCAGGCCTAACACATGCAAGTCGAG
>NZ_MPDG02000034.1:0-258 GCF_001887095.2 Shewanella sp. SACH
GCCGAAGGCGCTCCCCTGCTAAGGGAGTATGGGCTTTAACTCCCATCGAGGGTTCGAATCCCTCCTTCTCCGCCATTCTATTCTCTTAGTCGAGGGGAATAGAATAAATTTGCGAGATAAAAGTGCTTATCCTAGACTCAATCATGATTGGATCTATTAGAAGTACAAAAACGAGTTTGCGCGTGTAGCTCAGCTGGATAGAGTACCTGGCTACGAACCAGGCGGTCGGAGGTTCGACTCCTTCCACGCGCACCATAT
>NZ_MPDG02000035.1:0-245 GCF_001887095.2 Shewanella sp. SACH
GTGATGCTAAAGGACTGGTCAGCCGTTAAGCCATCCGTGTCCGTCACTCGCAGTAACACGACATGGCTGCCCACATCGGCATTGCCGGGCGTGCCACTTAACAATCCAGTGACAACATTGAAGCTCAACCAGCTTGGTTTAGTCACCGCGCTCAATGACAGCACATCACCCACATCGGTATCACTCGCCGCGAAGGTGTAGCTATAAGCCGCATCTTGAGTGGCGGCAGTGATGGCCGTTGAACT
>NZ_MPDG02000007.1:0-17020 GCF_001887095.2 Shewanella sp. SACH
TTAACTTGCGTTACGCTGTCTGCCGTGTCAGTGGATGCGCATTATAGGGAGATTGAGAAAGTCCGCAAGGGCTTTTTAGCGATCATTGAATCGTACGTCGATATTTTAAACGTTATGACCATTTTTTAGCTTGTAGACCTTATTTATCGGAGATAAGTCAGCTTTTTTATCTAATAATTGATAATTCACGCTCAATATTTCAGCAATGGTCTAGTGTAAAAGTAAATAATTCATTACCATATACTTGCTGTTAACAGTTATTTATCAATTTTCCATTCATCAGAGAGCATTCTTATGCAAAAGTCATTTCTTATTGTTTTGATTGTCGCCATTGTTGGCGCCTTTGTGCTATTTCAGTTTGCACCTACGCTGCCGGCTTATATTGCCTTCGTTGCAGGCGTTATTGTGACTAGCCTTATCTTTAAACTTGTTCCAGAGACTTCATCATCTCATGCTACAGAAGAACAATATGTTGGTCCTACTATGACCTTATATGTAGGTAACCTGCCTTATCGTGTCCATGAAGGTGAAGTAAAAGTATTATTTGGTGAGTTTGGCCCAGTAAACTCTGTGCGTTTAGTCAGAGATCGTAAGACTGGTCGTCGTAAAGGTTTTGGTTTTGTGGAGATGTCAGAGTCTGGCGCTCAGAAAGCCATGGTTAAACTGAATGACTATAGCTTCCAAGAAAGAACCTTAAAAGTAAGAGAAGCAAAAACACAAGATTCGGAAGCTGCCGACCGTACTGGTACTGACGAGTAGTATTGCCGTTTAAACTGTTTTGTTTGACGTTGTAAATTTAGTTGGTTGTGGTGATTCGTTCGATAGTTGAAAAGCCACAATCAATTAATGTTGTTGTTAAGCCTTCACTGATTTCCGCTTTAGTATAGAACGCCTGCATTGCTGACTCCCCTAATGCTTCTCTCTCATTTGTTACTCTGCGCTCCTCCACAATAAGATTCTGTTGCGTTAAAAGAGTCACGACTCGCTTAGCTATCGCAGCGCCAGAATCCATTAGCGTTACGCCCGCACCGAGCACTTGTTGTAATTCAGCTTGGATCATCGGGAAGTGAGTACAACCCAGTACGAGCACGTCCAATTGCGCGGCAACGACTGGCGCGAGTAAATCTGCCAGTCTGTGCATGTCCATTTCACCTGTCGCTATTTTCTGCTCCGCCATCATGACAAGTTCAGAACAACCAAAAAGTTCGACATGGCAATCATCGGCAAATTGGCTGATGAGCTCATGGGTATAATGACGCTTAACTGTGCCAGGGGTAGCCAAGAGTCCAATACGTTTACTCTTAGACATCTGTGCAGCGGGTTTGATAGCGGGTACAACGCCCACAACAGGAATACTGAGGTTTGCACGTAATGCCGGTAGCACGACAGTGCTCGCGGTGTTGCATGCGACGACGACTATCATTGCATTGGTGCGAGCCACAAGATCACATACTAATGCGATACAGCCAGCAATTAATACCTGCTCTTCTAACTCGCCATAGGGCAACCTAGCATTGTCGAAAAGATAACAATAGTCGCTATGGGGCAAACTCTTGCGGATTTCAGCCAATACGGATAGGCCACCAATCCCAGAATCAAACACTAATATAGGTCGCGACAAGCGGGTCTCCCGTTTCGGTTATAACAAAATGGCTATACAGATTGAACGCATTACAACATTAAGTGATTCGATGTTTGATGATTGAATGAATCCAACCCAATACTCATTGAATATCCATAGAATCACACTCAAGCGCGCAGATTTTCCCACAGCTTTGCATAAACAGCAAAAGCAAGATGCTGGACATTCGTGTCACCTAGTATAATATTTGCGCCCCAATTTACAGCAACGGTGAATCAAACAATGAACTTAGCAGCAATGGACCCTCAGACTTATGATACGCAGTTAGAACACAAGCGTATCAAGCTAGAACAAGCCTTTGCCCAATTTGAAACACCGAGTGTTGAAGTTTTTGCCTCAGAGCCTGCCAACTACCGTATGCGTGCTGAATTCCGCATGTGGCATGACGGTGACGACTTATACTATTACATGTTCGATAAAGTATTGAATGAGAAAGTGCGATGCGATCAATACTTGCCAGCCAGCGTGCTCATCAATCAAATGATGTCGGCCTTAATCGCCGAGCTAAAACCGAATCCTAGTCTAAGACATAAACTGTTCCAAGTGGATTTTTTGTCGACCTTAAGCGGCGAGATCTTAGTGTCCTTGCTTTATCACAGACAGCTTGATGACCAATGGCGCGCCGATGCGACTGCACTAAAAGCCAAGTTAAGCAGCCAGTTTAACGTCAACATCATCGGCCGTGCCCGTAAGCAAAAAATCGATTTAGATAAAGACTTTGTGGTCGAGTCATTACAAGTGAATGATAAAACCTTCTTATATAAGCAAATCGAGAACAGCTTTACTCAACCGAATGCCAAAGTTTCCGTAAAAATGTTGGAGTGGGCTATCGATGCGACTCAGAACAGTCAGGGTGATTTACTCGAGCTCTACTGTGGTAATGGCAATTTCTCTATTGCACTGGCGCAAAACTTTAATCGCGTATTGGCCACCGAACTCGCTAAGCCTTCAGTCGATGCGGCGCAATACAATATCGAAGTGAATGGTATTGAGAACCTGCAGATTATTCGCATGTCAGCTGAAGACTTTAGCGATGCCATGGCGAAGAAACGCAGCTTTAGACGTTTAGAAGGTATCGATCTCGACAGCTATGTGTGCAACACCATTTTTGTCGACCCACCACGCGCAGGGATTGATCCTGATACGCTGGCATTAGTACAAGGTTACGAGCGGATCTTATATATTTCCTGCAACCCTGAAACCTTAAAAGACAATCTACAACAACTGAACGAAACCCATAAAGTCACTCGCTTCGCCTTGTTTGATCAGTTCCCTTATACCGATCACATGGAAACAGGTGTCCTACTAGAGCGTCGTTAGTCACCTCAAATGCATTGAGCTCGACTGCATAGCAGTTAAACGCTGCACAGCACTCAAACATAAATTCGCAAAAAATAATGGAGCCTCAGGCTCCATTATTTTTAGCAACTGATGTGCAGGTCACTCAGATTAGCGGTGCTCAACCTTATGCTGCAAAGCCTCGGCGCCTTTGGCGACCATACGCAGTTGCATGACTAATTGATCGGCAAGGATTTTACGATCGGCACGTTTCATATCTAATGCTGAAGCGCCGGCGTTAAACACTAAAGTTACTAAGGCTTCTGCCTGTGCCCGAGCTAATAACGGAGTTCGGCCCGCTTTCGCTTCGGTATAGTGAGCCAATTCAGAAATAAAATGTTCAATTTCGCGGGCAACTGCCGCACGGAACGCTGCTGAGGTTCCTGAACGTTCATGCAATAAGATACGGAATACGTTTGGATTAGAATCAAGCACTTCCATAAAAGTATCAACAGAAATACGGATCACGCTACCACCGGCTTCGGCTCGCTGACGGCCTTTTCGCATCATCTGCCTGAGTGTTAATCCGCCCTCGTCCACCATAGTGAGACCGAGTTCGTTCATATCTTTAAAATGGCGATAAAAAGATGTCGGCGCGATATTGGCTTCCCGAGCAACCTCTCGCAAACTCAGACTTGAGAAACTGCGCTCAGCACTTAGCTGATTAAAGGCCGCATCGACTAAAGCTCGACGAGTTTTCTCTTTTTGCTGTGCTCGAATACCCATTCTTAAATCCGCTAACTGAATGTAATGACGCGATAATACCGCTTTTAGGCATTAAACACAGCCCCATCGTCCTTGACCAAACAATATAGCTAGGCTAAATTAGCTTACAGATGTACGCTCAAAAGCGAATTTTGGAAACCTATAATGAAAAAACCCCCTATCATCTGGCTTAATGTCAGTCTGTTTGCCATCACTTTCCTCAGTGCGGTGATCTTAGTTCCATGGCGCGGTATTGTTCACGGCTATGGCGCCAGTGAATGGATCGCTTTTATTGTCTTAGCCTTTGCCAGTGGTTTGTCGATCACCGCAGGTTACCACAGACTCTGGTCACACAAGGCATATAAAGCCCATCCAGCCGTACGGTTTATGTATGCACTCGGTGGCGCTTTAGCATTACAAAACAGTGCATTACACTGGGCTTCCGATCACAGAGTCCACCACAAGCACGTAGATGATAACGACAAAGACCCGTACTCAGCCAAAATGGGATTCTGGTACAGCCATATCGGTTGGATGCTGCGAGAATATCAGTCGCAACGCTATCATGATTATCAGAATGTGCGTGATCTGCAAAATGACCGTATCGTTATGTGGCAACACAAACATTACCTCGCACTCGTATTACTGATGAACATTGGACTGCCTGCCCTGCTCGGCTGGTTAAATGGCGACGTAGTGTCTATGTTATTGATGGCGGGTTTACTGCGTTTAGTGGTTGTACATCACTGCACTTTCTTCATCAACTCTTTAGCCCACGTGTGGGGCAGCCAGCCTTATACCGATAAGAACACTGCCCGCGATAATGGCTTTCTAGCCATGCTGACCTACGGTGAGGGTTACCATAATTTCCATCACATCTTCGAAAATGACTATCGTAATGGCATTAAATGGTGGCACTACGATCCAACTAAATGGTTGATTAAGTCATTATCTTGGTTGGGGTTAGCCAAGGACTTGCGTACGAGTCCACAGGAACGTATCGAGAGCGCACGCTTGCAGATGCAGCTGCTGCGGACCAAGAATAAAGTCGTGCACTTACCCAATGCCGATGAAATTATTGAAAAAGTCCAAGCTGAGTATGAATTACTCAAGCTGCACTTAATGGATTACTACCAAGCGAAGAAAACCTTGCTTGAGGCCAAGCGTAAACAACTTGTCGATCAGCAGCTATTGCAGCAAGTTGAAGAGCTAAAAGCGCGTTTCTTAGTCCAGCAAAAACATTGGCGAAGCCTAACCGCAACTTATAGCTAAACCACAATTCTGCCCGAAAGTCATACGGCCACCTTGCATGGTGGCCGTATCTGATTATGATGATGCCTTAATCACTTAAATAGGCTGTTGAGATCATGTCAGATTCCCCAGTTACACTCCCAGAATCAATCAAACTAACAGAATATAGTCATGGTGCAGGTTGTGGCTGCAAGATATCCCCTAAAGTGCTCAGCACTATCTTGGCCTCGCAGTTACCCGTGTTTACTGATCCTAATCTGCTGGTCGGCAATCAAAGCCGTGACGATGCCGCAGTGTATAAACTCAATGACGACATAGGCATCATCAGCACTACCGATTTTTTCATGCCGATTGTTGACGATCCCTTCACCTTTGGCCGCATCGCTGCGACTAATGCGATCAGTGATATTTATGCCATGGGCGGCACGCCTATCATGGCGATCGCTATTTTAGGCTGGCCAATCAATAAGCTACCTGCAGAAGTCGCACAACAAGTGGTCGATGGCGGCAGACAAGCCTGTATGGAAGCGGGGATCATGCTAGCCGGTGGCCACAGCATAGATGCGCCTGAACCGATTTTTGGGCTCGCAGTGACAGGACAAATTGCGTTAACTGACTTAAAACAAAATGACACTGCTAAAGCGGGCGATCGTTTATATCTCACTAAACCTATCGGCATTGGCATTTTAACTACGGCGCAAAAACAGAAAAAACTCCAAGATGAAGACAGTCACATTGCGGTTAATGCTATGTGCCAGCTGAATACTATAGGCACGACGATTGCCAAAATTAGCGGTGTAAACGCCCTGACCGATGTCACAGGATTTGGACTGGCGGGACACCTACTCGAAATGTGCCAAGGTGCCAAGCTCACGGCAAAACTCAAATTTGATGCGGTGCCGTTACTACCACGCGCCTTAGATTACTTAGCCTTAGGTTGCGTTCCTGGCGGGACTCACCGAAATTACGACAGTTATGGCGAGCATCTCCCCGAGCTCAGCGAGCATCAAAAAGCGATTCTGTGCGATCCGCAAACCAGTGGTGGTCTGTTAGTTGCCGTCTCGGCCGAAGCCGAAGCGGAATTGATTGCTCTACTCGATGCGCATCACATCGCCCCAATTTGCATTGGATCACTGGAAACACCCACCACTGAAGCGAATGTGGTGTTGTACTGATGCCAAACGCGATCGTCGCTGCAGAACAATATCGGGAAATTTTCCTCAATCAACATCCCATCATGGATGTGCGAGCCCCCATAGAGTTTACTCGAGGTGCGTTTCCCAACTCGACCAACTTACCCTTGATGCTGGATAGTGAAAGGGAAAAAGTCGGCACTTGTTATAAGCAATCAGGTCAGCAAGCCGCGATTGCCTTGGGTCATTCACTGGTTAATGGCCCCATCAAGCAACAGAGAATCGAAGCTTGGGCAAGCTATGTGAAAGCCAACCCCAAGGCCTACCTTTATTGTTTTCGTGGCGGCTTACGCTCGCAACTCACGCAACAATGGCTTAAAGAAGCCGGTGTAGAAGTCCCTTATATTCAGGGTGGCTATAAGGCCATGCGCCAATATCTGATCGGCGTGATTGAAGCGGCACCAGCTCAGCAGCCGTTATTGAGTTTGAGCGGGATGACGGGCTGCGGTAAAACCGATTTCTTATTGCAGCGTAAAGAAGCGGTTGATCTTGAAGGGATAGCCAATCATAGAGGCTCTAGCTTTGGGAAGAATATCGACCCACAGCCGACGCAGATTAACTTTGAAAATCAGCTTGCCATTGCCTTGCTACAGCACCAAACGAGCGGTGTTGCCTGTTTACTGCTCGAAGATGAAAGCTTCCTGATTGGGCGTTCGGCGCTACCGCAGACATTTTACAATGCAATGCAAGCCGCCAATGTCTTAGTGCTAGAAGAGTCAGACGATGCGAGGCTCGAACGCTTACGCAATGAATATGTGCATAAAATGTATAGCGGTTTCTGTGAACGCCTAGGGGCAGAAGCGGGTTTTGCGGCATTTAGCGACTATCTATTGCAAAGTTTAGTGAGTATTCGTAAACGTTTAGGCGGGAAACAACATCAAGAACTGCAAGATTTGATGCAACAAGCACTCGACCAGCAAATCAACCAGAATGACACTTCGCTGCACTTAGTCTGGATAAACTTGTTATTGCACAAGTATTACGACCCTATGTACCTATACCAATTACAGAACAAGTCCGAACGGGTACTCTTTAAAGGTTCGCATCAAGCCATGCATGAGTGGCTGGATAGCTATTACTAGAGTCTAAAATTAGCCGCACAATAAGCAGTGCGGCTAATACTTTAGAAAAACTAGTAGGCAGTAATAGTAATATCTTCGTAGTCATAGTCGTCGAATTTAGTCGAACGAATAGGGCTAGTACTACGACTCGATTTGCTGAGTTCTGAACGTAAATCATATAATCCAGCCATACCACCATAACCCCATACATAAAAACTCATCGAACTTACAGATGAATTACCAAATACGGATTGCAAGTGTGTAGGTAAATCCAAATCAGGAATCGAGCCTTTTAAGGGGCCTGAAATAGCCCAGTAAGCATTACCTTGCCCTAATGTGATCTGAACACCTTGCATATTGGTAGAGTTATAACTGAAGTCGTAACTTGTATTACCAGCACCATCCATGACCCCCATTAAACGCGTAACCTCGCTTAACATTAGGTTTTCATTTAATGGTAAATTTAGGTTTAATTTATTTGAAGTATCAGTCACGGCTCTTCTGGTTAATCCAGTATAACTCAAATAACCTATATCATTTCCACCAAGATCTATCCGTTGCGATGCAGATACTAGATTACGATTAAAAAGTTCGGGGAATAGCTGAACTTCTTTTGTCGGCCAGATAACCCAGTTTTGACGACCATATTCAGTTTCTGAGTAACTTCGCAAAGAGTAGTTGCTGCTATTCACGTCAATATTAACAAAAGTACCTTCGTGATTTGCCCCTTCAAACATACTACTCGTCAATGGAATCACTTGTGATAGATCAAGCTCGTTTGGATCAATATTTCCTGCGTAGGCAGCAACTCCACCCTGTTTCGGAATTAATACCATGTTTACAGGTGCGAATTTATTATCACTCTTACATACATGTAACGGATAATCAGTAAATATAGGATTTATATAAGCATTATCCACATAAAGGTTGTAGTTACTATAAACAGTAGCTATCTCACTAACATCTAAGTTGATATAGCTACATTCACAACTGTTATTTAATCTTTCATCAAAAAAGCGATAAATACCATAGTCACCAGCTTTCGCGTTTAGATCTGTTCGGATATTCCAAGAGATACTACCACTTATAAACTCAGGCGCTGCAACTGTCAAATGTGATGCCTCACTAGACCAAGGGACATCAACATGCCCTTGCGCATCACTCTTATAAGAGCTAAGAATGCTACCATCATGACGATGGACAATAACATCAACACCTGCTTTTTTCTCCACCACATTGCACATATTTGCAGTGCTCTCGACATCCATAACAAGTCGAGGTAATGAAGGAGTAACTCCATCTGAGTCACTATTATTTGAATCGCCTGAACCTCCACATCCACCAAGCAATAACATTAGCGTGCTGGCATAACATCCTTTTCTCATGACCAAACTCCAAAGCTTATAAGTTATTATTTTATACGTTTTTTAAACATATTAATTACATCACAATTTTATTTCGTTCGGCAAGCAGGTTTGCAACTTGATGATGTAAGTTTTCACGGCTGACGGATACTCCTTCCAGAGGAGCAGCAATATCTACCGACACCCTTGACCAAAAACGCTTGGGCATTTTAGCTAAGGCATGCCCGCCCTTATGGCTAAAGTAAGAACCCCATAATCCGTGTAATGCCATTGGAATCACAGGCACGGGATCTCTGGCTAAGATCTTATCAATTCCGGGACGAAAATCGCCAAGTTCACCGTCAGGTGTGAGTCGCCCTTCAGGGAAAATGCACACCAACTCACCATTGGCGAGCGCCGCATGAATTGCCTCGAAGGCACGATTATAGGTCTCTTCACTTTGCTTAGGCGAACAAATAGGGATCACCCCAGCGTGGCGGAACACATACTTCAGCAGAGGAATTTCGCTAATGGATTTATCCATCACAAAGCGGATCGGCCGTGTCGAGGCTCCCATAATAATCAATGCATCCACATAACTCACATGGTTACAGACTATGATGCCAGCCCCTTCCTTCGGAATTTTTTCACGGCCAGTTACAGTCACGCGATACATAACATGGCTAAGTAAGTAACTGATAAATCGCTGAGTAAATTCTGGCACTTGCGAATAAACATAAAGGGCGACCACAAAATTCATTACGGCAAGCAGCAGAAATAACTGCGGAATCGTCCAACCCGCTGCGCCCAGCAGCAACATAGATAACAGCGCCGAAGCCACCATAAACAGAGAGTTCATAATGTTATTGGCAGCAATCGCCTGAGCACATTCGCCCTTAGCCGAACGGGATTGAATAAAGGCATACAGAGGTACAATAAACAGCCCGCCGCTAACGCCGATCATAAAGAAATCTAGCATCACCCGATAATGTTGCGACTCGGCAATAAAGGCTTTTAATCCATAGACAAAACCAGCATCCACTGGCGCAGGTGGAATCGCCCAAAGCAAATCGACACCAAAGATAGTTAATCCCAATACCCCAAATGGCAGCAAACCGAGTTCCACATGACCGTAAGAAAAACGTTCACAGACGAAGGAGCCAACGGCAATCCCGATGGAAAACATGCCCAACAATAACGACACCACAGTCGCGCCAGAATGCAGATGCAGCTTGGCAAAGTTAGGGAATTGAGTCAGATAGGTCGCGCCTAAAAACCAAAACCAACTGATAGCGAGGATCGCCATCCAGATTGAAGGTGTTTGACGCGCTTTTTTAATACTGCGCCAAGTGCCCGATAACGGCCTGAAACGTATTTTTTCGATGACGCCCTGCGGTGGTAAAGCAGGAATGGCGCGACTCGATAGATATCCCGCTAAAGACAATACGGCAACGGTAATGGCAGCCCAAAGTGTACCGTTGACTTCAGAAACTAAGATCCCCGCACTTAACGTGCCGACCAGAATAGAGAGAAAAGTGCCCATTTCAACCCACGCATTGCCTGTAACTAACTCGTCCTCTTTCAACGCTTGGGGTAACAAGGAATATTTGACCGGGCCGAAATAAGCCGACTGACTACCTGTTAAAAATAACAGTAATAACATCATCATATAGTTCTCGCTCACTATCGCGATAGCGGCGCAGGACATGATAATAACTTCGAGTAATTTCAATCGACGGATAAGTTTGGCCTTATCCATATTATCGGCAACCACACCTGCGTGGGCCGAAAACAGAAAAAACGGCAGGATGAACACCCCAGCGGCTAAATTCACAAACATATCGACGCTTATGGGTAAATCTTTGACTTGGCTGAAGGTCACTAACAGCAGCAACACATTTTTATAGATATTGTCATTCAAGGCGCCGAGGCACTGAGTCGCAAAATAAGGTAAAAAACGTTTTGTTAGCAACATGATAGTTCCCTCTGGTAACCCATTCCTTGTAGATAAGCCTGCACATGGCTCTCGAGTAAATCCCGCAGTGATAACGATTCAGCAAAGAGCTTATTATCGAGGGACAAAGCAGTTAGCCCATGAATCCCCCCCCACAACACACGGCTCATACTGAGATGCTGCTCCGGTGTCGCCTCTGGGAAAAGCTTCGCTAACTCACGTTCAATCAGTGTGAATAACCCCGCAATCAATTGTCCTTGTGATTGCGGCAGCGGCTCAGAATCGAGTAATTGCAACTCAAAAACCAGTTTGAAAGCTTGGCGCTGTTCATGGGCGAATTGACTATACTCCCACGCCATTGCAATGATTTTACGCAAACTGTCAACCGCGCAAACACCCGCTAATCTGTCATGTAAAGCCCTAAGCGTTGCCTCAGAAACGGCCAGCAGCAAATAGTTATAACTGCCGAAAATATTGATCAAGGTACTAGGGACATAGCCAATTTGGCTGGCCACTTTGCGCAAACTGAGCCCGACAACACCTTGCTCGGTCAGTAACTCAGTTGCCGCTTGTATTGCCATCGCGCGAATTTCATCATGGCTGTGTTCTTTTCGTCTAGCCATAGCTCTCACTCCCTATTGGATAGCAAGAGACTAACAGCAGTCAAAATAAAAAACAACGTTCAAAATAAGTTTGTTTTACGTACAGCTGCGGGTAAATAGTGAAGGATATTATTGAAGATGATAGATAAAGATAGACACTCGAATTAGATTCCCTCAGCAAGCAGAACGGGATCTGTAGGATTACAGCGCCTAAAAGAGCATAAAAAAACGGCGTGCTCAGTAAGCACGCCGTTTTTTATTTTGATTTAAAAATCATTCTTAATTCAAAGCTGTTTTTATTTGAGGCTAATTTTTGGTTCAAAGATGAGAGCGAGGTTTAAGACTTGCGATAAGTCATCACAACTCTATCTGCGCCAGCGCCAAAATAATCGGCCTCAAAAGCCGAATCAACAAAACCTAAATGCTGATATAAGCCATGGGCAGCATTACTCGGGTCAACCGTTAAACACACCCGCTCAACAGCGGCGGGCAACTCAGCTAAACACCGCTGCATCAAACGTTTGCCTAATCCCTTTCCGCGAGCATCTTCACTTACGGCAACAGATAAAATCCACATACAGGTAGGATCGCTACTCTGGGCACTGAGTAAATAACCTTGCAGAAGATTATCTTCATCCACGGCAACTAAAAATTGCTCTGGCCAACAATCAAATCCCTGACGGAAGAAAAAATCGGGATAGCTATGTTCGCCAAAAATGGCCTGCTCAAGCTGATAAACCGCGAATAAATCTGACTTTAATACCGGACGTATAGACTGCATTCGAAAATCATTCACCTATTAAAATCTTATCCCACTCTAAGTTGGGTGCGCCCACTACGATAAAGTTAGGGTTTTCTAAAGTCTCGCGCTCATTGTAGGTTAACGGTTGCAGCTCAGTATCCATCAACTGTCCACCCGCCTCTTCGACTATGATTTGCGCCGCTCCCGTATCCCACTCGCCCGTTGGGCCAACTCGCACATAACAATCGGCTCGACCTTCGGCGACAAGACAACTCTTTAACGCTGCGCCGCCCATCACCACGAGCTCGCAATGTTTAGGGTGGTTGAACAGGGTCAATACAGATTGAGGATCCTGACGGCGACTCACGGCCAATCTTAGGGAGACCTTTTCACGGTGCTCGATTTGGCGGCTGCTGATCCGCACTTCCTGTTTATCCGTGCGTTTGTATGCCCCTAAACCTGCAATCGCGTAATAACACACTTGCGTCATAGGCACATACACCACGCCCATCACGGGACGATTGTGCTCAACGAGTGCAATAATCACCGAAAAATCACCACTGCCGGCAATAAACTCACCCGTGCCATCGAGTGGATCGACCAACCAATAGCGCTTCCAAGATTCACGCACGCTCAGCGGAATGTCGGCTGCCTCTTCAGATAACACAGGAATATCAGGCGTTAAAGCAGTCAATCGGTCACAAATGATCTTGTTCGCCGCTAAATCTGCGGAAGTGACAGGGGTATTGTCAGACTTCATTTCTCGCTCAAAATTACCTTTGAGATAAATGTCACGGATAGTTATCCCGGCATCGGTCGCAATCGCAATAACTTCGTCGATCAACTCTTCTGGCTTCATAACAACTCCAATCGCAAAGTTCGCGAATGTTTTGCAAGCGTTCCAGCTTTGAACGCTTAAAAGGAAAAAGATTATTTAAGGTATAAATACTTTTGCGCTAAAAACAACGCGCTCACACTACGGGATTCGGAAAAATCGACATCATCGAGCAAGGCTTCCCAATCGGCGAGCGCCCAAGGCACCACATCAATGGGCTCTGGCTCATCACCTTCAAGGCGACTCTCATACAGATCTTCTGCAAGAAAAATTTGCATCTTACTAGAGAAATAACCCGGCGCTAGGCTAAGTTCTTTCAATAGCGTGAGCTTATTCGCCCCAAAGCCAATTTCTTCCTGCAATTCACGATTAGCCGCTTCGATTGGCGATTCACCTGGGTCGATAAGACCTTTAGGAAAACCGAGCTCGTAATTATCGGTTCCGGCAGCATATTCGCGCGCCAGTAGCATTTGCCCTTGATGAATAGGCACTATCATCACAGCGCCACGGCTGCCGCCTTTCATGCGCTCGTATTGGCGTTCGACACCATTTGAGAACTTAAGATGCACTTGCTCAATTTGAAATAATCGGCTTTTCGCGACAACTTCGGTATGCAATATTTCCGGCTTATTCTGCCGCTGCGACATAACTGCCTCTGGATAAAAAAGCGATAAATTAAATAAGATAAGTGACAATCTTACTATCCTGTCTTTAATCTACAACCTGAATTTATTACATACCGCTAAAGACAAGCCGCAAGTCCTTTGCGAGATACATCACAAACCAAGCTCAGCCTAAGTGAACTGCATCAAAGTATGCCTAAAAAATTCTGCAGTTTATAAATAGTAAAAAGGGGCAAAGCCCCTTTTTGTTTGGTTTACGCTTAGAATTGATAACGTAAATTGAGCTGATAACTGAGGAAGTCATTCGGCTCAATATCCACATACTGATACCCCAAGCCGACTGACCAAGCGTCGCTCACTTGATAGCTAAACCGCACACCGGCATACCAATCAGTGCCATCGAGTTCTGTGGTTAAACGGCTATTGCCCATAGTGCTACTGATATCCGCTTGCCACCGAAACAATCCGATAGGCACTTCAAAGCGCCAAGCATCATGCTGCAGTAAGGTAAAACGCAATCCCAGCATCACGCCATCGGCCAATACGGGGGTCACGGCTTTTACCTGCTCATGGTATTGCGCCGGAGTCAGACTCGCGCCTTCAATCCGCGCACTCCCATTACCAAAGTCGGCATAGCCAAATTCGATTGCCACCATGGGAGTCCATTGATAACCCACACTTAAGCCAAACGCAGTATCTTTGTCATCAACCGATGTCACTACGCCAGCTGCAGCCTGTGGCTGTAAATCTCGTCTGCTGCTATCAACCTGAGCTTGCCCGACAAAGCCATCGACATACCAGTTATCAGCCGCATTCGCTTGACTGACTGTGCCTGCGAGCACCACTGCCCCCAAGAGCGTTTTATGTAATTCACGGCGGCGGATTAAACCCGCCGTAATAATCAATCCTAATGCCCACAAGGACATACTGCCTCCACCCGACTTGTTATCAATCACCACTTCTTGATAGGCCTTAACGGTAATGAACACTTGCCCTGCTGCCTCTCCGCCCAACCCATCGCTAATCTGATACGTCATGGTATCGACGCCATCGAATCCCGCTTTAGGGATATAACGCAGCTTGTTCGACTCCACTGACACAGCCCCTTGCTGCGCGGTAGCGCTGACTAAAGTTAAAACATTACCGTCTGGATCACTGTCGTTACTCAGCACATCGAGTAGCAAGCTCGTTCTATCGTCGGTTGCGGCGCTGTCGTTGACTGTCGTTGGTGCGGTATTGCCACTCACTACCACAGTCAACTCAGTACTCGCAGTGCCACCTTTACCATCGGTAATGCTATACACCAGCACATCCGTACCGATGAAATCGGTTGCTGGCGTGTAACTTAGCTGCTGATTAGCCAAGATGACGGCGGTGCCGAACTCGCTGGTCACTTGCGTGACGGTCAGCGCATCACCATCGCTATCGGTATCATTGGCGAGCACATCAACATCGAGACTCTGATTCCAAGGTAAAGAGGCCGTATCAGGGTTAGCCACTGGTAAATGGTTGCCATTGAGTATCACGGACACGCCACTTGGATCGACGATAGTACGGTTAGCGACGCCATCGTCATCGTTTGGACCGCCATCCTCTAGGGTTAACTGCACACACCAATGACCTTCCGTTAATCCCGCAGTCCAACGGCTGTCTCCCGGTGGAGGACAGAAACCACGCTCACCTTCACTACTAGCGACACTGTTGCGCGCATCAATCACAAAATCTTTCCAACCATTTTGTGCTTGATACTTACGATAAACCGCATTCGCAGGGATCGGTGAGCGCTGTGGCATCACTAGACTGTAACTCTGTCCTTGTTGTGGTAATCCCATCGCTACGAAGTCAAAAATACCGCCGACATTGGCCGCGATGCTGTCTTCAGGCACCAAAGTAGGTAACAGTTGCATGCCCGTTTGTCCTTGTCTGAGAGCAATATTGCCTAAACGCAAACATACCCCAGCCTGACCCTCAGCCAAGAAGTACACCGGCTGCAATTCACCTTCAGGCATGATGTTACAGTCGTTGACCGCATCCAAATAATCAGGAATACCGTCACCATCAGTATCGGTAAAGCCTTCTTGAACATCAGGGATCAAATCACCGTCCGTGTCTGCGCCAGTCAATACAGGTAAGCTTGAACGCACAACAATGTAGACTTTCTCTGTGGTAGACAGCGCTGGCAAACCATTATCAGTGACAGTCACACTCACAGGATAAATGCCCGGCAGGACAGAGACTGGAGAGAAGAACATACCCGCATCATCAGATTGTAAGTTCAGCGAACCGCTTGCCCATGTTGACGCTAGGCTGTCCTGCATATTGGCATCACTGATATCAGCATTAATGCGAACATCACCGCCATTTTGCGCCACGATGAATTGGTGCGCTCCCGCTTGGGTAACATCCAACGTCACCTTAGGCGCAATATTCGCTTCAGTGATGAGCACCTGAGTTTGCTGCTTACTGCCCAAGTTCAAGCTAGGGTCTAGACTAATCAGCACATCCTCATCCCCTTCGACCTCACCATCTTCAAAGGTTCTAAAGCGGATCTCAGCTTGTTGACCCGATGTCACCTCGACCACCCCATCAACCAAATCATGATCACTGCTACCTGCAGAGCCTGAAACGGTATAAAGCACAGAAAGTGGATATACGGGTGCGACGCCATTAAGGTGCACACTCACCACTACCTCATTGCCCTCACCCACAAGCTGATCTTTACTCAAGGAGATCAGTGGATGTACTTTCACTTTTTGAGCCTTGATTGCCTTATTACCATCGCGATCTACAGCTTGCCAGTAAGCTAAGTAGCTGCCTGGTGCAAAGAACAGACTCTTATTCACCAGAGAAACTGGCAATGGATGACCATTACGATCGACCGCTTTCGCGAAACCAAGTTTAACGCGAGTAAATAGGCCCGTCGCATTCACATCAACATCGTCTGGCAAAGTGATCACTGGCTGATTTTCCGACTCCGCGCCTTCAATCAGTACATTCACTTTGGCACTTGCACGCCCCTTGTTACCATCACTGATGGTGTAGCGAAGCGCCACAGGCCCGACATACGCTTCAGGCGCAGTAAAGCTCAAGCCATCACTGGTGATTTGCACACTGCCGATATCCGCAGCCGCACCATCAATCGTTAAGGTATCACCATCGACATCAACATCGTTCGCGAGCACCGCAAGCGCATAAATATCGTTGGCGGTACTTGTTAAGGTGTAGTCGTCATCAACCGCTTGCGGATCATCATTCACTGGCGTGACATTAATAGTGACAGTTGCAGGCTCTGAACTCAGCTCGGCATCCTTAGCAATAAAGCTAAACACGTCTGTTCCATTGAAATCCTTCTCAGGGGTATATAACCAAACAGTGCCATGTTGCTCTAATGTGCCGGATTCTGGCTGACTCACCACTTCATAGGTGAGCGGATCATTATCCACATCCTCTGCCGCAAGGGTGATCGTCACCGAACCATCTTCCTCTAACGTCACAGTTGAACTTGTCGCTACAGGCGCATCATTGACGTTGGTCACGGTAATGCTAAAGGACTGGTCAGCCGTTAAGCCATCCGTGTCCGTCACCCGCAGTAACACAGGGTGCGCGCCCACATCGGCATTGCTGGGCGTGCCACTTAATACACCAGTGGCAGTATTGAAGCTCAACCAACTTGGTTTGGTCACCGCGCTTAAAGTTAATGTGTCGCCCACATCGGTATCACTCGCCGCAAA
>NZ_MPDG02000007.1:17029-17803 GCF_001887095.2 Shewanella sp. SACH
ATTGAAGCTCAACCAACTTGGTTTGGTCACCGCGCTTAAAGTTAATGTGTCGCCCACATCGGTATCACTCGCCGCAAAGGTGTAGCTGTACGCCGCATCTTGAGTGGCAGCAGTGATGGCCGTTGAACTGATGGTCGGCGCATCGTTGACGTTAGTGACAGTGATGCTGAAACTTTGGTCAGCGGTTAAGCCATCCGTGTCCGTTACCCGCAGTAACACAGGGTGCGCGCCCACATCGGCATTGCCTGGCGTGCCACTTAACACGCCAGTGGCAACATTGAAGCTCAACCAACTTGGTTTAGTCACCGCACTGAATGTCAGTACATCGCCCACATCGGTATCCGCAGCCGTAAAGGTGTAGCTATAAGCCGCATCTTGAGTGGCGGCAGTGATGGCTGTTGAACTGATGGTCGGTGCATCGTTGACGTTAGTCACCGTGATGCTGAAGCTTTGCTCTGCCGTTAAGCCGTGCGTGTCCGTCACCCGCAGTAACACGGGGTGCGCGCCCACATCCGCATTGCCAGGTGTGCCACTTAACAATCCAGTGGCAGCATTGAAGCTCAACCAACTTGGTTTAGTCACAGCGCTTAAAGTTAATGTGTCGCCCACATCGGTATCACTCGCCGCGAAGGTGTAGCTGTACGCCGCATCTTGAGTGGCAGCAGTGATGGCCGTTGAACTGATGGTCGGCGCATCATTGACGTTGGTCACGGTGATGCTGAAGGACTGGTCAGCGGTTAAGCCGTCCGTGTCCGTCGCTCGCAGTGTCACGGG
>NZ_MPDG02000007.1:17909-167682 GCF_001887095.2 Shewanella sp. SACH
CCCACATCGGTATCACTCGCCGCGAAGGTGTAGCTATAAGCCGCATCTTGAGTGGCGGCAGTGATGGCCGTTGAACTGATGGTCGGTGCGTCGTTGACGTTAGTGACCGTAATGCTGAAACTTTGGTCTGCCGTTAAGCCATCTGTATCCGTCACCCGCAGTAACACAGGGTGCGCGCCCACATCGGCATTGCCTGGCGTGCCACTTAACACGCCTGAAGTCATATTGAAGTTCAACCAGCTTGGTTTAGTCACCGCGCTGAATGTCAGTACATCGCCCACATCGGTATCCGCAGCCGCGAAGGTGTAGCTGTACGCCGCATCTTGAGTGGCGGCAGTGATGGCGGTTGAACTGATGGTCGGTGCATCGTTGATGTTCACTACACTTAAATTAAATGCGGGTAAACTCGCAGACAAAGCACCATCAGAAACACTGATAATAATCCCGTTAGTTACACCAACATCTTGATTAGAGGGAGTACCTGACAGCGTTCCTGTTGTTGTGTTAAATGTCGCCCATGCAGGTTTATTGGCAATACTAAAGCTAAGTACATCTCCCACAGAGTCAGACGCTGTAGGCGTAAACTGATACGACGCATCTTGATTAACACTTAAGGTCGGCGTACCACTTATGACTGGGGCGCCATTTGGCGTTACCGAGTTGCTCAAACCCGATGCACTACTGCTGCCAATCGCGTTCGTTGCTACGACACTGAAGGTATAAGGACTACCGTTTGCAAGCCCAGTTACTGTAATAGGGGAAGCTGCCCCCGAAGCGTGGAAACCACCTGGGCTTGAGGTCACTGTGTACCCCGTGATTGACGAACCACCATTGAATATCGGAGCGGTAAAACTCACACTCGCTTGGCTGTCACCTGCACTAGCCGCTCCTATGGTTGGCACGCCAGGAACGACAGCATTAACAGTGAATGAGCGACTCACCTGAGCCGCAGCTAAGTAACTGCCATCTCCCGCTTGATTCGCATCAATGTTACACGTGCCAGTGCTACCGAACGTTAAGGCACCACCAGCGGTAATAGTACAAACTCCTGTAGTAGATGATGTAAAAGTCACTGTTAAGCCTGAGCTTGCTGACGCAATGAGCGTCGGTGCGGTACCAAAACTTTGAGCACCAGGGTCTGCAAAAGTGATGGTTTGTATCGCTTTAGGCGTGGTAGAGCTCGTTGCAGCAGAAGCGGCTCCCGTCCCCACCGAGTTAGTAGCCGTGACGGTAAATGTATATGCTACACCATTAGTAAGACCAGTTACTGTCAGCGGTGAGCTAGCACTCGTCCCAGTAAAGCCACCGGGATTTGACGTTGCTGTATAACCAGTAATAGCTGCACCACCGGTAAAGATTGGCGCACTAAAGGTCACACTGGCTTGAGTATCGCCAGCAGTCGCACTCGCTGCAGTTGGCGCACCCGGTACAACCGCACTGATACTAAATGAGCGGCTGACAGTCGTCGCTGCCAAATAGCTGCTATCGCCCGCTTGATCGGCATTGATAGTGCAAGTACCCACAGAAACGAAGTTTAATAACCCGCCAGAAGAAATAGTACACACTCCTGTGGTTGATGAAGTAAAGGTCGGGGTTAATCCTGAGTCTGATGTCGCCGTCAAGGTTGGCGAGGTACCAAAATTCTGCGCCCCTGGGTCGGCGAAGGTAATTGTCTGCGGTGATGCCGGTGTGACGGAATTAGATGCTGCTGATGCAGCACCTGTACCCGTCGAGTTAGTCGCGGTAACAGTGAAGGTATAAGCCACTCCATTGGTTAATCCTATCACCGAAATGGGTGAACCCACGCCCGTACCGGTAAAACCACTGGGGTTGGACGTAACTGTATAGCTAGTAACTGTAGCACCACCATTACTTGCGGACGCAGTAAAGTTAACCGATGCCTGGGCATTCCCTGCCGTTGCGGTGCCAATCGTTGGGGCACTTGGCACTACGGCATTCACCATAAAGGTTTGACTTACAGTGCTTGCAGCATTGGTACTCGCGTTACCACTCTGATCTGTATCGATAGTACAGGAGCCCGTTGACAAAAAGGTCAGGGTTCCACTGCTCGTAATCGTACAAACTGCTGGTGTCGATGAACTGAAACTGACAATTAACGATGAATCTGATGTTGCAGTTAACGTCGGACTAGTGCCGAAATTTTGCGCCCCCGGATTAGTAAAAGTAATTGTCTGGTTAACTTTGGGTATCACTGAATTTGAAACACCTGATGCAGGGCTTGTTCCAATGGCGTTAGTTGCCGTCACAGTAAAGGTGTAAGCCGTACCATTTGTTAGGCCAGTTACGGTTATCGGAGAAGTTGTAAATCCATTACCACCAGCACTAATGCCATCAGGGTTAGATGTTACTGTATAACCCGTTATGGCAGCGCCACCATTATTTGCAGGTGCGCTAAAAGCCACAGAGGCTTGCCCAATACCTGCCGTTGCAGCGCCAATAGTAGGAGCATATGGGGCTGTCGGGATAGCCACAGTATGAGTTGAGCCGCTGGTATAGGCTGCAGGGCCAGCGTTACCCGCTGCATCGCTGATATTGGTCGATGCATTCAGGTTGAGTTTGATGGTGCCATTACCCGTAATACCGCTCACTATCACACTCACGCTGGAGCCTGAACTCGCGGAGACGCTGACTATAGTGCCAGTCGCGCCACCGGTTGTACCCAAGGCAAAATCATCGGTAGAAATGTTGCTGACTGATTCGCTGAAGTTAACGGTGAAATCAACACTGGTATCTGTTGATACTGCACCACCCGAAGGTGCGGTGCTCGTCACAGAGGGCACAATGCCGTCCACTACCAGCGCTTTATTATTGCCCAGTGAATTAGCTGCGCCAGGGGACGCCAATGTGAGGGTCGCATTGTTAGTAGCGGCATCGCGGATGGTTCCGCTATTCAATGCCAAGGAGTTAGTGGCGACATAATCTAGGTCACTGGACGTATCGCCGGACTGAATGGTGTAGTTGAATGTCAGCGCACTGGAACCACTACCACTTGCGTAGTCAATCGTTCTATCCGTTGTACCCGTATCCAGCGTTAGTTGAGGGGTACCAGTGACGCTCACCACTTCGCTAAAGTTAACTTGGATACTAATGATATCGCCCAGTTTGTAAGTGCCGTCCGCGGTGCTGGCATTAACAGATGAAACCGTCGGGGCGACGCCATCGATAATGATATTTCTATTCGCACCCAAAGAGTTTGCTGTACCGGGTGAAGGCAAGGTCAAGGTGGCGTTGTTACTTGCCGCGTCGCGAATAGTGCCACTATTTAGCATCAATGAATTGGTAGCAACATAATCTAAATCGGCCGAAGTATCGCCAGACTGAACGGTGTAATTGAATGTTAACGTACTGGAGTTACTACCGCTGGCGTAGTTAATGGTGCGATCAGTGGTGCCTGTTTCAAGTGTGAGTTGAGGTGTACCAGTCACCAATACTGCTTCATCAAAATTAACCTCTACACTAATAACATCCCCGACTTTGTAAGTACCGTTTGCAGTGCTGGCTGTGATAGAGCTTACTGTAGGGGCGACAGAATCGGTAACAAATGCACCCGTTGCGTTATACCCGATACCGCTGCTAGTACCTGTTAACATGGAGGAATTAGTCTGGCTATCGTTGACTGTCGTACCGCTGGCTTCATTCAGCTTCCAATACCCCAGCAGGCCGGATTCATTGCCTACCAACTCGATACTGCGGTTATTTTGAATCTGCACTTGCGTGCGCGCACTACTCCACATACGTATATCATCGATACTACCGACGAAATCATCTACCGCTCCGTGGTTCTGCAACCCAAACACAAGATTGGTCACTCCAAATCCCGTATAATTAGGAACGCTACTACGGGCGCCTTGATCTAAAACGTTTATTCCCTGTGCGACGCCATCAACATAAAAATCCCAAGTTCCATTATCAAATACAACTGCAATGTGATACCAGGTTCCTGTGCTTAACGACAACACATTACTTTCTGTCAGGCAACCAAAATCACACTCAAGATCGACAGTTAGTTTACTTGAGTTAAATATGAGGCCACCGGCATCGGCACCGCCACCGCCAGTGAAATCCACTAAATTGATGGTCCCACTGACGTTAGTAAATTTGGCCCAAAACTCCAGTGTAAATGTTGTTCGATTAGATAGCGCAGAGCCCGCATTTGTCAGCGTTACGGTATCACCAGTTGTAAAGTCAAAAGAACGGTTTTGTGCGCTAGCATAGAGGGAGGTCATCGCAAAAAAACTGCCTACAATGAACATTTTCAAATAAGAATGACAGAATCTAGTCATAATATGCTTAAAAGCATGAATCATTTTGTAAGCATGTTGCAGCATGACACATCCCCTAAATTAGCTTGTTTTAAATACAAGTAGCGCACAATCCTTGCGCGCATTTGCACTTACAGATTTAAACCATATTGTTTCAGATTTAATTACGAGAAGGGAAAAGCCCCTCAAGAGCAATAATGAAATTAACAACTTGGTAAGGTTGTACGATATGCACTGGCATATTATTACCGGCAATACCAGTATTTCCATTTACGTTAACCGTTGTGGTGGCAGTCGCAGGCGACAGTGTGGTGTCTGGTGCAGTAGTGCTAAAAGCATTAAGAGCAGTTAGCCCACTAACCACTTTGGCGGCTACCGTGGTTGGCCCTGGAATCGCGGTATTACCGTTAGCGGTGGAAGCTCCAAATGCAACGCTCGTATTTCCTGTTCCATTTAGTGCCACGGAATGAACATGCGCGGGTAATTCATTGGCAGTCAATGTCACATTTTCAGTCCCACCCGTTTGTCCTAGGTTATATTGACTCATGCCAGGGCTTTGGCCTTGATGCACAGGCACACGCCCTTGCAGGTTAGGCAGTGCAAAAGTCGTTTGGCCATTGCCACCATATGTGGTGCCTAGAATTGCAAAAAGCGCAGAGTTTTGCGAGACGGACAATAATTGCCCATCACAAAAGGCCCAACCACGAGGAGCGAAATTACCAGCGAACATAGAGATTTGACCGATAAATGGATCAGACATTGTTTTTCTCCTTAAAATCACGATTTTGTCTATTTAACGTTTTTCAACGAAATGATTACTCACGACATTTAATCGACAGCGAGTTCCTTTTGCTGATTACAACATCATCCACATCACACGATGAGAGGACTATCTAGATAACTTAAATCAAAAACAAAACAAATTGATTACAATTAAACATACATTAAAAATCAATAAACACAATTGTACAAAAATAAATCAGTGTAAATTATCACTCTCCACTTAACGCCATAGCATCGATTCATAGGCGCCAGAGTAACTTTCGGGCTTAAACCCATGCTGTAGATAAAGCTTTTTAGCTTGAGTATTTTCACTCTCCACAGATAAACCGACTGGTAACTGGCGTTTCATCGCTTCTTGCTTAATGGCCGCTAAAATGGCCGAACCAAAACCGCGTCCCCGCATACTTGGTATGATAATAAAATCAACAAGATGAATCCTATACTCACTGATATCGAGCATCACCTTCCCTACGGCTTGCCGGTGATAAAACAAGATATAAGTGTTGGCATTTGGATATTGTTCCCGATAAGAGGCTTGCTGTAGTCGGTATTGTTGCTCCAGCATGATTTCAACGACTTCACTGGGTAAACCAAGTTCATAAAAAAGCGTTTTTGTAGAATAAAAAAGCTGTGCCATAAATGGGTCGTCATTTGTAGTAGCTGCTTTAACACTCAAGCCTATTGGTAGATTTAACTCACCTCGCATCATGCCTTTTTATCCCAATATAAACGCTGCAAAAGTTGGTTATAGGTGATTAATAATTGCTGCCACGATGGGTTTTGACATTCACGGATTGGGACGGGCTCATTTGGCACAACAGGTGTAAATAGTTGCCCTTGCTGCTTCGCATCAAAACGCCAATGGTGTTGCCAGCGCTCAATCTCACCTTCAGATAGTGGCCATCCTAAGATGGTAGAGAATGTTGTGGGTTTAAAATCTTTTAATTGAAGATAATCCAGTAGAATAGCTCGAGAAGATTGATGTAAAGCGACAGATAATTGCGCTAAATACTGTAAAACGGTGGTACGAAATTCATCTAAGCTAGGCTCAGTATCCGTATTTTCCATCTGTTGAGTATGCAGTTCAGTTGGAAGTAAACTTTGCCCTCCAGCCATATGTCTCCCAGCAACTCTTTGATGAGACGCAATAATATCCTTAGGATTGCGTATCAAGCATAACACTCGGCTCTTAGGGTAAAGTTCGAGCAACATCGGCCAGCAGGCCAGATCCCATGCATTCCACTTGATCACTAACTTGCCCTCGCCTAACCTCAATCGCCCCTGTAGTCTTAAGCATAAATCGACGAGCTGAGGTTTTAGTGCGAAAGGCCAATGGTCATCATGCATAACATCGCTGCATAGCATTGATTCAGAGAGCACTCGACAAGTTTCGAGCAGGGCAAAGCTGCTCGACACTAGCGTCGAACCACAACGGGACCAGTGAAAAATCATCAAACTTGGATTTACGATAGGCAAACTTTCCCGTTGGGATAAAAGGGGTTCGAGCAAGGTTTTAGGTTGAATAAAACTGGCGAGTAAACAATGACGAGCATCACTGATATCGTCCTCTAGGAAAGGCTTAGATAACTTATGAAGTGCGGGAACCCAACTCACCGTTTTATGTTGTGACTGATAACGACAAGGGAACCAAGCTTGGCTGAAGCGATCTAAATCTGGAATAAAGGTTTCTTGCTGCAAAGCAATGAATGCGAGCATGTGTTCCAAACTAAGCTCAGGCCAAGCAAGAAAATCAGCCATCAGCGCGATAAAATGCTCCACATCATTCGCTCGATGAAGTAAAAACAATGACTCTGGTTGATGTAACAATTGCCAATAGCGTTGCTCCTGCTCTTTAAAATCAACCATTAGCAAGCCATAGGATAAAAGTTAATGTATTGCACCATTCGCGGTAACGTCCCACGATTAGGACTCGCACAATGGGGCAAAGCATGGTGCCAAATAATTAAATCACCTGCATTTGCGGCTATGGATTTAACAGGCCACTTGTTCCAATCCTGTTGCTGCAGCTCGATATCAGGCTTTTTTGAGCTACGGAGCCACTCCTCTATCTTGAGATGAAATCCTGGGACACAAGAAAATGCGCCTTGGTCAACACTGGTATCGGTTAAGTAAATTAACCCTTGAGTGCCAAACTCAACGGGTAGCCGTAGCGGCATATCCCAGTGCATATCCGGACCGGGGAAATGCCAAGTGGGTGTTTCAGGTGGATTAAAGCTGACTCTGTCGGTTGTCATGACTAAATCCGTTCGCTGCCACAACTGTTCAAACACTTGACGGATTTTGGGTGCTTGTCGATTTGCGTCCAGTTGCGGATGGCGAAACAGTTGCAGCATTATTTTCTGCATAAACTCATAAGCTCGATACCAAGTGGCGGGATCTTGTTCATTTGCCCCTAACTGCTGCCAAATAAAATCTCGAGTTGCGGCGCATTGCTCTGCCGTAAGCACATGCGGGATCACTAAGTAGCCTTCACTACGCCAAAAATTGAGTTGTGACTCGCTGAGTAATGCAGCCGGATTTAAGTCTTCAACCTCTATTGAATTTAAATCATCGACTTCTGGCATTGTGACCGATGACGTTAATCCATGGGAAATAGCGCTTAATTGCTGATTAATCCCAGCAATATCCGCGGCTGTCAGCTTGGCTATTTGCTGAATAAAAGCGACAAAAGCTGACTGATGATCGTTTTGATATAAAGCTCTTAGACCCGGCTCTAGCCCTATTCCACAAAGATCCAGCAAGGTTTTATCTAAGTGCCATTCATTTGCCCGTTCAGTGAATGGCACTCCCCGCTTACGTAGCTGTATTTTTTGCCAGAGTCGCTGCAAGTGATAAATGCCTAAGCAGCTCAGATCGTCACTCGACACCAGCACAGGTTTATGCTCTATAACATCAAATACAAAATCAGGATGAGCTCCCTGCTCATACCGAAAACTGAGAGTTGAAAGAGGCTTAAGCCAATGCTCGCGTCGATATCGAGGTAAGGCGAGTTGAGATTGGTTTTCGCTCAGCGTGGAATTACCATAGACTTGAATGGAAGTCGTGAACTTAAGCGTTACCGCACTCGGGCTGAAATCGGGGAGCAGTAAACTACCAGCCAAGAAGCTACGATCTCCATCGGCAAGTAAGCGCGCAGTTTGCAGGTTGAGTGCAAACAAAGGCCCTAAATAATGCGTCTCAGCTAAATCCTGCACAGTACGACACTCAAGCCAAGCGTCTAACTCAATATTTTGCGGAATCAGCACGCCATCATCCGCAAGATAGGCCTGTAAGTGGCTGAATATCTGGACTTGAGGCTCCTGTTGCAGCAGATGCTTCATGGTTTCAGAGACTATCATATCGAACTTTACTGCAGCTTCTGGTTGCCAAACTGTGGCATCGGCGCAGACATACGTTGCCACACGATCTGCTAAATCAAAGTGTTCAATAAGCTTGGTGACTTTATCTAACGAGACAGGGTGAATGTCGAGCAAGGTGACTTGAATCTGACTTGCAGAAAACAGCGGCAGTAATGGTAATAACAACCAGGCAAAAGGTCCTGTACCCGCATACAAAATCTGTATTGGCCGTTGCGGATTTAGCGCCAACTTATCCTGTATGGTCTGATAAATGCCCTGAATAAACACTCGCCCACGCTCAGGATCTTCAGCACACTGCGCCGCAGTAGTGAGCGAAACAGCCTTACCAAAAGGCGTAATACTCGCCTCAGTATCCAAAAAATACTCAGGGTGCAATTCCACCGCGGTTATTTGGCATAACTGCTCCAATATGGGATCGATTAACCGTTTAGACTCCCCTGCCGAGGTTGACAGCAATAGCACGTTAGCAAACTGAGTTAACGCGACGACATCCAAACTCTGTTCTAATTCACGTTCTGAACTTTGCAGCATCGATTAACTCCCTTAACCAAGTATTCACTTCGCAATCAATCACTAAGTTGATCCGCGCATCCTGCCCTTTATTTTCAACCCAATGGACTTGGTCGGCATTGATATACCAAAGATCGCCAGCCTGCATAGGTACACGTTTATCGTCCACGTAAAAATTGAGTTGTTCATTCGTTTGCAGTGGCAAATGCAGTCTGGCCTCACCTTGCTCTAGGCAGAGTCCTTGATCTCTATGGGGTTTGATTTCAGCACCCGCATGTAAGCGCATCAAACGCACGGATTTCACTGGGCAGCATAGGGATTGCAGAAAACGGCATAATGCAGGGCTCGATTTGAGACTAGGCAGATCATGCCAGTGATCCGGTGTAGCGATGGAGAAGGCTTGCAAGATAGGATGTGCTGTTTGATACTCAGCGGCGCAGCGCAAAGGCAACACATCCCAACCGCCCTGATCCCCTTGACGATAATCACGCTGATTTACGTGGGGTAGCCAGTCTTGCAGCAGCAAAGCATTCAGCTCTTGCTGTAAACTAAGGGAGTTTGGAACTTGAGCTAATAGGGCAAAAGAACAGATATCCATATCCAACAGCTTAATTTTCAGACTAAAAATAATTAGTCATCCAAGACTAGCACAAAGATGTAAGCATACAAGTTACGGGAATAATCATCATAGCGACCACTGAGAATTACCCTGCTCATGCGTCAATCGCAGGCGTTGTTCACCATGCAAAGAATAGGAATTACCCAATGTTTAACTGGAAGACTATCGATACGGTTCTGCTCGACATGGACGGCACACTATTGGATTTGCACTTCGATAATCAATTTTGGCTGAGTTTAGTGCCACAGGAGTTAAGCAAGCAACGGGGTCTGAGCACGGACGAAGCGCAGCAGTTAGTTGTCAACGCCTATGAGAAAGTCGTCGGCACACTCGATTGGTACTGCCTCGATTATTGGCAGGAGCAGTTACAACTCGACATTATGGGTTTGCATCGCACTTTGGTGGATCGCATTCAGCTGCGCCAAGACAGTATGCCGTTTTTAGCGGCCTTAGCCTCTGCGGGTAAACAGCGGATTTTGGTGACCAATGCCCACCCTAAGAGTCTCGCCCTAAAGCTTGAACATACCGAACTAGCAACAGGGCTCGATGCCATGATTTCCAGCCACGAGACAGGTTACCCCAAGGAGCATCCGCAATTTTGGCTCACCTTATTTGAAAAGTTTCAACTTGAGCCAAGTCGCTGTCTCTTTATCGACGATAGCGAAGCCATACTCAAGGCCGCTAAACTTGCCGGCGTAGGCCATCAATTGGGGATTGCTAACCCAGACAGTAAAAAGCCAGTCAAAGTCTTTCAAGATTTCCCCGCGATTACCGACTATCACTCGCTACTCAATGATCTAACACGATAAAAAGACAATAAAAAAGGCACCTAAGGTGCCTTCGTTTTCATTCATAATACAGATCTATCATCGCACGCTGAAACAGCACTATAACCCAGGAATACGCCCCTGATATACCACAGGGAAATAACCGTCGCTGCCGCGTTTGCCTAGCATACCCAGTGACTTACGCATATCTTCTGGTTGCTCAGCCGTTTCTTTAATCTTAGCTGCTACTTTCACCATATTGCCTTCGTCTAACTGCAAAGTGCCGACGATGCCGAGCTGATTTTTAGCTTCATCTGTGGCTAATTGCGCTTTGCCATCAACGCAACTCAGGCCAAGTTCAATATTGCCTAGTGGATAGTTGCCAAACTGGTTTTTAACATTGGTTTGATTCAAAAACAGCTTACCAGACAACTGCTCGCACCAAGGTTTACCTTGCTCTAACGTCTCGACTAATAGGCTGACTTCACCGGAGATTTCGGTTTTAAAGGGCAGTTTTACATTGCCGAGTAAAAAGCTATCTGGCGCTTCGAAACGCAAACCCTGCGCACTTAAGCCGCCCATAGACCAAGAGATTAATCCCTTAGCACTGACAGGCGTTGCACGGCTGCCCACTTGAAAATCAACTTTCACTTTACCTAACAACAAGGCCCAAGGGCTGAGATCCCAACGCACTTGTTCTAACTGGCGTTGCGGCATACTTAAGGTTTCTATACTGCCAGACCAAATACTGCCGCTCACACCCGAAACACTGATATTTGCAGGTAATGGCGCTAACGCTATCGCTATCTTAGCGGGAAATAGAACGACTAAAAATACTAAATAAATCAGTACGCCTATGATGACTTTTTTTATCAAACTCACAGCTACACCTTAATTTATTGCGACAGTTGGATACGTCTAACTTTGACATAGCCAGGGGTATCGGCCTCTGCCAAATCAACACTTTCGAGTGAAAGTCCTTTTTTCTGCACTAACTCACTCAAATAACCTAACAAGGCATCAAAAGGAACATCGTCCATCCACACTTGGATCTTATCGCCTTGGGGCTGCATACGAGTAATCACTAACCCATAACTGCCCGCAGTTTGGTTAACCACTGAGCTTAAACTGCCCGACATAGTCGGTTTAGCACCGTTCTGCTTCAAACCCGCAATTTTATTCGCCGTTTGTTTTACATGGTTCAACGTCTGTTGCTGCACAGTGAAGTTACGTAATGCATCGGCTTCGGCAGTGGCGATTGGCGTCCAAACACCCCAATAAAAAATACCTATGACTAAGAATACCGAACAAAAACCGACTAACTGCTGCTCGCGCGATGCGAGCCCTTGCCACCAAGTCCGCAAATTATCCATCTTATTTGCTCCTCAAGGTTAAGGTACTGGTGACTTGATCTTCACCGCTATTCATAGTGCCGCCGTCGAGTTGGAAACGACGACCAACGATCTCTTTAAACTTCTCGATTTGCGCGTAGTTTTTCGCACTTACTTGCATGCGGATCTCATTACGCGCGCTTTCGAATCTTAAGCTATTAGGTTTAAGTTCAGGTACTTGCTTAAAGGCATCCTGCAAACCATCGAGCATGGCAAAAAACTCGGCACCACTGCCCTGTCCCTGCAAAGATCGCAGTTCTATATCTATTTGCTGTCGTAAAATGCCACTTTGCGGCGTACTGCCTGGTATCACTTGCTTATAAATATCTGCACTCTGTGCCGTCAATTCCGCAGTTTGCGCATTGACTTGATGTATGGTCAGCCCTTTATTCACTAAAGCCAGCACACAAGCGATGGCGATAACGATGGCAGCACTCTTCCACATCATCAACTGTTTGCTGTATTCACGCTTAGGCGTGTAAACGCCGCCCAGTAAGTTCACTGGCGCATGCAGAATACCGCGGGCTAACACTAACATAGGCAGCTCGAGTGATTGTGGCTTAAGCTCAACCCCTTCGAGTTGCATGTCGGTATAACTGGCGACAGACACTTCGCCCTGTGCGGGCCTAAGTTGTTCCAGCGCAATCGGTAACCAAGGCAAAGGTAAACTCTGGCCCGTGGCTAATCCGGTACGCAGTAATAGTTCATTACCAAAATTCATTGCCGCCCATTGGCACTCTTGCAATGGTAAGGCTAAGCAGTCGGGTACGATGCGCTTCACTTTTAAACCCGCCTCGGTCAAACAACTCAGCCAAGTCTGCATTTGCTCATGGGCCACCGCGACCACGCTTAAGGCATCACCATCACGCGGGCCGACGGTAAAATGCATGGCATCTACATCATCAGCTAGAGCTTCTTCGAGCATAAAGGGCAAGGCTTTCAAGGCTTGGCGTTGGCCTTTTTCGGGCAAATGTACGCTAGTGAGTGTCATTGCCGCGGCGGGCACTAACACATCGACGGGACGATTACCCGCACGCTCAGTTAAGGTCGACAAACCTTGGGCATTGGCGAGCTCGCCAGAGGCGATAATTTCCTGTTCTTGCTCAGACCAAACGAGCCAAGAGCATGCTTGCTCTGCTGTTCTGCCTAAGCGAATAAATAGCCGTTCACTCACAGTTTTTCTCCACCAGTCCCAGTCAAGAAAGCGTGACTGAGCTCGTTGCTATTATTTTTGTCCACCAGATTCTGCCGGGTGAGCACTGCCATTATTTTTGGCCACCAACATCAAACCCTGACGGGTGAGCACTGCCATTATTTTTGGCCACCAAACTGACGGGTGAGCACTTCCATTTTGTTGCCGCCGCCCTTTTTGAGCACGCTTTCCATTCTAAACACGGCGTTATCGACTTTCGCCCCCGAGGCCAACAGAAAATATTGGCTATCGATGACAAAACTCGACTTCATGGCACCTTCCCACTTGATCGAGCCCATAGATGAGCTTTCATAAAAATCTTCGATTTTGGCAAAGCCATCGCCGGGGCGTTGGTTGATAATGCTTTCTGCTTCGCCGACCGAAATCTGATTATCGAGCATGCCAGCTAACAGCGCCGCTTGCTCAACTTCCACAGTATTCACGTTAAGCAATTGCGTGTCATTGCCAGGGATCACACAAACATAGGGCAAGAGTTTCAAATAGATATCTTGGGTGTATCCCATCACCGCACGTAACTCACTGCGATGATTCATCAGCGTATTGGCCGCACGGTAAGGCACATTACGCGATTCATATTCTGCATCTTCGGCGCCGTAGGGGCTGGCCGTCATGTCTTCGTCGATATAATCCTTTAAGGTCTGAGTCAGGCGATCCGCACTAAAGTCGTCCATCCCTAAACTCACCAACAAGGCCTTATATTGCTTCGCCGCCAAGGGCAGCTTAGGTTGACCGTTTTCCACCTCTTTCGTGGTCGCGGATAAGGCATTTAAGTTAAAACAGGCACGCATATCGGTGATCTTGCCCGCGATTTCACCGTATTCAGCAGGAAACACCACATCGGCCATGGCCCAATATTGTTGCCTGTGGACTCGACCTTCAGAGTCATCTAAATCTTGTTTTAAAATCTTCTTCGCCAATTCTTCGGCGGAAATCGCATACCAATAAGCTTGATCGTACTGGGCCAAGTTTAAGGTTCGGCGCATAGATAACTGATTACGGCCAGTGATGTTTGTCGCGATGATCACCACCATAGCCACAATCAAGAGCACGACGATCAGTGCAACACCGCGCTGTTTAGACCGAGATTGGGTTCTCATTCGCGGCCCTCTGCGTCTGGATCACCGTCTCCGGAATCGCCAGAATCTGGGTCACCGGAACCATTGCCGGTTCCATTGCCATTGCCTGAGCCTGAGCCGTTTTTATCTTTGTTGGCATCGTCTGGATTTTCGTCTTTATTGTCTTCATCCTTGGACTTGTCAGGTGCGGCAGCACCTAGCGGCAGCAAGAACTTACGTTGGATCTTGCCTAAGCCTTCAATCTCAATTTCCATGGCGATCGCTTTAGGCAACTTAGTCGCCTCGACTTTGCGCTCCCATTTGTCATCCATAAAGAAGGAATATTCCACCGACAATACTTTATCTATGACCACTGTCTTAATCGGCTCGGCACCAAATTCAGGCTCAGGATAAGGAAAATACCAACGCTCCAGGCGCCCTTCGTGCACCACATACGCCACAGACTGTAAGCTGCCCCGCGGTAATAAACCGTCGGGATTTAACCAACCTAAACGGTAAAACACTAAGGCTTCTGATTCCGAGTCTAAGATATCATTGCCCGTTTGGAAGACGGTCGAACCTCGGCCACCTTCGAGTAATCTGGGTGTACGCGCCACAATTTGGGCGAGATCACGCTCAATCGCACCAAAGCCTTGCTGCAGGGCCTTAAGCCGAGTAGAAAAAGCGCGCGTCACTTCATCGTTAGTCAGCACAGTGCTGAGCACGGCATTAGAAGCCAAACCTATCATGGCGAAAATCGCGATGGCGATCAGCATTTCTAGCAGGGTAAATCCCCGCTGCACACTAGTCAGTTTTAAGGACATAACTGCTCACTTGTGCTGCAATACGCTGATATCGTTCGTCTTCACTCACGCTTATGCGGATCATACGAAAATTATCGTCCGTAGTTTTCACCACTTCCTTACGCCAATACCAGTCCTTTCCTGCAAGTTCGACTTGGCCTTCTTTTTTACCGATTTCAGGAAACTGCGGCTCGAGTCTGGCATCGACCATCTGATTGTCGGCTACCCACTGTGCCAAAGTACGCGATTCCAGAATTGGCATGTTGGCCATCTGCTCGCCCAAACTTTTAGTGATCGACACGGCCGCAATCGAAAACACGGCGAGGGCCACAATCACTTCGAGTAACGTCATGCCCTTAGCGCGTTTCATCGGGACGCCCTATGGTTAATCTGCCCAGCGCATCGCCGACCACTAACGCTTCGGCCTGCTGACCTTTGTCAGTTTTGGTGATAAACGTCAGCTCAAAAGCGCTCATTTCACCGCTCGGGAATAGCATGACCTGTGGCTCAGGATGTTTCTTCTTGTCATCGGCAGAAGGCTCAATCAGTGGTTCTTCAAACCAAGAGTCGTCTTCTTCATCGTCTTGTACCAAAGGCAAACCATCAAGCACTAAGTTCATCACGACACCCGGCTCCATCTGCTTTTCAGACAAGAGTCTGTCTTTATCCAAAGGATCCCACTTACCGTCTTTATAAAAAACAAACTGATAACTAGTTTTCTCGATCACAATACCAATAAATTGGCCACTCAAAACGGTCTCATCGAGCACCATTTCAGTGGCAGCGATAAACTGCCGCGCCGTTCTATCTAAGGCCTGTTGTGGGCCAGAATTGCCGATAGACATAGTCACGGCCGCTGCCGTGAGTCCCATCAACAAGATCACTAGCATCACCTCCATTAAGGTGAAACCAGCGTGGCGCAGCTTTAGCATCTTATTGGAAATTCTGTAAATTCCAGTTACCGATGTCATCTTCGGTACCTGGTTGACCATCTGGGCCTGCAGTGAATATATCTAGCTTGCCGTTTTCGCCAGGGCTGAGCAGCAAGTACTTATTGCGCCATGGATCTTCTGGAAGACGTTTTACATAACCATCTTCACGGTAGTTACGTGGCTCAGGCGAAATCGTTGGCTTTTGCACTAAGGCTTCTAAACCTTGCTCGGTCGTTGGGTAGATGCCGTTATCTAACTTGTACATATCTAAGGCATTTTCGAGTGCGACTATGTCAGATACCGCTTTTTGTTGGTCAGCTTTATCTTTGTTACCCATTAAGTTAGGCACCACCATAGAGGCTAAAATCCCTAAAATAACAATAACTACCATCACTTCGAGTAAGGTAAAACCTTGATGTTTCTTGTTCATTTGCATCGACTACTTCTCCTAAAAAATCCTATGCCAATCGACTTGGTCATAATCCATAAATTCAAAAATTAACCGCTAATCAAGTTATTCAAGGCTAAGATTGGCTGCAGAATCGCCATCACGATAAACAGCACCACACACGCCATACTCACCACAAGCATAGGCTCAAACACCCCTAATGCTATGTTGACGTTACCCTCGAATTCCCTGTCTTGGTTATCGGCGGCGCGTTCTAACATTTGCTCAAGCTGACCACTCTTTTCGCCCGAGGCAATCATGTATAACATCATTGCCGGAAACAACTTAGTGTTAGTCAATGCCGCACCTAAGCTAGTTCCTTCGCGCACCCGCGCTGTCGCATCATCCACTGCGGCCCGCACACGCACATTCTGCAATACTTCACTGGCGATACGCATACCGTCGAGCAAAGGCACAGAGCTTGCGGATAAGATACTTAAGGTTCGCGCAAAACGTGCCGTATTTAAGCCCTTACTCACGCGGCCCACAACCGGCATGCTCAATAAAAAATTGTCGTACTTCATTCGAAACGCAGGCGACTTTAACATGCGGCGAAAGAGTGCGAATAGCATCACTAGGGCGATAACGACAAACACACCGTAGTTTTGTACAAAGTCAGAGGCCGAAATCAAGAAGCGTGTAGAAGCCGGTAACTCGGCGCCCATGTGTTCAAACTGTCCAACCACTTTTGGCACCACCGCCGCCAGCAGGATGGAAATCACCCCAATCGCCACTGTGGTCAATACCGCAGGATAAATCATGGCTTGAGTCAACTTAGATTTAAGCTGTTGGCGTCGCTCTGTGTAATCCGCCAGCCGATTAAGCACCACTTCTAAGTGACCGGATTTTTCACCCGAGGCCACCATGGCACGATATAAATCATCGAAAATGTGTGGAAATTCGGCCAAGGAGTCGGCCAGACTGTAACCTTCAACCACCCGCGAACGTACCGCCATGATCATACTCGCAAGGCGATCTTTTTCGCATTGCTGACCAACGGCTTTAAGGGATTCTTCAATCGGTAAACCCGCGGCCACTAAGGTCGCGATTTGACGGGTGATCAAGGCTAATTCAGCGACCGAGATACCCCGTTTGAAAAACGAAAAGCTGCTGCTCTTAGCTTTGGCTTCTTTTTCGGAAACAGGCAGAATTTCCAAGGGCATCATGCGCTGATCGCGCAACTGGCTGCGGGCGTGTCTGGCGGTATCCGCCTCGATTACGCCCTTAAGCTGCTTTCCCTTGGCATCCAGTGCCTTATATTCAAATGCTGGCATAAATTACTCCTCGCGAGTCACACGTAGCACTTCTTCGAGAGTGGTGATGCCCGCAAGCACTTTGCTCATGCCATCGTGACGAATGCTCGGCACAAACTGACGGATATACTTTTCGATAGCTAACTCACCGCGGCCGCCATGGATCAATTCGCGGACATTGTCGTCAACCAGCAATAACTCATGAATACCCGTTCGACCACGGTAGCCATTGTTACCACAGGATTTACAGCCATTGGCACGGAAAATATGTCTGTCGTCATCGGCTGCTATGCCCAGTAACTCACGCTCACGTGCATCGGGCACGTGCTCGATTTTACATTTCGGACAAAGGGTACGGATCAAACGTTGCGCCAACACACCGAGCAAACTCGATGATACGAGGAATGGCTCAACGCCCATATCTTGCAGACGCGTTATCGCGCCAGAGGCTGTGTTGGTATGTAGGGTTGAAATTACCATGTGACCAGTGAGTGATGCTTGCACCGCAATTTGCGCGGTTTCGAGGTCACGGATCTCACCTATCATCACCACATCGGGATCTTGACGCAAAATCGCGCGCAGACCTCGGGCGAAGGTCATGTCAGCCTTAGTGTTAACTTGAGTTTGACCGATACCGTCTAGCTCGTATTCGATTGGGTCTTCCACGGTAAGAATGTTGGTGTCTTTTGAGTTGATCTCAGTCAGACCCGCATACAAGGTGGTACTTTTACCCGAACCCGTTGGGCCAGTGACCAGAATGATGCCGTGGGGGCGACGAATAAGATCTTCAAACTTAACCCGAATTCCGTCGGTCATCCCTAATTGTTCTAAATCGAGGTTACCAGTATTTTTATCCAGCAGACGCAGCACGACGCGCTCGCCATGGCTAGATGGCATGGTCGATACCCGCACATCCACCGCACGACCTGCGATACGCAGTGAAATACGACCATCCTGTGGCACACGTTTTTCAGCGATATCGAGGCGCGCCATCACCTTAATCCGCGACACTAACAGCGACGACAGCTTACGGTTTGGCTTGAGGACTTCCTTGAGCACACCATCGATGCGGAAACGCACCACGAGCTGTTTCTCGTAGGTTTCGATGTGGATATCCGACGCTTCTTCTTTAATCGCTTCAGATAACAAGGCATTAATCAGTTTGATGATAGGCGCATCATCATCACCTTCGAGCAAGTCTTCGGTCTGCGGCAGCTCTTCAGCAAGGGTGAATAAATCCATCTCGTTGCCGATATCTTCCATCAACTGCTGCGCTTCAGACGAGTTCGCCTGATAGGCTTGAGTAAGTTTAGCCTCAAATTTCGCGACTTCGAGCTTAACCAAAGGCAAATCGACACCCGAATAACGCCGTGCTTCGAGCATGGCCGTTAACGGTGTTTTACTGGTATAAAACAAGCTCAACTCGCCCGTTTCACCCGGCGCAAGCACCACATCGTGGCGATGGGCAAAGGCAAAGGGTAAACGCTCTTTACTGCTCGAACGAAACACCTCATCACCTTCAGCTTCCAGACCTAGCTCATTGGAGACTTGGCTGAGGTCATCGACTTGGGATAATTGTATTTCACTCATTGGTTTTATCTTTATTCTTGTTTTCTTCCAGTGACTTTAAGGTCGGATCCGTTTTGCGCATCTGGGTATCTAAACCTTTACCTTCTTTATAACGCTCTAAAATCGCGTTAACTTCTGGCGGTAAATACTCTGATTGATTCCATTCCTCCAACACAGGCACTTTAGTATTTGGCATTAAGTTCACGCCACGCTCTTGTTGCTCAAGTTGTAATGCTCTGAAATAGTTATATTTGCGCCCAGCAATCCCTTCCATTGTGATGCCATCACGGATAATGGTTGGTTTGATGAAGATCATCAGGTTTTTCTTGGTTTTTTTGCTCGAAGAAGATTTAAATAAGTGGCCAATGATGGGGATATCACCCAAGAAAGGTACTTTTTGTATGCTTTCTTGCACTTCTTCGTTGATCAAGCCACCCAGAACCACGATTTGACCTGAGTCAGCCATAACTGTGGTCGTTAAACGGCGAGTAGCAAAGGAAATATCCACACCTGTGTTACCGTTAACCCCTGACACTTCCTGTTCAATCGTCAGCTTAACCGCATTACCTTCGTTGATCTGCGGCACCACTTTCAGCTTAACCCCAACCTCTTTACGTTCAACGGTTTGGAATGGGTTACTGTTGCTCGAACTGGCGGTAGAGCCCGTCAGAATAGGCACTTCATCACCGACGATGAAAGACGCTTCTTGGTTATCTAAAGTGGTAATTGACGGAGTCGCCAGTACATTTGAGTTTGTGTCACTCGACACGGCTTGAATTAAGGCACCAAAGTCGCCCATGGCCACGCCCCAAGCCATACCGTTCACTTTGCCTAAAGCTTGGGCAAGTAGTGTCACATCACCCCGCTTATCTGGGTTATCTGTACAGGTCTTATTATCACCTGAACCTGTACAGGTTTGAGAAGCTTTCTCAGTCTGAGCCGCCCAAACACCCGCACCAACTTCACCAATGGTTGGGCCTAAGTTATTAAACTGAGTCCCACCACCCGCTTTAGACGCCCATTGCACGCCGAAGCCAACGTTATCGCCTTCAGCAACTTCGACAATGATCGCTTCGACTAACACTTGAGCACGGCGAATATCGAGCTGATTAATCACGCTCTCGATAGTCCGCATTTGATCGGGCTCGGCACTGATCACTAAAGCGTTAGTCTCAGCATGGGCCATAATATTGATTTCATTACGGCGTTTACCACCTGCAGCTTGAGCGCTTGGATCTTTTTCGCCCTCTAATTTCTGGGCAAAACCTGTCAGCACTTCAACTAAATCTTCTGCTTTGGCATAACGTAAGTAACGCACCTTAGTGTTGCCTGTACTGGCTTGCTCGGCATCGAGACGATGAATAAGCTCGACCACACGTTGGCGGCTCTTTTCGTCGCCGCTAACAACCACAGCGTTGATACGTTCGTCAGCAACCACTTTCGGCGCTTGGCCTGGCATTTGAGATTGGTTAGCCGTGGCGCGATAAAGGGTATCGATAATTCGTACCATTTCACCGGCGGAAGCGAACTCTAACGGCACCACTTGTACTGAGGTGTCGCCCTGTTTATCTACGCGGCGGACAATTTCCACTAACTTGTTCACCACAGCAGCACGACCAGACAACATCAAGACGTTGGAGGGATCGTAGTTCACTACGTTACCGCCACCCGCGTTATCATTTAATTGGCGTAACAGCGGAGCTAATTGCTTGGCCTCAGTGTTATACAGCGCCACGATACGCGTGACCATCTCATCGCCTATCCCAGGTTCTGCATCGTTAGCCACTCGGATTGCTGCAGTTTTGGCGTCTTTGTCTTTGATGACTTTGATGACGTTATTTTCCATCTCGACGATGGCATAACCGTAGACTTGTAAGACGTTGAGGAAAAACTGGTAATACTGTTCATCGTTCAGCAGATCATAACTGCGAACGTTGATTTTGCCGCGGATCGTCGGGTCGACTATGATGGTCTTGTTCAAGTTTTTACCAACTATGTTGATAAACTCTTGAATATCCGTGCCCTTAAAGTTGGCCGCATACTGTTCAGACCAAGCGAATTGGGAGGAGAACATAGCTGCACCCGCAACAATCCCTGCAATCAGCTTGCGTCGAATCCTTTTGTTATTCATTCTTTTTCTTTCCTCTAACGCGTGTTATTGCGGCAAACTAAACATGATTTCAACCAATTGTCCTTCCCGTTCAACCATAATTGATACTTCGGTCAACTCGGATAATTGGCTCATCATTTCTAACGCCTGACTCATTACGGTCAAGTCGTATCCATTAATCGATTTAGCTAAATCATTGGCTTTAAAACCCGCCTGCTTGAACAAATTGGCGTCTTTACCCGGATTCAGACGATAACCCGCCACAGAATCACCCTGTCTCACGGGTGAAATGGCAATGTAATCGGTGATCTTACTGGGGTCGGCTAACAATTCGGTGCGGGATTCGGCGAGCTCTTGGGAAATATCGGCATTGTTACGTTGATCAACACGGCTCACTGCCGAGCCGGCCTTATTACTCTTAGCTTGTTGTAACTGCTGATTGGCTGGGCTTTGGCTGGTGTACACTAAGCCATCGAGCATTAAGGTCTCGTAACGGCCAGCGTTAGTGATGATGATACGGTCGGCATAGACTTCTTTGAGTGATGCAGATGTGCCCTTAATTTTATCGCCGAGGCTGTAAGTATCTTGGCTGCCGTTTGACTCAATAATTGCGAGGCCTTTTTGGTCCGCTGTCGATGCGACAACCCCAGTCAGCTGAATAGAGAGTGTGGTCTTAGGTGCGTCAGTCACAGTCTCGACTGCTTCGACTTTAGGTTTATCAGATGTAGCATCCGCCTTACCAAAGAGTCCAAGCTGCTGCAGACCTGCGAGATCAACCTGACCGGCACCTTTGCCATTCACGCTTACGGGCGTTGGTGACCAAGCACTGGCTGATGAGCTAGTAGGCACTAATTTCCATGTAATTTGCGCAGCTAACAACATGATCACAATAAAGCCCAACCAGAAGACGATCCGGCTTAGGGGTTTATGGGGCATGCCAATGGCTTTTGCGATAACTTTATCTAATAAATCCATATTTTATGTGGACCCTCGATACAGGTCTCTGTTCTGATTATAATAATTAGGCAATAACCGCCTCATGCTAACCTAGGCTGCATTTGGCAACAAGCCCTTAACAGCATTCAAATTGGCGAAAATAGGCCAATTATGCTAACTTTGCCCGCCACAAAAGGGTGTGAAGCACGCCACCCTTTAACATAATAGAAATGCACTTCACGCATTTTCTTGCTCGGCATGTGAACTCATCGATCTTTTAGCTGGAGACACTATGACTCAAGGTCAAAGCGACAAAACAGACATTCGACTCGATAAGTGGCTTTGGGCTGCACGTTTCTATAAAACCCGTGCCATCGCCAAAGAAATGATTAACGGCGGCAAAGTACATTACAACGGCCAGCGCGCCAAATCTAGTAGGAATGCCGAGATAGGCGCCGTCCTTAAGATACGCCAAGGATATGACGATAAAGAGATCGTCATAAAAAAATTATCGCAATTACGCCAAAGTGGTGCGATTGCACAAGAATTGTACGAAGAAACCGCTACTAGTCTGGCTAAACGTGCCATTAATGCTGAGCAACGACGTCTCAACATGCTCAATAACCCGATACCCGATCAGAAACCAGATAAAAAGCAACGACGCCAGCTCATGCGCTTTAAAGACCTTTAACAGTGAGATACACGATGAACCAAGATACTTTACACCGCTACTTGTTCGACAATGCCGATGTGCGTGGTGAACTGGTGCAGTTACAAGACAGCTATCAACAAGTGATCAGCGCCCAAGAATATCCAGCCGTACTGCAAGTATTACTGGGTGAATTAATGGCGGCCACTTCACTATTAACGGCGACATTGAAATTTAGCGGCGATATCAGCGTGCAGTTACAGGGCAATGGTCCTGTTTCTTTAGCGGTGATCAACGGTAACAATCTACAAGAGCTACGCGGCGTGGCTCGCTGGAATGCAGAACTCGCCGATGATGCCAGCCTTACCGATCTTTTCGGTCAGGGCTATATGGTCATCACCTTAACACCCGACGAAGGTGAACGCTACCAAGGTGTGGTCGCACTCGACAAGCCAACGCTAGCGGCCTGTGTTGAAGAATACTTCAATCAATCTGAACAGTTACCAACAGGCATTTGGTTATTTGCCGACGGCAAACAAGCGGCGGGCATGTTCCTACAAATTCTGCCAAGCAAAGAAGATCACAACCCAGACTTCGAGCACTTGAGCCAACTGACGTCGACTATCAAGGCCGAAGAGCTGTTCACACTCGACGCTGAAAGCGTGTTACATCGCCTATATCATCAGGAAGAAGTGCGCCTATTCGATCCTATCGATGTGAGCTTTAAGTGTACTTGCTCCCATGAACGCAGTGCCGGCGCGATCAAGACCTTAGATCAAGCGGAAATCGAAGCCATTCTCGCCGAAGACGGTAAGATCGAAATGGGCTGTGAGTATTGCCACGCAAAATACATTTTTGATGCCATAGACGTAGCCGCATTATTTGCGAACGGTCAGACGTCAACGACACAGCAATAATCGGTTAACCGGATCATCAAAGCTAAACAATATGGGCGCCCGATTCGGCGCCCATTTTTTATTCATCCCCACAATCCCCTCACACATTGCACTCGGCTTAGGCTACAATCGCCTCACTTTGTTACCTAGCAAAGCTTAGGTGATAAATAAAATAAAATCGGCAGACGATCGATAACAAAATAACCTTACAAATCAAATGGAGACCTCACTATGGCGGATGGATTAAACCGCGTTCACTTTAACCCCTCAACAGCACAACTTGTCGAATTTGCCCTGCTACGCGGCGAAGGTGAATTGACAGCCAATGGCGCATTAGTCGCTAAAACAGGCGCTCGCAGTGGTCGCTCACCCGGCGATCGTTTTATCGTAAGAGAACCCAGTTCAGAAGCAGAGATTGAATGGGGCCCTGTCAATCAAGCTTTCGACCCAGGTGCTTTTGAAGGTTTATGGGCACGGGTTGAAGCTTACCTAGCCGATAAAGAACTGTTTGTCTCGGATCTCGAAGTCGGTGCCGATACCGAACATTACCAACCAGTGCGTGTGACCACGCAATACGCTTGGCACCAACTGTTCGCCCGTAATCTATTTATCATTCCTGAAGAATTTAATCGTAAAGACAAACCTGTGTGGCAGATCATCAATGCCCCTGACTTTGTTTGCGATCCAGCGCGTGATGGCACTAACTCAGATGCGACCGTGATTTTAAACTTCGCCGAACGCAAAGTGCTGCTCGCGGGCCTGAAATACGCCGGCGAAATGAAAAAGTCTATGTTCTCAGTGCAGAACTTCCTACTGCCAGCCCAAGGCGTGCTACCTATGCACTGCTCGGCCAACGTAGGTAAAGATGGCGACACTACGCTATTTTTCGGTTTATCTGGCACAGGTAAAACCACACTCTCTGCCGATCCAAAACGCTTCCTGATCGGTGACGATGAACACGGCTGGGCACCTGGCGGCGTATTCAATATTGAAGGCGGTTGCTACGCCAAATGTATTGACTTAAGCCAAAAGAATGAACCAGTTATTTGGGATGCGATTCGTTTTGGTACTGTGCTTGAAAACGTCGTAATGGACGAACACCGCGTACCTAACTACAAAGACAGCAGCCTGACGGAAAACACCCGCGCGGCGTATCCGCTGGAGCACATCGCCCAACGTAAAGAAGACAACTGCGGCGCCGAGCCACATGCCGTTGTGTTCTTAACCTGCGACGTATCTGGCGTATTACCACCTGTGTCTATCCTGACCAAAGAACAAGCGGCATACCACTTCTTGTCTGGCTACACAGCTAAAGTGGGTTCGACTGAAATCGGCTCAACCTCAGCGATCCAATCGACCTTCTCAACCTGCTTCGGTGCACCTTTCTTCCCACGCCCTGCTGGCGTGTACGCAGAACTGTTAATGAAGCGCATTGAGTCCTTCGGTAGCCAAGTGTACTTAGTCAACACCGGCTGGACTGGCGGCCCACACGGTGTGGGTAAACGTTTTGACATCCCAACCACCCGCGCCATCGTCGATGCGATTGTCAGCGGTGAATTGAAAGATGTTGAAACCGTCCACTTAGACACATTGAACCTCGCTGTTCCTGTGGCAGTCACAGGCGTAGACAGCAATTTACTCAACCCAATCAACACTTGGGGCGATAAAGCGCTATACACCGAGTATGCCCAGAAGCTGGCCGAAGCTTTCACTAAAAACTTCGCTAAGTATCAAGTGTCAGACACTATCCGCAACGCTGGTCCAAAGGCATAAGCGCTTAAGCATTAAGCCATAGCCTTACTTGTAAAAAAGCGCCGACCCAGCAATGAGTCGGCGCTTTTTATTGTCGTGCCAAAGGCAAATACTTAGTCTTGATGCTATTAAGATCCCACAGAGTCAATGCTGCACGACCATTTAAAGCTCAGCGACTCCCTCATTAAAGATGGATGGACGCTTAATATCTCCCAACGGCATCATTGCGACGGCAACTATATTGGTGGGCATCCGAATTAAATTTATATAGCAGATGTTGCAACAGCCCCAAAAATCACAATTCATCAATCCGGCAGCTAAAATCGCACCATTAAATACACTTTATTCATTTTTAAACCAATAAATTTAAACATTCTTCATTTAACATTAACGTGATTTAGACTTTGGTTATTTTGAAACCAAGGTTGGTAATGTTTCACAATCCCCAGCTATGCAATTGTGGTACTTTAGCCGGACAAAAAAAGTGTTGGGCATTGGCTTTTAGCCTAGAGTAGGCCTTAATCACTAAGGTTTACGGCGTCTAGATTCAAATCGCCTACATCACACAAAATGCTGCGGCTACTGGGGAGTTTCGCAAGAATGAAGAGCAAGAGTTTATTAGGCAACATTGGTGTACAAGTGGTTATTGCCATGATTATCGGCGCACTAGTCGGTTTTATCATGGGCGAGAGTGCAAGCGTGTTTGCACCACTCGGAACCATTTTTATCCATTTAATCAAAATGCTAGTGATCCCACTAGTGTTAGTTTCTATCATCAGCGGTGCCGCGAGTTTAGGCGATAGCCCATCGGCGGGTAAGATTGGCATCGGCACTTTCGGCTTCTTTATCGTGACATCTGGGATCGCCGTGATGCTGGCGTTGGTGATGGGCAATCTGTTTCAACCGGGCGCGGGTGTGGATTTCACAGCCCACAGCAGCTCAGACTTGATGGAAGTAACCAAGGAACACGGCGCATTGCCTGGGGTGATGGATACCTTTATCGGTATGATCCCAACCAATGTGTTCGAATCGCTGAACGGCGGTAACATCTTACAAATCTTAGTCTTTAGTATCTTTTTCGGTATCGCGCTGACTAAGGTTAAAGGCGATGGCGCTAAGCCTATTTTGGCTGCACTCAACACTGTTGTTGATGCCTTTGTGTGGATGATCAACTGCGTGATGATCATTGCGCCTATCGGTGTATTTGGTTTGATGGCCGATTCCGTGGGCACCTTCGGTTTCGATGCGTTAGAAGTGGTATTTAAGTTATTCGCCGTGTTTGTGGCCGCGATTCTGATCTACGGTTTTATCTTCTTCCCATTGGTGGTGCAGCTCTTCTCAAGAGTGTCGGCGCGCCAGTTTATTTCGGCAATGAAGAAACCACAGGTGATGGCATTATCGACCGCCTCGTCAATGGCGACGCTGCCGGTGAATATGGAAACCTGCGAGGAAGATCTTAAAGTCTCTAAGGCAACCACAGCCTTCGTGCTGCCGTTAGGCGCCACGATCAATATGAGCGGCAACGCGATTTATTATGGTTTAGTGGCCATGTTCTTCGCTCAAATGTATAACGTCGACCTGTCGATGACGGCCTATGCAGCCATTATCTTCACTTCGACCTTAGGCGCAATTGGTCAAGCGGGTGTGCCCGGTCCGTCTTTCTTAGTGGTGGCAGTGCTGTTAGCGGCTGGCATCCCTATCGATGGTTTACCTTTACTGTTTGCCTTAGACCGAGTGTTTGACATGATCCGCACCGCACTTAATATCACTGGCGATGCGGCTTGTGCCTTGATCATGGATAAGTACACAGAAGTTGAAGTTAAAGCGGATAGCGAGCACAGCTTAAGCTAGCAAATACAGTACTCAACGCTTCAAATACCGGCTTGAATAGGCAAGGCTTATTCAAGCCTTTTTTATGCCTACTGCACGGCATAACACCCCGCTTCTGCACACGACTGTTCAGCCAATCCAATTCAAATATCTGAATTTAAATGTGATCTCTCCCGCGCTATCCACTAAGCTCAATTTGCTAGATTTCGCAATTTGCATTTCTTTCTGGCGCAATAGCCGCAAGTGACACGGTTTTTCTGCGATACTGGCTCTACGTAATGTCGCTTGGCTAACGCCCAAAGGAATTCTGCCCTATGTCTGTATTTGCCCCAGCCACACCCTTTGCCGACTTTATCTATCGTCATTTCCGTTCAGTCCACGCCTTAAAACTCGGTTTAGCCCTGCTCGTTGCTGTCACTATTAATGCTATTTGGGCGCCGCCGCATTTTATTTGGAGCATGGTGACGATTGTTGTCATCATGATGAGTCTGCCGCAGGTCGGCGGCGCGATTGAAAAGTCACTTCAAAGAGCGATAGGTACCTGTTTGGGCTCAGCTTATGGGGTGATGCTGGTTGCCACAGTTGACAGTTATTGGCTGATCATGAGCCTGCTGATCTTGGCCGTCAGTTTGATTTGTTTTATCTCGGCCGGACGCTACAGCTACGCCTATTTAGTGTCAGGATTTACCATCATCATAGTGGTCGGCGATGCAAATCACGACACCTCCGAGGCACTGTGGCGCACGGCCAATATACTTTCTGGCTGCGTGATCGCTATTTTGGTCTCGCTGTTTATTTTTCCCATCAAAGCCAAACAAGATTGGCGCTCTCAACTCACTCATGCCATAGACAATATGGCCGAAGTACTAGCCCAGCATCTTAAGGCGCCCGCTAATCACGACCTCGATTTTCGCGCCAAACTCGAAGCCGCGATGAAAGCCGTACTCACCCAGAAGAAGCTGTTTTTCTCCTTAGAATGGGAAAGTAAAACCCTCAAAAAACACAAAGTACTGTTGTCGCAACTTGCCAATAAACAAGTGCGGCTAATCACCTTGCTCGAACTCTTGCCCTTAACCCGCTGGCAGGAAGAAGACAAAGACGCCTATCTGCAGATTAATGCGGTTGCCTCTGAGCTCGCCTTTTATTTACAACAGCTTGCAGAGTTTGTGGCGGGTAAAGCTCAACAATTACCGACCTTGCCGGAATGCTTAGAACAAGAGTTACAACACAGACTCCAGCTTTCGCTAGCCTCAGCCCCTATAACATCGACAATCGAGACATCAACAACCACGGCATCAACAACCGATTTAGATGCCGCGGCAACCGACGGCGAAGTCCCGCAGGGATTTGCGCTCACAGGATATAGCTGGCTTATTTATCAGCTCGCCATTGCCGTCGAAGCACTTTACGAAGACATCGCCGTTATCGAGATTGCCTATAACAAGCAGCCCGCATCGCAGATAACGTCCGGCAAAGCGGATTAGACTATTCGGACTTCTCATTCAGGGCTTTATACCAATCGTATCCACCGCCTGAATGCCAGATAAACCCTTGACCGCCCTTGCGTTAACGGGGCGTTTAATGAAAAGATACCGTCCTAATAAAAATTCGATATATGGACTCTTTTCATGCGCTTATTTTCCCTCTCCGTTATCGCCATTGTCTGCCTTTCTGCGGGTAGTCTCTACACTGTCGATACTGTTGCCAACGAGGCAAAAACCTTAGCTCAAGCATCTACAGATTTGCCAACCTCAACGCCAGTCGCTGCGGCGCAAACCGTCACCGACAAAACGCCAGTTGAAACCCCAGTAGCAACAGCGCCACAGGATGTGAATCCGGCTGCGAATACCCAAGCAACCGAACCCGCTGCGACTGTCGCAACCGATGCCACTGCTGTAGCGCCAGAGGCTCAGCCCGCGCCGATTCCTGAGCGAGCCAACACCTTTGTCAACGATGCCATTTTACCGCCAAGTATCACTTGGCATGGCGCCAGCGAATCGCTCATGTTGAGTGTCGACAACGAGTGGGCGACGCCGTTTGAACAAAGTAGTGGTATTGAAAGCCCAAGCTACGAGGCCACTATCGCTTGGCTCGACACGCTTGCGGGCGAGACCGATAAATTACAAAAGGTGAGCCTAGGCAAGAGCCCACAGGGGCGCGATATTTGGATGTACATCGCCAGCAGTGAAGGCATTAATGAGTCGGCACGCCTCAAGCAAAACACTAAACCAACAGTTTTAGTGCAAGCGGGGATTCATGCCGGAGAAATTGACGGTAAAGATGCCGGTATGATGCTGCTACGCGACATCATCAAGGGCGATAAAAGCGCCCTGCTGGATAAAGCCAACCTCTTGTTTGTACCTATGTTTAGTGTCGATGCCCATGAGCGCAGCGGCGAATTTAATCGTGTGAACCAGCGTGGCCCTGTGAATATGGGCTGGCGCACTACCGCAAATAATCTCAACCTTAACCGCGATTATGCCAAGGCCGATACCTTAGAAATGCAGCACATGCTGCGCGCAATCAACGTGTGGCAGCCAGACTTGTATATCGACGTGCATGTCACCGACGGCATCGATTACCAATACGATGTCACCTTTGGCTATAACCTCGCCCAAGGATTAAGCCCAGCCAGTTACCGCTGGCTCGAAAACAGCTACAGACCCGCGGTTGAAGTAGCATTAACCGAGCAAGGCCACATTCCCGGCCCGCTGATTTTTGCCGTGGATAATGCCGATATTACCAAAGGCATGTCGCTGTGGAATCCAAGTCCGCGCTTCTCTAACGGTTATGGTGATGCGCGCCATTTACCCACTATTTTGATTGAAAACCACAGCTTAAAACCCTTTAAACAAAGAGTGCTCGGCACCTATGTGATGCTAGAGCAAACCCTCAAAACCGTGGGCGAACAGGCGACTAAACTGAAGAGTGCGATTCAGGAAGATAAATACCGCGCTTCGCCGTTGATCACCCTAACGTGGAAATCGGCACCGCTGGCAAAAGGTTGGGACTTTAAGGGCATCGACTATCAACTCGAAAAGAGCCCCATCAGTGGCACTGAGGTGGTGCGCTGGAACGGTCAACCTAAGCTGTACCCCAACTTGCCTGTGATCGCCGAGACTGTACCCGATATTAAAGTCACTCGTCCGAGCGCTTACTATATTCCGGCGCAATGGACGCAGGTGATTGATCGCCTGAACATACACGGCATTCGCATGACGCGCCTGACCAAACCGACAGAGCTTAAATTACAGCAATACAAACTCAGTAATCCCGTGTTTAACACTAAGGATTTTGAGGGCCATCAAACGGTTAAAGCCGAGTCAGAGTTGACGAAAGTCAGCACCACTCTGCCCGCTGGCACCATTAAAATCAGCACAGATCAACCGCTGGGCGATCTGGCGGTTTTACTGCTAGAGCCGCAATCACCAGATTCTTTGCTGCAATGGGGTTTCTTTAATCCTATCTTCACCCGCACTGAATACATTGAAGATTATGCGGTTGAGCCGCTGGCGGCCAAGATGCTAAAAGATGATCCTAAGCTGCAAGCTGAGTTCGACAAAGCACTGACCAATGCCGAATTTGCCGCCGATCCCGAGGCACGCCTGCACTGGTTCTATGAACGCAGCCCTTACTACGATAACCGTTACCTTAAGTATCCGGTTTACCGTAGTCGTTAATCCTCGCCATCACAAACAGCAAGCATTACGCAGGCTTACGAGCACTTATGCTATACACCAAGGGCACATTCTGCCCTTGGTGTGTTAACACATAACGACCATCGGCTTGCGCTTCGAGCCCTTCGAAACAGTTGTACGGGCTTAAATCGAATTCGTGGAAGAACTCCAACACTAAGCCCGCCTGCAATAACGCATTGATCACTTCGGATAGACTGTGTGACCAACACATTAAGGTTTGCTGATCATCACCGGCATTTTCGGTATAAGTGCCTTCCTGCTCTATGTCTGGCTCACCCCGATTAAAATAGCTATAACCATCGAACAGCTGTTGCGCCGGATGAAACTCAGCCATGTAAAACTGTCCGCCTGGCTTTAAACAAGCAGCAACCGTCTGCGCCCACAGGGTTAAATCCGGCAGCCACACAATGGCACCATAGGACGTAAACACAATATCTTGCGGCTCAACCTTGCTCGCCACACTGTAAACATCGCTACAGATAAACTCGGCGGACAATTGTGTCTGCTGCGCCAACTTTTGTGCTTCATCAATCGCCACCTCAGACAAATCGACACCCAGTACTTTAGCGCCCATGCGCGCCCACGACAGGGTATCTAAGCCAAAATGGCATTGCAGATGCAGCAAGCTTTTCCCTGCCACATCCAGCTCGCTAAGCTCGATTTCCCGTAATGAAGTATTCCCACGCAGGAAGCCCGCCACATCGTAAAAATCCGAGGTTAAATGTACCCGAGTGCGCGCATCCCAAGCCGTCTTGTTCGTCGTTAAATAATCCATCTGCATCCCTTCTTATGTTTTTTGTATTTTTTGTATTGTCTGTATGTTTGCCCGGCCAGACCTATGAGGCTCAAGCTAACTCAATAAATGAGCAATTTCACTAATCTGTGAGTAAATCCCTCATTAGGCGGACATGTCCACACAGCCAAGCGCGGACACCTTTATCTTAAATCATTGATTATAAATGAAACTTAAAATTGGCATGGGCTGTGCAATGTCTTATCCATCGCAAGACGACTCAGCACTCACACGAATAACGAGTGCCAGATAAACAAGGAAGCTAACATGTCACTACGCCCATTTATATTCACCCTCGCTTTTATATTGGTGTTTACCGCAGGGGTATCGCTCACTGGCTGCATTATTAATGTCAACGCCGCTGGCATGCCGGATTTAGACCACCAGCAACGCGAACTCACCCTCGATAGCCAAGACTTGCAAGGCCTGATTGCCGAGACTGGCGCAGGCAGCCTCGAAATTATCGGTGTCGAAGGCCTAACCCAAATTAAACTCGTCGCCGACATCTATAGTAATAAGGACGGTAACGACGACAGTAAAGTCATTCTCACCCTAGAGAAAAAGGCCAACAAGGCCAAGCTCAAAGCCGATTTTGAACAAAGCGGTTTTAATAATTACTCGCCCTACATCGATCTAAAACTGCAAGTGCCTGCGAATTTAGCACTGGATATAGATGACGGCTCAGGTGCCATTTTGATCAGCAAGATGACAGCAGATATCAATGTCAAAGACGGTTCAGGTGAACTCATTATCAACGGCGGTAACAATGTCAGCATTGATGATGGCTCTGGTGATATTGAAGTCAGCAAAATCAGCGGCAACCTCACGATTGACGATGGCTCTGGCGCAATCAAGGTAACTGATATTCGCGGCAATATCGCCATCGATGATGGTTCAGGCAACATCGAAGTCGCCAATGTGCAGAGTCCTGTGACCATCACAGACGGATCAGGCGACATTAATGTCTTTAACACTAAGGGATTAACGATTCTTGCGGCAGGTTCTGGTGATGTGAAATTTAACAAAATCGACGGCCCAGTAAGCATGGAATAACGCGCCGTTTTACCACCCTACACCCAAAGGTTTTACCTACTTCCCGGCGTAGAGACTGATGTTGCAACGGTTCCCAGCCAAGATGTCAGTCTTCTACCCACCCTTTTAAGCTTGTGCCCGACTTATGCATTTATGCCACTAACCCCTTGTAGTGGCATTTTTTTTCATCGTCTGAGACTTTCTCAGTCTCAATTCAGGCCAGTCGTTGGTAAAGTTTTACACATTTGTCTTTTCGGAGCAAAATTTGACTATGGATGTCTCGATATACTCGTATTTATTATTCAAGCCAAAGCTAAATTATCTACCACTCATTTCTACTAGCATTTGACGTCATGATTTTTTTGACTTTCTTGAAGAAAACTGTTTGAACCTCAGATGGTTGGCCGCCTACATTTATTATTTCTGAAATTAACTCTATTGAGGATGTTCTTTGTGCCTCAGAAAAGCGCTCTAGTGAAAGTTTTAATACTTTCTCAGGTGCTTGAAAAACATCTTCTCCTGATCCTAAAAGATAAACACTTGCACCAATCAGTTGTACAGCATCTTTTTCAGACTGATTGAACGTCTTTTGAAATATAACTTTTAGTTTTTCTTTTTCTTCAATTGAAAGATCACCGTCAATTTTCGCTGCTGCAGTTGCTATCAAAGCAATTGCATCAATTGGCTTATTAAGACCATAGGCGGGATGTCCAGTTGATTGCTTTAACCATGCGCGGCGACGCTGCCAAGCCCACGGGTTAAACCAGCCTATGTCAATCCCCAATCTATCCAATGCAAAAAGCACTGTTGCTAATGCCGTTAAAAATCCAATAATAATATGCACAATAATTCCTTTATTATTCGAATGCAGAACTAAAAGACATTACTTAAGTTCGAAATATACTTCGTTTGTAATTATCCAGTAACAAGAAAAGTGGTCATAAACAGGATCATTGCAGACATCCAATCTTGAAGTTCCATTTTCCACTTTTTAGCTAAGTTTATCGAGACACCTCTTGTGAAATTTTTGATGTTGCGATAACTATTTGTGTCAATCCGGACTTTTGTAGTAAAACTATCACTTAACATCGAGATCAAATACCACACTGATAGATGCTGAAAAAACCATATTCTCCTGCAGATATTGCCCTGTCACTTGAGGTTTCCCCATACGTGAACCAGTTACCTCTATTCGCTCGATTCCATTGTTGGCACCATAACGGCCAATGCTGTCATCTGTTGAAGAACCAATGCTGTAAATTTTGCCAATAGTAGCCCCAAAAGCGTTCGCCAATAGACTTCCTCTTTCTTTAGCATCAGCAACAGCCAAGGCTCTAGCCTCATTTTTAAGCTCAGCCTCTTTCGAGGATTTCAGCTCAACGCGTGTGATTTCATCAAGTTGTACACTTAGGGCAAAATCCATAAAAGCATTTAGCTGTTCTAAGTTATTGAGGGTCACTTTTAAATTGCGACTAGCTCGGTAACCATCAAGCACACGTTTTTCATTATCACCGAAGGAATACTCGGGCGCTGTCGAGATTGAGGACGCAGAAACATTCTTCTCATCGACATTAAATTTGCCAAGGCCTAACAAAAGCTTGTTAACCCTATCATCTACATCATTTTTAGCTTCGGCACTACTCGCTTTAAGCTTTCCACCTCAAGATAGACCACTGTATATACTGAGACACCCATTGTTAAATTTTGCAACGTAACGACAGAATGCAGGCTAACAGAATACTCAGTGGTTAACGGGATTAAGCACTGACATGGAAGTGACCGTTGACGGCATGGATGCCGTCGTCGAGCCTATAGGGATATATTCACGGCGTGTCACTGGAATGACAGTGCTTAATCATTTTAAGGTGTTAACTTTTTTATTGAGCACTATGCTCAAAAGCTGATTCAATCAACGTCAACTTCTGAGCGCGGCTTAACTTTTTAACCGCGATTTCACGCTTTAGGGCATCACTGCGGGTGCCGACTTGTTCTTGATACATCAGGGTTAATGGCCCTTTGCCGCGCAGATACTTTGCCGCCTTGGGGCTGCTTGATTGATGTTCATTAAATCGGCGGGCGACATCTGTGGTGATGCCAGTGTATAGGTGGCCATTGGCGCAGCGGATAAGGTACAGATACCACGTCGAGACTTGTTCTATCTCTGATGTTGCGCCTTGCTCCGAAGTCACAGCTTGCTCAGTTACTTGCGCTTCAGGCTTGCTCGAAAGCTGAGTTTGGTTAACAGCTGGCGCTTGGCTAGCCCCTTTTTGAGGGCTAGCCGAGGGAGTTGAATTAGCGGCTTCAATCACTAAATCGGTCACCCGTTGGCGCCTACTTAGTCATGCCTAACAGACTCAAGAAGAACGCATATTCTTGGGCTGTGTCTTGGTACTGGCGATAACGACCACTCTTACCACCGTGGCCGGCTTCCATATCCACGTTAAGTAACAAGACTTTATCGTCACTCTTGTACCATTGATTTTTAACATCGCGCAGTTTAGCGACCCACTTGGCGGGTTCAAAATACTGCACTTGTGAATCATGCAAACCCGTCGTCACTAACATGTGTGGGTATTCTTGCTCAGTGACATTGTCGTAGGGCGAGTAACTCAGCATGTAATCAAAGTAAGTTTTCTCGTTCGGGTTGCCCCACTCGTCGTACTCATTGGTGGTCAACGGAATCGACTCGTCCAGCATAGTGGTAACCACATCAACAAAAGGTACATGGGCTGCGATGGCAAAATACTTGTCCGGCGCTTGGTTAGCAATTGCGCCCATTAGTAAACCACCCGCACTGCCGCCAGAGGCGACAACCTTGTTTTTATCGCCATAACCTTGTGCCGTTAATGCCGTTGTTACATCGATAAAATCATTGAAGGTGTTTTGCTTATTCAACAGTTTACCGTCGTCATACCAAGGGCGGCCGAGCATTTCTGAACCACGCACGTGGGCGATGGCATACACAAAACCGCGATCGAGCAGACTGATAACGGATGAAGAAAAATCGGGTTCCACTGTGTAACCGTAAGATCCATAACCGTATTGATACAGAGGGTTAGTGCCATCTTTCTTGAATTTATCTTTACGATACACCAAAGAAACGGGCACTTTCACACCATCACGGGCGGTAATAAACACACGTTCGGCACGATATTGGCTGGCATCGAAGCCGCCTAAGACTTGATCTTGTTTCAATAAATCCCGTCTATCGGGATTCACCAGCGAATATTCGTATACGGCTTCTGGCGTTGTCAGGCTAGAGTAGAAAATGCGTAACTTATTGCTGTCTTGCTGAGAATTAACATCTAAACCCATCACATAGGCAGGTTCATCAAAGCTCAACTCGAAGGGCTTTTGACCATTGAACGGCATCACTTTAATTCGCGTCAGGCCGTTTTCGCGGGTCTGAATAATCAGATAATCCTTGAGTACTAACTCGTCTTCGATACGGGCATTGGGGTTATGCGCAACCACTTCTTGCCACTTAGATTTGTCCGCCGCATCTTTGATGGCGACTTTCATCAAACGGAAGTTAGTCGCCTGCCAGTTGGTGAGAATGTAATAAGTATCACCCAGCTTAGACACACTGTATTCGTGGCCTTCTTCCCGTGCTAACACTGGCTTGAATAAACCCAAAGGTTCGCTGGCATCGAGCACTGACACTTCGCTCGTCATGGTGCTCTCTTGGAACAACACAATTTGCGACTCATCTAAGGTTTTGCCGAGCGAGATATAAAAAGAATCGTCTTGTTCTTCATACACTAACACGTCGCTCGATTGCTTAGTGCCCAGCTCATGGCGATATACTTGGTAGCCAAGTAAGGTCTGCAAATCTTTGGCGATATAGAACACATGTTTGTTATCGTTCGCCCACACCACTCGACCTTCGGTGTTTTCAAGCACGTCGACGATCATGTCGCCCGAGGCCAAATCTTTAAAATAAATGTGGTACACACGGCGGCTGAGGACGTCTTCACCAAAGGCCAACATGGTTTCATCTGGGCTCACACTGGCGCCGCCTAAGCCATAAAACTCATGGCCCTTAGCTCGCTCGTTAACATCCAGCATCACTTGCTCAACACCATCGGCGCCCTTACGGCTGATTAGCGGATATTCGCCGCCTTCTTTATAACGACTGTAATAGCTGTGCTGGTGCCATTGGTACGGCACGCTCGACTCATCGGCGACTAAGCGCTCAGTTAACTCTTTAAAAAGACCATCTTGCAGCGGCTTTAAGGGTTTGAAATAAGCCGCAGTGTAGCGATTCTCAGCTTCGAGATGGGCCAACACTTTAGGATCTTTGCGTTCATCGTCACGCAGCCAATAGTAATCATCGGTGCGCGTTACGCCATGCAAGGTCATCACATGGGGAATTTTTTCAGCAACTGGGGCGGGTACTTGCCCTTTTGAGGTCGAACAACCGGATAACAACATGGCAATACCTAAAGTTAGCAGCAGAGATCGCATTTATACGTCCTTGTGACGTCCATAACGACCGTCGAAAAATGCGACGGCAAATAAATTAGTATGATAGTGGTCAGGTGTGCACTAGCGCAAACATTGAACGCGAGAAGTTGCCATTCGCAGTAAATAAGAGCAACATAACGGCGTTTTTGAGCGCAAACGGCTCAAAAGCAAATTCTCAGGGCGGGGTGAAACTCCCCACCGGCGGTAAATGGGTAACGCTAAGTGATTATTTAACTGAGCATCCCCAAAGCCCGCGAGCGCCCGAAATCACTTTCGGGGTCAGCAGATCTGGTGCCTTAGATTTTGCCTAGTGCAAAACTGACTATTCCAGAGCCGACGGTAATGGACTGTTTGCTTTAATGGCGACAGTACTGAGTCCGGATGGAAGAGAATGTAAGACAACACCTTGTGGTATTTAAGTGCAACGCGCTTATGTATCGCAGTGTTAGCCTCATGTTTTGCAATAACTTCACCCCAAAGTGAAGTGATATTGCTACAGCAAAATCGAGCCATTAGGTTTGATTAGGTTGTATTTCTACGCGCCCTGATTCTGGATATTCCAATGTCGTATTTTTTAAGGATATTAACCATGAATCAGTCTTTACTTGCTCCTTTTGGTACTGCTATCGAACGCGTTGAAGCGGGTCTTAATGCCCTGCGTCAAGGCCAAGGTGTGTTAGTTGTCGATGACGAAGATAGAGAAAACGAAGGCGATTTAATTTTCGCTGCCGAGACGTTGACGAACGCCCAAATGGCCATGCTCATCCGCGAATGTAGCGGTATTGTTTGCCTGTGTTTACCCGATGAAAAAATCAAAGCCCTCGAACTGCCTGCTATGGTCGAGCACAACTCGAGCCAATACGGCACGGCATTTACTGTGAGCATTGAAGCAACTGTCGGTGTAACGACTGGGGTTTCTGCCGCTGACCGCGTGACCACCATTAAAGCCGCGATTAGCGACAACGCTAAGCCAAGTGATCTCGCACGCCCAGGCCATGTGTATCCACTTCGCGCCCAACCGGGCGGCGTGCTAACCCGCCGCGGCCACACCGAAGGCACGATCGATTTAGTGCAACTCGCTGGCTTAAAACCTGCTGGTGTATTGTGTGAAGTCACCAATCCCGACGGCACTATGGCGCGTTTACCCGAAATTATCGCCTTCGGCGCACTGCACAATATGCCTGTGCTGACGATTGAAGATATAGTGGTCTACCGTAAATCGCTACTGGCGAAGGTCGGTTAAGTCAGACTTCAATGGCCTAAACTTAGGTCGTTGATTTAAGACGAAGGGACGTTTCGCTGCGGCAAACGTCCTTTTTATTGGGCTTTATTTGCAGTCCAACATCGCTTAACCCACCGGTTATACCATTCCCTGAATTACTGCCCATAAGGGCAATAAATAAAGCCATTCTTTCGAATGACAAAATACTGTGTCACATCACAGACAAATGAAATGTTTGTTTGATAGGCAAAAAATACACTAATAAAAATAGTTGCTTAGCTCGATATATAACAATCTGCTTAATTTCGTGACCTAGATTAGATATCCATAAACTAAAGGTCGCCGTGACTGGCCGCCTATGTTAAATATTCTCACCCTGTGCCTAGTTCCATTTTCAACTCAAGTTCAACGTGATGACGTTGAATTTCTTTTTTAGCTAGGCGAACGAGTGGAGTGATCTTTAATGCCGTCAGCGCTACACCACCTCAGTTTGAAGCAAAAGCTCATTCTGTTTTCGCTTGTCCCCTTGTTGATGATGAGTTTTTTTATTCTGACTCGCATGCATGGCTTAATAAATGAATCACACTCGGCCAAGCACAACCATCTTGCAGTGCAGACGACGGTACAAATCACTGAATTACTGTATCAGTTGCAGAACGAATATGGCCTTAGCACCAATCAACTGCCCGCCGATAACGCGCTAGTCGCGCAACAACAGGCGACCTCCAACGCATTCAATACGTTACTTAACAGCGAACCTTTAGCCCACCTCAATGAGGCGCTCGAGCCTAAGAGTATTGAAGCCAGTCAGATGAACGCATTATTAGATGCCATCACACTCACGGGCCACAGACTCGCCAACGCACGCCAAACCTTTGCGAGCGAAACACAAAGCCCGTTTACTGACCTCTATAGTCAACTGCACACTCAGCTGTTGCAGCTCATTCAACTATTGCAGTTACAGACCAACGAAATCAGCCAATCCCGCGCCTATACCGATTTATTGAACCTGCTAATGGTGCAGGAACTCGCCGTAAAAGAACGTAGCGCGATCAATCATTTGTTACTCAGCGACTCACTCAATCTGAATGATTACCGCACCATAGGCTCCTTCATGTATGAATATGGCCGAGCTGTGATGCACGCGAGCAATGCAGCGATTTCCGATAGAAAATCGTTACTGCAAAACCTGCAAGATTCGCCAGAGAATCAACGTATTCTGCAGATAAGCCAACAAATTGAGCAGCAAACCCGCATTAGCGCACTGGCACAGAATATTAATGCCAACTTAGGTTACGGTGGCTTAATGGGGAGTTTTCAGGACTATCTGCTGAAGGGCGATAACGTTTCACTGCAAAAATTTAATAGCGCGCTGGCGACGATTCATCTCAACTTAGATGAACTCAATCACGAGACCCGCTTTCTCCCCAAATTTAAGCCGGCGCTGAAAACCATTGAGGACAGCATAGATCAATACCAGTTCAGTATGGCCAAGCTGCTGCAATTGAAGCAGCAAGGCTTGCCGATGGCGGAGATCAACGCCATCGCGCAAGTCCCAGCCAGTGAGGACAAGTTAAGCCAAGCGATGACACAGCTGTTAATGCCGCCACATCCGATTGACAGCCAAAAATGGTGGGCGCTCACCACCCAGCGTATTGAACAACTGCATCAACTCGCCAAAGACATCACCCAGACCATGGCGCAACAGAGCGAGTATCAACAAAACCAAGCCCTGACCTTCCTCGGCCTGTACTTGTTATCAGCGCTGTTCACCGCAACCGTTACACTCTGGCTCGGACAGAAGATCATTCGCAACTTTATGGATAAAATCACTAAGATTGCCAATGACATGCAGCAAATGGCGGAAGATCCTAAGCTCAATATCAATATCCGCGTTTCAGGTACTGATGAACTTGCTCGCATGGCCCGTGCCATGAACCGGATGATCAGCGAACGGCAGAAGGCGAACCATGCGCTCACCCGCGCCGCTGCGGTATTTGACTATTCTGCCGAGGGCATAATGGTGACTGATGCCGACAACCATATCGAACTGGTCAATCCGGCTTTCTGCAATATTACTGGCTATACATTGGAAGACGTGAAAGGCCGCAGTCCATCCATCCTCAGTTCTAGCCGTCATTCGCAACACTTTTACACCACCATGTGGGAGTCGCTGCAAACAGAAGGAAAATGGGAGGGCGAGGTTTGGAATAAACGCAAAAATGGCCAAGTGTATCCCGAGTATTTAGCCATTACTGTGGTGCGAAATGAGCAAGGACAAATAATCCAACACATTGGTTTATTTATGGATATCAGTAAACGTAAGCAATATGAGCAAGATCTTTGGTATCAAGCCAACTTCGATGCGTTAACGGGGCTGCCTAATCGTAAGTTGTTTAATGAGCGCCTGCAGCACGAAATCCATGTGGCGCAGCATGACTCACGCAAACTGGCGATTCTGCTGATAGATTTAGACCAATTCAAATACATCAACGATGTGCAAGGCCATGCCACGGGCGACTTATTACTTAAAGATGTGGCCAAACGCTTAGAAGGCATTGCGGGTAAAACCGACTTTATCGCCCGCATCGGGGGTGATGAATTTGTACTTATTCTGCCACGACTGACCAACGAACTCGCCATCGAACACATGGCAACGCGTATTATCGAAACCTTAGGCATGCCGTTTGACTTAAATGACCGTGAGATCCAGATTTCAGCCAGCTTTGGTATCGGCGTCTATCCCGAAGATGGCCTCGATGTCAGCTCACTCACCCGCAATACCGAAACCGCCATGTATCAAGCTAAAGATGCGGGACGGAACAACTTCAAATACTTTACCGCGGGCATGAATGAAGCCATGTTCGCTCGGATGGAGTTAGAGCAACGCCTGCGCCGCGCCGTGGCACAAAATGAATTTGCCCTGCATTATCAACCCATAGTGGATATGCAAACTGGAGTCGTCTGCAGCGTCGAAGCCCTCATCCGCTGGCAAGACCCCGACTTTGGCCTGATCCCACCGGATCAATTTATCCCGCTGGCCGAAGAAACCGGACTGATAGAACCTATGGGCGAATGGGTGCTCAACCAAGCCATGCATGATCTCAGGCAGTGGCAGAAAAGTGGCTTAAAAATCAATGTTGCGATTAATGTTTCTGGCCGCCAATGTATCAACACCCGTGGCATGGGATTCGACCAAGTGCTGCAGGAATGCTTTAACCGCCACCATGTGAACCCGCGCAATGTGCATATTGAGATCACAGAAAGCATGCTGATGGGCGATGCCAGCCACTGCTTGAGCACACTCGAATCGATTCGCCATCTAGGCTCGCAAATCTATATCGATGACTTCGGTACGGGTTATTCTTCCCTGAGTTATTTGAAAAAATTCCCTATTTCAGTGATTAAAATCGATCGTAGCTTTGTGGAAAATGCCCTCGAAAGTAACGCTAATGCTAACTTAGTCAAAGCCATCGTCATGATGGGGCAAAGTCTCGAAATGGAGTTAGTGGCCGAAGGCATAGAAACCGAAGCCCAGTGGCACTTCCTGCGGGATTTAGGGTGCCACTTCGCCCAAGGATATTTGATCTCTAAACCGCTGCCCTTCGACGAGATCACCCCCTTGCTGCACATCAAGCACACAGCACTGCTCAACCACGATTACCAAGATAGATGCGTGAATATCTGAGATGCTGAAAGCTAGTAACTAATAGCAAAAAGAATTGAAGAATAAATAGCAAAAAAGCAGCCTAGGCTGCTTTTTTGTGGCGAATAAAATGCGCTTAAGCCTGTGGTTGGCCTTGACCGTTCATTATGCTTTCGCCGCCCTTAGAGGCTAACTTAGCTAAATCTTTATCAATAAAGAACAGCGCCTTACCATCTTCACCCACTAAACGTATCTTATCGACAATCGACTTGAACAGCTTTTCTTCTTCGTGCTGCTCGGCCACATACCATTGCAGGAAATTAAAGGTTGAGTAGTCTTGATTCGAAAAGGCGGCATGGGCCAAGGCATTGATCTGACTGGTGATCAACTGCTCATGCTCATAGGTAAGTTCGAACAGAGCCAGTAAAGAACTAAACTGTGACTGCGGCGCTTCGATCGCCCCTAACAAAGGTAAGCCACCGGTTTCACTCACATAAGTGAACAGACGACGCATATGGCCCATCTCTTCGTCCGCGTGCTCACGCATAAACTTAGCTGCACCTTCAAATCCCTGATCTTCACACCATGCGCTCATTTGCAGGTATAAATTTGAGGAGAAGAACTCCATATTAATTTGTTCATTCAACTTTTCGATCATAGTGGCTGACAGCATAGTAAATCCTCTTTTGCATTCGAACTGAATCATGGGGCACATTGTCATCAAGGGGGTCGACAAAAGCAACAAAATTTACCTTTAGATTTTTAGCTAAGTTAATGATTCATAGATAAAAATGATTTTCATTTGTCCAGCGACTCGCGTTCAGCCTTCGACTTAGCAGCGCAAATTGCGTTACTTCTTGCTAGGTTATCATCCAAAGTGGCAGGAAAAACTGACTGGCCTATCACAGAAACTCACATGCAAATCATAGCCATCGCCGATCACCGTGGCATAATAGCCAATCATAGTCAGGTGGAAATTCATTCAGCGTCATCACGACCCATTGCATATAAGGCAGACCCTCATGTCCGTAAAAGCCGATCCTTGTTCGCAACCTAGCTTAATGCATCCAGATCAAGCTATTCCCCTTTTGCTCGAACAAGTTAGCCCAGTGTCAGACACCGAAGTCGTATTGCTTCCCCATGCCCTTGGCCGCGTCCTTGCAGAAGATCTCGCTTCCTGCATCGACCTGCCACCCTTCGACAACTCCTCCATGGACGGTTACGCCTTCCGTTTTGTCGACTTGAATACGCAAACCAATCATACCTCATTGCGCCTTATCGGCAGTTCGTTCGCCGGCCATGGTTTTGAAGGTGAAGCCAAACCTAATACTTGCATACGGATCATGACGGGCGCGCCCGTGCCTGCGGGTTATGACACAGTACAAATGCAGGAAGAAGCCGAAGTTGAAGGTGAGATTATTCATATTCGCCATCCTAAGGCGCAAGGTGCCAATGTGCGTTGCCGTGGTGAAGAGCTGACCCAAGGCACTAAAGTACTTACTGCTGGTATTCAAATTGGCGCCGCCGAGCTCGGCGTGTTAGCCACTATTGGTATCAGCCAAGTGCGAGTCTATCGTCAACTTAAGGTGGCGTTTTTCTCCACGGGTGATGAACTGCGTCCTGTTGGCAGCGAACTCGCGCCGGGGCAAATTTACGATTCAAACCGTTACTCGATTCAAGGTTTACTCAGCCGCGCTAATGTTGAATGGCTCGATTTAGGCGTGATTGCCGATGATCCTGAAGCCATACGTCAGGCATTTCGCCAAGCCGCCAGCCAAGCAGACATGGTGCTGACCTCGGGCGGCGTGTCGGTCGGCGAAGCGGATTTCACGAAACAAATTCTCGATGAAGAAGGCAAAATCACCTTCTGGAAACTCGCCATCAAACCAGGCAAGCCTTTCGCCATGGGCAAAATTGGCAAGGCGGTATTCTGTGGTTTACCGGGGAATCCCGTGTCTTCTATGGTGACGTTTTACAAACTCGTTTGGCCAATACTGAACAAGATGCAGGGTTTAACCCCAGTCGCACCTTTGATGTTAGACGCCACTCTGACAACACCTGTGCGTAAACAACCGGGCCGCGTCGAATATCAACGGGGCATTTTAAGCCGTAATGCACAAGGTAAACTCGAGGTTGCCATTACTGGTAGCCAAGGTTCTGGCATGTTGACTTCAATGAGCCTAGCGAACTGTTTCGTTTTATTGGAACAATTCCAAGGGGATACACCCGCAGGCACCCAAGTGACGGTCGAGCCCTTTAACAGCGTGCTCTGCTAGGAAAATCTCAATGAATGTGCCTGACGATATTCTCAGCGACAGCGAACTCTTAAGATACAGCCGTCAGATCTCCATCAAAGCCATGGATATCGACGGCCAAGAACACCTAAAACAAGCGAAAGTGTTGATGATAGGTGCAGGCGGATTAGGCTGCGCCGCTAGCCAATACCTCACAGTTGCAGGGATTGGCGAGCTGACCTTGGTCGATTTTGATCACGTTGAACTTTCTAACCTGCAGCGCCAAGTGCTGCATCAAGATGCCAATGTCGGCCAGCCAAAAGTCGAATCGGCCAAACAGAGCCTGAGTCAGCTCAATCCCTTTATTAAGATCAACATTATCAATGCAGTATTAGATGATCATGAGATTGACGCCCTTGTCGCCAATCACAATCTAGTGCTCGACTGCACCGATAATGTCAGTGTGCGCGAACAACTCAATCTCAGCTGCTTTAAGCATAAAGTGCCCTTAGTGTCCGCGGCGGCAATTCGCATGGAAGGCATGGTCACAGTGTTCGATTATTACAGCGAAACACCTTGTTATCATTGCTTTAGCGCCCTATTTGGCGAGCAACAACTCAGCTGCGTCGAGTCGGGCATCCTAGCCCCTGTCGTCGGCATGATAGGTTGCTTGCAGGCGGTTGAAGCCATCAAGGTGATCACTGGTATGGGTAAAACCTTAGCGGGCCGCATTTTGATGATCGATGCGATGACGATGGAGTTTCGTGAGATGAAACTACCGAAACACAGCAACTGCAGTGTCTGTGGTACTCAGGCTTAAGATATTCTCGCTTGAAAAACGGCTTTACTTGCCTTAACTTAGCCCAACGCTGGTGATGCTGAACGACCAGTTAACATAAGGAAATCACAAGGAAAACATATGGATTCGGAAAACAGTGTATTTGATCGTATGACCACAGACGATCCCATCGTTGGCGCAGGTATGTACAACCTCGTTATCGGCCTCACGCTGATTTGGGGTTTTGCGGTTAACTATTGGATGGTCACCAATATCGACCCAGAAGCGATTGCCAGCGTGAATCCTTGGATTTTCTTTATTGGCTATTTTGCCTCCTGTTTTTTTGGGATTTATCTGTTTCAAAAATCGAGCAATCCCGTCGTCAGCTTTATTGGCTACAACTTTGTAGTCGTCCCCTTCGGCTTAATTATCAATATGGTAGTCAGTCAATACGACCCTGAGTTAGTGACGGAAGCCATTCGAATCACAGGCCTAGTGACCATTGCCATGATGTGTTTGGGCACACTCTTTCCCGCCTTTTTCCAAAAAATTTCCGGCGCACTCACGATTGCTTTGGTACTCGTCATCGTCGTCGAACTGATTGAAGTGTTTATCTTTAATACCCACCACGGGATTTTAGATTGGATCGTCGTGCTGATTTTCTGCGGGTATATTGGTTACGACTGGGGACGGGCGAATCAAATTCCAAAAACTATAGATAATGCCATCGATAGCGCAGCCGCTTTGTATATGGATATCATCAACTTATTCCTCCGCATTCTGCGGATTCTAGGGCGCAAATAAGTCACCAAGGAGTATCTATGAAAATCCTATTACCGCTTGCTGCAGCTTTACTGCTGGCAACTGTAGCACTCGTGGGTTGCGGCGAAGCTGAAAAGCCTGCTGCGCAAGTTAAAATTGCCAATCCAGCCTCAGAGTATTGCATCTCCCTCGGTGGTAGCTTGGCAATAGAGAAAACCGCCGAAGGTGAGCATGGCATCTGTACCTTGCCAAACGGTGATGCCATGGAAGAGTGGGCGTTATTCCGCCGTGATCATCAGGAAGAAAAGCCGCAGTAACAGTGGTTCTTTTTACCTTTAAAAAACAGGCGCCAATAATGGCGCCTGTTTTGTTATTAAGTAAACTGAAAATCTTAATTGGCTAAGTGCTCAGCGCGCCAGATTTTGCGCTTAGCGGCCGACTGAAAGCTCCACGCTAAGACCCGCGTAATTTTATTGCCTTGCTGCATTTCAATCGTCTTCACAGTATCGACGTTCAACTGTGCTAAGGCTTGATAACAAGGTTTCAGGTTTTCTTGCTTCGACACTAGGCTAGTGAACCACAGGCATTGGTCTGCAAACATCTGACTCTCACGGATCATGGTCGCCAAGAACTGTCGCTCTCCACCTTGGCACCAAAGCTCTGCCGCTTGGCCGCCGAAATTCAGCTTAGGTGCAGCCTTTACTGAGCTCCCCCGATTAAGCTGTAGATTATTCACCTTACGCTTTGTACCTTCGCTCGCCTCGGCCATAGAGGCATGAAACGGAGGATTACACAGGGTTAACTCAAAACGTTCTTCGGCTTGAATAATTCCCTTGAAGACCGCCTTGTCATCCGGCTGTAATCGTAAACTTATCCGCCCTTGCAGCACGGGGTTTTGCTCGATAATACTCTGCACATTGGCGAGTGAATGGGCATTGATATCCGAGGCAACATATTGCCAGCCGTACACTTGGCAGCCCAATATGGGATAAATGCCGTTCGCGCCCGTGCCAATATCCAGCACCCTCGCCTTATCCATGGCACATGACTTATCGCCTTCGGCTAACAGATCTGCCACGTAATGCACATAGTCGACGCGACCGGGAATAGGAGGACATAACGCTCCTTCAGGAATATTCCAAGAACCAATTCCATAGTGATGTTTGAGTAGCGCCGCATTGAGGGTTTTAACTGCCAAGGGGTCGGCAAAATCTACCGATAGCGCGCCATAGGGCGTGGGCCGCACAAAGGTTTTTAGCTGAGGGAATGCAGCGTATAGCGCTGGAAAATCATAGCCATTCAAGTGGGCATTACGCGGATGCAGGGCTTTTTTGATTTCAGCTCTGGGTTTGTCTTTGCTTGGCTTTGCTCTGCCTTTACCTTCAGGTTTAGCCTGCTTGGGTGCTTTAACTTTTTGGCGGGGGTTCGCTGCGCGGGTTACAGTTTTCGCAGTCGCTGATTGAACGGATTTCACGGCAGGTTTTGACATAGCAGCTCTTGTAACGCAATGGGCCGAAATAAGTCAGCCCATAGAATAAGACAATGAATTAATCGTACAGATAAGAGGTAAAGAGTAAGTTTACAATCAAGGCCTTGCCCGCTTCTTTGGTGAGCAGATTATTGACCATATCGAAGCACTCACGACGGATTTCTTCACGGCCAGTGAGTGACTTAATCTTTTCTTCCGATTGATTACCCAATACTTCAACAATCGCGGCGCGCAATAGCGGATCGTGACGCTCAACTGTGACCAAATCATCTGGGCTCTTAACCATTAACTCGACGCTGATCTTCACAAAACCTAATTTCTTGCGGTTAGAAATGTAGTTAGTGACGATTTCGGGCTCAAAACCATAGTAGGCGTACTCACCCGTAGGCGTCGCTGCAGGTGCCGCTTCTTTTTCATCGGCCGCATAAACACTGAAAACAGTGGTAAACAGGATCAGACAGACTGAGAGTAATTTTTTCATAGCAGCTTACAGCTCCCTAAAAACAATAATGGTAATGGAAGAAACTTTCCCAATCTATCTGCCCGCGTCGCGACATGCTAGACTGCCGACGTTTGCCTATATTGTAACGAGTATTTAATGAATGTGACTAGCTTAAGCTTCCCCTATGGTGAATCTATTCAGTGGTTTTGTGCCGAAAGCGCTAACAAACTCCCCAAATCGCCCTTGAAAGAATGGTTACTTGCCACTGGCAGCCTAACGCAAAAACTCAAAACTTGCTGCACTCAATTTGAAGTCAAAGTCCTTGGCGAAGGACTGCATGCGCCCTTAGATGGCGAATACCCCCAGCAAGGCTCAGTATGGATCCGCGAAGTGTTACTTTGCCTCGACTCAATCCCTTGGGTATTTGCCAGAACCTTGATCCCCGAAAAGTTAATGGCCGAGCGCCAAGCGGATTTCCTTGGTCTGGGCACCCGCCCCTTAGGTGAACTGCTGTTTAGCCAAGATCATTTTATCCCAGGCAGAATTGAAGTCGCCAGTTTTGAGACCTGTAGCCGCCTCGCGCATTTAGCCGAAAGTTTAGATCAGAGTGTCGAACATGAACTCTGGGGACGCCGCCGCTATTTTCATCACGGTGAACACGAAATGATCGTCAGTGAAATCTTTCTGCCTGCGGCCGAGCAAGCTATCCGTCAGTTGTGAATCCAAGCTTGCTCTAATGACTAATGACAAATAAAAATGCCTCTAAATTAGAGGCATTTTTGATCTGCTATCACGCGATTAACTTAACGAATATTTAACTGGCGACGCCAAGTCAATAAGCCAAGGAAAGCAAGGCTCAACCAACCTAGACTACCACCGCCAGAACTCTCATTCGCCGGCGGAGTCACAGGAGGTGTGACAGGGGGCGTAACTGGTGCGGTAACAGTCACTATCAAACTACTAATATCCTTAGTATTTTGCGCATCAGTTACTGTAAGCGTCACAGTATAAGTGCCCGCCTTCGCATAGGTATGGGTTGGCGAAGCCGCTGTACTTGTGGTGCCATCACCAAAATCCCAAGCGTAGGTTAATGCCCCCATACCACCATTAATATTACTGGTGAAGCTTACAACTAATTGATTGACCGTATTAGTAAAACTGACTTTTAACGGCGCTACAGCATCAGAATTTGCATTTGCTAACCGAATCACAGCTGTGCTGTTATTGCCGGCTTGCGATAGTACCTGCATCGTCAAACCTAACTGCTGCAATACTATGCCTGACTGGGGTTGTAGCGGCGCGCTGTAATCAAAACTATCATCGAACAGGCTAACAGCATCGAGATTATTGTCACCTGCATAGAAAGTTTGTTTTACTGTGCTAAAGGCTGCATCGCGGATTTGTACCTCGGTAGAGCGAGTGCCAATCAGGTTTTGGTCGGCATCAATCACGCCAATCAAGCCATGGCCAGCATGATCGGAGACATTATTGTCACTGTAACCAAAATCTTCTAACCAGACTAATACACCAGGATCAAAACTTGCCACGTTTAAGCCAGCATCGACACCGTTATGGCTACGCAGTTGGATAAGATAGCGAGATGCCGCCCCAGGACGTGAGTCCTTAATCCGGCTATAACCATAGAACGTCACTTTATCCGCGATTTCGGCGTTATCACCATATAACTCAGTGGTATTTTGTTTAATACTGATGTTATCGAGAGTGATCCCTGACCCTCCGGTATAGTCATCGGTGACATAATTGATCTCGACAGCAATAGTTTTTCCAGAATATGCAGATAAATCATATTCTAACGTTACCCAAGCATCATTCCCTTCCGCCTGAGCAATCGCAGACGATTCGCCAGTAATAATATGGCGAGCGCTATTTATCCAATTGTTAGACTTAGTGTAATTACCCGCAATAGCCTCACCATCCACTTTCACCTGCATGTAGTCATAGTCACGTTCAATACTCCAACTAGCCTTCATGCTCAGACTAAGTTTATCCGTCGTTACCGTAGGTAAATTGACATTAAAAATCATGCTGTTATTAAGCATATCCCCTTGACCAGAATAATACTGATAACTGCCCTGATAAGGTTTTTTAAAGGGGATTGGCGTTGGAGGAAGTGGAATAGAGACTTGGTTAACCGCCTGATGATTAACCGCTTCATTCAACGTTACTTCCATGCCTGATTTAGGAATGCTATCTAAGGTGATTTCACGCTCATTCAACCACTTACCTTTATATCTTTCCTGTAGGTAAGAACGCGCATAGGGACTAAAACCACTCGGCTGGGCACCAGCGATAGCGCCAGCCCAACTACCACCAGACATTAAAGACCATAATCCCACAGGAGAGCCATCTTTATTGGGGTTATCAGTAGTATCGTATTCATCTGGCAGACCTAAATCATGGCCAAATTCGTGGGTACATACGCCCGTTGCAGCATCGATAGGCTGAATAGTGTAACCGAATACTTTTTTGTCCGTACCAGGAAGCGCATAGCCATTGGTTGCTTGGTCAACAAAAAATCGATGCGACCAAATTGCACTCGCGCCTAAAGCTCCACCACCGGCTTCTTCACCTATGCTAGAGTGGAAAATCATCACATGGTCGATAATGCCATCGGGCTCGTTGTAATTACCGTTGTTGTTAAAATCATTTTGATCTTCAACATCATAGCTAGCCAACTCTGCTGCAGACATATTCGCGACAGCTTGAGATACGGCTTCTTTTACCAGTTGCATCACCTGCGCATCGCTGCCAGAGTCAGGATCATTAGCACCATAGTATTCGGCATTTTGATTAGCGGTATACCAACCCTTTACGTCCCCAGTGAAGGAGAAAGTTTGTCCAGAAACCGCTTGATAATATTGATAGCCCGAATCTAAAGTCTGCCCCTGTGGACCTTTAAATCCCGCAGGCGAAAAGAGTAATTCCTTGTAGTGGGACACAGGATAACTCGGGTAATACATGGCCGTATCGCCCGCTTTTAAGCCATTGTTATCATGTTTTAAATCAGGGAAATCCACTAATACTGTGAGTACTTTAACGGTTTTTTTTACATCCGCATCAACCAGTAAACGTTGTGCGGGTGAGCGCATCATTTGCGATGACTTAGCTCTTTGCAGTCGCGCATGTTCAGCTTCAACTTCGATGCGCGGCGCCTTAGGTTGAGTCAAAGTGGCACGATGAATATACGCTTCTATCGCTTCCTGCTTTACGCTATCACTGGCATCGGCGGCCACTTCGCCACGTTTAATCAACCAATATAAAATTCGATCTTTATTAATCACCCCCGCATCTGCAGGCGTATGATTCGGAGCAGCAATACTCGCGCCGCTAATCAATGCCAACATCAGTCCAAACGCTGTCACGCCTTTTGCACTTCGCATTTTTAACATCCTTACTGTAACAGCCAACGCCATTCTATTTATTAAGACTAGTGTCTCTTTGCATTAAGACAAATTTGCCTTAATGAGTCATCTACTCAGGGTTTATCTATCTCAAGATAGAGAGACAGAGTTTTTGACATTATCAGCACTGCGTTGAAGTAACAACTTGATACATTGCTTCGCTGGCACGATTTACACTTTTGTCAGCGTTTATTCAGCAAACCTCTATGCTGAGGGCATTCCAGCCAAATCCCAGCCATAAAAAACCGCATTAACAGCGTTAATGCGGTTTCGTTTTAAGCGAGCGAGATAAATTTAGCCGGCGGTTTTTAGATAATTTGAAATACCGTCGAGGAACATTTGTACTGAGATCATGACCAATACCATGCCCATCAAACGCTCAACCGCAGTGAGGCCTTTTTCACCCAGCACACGGGTGAAGAGTTTATAAAACATTAAGATCACTGCGCTTGCCCCCCAAGCAGACACTAATGCTATGGTCCAATCGCCCATGCGTGAGCTATCGGTATGCGCCAGTAAGATCAAAGCCGCAAGAATCGATGGACCTGCCATCAAGGGAATGGCCATAGGCACGATAAATGGCTCTTCTCCCGCGGCTAATCCAACGACACCGCCGGGTTGGGGGAAAATCATTTTAATCGCGATAAGAAACAGAATAATACCACCCGCGATACTCACAGACTCAGAGCGAAGATTTAAGAAACTTAAGATAGCCTCACCCGCGTAAAGGAAAGACAACATGATCACTAAGGCGAAGAGTAACTCGCGGATCAATACCTTACGACGTTTCTTGGGATCGATATGCCGTAGAATCGACGCAAAAATCGGCAAATTCCCCAGGGGGTCCATGATCAAAAACAACATTACCGCAGCAGAAAATATATCCATTTAACGTATCAACACCCAAGCCAACATAAGCCCATATTGTATAACCTTTTCTCGGCTTAGATCTGAAAATTTCTCCGCAAAATGGTCAAAGTGAATAAAATTCGCCCCCGAAAACCCCAGCGCAAAATGTCAGTTTGGTAAATTGCCAGCAAGTCACTGCTCACTTTGCCTTACAGCTGGTATACTATGGCGTTTTTTCAGCAAATTTTCCGTGGAATCCATGCTCTATCTTCTTGCTAGCTGTATCGCACTCTTAATTGGGCCACTGTTTTATCGCTACTTTTCATCGGGCAGCGGATTACAGAAGGGGCTCGATGGCTTTATATTCGTCTCATTAGGCGGATTAGTGCTGATCCACATCTTGCCAGAGCTACTGCAGCATGGCGGTTTGTTAGCCGTAGTCTTTGTATTCCTAGGTATCTGGGGACCGACCGCTAGCGAACGCCTTTTCCACCGTTATTCAGAAATCACCCATAATCTCACCTTGTCCCTAGGGATTGGCGGCTTGCTACTGCACACCATCACCGACGGTGGCGCTATGGTATTGGCGCAGCAAGACGGCAGTTCGATCTTACTTGCCCTCGGGGTCATTATGCATCGCCTCCCCGTCGGCCTCGCCATTTGGTGGTTACTCAAACCTCAAGTCGGCACCCGCTGGGCTAGCTTAGTGCTGGTCGCTATGATGCTGCTTACAGGTGTAGGTTACTTTGCAGGCGAGCAATTAATTACTCAGCTCAGTTTAGAAAATACCGTTTATTTGCAAGCCTTTGTTACTGGTTCTATTTTGCATGTGGTGCTACATCAACCCCACGGCCAGCACGATACCGACAAGCAAGGCAAATACGAATACCAAGCTGGCATCGGCAGTTTGCTCGGCATAGGCTTGCTCGTTATGCTGCTCTTGATGGATTCTGGCGGCCACGAACATGCCCACCATGATCACAGCACAGAACAATTAATGACTTGGCTACTGACACTCGCGCCCATATTACTGCTGAGCTATGGTGCGGCAGCGCTACGCTTTAAATTAGGTCTGACACCGCAGGATAGCAGCTTAGCCCGTCGCTGGTTCCAACGCTTAGCAGGGCCAGAAGCCTTAGTGATCACCGCCCTGTTGCTCGGTCCTTGGCTAGCGTTATTCCAGTTACTTGTGGTTTTTATTCTTAGCGCTTATTTAAGTCACGCTAACGTCACTATTACCGATCCGCATACTAAATTACCCAGTAATTCCCTACGTTTCGGCTTTGCACATTTAGTCGATCGCAGCGCACCGTGGATTTTACTCAGCCTAGTGCTAGTGAATTTAATCGGCCATCCTTCAGTGCCATTAAGCAATCCGCTGCTGCAGGTTATAGTGCTGTTACTCGTATTCTTACCTATGCGTTTCTGCAACTTAGGCGCAGCGGTGCTGGCTCTTGCACTGGCCTATAGTGGCTGGAGCCCTATCGCGATTATGATGCCGCTGATTGCCGCACCTGTGCTTAACATAGCGCAGCTTAAGTTAATGACATGGCCGCAAAGGGCGATATTACTGAGTATTATTGCGCTGAGTTTAGTCGCAGCACTGCGTTTGCCACTGTGGTTCTCCCTGTTCACTTTGCCGGAAGTGGTGAACTTAGTCGCGCTACTGATCCTGTCGGGATTATTTGCTGCCAGCTTACTGCGCTTAGGCCCACGTAAATTTCTACGCCGCTTAATGCTGAGTAAACCGGCAGCTCATGCGCATAGTCATTCGCACAGCCAAGCGCATGGCCATTCCCACGAACATGCACATAGCCATGAACCTAGCGCTTCACACACATCTGTGCAGAGCGCTGCTGAAACGCCTAGTGCCCATGATCATTCCGATGAACATACACACGATAAAGCAAAAGCAGATAAGCACTCGCACCACTAACACTGTTCATTTGTGAGCAGACAGGCTAAGTTAATCTACCTTTGGATTAATTTAGCCTGCTATGTGCATACTCTTTGTCGCCATTAATGCCCATCCTAAGTATCCCTTAATCATCTGTGCCAACCGCGATGAGTTTCACCATAGACCGACCGCGCCAGCGCACTTTTGGCCACCGGAAGAAAACATACTCGCAGGTAAAGATCTGCAGGCTGGCGGCACTTGGTTTGGGGTGAATAAACAGGGACAAGTCGCCGCAGTGACGAATCTGCGCGTACCGCAAAAGAACCCAGAAGCCATGCGTAGCCGTGGCGAACTCATCACTATGACGCTCAACTCTGGGTCGCTCGTGTGCCCGAATTGGCTCATTGAGCACAGTGACAATTATCAGCCATTCAATCTCGTCTTCGGCCAAGGTACTGACTTATATTGTTTTAACAGTATCAATAAAGACACAGTCAAACTCGCCGATGGGTTTCATGCCATTAGCAATGGTGCACTCGATGATATTTGGCCGAAAATGGCGAAGGGACAGCAAGCGCTAGAAGCCGTGATCAATCAGTCCGACAACCTAGAAGTGCAAGCGCTGTTACAGTTGATGAAAGACGACTCCCAACCACAAGATAATGAATTGCCTAACACGGGAGTGGGGATCGAGTGGGAACGGCGCTTAGCCGCGATTTATATTCGTCACCCCGACTATGGCACGCGCTCCACCAGCATTCTGCTTGAAGATGCTGAGGGCGGCATGCATTTCACCGAAGTGAGATACGACGGCAAAGGTCGACAGCTCGGACAGCAGGATTTCCATTTAACCCTACCCGCCGAGCCACCCACTAAGCCAGACTGTTTATTAACGCAAATCTAAACTGAACAACTGTGCAGACTTGTATTGAAACGGCGCACTTTAGTCAGCGCTATTGTTCAATTAAAGCCGTGGCTTAGTCCGAACTATGATCCATAGTGATCACCCAGCGATCGTCAATTTTCTCAATCAACAGGGTAAACACGCCCGTTGGGGCATCTTTTATCCGCCGTAAATCCCAGCGCCCAACGACCATAGCGGCGTAATTGCTGAGCATTTTGATTTCTTTGATCGTGAACTTCAGCTCACCAAGCGCTTCTTTATTGGGATAATTTTTCTTATAGGCGGCAAGTGTATCCTCCCAACCGAAACGGAACTTACCGTTAGAGACAAAGCGCAGTTGCTCGCTCTTCCAGTAGCCTTGCATATAAGCATCGAGATCGCCGCGATTCCAGGCGTCTTCTTGGCCTTTGAGCATCTGCGTAATTTCATCCGTCGGCACCGCACTCACATGGCAAGTCACTAAGAGTAAAAGTGCCGCAAAAACACGCTGCCAGCTAACCTTGTTTAATAGTCCATTTTTCAACATAGTATTGTTCCCCCATAATCAGGTTAAACTGTATTATACCCAAGCTACCTCAAGATACGAGTTTCAGAGCGTCTAGGGTACACCAATTCAAGGCGCTTCAATGAAAGAATGTCGACCACCTTTTGAATTGATGCAACACGGAAGTGGGGTGCCCTAGGCGCTCCGTCCCGGCGGCTGATGTTGATAATGTGGCAACGCATTTTATGCCGTGTTGGCTATTTTTAACTTAGTCCACTAGGTCCGCAAATAGCCGCAATCGCCATGGATGGCGTGAATGCCATTTATGCAGGAGCAATTAAGGGCCTTGCCTAAAATGCGTTCAATTCCCGCTGAATCCTGCATCTTGAGGTTGTTTGGGTATATCGCGAATTCAGCACAGACTATCTTGCTTAAGCCAATTTAAAATCTAAAAAAGCTGATGATATTATTAATTTTTCGACTCTGGGCACCGAACTATGTTTACACCACTTTGCCGTTGGTTACTTAAGCTTTCAGGCTGGCAGATAGAAGGCCAACTGCCCGACTGCGCTAAATACATCATCATAGTCGCACCGCATACCAGTAACTGGGACTTCATCGTGGGTATCTTAGCTCGTGGGGCGCTTGGCACTCGAATTCACTTTCTCGGTAAACACCAACTCTTTATCCCGCCTTGGGGCTGGTTCTTCCGCGCGATTGGCGGCAGCCCAGTGGATAGACGCAAAAACAACAACTTGGTCGATGCCGCAGTGCAGCTGTTTGAGTCGAAAACCGATTATAAGCTAGCGTTGGCGCCCGAAGGCACTCGCAGCCCAGTAACACGCTGGAAGTGCGGCTTCTACCATATCGCCTGCAAGGCTCACGTGCCTATCACTCCCGTTGGCTTAGACTTTAGCCGCCGCACTGTCGTTATCCGTACGCCACTGCAACCCAGTGGTGATATCGCGACCGACATGCACGAGATTTTAAGCTTTTATCGCACCATTAAAGGTCGTCATCCTAAGGTGATCCCTGATTTTGTGGCGAGTGCGGAGCATTAATATTTTCCCCATTTAGAGCGGCACACATGCAACCCGAAACTTGGTTACTCTATCTCTTCGCCATTGTATTGATTGGGATCTCACCAGGCCCCATCGCTATGTTGTCTATGTCCCACGGGATCCATTTCGGCAAGATGCGCAGCATGGCCACCGGTCTTGGCAGTGTGAGTGCCGCTTTAGTCTTGATGATGGCATCAGCGGCGGGATTAGGCGCCATTATCAGCGCCTCAGAATACGGTTTTACCCTGCTAAAATGGTGCGGTTCGGCCTATTTAGTGTTTTTAGGTATTAAGCTGTTGTTGACCAAAAACCAAGGGCAAACCCTTGAGGTTAGCCAATTAAAGGGCAAAGGCACGCCAAAGCAACTTTATCAGCAGGCGTTTCTGGTGGGGATCAGTAATCCCAAGGATTTACTGTTTTTTGCCGCGCTGTTTCCGCAATTTATCGATCTTGCCGCGCCGCAATTACCGCAACTTATGATACTAGCAGCCACTTGGGCCGTGGTGGATTTTAGCTTTGTGATGATTTACGCCAGCATGGCCAATGTGCTTGCGCCCAGCCTAAAGGCGAGCAACAAGCTGCATTGGTTTGACAGAACCAGCGGCGGTGTCTTTCTTACCTTAGCCGCGATTCTTATCTCTCGAAATTAAATCAATAATCGTCGACAGTCATTAACACTAGTCAACCTTAACCGACTTTAAGCTGCGAATATCGTTGCCCGTTGGCGCTTGGAATGCCTGCAGACCAAACTCAGGCAATATCGCAAAAATATGGTCGAAGATATCCGCTTGTATTGCTTCATAAAATGCCCAGCGGGTATCGTTGGTGAAGATATAAACCTCGATCGGCAATCCCTCAGTGGTCGGCGCTAATTGACGCACCATTAAGGTCATTTCCTTATGGATCTTATCGTGACGCTGTAGGTATTCCTGCAGGTAAGCACGGAAGGTGCCGACGTTGGTCAAATGGCGACCGTTCACTTTCATGTCGAGGTCAGACACTCTGGCATTCGACTCACGGATTTCGTTGATTTTGGCGGGAAAATATTCTTTTAAGCAATTGATCTTACTCAGACGCTCGCGCTCTTCCTCGCTCAAAAACTTAATGCTGTTGATATCGATATTGATGGCGCGTTTGATCCTACGACCACCCGACTCAGACATGCCCCGCCAGTTGCGAAACGCATCCGACACTAAGGCATAGGCTGGGATCATAGTGATGGTTTTGTCCCAGTTGCGCACTTTTACTGTGGTCAGCGAGACCTCTTCTACCGCACCGTCGGCGCCGTATTTGTCCATCTGGATCCAGTCGCCCTTGCTCACCATACGGTTAGCCGCTAACTGAATGCCCGCCACGAAACCTAAGATAGTGTCGCGGAACACTAACATTACAAAACCCGTCGCCACACCTAAGCCGCTGAGGAAGTACACAGGCGACTGATCGGCCAAGATGGAGATAGAAACGATAATACCGACAAAGAATAAAAACAGCTTAGTTAACTGCACAAAGCTTTTAACGGGTAAACGCCGGCTCACCAGATTCACATCTGAAATTTCATCGACCGCATCTAAACCCGCATAAATAGCGCGGATCATCAGCACCACCAGCCAAATACTCAGCAGCCGATCGACTAAATTACTTAAGATTTGATGTTCGGTTAAGGCGATGGGCACTAATAGATTGAGCACGATTGCAGGCACTAGCATGGCCAGCTTTTCGAGCACCTTGTAACGCATGAACACGTCGTCCCAGGTAACTTTTGAGCGCAGGATCACCATGTTGACCGCACGTATGACTACGCGTCGAACAATGAAATAAGCGATGCCCGCGAGCAGTAAGCAGGCAATGATCATGATGCTGGTTGATATGCCGTCCGAGGGTTGGCTATCAATCCCAAAGCCCGCTAACCATGCCGAAATTTCGAGCCTTATTTCCTGATCCACAATTCCACTCCAACGTAGGCGCTAGCGCAACAAACCCATACAAAGGTAACCGCCGAGTTGACCTCGGTTAATGTCACCCTAGAAAATACTGATATCCAAACACAATAAATTTACAAACACTTATTTTAAAAGAGATTTTAGCATTTTGAATTGACCGAGCACAAAGGAAAATGAACAATCTTCAACCTGTTCCCAAGGAAATTATCCCATGAGTCGTTATTCATCTATGCTAGCCTGTCTTAGCTTTGGACTATTGAGCCTAAGCCAACCACTTCAAGCTGCCGAATATAGCACTTCGAAGCCATTGGTAATGTCAGATAAATCAGAGAAAACCGCCAATCCTTCTTATATCGCCCTCATGCTGGATTATGTTCCCGCCGCAGACAATCTCTACGGCATTACATTAGCACCCTATCATTTCGATAATAATTACCAGCAATGGGGCTATTACCTAGGCTATGCCCGCAGCCGAGAAACCGATGTAATAGTGCCAGAACCCGCGCTGTCATATCGCCAAGAAAGCCTCTTTCGCTTAGGGTTAAGCTACAGCCTCACTGCCGACTTAAGCTTTTATGCGGGCGGCAGCGGCTATATCAGCACTGTGTCTTACACGAATAACATTTCACCCAAAATTGTCGATGGCAAACCCACATGGGAAGAAGATAAAACCACCCGTTGGGGCGCAGAAGCAGGGCTAAGATACCGCATTACAGAACATTTCATCCTGAGCGCGGGCTATAACTCCAGTACAGAATCCACAGTTTTGAGCATAGGTTACGCGGGCTAAGCTCCTAGCGACTGGGCTTGAGCGATTTATTGGGTTAGCTCGGCTCGTGCCTTAGCAAGCTCCAATTCCGCTTCGGCAACCTTATTGCGTTTCTTATTGATTTTATCCATAGAACGACCTTCTTCTATGGCTTTAGCCAACTCGTTTTGGCGCTCAGTCAGTTTTTCTTCTAAGGCCGAAACTTTGGCAACGCGCTCGGCATATAAGCTGTCGTCATCACAATGGGTTGAGACTTCGTAATAGGCCTTTTCGAGCCCGTCAACTTTATGCTTATTGCCCGCCGCTTTCGCTTGGGCAAGTTCGCCACTGATGGCTTCTAACTTCGCCGCGCAGCCCACTTTAGGGGTTTCATCGGCCCATGCTGTCGCGCTCAATGCCAAGCTAATAACGACGCCATAAATTCCATGTTTAATCTGCATATTAATCTCCTCACGCTTAATTCATTGATCATTGCCGCTATCTGACTGTGTCCTGTCACCGCGCTATCAATATAGTGCCACACTCAGTGAGCTCAATCTGTATTCGAGTCAGTATCTTCCAGCTAAATCCACTTTATTCATCAAAACACGACTTAGACAGTGACTAATATGCGGCAAATTGTTTATGTTAGGGCAGAATATTGACTCAGACGGATATCGGAGCCAGAAAATTAATGCAAACTTCATTACGCCTTAGCGCACTTAGCTCATTGTTATTGCTAACATCATCGGTTATGGCCGCCGACGTAGCTCAAATCACCCTAGAAAATGGCGCCCAAGTCAGACTCAAAGACGACTTTACCTGGGAATATGTGATCACAGAAACCAAAGCTGCGCCCAATGCCTTAGCAGCGACGGCAGTGAGCACCTCAAGCAATATTGCCAGCGTCCCAAGTGTTGCACTTGCCGCTCAAACTGTGGCTGCGCCTATTACCACCTTGACTGCCACTGCGATTGCCCAGCCTGAGCTATTAGGCTCGACCGCCAAAGACGGGATCAAAGTCAGCTTTGCCGAAGGTCAATGGAAAGGCGATAAACTCGGACTCAGTTTCGATCTTGCCAGTACCAGCAATGAACACGTGACCTTAGTCGAAGTGGAAGCCAGCTTCTTCGCCGATAATGGCACTTTGCTCAAAATCGAAAAACTCGAAGTATGGGAAGCCATTTTCCGCATGCCTGAAACCTATCTGCGTAAGGGCGAGCAGCGCAAAAGCAGCGTGATTTGGGTCGAAGGCATAGATAAAGCTCAATGGCAGAAGCAGTTAATTAACCTCAAGATCACTGAGATTAACTCCCGCTAACACGGCGAATAAGTAAGGGATTGCGAGCCCGTTTTCAATCCCTTATCAGTACTTTTAGCGAATGTTATTGCTTTGTAGTGCTAGAGTTCAGGTAGAATAACCACACACTAACGCCCTTATTTTGAGCTCACAAGCAAGATGCATAATCTGATATCCAATCCAGCATTGTACCTTGCTGCTACGCTCTGTAGTCTCAGCCCCTTGTGCTTAGCCGATACGGTTTTCTTGCTCAATGGCGATAAAATTAGCGGTGAAATCAAAGAATTCAACGATCAAGATTTAATCATCAAAACCAGCTATGCCCCTAAGATTGCCATTCAGCGCAGTGCTATTCTCAGTTTTGAAGTCTCAACGCCTAAACCTTGGAGTGTCGGCCGCTCAATACAGGACATCAGTATTCAGGCTTCTGAACAACATGGCATGGTATTGATTAATCACCAACAAACCCCAGTGGATGAGCTGAGATTTTCCCAACACTATGCGGACTCAGCTTGGAATTATAACGGCAACGTAGAAAGCTCACTCGATGTCACTAAAAACAAGAAAAATAGCCAGAAGCTGCATGTCAAAGGGGATATCACAGCCGAAACCCTGCAATGGCGACACAATCTCAAGACCGAAGTGCGCTACGAGACCGAAGATGACGTGACAAAGCGCAACACCTTCGAAGGACATTATTCATTAGACTATCTGATCAATGAACATTGGCTGTTACGTCAGGAAGATTTTTATCAACAAGATAAGCTCGGCATAGATAGCCATAGCTATTATGCAGCGCTCGGTCCTGGTTATCGTTTTTGGGGTGCTGGGCGCGATAAATTAGACTTCGTCGTAACCTACAACCATTTTTGGCTTGAACAACATTCCTTTAAACTAGAACTAAATGCTTGGGCTGCATCGCTTAACTATAAACAGTATTGGTTTGGTGGCATTTTAGAATCCTATGCCGATCTGCAAATTGCCTTTCCAGATATGCCTGCGATTAATTACATCTCAAACTCGACCGTTGGACTTAAATATCTGCTCACTCAGCGGATTTATTTGTCATTTAAATATGACTTCAACGACACTCAAACAGTGATAGGTAATACCAGAGATACCAGTTACACCTTAGGATTAGGGGTAAATTTCTAATCCTCACTCCTGATACGCTAACCTGTACGCCATAGGATGCCCATCATTCAATTGCAGTAAATCCCATAAATTACCGTAGAGATCTTTAAACACAGCGACTGTGCCGTAGTCTTGCTCTTGTGGCTCGCGCGCAAATTCGACGCCATCGGCGACCATGCGGCGATAATCACGCCAAAAGTCATCAGTATTCAAGAACAAGAACACCCGACCACCCGCCTGATTACCGATAAAATCGAACTGCTCTGGCTTAGAAGCCCGCGCTAACAAAATAGACGCGCCCTTAGAACCCGGCGGCGCAACGACGACCCAGCGCTTATCTTGCTCGGCTTGATAAGTGTCCTCGACTAATTCGAATTTTAATTTATTCACATAAAAATCAATCGCCTCATCGTAATCTCGTACGACCAAGGCGATATGCACAAGGGCTTGTTTCATGGCGACCTTCAATTAACGCTATTTGGTCACCAGTTTACACGTCATTTCTGGCGCTTCGAAGCCCCAAACCACTTTCGCTTCGCCTTGATGTTCCCAAAGACTTTCATTGCGGCCTTGATACTTAGCACCACTGCCGCTGGGTTGTACAAACATCAATGAAGTACTATCACCATGTTCAGCAATTAGAGTCGCGGGTTCGGTTTTAAAATAAGTCACCACGACTTCATTAGCAGGATTGCCGTTACAGGCATAAAACACTGGGCCGGTCATATCGACTAAACGGTACTGCGCCTGCAGTTCGGCAATACGGGTTTGATAGCTAGCTTCAATACACGCGTGTTTATCGTCGCTCTTCCAACACTCATTACGGCCTTTCACCCAACCACGCTGCATCGCTTTTAAAGTCGGTGGCTGTTCATTCTTTGCTTTTTCAAGCGCTTGGCTGTAAACCTCAGCTAAGTTATTATCGAGTTGGCTCAGTCCCGCATCCTTACAGACCATAGCTTCGATACTGCCCGCATCGACTTTTGTGCAGTCAAAGGACGGCACATCGGCCGCCATCGCTCCTGTACTTAACGAACTCACCATCACAACGGCGGCGCAATACCGAGTGAAGCCCAGCCGATTATTCAACATCTTATTGATTAATTTTGCCATCTCAATTCCTTTATTTTCTGTAGGTTACTTCAACGCTTGCCATAGCTAAGCCTATAGCGGCTTAACCTAACCTGACTCAAAGAGTCATGCCTTAAATTGCACTCAAAATAGTGTACAAATCGTGATTAAATTCACCTTTATCTCAACCTCACGAGCACTTCATTCTAGTGCTAACAATCAAACTCGGCGAAAGAAATACGTCGACTTAGCCACCCGTGTCCACCAGCCTGAACGGACACATTAGCGGACACTCTTACGCCTTCTCGGCAACAGTGCGCGGACACTTAAACAATTATTACATTGATAATTAAGATTAAATTTTTATGGCACAGATTCTGCTATGGCAGGTTAATGCAACTCTGGCATAACCCGCCGATCCACATAGCCATACAAGGAAGCACTATGAATACACGCACTCAACTTATGGGCGGTCTGTTTATTCTCGCTCTGATCCCAACCACCATTTGGGCGACTCAAACAAAGGGCCAAACAACGAGCAACAGTGCCGATGGAGGCATATCAGTCATCAGCCAATCAGTGCTCAGCCAAAGTCAGCCAGATTTCTCATGGATTTATGTTCAGCAAGATGGCGAAATGACTATCGGCGCTGGTCACAGTGACGATTGGGAGCAACTTGAACGCCAAGGCAATCCTTATCATGCCGATTATCTGTGGGTGAAAACCGCAGGAACGCCTTACGTGATCACAGATCCCGCCATAGTGGCGCAAATCAAAACCGCCATCATGCCTATGCAACAACAGGGAGAAAAAATGCAGGCAATAGGTGAACAGCTGCAGCAAAAAGGCGATGCGATCAACAGCCAAACTCAGCAACTTTTACTCAATGTTGCGACCGAGAATGAAGATCCTAAGATACAGGCGGAGATCGACAGCCTGAGCGCATCGATGGACTTGCTGGATCAACAAATGAATGAGCTAGGCAAAGTTCATGAAAGCCTTTCCAATACCGCAGAGAAGCAAATTGTCAGCCTCGCTCAAGCAGCCATTAAAGCGGGCACGGCGATAAAGGCACCTTAACCGTCTTTGGAAAACAGCCAGCGCATTTGCCAACAGGCAAAAAGCCGCAAGATCCTGACACAAGCTTCCTACGCCAGTCGCGCATAATGCTGATTTAACCGAATCACAGAACGGTTAATTTTGGCATTACGCGTGATAGTGGTTGAATTTTCGAGCGAAATTGACTATTTTCACGCCGCTTGTCACTTCACTAGGAAAAGGATCAACATGGAACAAGTTATTACCCCAACCGCAGGGAAAGATAATCCGATTCAAATGACAGAAATTGTCTATTCGAAGGAAAAATCGCTATTCACTCTGTTAGCGATTATCTCTGGAATCGTTTGGGCAGCATTGATCATAGGCACTTTGGGCATGGCCCTGCTCTATGTGTTGATGTTTTTCATTATTTATCTCTTCAGCCACTCCGCTTTTATCAGCTACCTAAAAGGTACGGCTGTCGAAATCAATGCAGAGCAATTCCCTGAATTACATAAACAATACTTAGCATGCTGCGAACGTTTAGAAATGAAAGAGCCACCACGGGCTTACTTGTTGGCCGCCGATGGCATGCTCAACGCGCTGGCAACCCGCTTCCTCGGCCGTAACTATATCGTGTTGTTTTCATCGATTGTGGATGCGCTTGAGTCCGATAAAGATGCACTTAACTTCTATATCGGCCACGAATTAGGCCATATTCGCCGCAATCATATTGGCAAAGCACCCTTTTTAGTCTTCGCCACTTGGTTGCCTTTAGTGGGCGCGGCTTATTCTCGCGCCTGCGAATATACCTGTGATCTCCACGGGTTACGTTGCTGCAACAGCTTACGTTCTGCCACCAATGCCGTCGCCGTATTAGCCGCTGGCGTAGAACAATGGAAACGTATGAATGTGGATCAATATATCCGCCAAACTCGCGAATCGAGTGGTTTTTGGATGTCACTGCACGAGCTTAACGGCAGCTATCCTTGGCTGACTAAGCGTATGGCAAGAGTCGACGCCAAAGCACAAGGAACTGAATACACGCCGCCATCGCGCAGTGCATGGGCGTTTATATTTAGCCTCTTTATGCCACGCATGGGCACGGCAGGCGGTGGACTCATTATTTTTGCTGCGATTATTGGAGTTGCCGCCGCAGTTGCGTTGCCAGCATACAAGCAATATCAAGAAAAGATGAGTGCAGCCAGCAGCTTTGAAGCCCCGGCAGCAACCGAAGCGACACCAGCAGCCATGACAGTGCCTGACGCGACACTCGCCATTGCCAGTATCGATCAGCAGCACCAAGCATTAACGCCGATCACCGACATCTTAGTTGGCTATTATCAAACCAACCAAGCATGGCCAACTGAATTAGATGCCCTAAAGCTGACGGACGAGCAGATAGCGACATTTAATCTGTACACAGATGGCATAGTCGGCTTTGTAGGAAGCGAAGCCCTCGGTGATTATCAAGGCTACGAAGTCTATCTATCGCCACAAGTTGATGAGCAAAGTAATATCACTTGGGTGTGCAGCAGTAGCGACATTCCCGACGAATATCTGCCGCTAGATTGCCAAGGCTAAACCTGAGTTAACTCAATTAGACATCGACTGAAGGCTGCTTCCACTGAGGAAATTAATTGTATTTCCAAAGGAAATAGTAAAAAGGCACAAACATAAGTTTGTGCCTTTTTCAGTTTTACGCCTTAGCGAAAATCAATCGCTAACGCTGGATCAGATAACGGATCGTTGGTCCATTCTGCTCAATTTCCAACACTTTATAACCATGATTTTTAGCGTCGAGGGGAATATTGTTGATGGACTGCGGACAGTCACTGATCACCTCGAGGATTTCACCGGGCTTTAACTTAGGCATAGCTTCAAGGGTGGCCACTGCAGGATAAGGGCAAGGTTCACCGACCATATCGAGTTGATAATCTGGAACATATTGATTCATTACGCCGCCTCCGCTAGCAATTGTTCATCACGCTTCGCCTTACGAGCAAAGAAACGTTTTTCCCATAGCAACATAGCGCCAAAGGAAAGTCCCAGCAGCACATAGGTCAGCAATAAGCCGCCCCTATCACCAAAGCTGGTTAATAAATTCACTTTGTCCCAGTTGGTCGCTAAGGGTTGAGCTAAGTCATCCCAGTAATACGCCAGTAAAGTCGAACCTAACACGTTGCCTAAACCGACCCACCAGAAATGCACTTGGCCTTCAACTGCACGGTACATCCAGCCCGTTTCACAACCACCAGCAAGCACAATACCAAAACCAAACAGCAAGCCGCCGATCACCGCATTAGGACCCGCCCACATAATTTTAGGTGGCACCCCCAGTTGCACATAGCTGTAAATGCCTATCGCACTGACCGCCATACCTAAGATAATGGCCTTCGCCATATGAGTACGACCAGTGATCCACATATCGCGGAACGCTGAGGTAAAGCAGATTTGTGCCCGTTCAATTAACAGACCAAATCCGACTCCGCAAAGCATAGCTATGCCGAGTTTAGGCGCATTGAACATAGTCAATAAGCCCCAACCGACGATGCCGACAAACACTAACATACCGATGCGGAAACGACGTCGAGCCTGATTTTCATCCTGCTTAATCGAAGTCGCTTTATTCACCTTCTTCAGCTTTACCGGAATACGGAACATAGGCAGTAAGGTAAACCTTGCGCCAAAGTAAGATCCGGCAGCAGTCGCCAGAGCAAAGAACCAAGCATGCAACGAGAACTGCGGAATACCCGTGAAGAAGGCAGCAAGGTTACAACCCATAGCCAAGCGGGCACCAAAGCCAGCAATAATGCCGCCGATCAGCGCCTGAGCAATACGAATACGGCTCTGTGGCATACGCAGTTTGACGTTATTGGCCCAGAGCGCAGCAGCAATACAACCACCAAACATACCGATAATCATCATGCCGTCGATACGATCTAAAGGAGACCCCTGCAGACCTATCACTTTGAAATATCCCCAGGTTTCAGGCTCTGCGCCAAAAAACTGCATCAAGTGCCCGCCCCAACGAGTGAATTCCCCAGTAACAGCCCAGAAGGTTCCAGTCAGACCAAAATAGTAAGTAGAAAGGATACCCGCAGCGATCACCGCTGGCATAGGAGCCCAAAAACGAACTAAGTATTCTTGTTTAAATTGTTGCCATGTCATGTCATTACCCTAATGAACGAGACTATAAAAAAATAAGCACAATGCGCTTATAACCTTTATGCCACAATGATTTAGGTTGTTATATACAACGCCAATCTTAAGTGGCCTCACGCTTAAATGGCTTTGGCTAAGCTAGCGCAGTGCTGTCCCAACAGTCGATAACCGTGGGTGTAGAGCGTTGCCCTGCCATTGCGGCAAAAACCGATAAGCGTGATATTGCTTTTCTCTGCTAATTCCAACGCCAGTGAAGTCACGGCGGACATAGCAAACAGAATTTGGATATTGGCACTGGCGGCCTTTTGCACCATTTCAAAACTCGCGCGACTGGTGAGCAATACGGCCACTGGACGTTCCACATTGTGAGCGGAAAAGGCGCCAATTAACTTGTCGAGTGCGATATGCCTGCCTATATCCTCATAGGCGGCGATGATCTGTCCTTGATGGTTAAGCCCCATGGCAGCATGCGTCGCGCCCGTCAGCTTAAAATGCTGTTGATTATCTTTAATTTGCCCAAGTGCGACTTGTAAGTGGCTGATGTCGAATCTGGCATCTGAGTCTACCCGCATAACAGGCTTGACGGCCTCTTCGAGCTGGGCGACGCCGCACAATCCACAACCTGTGCGTCCCGCCATATTGCGCCTTTGTTGTTTGAGTTCCATAAAGCATCGTTGGTTGATTTCCACTTGGATCAACACGCCTTCACGGGTGAATTCGAGTTCTACCCCTTTGATGTCATTGATATGGGAAACGATACGTTCTGACAGCGTAAAACCTATGGCAAAGGCTTCTAAATCTTGGGGGCTCGCCAACATAACGGTATGGGCGATGCCGTTATAGACCAGCGCAACCCGTACTTCATTGGCTAAGTAATCAGTCAGCTCAGATGCGTGTCCATGCTCTAACAGGACCACGTTTCTTTCAGTAACCACTTCATGTGAATGATATTCCATAGCGCCCCTCTAAAACTATAAAATCAAATAAAAACAATTAGTTTGATGACAATTTAAGACTTGTATCACAAACCCATAAACTAAATACGAATCGCCTTGAATCATCTTTACGCATTTTCTACTATCCCTAGGTCTTCTATTGGAAGAACGTCGTCTCCGGTGAGGCGTCCGGATTTCAAATCCGGGTAGGGCTGCCAGCAGTCCTGGGTAGGTTCGACTCCTATGTTCTTCCGCCAATTCTCATGGGAGAAAAAAAGCTCCGCGTCGCGAATTTCCCGGCTATTACTGCGATATTTCCTACGGGTAAAACCACTTCTGTCAAAAAACTCAAGCAGCTGAATGCTGACCTTGCGACCAAGCCCTATTAAGTCTTTAAATTCAGCAGTTTCGAGCTTGCCGTGTTCAGCGACGTGAGTACGCACTAAGCTGGCGTAATAGCAAAGTTGTTCACTGAGTAAATACCTATCTTTCACCACTGCAGTAATAAACCCCTGTTGCACCAGCTGGAAACACAGCAGCCTTAATTTGGCAGGTTCCAGCTCAAGGTATTCGCCCATTTCGGTAACCCACACAGGGGCAGTTTGCTCGGCAAGCCAAGGCGCAAGTGCCTGCCAACAATGCTGCGCCTCAGCATCGAGCACTATTCTGTGCTCGGCCAATTGCAACAGGGCGCCACGCAATACCATGCGCCCCTCTTGGCACAGCGTATCGAGCACTTTATTGGCTAATTCGGGCGGCAAAGCGCTGTGGCTCATGCGTTGCAGGCGATTACGTCCCAGTCCAAGTTGGTCGGGATGTTGTTGATGGAACTCGCTCAGTAAGGAAACAAACTGTTGTTTTTCATGCTCAAGTAAACGTGTGGCCACGGCAAACTCACCAAGACGGACTAAACCCGCTTGGGCTAAGAGCATAGCGAGCCCTTCGTCGGTTAATTGCCAACGCCACGCAATTTCAGCAAGTTCTAGTGCCTGAGTTTGACCGAGTAAAGCCACCACATGGGCTGGATTATCCAAGCGCGCTACTTGCTGTAACCTCGCAACTCGTTCAGGCGTGCGCTTCTTACGATTGGGTACTTTAAGTGCCAATACTCGCCCTGCACCTAAAGTCTGTTTACCGCCAATGTGGCGCAGGACGATGCGGTCGTCTTGACATAAAAGTAGCGGCTTTTCGAGTACCAACTCCGCCAGATAAAAACCTTCAGCATCAGCTTCATTTAACAGCGAAACTCGCCCTAAAGTATGATCAGCGCCATGGTGACAGTGAACATTTTGCCAATGCACCAAGGGCTCAATACCTAATAAATCGAAGACTCGAATATGCACCACAGGGCGGCTACAGAGCTCAGCTTGAGGCAAGCTGCTCAGCCAATCGCCGCGCTCGGGCGACCTATGGTTATCAACTCCGGTTAAATTGAGTGCTACACGTGTCCCCGTGACGGCCCTTTGGGCTTCTTGTCCCTGACAATGGATGCCTCGTACTCTCAGCTTGGCCTTTTGTCCTGAGCTAAAAAGACTATCACCCACGCACACATTGCCGCTGATCACTGTGCCCGTAACCACACAACCTGCGCCCTTCACACTAAAGGCGCGATCGAGGGTCATCCTAAAACTGCTGGCATCCTCAGCTCGCTTAGACTCCTGCTCAGCTAAGTCAAGAATATGCGCCTTCAGCGCGGCCACACCATTGGATGCTAAGTCAGCAGTTTCACTCGCTGACACCTGAAAAACACCACTGGACTCAATGCCATACTCGGCCAGCAAAGTGAGTCCATCGGCGACAAGCTGCTCAGCCATATCACTATCAACCAGATCTCGCTTAGTCAGCACTAAGGTCAAACTGTGAAGCGGTAAGAGCGCTAGGATTTGCAGATGTTCGCGGGTTTGCGGCATAACGCCATCATCACAGGCCAGCACGAGTAAGGCATGGCGAGCATGACTCACGCCCACCAGCATGTTGTTGATAAATTTTTCATGCCCAGGCACATCAATAAAAGCGAGGCGCGAACCATCCCTAAGCGGCATAAACGCATAGCCGAGATCGATCGTCATACCGCGGCGCTTCTCCTCCGGCAGACGATCGGTATTCATCCCAGTCAAGGCGCGAATAAGCGTACTCTTGCCATGATCGACATGACCCGCAGTTACAATGATCACAACTGCATACCTAATGTGCTCAGCTCGGCAAGTAGCTCGGCTTCGCTATCAAGACCGCGTAAATCTAATCTGAGTTGATCGTTACTCATTCGACCGATAACAGGGCGTGCCGCCTGCTTAAATTGTTGTTCTAACAAACTTAAACTGCCGCCATCGAGTGCAATAAAACACAGCGCCACTGAGGGTAAAAAAGTATCGGGCTGCGAGCCACTGCCGACCTGTGTTTGGCACTCGACTAACTCAATGCGATAGCAAGGTTCAAAGTGTGGAACCAAAGCTTGCTGTAAGCGACGACCAATCTGCCATAACGTCTCTTGGCTACGGGCAAATTTCGCCATAATGGGCAGCTCAGAGTCTAAGGTTTCAGGGTTAAGATAGTGGATCAATGTTGCCTCTAACGCCGCCAAAATCAGCTTATCGCAACGTAGGGCACGCTTTAGTGGATGACTCTGTAACTGCTTAATCAGCGACTGTTTACCGACAATTAAACCCGATTGAGGACCGCCCAATAATTTATCGCCAGAAAAACTCACTAAATCGACCCCATCGGCCAGCATGGCTTGGGGCGTAGGTTCTTGCTTTAGACCAAAGCGGCGCAGATCAGTCAGTGAACCGCTGCCAAGATCCGAAATGAGTGATATGCCACGCTCACGGCATAACTGACCCAGCCTTGCCTCCTCCACTGCGGCAGTAAAACCACTAATATGATAATTACTGGTGTGGACCTTCATTATCGCAGCGGTATTTTCAGTAATTGCCTGCTCATAATCCTTAAGGTGAGTCCGATTGGTGCTGCCGACCTCGACTAAGGTGCAGCCCGCTTGGCGCATAATGTCAGGGATGCGAAACGCGCCGCCAATTTCCACCAACTCACCACGGGAGACTATGACTTCTTTCCCCGCAGCCACAGCTGACAGCATCAACAACACAGCTGCGGCATTGTTATTCACGACACAACAAGCCTCGGCACCCGTTAAGCGCTGGATTAAAGCACTGATTGCATTATCCCTGTGACCACGTTCACCTGCCGCAAGCTCAAACTCCAGCGGTGTGGGGTAGCGCATAACAGAAGTCACGGCTCGAATCGCCGCCTCTGATTGCTGCGCTCGGCCAAGGTTGGTATGCAGTATGGTGCCAGTAAGATTCCACACAGGTATTAAGCTGTGGCTGTAGTCTTTAGACAGTTGATCAACCAAACATCCGTGCAATTGCGCAAGCTCGCCACACCATGTCGGCAACCGGCGCTCACTGCCAATTAAGCTTCGCGCCGCCTTTAACTGGCTATCCAGCGCCGTCTTTACTGCCACTTTGCCGTAAGACTGCTGCAATACGACAAAGCTAGGCTCCGCCAGTAAGCTGTCCATTGAGGGCAAAGCGCGGTACAAGGCTTGTGGCGTTTCGGGTGCTTGGGTCATCATCTGTGTCATCTTGTTTAAGTTATTGCCATCTGTTGGATAAAAAGCAGGAAGGGATCAGCAACCCGACTCCCTCCTGCATTGACTTAAGCTATTTGGCTTACGTGGTTTCGTGGGCCATTAGCAGTGGGTTCAATGTTGTCGCCCCAAAGCCTTTGGCATTTAGCTCACTGTCTAACATCAAGGTTGCGAGATCGTCAGCCGCCACATCCATAGAAGGTGACATTTCAACGAACATCATCTTGGTGTAGCCATGACATTCATCGCAGCTTTCGATCCGCACTTGAGCCTGAGCATCATCTAGCGACCAAATCGTCATCTCTTTGTCCTGACCGCAACTGGTGCAATGGGCGCGAATGTAATGCCACTCGCTTTCACACAAACTGCAATGCAGATAGCGCAAACCAGCACGGGGCTGATCGACAATCACACTCGCCACCGGATGACATCCACAAACGGGACACATACTCTGCTGCGCCACCTTACGTTGATCCATCCGCTTGATGACCATAGGTGCCCAATGCGACCAGTAGACGCTCATCGCCGCCCAGATGAATAAGCTAAAATGGGCCGGCACTTCACTGACATGTCCTTGGCGCAGTGAACGCCCCCACGAACTCAGCTGTTCTGGAGATTGCTGCATCAGCAAACGCACTACCCGAGCAATGGATTCATCCACTTGCGGCAACAAATCACTTAACAGTTGCTGTAGCAGTCCTTGCCAATAGCTATCTGCCTCTGAGCCCAACAGAGAAAGCGGAGTCGCCTCATCTTTCCCCCAAGCGAGAAGCTGACCGAAGTCAGCCTCCTCCGCCAATTTGGCCTGTATAGAGACCAGGCGGCGGCACAGCTCAAAGTAGTCAGCCAGCGGCGAGTCCTTGGCCAATGACAGCAAACGCTGCGCCCTTCTGTGATACACAGCTTGGGGATCTGCCGCTTTTAACGGTTTAAGTTCCAGCGGCGATTCGCTGCCGGGGACCAGAGGTATCTCGGCTGTATGACTCATTATTTTTTCTCCACGTCCGAATGTTCATCCAACATCACAGGATGATGCTTACGGCACCAAGCCTTAGAGACCTTGCCGTAAAGCATGCCCGTGACTGACCCTTCCACCCACGTCGCCATCCAGAAATGCACCATCACAAAAATCAACATGATGAGCGCACAAATGGCGTGCAACAGAATGGCCCAACCCACTACTGTGGCGGAGAAATAGGGCGCAAAATACGGTTGCCACATGATGATCCCCGTCACGGTTAAAGTGACAGACGTCAGCACGAAGGCGCGAAACAATACCTTTTGCCCTGGGTTGTAATGGCCGATAGGCGGGATTTTCTCCTCGTTCTCGAACATCACATCCTTGATGGCGAGCATCCAAGCGAGATCGTGTTTTTCCCATTTGTTGTGTTTGTAGTAACGCACCAACATCAACATCAGCGGTAAGCACATCATCAAGCCCGCAATAGGGTGAATAAACTTCGCCAATTGCGGTGTGCCCGCTATCGCCCCCAACCATTGAAACGACGGATAGAAGAAGGAGAAGCCAGTAAGAAAGGTCACTAGGCCAACCGCCACAATGAACCAATGACAGATGCGATCGAACAGCTTGTGACGCACTATCATTTCTTGCTTATCATGCTTGCTCATTTGTCGCCCTCCTCTTCCTGCTTAGCCTCTTCCTCTGGCGGTTGATAACCCGGCTGGTCCTCTTCCACTATGTTGCGACCGACGGTAATCTTATGCAGACAAGCGACAGCGGCAGTGGCAAGAATGCCCATAGTGCCTAAAGGTTTGACCCAGTCCTGCCACAAAGTGAGTGACAACGGGATCTGCGGGTTATCCGGCATGTTGTAGCTTTCGGGCTGATTGATATCGTGCAATATCATCATCATACCCGTACCACCTACGCCCTCAGGGTTATAGAGTCCTGCCTTAGCGAAGCCCCTTTCCTTCAGTTCTTCAACCCGTTTTTGCGAGTAAAACAACATGTCCTCACGGGTGCCAAAACGCAGCGCCCCTGTGGTACAGGACTTAACACAGGAAGGTTCCAATCCCACGGCCAAACGGTCAGAGCACATAGTGCACTTGTAGGCCTTGTTATCCTTGGGATCGATTTTGGGCACATCGAAGGGACAAGCACTGGCGCAATAACCGCAGCCGATACACTTGTCTGAATCGAAGTCCACCACACCATTGGCGTGCTGGATAATCGCGCCCGAGGTCGAACAGGCAGTTAAGCAGGCTGGGTCGGCACAGTGCATACAGGCCGAGTGGGTAAATTGCCAACGCAGCTTGTTGCTTTCCATCACCTCATGGAACTCCATCAGGGTCCAACATTGGCCCGATAGCGACATAGGGTTTTGGTAACTACCTTGGAACGTGCCCACTTCTTCCCGTAAATCATTCCACTCAGAACACGCCACTTGGCAGGCTTTACAGCCATTACACTTAGTGGCGTCGAACAGCTTGGCGACCTTTTCTGACGAATTACGCCCCTTTGCCGCAGGCGTCACCGCTGAAGTACCAGAGCGGCGGATAATGTCTTGTGATGCCATAATCAGAGCCCCTTAGCTTTAGTGATGTTAACCAAAAATGCTTTGAACTCAGGCACCTGTGTATTTGCATCCCCCACTTCCGTGGTGAGCACGTTACAGGAGTAACTCTTACGAGTGAGCGCATTATGGCTGCCGTGACGGGGTAACCCGACGGTATGAACTAACTGACCATTCACCTTTAACGGCTGCAGACGTTTAGTCACTAAGGCTTTGGTTTCAATGCTGCCACGTTTAGAGCTGACAGTGACCCAATCCCCATTGGCGATACCTTTTTCTGCCGCCAACATTTCATCGATTTCGACGAAGGTTTCCGGCATAGAAATCGCAGCCAAACGGGCATGAGTAGACCAAAAATTAAAGTGTTCAGTTACACAATAAGTGGTTGCCACATAAGGGAAGTCCTTATGGGAACCTAAGGTTTCCTTCACGCCCGGTAACATACGTACCGCAGGGTTACTGGTGACCTTGTGTAACGGGTTCACCCCAATAGGCGACTCCATCGGCTCGTAGTGCTCAGGGAACGGACCTTCGGCCAACAACTTAAGGGCAAAGAAGCGACCCACACCTTCAGGTTGCATGATGAAGGGACCTGCGGATTCCTGTGGGGTTAACTTCATATTGAAGTCGCCCACATCGATACCATTCCACTTACCATCAACCCACTCGACGATAGTACGTTTGGGATCCCATGGTTTGCCGTTGATATCGCAAGAAGCGCGGTTATACAGCACGCGACGGTTGGCTGGCCAAGCAAATGCCCAGCCCGGAGTGACACCTTTACCCGAAGGATCATGGTTGTCGCGGCGAGCCATCAGGTTGCCCTCTTCGGTCCAAGAACCTGCATAAATCCAACAGGCGCTAGCAGTACTACCATCAGCTTTGAGTTCAGAGAAGCTACTGAGCTGACGCTGAGTCACGAGATCCTTACCGTTAAGCTCGCGAGCAACTTCTTCGGCATGCGGCGAGTAAGGATTGTGGTAATCCCAACTTATCGCTTGCACTGGCTCAGGCAACTTACCGCCCTCTTGCTTGTACAGTTCACGCATGGCCATTAAGACACCAGAGAGAATCTCAGCATCTGGCTTGGCTTCACCCGGCGGGTTAGCGCCCTTCCAATGCCACTGCATCCAACGCCCAGAGTTGACGATGGAACCTTCTTCCTCAGCAAAACACGTCGTCGGTAAGCGGAACACTTCCGTCATGATTTCAGCGGGATTCACCTCGTTGAAGCCATCGGCATTTTGCCAGAAGGTTGCGGTTTCAGTTGCCAAGGCATCCAGCACCACCATGTACTTAAGATTACTCAAGGCTTTGAGTACCTTATTGCGGTTCGGCATAGAATTAATGGCGTTAACACCTTGGATAATGTAGCCATTCACTTCACCGTGGAAAGCCATATCTAAGTGCTTAGTAAAGTCGTACTGTTTATCCCACTTAGGCACCCAGTCATAACCAAAGTCATTTTCAACCGTGGCGTTATCGCCCCAAAAGCTCTTCATTTGCGAAATAAAGAATTTAGGGTAATTCTGCCAATAGTTGGTTTGACCTGGACGCAAGGCGACAGGCGTGTAACGATCGAGATAGGTCTTAAGATCAGTGTCTTTTTCACTCGGTAACTTCAAGTAACCAGGCAAGCTTTGGCACAATAAACCCATATCGGTCGCGCCTTGCACGTTAGAGTGACCACGCAGTGCGTTAACGCCACCGCCCAACACCCCAATGTTACCCAGCAGCAACTGCACCATAGCCATAGAGCGAATGTTCTGCGCCCCTTTAGTATGGTGAGTCCAACCTAAGGCATACATAAAAGTGGCGGCTCTATCGTGGGTATGAGTGCTGCCAATTTGCTGGCAAACCATCTCATAGTCCGGAATCGGCGTACCGGTAATATTGCTTACTGTTTCAAAGTCATAGCGATCTACATGTTGCTTCATTAAGTTCCACACGCAGCGTGGATGCTCGAAGCTAGGATCGACTTTCGCGTAACCCTGTTCGTCTAACTCGTAGTACCAAGACTCTTTATCGTAGCTATCTGTTTCTTCATCGAAACCACTGAACAGACCTTCACTAAAAGAGAAGTCTTCGCGCACTATGTAACTGGCATTGGTATAAGCCTTCACATAGTCGTAGTTCACTTGTTTGGTTTCAATAAGATAGCGGATCACCCCGAGCAGGAAGGCGATATCTGTGCCCGAACGGATCGGCGCATAATAATCGGCCACAGCGGCGCTACGGGTGAAGCGAGGATCGACCACCAAAAGTTTAGCGTTGTTATGTTGCATCGCTTCTGTAACCCAGCCAAATCCGACAGGGTGAGCCTCTGCAGCATTACCGCCCATGATAATGATCAAATTAGAATTTTTAATATCGATCCAGTGGTTGGTCATGGCACCACGTCCAAATGTCGGAGCAAGACTTGCTACCGTTGGAGAGTGTCAGTTACGCGCAATAGTATCGATTGCAACTAGGCCCAGTGCCCGTGCAAATTTCTGGGTGATATAGCCGCCTTCGTTCGGCATCGCCGACGAGGTCATCATCCCAGTGCTAAGCCAACGGTTAACCGTCGTCCCGGCAGAATTCTTTTCAATCAAGTTAGCATCACGATCATCTTTCATCAGGCGGGCGATGCGTTGGTAAGCTTCGCTCCAGCTGATACGTGTCCATTCATTGCTGCCTGGCGCACGGTACTCTGGGTATTTAAGCCGATTGGGACTATTGACATAATCCACTAAACCAGCGCCTTTAGGACACAAGGCCCCACGGTTAACTGGATGGTCTGCATCCCCTTCGATATGGAAAATACTCTGTTCGGCGTTCTTGCCATTACTTCCTTTGCTGTACATCAGCAATCCGCAACCCACTGAGCAATAGCAGCAGTTATTGCGGGTTTCTTTCGCGCTAATGAGTTTGAATTCCCGAACGGCCGCATAGGCCTTTTCGGACATCAATCCCAACGCAGAAATTGCTGAGGTGGCAGCTCCGGCAGCACACAGTCTAAAAAACTGGCGTCTGTTCATTGCGTCCTCTCACACTCTTGTCGTTATGAGTCTAGTGGTTGCTGTGGTGAAAATTGCAACCGATCGAGTGGGCCCACTTAAAGACCACACTTAATTTAAGATTATCCTTAAAGAGGAAATAGATAACAAATAATGACATGAGATCGAGATCGCAAATAACCAATCACAAAACTTAAATCCAAATAAATAAATAATATTGAAATTAAAAACTTTAAATAATGTAAAAAACACCTATTTAAAGAGTTAAAGCCCAAAAATACCAAAAGGACAATTTGTCCATCAAAGCAGGTCCATATTGTCTCACAACCTAACTATATGGTTATTAAAAATAGTTTTATATATTAAAATGTGTATAACGATGGCGGATAAAAACACAAAAGTGACGGTTTATTGAGGGGTAAGCTGCCACTGAATTTGACAATGTAAAGATCAGCGCAAAAAGTGCAGAGTCTGCGGTGTTAAACACACCAAAAGGGCAAAGATGAGGATCGAGCTAAAAAGGCAAAACACTCAAGAAAAAGGCATAAGCAATCCACTTATGCCTGCATTTAGTTTTATTTCAGCAGTTATGTTTAGCAAGTTGGGGAGTGAATCCTGAGTATTTCAGCAAAAGCGCCCCAATACACCCAACTCAACCGAGTCAACATCGGCTTAGTCGTTTACTCACTAAGAACTAAAGCGCTTAAAAGCTGGCTAGCGTTCCTGCTGGCAGGTAAGCGTTAAAACTCGCTGTATATAACAGGTCTGTCGCGGCTTCGATATCTGGCGCAAAATATCTGTCTTTATCGTAATAGGCGACGACTTCACGCAATTCAGTTTTGGCCTTAGCCACCGCAGTACTTGGCGCTAAAGGTGCGCGAAAATCTAAACCCTGCGCCGCCGCTAACAATTCAATCGCCAATACGCCACGGGTGTTTTCACTCATATCGCGCAAACGGCGCGCCGCAAAAGTCGCCATAGAGACGTGATCTTCTTGGTTAGCAGATGTCGGTAAACTGTCTACCGATGCTGGATGGGCGTAGGTTTTATTCTCAGACGCCAAAGCTGCCGCTGTTACTTGAGCGATCATAAAGCCTGAGTTCACGCCGCCGTTTTTCACCAGGAAAGGCGGCAGTTTCGACAGGCTAGAATCGATTAACAGTGCGATACGACGCTCAGCAATAGAGCCCAATTCGGCAATCGCAATCGCCAGATTATCCGCCGCCATCGCCACAGGTTCAGCGTGGAAGTTACCGCCCGAAATGATATCGCCAGTGTCTTGGAACACCAGTGGGTTATCGGTTACGCCGTTGGCTTCAGTGCCTAACACATCGGCCGCATGGCGAATTTGGGTCAAGCAAGCACCGAGTACCTGTGGCTGACAGCGCAGTGAGTAAGGATCTTGCACCTTTTCACAGTTTGCATGGCTCACGCTGATCTCAGACTCTTCGCCCAATAGATGACGGAAAATCATGGCCGAATCGATTTGACCTTTCTGACCACGGGCCGCATGGATGCGTGAATCGAACGGGCTACGGCTGCCCATCGCCGCTTCAACACTCATGGCGCCGATCACTGAACTTGCCGCAAACAAGTCTTCGGCGTGGAATAACCCTTCCAGCGCTAGCGCAGTCGAGGCTTGTGTGCCGTTAAGCAAAGCGAGCCCTTCTTTGGCCGCTAAATCGATTGGCTTAAGGCCGGCGATTTCTAAACCTTCGGCGGCAGAAATTAACTCACCTCGATAGCTCATCTCGCCTTCGCCCAGCATAGGCAAACACATGTGCGCCAGTGGCGCTAAATCGCCCGATGCGCCCACTGAGCCTTTTTCTGGCACACAGGGATACACTTCGGCGTTCACTAAACTGATTAAGAAGTTAATCACTTCTAAACGAATGCCCGAGAAGCCACGGCTTAATGAATTGATTTTTAACACCATCATCAAGCGCACTGTGGCGTCTTGCATGTATTGGCCCGTACCAGCGGCGTGTGACAACACGATTGAGCGTTGCAGCAATTGCAGATCTTCGGGCGCTATCTTGGTATTGGCCAACAAGCCAAAACCCGTGTTGATGCCGTAAACGGTGCGGCCTTCATCTAACACTTTTTGCACGATTTGCGCGCTGGTGTTGATGTCGGTAATGGCCTCTGGCGCGAGTTCGAGTGTTAGCTTATGACGACTGATTTCGCGTAATTGCGCTAGGCTCAAGCTGCCCGGCGTTAATACTAAGTGATTCACAGATTTCATATTTTTAGCTCCAAGCTTTTAGTTATTATTGTTATTGAGTCGTTAGCATCGGCTAGTCTTGCATAGGTAAGTCGAGCCCCTGCTCTTTGGCGCAGTTTTTCGCAATCTCGTAGCCCGCATCGGCATGGCGCATCACGCCTGTCGCTGGGTCGTTCCACAGCACGCGGCCAACACGCTTTGCCGCCGCATCGGTACCGTCGCACACAATCACCACACCCGAATGTTGGCTAAAGCCCATACCGACGCCGCCGCCGTGGTGCAAAGACACCCAAGTTGCACCGCTGGCGGTGTTGAGTAATGCGTTCAATAATGGCCAATCGGATACCGCATCTGAGCCGTCCAGCATAGATTCGGTTTCGCGGTTCGGGCTGGCAACAGAGCCAGAATCTAAGTGGTCACGACCAATTACCACGGGCGCCGACAACTCACCATTTTTGACCATTTCATTAAAGGCTAACGCTAAACGGGCGCGATCTTTCAAACCGACCCAGCAGATACGCGCGGGCAAACCTTGGAAGGCGATGCGCTCGCGTGCCATGTCTAACCAATTGTGCAGATGTGGATTATCCGGAATAAGCTCTTTCACTTTGGCGTCGGTTTTATAGATATCTTCTGGATCGCCAGAAAGCGCCACCCAGCGAAACGGGCCAATACCTTCGCAGAACAACGGGCGAATATAAGCAGGTACAAAACCTGGGAAATCAAAAGCGTTTTCAACGCCCATCTCAAACGCCATTTGGCGAATGTTGTTACCGTAATCTAAGGTAGCTGCGCCGGCAGTTTGCAAATCGAGCATGGCTTGTACTTGCACCGCCATCGAGGCTTTTGCCGCTTTCACTACGCCCGCTTCGTCGGTTTTACGCATAGCTGCGGCCTCTGCCATAGTCCAACCCTGCGGCAGATAACCGTTTAATGGATCGTGGGCCGAGGTTTGGTCGGTTACAACATCAGGTGTAACGCCGCGCTTAACCAGTTCGGCAAACACATCGGCGGCATTTGCCAGTAAGCCCACAGATACAGGCTTGCCAGCTTGGTTTGCCGCTTCAATCATCGCCAATGCTTCATCGAGCGAAGTGGCTTTTTTGTCAACATAGCGGGTGCGCAAACGGAAATCGATGCGAGTCTCGTCGACTTCACAGGCTAACACCGAGAAGCCCGCCATAGTGCCCGCCAGCGTTTGCGCGCCACCCATGCCGCCTAACCCGCCGGTGAGGATCCATTTACCTTTGGAGATACCCTCAAAGTGCTGTTTCGCTACAGACACAAAGGTCTCGTAGGTACCTTGAACTATGCCTTGTGTACCAATGTAGATCCAAGAACCTGCGGTCATCTGGCCGTACATGGCCAAACCTAGCTTATCTAACTCGTTGAAATGCTCCCAGTTCGCCCAATGTGGCACTAGGTTTGAGTTAGCGATTAACACGCGAGGTGCATCGGCGTGGGTGCGAAATACGCCCACAGGTTTGCCCGATTGCACTAATAAGGTTTCGTCATCTTCGAGGCGTTGTAAGACTTCGATGATTTTGTCGTAGCAATCCCAGTCGCGGGCGGCGCGGCCGATACCGCCATAAACGACTAAGTCTTCTGGGCGCTCGGCCACATCTGGGTGCAAGTTGTTCATTAACATGCGCATTGGCGCTTCGGTCAACCAGCTTTTGCAGCTTAATTGTGTGCCATGCGGTGCAATAATGCGGCGGCTTGGGTCGTGTCGCTTGTCCATTGAATTTTCCTCTTTCAACCTGTGGTGCTAACTCGTATTCGCTGAGTAGCTAATACGGGTTAGCACTATTGTTTTTATTGTGTTTTTATCTTTTAACTTATAAAAGTACAGCTATTGGAGTGACTGATTTACATAGGTAAATAACGCCACGGCGCTACTTGCTAAAAGTTAAGTGGCCGCCGAGTTTAAAGCGGCTACCGGGATGAACTAACCTTGCAAAACTCACGACGCCTTGGCGCGACCAAGTGCGGCGTAAAATCTGTAAACAGGGCTCAGTGGCGGGGATTTCAAGCCTTTGCTGTAATTCGGCGCTGGCGATAATCGCCTCAATCGTGTGATGCGCCTCGGTCAACGGTGCCACTTGGGACAAATATTCGTGGGGCGTCTGCAAGGTAAAATCCTGCAATAAATAGTCAGGCACCAACTCGGGGTTCACGAAACGCTCTTCGACTTGCAGCGGTAAACCTTGCTCGCAATGCACTAAGATCGAATGAAATACCTTTGCACCGCGCTCAAGCCCAAGGGAAATTGCAATAGTTGTACTGGCAACGGTTTGTTCTAGCACCCATTGCTGTACGCTATAGCCGTGGCCGCGGTCTTTAATCTCATCGGCAATATTGCGAATCGCCAACATAGATGACTGGGATTTACGCCCAGCCACAAAGGTGCCAAGCCCTTGGGAGCGTTCGAGGACGCCGTTATCCGTCAGCTCGGTTAACGCACGTCGCGCCGTCATTCGGCTGCAGGTAAACAAGTCAGCAAGTTGATTCTCGGAAGGCACGCGGGCGCTTCCTTCCCACTCGCCAGATTCGATAGAGGAAATAATGTATTGCTTAATTTCTGCAAACTTAGGAATAGCCAAAACACTTCCTCTTAAATTCAGCTTCTTGTTCCTGTGCCCTTGCGAAAGTCATGATTGCTAAAGTGGCACTGACGCAGGCGACAAAGACACGGGTCTGTAATGCCACTTTCAAACGGTGAAAATAGCGGCTACAATCCTAGCTTGTATATACAAGTAAATACAAGCTAGCTCACATAAATTTAATAAACCGTTAATCACTTGGTTAACATCTGCCAGCACAGCGAGGGGAATACATGTCTTGGGATCAGGTTTGGATTGACGTTAACTTAGCCACAATGGACCCTTCCATATCAGCACCTTATGGCGCGATCACCAATGCGGCCATCGCAGTTAAAGATGGCAAAATTGCTTGGCTTGGCCCCCGCAGTGAACTACCTGCCTTCGATGTTTTGTCCATTCCTGTTTACAGAGGCAAAGGCGGCTGGATCACTCCAGGATTGATTGATGCCCACACTCACTTAATCTTTGCCGGTAATCGCGCCAATGAATTTGAGTTACGCCTACAAGGCGCGAGTTACGAAGAAATTGCCCGCTCAGGTGGCGGCATTATTTCGACCGTTAAGGCCTGCCGCGAAGCGGATGAAGCAGAGTTATTTGAACTCGGCCGTCAACGCTTAAACGCGCTGGCCAAGGAAGGGGTGACTACGGTTGAGATCAAATCAGGGTACGGCTTAGATACTGAAACTGAATTGAAAATCCTGCGTGTCGCCCGCGAGCTCGGCAAACATCACCACGTAGATGTGAAGACCACATTCCTTGGCGCCCATGCGATTCCGCCAGAATATAAAGACAACAGCGACGGCTATGTCGACTTAATTATCAATAAGATGCTGCCCGCCGTGATCGCCGAAAACCTTGCCGATGCAGTGGATGTGTTCTGCGAGAATATTGCCTTTAACCTTGAGCAAACCGAACGGGTACTCAGCGCAGCCAAAGCCGCGGGCTTAGAGATTAAACTCCACGCCGAGCAGCTAACCAATATGGGCGGCAGCGCACTGGCCGCACGTCTTGGCGCTAAGTCTGTGGATCATATTGAATACTTAGATGAAGCAGGCGTTAAAGCCTTGAGTGAAAGTGGCACCTGCGCCGTACTGCTGCCGGGCGCGTTTTACTTTTTGCGGGAAACCCAAAAACCACCTATCGATTTACTGCGTCAATACGGCGTACCTATGGTGCTCGCCAGCGATTTTAATCCAGGTTCATCGCCGATTTGCTCGACCCTGTTGATGCTGAATATGGGCTGTACCTTGTTCCGCTTAACACCAGAGGAAGCCTTAAAAGGCCTCACCTTAAATGCCGCCAAAGCACTCGGGATTGAAGATAACGTCGGCAGTTTAGTCGTTGGCAAACAAGCCGATTTTTGTCTGTGGGATATAGCCACACCTGCGCAATTAGCCTATTCCTACGGCGTCAATCCCTGCAAAGATGTGGTGAAGAATGGCAAGTTAGTACACCAATAGAATGCGCGTACTCGCCGCAAATGCAGGATAAGCAGCACGCTAGGCTAGCTAGATAAGGTCGCTAAATCAAAGATGCGGCCTTATCTGGATTTAAACACTGGCCCCATTTTCTAACTGTTCATCTTCTTGTTTTACCAGCTTATGTTCACCCTCGTTACAGCCTATTTTCCAATAGCTCGACGTGTAAAAATGGCTCTTAGGCAATGAATGCACTTGCTTAAAGTGTCTTCTTAGCGCGCGCATGCTGTTAAATTCACAGGCAATCCACACGGCGGGTTCGCCAGCAAGCCAAGGTAATTGGGCAATCCGCTCAACCAAAGGGCGACCTTCGGGATCGGCCTCAGGATTAATCACCCAATGCAGCTCAACATTTTCGGGATGCACCAGAGACTGAATGTCGGCTTCGCTCAATACTTCAATCACAGCGTAACCCACGGCATTGTTTGGTAATTGTGCCAGATTCACGCTGATAGCGGGCAAGGCGGTCATATCACCTGCGAGTAAAAACCAATCCACCTCAAAGTTGATTAGTTTTTTAAGCCCGGGTCCGCCAATTTGAATGATATCGCCTACCTGCGCCGTTTTCGCCCAGCTCGATGCGGGGCCGTCGGTATCGTGCAGTACAAAATCCACATCAATTTCATCAGCACGTTGCTGGCGAATCGTGTAGGTTCGCATCAATGGACGTTCACCCGTTTGTGGAAATAACAACTTAATATAGGCACTCTCTTGATCGATAGGAAAACCAGCGAATCCCGCACCGCCTAAGGTCATGCGTAACATATGCGGGGTGATATAAGTGGAGCGGATCACTTCCAACTCACGTGGTGCAGGTTTATTCATTATGATTTTCTCCTATGGCGTGTTCTTCCATTAAGCGCGCCTCAACGGCTCCTTTGCCAATCGGGTCTTTTGGCTTACTAGATGGTCTTTTTTGAGCATGGCAATCCGCACCACTTTTAGCGGCAGCCGCCTCATCCACACTTTTGCTGATCCGATTGGCAAGTTTAATAAAGGTGTCGACTTCGGCTGAACTCAGCGCCTGCGTCATGCGCGCCACTGTTTTACGTTCTGAGGCACTGATCTGGGTCATGATCTTTTCCCCCTCTGCCGTGGGTCGCAGTAACTGGCTGCGGCCATCCTTAGGGTTATCGATTTTAGTGATCAACCCACCCTGCAGTAACTCATTAAGAACACGGGTAATTTGCGCTTTATCCCGCTGCATTCGCAGGGCGATAGACTGGGCTGTCGATTCAGGATTGCGACACACGCCCTTCAAGGCACGGATATGAGTGACAGGTAAATCAATCTCTTGTGCAGCAATATCGCTACGCAATTGCTTTTTGTAGGCATGCACTAATCTGTGCAAAGTTTCACTGAGTGACAATGAAGGCATAGAGGGCTCTCGATATAGTTGACTGTATCAACAATATCGAGATTAGTTGACTGTGTCAACCATTCAGGTTATCGACTATTATCACGACACTGAATACCAAGCATAGTGATGCTCTCGCTTGGTTTTTTACTCTAAAAACTCATTTTAAATAAACAGCGGCTTTGTGTTTCTCGCTTATTCCACTAATCAAACAAGACATAGAAAATGCATATTTACCCCTAAAAAAGCGCTTTATACTACGAACGAGTTATTTAGCTTATATCTTAGAAAATAGGACCAATTAAATAGTCAACATAACAAAATAATTAAACAACACTCCATGCAATTAATTGTTTTAATAGTTGTTACTCAAAATAAAAATATTCGTTATAGAACGCGAAACCGATTAATGACTGCATAAGCACTAAATATGTTCTAACTCGTGAAAAACGACTTATATCGAATTAAGACGCCAAATATGGATAGGATAAGTCATTAAAATAGCGTTTTAAAAACGAATCTAAACACAAAAAATTAACACAAAACACACTTTTCAGACATCTTAGTTGTGGCATACTGCTGCGGCTTTTCTCGATTATCACTCTTTAATCGATTCAAACGGATTTGTTCGGGGTCCCGTATTGGCCGATATAAGGCCAAACTGATAATAAAATAATAATGATGAGTAATGTTGATGATAAATAAATCCAAAATCGCGATATCTTTGATCATGGCGGGCTTGGCATTGAATGCCAATGCCGAATTATTAATTAGTGAAGTGCTATACGACACACCAAATAATGACAGTGTCGAAGAATATATCGAACTGTTTAATCCGGGCTGTGACACTATCGATTTAAGTCAATACCAATTAAAAGATAATGGTGCCAGCTTAAACCTCACTGGCACTTTAACGGCGGGGCACTATTTCACTGTTGCAATCAATGCAGCGGGCTTTAACAACCTCTTTGGCTCAACACCCGATATCGCCCCTATGCCACTTAGCTTAGGTAACTCGGGTGACTATGTCCGCCTCACTAAGGGTACTGATGAAGTTGATCTTGTCGCTTGGGAAGGCGGAATTGCAGGTTGGAGTCTCAATGTTCGTGATATTTCCCTTGTTCGTACAACCAGCATTAACAGTAAGTCACAAGCTGATTGGGCCGCCAGTAACAATGCCGGTACGCCAGGAAGCGGTAACTTAACGTCCCAATGTAATACCGGCGGTGATAATGGCAGCGGTTCCACGCCACCAGCAACGGCTGACAATGTGCTTGAACAGGGTGAGAGCCAGCTCAACCTAAGTGCAACCCAAGGCCAAGTACTCAAATTTGTTGCTGATATTCCTGAAAACGCTACGGATCTCAGTTTTACGATGAAAGGTGGTAGCGGGGATGCCGATTTGTATGTTCGTTTCGGTAACGAGCCGACGACAAACCAACACGACTGCGCCCCTTACCTTTCTGGAAACAATGAATCCTGCCCTATAGCAAATGCCTCTGCAGGACGTTATTACGTTAATATCTTCGCTTATCAGAGCTTTAGTGGCACTAGCTTAACGGCTAATTATACAATCACAACAGCACCCACAGCTCCAGATAACGGTACTGGCGGCACAACACCTAATCCTGATGGCTATAGCTTTGATAGTTATTATGCGAATGCGATAGGTAAAAGCGGAACCACACTGAAAACGAGTTTGAATCTGATTATTCAAGATCAAACCCACTTCAGCTATGCGCAAGTCTGGGATGGGTTGAACTACACAGATGAAGATCCAAATAACAGCAACAACGTAATTCTACTTTATACCGGCCGCTCAGAGCCGAAAACCAATCGTGCAGGTATGAGCAGCTCACTCGATGCTTGGAATCGAGAACACGTCTGGGCAAAAAGCCATGGCTTCCCCAATAGCAGTCAACACGCTTATACCGACCTTAACCATTTACGTCCTGCGGATGTGACAGTCAACAGTACACGCGGTAACAAGGATTTCGCCTTAGGAGGAACGCCTCTGAGTGAAGCACCGGCAAACAAAACTGATAGCGATAGTTTTGAACCTGCCGACATGGTCAAAGGCGATGTCGCACGTATGGTCTTCTACATGGATGTACGTTATCAAGGTGGGGATAACAGTGGAACTCCAGACTTGAGCATAGCCAAAGGTATGACGGGTGAAGGTGAACCGCTACTCGGCGATCTCTGTACCTTGTTAGGCTGGCATATCCAAGATCCTGTGAGTGACTGGGAACGTCGCCGCAATAATCGCGTTTATGAGCTACAACACAACCGCAACCCGTTTATTGATAACCCACAATGGGCAGCTGATATTTATAGTGCCTCATGTAACTAATCTTTAGATCTCGTCCTCACGTATAAGCCCGACCACGAGTTGGGCTTATTACTTACGACAAAAATACATTAAGCACTTAATTTGTAAAGATTAAACAGATTACACATATCATAACAACTCACTAACCATAGCTATCATCCATAAACGTTCAAATCCTAGATGACAATTCACCCAGTCGCTGGGATGCTAGGTCCTAATCTTTGGGTATAAAATATTTTAATAAGCATCAAATTAAATTTGATCGCAAAACATCCACAGCTGTCAGGCCACAAATTAACACCCTAAATCCCCTATCGACTCCCAACTTTTTCCTTGTAATATAACGCTTTCACTCATGTTGAAACCCAAGGATGACAATGTATACCCCTAAGAATATGGCGATGACAGATCAGCAGGCCATCACAGCTTTTATCACGCAAAACAGCTTTGGTTTACTGGTTTCGAGCTCACTTAATGCAACCCATATTCCCTTTGTACTCGATGCAACAGCGGGAGAGAATGGCGTGTTGTACGGCCATGTTTCGCGAGCGAACTCACATTGGCAAGAGCTTGAAAACCAGCGGGTATTGGTGGTTTTCAGCGGCGCACACGCTTACATTTCACCGACTTGGTATGACGCTAAACCTGCGGTGCCTACATGGAATTATGCGGCGGTGCATTGTTATGGCGTCGCAAGCCTGCTGAGTGATACCGAAACTCAAGACATGTTGGACAAGCTAGTCACAAAGTACGAACCCAAGCTATTGCAAGATAAACAAATTATGCCAGATGAGTATCAGCAGAAACTGCGCCAAGCTTTAGTCGGCTTTAAAATTGTGATTGATGAGATTCAAGCAAAGGAAAAGCTCGGCCAGCATAGATCCATTAGCGATCAACAGGGTGTGTTCAACGGCTTAAGTGTCAGCCCAAATGCCGATGCGGCGCAATTAGCCCACTATATGAATCAACGAGATATTGGCAAAGGTAATGGCTGAGCCCATGCCGCTAAGCCAATACTTTGATTAGCCACTCACAGTCGCGCAGCACTGTTAATCATTGTTGAATTTAATCAGGCACCCATAGGTCTTATGTAAAATCATTGAGAAGAAGACTTTAACAGCCTGCCCATATCTAAAACATTGCACCAATGACTAACCGCCAACCTGAAACACTGCTAAATTACAGTCCTAACTCGCACGAATAAGGAAGCTGCATGCTGAATCCTGAACACAGTTACTGGCATGACACGCTTAAAGCCATTCGTCGTTGCGGTAGAAAACTCATTGAATTTGAACTGCTATTTACCTTAGTGTCGGCGGGTATTATCGTCCCGTCTTTTGGCTGGCTACTGCGTCACCTGATTGCCAAAACTGGCAATGTCACCATAACCAATTACGACTTGATCGCTTTTGCCATGTCTCCCTATGGCTTGCTATTTATGATCATTACCCTATTCAGCAGCTTTACCGTGTTTTTTACCCAGCGCGCTGGGGTCACGATTCTCGCCGCATCAGGGTTATACGATATTCCCATTGGCCCAGTGCGGGCACTGATTTTCGCCACGGCGCGCTTACCCGTATTCATTCGCCTTGGTAGCATATATGCAGCTTGCTTACTGCTGCTCAGCGTACCTTTCATGGGATTAGGGTATCTCATTTTCAGCGTGTTTCTACAGGGACACGACATCAATTACTACCTGTATTTCAAGCCAGTAGAATGGTATTTAGCCTTATCGAGCATGGCCTTCTTAGCATTACTCTATTTACTTATTAGCTTATATCTGTGGGCCAAAGCGGCCTTTTCCCTGACGATAATTGTCAGTGAAACAACCGATGCATTAACGGCACTCAAACGCAGTTGGCAGTTAAGCGCGGGCAATGAACGCGCGATTATGTGGCACGCTGCTGGTTGGTGGTTAAGGATTGGTGCTTTGCTGTACCCCTTAATGCTGTTGATCTCATGGGGGGCCGATAGCTTACTCGACCGGGTTTCACTGACACTTTCGGCAGAATTAGCCATGTTGGCCCTCGTCTCTGCACTGATTTTTATGCTGAGTGCAACTTGGTCCTTACTCGGCATGTTTGGCGAAGCCTTTATCATCTTGTTGTTATACCGCCAACTGGGAGAGAAACCTGCAGGGTTAGAACGCCTTGGACGAGAGACAGTAAAAAAGACTTCAGAGCTGTCGATTTACACTCTAAGTGGCGTCTTGGTTACGACTTTTTTAATCATGCTGGGATTTGGAGTGTACGCCCTAAGCAGTGAGCCACAAAGGGATGAAATCCTCATTTCAGCCCACCGAGCGGGGGCCGCTAGGGCACCAGAAAATACCCTTGCGGCTTTGCGTTTAGCTATTGCAGAAAAGGCCGATTATGCTGAAATAGATGTGCAAACCGCCGCTGACGGCACCTTAATGGTGCTGCACGATGCGGATTTAATGCGTATCGCGGGCGATCCACGGCGAGTAGCCAATCTCAGCGCCAGTGAAATACAACAACTCGATGCGGGTCGCTGGCACAGTGCCGCCTTTGCAGGTGAATCCGTGCCGACGCTACTACAAATGCTCAATGAGGCGCGCAATAAAATAGGTTTGAATATTGAGCTCAAATATAATCAAGCCGATCCCACCTTAGCACAGGCTGTTGTTGCCCTGCTGCAACAACAAAAAATGACACAACAAGTGGTGATTACCTCGCTCGAAGCAAGAGCTATTGAAGAAGTGCAGCGACTAGACCCTTCAATCCAAACAGGGCTGATTGTCACCCAATCTATCGGCGACCCGATTAAGTCGAATGCACAATTCTTAGCGATAAATCAGTCGATTACTAATGAGAAGTTTATCGCCAGAGCACATAAGGGCGGCAAGCAAGTACATGTATGGACAGTGAATAATCCGCGACAAATGCTACGCATGTTAGCACTGGGAGCCGATGTGCTGATCACCGACTATCCACAGGAAGCGGTGGAAATACGAGAACAATGGCTATCACTGTCACCCGTTGAGCAGACGGCACTGCGTCTACGTTATGTGCTGTAAATGCCGCAACGATTAGCTGGGCATAGCCTCAAGGCGCTTAGCTCGACGCTGCAGTAACCAGAAGATAACTAATACCCCAAAGGAAGCGGCGAAGGTAGTCAGCGTCAGCGCAAAACCTTTGAATGACAATAGGTTTAAGCTAAAACCATCTAACGCCAGCACAGCTAAACCCAGTGGCATTTGGATGAACACAGCGGTGAACCAATCGAAGGGGAGTTTAGGAAAAATCCTGTGATAAGCGTAAAGCACTAAACCTGCTAGCAATATCAGCAAACTCGCATCGTGAGCCCCTAACAGCAGGTACTCCACACTGTTCGGCGTAATCTTGGGTACAGCACTTAACATATCCAGCATATAACCCGCGCTAGCAACTAATGAGAAACTGATAAAACTCAATAACGCTAATAAGATACCAAAGCCAAGAGCGGGTAAATATTTCATTGAAGGTCTCTCTATTTGCAGCTGAAAATAGGCAGTATCATTTCCCGAAAAACCACAGCAGCAAGCCACAGAATAGAAAAGGGACTTTAGCTACAATAGCAGGCTAAATTTCCCTTAGCTATTAAGACCATAGTCTTATGGTAACCACAAACTTATACATATGAGTACAGTTAACGACAGGCAAAAACGTGAGCGTTTACACTTAATGCTTCGCCTGAAACTCAGCTAACTGTTTACTGTATTTGTCTTGGAAGAATGGATGGTCAGTTAATTCAAGCGCTTGCTTTTCATACTTAATCGCTTCAACTAGCTGACCCTGGCTCGCATAGACGCTTGCCAATGCATGGCTGGCCTCGAATGCTGTTGGGATCGCTTTTAAGGTTTGCTGATAAATGTCGATAGCTTTGGTGGGATCAGTCGTCTCGACAGAACTTGCCAACGCGATAAGCGAATCGATAGCGGGCACGTCAAAACCATATTTGTCGTTCGACAGGGTTTTATAATGCGCCAAAATAGCGGCTACGCCTTGACGTGATATTGCCGAGTCAGGCTTAAGCACTTGGTGTACATCGTTAAAAATCGCTTCAATACCATATGCCGTAGCCAAAATAGGTTGCGTCATATAGTAAGTGCCATCGAAGCGCTTGATGCGATAATCGAGTAAATTAGTAGCGTTCGCTTTGATGATGGCTTCAAGCTTGGCAAAGTCAGCTAACTGATTTTGTTCGAAATCACTGTCGCTAGTGCTCATAAAAAGGAATCTTTGCTTCCCTTTCATCCCTGCGAGCTTCTTTGCAGCATCTGCCATTACAAAAGCGTAGTTATCATCCAGTACCGGACTTGCGGCGATGTAAGCATTAAATAGGCTTGGGCGATTCAAAAGCGTATAGAGGCTGAAAGTGGCATTGCCAGTGAAGCCATTGAGGATCCGAAAACCATTTGTGCGATATTGTTTATCGATGGCGGGCAGTAGATCTTGCTCCATAAAATCTAAAAATTGCTGATTTTCTTGCTGCTTAATGGCTAAGCTTTTTAACTCACCCAAGCCTGCATGACCATCTGGCGCCGTCACGATAATGGTTTCCAGCCAAGGCCAGCCACCGTTATGACTCATCCAATCTTCCATTCCAGCGAGATAGTCATGACTACGAGGATGTAAATCCACCAGTACCACGTAACGTTTATCAGTATTGGACTGGTAACTGGCCGGCAATGTCACCTTAAAGTCAGCAGGCTCAGTTAACAGGCTCGAACTGACCTTTAACATCAGTGGTTGAGCGGGAAAAGTATCATCGGCATTTGCTGACACATTGAAGAATGCAAAGCTGTAAATCACCAGCAGAATTAATAGCGTACGCATAAAATTCATTCCTTGAAAATCAACTATATAAGTATCAGCCGAAGTTAACACCCGTATTATTGAAAGTAAATCCGATCTCACGGCCTAATCCTTCTGCCAAGCATATCGCAAACCCTAAGTATTCCCATTTAGGCTGTGATAGCTGTGGTAAGACTCGCGAAATAGACTAGCCAATTTCGCCAATAACGCTTAGGATCGGAGTTGCATTTTTAAGCCAACATATTGTGGAGTATCAAAACATTATGGGTATCAGAGCCATAGTCGTAGACACAGCAGGCACCACGACAGACCTAAACTTTATCCAAGATGTACTATTCCCCTATTCTGTCAAAGCCTTGCCAGACTTTTTAGAACAGAACCAACACAATGTATTGGTTGAAAACTGTATTTGCGACACCCGAGATATCGCCCTAGAGCCAGATGCGGACTTAGCACGCGTGACTGAAATTTTGCAGCAGTGGGTCAGCGAAGATCGTAAAGCGACACCACTCAAAACCCTGCAAGGCTTGATCTGGAAGCAAGGCTACGCCCATGGCGAATTTAAGGGCCATATCTTCCCTGACTTTATTGAAGCGGTGAAACGTTTTAGCGCGCAAAATTTGCGTATTTACAGTTTTTCATCGGGCTCTGTTGATGCGCAAAAGCTGTTATTCAGCCACAGTGACGGCGGCGATTTAACCGAGATGTTCAACGGTCATTTTGATACCCGTACAGGCAACAAATTAGATAAACAGGCTTACTGCAATATCCTCAACACTATCAGCTTAAGCCCTAAGCAAGTGCTGTTTGTGTCTGATGTGATTGAAGAATTAAAGGCTGCCGAAGCTGCAGGCATGATGACCTGCCAAATGGTACGCGATAGCACACAGCGCACTGGTGAGTTCCGTATAATCAGCAGCTTTGATGAGTTGCTGATCGAATAACGTGATTGTTGAAGAACGCAATAGTCGACTAACTCAGCCAAGCTGATTTAGCCAAAAATGAAAGCGACCTTATGGTCGCTTTTTTATGGGTCGGCCTATTTGCCCTTTTCCGTCAGTGGAAACGCGGCCGAAATACACTTTTTCACTTCAAAACGATAACCATAATCCGCTTTCTTATCCGGCGTGATCTGCAAAATCTCATAGTCATTTAACTCGATCACATTCGATTCGGCGGGCTTTTCACAACGCGAACGGCTATTGGCTTCAAGCGCAAAGGCAAACGTCGCTAACCATTGCCGCACGAGATACTGATATTGCGCCCGCACCGACGCATAGGTTTGCTTGCGTTCCGCTTCTTCGCGCTCATCGGCGGTTTGTTTATCAGCCGGTTTGTCGGCTTCAAGCTCGGGCTTAATCTTAGCTAACTCAGCAATCGGTGCCGTCAGCACATCGGTCGTATGCGGCATAAGCCCTAATGCTGGCTCGACGGGATTATGTTCAGAGGCTTCTTGAGTTGTTGTAATAAAGTCTGCGAACGAGGTTTGAAGGCGGGTTTCTAAATCAATCAGTAAGCTCAAGTGATATAAGACCACAGCCGCCAACACGATACGGATCGTAAAGGTCGTTTTACGAAATGATGTATGTGAGGTGATCCGTAACGATTTGACACCCAAAGGTTTAAGCAAAAAAATTAAGACTAAATAGATGGGGATAATCAACTGCAATGCCAGCAGCACAATTGCGCTCACCATTAAAAACCAAGCGGGCATATAGAGTAAAATCGCTAAGTTATGGGTGTAATCCAGATGACTTGCCGACACCCCGACCACTTCGTTAACTATGGCGCCAGACCATCCTAAAGCAAAGTTGGCAATAATGGCATAAAACAGCAACAACACAGCCTTGCCTGCCAAACTGTGCCAGACCCGCTCGAACACGGGCCAAAACTCGATAGCCATAGCGATAACCGCAATCACGGCGACCACACCCATCAAGTCGGTACTAAAGGCCAATATCAAGGCAATAAGATACAGCTTTTGCGCAAAGGATAACTTAGCAAACCCTTGGCTTAAGTAGCGCCACAACTTGCTCAACCCTAGTTGGAGCTTGCTAGGCAAAGGCTTAGTGACTTGCCGTAAGTGCTGGCGGGCAGATTCAGTGTAACGACCTAAATTCATTATTATTTTAAATTCCGTTTACGATTAAGACGAACATGAGTTGCCAATGTAAACTGCAAAACCTATGGCGACACTCGCGTCACCTATGCCAGTGTAGCGGCTAACTTTGGCAATTCACTAGCAAAACTTGCCGAATCGTCCCTTAGCGGCGAAATGAATCTCCCGCGAGATTTTATGTCGATGATGCGGAACAAAAATACCGTTTAAATGGATTTGAAAATAATACCTATGAGTAAAATCAAAGCGACCTTAAGATCGCTTCACTGAAGTGCTATGAACCTAACTCAAAATAGACTCAAACGACATTTAACTCCCGCTCGGCAAAGACAGCTTTCGCGACGAACATGCCATTCAGTGCTGCGGGGAAGCCCGCATAAACCGACATTTGCAGTATCACTTCGACGATTTCCTGCGGTGCACAACCGACATTCAACGCGCCATTAATATGGACGTTAAGCTGCGGCTGACAATGCCCTAATGCAGTGAGCGCCGCGACAGTGACTAACTCCCGCGTCTTAAGATCGAGTCCTTCACGCTGATAAATATCCCCAAAAGGATATTCGATAATGTACTTGCCCAAGTCGGGGCAAATATTTGCCAGACTACTGATCACTTTCTCGCCCGCCTCGCCGTCGATTTCAGTCAGCTTAGCTAAGCCCTGCACATACCTTTGATTACTCATTTTGACTCCTTAGGATTTGACCACAGAAGTCAGCTTACGCCTTAGAGTTAACTCTAAGTCAACGGCTGATTGATGAATAATGCAGGTAGCCCTGTGATTGAAGCAGGAAGACAGCAGCTAAAGATAAAAGCGAAGAATATTAATCGATTAGGATTTAAATGCAGAACTTAGCGACTGAACCGAATCGCTAAGCTTAATCACTGAAATGCGTTTGGTAATAGCGGATTTTTTGCTCGAGGGCGATCAGGTGCGCCTGCTCTTGGCGAATACGCTCAGCCAATTGTGAGGCATGTTGCTCAAGTAATTGCTGTCGCTCACCTGCGGTTGTATCGCCTTGAGCACGCAGTTCGGCATAGGTCAAAATCTGCTTTAGTGGCATGCCCGTTTCTTTCAAGCGATTGATAAACCCAATCCATTCTGCTTCTTTCGCGGCATAGTCGCGGTGCCCGCTCGCATTTCGCACCACAGACCGTAGCAAACCGATTTTCTCGTAATACCTGAGCGTATGCGCCGACAATCCAGTAAGTGCAGCAAACTGACCTATGTTCATAATCTAACGATCCGCAGGATGGTTAACGCCATCATTCGTGGGCACATTGTCTAAATCGAATGGATTGACCCCTTCGAGGCAACCAATGTTGTAACCATATTCATGGGGATTGGAACGCCGCTGGTGATGAGTGTAAATACCGCAGTTGGCGCAAAAGTAATGCTTGGCAGTTTTGGTATTGAATTGATAGCATTTCAGTACATCTTCACCCTTGAGGATTTTGATCCCCGCCAGCGGTACAGAGCCGACAATCGCGCCCTTACGGCGGCAGATAGAACAATCGCAGCGGCGCGGATTTTCGATGCCATTGGGCAGCGATAATTGCAACACCACAGCGCCACAGTGGCAAGACGCTTGATGTTCAGCTTGAATATGGGTGTTTCCGACTCGTTTAATCATGCACTGCTCCTTGTTTCGCTTAATGTTATCGCTAAATGCCTATAACGCCATGGCTTGTCGCTTGTTCTTTATGCTGCTAGTCTGACCATCTTAAACGAGCGTTTCAACTCGCATTTTTAGATCGGCAATTCAATGCCAAACACACTGGAAAACATAATGGAAAAGTTTCTCGCACAGCACCCTATAGTGACCGAAATCCCTGTGGCTTGGGGCGAAATGGATGCGTTGCAACACGTCAACAACGTCGTCTATTTCCGCTATTTTGAGACAGCACGTATCGACTTTTTCAATCGCCTCTTCCCGCTAGATACCCTGTATAAATCAGGTATTGGCCCGGTGATCAGCGAAAATCAGGCCCGCTATAAACGCCCAGTGACCTTCCCCGATACTCTATTAGTGAGTGTCAGCATTAGCGATATTCACAGCGATAGATTCACCATGCATTATCAGGCTTTTAGTAAACAGCAGCAGGCAGTAACCACCTTAGGTACTTCAGTCGCCGTGATGTTTAACTTTAAAACCGGCAAAAAGGCCGACTTACCGGCAGAACTGCTGGCGATTCTCAAACAACACGAAGTCGCCTAAGCTAACCAAATCGATAGCTAAATTGCCAGCACACTTTAAGCCACTCCTTGAGGGAAGCATGTATGTCAGATAACGAAAATATTGAGATAGCCATTGAACATCAACAGGATAGACAGCGTTTTATTATCCCTGTCGATGGCTATGAAGCCGTGTTGGAATACCAATTATCAGGCAAGGATATCGATTTTAGCCGCACCTTTGTCCCCAACGAACTGCGCGGTAAAGGACTTGCCGAACGCTTAGTTCGCCACGGACTTAAATGGGCAAAAAACCAAGATTTGGCTATCCAAGCCAGCTGCTGGTATGTGCAGAAGTTTTTGAAATAGCCTATTTCACAACAAGTTAGCTAAATCCAATACACAGGGTAATGGCGCTTGGGATCGGTGGAGAGGTTATTGACCACCAGCGCGACCAATAAGAGTAATACTGAGCCGAGGAACACTGGCATTAACGCGTAGAGAAAGCCGAGTTGATGCACGTTTTCACCACCAATCACGGCTATCAATGCCGTTGCGCCGCCAGGTGGATGCAGAGTGCGGGTCAAGTACATTAATGCGATAGACAGGGATACCGCTAAGGCGCTGGCCAGCACCACATAATCGCCACACACTTGGTACACGGCGACCCCAATTAAGGCCGATAACACACTGCCACCAATCAAGTTGCGCGGTTGAGAAAACTCCGCCAGCGGTGCGCCGTATACCAGTACAGCCGAAGCGCCGAATGAGCCAATCACAAACATAGTACCGACGAGGTTTTCGCTCATATAATTTGCGAGACTCGCGACCAAGTAAATGCCACAGAAAGCCCCAATCCATGACCACACAATCTTTTTAAGTGGCTGTCTTGGTGGACAAATGTCCTTCGAGCGCATGCGGGTAAAATAGAATCTCATGATTAATCCGAACCGATAAAAATTAGGCGATACAGAGAAGTGATCTGCATCACAGTTAGCGGGCCGACAAATTAACGCTTCAGCAGCGCAATTGCAATTGCGCTGACCGAGAGACAGGGCAGATTAAGCGCTTTCACCATTCAGCTTGGCGAGCATTTCGCGGATATCTTCAGGAATAGGGCGGCTTTTTTCGCAGCTGTAGTCGTAATGCACCAGTGTAGTTTTCACTTCGGCGGTTTTATTGCCCGCTTGCCAACAGGTTTGAGTCAGTTCGAAGCTGCTATTACCGATGCGACTCACAAAGGTTTTCACTGTCACGCTTTTGCCGTAATAGGTTGGCGCGATAAACGCCACGGTAAAGCCCGCGACAATTAAGTTCCATTGCTGCAAATCCAACTCTGGATTAAAAATCTCGAAAATTGGCGTGCGCGCTGCTTCGCACCATACGGGGATCACTGTGTTGTTGATATGGCCTAGACCATCGGTTTCTGTGAATCTTGGGTGTATTTCGAGGCTGTATTCGGTAACTGACATTCGGACTTCCCTTTTATTGTTATTCTATAAGCTGATGAATTTAATGATTATCGCGATTGAGCTACCCGCACCAAATTCATCCTTTATCCCAAGCCTACCAGACCCTAAAGGCTAAACAAACCTAGATCTTAGAATTGGCAACTGGCGGTTTCTGCCGCTTGCTTGCCATTGGCATCATACTTTTTAAAGCATCCTGCCTTACCCATATCATAAATTTTTTCATATTCTAACTTACCACTACGGTAGGACTTAAACACACCATGGCTTTTAGGGTTTTCTAAGTGATAAATTTTGCGCCCTTTGGTCACATGCGAATAATCGGAAAAACCCGGCTCTTCCTGATAAATCACCCCATTGATATAGCGCTTATGGACCACATGTTGTTCATCGATGCGCAGCATTTCACTCGATAACTTACCATTGATGTCGTAACACACTTTATCTACGGCATAATTGCTATCTAACTCTTCGATGCAATTCACAGCACCATTATCAAAGTACTCCCGCTGTATACCACAGCGCGCAATAGCGTTATCCCAGTAGTATGGCGCACCATTCCAGGTTTCCCCTTCTTGCTGGCAATAGTTCCACAGCTTATCTAATTGGCCGTTAGCATAGAAACTGTAACGTGGGCCTGAGAGGCGATTATTGACATTGTGAGCATAAATACGAAGAGCATAACCGCCCGTGGTCGAATAACGCAGACTTGGACCGTATTCCTTACCCGCTTGGTAACTTGTCATCTCTAACAAACGGCCATTGGCATCAAACTGGTATGTTTTATCTAACAGGCCATTGCTGTAGTAAGCTAATTTGTACAAGCTGCCGTTGCTATGATACTCACGCTGTTCACCGTGCTTTATCGATGAGGTCTCGGTATTTTTTTGATTGATTATCCCTGCACAATCCGCTGCGTAGGGATTTTTACGCATAATGCATTCGTCTTGCGAGGGCTTAAGTGTCACTGTTTCATTTAATTTAAAACTCATTAACCCTGTCAGTTCACCCTTAGTATCAAAATGCATTTGCGGGCCATCTAGCTCACCTTGGCGATAGTTTGAGATACTACTCACTACATTAGGGCTTGAGTACCAAATACTCTGACCATCGAGCCTACCCTGTTCATAATGGCTGGTAACAAGCAGCACATTATCTTTATTGAATGACTTAGCCTCGCCTTGGCGCAAGCCATTAAGATAACTCACCTCGGCTTTACTACCCCCAGCAAAAGTAAACAGCCAAGGGCCAGTGCGTTTCCCCCCAAGGTAACTCCCTTGACCTAGACTATCGCGGTAATGGCCAACCGATATCTTTTCAGTCCAAGGCCCTTGTTTTACACCTTGTTCATAGCGGCCTTTCGTCCCATCTTGCTCTAACCATTCACCGTCTTTGACTCCGTTGCGATAAATGCCTTTTTCCATTAATTGCTTAGCGCCTTCGGTGCTGGAGCCATAATCTAGTGCATAAATTTCGTAGGGGCCGTCGAGCACATCCTGATTGTAGTGGGCAAAACCGAAGTTATCGGCCTCATCGAATATCGACTGTGCAATCCATTTACCTTGTTTTTTACCGTCAAGGTATTCGCCTTCCCAATAGGTTTCTCGGCTATCGGCTTCCATCCACTTACCGACTTTTTTACCCTGCTTGTAATCGCCCGAATACATCACATTGCCATTGCGGCCATCGTAAGCAACATAGGCACCATCGAGCAGACCTTGGGCATAATGACTTTCACTCGCAAGCCCTGCCCAAGTGCTCCCCATGCCCATGCTCATAAAATTGTAGAATGGGCCTGTGCGGGGGATTTCAGCGCCGCCGCTTTTAAGCCAGTCGAAGTGATCGGCCTCAAAGGCCACACTCACCAATACAAAACTACCGTCTTCTTCGCTATAACCACTGCGATCAAAGGTGGTCACTAAGCTGTATTGGCGCTCAATGCCTTGAGCATCTTTATCTTTGCGAGTCAGTGGATAACGTAATTTATACTCGACGGCGGTTTTTACATCGACGGGTGAACCTTCGGAATTTCGATAACCCACTAAGGTTGGCCTGAGCTTAGTTGAGCCATCGACAATCGCTTTAATGGCAGGATCTTCAATTGCTTCAACATCATAGGTCATACGGTATTGCTGTGGCGGAATTTGGCTTAGTACTTTACGGACGCCGCCCACGGTAAACGTGGTTAAGGTTGGGGCCACTTCATCGAGCACAACTTGTAGGCGCGGTAGTTTAGTCAGCTCTTCCCCATCAAAACCATAGCCGCGCAGGTGCTGACCATCGGTATCCTTGAGCATGACGATCACTTCTTTAGTGCCGCCTTTATCAAAGTCATAGTAAAAAACCGCCACTATTTCGGCTCGGCCATAATCGTCAATACGCACGCCGGGCGCATCGCCGTAGAGCATTTCGCCCCACACTTGCTGATCTTTTTGATAGAAATTAAGCCATTGGCCATGGGGTAAATCCACAGGTCCGTGGACGATTTTGTCGTAATCCGCAGCGACAGCAGCAGGAGTGACAGAAAAAGCAGACAACAACACCGCAGTGGCTGCGAAAAGACTACGAATCGAAAGTTCCATTTAAACTACGCCCTTTATACCGATAACTTGCGCCTCATGCGCACCAGTAAACGGAGCGAATTTTAAGCTAAGTTAAGCGCTGCAGGAAGTAGCAGAAACAAAAAAGGCCGCAACAGCGGCCTTTAGTAACAACGACTTAACAATCAGCTGTTGTACATAGCATTAATTTCGTGGGCGTATTTATGATAAATCATCTTACGGCGCAACTTGAGCGTTGGGGTGATTAAACCCGCTTCCATCGAGAAGGCTTCTGGCAACAGTGTGAACTTTTTAATCTGTTCAAAGCCCGCCAGCTCATGCTGCAACTGCTTGAGACGTTGTTCAAAATGCTCAACCACATGACTATGGCGTAGCAATTCTAAAGGCGACTCATACTTCAGCCCTTTGTCCTTCGCCCACACTTCCAGTGATTCAAACGCTGGCACAATCAAGGCGGTCACATAGTTACGCGCATCGGCAATAATCGCCACTTGTTCGATAAAAGGACAACAGCCCACAGCACCCTCAACCCGTTGCGGCGCGATATATTTGCCGTTAGAGGTTTTCATTAACTCTTTGATACGGTCGGTAATAAATAAGTTACCGTTCGCATCGAAACGTCCCGCATCACCGGTTTTTAACCAACCGTCTTCGAAGGCGGCGGCGGTATCTTCTGGTCGATTGTAATAGCCACGCATCACAGTCGCACCGCGGACTAAAATCTCATCGTCCTTGCCTAGCTTGATTTCGGTTTCCAACAGAGGTTGACCATTAGAACCTGGCACTCGATTACCTAAGGTATTGCAGGTCACGGTTGCGTTGGTTTCCGTCATGCCGTAACCACACAGCACAGGAATATTAATCGCATGGAAGAAGCTGCCGACATTCACATCTAATGCCGCGCCACCGCAGGGCATAAACTTCAAACGCCCGCCAAGCACGGCTTGCAGCTTGCTATACACAAGTTTGTGGGCCAAACGCCATTGCAGTGACAACCATAATCCGCCCTTAGCACGACCTTGGCCGACTTCGAACTGACGTTGACCAACGCGCATAGCCCAAGCAAACAACTTCTTACGACCATCGGCTGACTTGGCGACTTTATCTTGTACAGCGCTGTACACTTTTTCGAGGAAACGCGGCACCACACACAAGGTATGCGGACGCACGGCGCTAATCGCCTCTTTCACTCTTTGGGTATTTTGCAAATAGACGTTATGACCGCCACGGCACAAGACGTAAAAACTCCAACTGCGCTCAAATACATGACTCAAGGGCAAGAATGCCAAAGACACATCGCCAGAATGGAAAGCCAGTTTTTGATCGTGTTGACGTATGGTCGAGGCCATATTGCGGTAATCCAGCATCACGCCTTTAGGATCGCCAGTCGTGCCAGAGGTATAAATTAAGGTCAGTAAATCATCTAGATTGGCCGCTTGTAAACGCTGGTTAAGCTCAACTTCTTGCTTAATCGCTTTCGCATCGCCCGCTAGCAGCGCATCTAAATGCCAATGTTGCTCAGCTTTGTCAGCGGCAAGTGCCACGCTGGCATCAAAAACAATCACATGCTCTAGGCTTGGGCATAAGCTTTGAAGCTCGCAGGCCATAGCGTATTGTTTAGCATCGTCGACAAAAATGACTTTCGCTGCCGCATCGTTAACGATAAAGCTCGCCTGCTCGACGGTACTGGTGGGGTAAATCGGCACCACAACGGCGCGACTTTTAAGTGTACCGACATCGGCACAGGTCCACTGTGGGCAGTTTTGCGCCAAAATAACGCAACGGTCTTGCACTTGTACGCCAAGTTCGATCAACACTTGTGCAATTTTACTGCTAATTTGGTCAAAGGCTTGCCAGCTCACCTGATACCAAGGAGCGGCCATTTCAAAACCTTCCAGCGCTATCGCGTCTTTTAAAGACTCGCTCTGCTGCTGTAATAGTCGAATAACATGATATTGATCGAGAGACATAAGAGACTCACCTTTTAGCTTACAAGTGTACCGCTTTTGCGCCATTCTACCTGAAGGCCAGTCAAAAACTAAGAGTTTTTGCTCTAATCTTGTGCAAGCTGAGTCCCAATATCGCAATCTATATCCGTTTAGCCGCTAATGACATCTCCCTTCCAGAGGGTTTTCTTGCCCCAAATCAGTACTATGCTCCCAAGTATCATTAAGAGCATATCCCAGATAAACCAATCGCCTAGATTGCCGCCATCGCGTAACAATGCGAGGCTGATGGACACCCACAGGGAATGCCCCGCAACAACCATCATAGTGAGCGTGACATGCAACACTCGGCGACACATGCAGCCAAAACCTAAGGTCAAAGCGCAGGCCCAGTAAGTGCTGAGCACCAGATGACCTACTAACTGCATATTCAGATCACCACTGAGCCAACCCAGCAGCAGACTACACGCCAGCATAATGCCGACGACCACATTCAGCAGTCGTTGCTGGCCACGGCAAAAAGCCGCTATGAGTCCTTTTCGACCATCAAATCCTGGCATCAGCAATAAGGTTTCTGTCGAGCGCGAACGCTGCACTCGGCTCCAATGCACCAGCGAACACATAATCACGCTGAACTGTGCCAACAGCAGTAACACGGGGAAATTCTGATGGAATTGGTGCGATAACACCCCAAGCACTAAGCAGACTGCCGGTATAAGCAGCAGTAAAATCGTCAGCATAGGGCCGATAAAAAAATTGGTGGGATGCAGATAACGCTCAAAGCGGCTCAAGATACGCATCGATTGCAAATTGGGCAGCCAGAACCAGCCCATTTCGAGGCCATTGAGGTACACAGTTCTCGCCTCAGCACGCCAAGGTAAAGCCCGGCAGATACGGATAATGAAAGCACCTAACGCCACCAGTGCAATCGCGCTTAACCATAGGGGGATATAACCTGTAATCAAGGAGATAAACGGCACTAAAACAAACAATAAAAAGGAGGCGTAAAACCACTGAGTGCTGAGTAAACACAGGCAAATAAAGGCAAAACTCATCACCAAGGCCAACACTAAGGTGGGTAGACTAGACGTTGAACCCAAAGCTAAACAAAACAATACGCTTATGCCCAATACGCTGGTTAACACCACTGCGCTTTGGATATAAATATGGCGGCGATAATGGGGAATTAACTGGGCGCACTCGCTCGCCATCAAACGTATGAGTTGCCATGCCACCGCCGCCGAGCTTGAAACGATTCCCATAGAAAACAACAGTTCAGCACTGTCACTTTTGCCCTGCAACGCTGTAATGCAACCTAAGATCATTCCCAGTAAGCCGGTACCTAAAAAGCTCACACTGCCGACGTCAAAACACCAAAGACGCAGCATGCCATTAAATGGATTCATCAACCGCGCGCCTTTCATCTTAGCCGTCGGCGTGATGTTTAGTTCTGGCGCACTCATCTGTGTAGCTCCATAAAAAGCTGTTCCAGATTAAGGGCTTCGTTCTTTAACACGCCCGAGATTAGCGCGCTGTGTTCGCCCAAATCCACCAGCACTGAATCACCGACACGACTCAACACAGTGACCGACTCAGGCAAAACCGTTTCGGGTGCAAGTGTGAGTAGACGCACCTGTTCCCGTAGGGCATCGATTTCTTTAAATAGCACTAATTCGCCGTGTTTAATCAGCGCCACATGACTGGCAACCCGCTCGATATCTGAGGTGATATGGGATGAAAACAGTACAGCGGAACCCGATTCGAGGGCGAGATCGAACAAATCGACCATAAATTTGCGCCGCACAATCGGATCGAGACTGGCGACCGGTTCATCGAGGATCAATAGCTCAGGGCGATAGGCCATCGCCATAATCAAGGCCAATGATTGCCTTTGCCCCACAGATAAACGTTGCACCTGTTGGGTTACATCTAACTCGAACCGTACTAGCCAATCTTGCTCTAATTGCATGTCCCAATTGGGATAAAAACTGCGGTGTAAATCGAGGGCGCGTTCAATGGTAAAACCTTCATAACCAAAAGGTTGCTGCGGCACATAGCCTAAAAGCTCCTTTGCCCTGGAGGTTAAATTCTCAGGCGTTTCGCCTAAGGTAACAATACTGCCAGAATCCGGCGTGAGCACACCCAAAGCGCAGCGCATTAGAGTCGATTTACCAGCCCCATTTTGCCCTAATAACCCGACCACCATGCCCGCCGACAAGGTTAACGATAAATTCTTAAGCGCCCACTTTTCACCTGCGCCTTTACCGCGAAAGACTTTATTCACTTGGCTAAATTCAAGTATTGGTGTGCACGCTTGGTCCATCGAATATCATCCTTTTTTATTCTATTTTATCGATAAGTGACAGTAGGTTAACGCTAGTCTTGCCAGCGTTCATTTATCAATTGCATTAACTCGGGCAGGCTGACGCCTAGCTGTTTAGCCTGCGACAACAAAGCATCGAGTTGGGGTTCGAGCATGCTCACCCCCGATGCCATAGTCTCAGTGCGCAACGCGACTTTTGTCGCTTGGCCACGGCGGCGTTCAAGCCACCCCTGATCGACAAGCTGCTGAATCGCGCGGGAGACAGTCATAGGATTCACCGCAAGATACTCGGCAATCTGGCGCACAGAGGGCAAGACATCATCCACTTGCAGCTGACCGCCCACAATTAAACGCACGACTTGTTCGTGTAATTGCTTGTAAATTGGTTCACCACTGCTGGGGTTGACATTTAAAAGTTCTAACATTAGCCTCTACACACTGTATTAATACATTGATACACCGATACACTGGTAGTTAAATTAACACACTCGTCCTGAAATGCAAAAAGGAAAGCGCGCATGATAGATAGCATGACACACAGGAAGTTAAGCAAAACCGCTCAACGCCTTACGCCAACTCGGCCACGGCATGGCGCAACTAATGCCACAGTTGCCACATGGCGCACGCGTATTTTAAGCACACGCATGTTAAGCATGAGCGCACTTATGCTGGCGATGGCAAGTACGGCGACGTGGGCGAGTGATGTAAAAAGCCAACAGACACAAGCGACGGCTGATATCGCGAGGAACATGGCGAATAACACCGACACTTGTTATGTGGAAGGCGTATCCGATCGCCTAAACTGCGGTTTTGTGACTGCGCCAGAAAATCCTAACAAACCCGATGGCAAACAGATCCAAGTGCATTACGTCGTTTTGCCCGCGGTGAAAAACGTCAACCATGAAGAAGCCTTACTCGCCATTGCTGGCGGCCCAGGACAATCGGCCATAGACAATGCGGCGGGTTTCGATGCCATGCTGAGCAAAGTCCGCCAACAGCGAGATATCTTGCTGATCGACCAAAGGGGCACAGGCCGCTCGAATCTGCTGACTTGTGATGAAGGCGCGCAATCTCCACTGTCATTCGATGATGACAATGCCGACACCAAAGCCGAAACCCAAAAATGCTTAGCCAAAATCGATGCCGACGTCACCCAATACGGTAGCCTCAACGCGATTAAAGACTTTGAAGCCGTGCGCCAGCATTTAGGCTACAAAAAACTGCATATTTACGGCATCTCCTACGGCACGCGTATGGCGCAGCTTTACATGCGTTTATACCCGGCACACTTAGCCACAGTGACCTTAGACGGCATAGTGCCGATGCAACAAAGCGTATTAGAAATCGGCGCATCGATTGATCGAGGCTTTGATTTACTCTTTAAAGATTGCCAAGAAACCACCGCTTGTCATGCCCAGTTCCCAGAGCTGAAAGCCGAATTCGACCAAGTCGCGGCCTCACTCGCCAAAGCGCCCGTGATGGAAAACGTCTACGATCCTGTCACAGGTGAAAAGACCATGCTGACTATGACGCGCGGTAAGTTCTACGGCTCCATCCGCATGGCGCTGTATCAAGCCAATGTGCGCGCCTTAGTGCCCCATGCGATTCACCAAGCCGCGAAACACAACTTCCAACCCATACTCGGTTTGTATTCCCTCACTATCGACAATGCTGGCATGGCGATGGGTATGCACGCATCCGTGGTCTGTGGCGAAGATATGCACCGTATTACGCCCGCCATGCGCGAACAGGCTCAGCACTCCTTTATGGGCAAAACAATGCTCGAAGGCTTAGAAGCCACGTGTGAAGTATGGAAAGTCCCCGCGGTCGATAAAAGCTTTAGCGAGCCCATCAGCAGCGATATTCCGACCTTGTTGTTATCCGGCGAAATCGACCCTGCGACACCACCGAGTTGGGGCGAGTTAGCGATGGAAAAACTCACCAATGCCAAGCACTTTGTCGCCCCCTATGCGACCCACGGCGTGGCCTATCAATCCTGCGCTAATAACCTTATCGCCGATCTCGTTCGCTCGGGTTCCGTGAACGATCTCGACGGCGAATGTTTAAAGAAAGATGTGCGCCGCAGCTTTTATTTAAATGCCAGCTCGGTAGAACCGCTTGATGCGACCAGCACAAAAACCACCGCAGATGATAACGCCAGCACTGGGGCCAAGGAGTAAGCCATGATCAAAGTATCCAATCTTTCCAAGCGCATCGGTGACGTACAGGCGCTCAATGACTTAAGCTTCGTCGCACAAAACGGCCAAATAACAGGATTACTCGGCCCCAACGGCGCAGGTAAAACCACCTGTTTACGCACGATTTTTGGCTTGTTGAAACCCGATAACGGCAAAGCAGAAATCGAAGGCATAGATGTCGCCATCGACCCTATCGGCGCGAAGCAGCAACTCGGGTTATTCCCCGATCCTTTTGGTCTGTACGAACGTTTAACGCCACGGGAATACATTCGCTATTTTGCCGAGCTAAGCGGCTTATCATCCAAGGAAGCCAAGGAAGCCACCAGCCAAGTGATTGCGAAATTGCGCTTGGAAGATATTAGCGATCGCCGCTGCAAGGGCTTCTCCCAAGGGCAAAGGATGAAAACTGCCCTCGCACAGGCCATAGTCCACAGCCCGAGCAATATCATCCTCGACGAACCAACCCGTGGGCTCGATGTGATGAGCACTCGCCTGCTGCGTGACATTCTTATCGACCTTAAGAATCAAGGGCATTGCGTGTTGTTCTCTAGCCATGTGATGCAAGAAGTCGCCGCACTGTGTGACCAAGTGATCGTTATGGCCCAGGGCAGAGTCGTCGCCATTGGCAGCCCAACCGAACTGTGCACCCAAACGGGCAAAGACACACTCGAAGAAGCCTTTATTCAACTTATCGGCACAGATGAAGGGATAGCGGCATGATGACTCAGCAAAGATTACGCCCGCTGGTTTTAACCTTTAAGAGCTTGATATGTAAAAGCGTGGCATTTAAGAACATGGTTAAAGGAATGACAGCATGAATAAAATAATGGCTATGGTTCGTAAAGAACTCATCGATGCCGCCCGCGATAAGCGCTCTGTGATGGCGGGGCTTTATTACGCGATCGGCACGCCGCTGATCATGTGCGGCCTGTTTATGGTGTTAATTGGTCAGCTGACGAGTCCAGATGATCTAAAAATCACAATTACCAATCCCGATAAAGCACCGGATTTAGTGCGCTTTTTATCGAATAAAGGCATCAGCAGCGGTGAAGTGAAGGACAGTGAGCTTAAAGCCATAGAGCTTATCATCAGCCCCGACTATGCCGCGCAGATGAATCAAGGCAAAGGCGCCGAGATCACGATTGTTGCCGATAATTCCGATGAAAAACTGCAAAACTCGATTCGCAGACTCGAGAAGCAACTGCAGTCCTACAGCACAGAAATGGGCAGCCTACGGTTGATTGCCCGCGGTATCGATCCCCGCGTGATGCAGCCACTGAAGGTCAGTGTCCACGACCAAGCGACTACAGACTCTAAGGGCGGGATGATCTTAGGTATCGCGATTTTCACTATAATTTACTCAGTGTTTATCTCGGGCATGAACCTCGCCATAGACACCAGCGCGGGTGAGCGCGAACGTAACTCGCTAGCTCTGTTACTCAGTCATCCATTGACCACACGCCAGTTAGTGCTGTCGAAAATCATCGCTGTGAGTCTGTTTGCCCTCTTAGGCTTAGTGCTGATTTTGCTGGTATCTAAAGTCGCCTACACCTTTGTACCTTGGCAAGAGCTGGGCTTTAGCGTCAACATCACCACAGAATTTATGGCGCTGATGTTAGTGGTCGGTATCCCGGTTGCGTTAATGGCCGCTTGCCTGCAACTGTTTGTGTCTTTCATGGCGAAAACCTTTAAGGAAGCCCAGTCCTACCTAACCATGGTGCTGTTTGTGCCCTTAGCCTTGTCGATGGCCGCCAGCTACAACATAGCGCCAGATATGCTGCAGTGGCTGCCGGTCTCGGGTCAGCAACAGGCATTAATGGACTTTATCAAAGGTAAAGACTTGCCCATGTTGCAGTTACTGGTTTCGACCTTAGGCACGCTCGCCATCGCGGTACTACTCGCCTTTGGCATGGAAAGGTCGCTCAAGAGTGAAAAAGTGATCTTCGGTTTGTAGGATGCTTCGATTGATAAACTTGGGGCAATAAACTTTAACCGACAAACTTGGGAACGACTATCCTGTCGTTCCCAAGTTGAAAACCTCAACAGTAATGGGAGTTTGTTATGGAAAACGAATATGTCTTAATGGTGATTATGGTCACCTTCATCATAGGAATCAGTGCCACTGAAATGTTTAAGCATTATCTAAAGGCGCGCCAACTTGGAGTAGGCGCCACAGACGATAGCCACCTTAAGGATAAAGTGACTCAACTCAGCCTACAAAACCAAGCGCTAATCGAGCGAGTGCAAGTGCTTGAAAAAATAGTGACAGAGCCAGAGTACGAGCTAAAGCAACAGATTAGCGCGTTAAAATAAGAGTCAGGCCTAAAACCATTAGGGTTACTGCAAGATGCTGACATTAAGATTCAAACTCGCACTACGCCCCTTGTCGTCAGTGACAGATAACTTATAGTCACCCGCCGTCAAGGGCCGCCACTCTAAGGTCTGTTTCGGTAAGCTTTGGCCGATGAGATCCCGCCCAACAAACCAGTACAACATACTCGCGTCGGATGCGGCATCGGCCTTCAATGCAATATGTTCATTTAAATGACTTTGCCTCAAGCTATAAGTGACATTTCTCAGGGGGGAGCGAATAACAGGATCTATGCTAGTGAGCTGAATAGTGTTACGACACGATTCGGGCAACTGTGGCGCCAACTTGCGCGGTAGCCCCGCCTGCTCAAATAAACTCGCCATGTCCGAAGGCCAGAACGCGAAGACTTCTTGGTGCTGGGTTTGAGTATCATAGGGTGGGCACACAGCCATACCCGTTTGATTATCAACCCAAACAGGACGATGTAGCGTAGACACTTTGACGGGAGAGACGCCGGGAATAAACCAACCCTCAACCACTTTAGGGCACCACAGGTTAGGCAACTCACCTGATTCGGCGCAAATGTTCACTTTTTTCACTGTACTGGGTTGAGCTAAGGCTTTATCGGCGGTACTCGGCAGACTTGCCTGCAAAGCATCACTGATGCTAAAAAATAATGGCCCAGCAATTTCAGCACCAATAAAAGCGGCATTCGGCGTTGCATCGAAATTCCCTACCCAGACCACCAATACATAGGGGCCAGCGACGCCAGCGCTCCAAGCATCATGGAATCCCCAAGAGGTGCCCGTCTTCCAAGCCACACGCCAGCCCTGCTTAGGTAAACCATCGGCGCGCGGATTGTCTTTAAGCATATCCAACACAAGAAAGCTCGCAGCTTGACTCAATAACTGAGTGCTCGGCGGATTAATGGGCTGATCTGTCCTCTCCCGTAAGGGATAATAACGTCCCTCACTCGCTAGCATTAGGTAGAGTCTGCCAAGTTCCATCATAGTCAGCTCGCCCCCCCCTAAGGCAAGTGCTAGCCCATAATGGCTTTCTCCCCTTAGACCAAGTATCTGGGCTTGTCGTAAAAAGCCGTACAAATTAGGACGAGTCAACTGCCCTGCCAGCCACACTGCAGGCAGATTGCGGCTCTTGATCAAAGCATCATGGGCACTAATAGGGCCCGTGAAGCGATGGTCGAAATTCTCCGGTTCAAAACTCCCAAAAGCGGTAGGCGCATCTTTAATGATACTTTGGGGATGAATAATCCCTTGATCTAACCCTAAGGCATACAGAAAGGGTTTCAGAGTCGAACCAGGAGATCTACGGGCGACGACACCATCAACTTGACCATAAATCATGGGATTGAAAAAATCAGCTGACCCTACCCAAGCCTTAATCGCCTGATCACGGGTATCGATCAATAGCGCTGTGGCATTATTCACGCCTAAATGGCGCTTACCCGCAACATACTGACGAATTCGCAGTTCCAGCAGCGTTTGTAACTTAGGCTCTATTGTCGTGTGAATAACCGTCGCGTCTTGGCGTAGTTGTCGACGCGTAAAATGGGGCGCCTTAAAAGGCAGCTCGTTGCGTTCAGCCCCTAGAGCCGTCAACACCAGCAAGCCTTGATTGCGAGGATCATCTGGATAGGTCTGCTGCCAAAATAGCGCCAGCCTATCCCTTGCCGCTTGAAAGTCTGCCTGAAATCGAGCCCGACGCGCCGGACTCTGAGGCATAACCGCTAGGCTCAAGGCTTCGCTCAAAGACAACTCACCCGCGATTTTATGGAAATAAATCTGACTTGCAGCACCAACCCCTTCAATATTGCCCCCCATGGGAGCGAGGTTAAGATAAGCCTCTAATAGCTCATGCTTGCTATAACGAGCCTCTAACCAGAATGCCGCCAAGATCTGCTCTAATTTGCCCGACACAGTGCGACTGTTAATGGCATAGACTCGACGAACTAACTGCATAGTCAGAGTCGAGGCACCTTGACGATCACCGCCAACATAAGTGGCTAATATGGCACGTACTAATGCGACTAGATTAACACCTGGGTGATAATAGAAATAGCGATCTTCCTTTAACAGCATGACCTTAATCATGATGGGGGAGATATCCTCTAAATCTTGCCAGAGTCGATATTGGCCATCAGTGGCTAAGGTCAGGCGCATTAAAGAGCCATCGGCAGCCAACACCTCACGTGAACTAGGCATCAGTTGACTCAATGGCTGCGCAGGCCAAAGTCTAAGCCCTAGCAATATAACGGCTAGGGCGACTAAGGCTAGATAAACGGATCTCATGGAGCAGAGATCACTAATTCACTGCCCGCCCCCAGTGCTTGTTGCAGAGGATCATACAGCCCTTCAGCATAGGCAGCTGGCACTTGGAAATGGCCAACATTGGTTGCGCGTGCTTTGTAAGTAAAGGTGCCCACATCACGGCTAGCCGTACCATACAATACGACTCTATCCTCACGGACATTGAGCCAAGAAGGTGACCAATCACTCCGTTCGCCAACGCCTATTGGTGGCTGCCAACCACTGAATTCTTCACCTTTGTCTCTATATACTGGCTCAACACCACCTGGGAGCAGATCGATAACAACGACTTGTTCCAGCTGCTCGAGCGACGTCGCCCGCAGTCGCAATCGAACTAAGAACTCCTCTCCGACTTTCAATCCCTTAAGCGGCTCGCCCTTAAGATCGAGATAATCGCGACTCACTTCTAAACCGTGACTGAAAGCGGCAACGGGCTGCTTATCAAACCCCGCTTCCATCAACATGTAGAAAGCATCGGCAGCACCCGTCTTTTGGACTTTGACCTTATCAGTAGTAAACGGCAACTCAGTCTTGGGCAAGGTTTGCAGCAGCCACTTGTCCGCCACTTGAGCGGTTAACGTCAACTCACCACTGCTTGCTTGCTGATCATAAGCCGCCAGTGCTCGTACTAAGGTTCCTGCAGATAGAGAAGTATAACGTTGTGCCGATAGCCAGTTACCCACACGTTCTAACAATCCCTCGGGTAGCTTCTCAAGGCGTTCTGGTGCGTGGCGGGCTACTAGGGTTAGCAATTGAGCATCATGAACCAAAGGATCTAAATATAGATCGAAACGCTTCGGCGTTTTCTGCATTAATTCCCATGTTTGTGCTTCCCATAACGGCTTCGCCAGCGACTGTTGCTGCATGAGTGTAAAACTCGCCGCTAGCCAAGCACTCGCAATATCAGACTGCCAACCTTTAGGATAATAACGCTGTAATCGATCGCGAATATCAGCCAGAGCACCGCTGACCTGCACACCTTGGCGAGCCAAGAGATAAGTGCCGTAGGCGCGCTGACGCAACTCGCTCAAACCACTACTCGGGCCACTGCTCAGCACAGATAAATAGCCATTAGCTCTCTCTAGCATGTCCTGCGGCACAGCATAGCCATTACCTTTGGCGTCCAATAGCATATCCACGACATACAGGGATACCATAGGTTCGACAACGGGATTTGCCGCCCATAGACCGAAGGCACCTTCACTGTTCTGGCGGCTACGGAGCTGAGCAATCAGTTGATTAAAGGCGGGTAAATTCTCCTGCGGTTTTACCAATATCAGGGCCGGAACAGATTTAGATACCAGTTGTTCGGTACAGGCATGGGGATAACTATCGAGATAAGCACTTAATCCCTGCGCCCAGACCAAGGGGCTACTTTGAAGTCCCGCCTCTTTGCGGCTAAAAGGCTCAAATAGCTTACGTTCCAGCGATAATTGCTTCTCTGCACTCTCTAACACTGCCGTCTGCAACTGCACGCGATTCGTGGTTAGAGGCCGGATTGAAATACTCTCTCCAATCTGGAAATCTCCTTGTTCACCTTTGAGCGTCCAATGCAACTTCGCCTCTCCCAGAGGCTCAATCGCCTTGAGTTTGAAACGCGCCGTCGCCTCTTGTCCCGGTAGAATATCAAACGATTGCTCAGCACCCTCTAGCTGGGTCAATCCACCCTCCAAAGATAAAGCCACTTGGACATGGGTAGATGTAGGCTCAGTGTTGTAGAGTCCAAGCGTGATTTCGGCCTCATCACCTGGAGCCAAAAACGCGGGCACATTTGGACTCATCACCACTGGCGCCTTCACGTGAACAGAAGCTTCGGCAACACCCATATTGCTGTCAGTTACACTGACGGCAAAGAAATGAATCTTTCCATTAAACGTATCGGGAACACTGTAATTAAACTGCTGTTCACCGGCGCTGAGCTCCTGTAGTCCAGACCAATATACGACTGGCGATGCACGTTTACGCTTAAACGGATTCAAATTTGCAGCGAGCAAAGCTTCGGCATCGCCACCGGGTGCGGCATAACGCATTAACACGTTAAGATCTGGTAATAACAAGTCTAAGATTTGGCTCGAGTTTACCGTCAACGCCTTTTTAGCAAAGAAGTGTCCTAACGGATCGGGAGTTTGATAACGGGCGACTTGTAATATGCCTTCATCCACCCCAAAGACCACGACTTTTGAGGCTGTAGACAAGTTCAAGCCAATCTTTAGATCATTACCCGGCTTCATCTGCTCTGGCAGGCTTAACGATAAGGGCTGACGACGCTCGCCTAAATCTATCTTAAAGGGTTTCACCGCATAGGATAAAGGACTCATAAAAATCTCATCTGAGTCTGGCGCGCGCAAGAACTGCACATTCACATAGGCATTGCCTTCTATCCCCTTTGGCAATTGGATCGATTGCACCGAGCGACTGCTATCTGCTTTAAACCATTTAAATGCATAAACTTTATCTCGCTCAATGGTGATCAAACCCGCACCAGTGTAAGGCGCTTGAATCGCGAGTTTGATCGTCTCGCCGGGTTGGTACTCATCTTTGTCTAACTTGAGTTGAAGTTCAGCATTACGCTCTAAGGCACGACTCGCATTTCCCTGACCCGCAACACTATAGTCAATTTGGTTAAGCTGGCGCCCTTCGGCATCGATGATCCTTAATCGGTAATCACCAGACTCACGCGTATCGAGAGACAAATCGAGTTGACCCTGCTCAAGCTGTAAATCAGTGCTTTCCAATAGCGTATCTTTACGACGTGACTCATAACGATACGTGCCATCATTTTGCTTCACCAACACAGAGACCCAACGTCGAGCAATGCGTTCAGCCTTAAGTTGTACGGCTCGAGGTTGTAAATCTTGACCCACAGTCACTAGCTTAAGATGCCGCTCTCCCCCTTTGCTAATAAAGCCCAAATCACCATCGGCTTTATAACCCAGTAGCATATCGGCGCTCGAGACCAGTGCCTGATCTTGAGCACTCACACCTCTACCGGATCCTGCCTCATACACTTTTGCAAGCAGATGCAACTTGAACGTCGTCTGTCCGAAACGATCTAAGGCGAGATTCAGCCCTGCAACGCCTTCTTCATTGGTGTTCACTTCCGCTAAGGTCTCACGGAAGGATTCTTTCAACTCACCTAACACACCAAAGTAATAACCTGGCCATTGCTTAAAACTAATATCCGTGGGCGACAGTACAATTTCACCCGTCACGCGTCGATCACCCGCAGGTCCACCAAACAGCTGCTCGGCCTGAACCTTAGCCGACACGTCCGCAGGTTTTAACCACCCTAAACCAGTGCCGCCATCCGTCGCCCCTAGGGTTACTCTGACCTTGATACGATCAGGTTCAAAATCGCGAACTTTAAAGCTCACCTCACCCAAACGAGTCAAACGATGTTTATCGCGGATTAAAGATAAGCTGGCAGTGTACTCACCAGCCACTGCGGCCTCGGTACTGCTAAAGTCCAAACTATTAAAACCGCTCGTGTCTAAATTAAATGTGCGATCTAATACATTAATGCCACGCGGATCTGTCACCACCATTTTGACCGGCAAGCCCTTAAAAGAGGCTGCCCAACTCTGGCTCCTGACTAAACTCGCCACATGGGCCGTTTCACCTGGGCGATATAACCCGCGGTCAGTAAAGAGATACGCACTTAGCGTATTAGGATCTTCACTCTCGTAGCTACCGCCAATATCAAAACGGGACATATCGAGCTGACGGTGCCAATCGCCTATCGGCAAGAAAGACACATCTCCGGCTTTTTCTACCCGATAGAAAAGCGGCGTCTTTTCACGACGCAATTCACCCAACTGAGGTAAATGCACATGGCCTTGTGGATCAGTAAGTCCTTGCGCCACTGGCAGACCGTTACGTCCAACCACTTCCACCTTGGCATCGGTAATCGCTAAGCCCTTGGATAATGACTGCACAAATATATCCAAACTGCCGTCGACACTGCGCTTAGCCAAAATCCCCAGATCAGTGACTACCACAAAACGTAAATCATGGGCCTCACGTGGATAATCGTCGAAGGTACCGTAATTATTCTCTTCGGCTGGCGTTAACTTAAGCACAAAAATGCCGCGCTTATCCGCGAAGTAGGATTTAAGGTCCACCTGACCATAGGAGGTTTTAGCGGGATCCGTCGATGCAAAGCTTTGGGTTATTTCAGTGCGCGTCACCAGTCGATCGAAGGCGGCATTGTTAAAGTACTGGGCCGTGAAAATACCCGAATTCTGGTCCACCAGCTGATGAAGTTGATCGGGCAACAGTTGAGCGACCTCAATCCTGACATCTGCAACACCTCTCACTAGATAACCTAAACGTTGATCATCATTTAACGTTAGTAGCGCGCCCTCGCCGAGGAACGAAAGCGCCTTGGGATATTCCGGCATACGCACCACGGAAAAAGCGGCATCACGGGACAAATAGCCACCCTGACCTTCCACATGCTTAGCCACTTTAATGGCAAGATAACGCCCCACAGGTGCTTTAAATTTAAAGCTATGTAACTGATTAAGGCCTTCCGCTCCAGGGTTTTGACTCAATGACACTTTCGGTGCTGCAAGCAACACTGAGTCAGTGACATTTTGAGTATTCCAGTACGTATTCCCTTGGGGATCTTTCTGGGGCAACAACCAAGCTTCGACCTTGCCTTTAAGTGCCTCATCTCCCACGGGACGAGAACTCTCCATGGTCAGTACAGGCTCAGGTTCTTCCTTATCGTTATAGGCGAAACCAATTTGCGCTGCGGAAAAACTCAACTGATAACGTCCCGGCACACTAACCTGCGTACTGCCTTCTGCGGCCGCATTCCCGCCAGTTGCCGCTTTAATCCCTTTACTCAGTTCTAACTTAACCGAGCTCGGTTCCAATGGCGTCGCTAAAGGCGCCGAATGAATATAGGCATTGAGGTGTTTATCATCGAAGGTCAGCTCATAATCACTGTCTTGGCTATAGGTTAAACCTGGGCTTAACAGTACAGACAAAGCTGGCTTAACGGTTTGTGTAGCGACGGGATGACTAAAATGAACGGTTGCGACAACCTTTTGAATATTGGGCTGATTCGGATCATGGTAAAGGCGGGCATCGCTAATATTGGCGCTGAAGGGAGCGGTCTTAAACTCGAGGCGATACTTATCCAGTAGAATATGACTGGCTAATAATGTGTCACTATCCAGTGTGAGATCGTAGGCTTGATCCACTGGCCAGTCACCATCAGGTTGAAACTGTAGATGTTTATCGCTCGCCCAGCGCCATTGACCTGCAATAGCGGGGCTCAAATGAACGCCCTTATTCAAGGGTTTGCCTATGTTATCTAGGGGGGCAACTGAATCGCTAAAACGAACGACAAGCGGTGCAACCTGAGTCGTCTCTGCCTCGTAATTAGTCAATGACGGCGCAAATATTCTAGACTGCACTGTTTGTGGTTTAGGTAAATGCTGATACCAATCCCACGCCTTCCATAGGCCTGCTGCAACGAATAATAGGGCTAATAGGCTACCGATACTTTTGCCTGGATGAGCTTTGCACCAGCGCATCCAAGGTGGTGATTGCCAATGACCAAAAATATTTGCTAACAGAGTCTTCATCCCTAATTTCTCCTACATCCCCGCGGATGCATCCAATGGCAGTATGACCAATACAAATTAAATAAATACCCACATCAACCGAGGCGAATGGGGCTAGATGTTACAACCCATAGACGATTTTGCGTGGGCTATGTATTTCCATCCACAGCTCCGCCGCAGCGTCTGCCTAGACTGGCAGCAACCAAGTTTAACCTAACATCTCAATATATTACTTAGCCTTAGGCCTGAATGGCTTGATCACGGCTTCGTTGCACTCTAAATACGGGCCTTCCATTAAGTCGATACAGTACGGAATGGCGGGGAACACGGCATCTAAACATTCGCGAATCGATTTTGGCTTACCGGGCAAGTTCACGATCAACGAATCCCCCCGTAGACCTGCGGTTTGGCGCGATAAAATGGCAGTGGGGACAAATTTCAATGACTCGGCGCGCATCAACTCGCCAAAGCCTGGCATCATGCGATCACAGACGGCTTCAGTGGCTTCTGGGGTAACATCGCGTTTCGCAGGTCCTGTGCCACCCGTGGTGACAATTAAACAGCAATCCTGCTCGTCAGCCATTTTGATCAGCGTCGCTTCAATCACATCCTGTTCATCGGGGATCACTTGATAAATCGGCTCCCACTCGCTGGTGAGGTAGTCGTTGAGCGTGTCGATAATCGCCTTGCCTGATATATCTTCATAAATCCCCGCGCTGGCGCGATCGCTTACCGTCACAATACCGATTTTTGCTTTGCTCATAGGAAATCCCCAATGATGTTGAAATAAAACCCTGCCGAAATAAAAAATGTCGACATCTAGCATGGAAGAAGCCGCTGCAGCTTCGACCTTAAGTCGCAGCTAAAATAGCATAAATGCTCGGAAAAGGGGGCGACTAAAACGTGATTGGGTTCGCGCTATGCTATTGAAAAATGACGAGTGGAAAATCTAAAAGGCAAAAAATCCAAGGTCAACTCAACAGGCTCGCCTTGGATTTTATCGTTAATACAGGCAGGTTTAGCTAACCTGCGCCAACGTAGGTAAGGAGGGAAACGCGCCCTTTTGTCCGCAGGTAATCGCGCCGCAGCGAGTTGCAAACACCACCGCCGCCTCTAAGTGCGCTTTGCTTTCGAGCCTTTGTTTCAAGGTCAAATTGCCTAAATCGTATTCCAGCTCTAAGCCTAAGGCGAACAGGAAGCCTGAGATAAAACTGTCGCCCGCGGCCGTGGTATCGACGGCTGAGATTTTAGGAACGGGTATGCTAAACCTTTGCTGCTCTGTGATGCATTGCACTGGATTGGCACCATCGGTAACCAAAATCACCTCAACCCCTTGGGCGAGGCAGAACTGCAGATAATCTTCAAAGCTCTTTTCCCGCGCTAATGCTAAATAGTCCGCTTCTTCGCGGCTCATTTTCAGCACTTGAGTGTAGCGAAAACACTGCTCAACCCGCTCGGCCAGCAAGGACGTATCCTGCCACAGGGATAAACGCAGGTTCACATCGAAACTCACTAAAGTCGCGAATGCATTGGCACAACGCGCGCCATAAAGGCTAGTGTTAAAAATGGCAGTTTCAGTAAAGGTATTCGAGCAAAGGTGAAAGATATCAATCCCCTGCCATGGGATATTGTCAAAATGCTGATTGCTGTAACGCATATCGGCTGTGCCATTTCGGTTGAACTCAAAGGCACGCTCACCCTGTTCATCTAAATTCACCAGCACAGTCGCGGTAGCGGCGCCCGGCACTTCGGCAAGATAATCGGTCGCCACACCCTGATCCGCTAAGGCTTGCTTTAACATAACGCCATAATGGTCGGCGCTGATGCCACCGGCAAAGTAACTCTTACCGCCGAGTTTAGCGTAACCCACGGCCACATTGGCGGGCGCGCCACCCGCAATCGGCTGATGATGCTTGCCCGTGGCATCGGTTGGCAGTAAGTCTACTAACACCTCACCGAAACTGAGTAATACCGTCATTTTCACTCCAACTTTGTTTTCTATATTCTGTATTCTGTAGCAGGCAAAAAGCCCACTTTCATGGGCTGTTTTGGGCTTAACATTTTTTCTGTAAAAACAGTTTCTGTAGCAAGATCCGCTTAGAACTCGTATTTAAGCGTCGCACTCGTGGTGCGGCCATTAATAGTACGGGCACGGATAATATTGTTATCAGGGATTGAGCCTTCTTCCGCTTCAGTAATACCCGTGACATTAAACAAGTTGTTGACGTTTAAAGACACACTCATGGCTTCGGTCAGATTGTAAGTTGCAAAGGCATTTACTTGGTTGTAGCCGTCGAAACTTAAGTCGTTATTATCTTGAGCATAAGAATCCGTGGTACCGATTAAGTTAACGCCCACTGAACCTTGGTCAAAGTTGTAACGGCCCATCAAAGAGTAGATGAAGTCAGCCTGTCTTCTTGGGGTGTTACCCACCACTTCTGGCGTTAATGCATCTTTAGCAATCTCAGCATCGGTCCAGGTCAGGTTGCCTCTAAAGTCGAAGTCACCGATAAAATAGGCCGACTCGATTTCGATACCTTTGGCTTTGTACTTACGGTCGAAGAAACGTTGGCTGGTGGCTTCAAAGTTTTGCTCTTCGGTTTCAGAGTAGAACGCCGTCGCGAACACAGACAGATCATCGTAACGGTACTTAACACCTAACTCATACTGGTCAACGATATCAACCGCATCTTCCTTCGCCACTGAACCATCGGCACGCACCTTACCAAATAACAGACGGTCGGCATTGGCGCGGCCACCGTGGCTCAAGCGTGCAAAAGCAGCTAAGTCACTGGCAAACTGATAGTTAGCACCTAATGAGTAAGAGGTGTAGCTCCAATCGTAGTTCACTGGCTGAGGATTCGCATTATCGATGGAAGACACGCTCTGCTCAGGGATTGAAATCACCCCATCGAGATTCATATCCACTTGCGATTGCACGCTACCGGCGTAGTTACCGCTCGCATCACCACTGTCATAACGCACACTGGCATCGAGCGATAAGTCACCAAAACTCGAGGCTAACGCGAGGTAAGGCGCTTTAATGGTGTAGTCGGTATCGTAATTACGTTGGCAACAATTTCCCCAGTAAGGTACGCCATAACCATAGAGGCCATTGTCAGAATACGCAGTACCATCGGCGGCAACCACATCTAATAGCGCGGCATTATCGCCTTTTACTTCCATCAGATAAGAGTTCCACATCCAGGTCATGCTGATGTTTTGCACCGCATTGTAATAACCTAAGGTCACGCTGGTATCGTCGAAGGTTTTAGTCAATTTGAAGTCGTTTACGATTGAGCCAAAGTCATTCATCTGCACATCAAAGGTATTGATACGCATGGCTAAACCGTCCATCTGACTACCAGAATTAGGTCCATTGGCGTAAATCAACTTAGCGCCAGTGCCTGCAATACTGGTCGCGATGTCGCTACCGTTGGCTACTTCGGCTGGGAATGGCGCAATGAAGTTACCGCTCACATCGGAGAAGCGGAAACGGTTTTCTACCTGCCAATCGTTACCTAAATCGAAGGAGGCTTCTAAGCCGACAGAATTAACTACAGGATTCATGCCATCGCGCATATCGCCACGGCGACGTTCGCCATCGGCACCTAAGCTCAAGGTTGATTGGAAATAAGCGGATTGAATCGCATCGGATTTAGCATCAAAACCTGGGATTGAACTGCCATCTGAGTACATAGGCATAGGTAAGTAACCAATGCTTTTATCATCTAAATGTTTGAAATACAGACGAACATAACCTTTATCGAATTCTTTGGTTAAGTTAGCTTTGATCTGGCCGCCTTTGTTGGCGTTATAGCCAGCGTCGCGTGGGCCTTCGCCCGTGCGCACAAAACCGCCCACATGGAAACGCAGGCTGTCGTTGATGCTAGTGCCGTATTCAAAGTCGGTACGGAAGGTATCGTAATCCAGCCCTAGCGTGGTAGCCACACTGCCCGAATCCGACGTTCCGGTTTTACTGATCACGTTGATAATGCCGCCGGGGGCATTACTGGCCGAAGTCGATGCCGAGCCGCCACGGATAGATTCAATGGTTTGCACTGTTGAATCTAAGCGTAAAAAGATGTCTGCGTTACCGAAGGCGATATCGCCAAACTGCAGGATTGGCAAACCATCTTCTTGAATTTGCAGGAACTTAGCACCACCAGACGCCACAGGTAAACCACGCACGGCAATGTTAGCGTTACCTTCGCCGCCAGTAGACTCCACCTTCATCCCCGGAATAATACGAAATGCCTCGGCCGATGAACGTGGCGTACTCACTTCAAGCTCAGCCAGTGACACACTGCTGACTGACACACTAGAGTCCATAACACGAGTGCCACGGGCAACCCCAGTCACGGTAATTCTTTCTAAACCTAACGCGTCTTTCTTGGCTTCTTCCTGTTGTGGTGCGTCGGCAGCCCAAAGGTGAGAACTCACCAACACGGCCAATGTACTTAACAAGAATTTCTGTGATGTGCTTTTTATCATTTTTATGTCCCCACCCATATTTGAGATGCAGCCCGCTCTCCCCATGGCTACAGCTACCGAATTGTGATTAATCGAAGAACCATCTTAGTGATTGCTCAAGGTCATATTGAACTTAACCCCGAATCAACTTAATCGATTAAGTTAACAAGTTAGCAACTTAACAATAAAAAGCAAGTGCGTTTTTTGCACAGTTTTGGTTCGCACTCTGGATGAATTAGGTCAAAGTATTGATTAATTGAAGAAATGTGACAGAAAAATATTTTCTGTCACAGCCCAAATTAGTGCGCTTCAGCCGTTAACAAATGACGAGCAGGATCTTTAACGAGATTAAATCCGCTCAGGAGGCATAACAAAATGGCAAAACCAGTGGCAAGGTAGAAGCCATATTTAACATGGCCGAAGATATCGCCCACGAACCCCATCAACAAGGGGCCAACGGCGGCGGACACGGCAGTAAAAAACAGAATCACCCCAGCCACAGAGCCATGCTGATCCACAGGGAAACAGCTAATCCCCTTAGAGTTAAGCGTGGGATACATCATCGACATAAACAGCCCAGACAAGGGCAGCAAGACAACAGCCGCTTCAATGCCGTAGATCATAGACCCAAGATAACAAGCACTTATCGCGAAGCTAAACCAGAACATCACTTGCTGCCACGGGAAGCGATCGAGCACCCAGCCCCCTAAAAAGCGCCCACCCGCACGCAGGGTAAAAAAGATCGTCAGGGCATAAGCGGCCAATGTGGTGTAATCGCCTTGATAACTTTGCAGCAAGGTCGGCATCCACACATAAATCGCCACTTCGGTGGCAACATATAAACCTATCGCGAGTGAAAATCCTAATGCATAAGGGTTTTTCATCATCTTAAAGGTGCTGGCAAGGTTAATCGCATCCGTCGAGGAACGTTTGATTTGCGGATAATCAGCCCGATAAGCTAACCAACACAGCACTAAACAGAAGCAACCCGCCCCAAAATACAGATACTTCCAAGAGACGCCGCTGATCAGTAAATAACTAACAATGGCTGGCCCTATCATAGCGCCGACACCAAAGTAGCCCTCTACCGTATTCATAGTGCTCGAATGCTGTTTTGAGGAAGTCGAGATATCGCCGATAAGCCCGAGTGCGCCGGTTTTAAAGACGCCAATCGCCGTGCCGACAAAGGCGAGTAGAAACAAGAAATAGTAAAACGATTCCCCCAGCGCGAACATGAAGCAGGCGAGCGCGAATAATAATAATCCCAATAGAATGGTTAACTTACGTCCAATCTTATCCGCCAAGAAGCCTAAAAATAGCCCACTCATTGCGATAAAAATCATCGGCATATAATGGAAAGCACTGGCCTGCGACATGGACAAACCAAACTGGGATATCAGCTCTGGAATAATGACACCCACGGCATCTGAGGTCATAGCGAACATGAAAAACATTAAATATGTGAGTACCCGAATACGGGTGTGATTGCGGTTATCGCAACCTTTTGAATCACTTACCATACCATTTCACCTTATCGTTATTATACCTACTCGCTCTCAGCTGCTCAGTGACAGCATACTGAAAGGGTTTCGGCTTTTGTGTACAGCAGTGAGCCAGCCTCCCCCAAAACTTGAGACTAACTCAAAAATCCAACAAACCACTTGAATAATGTTTCATATTGGTTAAATATACAACTTAATCGATTAAGTTTAGTTGTGCAATCAATTAAAGGATTGCCATAAACCTTTACTCTAAAAAGACAACTCAAGCGTGGGCAAAGTATGAAAAACCAAGTGCAACTGATCACCTATGTCGACAGAATTACCCATGCCGGGCTCAAGGAGCTCAAAGCGCTGCTCGATGACGAGTTGCAAGGTCTATTCGGCGGCGTACATCTTTTGCCTTTCTATTTCCCCATTGACGGCAGCGATGCAGGCTTCGATCCGATAGACCATGTACAAGTCGATTCACGCTTAGGCAATTGGGATGACGTTAAACGCATTGGTGACGACTACGACATCATGGCCGACCTTATCGTTAACCACATGTCCGCCGAATCGCCAGAATTTAAAGACGTGCTCAAGCACGGCAAGCAATCGGCTTACTGGGATTTGTTTTTAACTAAAGACAAGGTATTTCCTGAGGGGTTAAGCGAGCAAGATCAAGCCGCTATCTATCGTCCGCGTCCGGGCAGTTGTTTTAGCACTTACACCTTAGCCGATGGCTCGACCGAAGAGTTTTGGACCACCTTTACCCGCAATCAAATCGATATCGACGTTCATTCCGCCGCGGGTAAAGATTATTTAAACCGAGTGCTGGCGCGTTTCGACCACAGTAAAGTGAATCTGATCCGCTTGGATGCTGCGGGTTATGCAATTAAAAAGCCCGGCACTAGCTGCTTTATGATTGAAGAGTCCTTCGAGTTCGTGGATAAGTTAGCTAAGCAAGCCAATGCGTTAGGTATGACAACGCTGGCCGAAATTCATTCGCACCACATGACTCAAGTCGAGATCGCCAAGCGGGTCGACATGGTGTACGACTTCGCCCTGCCACCGCTCATCCTGCACACGCTATTTAGCCAAGATTGCCAAGCCTTGACCCATTGGCTCGAAATGGCGCCGCGCAACTGCATTACCGTACTCGACACCCACGACGGCATCGGCATTATCGACGTCGGCCCTATGGATGGCTTGCGCGGATTATTGACCGAAAATCAAATCGATAATCTGGTTGAAACCATACATGGCAACAGTAAGGGCGAGAGTCTACAAGCCACAGGCGCGGCCGCCAGCAACGTCGATTTGTATCAAATCAACTGCACCTATTACGATGCCCTCGGTCAGAATGACCTAGATTATTTGATGGCACGGGCGATTCAGTTTTTCGCACCCGGTATTCCGCAGGTGTATTACGCGGGTCTGCTGGCGATTCCAAACGATATGGATCTGCTCAACAACACCCATGTCGGTCGCGATATCAATCGTCCTTACTTGAACCGTGAAAAAGTGCAGCAAGCAATGCAGAAACCTGTCGTTAAGGCGCTGACTCAACTGATTAAACTGCGTAATAGCAGCCCAGCCTTCGATGGCCGCTTTACGATGGCATCCGCAGAACGCACGTTAACCTTATCTTGGACAGCGACCGATTCGCAGGCAAGTCTCACCCTCGACTTTGCCAATAAAGATGGCCAAATCATCCTTTTAGATAAGCAAGGTAAAGAGACACAAGTGTCGTTATCAAAACTGCTGGCTCAAGCATAAGCTTGCGTTCCTATTCGGGCTTGAGCTTAGGTTTAAGTTCAAGCTAAGCGGCATAGTTTTGAGATAGCAAAAAGGCGCATTGAATGCGCCTTTTTTAGTTAAAAGATGTAGCGACTAGCAGCTCTTACCGAGGCGTAATTCATAGCCCAAAACTTCCGCATGCACGGCATCACTGACAAACATTTGCGCCGCTTTTCGGCCCTTCTGCTCAGAGTATTGATAGACGGTCGTTAACGGCGGATTTGAACGTGTGCCTTCATCTATACCATCAAAGCCCACTACTCGCACATCTTCAGGAACACTCAGCCCCATGGCCTGCGCCTCACCGAGCACACTCAAGGCGATTAAGTCACTCATGCATAAAAACACATTCGGCCGTGGAGTCGAGTTCAATGCTTCTTTTGCCGCTATCGCCGCATAGTCGGCATTGCTTTCGGGGATATTCCAAATGCGGTCCTGCCCCAGTACAACGCCCACTTCTTCAATCGCTTGCAAGTAACCCTGTAATCTTTGATGGGCAACAGAGGTGTCGATTTCTAACAAATTCAAATCATAAACCCGGCAAGTTAAGTGGGTATCAAGCAAACGTAGCCCCAAAATGGCCACATTGTCCGCAGGTGACTGCAATGCCAGTTTCGCCACTTCATAGGCGGCTAACTTATTGTCTATGCTCACTGATGCATTGCGGTGGATATCAAAATCAACCGTGACGACCTTTTTCTTTACCTGCTTTAACTGCTCGGCCAACAGCGCATTGCGCGGGCGACCATAACAAATAAAACCATCCACAAAGTCGGCCACCGCATTCACGCTGTCTGAGCTGCCCGAAAACAGCAGCAAATTGAGTTTCTCTTGCTCCAAGACAGAGGCCACGCCCTTCATAAATTTACTGGCGACGGGATCGGACACCATGTATTCCACGCTGTCCGACAATACCAAGGCGACAGTATCAAACTTGCCCTTACGTAGGGATTGAGCCGCTTTATTTGGTCCGAAATATCCCAACTTAGTGCAGGCAGCTAAAATGTCGTTACGACGTTTTTCCGATAATTGGTCGGGGCGATTAAACGCGTTAGAAACAGTGGCATTAGAGACACCCAACTCATTGGCTATGCTCTTTAGGGTCCAGTGTTTTGTTGTTGTCATGCTTATGTCCTGGAATCGAATAAGGCCACAAAAATACGGCTCAGCGCAAATAGTACACGGCTTAAATGGGTCGTGCACCTGCAAATCTAGGCTTAATGCGCAGTTTCGCTATCGTGATCTTTTAATGCCGTTGCAGGGGATAGAAAACCGACTATCGCGGCACACAATGCCACACCCGCAGCGGCCATAAATCCAAATTGGAAGGCGTGATGCACTACCTCTGTCGGCAGTGTTTTAATGGCGGCGATGCCAAGTTCAGAACCCGTGAGTGGTAACAGACTATAAAGCAGCACGCTAAACAGCGCAGTACCAATAGCAGCGCCCATAGAACGACACAGTGACACCATGGCCGTGATCTGGCTGAGTCGCGCTTTGCCAGACACGCTCTGCACCACGAGCTGCACGCTTGGCATCACAGTCCCTAACCCTATCCCGACCAACACACCTAAGCCGCCAATCACATTGGCATTAGGCGGCACAAAGCTAATCAATAACAAGCCGATGAAAGCTAAACCCATACCAAAGGTCGGCAACCACTTAGGCGCGACATCTTTACTTAACAGTCGGCCCGCAATCGTCGAGCCAGTGACAATACCAAAGGTCATAGGCAAGAGCAGCAAACCGGTTTTGGCGGGATTAGTGTGTAAGCCCACTTGCAGATAAATCGGCAGGAAGAAGATCATCGCAAACAAACAAGCCGCAAACAGCGCCGCCGTTAGTAGTGGCATATACACGGCCTTCTTCGCCAGTAAATCTAACGGCAGAAACGGGCTCGCCAATCGCCGTTCCCACAACAGCAGACCTAGAATGCCGAACACCACAAAGACGGCAAAGCCTAAGCTGGTCGCAGAAAGCCAAGCAAACTCTTGCCCCGCCACAGATAACCAATATAACAGTGCGGTGATAATGGTCGGAAACAAGACCACGCCCACTAAATCAAACTTGCCTTGGCGTACGGGTTTAACGCTGCGCTTATGCAGCCCATTGAGTCGCCATACCGCTAGCATAGCCAGTGGAATATTCGCCCAAAATAGCCAATGCCACGAATAAGCGTGCACCACAATACCGCCAATGACAGGGCCGCCAACACTCGCGAGGGTAAACATAGCAGCAAAATACCCTTGAAAACGCGCCCGCTGCCGAATGGGAACTAACTCACCAATCAAAGATTGAGACAAACTCATCAAGCCGCCACCGCCCATGCCCTGCAAGATACGTCCGGCGATCATATGATCCATAGTGCCCGCACTCGCCGAAACGATCGAACCCAGCGCAAAAATCACTATGGCGATCATCAGGATTTTCGCGCGACCGAAGTTATCCCCTAACCAGCCATAAATCGGCACAGAAGCGGCCATCGCCAGCATATAACCGATAGTGATCCACGAGGCTTGGCGCAGGCCGCCAAGATCTTCAACTATGGCTGGCGTCGCCGTGGCGAGTAAGGTTTGATCGACTGCCGCCAAAAACATGGGCAAGAATACAGCCGAGAAAATGGCGAGAAAAACAGAAGTCGGTAAAGGGTCACTCTGGGATAACGCAGGCTCTAAGGACATATTGTCTCCGCTAACTCATCAGCCCAAGTGCAAAAAGAAAGTGCATAAAGAAGATGTGCTAAATTCGCCGTGCATTCCAATACTTAGACGCCCAATAACTGTTATGCAGGCTCGAAATCTTCACCCCTTGGCTAGTGGAAACATGAAGAAAATTATCATCTCCCACATAAATGCCGACATGGTGCGTGCTCCAACCTGTCTTGAAAAATACCAAGTCGCCCTTGCGCAGTTGATTTCTCGGCACAGGTTTCCCTAGAGCTTGTTGTTCTTCAACCGTGCGCGGCAAGGTCATACCCAACATCTTCTGATAGGCGACCGACACAAAGGCCGAGCAATCTATGCCCCGCTTAGTGCCACCGCCTAAACGATAGGGCACACCGCGCCACTCAGAATGCAGTTCGGAGATATTGCTATCGTTCCAAACCGTGGCGGGTTCAACTTGCTTTACCACAGGCTTAGGTTCTGGCGCGCTAGCACAAGCGCCAAGGCCTAAGGCTAAGATAACTATCAGTAATCGTTTCATAGCTTCAAACTCATTGCAGGCAGATTTCACAGTAACGTAATTTTGAGTTTTTATCAGGTAAATTCAGGGCGGCTGGGGATCAAAACGCCCAAACACCCGCGCACTCTAGCAGACTAATGTAACCCAAAGCTTAAAACTATAACGCGGTCCACAATAAACGTACGCCCACCAGCACCATTAAAATCAAGATGATGCGCTTAAATAACCTGTCGTTAATTTTATCTTGAATAAACAAACCTAGCTTTACCCCTAACCATGCCAGCGGCACCAGTAACAGGGAAACTAAAATATTCTCTTGGTTAATCTGCCCAAGCAAACTGTAGGGAATAAGCTTGACTAGATTCACCACCGCAAAAAAGACAACAGCCGTGGCTAAAAACTCCGCCTTAGCCAAACGCAGCGGCAACAAGTAAGCATTGAGTGGCGGCCCGCCCGCATGGGCAACAAAGCTAGTAAATCCTGCTGTTAAGCCACACAAGCGCCCTACTAGAGGTGAAGGTGATGCTTGGGTTTTATCCCCCAGAATCAAACCATACAAACCAAAACCGAGGGACACACAGCCTAAAATCGCCCGTAGATATTCTTCATTCAACCTATCAAACAACAGATAAGCGATAAAAATACCCACTATTGCCGCGGGCAGTAATATCCATAAATGACGCGGATTATGTTGCCCCCACCAAGAACGCACACTTAAAAAATCCATATAAATCAGCAGCGGCAACATAAGCGCCGCCGCTGTGGTAGGGCTAATGGCCAGCGCCAATAGCGGGACAGTTAAGCCGCCCACACCACCCGCAAAACCGGATTTAGAAATCCCCGTAATCAAGACTGCGGGTATCGCCACTAACCAAAAAAGAGGGTCCGTTAACATCAACACATCCTGAATAACGCTTTATGGCTATCAAGTTACCTGTTGTTGAGGTGATAAAAAAGCAAAAAATCCGCAGCCATTTAGCTGCGGATTTTTGTTTTAGCTTTTGGCTAAGCCGGACTAAGTGTTTGTGCTTACGCCGATTCTGCCGTCATGTTCACTAAGCGCGGTGTACTCTTAGTGGCTTTCTTGGCTGACACTGGGGTTTTAGGCTCTGGCATACGTATGGTTAGTGACATCACTAACGCCACCACCAGCAGCACTAAAATCACGTTGAAGGTCGCAATAAAGCCACCGAATAACGAGGCGACAATCGAACCGATAATGCTGCCGACACCAAAACCTAAGTAGATAACTCCATAGTTTTTAGTCAGGTTATTCAGGCCGAAGAAGTCGCTCACCAATGATGGATAAACAGTAATTGTGCCACCAAAACTAAAGGCAACGCAGGCAACGGCAACGAAGAACAGGTTAGCATTCAAAGGTACAAACAGCAGTAACACCATACCGACTAAAGTGATGATCTGCGCCAGCGAAATAACCCGAATGCGAGGAATTTTGTCCGACAGGATACCCAGCACCAAACGACCACTGAGGTTCGCCATGGCAATTACCGCAACCGCATTGGCGGCGACCAGTACAGGCAAGTCGACCATCTTCTCGCCGATATCTTTCGCTACACCAATCACATACAAACCACTCATACAGGCAGACAGGAACATCAGTGCCAACATCCAATATTGCGGTTTACGCATGGCTTCTGCGAGGGTAAAGTCGCGGCTTTCGGCTTGCTGACTTGCGGCTGATTGTGCTGGCGCATCTTTCATCAACATGCCGCCACATAACACCAGCGCCATGGCGATTAACCCCCACAGTTGGAAGGTGGTTTCAAGGCCAGTATTTTCGAGTAACAGCACGTTGATGTACTTAAATCCAAGGCTACCTAGACCATAGGCGCCAATCGCTAACGCCGAAATCAGCCCTTTGCGTTCGGGGAACCACTTCACGCAGTTAGATAAAGTCATTAAGTAGCCAGTGCCATCGGCAAAGCCCACTAAAATCCCGGCGCACAGGTAAAGCATCATCAAGTTACTGGCTTGGGCTGTGAGTAAAAATCCCAGCCCGAGTAATAGGCCTGCGCCTAAGGTGACATTACGCACGCCGAAGCGTTCCTGTAATTTGCCCGCCATGGAAGATGCCACGGCCAAAGACAAACTCAGCAAACCAAATACAAACGCCACTTGGCTGACAGGTTCGTCGAGCTTAGCGGCCAACTGCGCATTGAACAGGCTCCAAGTGTAAACTGAGCCGAGTGCAAACTGGGTGATAATAGTACCAACTAAGGTCAGGTACCGAGTACGGTTCATCTCTTTAGTCATGATGCATCTCGCTTTAGTGGATCAGGAATTGAGTCCACTATAAGAGAGATGCGATTCGCGCCGATCAATTAAGGCATGAAATACAGATCTGCAGGAATGAATGACAATTACAGCCTCATCAGCTGTCGAAAAGCCTTAATATTACTACGGCTAACGGGCACCTCGAACGACAAATCATGCAAGCGGATCAGGTAAGTACTATTGAACCAAGGCACGATTTCGCGGATCTTGTTGATATTGACGCAATAGGAACGGTGGCAGCGGAAAAAGCCCTCGGCGGGCAAGCGGCTGACAAACTCGCTGATGGTCATTTGCATCACATAACGGTCGGTGCGGGTATACACATAAGTCAGTTTTTCATCGGCCTCGGCGTAATAAATTTGCTCGCAGGGCGTAACGATAATCCGTTCACCTTTGACTAAATTCACGGTACGACTCGCATTACTCGCGGCTTCATGTTGCGGCTTTGGCGCTTGTCGCCCCGCCAGTTCAATCTTCTGCAATAAGCTGATGATCCGCGGCTCATTGTAAGGCTTGAGAATATAATCGAAGGCTTCAAGCTCAAACGCTTCTACCGCAAATTCTTTATAGGCAGTCACAAACACCACATGGGGTGGATGGGTCGATTTATGCAGATTCTTCGCCAGCAATAGGCCATCGATGGACGGAATTTGGATATCCAAAAACACCACATCAACCTCATGATCCTGCAGATATTTAAAGGCCTCCAAGCCATCCTCAAAGCTTGCCACTATGTCTATCTCACTGTGGCTCTTTACTAAATACTCCAGCTCCTCACGGGCCAGATATTCATCTTCAACTATGATGGCTTTTAACATACTTGCGCCTCATTTTCCGGTAAATAAAAGCTGACTTCAGTCCCCGGTTCCAGCCGTTTAAGCTGCAGCCCTTCGCCGTACAATAACTTCACCCTCTGGTGCACATTCATCAGCCCGATACTGCTGCTTTCTATGCGACCCGCGGCGACGCCATCTATCACCTCTTGGCTGATCCCATAACCTGTGTCACGCACGGCCACGCGAATGCCAGAATCAAGTTTTTTCACTTCTATGGTCACTCTGCCCGGCGCACTGCGCGGCTGAATGCCGTGCAAAATGGCGTTTTCCACCAGCGGCTGCAACAAGAGGCAAGGCACGCAAAAATGCACATCATCGACATCGAACACCACTTCAAGCTTGTCGCCAAAGCGCGCCTGCTCGATCGCCACATAATCGCGTACTTGTTTGACTTCTTCTTGGATATCAATCAGCTCATCGCCCTTGGCTAGGTTATAGCGCAGATAATCGGCCAGATTGGCAATCAACTCCCGCGCCTGCTGTGGCCGAATGCGGATCAAAGAAGAAATCGCATTGAGGGCATTAAACAAAAAGTGCGGGTTAATCTTGCTCTGCAGCGCAGTAAACTCCGCCTTGCGGGTCATCTCCTGCAGTTGCTCGATACGCGACACTTCCATCTGGGTCGAAATCAGCTGCGACAAGCCCACAGCCATTTCCCGCAGCGAGCTGGTAATCCGATAGTTATTGCGATAATAAATCTTCAGCGTACCGCTCACAGTGCCGTTTTCACGTAGCGGGATTATGATGACCGAATGAAAATCCGATAAATGATATTGGCGTAAGTCATTGTTAATAATGTTTTGATCTAGCTCTATCGCCCTTTGAGTCATCTCGCTAATCGCTTGATGACCATCGACCTCGTAGTAATCTTTGCCAACGCCCATATAGGCTAATACATCGCGAGTATCGGTAATGGCCACGGCATCGGCGTGGATTTCATTACGGATCACGCCGCACACTTGCTCTAAGGCATGGCGATCAATTTTGCGGAAGAAAGGTAAGGTTTTGTTGGCAATATCCAGCGCGAGCTTGGCCTGCTTGGCGGCAATGAGCTCTTTCTCATCGTCGAGGTCTTGCACTAGCTTGATAATCAGTCCGATACACACAGTGCCCGCAATCATGGGATAGGCAATATGGCTCACAATCTCTACACCCACTTGGTGCGGCTCTGTCAGCAGCCAAATCAACAACATGGTCAGTGTTTCGCACAACATGCCCGCCACAATGCCATAAATCCATAACTTAGATTTGGGGCATTTGTAGTAAATCCAGGTCGCCATTAGACCGGCAATAATGCTGGCGATTAAACACGGGATAGAAGTATCGCCATCCATATCAATCAGATATCTATGCAGCCCCGACAACACGCCCGCAGGAATACCAACCCAAGGGCCAAATAAAATTCCACCGGAAATAATCGCGATAATCCGCACGTTAACCAGCGCGCCTTCAACCTCAATACCGGTATAGGTACTGAACACCGCAAATAAGCAAAATATCGCCGCCACAGAGACCAGCTCTGCGGGGGTGTGATTACGCTTTTGGAATAAACGCTGGAACGGTCGAGTGCGGGTTAAAAAGAACAAGGTCATCAGCATCAAGGCCGCCCGTTCAAATACCGCCAGTAACATCATTTGATTTTCGAGCACGCTTTCCCCTTAATCAATCACGCTGAGTGACAGCCTAATTCTATATGTGAATTCTATCTGTGTTAGTGTTAAGCAGTACGCTGAATGGATTACGGCTTAGGCTGGCAATGTCGCCGCCGACACCAGTACCGATAAAAGATAGACTCGATTTTGCGGATCTGACTTAACGCGTGAAGGATAAAAATCACCGAGACTAACCCAGAACTCGGCCGCTATTACGGCTCGAGTAAAACATCAAACGCTAATGCCCCACATAAATACAGGCTTGCTAAAGTAAAGGACAGCAAAAACTCCCATACACGCGGGCTCAGTCACATATTCACGTTTGAATTGGTTGAACAGAGTTATCGAAGGGCGATTTTAACAGCTCAATTACCCAGCCATATGACAGCGTCGATTTGCAAAATCCACGGGAATACCCGAAGCTAAAACCTTCGGCTCGAATGCAAGATGGGATCTGAAACCAGTTCAGCATGCCAGACTAACACTAACTAAGTGTGTCCTCGCAAAGGAATAAGGAGCGAACATGAGTGAAGTTCAAGCACAGTTTTATGGTGGCCCTAAGGAATGCCCTATTGAAAATGGCCGCATTCAAGTTCAACGAATTTCCCCCAAAATCAGTGATGTCGGCGGCATTCCCGTCGCACGGGCGATCCCACAAAAAGAGCGTCGTCTTATCGGCCCTTGGTGTTTCCTCGACCATATTGGCCCAGTCACCGACGGCCCTGAGCTAAACGTTGGCCAGCATCCGCACATTGGGCTGCAAACTTTTACTTGGATGCTCGAAGGCGAAATCATGCACAAGGACAGTCTCGGCAGCGCCCAAGTGATCCGCCCTAAACAAGTTAACTTGATGACCGCCGGACACGGTATCGCCCACACCGAAGAATCCGTCGCAGGCCATAGCACTATGCACGCGGCGCAGCTGTGGATTGCCCTGCCGCTTGAGCATAAAGACACAGCACCGAGATTCGATCACTACCCCGAACTCCCGACGTGGCACGATGCGGGCGTTGATTTCACCCTACTAATTGGCAGTTGGCAGCATCAACAGGCGCCCACATTGCACTTCTCGCCGATAGTGGCGATGGATTTGTTTGCCGCCGAAAACACTGAGCTCACTCTGACTCTCGACCCGAGTTTTGAATATGCCCTCATGCCACTCGAAGGCTTTTTCCGCATCGATGACCAAAGCTTCAACAATAACGACCTCGCCTATCTGGGGATGTTACGCGAAAGCGTCACTGTCGAACTCGACGCGGGTTGCCGCATATTGCTAATCGGCGGCGCACCACTGGCCGATCCTGTCAGTATTTGGTGGAATTTTGTCGGCCATAGCAAAGACGAAATTGCTAAGGCTCAAGCCGATTGGGAAGCCCACTCGACACGCTTTGATACTGTGCCCGGCTATGACGGCAAGCGCTTAGTACCACCGCCGATACCTTGGTGAGCTTCAGCTAAAGAATGGCAGGCAAATACTTGATAGCTAGCCCATTAACATCAATCCGATAACTGCCCACGCCTAGAATGGCTTACCCCATGAGTCTATGGGGTAAGCCTGATTATTAGCTCGCAGCTTGATATGAGTGCGCGAGAACAGCCCGAGTAAACTGCACGCTAAGCCACTCACAGGGCTATAAATTTTACGGCTTTTTTACGCGCTATCTTAAAATGGCTTTGCTAGAGTACAGACACTTTCTTTATATGCGTCTTTCTATCCATGACTTCATCCATAGCGGCTCCCATGACTCAATACTGGCGTTCGCACCCAACATTTTTTACCGGCACAGTGCTAGTTATCGCGATTTTTAGCAGTGCTTTTATCGATTATTTTGCTGGTTCCACCATAGCCGTGCTGCTGATCTTACAATTGGCCGTGGTGGCTGTGGCCCTGCAATGCAACGCTAACTTTGCCTATTTTGCAGCAGTGTTTGAGGCGACAAGCTTTAATTTTCTGTTTACCACGCCGCGCTATTCGCTACAGATGTTCAATCTTGAGGACATTCTCAATCTAACTGTGTTTTTACTTGTCGCCCTGACCACCAGCAAATTGGCCGAACTTTATCGCCGCCAGCAAGCTGCACTCGAACAAGCTCAGTTACGCAACAGCATCTTATTGTCGGTTTCCCATGACTTACGCACCCCGCTCTCAACCATCATAGGCACCCTGACGACCCTGAAGGAATACATGCCTAAGCTCAGTGCGTCGCAAAAGACTGAGCTGATTGATAGCGCGGCTGCCGAGAGTCATCGTCTGCATCAATATATCGAAAACCTGTTACAGGCCACTAAGTTACAACACGGCGCACTCAAGTTCAGCCTGAGTGAAGACGCCATGATGAATGTATTGCACCAAGCTATCGGCCGTTTTCCCGCAGCGCAGCCACGAATTGTCATCGACAGCGAGGCCGAACTGCCGCCGCTGATGATCAGCAGTTCTTTGATTGAACAGGCCATTTTTAATGTGCTGGATAATGCGCTGCGCTATTCGCCCTTAGATAAACCCGTCACAGTAAAAGCTTACCAACAAGGCGATATGCTGCGGTTAGATATTCAAGATGAGGGCGTGGGCATCGCCCCCGCAGAAGCGCAGGCTATTTTTGAACTCTTTTATCGTCAGCATCCCTCCACCGATGGTGGCGCAGGCCTTGGGCTTGCCGTTGCTAAGGGCATTATTACCGCCCATGGCGGCCAGATCAGCGCCGAACCTGTGGCTAAGGGCAGCCTTATTCGTATCGCTTTGCCGATTAAAAAGGGAGAGCAATAAATGGCTTACAAGGTGCTGGTTGTCGATGACGAAGCGCAAATTCACACTTTTATGCGGATATCGTTAGAAGCGGAAGGCTTTGAATATCATGGCGCAGCCTCGATTGCCTCTGCCCTCGCCCAATATCAAGCCCAGCAGCCACACGTGTTAGTGCTCGACCTTGGCTTACCCGACGGCGATGGCATCAGCTTGCTGCAAACCCTACGGCAGCATGACAAAGTGCCCGTGCTTATCTTAACCGCCCGCGATCAAGAGGAAGAGAAAATCCGCCTGTTGGAAGCGGGCGCCAATGATTATCTCAGCAAGCCATTTGGGATCAGGGAGTTAATCGCGCGCATTAAAGTATTAGTCCGCGACTTAGTGGACGAACCCGCCTTGAGTGATGCGCTGCAATTTGGCGCACTTAAGCTGCAAAAAAGTACCCACCAGCTTTGGCTCGACCAGCAAGAAATCGCCTTAACTAAAAAGGAATTCGCTCTGATTGAGACCTTAATGTCTCACCCAGGTCAGTTAGTGAAACAAACTGAATTGCTGCGGCATATTTGGGGCGAGACCCATACCGATGACAGTCATTATCTGCGGATCTTGGTCAGTCAGTTACGCAAAAAGCTCAACGACAGCACAGAGCAACAGCTGATCAAGACAGAAGCGGGACTCGGCTATCGCTTGACTGACATGAGTCAAAAATAACGTTTTTATCATCAACAACACTTTCAAAAAAATCGTAAAAGGATGTTTGTATGGCGCATTTTACCGTTATTGGCTTAGGGCGATTTGGCATCGCCGCCAGCCTTGAGCTGATCCACTTAGGTCACACAGTCACAGGCGTAGATAGCGACCCCAAAATGGTGGAGAAATACGTAGAAAGCCTCACCGAAGCGGTAATTTGCGACTGCTCAGACGAAACGGCGCTGCGGGAGTTAGACCTTGCCAGCAGTGAAGTGGTGTTAGTCGCCATCGGCGAAGACATGCAATCTAGCTTGCTGTGCACCTTGGCACTCAAGAATCTGGGCGTGAAGGTGATTTGGGTCAAGGCCAGCACTAAGGCGCACCACACGATAGTGTCTAAACTCGGCGTTGCCCGCATCATACATCCAGAGGAAGAAATGGGCATTCGCGTCGCCCAGTCGCTCAATTATCCTATGGTGAGTAATTTCTTACCGATCGGCGATGGCATGTATGTGGTTGAAATCCATATTAAAGCGCATTTAGATAAAACCGTACTTTCTAAATTGTTGGGCTCGGCACTCGACGACAAGGATGCCGCCTTAACCAATGTGGAGCGCAACCCCAAAGGCAAAGTCGCGGCCATTATGGTGAAGCGGGATCTGACGGTGATCAGTAAGCTTGATAGCAGTTTTGTGCTGCAAACCAACGATGCTTTGCTGCTATGTGGCAGCCGCACCGAGTTACAATATCTCGCACCAAGGTTGGTGTAAGGTGGTTCAATGGCATCCCTCAGTCACGGCAATTGAGCACAAAGCGAATCCCGGTAAAAAGCTTATTGGTGCGCCGCCTTTTATCCTCAGCGTCAGCTTTGCACTGCTGATCATCCTAGGCACTTGCTTACTCAAACTGCCGATAGCGACCGAATCTTCTATTACTTGGCTGCAAAGTCTGTTCACCGCAACGTCAGCAGTCACTGTAACTGGTCTGGTTGTTGTCGATACAGGCACGGTTTTTACGCCCTTTGGCCAAATTGTCATTGCGCTGCTAATCCAATGCGGCGGGCTGGGGCTGATGACATTTGCGATTGTCACCCTTATCGCCCTTGGCGGTAAGATTGGCTTTCTACAGCAAACCGTCGCAAAAGAGGCATTTAATCAAACCGATACTTCAACATTAGTCTCGACCGCCAAAGCCGTATTTGTGTTTTCGCTGCTGGTTGAAGCCATAGGCATGCTGATTTTATCAGTGCATTGGAGCCATGAACTCTGCTGGCAAACCAGCTTATTCCACGGGTTTTTCTATACGATTAGCGCCTTTAATAACGCAGGTTTTGCCCTCAGTGCCGACAGCCTAATGCCCTATGTGGCCGATCCCGTGATCAACCTAACCATCACAGGTTTATTTATCATTGGTGGTTTAGGATTTTCGGTGTGGATAGATCTGCGTAGGAACAAACGTTGGTCAAAACTCAGCGTTTACAGCCGCATGATGATCACCGGCACTATTGTTATCAACGCGGTCGCCGTGATTGCGATTTACTTTATTGAGTACAACAACCCCAACACCTTGGCGCCCTTAAGCGAACTTGGTAAATGGTTAGCCTCATGGTTTCAAGCCGTTACACCGCGCACCGCAGGCTTTAATACCCTAGCCATTGACCAACTCGAAGATGCCAGTACCTTGCTCATACTCGTGCTGATGTTTATCGGCGGCGGCTCATTAAGTACCGCCAGCGGCATTAAGGTCGTCACCTTTATGGTGCTGATTTTAGCCACTTATGGTTATTTACGCCGCGACGAAGCCATCTATGTGTTTAAACGGGAAATCCCCAAAGATACCGTCAGCAAAGCCTTAGCACTGACCATCATCTCTCTGGTCGTATCTTGGCTGGCCATCTTCATACTGGTATTAAGTGAGAAAGCGCCGTTAATCGATATCGTCTTCGAGGCCATATCCGCACTCGGCACTGTCGGTTTGTCACGAGGTTTAACTGGTAACTTAACTAGCCTAGGCCAAGCCATCATCATCTTTATGATGTTCATGGGTCGCCTCGGCCCACTCATGCTCGCCTATTTCCTCGCGAATCCAAGAGTGAAAAAACTGCGCTACGCAGAAACCAAACTGGCGATTGGGTAAGATTGATTGATGGGTGACAAAACAAATCGACTGACCATCAGAGATTTATAATATTGAGCCAGCGGGATAATCGAGTTGACTATGGAAGCGCTGACTTATAGGCGAGCCATGGTATTTGCTCGACGACGCGCAGCAAGTCCATCCGTGGATGCTCGACCGCCCCGTCCATGGGGCGGACGGTCGTCTCACTAATCACCATAGCTCACCTTTTTAGTATTAGCGTAATCTGTAAGTTTCAAATAAATACGTAGTATGTTTGAGATATTTCCAAGTTAGATCGTCAGTTCTAACACATGATTTTCGGATAAAATTTTGACGGGTTAACATCCATAAGTAGTAAGCAACGCATTACAAAATGCTTCCGGATTGTGTCATAAACAAAAAAACGAAAACCAAAACTGTCACGCGTTGCGAATCTACTTAAATTGGTTGTTATCAGGTAACTACACTTCTTTGTAAATTTTCTCTCTTTCTACTTCAGATAACGATATTGGCACTATTCTCAATAACCCTCTTAATATTGATGGTTCGAAGAATTCTTTCAATAGTTCGAAATTACGTTGAACACGATTCCTATCGTCATCTTCCCCTTCTACATCGACAAGTATTAAATTTAAATGTGCATTTGCATTCTTGAGTTTATTGTACAAGTAAATTTTATTCAGCATTAAATACACTCGCTCACGAGTCATCATCGCAGATACACGAGCAATTTTAATTTCTATGAATATCTCACTTTCGCCAGTATTTATGTAACCATCGAAAATTGGCTGGGTATTACTTATCGCATCTATACCACTAAATTGAGTAACCAGTTTGGCTTCTTTGATTAGGTCCAGGCTGGTTAGATTTCGAGCGGCCAGAAACTTATCAAATGCGATTTCTTCAAGTTTTTGAAGGTTTATTCTTCGACGAGTAGGTCTAACACGTTCAGGACTTTCATCATTTTCTTCTGTGCGTTTTTCTGTTATTTCATCTGGCGTCGCTTTTTCAACCCCGATAGCTTTTGCTATATCAGCTGGTGAAAGACCAATAATATTTGTACTAGTTTGGTGCTGGTTTATAGACGTAACAACATTTACTAGTTCTTTCCTTAGATCGGTGTTCTCATTTTTTAACTTTGCAATAGACTCATCTTTTTTAACTACTTCCTTCGATAAGCTAAAGAGCTTTCCTACACTAAATTGATCAAAAGTTTCACTGAGAACAATTACGACTAGCAAAATCACCAATGTGATCATACCTGCTGAAATCGCTCCCTTAGAACTCTGGGATAACAAGCTGTAAGATATGATCCAAACAATGAAGGCTGCTAAGCCAATAATTAGGCATCTTACAAAATAATTGACTTTTTTATCACTCATGAATTACCTATTTTAGCCTTGTAACGTCTTATTATTTATGCGCTGTTTGCAGGGTATAAATCGTTTGTTGAACTTGGCCGCAGCCATGTCCATTGGTATAAATGATGCTATAGGAATTTGCTTTTTTGCGATAGCGGTTTTTATACAGTTTGATGGGTAATTATCTGATATCGCTTTACCTTTTCCGTTCTTTCACGCTTATTTTTTGCTGATGAATCACTATCTAACGACTCAAAACCCCAAGGAATACACCTCCCCCTCGGAGTTGCCGCAGGGCGAATAGACAAATTGCGTGAGTCTTGCCATGGATGGCAAGCTAGCTTTCGCAGGTGCAGGGACGCATCCTTCGGAAGCGATAGCAAATTTGGCAATGAGCACAAGGGGCTTTCAACTCCGTTTGGGGCGTCTTGGAGCATCCAAGGAGGATAGGACGAGCAGTCCTCCTTGGTCGGGTGTGGGGTGAAGCCCCACGACTTTGATTAAAGCATTCAAGCTACGAAAAGATGGGATACATAACTTCTAAGTCGAACCATCAACTTTTCTATAGGCAAAGCCTTACTTGGCCTATTCCCCTTTTGAACGGCGAAACACACTTAGAGCAAAAAGTGATTTAGCCAGAAGATTGGCTTTGATGAGTTCAAACTGTCAGAGTTTTAAACTCATCAGTCTTGCAAGTTAGAGACTAAACCGCCCTACCTGCGGCGACGCCAGATGCCCAGGCCCATTGAAAATTAAACCCGCCTAACCAACCACTTACGTCCATAACTTCACCAATAAAGTAGAGTCCTGCGACTTTGCTGGCTTCCATGGTTTTGGATGACAGCTCATTACTATCAATACCACCTAAGGTCACTTCTGCGGTGCGATAGCCTTCGGTGCCGTTCATCAATAGTGTCCAGCGGTGTATATCATCGACCAGTTTTGCGCGCTCGGCGTGCACTAGCTGATTTAAGGCTTTGTTCAACAGGGCCTCATCGAATAGCACTTCAACCAGCCGTTTAGGTAACCACTGGCTGAGGGTGTTGCGCAGGCTTTGCTTAGGGTGCGCGGCGAGCTGTTGCTCTAGCAATTGTGCCAAATCCATATTCGGCAAGAGATCGATTTCTATAGTTTCGCCCGCTTTCCAATAGTTGGAAATCTGCAAAATTGCAGGGCCAGATAAGCCGCGGTGAGTGAATAGCAACGCTTCGCGAAATGCAGTGCCATCTTTGGCGGTAATGCGGCTCGGCACGGCTATGCCTGACAAAGGTTCGAAGCGAATTTTATCTTCACTGTGCCAGGTAAAAGGTACTAAACCCGCGTGAGTTGGCAATACTTTAAGGCCAAACTGCTCGGCCAGTTGATAACCGTAAGGCGTAGCGCCGAGTTTAGGCATTGATAAGCCGCCCGTGGCGATAACCAGTGAGTCGCAGCTCAGTTCGCCGTTAGAAGTATTGAGCTCAAAGCGCCCTGCTTCTGTCTTTTTAACGGCCAGAATATCGGTGCGCAGCTTAATGGTAACGCCTGCCCATTCACACTCGGTCAATAGCATAGTGACTATCTCTTTGGCCGAGTCATTGCAAAACAGTTGGCCGTGATCGCGTTCGTGGTATTCAATGCCGTGGCGCTCGACCAGTTCAATAAACTGCTGCGACGGATAACGCGCGAGTGCCGACTTAACAAAGTGGGGATTACCACAGAGGAAGTTAGCGGGCTCGACTTTAAGGTTGGTGAAGTTACAACGCCCGCCGCCGCTGATGAGGATTTTACGCCCGGCTTGCTTGGCATTGTCGAGTACGAGTACATCACGGCCTCGGTAACCTGCGGTCGCTGCACACATCAATCCCGCGGCGCCGGCTCCGATAATAATGACATCATGATGTTTCACGCTATTACTCCACACTGATAAATTGATTGATATTGGTTGACAACGGGCAGTTTGCTGACTCACGAACCTTTAGCAAGCAAGTCAGCAACCGCGAAACGGAGCAAAGATAAGCTCGAACGTTAGGCACAAATCCCCTCTTTCACCATCCCTGGCGACCGGGGATAAATACTTCCGTGTATAAATCCTCTCTTTCACCATCTGACCTCCAGGGATGGAGGAAATGCCCGCCTGATGTCGGGAACATCAAGGGCCCTGGCGACCGGGGATACATCTTGCACACCAGAAGTCCGAGCACAAAAAAGGGCGCTATTTTAGCACCCTTTCTTTTATTCGGCATTACAGCATCATCACGGCTCGCGGTTTATTGCGTAGGCGTTTCTGATTTCTTTTCTCTGCTGAGCAATTCTTTCGCAGCATCGACGGGCGATTTACCTTGGTACAAGACTTGGTAAATCTGCTCGGTGATTGGCATTTCAACCCCAAGGCGTTTCGCAAGCGTAAACACTTCCTTGGTATTGCGATAACCTTCAACCACTTGGCCGATTTCAGCCTGTGCAGTCATCACATCACAGCCTTTACCCAAGGCTAAACCGAAACGACGGTTACGGGATTGGTTATCGGTACAGGTCAACACTAAGTCGCCTAACCCCGCCATTCCCATAAAGGTGGCCGCATTGGCCCCTAAGGCTTCGCCTAAACGCGTCAATTCGACTAAACCACGGGTGATCAAGGCTGTTCTGGCATTGGCACCAAAGCCGATACCGTCAGACATACCCGCACCAATCGCGATCACGTTCTTTACCGCGCCGCCAAGTTGCAGTCCGGTAAAGTCGTCGTTGGCATAAACACGCAAACGTTTAGGGCTGTGTAACAGCTCAACGAGATCGTTGGTGAACGCAGGACAAGTCCCCGCGACTGAAATGGCCGTAGGTAAACCCATGGCTAATTCTTTCGCGAAGGTCGGCCCAGATAACACCGCCAGCGGATATTGCTCACCTAACACATCACGGGCCACATCTTGCAGCAAACGTCCGGTTTCAGGTTCGAGCCCTTTCGTTGCCCATACGATGCGCGCATCGCTACGGAGTAACGGTTTAGCTTGCTCAAGCACAGTACCAAACACATGGCTTGGTACTACCACTAACACATTGTTACTGGCAGCTAAGGCTTTGGCTAAATCGGCTTCGATCTGTAAACAATCAGGAAACGCAATACCAGGCAAAAAAGCTTGGTTGCACTTGTCTTGAGCGAGCGTTTGCATGTGGACAGGATCGTGTCCCCATAACAAGGTCTTATGACCGTTGCTGGCTAAAGAAATGGCAAGGGCGGTGCCATAAGAGCCCGCCCCTAATACCGTGATATCGGCAGAGTTTTTCATGTAATTAAGCGTTAGCTTCTTCGGCGGCTGGTGCAGTCGCAGCAGCTTGACGTTGTTGCACGTATTGGGCAAACAGCGCGTCGAAGTTAACTGGTGCTAGGTTCAGTTGTGGGAAAGTACCACGACCGACTAAGCTGCCCACGGTTTCGCGAGCATACGGGAATAGGATGTTAGGGCAGTATGCACCTAATGAATGAGCAAGTTGTGGCTCAGTCAGACCAGTGATAGAGAAGATACCGGCTTGTTGTACTTCACATAGGAAAGCGGTATCGCCACCGTTTTGCGCAGTCACAGTTAAAGACAGGACAACTTCATATACATCGTCAGCTAATTTAGCGCTGCGCGTGTCTAAATCTAACTTAACTTCTGGGTTCCATTCTTTTTGGAATACAGCTGGGCTGTTAGGCGTTTCGAAAGACACATCTTTAGTGTAAACACGTTGGATGTTGAATTGTGGGGCTTGTTGTTCGTTGTTTGCTACTTCAGCCATAATTTCCTACCTATCCTATCAATGTTGTATCGGCTTTTCGTTGAAAGCCAATTATTATTTGAAAGCCAATTCATCTTTGAACGTAAATTGGCTCGGGGCTTATGTTACTCAAGGCCTGTATCAGATCTCGGTATCATCCCAACTTGCACCCATATTCGGGTATCGATCGAACCAGTCTAAAAACTTACATTAAGCCCTTAGCGACCGCAGGATCAGTATGCCAAACAATAATGACTGTATTGCTGCACTGCCTAAAGGATAGGGTGCAGCTTAAATCATAACTGCCGCCGACAACTTATCTTTTGCTTTTTGAAACAGGCATATTTGCTGCCTGCCATTCACCCATACCACCTTTCAAGTTATACAGGTTTTCGAAACCTTGTTGGCTTAAAAGCTGAGCGGCTTGAGACGAGGTCATGCCAGCATTGCATACCAATATAATGGGACTGGCTTTAAACTTTTCAAGGGCAGATATCTGATTATTTTTAATATCTGCTAGCGTAACGTTAATTGCATCAACAATATGCCCCTTACGGAACTCGTCATTAGAGCGCACATCAACGACTTTAGCGTCCTGTCTGTTCACCATAATTGTCAGTTCTTGGTGAGAAATACTTTTGATTTTTGACATGCTCGATTTGATGATACTCGCGACAAGCACAACAAATAATCCCACCCAGGCCAGACTTAACATTGAGTGAGCTTTAAAAAATTCGATATATTCTTGCATGATGATTGCCCGCATAAATGGCGAAAATTCGATAAGGGCTGAGAGTATACCGATTGCCTTGGCAGATTGCAGCAGTTTAGTCACAGTTCTAGATCGCACTTTTAGCGCAATTGCCTAGGTGCTTGTTACAAGCCAGCCACAGAATCGGACGAATTAGTGATTCGATGACCTTAATCGGGGTAAAGCGCTTTTTCATACCCCGCTAACGTAGTAATATTTGACCAATTTCAGATTTCTATCGCTTCTATAAAACTTAAAGGTATCACTATGACGACAGCTAAACGTCCGCTCGCGTTGTTGATCCTCGATGGCTGGGGCTACCGTGAAAACACGCATAACAATGCGATTTTCCACGCCAATACTCCGGTACTCGACCGTCTCAACGCTCAATATCCCCATAGTTTGATTTCAGGTTCTGGCTTAGATGTAGGCTTACCTGATGGCCAGATGGGAAATTCTGAAGTTGGCCACATTAACTTAGGCTCTGGCCGTGTGGTATATCAAGAACTCACTCGCATCAGTAAAGCCATTGCAGATCATGAGTTTGAACAAAATCCAGCCCTGTGTGATGCGGTTGACTCGGCCATTAAAGCCGGCGGCGCAGTGCACATTATGGGTCTGCTTTCTGCCGGTGGTGTTCACAGCCATGAAGAGCATATCGAAGCGATGTGCCGTATGGCCATTGCCCGTAGCGCGACAAAGGTTTATCTGCACGCTTTCCTCGACGGCCGCGATACACCACCGCGCAGCGCTAAGGGCAGCTTGAGCCATTTTGATGATCTGTTTACTACATTAGGCCATGGCCGTATCGCCTCGATTATTGGTCGTTACTTTGCAATGGACAGGGATAATCGTTGGGATCGTGTGTCGCAAGCCTACGATTTAATCACCCAAGGCAAGTCAAAATTCCAATACGACAATGCGGTTACTGCATTGGAAGCGGCTTACGAGCGTAACGAGAACGACGAGTTCGTCTCTTCATCGGCAATTACAGATGCAGACGGCCAAGTTGCCACCTTGCAAGATGGCGATGCACTGATATTTATGAATTTCCGTGCCGACCGTGCCCGCCAAATCACTCGTAGCTTTATCAACCCAGACTTCGATGGTTTCGAACGCGCTGTGGTGCCGAAAATGCACTTTGTCACTCTGACTGAGTACGCCGGCGACATCAAAGCCCCTATCGCGTATCCATCTGAAAACTTGGTGAATACCTTAGGTGAAGTGCTGCAAAAACAAGGTCGCACTCAACTGCGTATCTCTGAAACTGAGAAATACGCCCATGTGACTTTCTTCTTCAACGGCGGCAAAGAAGAGCCATTCGAAGGTGAAGATCGCATCCTAATCAACTCACCTAAAGTGGCGACTTACGATCTACAGCCTGAGATGAGTTCAGCCGAGCTGACCGACAAGTTAGTGGCGGCGATTGAGTCGACCAAGTACGACGTGATCATCTGTAACTATCCGAATGGCGACATGGTTGGCCACACGGGTAATTTCGATGCCGCCGTTAAAGCCTGTGAAGCAGTTGACGCTTGTATCGGCCGTGTAGTGGATGCGCTGGCGGAAGTGGGTGGTGAATGTATTATTACCGCCGACCACGGCAACGCCGAGCAAATGACGGACGAAACCACAGGTCAGGCACACACAGCCCACACCAGTGAACTGGTACCTTTTGTCTTTGTGGGCCGCAATGCGACCATAGATGAAGGTGGTAAACTCAGCGATGTCGCACCGACTATCTTGACCTTGATTGGCGAAGCCATTCCAGCAGAGATGACGGGCAAGCCCTTAATCCACATTAAAGAGTAACCGTTACCTAGTGAGCACTCGACTCCTTGTTAAAGCCAGCATTCTTGCTGGCTTTATGATGTTATCTTTCTCGGCCAACGCTTCTGATTTGGAGAAGCGTCAGTCCGAGTTGAAATCAATCCAATCGCAAATAAATCAACAACAAAGCGCGTTAAAAACCACCAGTAAACAAAGAGAAAAATTGCTGTCATTGCTGCGTAGCGATGAAGAAGCGATTGCGTCAGCGGCCAAAAAAGTCAACAGCACCAAAAATAGCTTAGCGCAAATCGATACTAAGCTGACCGAGCTGAAACAACGTCAAGATGAGTTAGAAACGCTTAAAGTAAGTCAGCAACAAACACTGTCGAAACAACTGTCGAGCGCCTATCTTGCCGGTAATCACGATTACACTAAGATGATGCTCAATCAGCAAAGTCCTGCCACTATCGAGCGTATGTTGGCCTATTACCAATACCTCAATAAAGCGCGGATGAAGTCGATCAACGAATTAAAGCAAACCTTGACCGAGCTAGATGAGATCAAGGTGTCGCAAACGAGTAAGCAAAAGCAATTAACCAAACTCGTGGCCGAACAACAGGTCCAAGCCAAACGTTTGAGCCAAGAGCAAGATCAGCGTCAACTGACCATCAAAGAGCTGCAACGCACCTTAAATTCTAAGGGCGCTGAGCTGGAACAGTTGCAAATTGAAGAGGCCAGCTTGAAGCGTGTGGTCGAACAAGCGCTGCGGGCCATGAAAGACAATCCTTCGATGGAAGGTTTTGGTAAACAAAGTGGCAAACTCAAATGGCCGACAAAAGGTCGCGTCAGTGCCAGCTTTGGCAGCCAACGTTCCGGCCAAGTGGTGTGGAAAGGCACTATGTTATCCGCACCAGAAGGGCAAAATATTCGAGCCGTTTCAGGTGGTAAGGTTATTTATGCCGACTGGTTACGTGGTTTTGGTTTAGTGATGGTCATCGATCATGGCAAAGGTTATATGAGCCTTTACGGCCATGCTCAAACCCTATTAAAAAGCCCTGGCGACATGGTAAAAAGCGGCGAAGCGATAGCTTTAGTCGGACGTTCGGGTGGACAGAGCGAGGCTGGCCTATACTTTGAAATAAGGCACAAGGGGCAAGCCGTCGATCCAGCGAAATACTGTCGCTAATCATAACGGTCCCCTCATCACAGGGGACGGCTATGAAACACATGATCCGCTATATCAGTTGCGTTGGATTAGGCCTGACTTTGGGCCTATCCATCAGCCTCTCTAGTCAAGAGAACGCTAAGTCATATCGCAGTGATTTTGACTATCCGTTACTGCAAGATGTACTTGAAACCGTTGAAACTTATTACGTAAAAACCGTTTCGAAAGAAGAGTTAGTGCAAGCGGCAATCAAAGGTATTTTTGAGCACTTAGATCCCTATTCCAGCTTTTTGAATCACCAAGAATTACTCGATCTCAAAGACTCCAATCGCGGCGAATATTTTGGTTTCGGCTTCGAAGTCGCAACCCAAAATGACCACATCAACATCATCGCCCCCTTCGCCCATTCCCCAGCAGAACAAGCGGGAATACGCGCAGGCGACATTATCGTTAAGCTCAACGACACACTGGCGACCGAGACTAACCTCGCTAATATCCTTGCCGAGATAAAAAAACATAGCCTCACCAATCAAAGCATTAAGTTAGTGCTTAAGCACAGCAATGACGATGCGACCTTTGAGGTGTCACTCAAGCCGAGCACTATCACTATCGAATCTGTCACCACTCAATTGCTTGATGGCAATATTGGGTATGTCAGATTAAGTAGCTTCCAAGAAAACTCGACCGAAGATATGGTGCGTTCACTTAGCCAATGGCAAAATAAACCGCTCGCCGGGCTCATCTTAGATTTACGTAATAATCCCGGCGGCCTGCTCGACCAAGCCGTTAAAATTGCTGACCTATTCCTCGCCAAAGGCCGAATAGTCTCAACCTCTGGCCGCTTCTTCGATGCCAACTCCGACTACTACGCCTCACCACAAACCATGCTGACTAACGTGCCCATGCTAGTGTTGATCAACAAAGGCTCGGCCTCTGCATCCGAAGTGCTCGCCGCCGCACTGCAGGAAAATGGTCGAGCTAAGCTGTTAGGTGAAACCAGTTTTGGCAAAGGCACAGTACAAAGCCTGATCCCCATCTTAGAAGATGGTAACGCGATAAAACTCACCATTGCCCAGTACAATACCCCCAGAGGTGAAAACATTCACAACATAGGAATCGTCCCAGACATAAAAATTGCCGCAGAAACTGGTTCCGGCGCGGGTAATTTGGCTATAATCGACGCCCTATCCGCCCATGCATCTCTGGCCCAAGATCATCAAGTGACCTCAGCCATTGCATGGATACAGCATCATGACTAATAAGAAGAAACTGTGCGCTTACTTTATTCCTTGGCCCTATTGGCCCTAAGCATTTCTCAAAGTCATGCTGCCCAGATTGCCCTCATTATTGATGACATAGGTTATCGTCATACCGATCAAGCCGTGCTGGCACTGCCCAGCACAGTGACACTCTCAGTGTTGCCTCATACTCCTCTTGGCAAAGAACTCGCAAATGCTGGCCATAAAAAGGGCCACGAAATCATGCTGCATCTGCCTATGCAGGCGCTTAATGGTAAGGCGTTAGGGCTAGGGGGATTGACCAATACTATGACTGAGGTACAAATTCGCGCCAGTGTTGTCGATGCAATTAACAGCGTTCCTTTTGCTAAAGGTGCCAATAACCACATGGGGAGCCTATTGACTCAACTCGATGATCCTATGCTGTGGGTGATGGAAACCCTCAAACAAAAGCATCTGTATTTTATCGATAGTATGACAACAAGATTCACTAAGGCGGGAGAGACAGCGGATCAGTTAGGCGTACCGTTATTAAAACGCCAACTGTTTCTAGACAATGACATCAGTGCCAAAGCACTCGAAAGACAATTTAGCTTAATGATAAGTCAGGCACATACTCAAGGTAACCTAGTGGCGATTGCCCATCCTTATCCAGAAACCATGCGCTTCTTAAAGGCCAATCTACAAAGACTAAAAACCGAGGGGATTGATCTAGTACCTGCATCAAGCTTGCTCCCCATCGACATTGCACACAAAAATGGAACTAATCCAGCTGTAACACTGAGATAGACATGTCAGGCAGCAAGGCAAGTAACTCATCACGATTACTCACAATGTCCAGCAGAGTATATTGATCGAGCACATTCAAATACGCTTCAACTGCTTGTGCTAACACGCCTTTCAGCTTACAGGCAGGCGTGAATCGGCAGTAAGGTTTACTGCAATCAATCGGCGCCAACGAGTTTTCTAAAACGCGAACTAACTGACCTAAGTTAATCTCACTCGCAGGCTTTCCCAAACGGAAACCGCCCATCTTGCCGCGAATGGTTTCTAGGTAACCCATCTTGCCTAAATGATGCACTATCTTAGAGACATGATTTGGAGACAGATCAAATACCTGCGTAATTTCAGCAATTCTAAATAAAGTGGTTCTGTCTGGCTGAACCGCCAAATACATCAAGGTTCGAACGCCAAAATCGGTATAACGAGTTAACTGCATATTTCACCTGTCAGCGATAAACTTAATGAGAGGTTTGAGCTTCGAGTTGGGTAATCAACCAAAGCGCCTCTTCGTTCGAATGACCACATACATCTTCCGATGCATCGAAATCACTACAAACCGCGGGACGATCGGGCGAGCCGAAGATCAAACATAAATTGGCATCACTCAGCTGCACACAACGCTCACCCGCAGCCTTACCATTTGGCATACCAGGAATACCGCTGCTAATTGAAGGCGCAATACAGCAAGCACCACACCCAAGACGACAATTCATTTTCGTTACTCATAAAAGACATAAGGCATTATACCGTTTAATTTGTCCGAGATCAGTGTCACAGGTCAATACTGCCAAGTCGCGCACAAGCGCCATTCTGTGCGAGAAAGGCATAATATGAAATAAGTGGGACAAACTTAGACAAAGTAGGCAGAGATTTAAATTTTACGCCGACGAATGTGAGGTAGCGATGCCGAGCTGGGCTGTTAAGCAGGGATGCTGTTGGACGGGACGGCCGCGACTATAGAAATAGATAAATTCCAGATACGAAAAAGCCCTAACATTGCTGTTAGGGCTTATCGAAATGTTGGCGGAGCGGACGGGACTCGAACCCGCGAC
>NZ_MPDG02000036.1:0-240 GCF_001887095.2 Shewanella sp. SACH
GTGCCACTTAGCACGCCAGTGGCAGCATTGAAGCTCAACCAACTTGGTTTGGTCACCGCGCTTAAAGTTAATGTGTCGCCCACATCGGTATCACTCGCCGCAAAAGTGTAGCTGTACGCTGCATCTTGAGTGGCGGCAGTCATCGCCGTTGAACTAATCGTCGGTGCATCATTGACGTTGGTCACCGTGATGCTAAAGGACTGGTCAGCCGTTAAGCCATCCGTGTCCGTCACTCGCAGT
>NZ_MPDG02000037.1:0-239 GCF_001887095.2 Shewanella sp. SACH
TTCAGAGCCTCACAGGCATCTCAATCCAAGGCGCATTGACGCAGAAATGGTTATTCCCTTTTAAGTCAATGCAACACGGGAGTGGGATGCCTGTGAGGCTCCCAAAGCGCGGGTTTCAATTCGCTTTATACTGCGTTCAAGGCTTTCGACAGAGCACCACTATGCCTTCAAGCCTTCGCCTTGTCTAAAGCGCGTTGAACTCCCGCTGAATGAACAGATATTTAATACGATTGGTATTA
>NZ_MPDG02000038.1:0-234 GCF_001887095.2 Shewanella sp. SACH
GCGCGTGGAAGGAGTCGAACCTCCGACCGCCTGGTTCGTAGCCAGGTACTCTATCCAGCTGAGCTACACGCGCATTTTAACATTTTGCTATAAGCAATTATCTACAAAATTTCTAACTGAAATTCAAAACTGATGAGTTAAAGATTAACTAATGCAGATATGGTGCGCGTGGAAGGAGTCGAACCTCCGACCGCCTGGTTCGTAGCCAGGTACTCTATCCAGCTGAGCTACACG
>NZ_MPDG02000039.1:0-234 GCF_001887095.2 Shewanella sp. SACH
CCCGAGTGGCCAAAGGGATCAGACTGTAAATCTGACGGCTCAGCCTTCGAAGGTTCGAATCCTTCTCCCTCCACCATCTTTATATCTAACGCAGATAATCATTTTCAAGTATCAAACATGGCCAATGTTTGGTTCAGCTTTAAAAGTAAAGAAAGTTTGTGGAGGGGTTCCCGAGTGGCCAAAGGGATCAGACTGTAAATCTGACGGCTCAGCCTTCGAAGGTTCGAATCCTTC
>NZ_MPDG02000040.1:0-233 GCF_001887095.2 Shewanella sp. SACH
ATTGATACCAAGATTGACCAAGATGGCGACGGCAACACCGTGGCGATCACCAGCATTACCGATGACACCGGCGCCTCGGGCAGCGACTTCATCACCAACGACAACACCCTGATTTTCAACGGTACCGTCGATTTAGGTGACAACAGCACCTTGGCCGTCACCATCAATGGCGTGGTCTACACCACTGCCAACGGCTTGGTGATTGATGCCAGCGGTAACTGGAGCATCGACTT
>NZ_MPDG02000008.1:0-145598 GCF_001887095.2 Shewanella sp. SACH
GCCAACGGCTTGGTGATTGATGCCAGCGGTAACTGGAGCATCGACTTAACCGGCACCACCTTGGCCGATGGCACTTACCCTGTCAGCGCCACGGTCACTGACCTGGCGGGCAACAGCAAAACCGTCACCCAGGACGTGGTGATTGATACTACCGCCCCAGCGGTCAGCATCAGCATCACCGAAGACACTAACAATGACGGCCTGCTCAGTAGTGCTGAGCTCGACGGGCAAGTAAACTACGTCGTTACCCTCGGCGCCGGCACTGCCCTGGGCGATACCTTAGTGATTGTCGATCAAGACGGGAGCGAGCTGTTTAACGGCCCTGTCACCCAAGCCATGCTCGACAGCGGTCTGGCGCTGGCAGTGAATGCTCCAGCAGACGGAGCTACCCTAACCCTAACGGCCACTGTCACCGACCCTGCGGGCAACAGCTATTCCGCCCACGACAGTGTCACGATTGATACCACCGCCCCTAATCCTCCAACAGTATTAATCGTTGATGACGGTATACCTGGTGATGGTGTACTTACTCAATCTGAGATTAGTAGTAATGGTGCTGGTGTTCAGATCGAAGTTAATATTGATGCCACTGACTTTTTAGCTGGAGGGCATGTTAATTTAACGATCAATAACAGTGCAGTCATAACCTCAATTGAGCTTAAAATAGTCGATGTTGGTAACGGGGTTATCGAACTACAATTTGCTGATGGCACTCCCGCAACAAACTTCAGCTACAGTAATGGTATCATTAGCTGGACAGAGTCAACCCCTGAAGCAGGTCAAGATATTACAATCTATGCGACCCAAACGGATGCGGCGGGCAACACTTCAAGTCAGGGCTCAGATACTGCAACGGTCAATTCAGTACCAACGATTAACGTACTTAATAACGTAATTGTTTCAGAGGAAGGTTTGCCCCTAGGTCTACCTGATAGCACTGGAGATACCGATTCGACTAATAGTCCTGACGCCTCTGGGACAGTAAGCATACAAGATAGTAATAATGATAATCTGACCGTTTCACTTTCTGGCCCATCAGGATTATTCTCTGGTGGCCAAGCAATTCAATGGAGTTGGGATCCTGTCACGCAAACTTTAACGGGTTATATTGGTACTGCAGGTGAGGCTTCATATACCGAAATTATGACTGCAACACTGACGCCACCGGTTACTGGTAGTTCAGGAAATTGGGCCTATGATGTCACGCTTAAAGGTCCTGTCGATCATCCAGATACTGCGACAGAAGACACCTTGTCAGTCAATATTGGCATCAATGTTAATGATGGCCATGGTGGTACATCAACTGGAAGTTTCAATGTCACCATTGAAGATGATGCTCCAGTCATATCACCAATTGCAGCCGTGCAAACCACAACGACAAGTATTCCTGATTCATTGGTGGGTTCATTCTCACTCACTGGTTACAGCGGCAACAATAATTCATTAGATTTCAATGGATTTACTATCAGTGCAAGAGGATTCACTTCGTCAACTAACTCAAATTTAATTGATGCCGCAATCTTTGGTAGTAGTAGTGGGATAGGTGTTAGTAGCGCTGGTGCTCCTTATCATAATCTCGCGAACGAAGTCGATTTCCGTAAATTTGCAGATGGAAGTTCTGCATCTGAAGAAATCATCATTACTCTCGATCCTGGAACTATTGCCTACGGCGTAAATATCCAGTTTTCCCACATGTTTGGTGGCGAACTAGAAGTCGGTGTCGTCGAGTTTTGGCGAGATGGCCAACTTATCGCAACTCAAACATTTAGCTCAGATGCCAGCAGTGGCGACTATGCCGCCAACTTCCAAGCCTTACAAGGCGGTTTTGACACTATGGTCATCAAAGCCCTTGATAATGGCCAGGGCCCAAGTAGCGGTGATAATAGTGACTTCACTGTTACCGCTATTGAGTTTTTAGGCACAACGACTCCACCAGCAATCGCCTTTGCTTCAGGAACAGTTAGCCCTGATTGGGGCGCAGATGGTAAAGGTTCGCTCACCTTACAAGGTAGTGATGAAACCAATTTATTCACGGCAACAGGCAGTGCAATTACTATAACCCAAACGGCAAATACACTGATTGGGGTCGATGCAGCTGGTCACTTGGTATTCAAACTTGAGTTCACCCCAGGTACAGGTCAATGGGACTTCCATCAATATCAAGAGATGTTACAACCTAGCGATGGTGATATTGATTTCAAAGTAAGAGCCACTGATGGAGATGGCGATCATACAGATGGTACTTTCTCTGTTATCCCACAAGTTTATGTTGATACAACACCACCTTCGGCACCTGAAGTACGCATCATCGATGATGTAAATGATGACGCGTATTTGACGAGTACAGAGATAGGTAATAATGGCATTCAAATACAGGTCAAAATTAATGCTAGTGACTTTAATACTGGCGGCAGTGTACATCTAGAAATCGATAATGCAGGTAATAGCAGTACAGTAGACCTCATTCTTGACAATGGCGTACTGAAATTTAGTAATGGTGCTCTAGCAACAGGTTACACCTATACAAATGGTGTTATTACTTGGACAGAGCCTACTCCGACTGCAGGTCAGGCAATCTCAGTCACCGCCACTCAAACTGATAGTGCGAATAATGAATCAGCTGAAGGCACGGATAATGCTACCGTTATTGATGCGACTGACGATCGTTATACCATCGACGAAGATCAGCAGCTAACGGGTAATGTTCTTACCAATGATCAACTCGGCAATCTGAGCATCACTAGCTTCAGAGTCATGTATAACGGTATGCAAACCAGTTTTAACGCCGGACAAACCGTTACCTTGGCCGTGGGTAGCTTATTAATACAAGCCAATGGTGAATTCCAGTTTATTCCAAATGATAACTGGGCAGGCGAAATGCCAAGTGTCACCTACACAACAAATACTGGTTCCACAGCAGCACTTGATATCACTGTCTTACCTATAGCAGATAAGCCTGTAGTTAACGTTATTCTGACTGATAATGGCATACCGCTATACAGTAACTTTAAGACTTCAGGTATCACTACCGAACAATTCCGTACGGGCGATTTTACTACCGCACCATTTAATACTGGTACGCGTACTATTGATAATACTTCCGGACAAGATCAGTTGCTCGGTACTGGAGGGAACGATCATCTTGTCAGCGCAAATGGCGGCGGTGATCTACTCTACGGTATGGATGGTGATGACATACTCGTCGGCAGTGATGCCGTTCAAGGTGACTCTCTCTATGGCGGAACAGGAAATGATGTTCTTGTTGCTGGTCTAGGTAATGACGGACTCTACGGTGGTGCAGGAACTGATATCGCCGTACTTCTTGGCAACCGAGCCGACTACATAATAGAGAAAGGCACAGGCTACTCTAGCAATGATCGTTGGTTCAACTTCTTTGTAACTGAAAATGGCATCGGTGTTACTAAGGCCCTGCATGATGTTGAGTATGTGCAATTCAAGGATGGCATATACGCGATCAATCAAATCACAGGTGAACTCACATTAGAACAGCCTACAGCTGTAGACTATCCAATCGAAATTAATGTGTCACTTGCGGATCGAGACGGTAGCGAAAGCATCGATAGCATTCAGCTCAGTGGTTTACCCGAAGGCACCTTACTCTACAGCAGTAACGGTACATTGATGGGGACTGCAGATGCAGACGGTAATATTCTTCTAAATCATGGCAGCGTATGGAACAGTGCATCCTTAGATGTCAATCTGACAGGATTAACATTAAGGGTTCCTGGTGAATATGCAGGTCAAGTCAACCTCGTTGTCGAAGCAGTATCAAGAGAGTCAGGTACAGACCTGACCAATACTGCAACAGATGCAGATAGCGTCATTCTTAGCTACTTCAGTGGTCATGAAGGAGAGCCTGGCGATCAAAATCTTAACTTTGGTAATGAGCACAACATTGTGGTCGGCGATTTAGACGGTAGCGTTATTTTGCCAGGTCAAAACTACAATATCGCCTTTATGGTTGATAGTTCTGGCAGTATAAATAGCGCCACGTTGAGTACAATGACTGATCAATTAGCGCAGGTATTTGAAACACTTAAAGCCAGCGCAGGTTCAAATGGTGCAGGGGTTGTAAAATTATTCCTTGTCGACTTTGACTCCCATGGCAACAAGAGCATTAGCGTAGACTTAAGTTCGCCAAATGCTCTGTCCCAACTGCAAACTATATTACAAAGCATGGTTTCAGGTGGTAACACTAACTATGAAGACGTATTTAAAACTACGGCAAATTGGTTTAGTAGTGCAGATGCAACAGGAAATGCGGGAGCAACGAACCTGGCTTACTTCATTACTGATGGACAAGCAAATAGATACAATACTAATGAGGGATCAAATCCATTGATAGATGATTGGATTAATAACTCTAAAGATGTTTATCTCAATACTCTATTACAAAATGGTTATATACCAGGACAAGTGTATAAGTCTAATAACTACACGATTATTAATGCAGCTGGTGAAGTGTTTAAAATAGATACGCAGGGAAAATCTAGCCTGATTGGTTATATGCGCCCTAATGGTACTGGTACCTATGAATACTCAAGTCTAGGAAACAATAGTGGTAGCATTGATAGCCAATCTCAAAGTGGTTTCGCATTCTTATCAGCCCTTGGCGTCACAGTAGCTGCAATCGGAATGGGTTCAAGCTTGAACAATAGTGACTTACTTCCTTACGATTCGGACGGACATATCCAAACGGGTGTCAACGCTGAGGATTTAGCTGATGCGATCATTGGTACTCCAATTACCCAACTGCCAGGATCTGATACCATCAACGGTGGTAACGGCGACGATATACTCTTTGGTGATGCCATCAACTTTAACGGTATCAGTGGCCAAGGTTATGTTGCCATCAAAGATTATGTTGCTGATCAGCTAGGGGTAGCTGCAGTAACCGATGCCCAAGTACATAGATATATTACTGAGCATGCATCTGATTTTGACCAATCTGGTGCCAGCGATAAGGCAGATATTCTTATCGGCGGACAAGGTAATGACATACTTTATGGGCAAGGTGGGAATGATCAGCTTTACGGCGGTAATGGTAATGATCTTATATTTGGTGGTGCTGGTAACGATACTATTATTGGCGGCCTAGGAAACGATAAACTAACGGGTGGGACTGGTGCTGATACTTTCGTCTGGCAGGCTGGCGAGTCAGGAACAGACCATATCACTGACTTTAATATCCATGAAGATAAATTGGATTTACGCGATCTACTTCAAGGTGAAAATACCAACACGCTAGACAGCTATTTGAATTTCAGCCTTAACAGTAGTGGCTCTACAGTGATCGATATTGATGCCAATCAAGACGGTGTCTTTGAACAACATATCATCCTTGATGGTGTTAATTTGTTCGACGAATATGGCAGCACTAACGATGCTGGTATAATTAATGGCTTACTGGGTAGTAATAATGATGGTCCGCTAATCATTGACTCTCAGCCTGTCACACCAGAACCTGCACAAGGAATCGCGCCACTGGATACTAATCCACACCATAATATTATTCCTTAAATAAAATCAGTTCAGATGGCCTATAGAAATATAGGCCATCATGACCGATACTTGCCATAACCATATAAAAATCCAAAGGATAAGTAATTAGGTGTCAGCTGCAGCTTCTGAAAAAATTGACCAATGGACCATTTCAGCCTCGCAAAGAGTCTTAGTGGATCCGCTGCTGGATTGTTTAGTGTTACTCACTGAGCATTTTGGCAACCCGTGCTCAAGCGACTCGCTTGCGGCAGGTTTACCTTTGTCAGGTGCGGTATTAACACCCGATTTATTACCTCAGGCCGCGTCGAGGGCTGGCCTAGCGGCGAAGTTATCTCGAAAAGGCTTAAACGAAGTATCACCTATATTGCTTCCCTGTATTTTGTTATTAAAAGACAAGAAAGCCTGCATATTGCGTGAACTTGATGTTGAGTCCGATAAAGCGATTATTCAATTACCTGAGACGGGTGGTGAAGAGACGCTGACAATTGAGTCGCTCGAAGCCTTATATGTGGGATATTTATTTTTAGTTAAACAAGAATACCGTGGTGACATGGGCTTTGATGTTTATCTACACGATAATAAAACCCACTGGCTAGTCCAAACCTTAAAAGATTCTGCGCCCATTTATCGCGATGCATTAATCGCTTCTGTATTAGTGAATTTGTTCGCCTTAGTTTCACCTTTATTTATTATGAACGTGTATGACAAAGTCGTGCCCAATCTTGCCTTCGAATCCCTGTGGGTGTTAGCGATTGGCGCTTCTATTGCTTATCTGTTTGATCTTGTCATGCGGCAGCTCAGAAGCTACCTGATTGATGTAGCAGGTAAAAAAGTAGACATCATAGTATCTTCTCGCCTCTTCGCAAAAGCGATTGGTATCCCCTTAGAAAAACGCTCCCCCAGTATTGGCGGTATGGCAAAACAATTAGGCGAATTCGATAACATCCGTGAAATTTTAACCTCGGCGACGATCACAACTTTAGTCGATCTGCCCTTTGCGGTATTTTTCTTAATTATTATCTACATCGTTGCCGGCGATCTCGCCATTGTTCCAGTGATCGGTGGCGCCATCATTATTGGCTTTACACTTTATATACAACCTAAACTCAAAGCCGCTATCGAAGAAGGCAATAAATTTTCAAGCTTGAAACATGGGCATTTAATCGAGAGTTTATCGGCACTAGAGTCAATCAAAGCCAATGGTGCCGAAGGGATAGTACAAAAAAGCTGGCAACAAATGATAGGCCACAGTGCCAACTGGCAATTAAGGTCAAAAAAGCTATCTAACTCAGTATCGAACGTGGCTAACTTCACAGTGCAATTTACCGTTGTTTGTGTGGTGATTTTGGGCGTTTATCGCGTGGCCGATAATGCGATATCGATGGGCGGAATTATTGCAGCCGTTATGTTATCAAGCCGTGCCATTTCACCTATGGCGCAGCTTGCAGGCCTGATGACCAGAGCAAACCACACTGCCAGCGCACTGCGTCAGCTTAATGAAATCATGACTCAAGAAGATGAGTTTGAAAATAAAGGGCATTTGGTTAGTAAACAAAGGCTGATAGGTAAAATCAATGCTGATCATGTCGGTTTTGGTTACCCTGGTTCAGAAAAACCTGTACTTCATCCTATGTCACTGACGATTAATCCCGGCGAGCGTATTGCGATTATTGGCCGCAATGGTTCAGGTAAAAGTACCCTTGCTAAGCTATTGGTTGGACTATTTCAACCGACAGCAGGAAGCTTGCGTTATGACGGTTTAGACTCGGCACAAATCCATCCGAGTGATTTACGCCGTAACTTTGGCTACTTGCCCCAAGATGTCACCCTGTTCCACGGTTCGATTCGCGACAATATTTTATTTGGTACCCGCCAAGTCACTGAACATCAGCTAATCCGTGCCGTACAACTTTCTGGGGTAAGCCAATTTACCAACCTAGAAGCAGAAGGGTTAGATCAGCAGGTCGGTGAAGGTGGTATGTCACTCAGTCGCGGACAAAGGCAAACCGTTGCCCTTGCGCGTGCCACACTCAATGATCCACCAGTGCTACTAATGGATGAGCCCACCGCCAGCTTGGATGCGCGCGCAGAACAACAATTTATTCGCTCAATGCAGAATGTCAGTAAAGACAGAACCTTGATTCTTATTACCCATAAGATGCATCTACTGCAGCTTGTTGACCGTATTATCGTACTCGAACGCGGCCATGTGGTCGCCGATGGTCCCAAGACAGAAGTGTTAGAAAAACTCAATTTTGGCCTCGTGAATGGAGAAGCTAAAAGATGAGTAAAAATTTAACCGCAAATGACTTAGACATGGTTGATGATGTCTACGGCGCCATGATGACGGACGCTCCCAGCGGACACAGGTTAATCATATGGGCACTTGCAGCTATGGTTGTGTGTTTTTTACTGTGGGCAGGTTTTGCTAAATTAGACAAGGTCACCACTGGGACGGGGAAAGTCATCCCCTCATCACAAGTCCAAGTCATCCAGAGTTTAGATGGCGGCATAATGCAAGAACTCTACGTTCAGGAAGGTGAAATGGTGACCAAAGGGCAACCTTTAGTACGTATTGATGATACCCGCTTCCGCTCCGACTATGCTCAACAAGAACAAGAGGTTTTTGGCTTAAAAACCAATGCTATTCGTATGCGCGCCGAACTCGACAGCATTCTCATATCAGACATGACTTCCGACTGGCGCGAGCAAGTACTCATTACTAAAAAAGCATTGGTATTCCCGGAGAATATTATTGCAGCGGAACCGGCCTTAGTTAAAAGACAACAAGAGGAATATAACGGACGCTTAGATAACTTAAGCAACCAGCTTGAAATCTTGGTCCGTCAAATTCAACAAAGACAACAAGAAATTGATGATCTTGCTTCTAAAACAACGACGTTAACCACCAGTATGCAGTTGATCTCCCGTGAGCTTGAACTCACTCGGCCTTTAGCTAAAAAAGGTATCGTGCCTGAAGTTGAACTGCTCAAGCTCGAACGCACAGTGAACGATTTGCAAGGCGAATTGAATTCAATGCGCCTACTGCGCCCGAAAGTCAAAGCGGCGATGGATGAAGCCATCTTAAAACGCCGTGAAGCCGTATTCGTTTATGCCGCCGATCTACGCGCACAGCTTAATGAAACCCAAACCCGCCTGTCTCGCATGAATGAAGCACAAGTGGGCGCACAGGATAAAGTCAGCAAAGCCATTATCACCTCACCAGTTAATGGCACCATTAAAACCACTCACATCAATACACTAGGCGGCGTTGTGCAACCTGGAGTCGATATTATCGAGATAGTGCCATCGGAAGATCAGTTACTGATTGAAACCAAAATCTTGCCTAAAGATATCGCCTTCTTACACCCAGGATTACCCGCAGTGGTAAAGATTACCGCCTATGACTTTACTCGCTATGGCGGCCTTAAAGGGACAGTTGAACATATCAGTGCCGACACATCCCAAGATGAAGAAGGCAATAGCTATTATCTCATCCGAGTCAGAACCGCAGAATCCAGTTTAACCAAAAACGATGGCACACAGATGCCAATTATCCCGGGAATGTTAACTTCGGTTGACGTTATCACGGGGCAAAGATCCATACTTGAGTACATTTTAAATCCAATTTTAAGGGCTAAGGACACAGCGCTAAGAGAGCACTAAGCCTTTTTTTATAAACCGGGAGGTTGATCATGAAGACTTCAGCAAGACGACAATTTCAATGTTCAAAGATAGCCATAGTGCTGTCATTGATCCTGTTACCTTTATCGGCTCAAAGCCAGACGTTAGAACAAGCCGTTGCACATACGCTTGATACGAACCCTGATTTACGGGTTGCCTTTAACCGCTTTAAAGCGCGTGAAGAGCAAGTTAATCAAGCAATCGCAGGCTATATGCCGACGATTGATGTCACTGGTGGCTACGGTTACGAACAGACAGACAGTGTGTCGACCCGTAGACGACCTAACGTCGGTGAAGTTGATAGCAAAGGAGTGGCAGAATTAAACCGCGGAGAGTTTGGTGTTAGCTTAAAGCAAATGCTTTTCGATGGTTTCTATACTAGCAGTGAAGTTGATCGTTATAGCTTTGAAGCCAGTGCCGACCAATGGGCGCTACTTGCAGCGGCTGAAGATATGGCACTCGATGTCAGTAAGGTCTACCTCAACTATTTACGCACCGATCAGGTGTTGAAATTAGCCGAGAAGAACCTTAACAGCCATAAAGATATTTATGACCAAATCAAGCAACGTACTGATTCAGGTTTAGGTTCAATTGCAGATCTCTCCCAAATCACGGGACGCTTAGCGCGGGCCAATGCCAACGTGATTTCTGCTCGTAACAATTTACTTGATGCAAAAGCGCAGTACATTAGAATTGTAGAGTCGGCACCAGCAGACTTAATCTTACCAGTGCCCGATGCAGAGATGCTGCCAAAGGATCTAAGCTCAGGCATTATCGAAGCGCAGGAGAATCACCCCATACTCAAATCTGCAGCGAATGATATCCGTGCAGCAGAGAATGAACGCTCTTCAGTACAATCTAATTACTATCCTCAGGTGTCTTTAGAGCTGAATGGTAATTGGAATAATGATGTCGGCGGCGAAGATGGTATCTCTGGCGCAGGAGCCTTCCGCAGTGATGTGGGTGGCTATAGCAATGATTTAATGGCCATGGTTCGAGTAAAATATAACTTATTCTCGGGCGGTAAAGATCTTGCCCGTGAGAAAGAAACGGCCTACAAACTTGGTGAAGCCAAAGAAATCCGTCAACGTGCCCAGCGCGAAGTCGTTGAAGGCGTCAACCTGGCTTGGAACGCTTTTGAAATGCTTGCGCCGCAAAAACAATACATTCGAGATCATGTTGTGGCCGCAAAGGATACCCAAACAGCCTATGCGCAACAGTTCAACTTAGGCCAACGCAGCCTACTCGACTTATTGGATACCGAAAATGAGCTCTTCGAAGCACGTAAAGACTACTTACAAGCCGAATATGACGAGATCATCGCTAAGTATCGCGTGCTAAATTCTACTGGACGCTTATTAGACTCACTCAGAGTCACCAGACCTGAAGCATGGCGTGGTGAGCGCAACTATGAAGGAGGAGCTAACTAATGAAAACTCTCACATTTTTTCTCAGTGTCACTCTTTTAGCTGGTTGTTCAATGCGCGATACAGTTAATATTGACGAAATGACCACAACCCAAGCCTATGATCTATCTGATAAAGATGGTGATGGCGTGATAGAGGCCCGTGAACGTTGCAATGATACCGCGCAAGGGGCTGGCACAGACAACTATGGCTGCGGCAAAATCAAAGCGATAAACGAGCGAAAAGAAATAAATATTTTATTTCCTAATGACTCTGCATATATCGCACCTGAGTATTATCCTCAGATAGAAGAAGTTGCCATTTTTCTTCGTCAGTATCCAACGACCAAAGTGACGATTGAAGGCCATACTAGTCGCACAGGCACCGATGAGCGTAATGCGGTATTATCGCAAGATCGTGCAAATGCGGTGACTGCTGTGTTAGCCGAACGCTTTAGTATTGATAGAAGTCGATTAACTGCAATTGGATATGGCTCTAGTCGCCCTGTTGTTTTAGAGCAAACACCAGATGCTGAGATCCGTAACCGCCGTGTCGTGGCTGAAGTGACCGGTGATGATACGGCCACGGACATGAAATGGACGATTTACTCGGTCGATGACAACACACAATAAAGGACTCACACATTAGGTTATGAACGGCAGACTTGGTTATAAACATTCATTATTGCGAGTCTGCCGCTTTAGCCTAATAGCGTCAGCCTTAGGCATATGCTGCCTATATGCTGCCCCCACACAAAACCTTGATGAAGGGAAGATCACTTCAACCCTTGAAAAACATTATGGTGAGCGTGCAGGGATGCGAGCTAGGGCTTGGTTCAAAGTGTTATCGGAAGCAAGTACGCTAGATGAAAAAGAAAAGCTATTGAAAGTAAATAACTTTTTCAACTTATTCCGCTTTATTGATGACAGTAAATTATGGGGTGAGTCGAATTATTGGGCAACGCCGATGGAGTTTATTGGCGTGAATGGTGGTGACTGCGAAGATTTTTCGATCGCTAAATACTTCACCTTGCTCCAACTTGGCGTGCAAGAGGACAAGATGCGGATCACTATGGTTAAAGCGACTACGGTGAATCAATACCACATGGTATTGGCTTACTATGAGACACCAGCATCGATCCCCTTAGTTCTCGATAATCTTGATCATGAAATAAAGCCCGCCACCAAAAGAAAAGATCTACTACCTGTTTATAGCTTTAACGGTAAACAGTTATGGCTCAATAAAGAGCAAGGTCGAGGTGTACTAGCGGGTTCGTCAACACGGCTAGAAAAATGGAACGATCTTAACCATAGATTAGGTGTTGACCGCCTTAGACAACCAAAATTAAAACTGGAGTAGCACCAAAAATGACACTGTTTAGACAGATTTATTCGCTGCTTTTTAGCCTATTTTTGCTCGTAGTTGCAAGCCTTGGCTATGTGCAATTTACTGAGACTCAAAGCTTTTTAACCAAGCAAATGGAGTCAGATCTAAACAATGCCAGCACTTCACTTGGTCTAATGCTTACCCCAGCACTTCAAGCTGGCGATACCGCAGCGGCAGAAACCTTAGTGAATGTCATCTTTGAAGGTGGCTATTATCAAAATGTAAAGCTGACATGGATGGTGGATGGTAAGCAACAAGAGTGGAATAACCCTTTAAGAATTGAAGATGTACCTCAATGGTTTATCAATTTAAATCTATTTAAAACCATCAAAAAACAAAGCACTATCACTTCTGGCTGGTTGCAACTCGCGCAACTTGAGATCACCGCTCATCCTGGGTTTGGTTACCATGAGCTGTGGCGAATCATGTCCAATACGATCATTGCCTTCTCTCTACTTTTCCTCGTAGCCATTTTTACCGCAAGAATTGGTTTAACGTGGATATTGAAACCTCTACACACTTTGTCGGAACACGCGAAAAGTATTGCGGCACGCCAATTTGGCCCAGACATGGCATTACCTAAGACCACTGAATTGAAAGACTTAGTGACCGCATTTAACAGTATGTCGGCGCAGTTGAAGCAAGTGTTTCATTCCCTCGACGAAGAAGTCGGCGCATTACGTAAGAAGAATCTTGTCGATCCTGCGTCAGGCCTGCCTAACCGCCAATATGTGGTGAGCCGTTTAAATGGTTGGTTGAGTGAACCTAGCAGCGGCGCGTTATTCCTTGCTAAACTCGACTGGCTCGAAGAAGTGCACAGCAAATATGGCTACCAAGTTCGAGATGAAACCATACGGATCTTGGCAGAAAAGTTTCAGCTGCAGTTAAACGAAATAACACCGTCTGTTATAGGCCGCATTGCCGCCTATGAATTTGCATTTTTAGTGACTGATGTTGAACACGATCAAATCAGCAAATATTTACAAACGCTTATCCGCACCATCAACCAAGAAATGTCGAAGGCGGGCTGTAAGCCTAATGAAGACTTTGCGATTGGTATTGCGGAGCGTATTGGGCAAATGAATGTGTCGGATATTTTGGCCCAAGCCGACAACGCCCTTCAAAAAGCGTTACAAGAGAATAAAACATTCCATTGGTTTGAAACCACAGAGCAGCAACTATTCACCCGTGAACAGTGGCGGGATAACCTTAGCCATGCCATCAGTAATAAGAAGTTTAAGTTTAGATGGCAACCTATCCAGTTTTGCGATGGGGATGGTATAGCGCAGCGGGAATTATATTGCCAATTAGAGCTCGGCGATCAACTCGCCCATGCAGGGCAATTTATGCCTTATATCGAGCTCTTATCTCTCGGTGCCTTGCTCGATAAATGCTTGATTGAAACCGTCTACGAGCAAAAACTACTAGAGCGTAGCTATGAACCGCTCGCGATTAACTTAACCCATCAAAGTATTAACGATCCTCAGTTCCATGAGTGGCTCAATCACTTCTTACGTAATGCCGCATTTATTGAGCGGATCTGCTTCGAAATCCCTGAGGCAGGCGTTTATAGCGATCTTAAGTCGTGTCAGCACTTATGTAACATTATTCGTGATAATGGTGCTAAGTTCGGCATTGACCACTTTGGCCGCCAGTTTGGCTCTATGTCTTATCTACAGGAATTAAGACCGAGTTATGTAAAACTCGATCAATCCTTCGCCTACTATGATGAGACACACCATAATAGTGAGCTCTGCCGCGCGCTAATCAACGTAGCGAAAGGATTAGATATTCAAGTCATAGTGACGGGTATTCAAGAAAAAGCTCAGCTAGAGCGCTTTAACGAGCTTAGAACTGATGCCTATCAGGGCTTTATCGCCCCTCCGGTGAGTCTTGATTAAACCGAATTAAGAAGTGATATTAAAAACAAAAAGCTCCGTAAGGAGCTTTTTACTTTTCTAACGACAGAATGGCTATATCGATACCGTTGCACATCTGTATTGCCTACATAGAGTTTAAGCAAACGCATAAACAATTTCTGTATGAAGCTACATTGCACAAGTGGCAAAAAGTCCCTGTGTATTGATTAAGAATGCTGAGGTCTTTCTGCTTATTTGTTCGATGCGTTGAATTTGGTCGATACGTTGAAAGCGCGAGGATTCGTCATCTTCTGTCTAACAATAAGGCTCTTAATACCAATCAAGACAAGCAAACCGTAGATGCAAAAAAGCCCCAGTGTATTCATTAAGAATGCTGAGGCTTTTTACTTATTTGGTCGATACGTTGAAAGCGCGAGGATTCGACCTCTTCTTTCTAACAATAAGGCTTCTAATACCAATCAAGACAAGTAAATCGCAGATGCAAAAAAGCCCCAGTGAATTCATTAAGAATGCTGAGGCTTTTTTACTTATTTGGTCGGTGATAGAGGATTCGAACCTCTGACCCTCTGGTCCCAAACCAGATGCGCTACCGGGCTGCGCTAATCACCGTAAAATTTTAACTATTTGCTTAACTTACATTAAGCTCGCTAGCTATGCGAAGAATTTGGTCGGTGATAGAGGATTCGAACCTCTGACCCTCTGGTCCCAAACCAGATGCGCTACCGGGCTGCGCTAATCACCGAGAATATCAATCTTTATATCAAAGCAAACGAAATGGGGTGACTGATGGGGCTCGAACCCACGACAACCGGAATCACAATCCGGGACTCTACCAACTGAGCTACAATCACCACTGACTTTCACTTATCTTGCTAACCTAAAAGCTCACAACTCTATTCGGAATTGGTGCGCCCAAAAGGATTCGAACCTTCGGCCTCACCCTCCGGAGGGGTGCGCTCTATCCAGCTGAGCTATGGGCGCTCGCCTTGGTTAGCGCCGCATATACTAGGGTCAAATCCCCTTTGAGTCTATAGCTGTTTTGCACTTTTTTTACTGACTGCTCAAGTTTTATCACATTAGCTGACTTTTAAAGCAAAATGCAGCCAAAATATGACTTGGATGTTACAGTATTTCATGCTAATTATAGAGATTGGTAAAAACAACCCTATATTTAACTAGTGAGTATCATGTTTAAGGATGAAGATGAAACTGGCCAGCCTCGTATAAATGAAGCTGAACGCTTACGCAAAAAAATTATTCGCTTAAAACAATTAGCGCATAAGTATAAGCATGCTGAGATCATTCAAAACGCATTACTCGAAATATCCAATATTGCGACCCATGCTTCTTCACTCGAAGAATTCTATGTCGGCGTGCATAGCCACCTAAAACAACTCATTCCCGCTGATAATTTTTTTATTTCAACCCTTGATGTCAGCACGGGCGAGCTTGCTATCCCTTTTTTCGCCGACGAGAAAGACGCGCATCCTGCAGAGCTTTATCCTGAACAATCCTTATCAACATTACTACAGCAGGGGTTAACGGGCTACGTTCTCAGAACGGGTAAGGCTTTGTTATGTGATGATGACAAAGTCAATGAACTGATTGCCGCAGAGGAAATTGTTAACTTAGGTTCTCCCTGCCATTTATGGCTTGGCGTGCCCATCAAACACGATGACATAGTGACCGGCGTATTAGTCGTGCAAACCTACGACACGAATGTCAGTTATGGTGAAATCGAACTCGAGTTAATGACCTTCATTTGTCACCACATTTCTGGGGTAATGGAACGGCTCAAACATCAGGAGCAATTAGAACAAGCCATCCAGCAAAGAACCAGAGAACTCAGCCAAGCCTACGACAAATTAAAGCTAGAAGTCTATGAAAGACGCAGAGCTGAGCGCTTACAAAAATCACTGTTTGAGATTGCCGAACTAGCCAGTTCCAGCGCCGACAACCCAGACTTTTATGCCCAATTGCATAATGTCATTCGACACCTCATTCCCGCCAACAATTGCTATATCGCGCTTTTGGACGACACAGAAACTCATCTCACGTTCCCCTTTTATGTCTCGCAATTAGCCAATAAGCATCCAGGAACTCGGCCGCTACAGGATGGCTTAACCGAATATGTACTCAAACATAAGCGCCCACTACTGTTAGATCAAAATAGTATCAATGCGTTAATTGCCTCTGGCGAATTGTATTCCCAAGCGCCAGCGTTAAACCACACTCAAACTATGCATCAATGGATTGGCATCCCCCTCTTTATCCATGATCAAGTACGTGGTGCCTTGACGATTTACAGTTTTAGCATGACGCAAAATTACCAAGTCAAAGACTTAGAATTACTGACATTTGTCTCGCAACACATTGGTTCTGCTATTGAGAAAAAACTGTCAGCAGAGTCCTTGCAACGCAGTTATGAAGAGTTAGAAGAAAAAGTCATCGACCGCACTAAAGCGTTAGCCGAACTTAATCAAAACCTTGAGAAAGAAATTCAACAACGCCGCAGTATGGAAGCTAAGCTAGTTCACGATGCTAAGCATGATGCGCTCACAGGCCTGCCTAATCGCGCTATGTTTATGGAACGCTTATCTCAAGCCATTAAGCACGTCCGTCGCCATAGCTTAGAACAATTTGCCCTGCTCTTTATCGATCTCGACCGCTTCAAACAGATTAACGACACTATGGGGCACTTAGAAGGCGATAAATTCTTAATTGAGACCGCAAGCCGTCTCAAGTCCTGCATTCGTGATAACGACACGTTAGCGCGCCTGGGTGGCGATGAGTTCGTCATCCTGCTCGATAGTATTAACAACATCAACGACGCAAGAGACGTATCAGAAAGAGTGATCCAAAAAATATCCCAGCCCTATCGACTCGGCACGATGGAATTTAACTCTGGCGCCAGTATCGGTATCACCATCAGTGGTAAACATAAAGTCGATACCAGTGAATCTATGTTGCGCAACGCGGATACGGCCATGTATCAAGCGAAAGCCAACGGTAAGGGCTGCTATGTTATTTTTGATGATAACGCCCAACATCAAGCTATACAGGATGTCGAGTTAGAAAATGAATTTAGACAGGCATTACACCATGCCGAAATCGAACTCGGTTATTTACCTGTCGTCGATTTTATTACTGGTCAAGTGCATGCACTAGAAAGCCGTCTGTTCTGGCAACATCCACAGCGTGGACTTTTACAACAGGACCAACTCAGTGCACTTGCTGAACAATCACATCTTACCGTTGAACTCGATAAATATACGATCAGCATCATAGATCGCACTTATGCTGAACTTCTCAAGCAACATGATGAATCTATTGAATTACATGTGATGCTTTCGAGTCAACATCTCAAGCATAAGCACGTACTGCGCAGTTTGAAAAACACCCTCAAGCAGACCCAGTTAAACCTGAGCCATTTGTGGTTATTCTTTAATGAAAAAGCGCTAGTGCAAGAGACTGAAAATCATATCAATGGCTTTGAATTGTTGCAGAAACTCGGGGTGAAACTCGGTATCAGTCATTACGGTAGCGGCTATAGTGCATTAAATAGCTTATTGTTTTTGCCGATTAAAGGCTTAAAGCTCGACGCCAATCTCACTAAACAGATACACGCTGAACAGCAGCTTAAATTAATGTCCGCTTATCAAAAAACGGCATCAACCTTAGAACTGCAAACCTTTGTTGATGGCATTGATAGCCCTGAACAAAAACGTATCTTCAGTGAACTGGGTTATCAGCTGGGTCAGGGGGCTGCTTTAGCCGACACTTTTACCTTAAGTGACACCCAATCACAGATCTGTACTCAGCTCGAATATGCCTAGATAAAACCCGAGCGATTGACTTTAAATAACAGTAAGCGAAACGCTCGTTATTTTTTAAACATATCCCTTAAGCTAGAAATGTTGGCTCGCCCAGTCTGCATCCGCTCCTGTTCTGTCTGCTGTGGTTTACGATTTTCCCACACCACATCGTCTTGAGGTAACTCAAGCAAGAAACGGCTCGGCTCACAACGCATGGTTTCACCAAATTGACGTCTTTCACGGCAGAGGGTAAACCACAGTTCTCGCTGGGCCCGAGTGATGCCCACGTAGGCTAAGCGACGCTCTTCATCGACATTGTCTTCATCTATGCTAGTTTGATGAGGCAAGATCCGCTCCTCCACTCCCACCATAAACACAAACGGGAACTCTAAGCCCTTAGAAGCATGCAAGGTCATCAACTGCACTTGATCGCCGCCTTCGTCCTCGCTATTGCGCTCCATCATGTCTCTGAGCGTCAGTCGAGTCACGACCTCAGGTAAGGTCATTGGCTCATCTAATTCATCACCTGCAAGCATCTCAGTTACCCAACGGTATAGCTCGGAGATATTCTTCATCCGCATTTCAGCGGCTTTGGCACTCGTGCTGGTTTCGTATAGATAATCTTCATAATTGATCTTACGGATCAAATGCTTCACAGCTTCGACAGGTTCACCACGCTCTGCATGATCCCCGGTCTCGACGATGAAACGACCAAATTGATACAGGGATGACATGGCCGCCGGCGGCAAATGATGATTGAGTTCCGGCTCAAAAATCGCCGCAAACATAGAAATATGCTTCTCATTAGCGAAATTACCTAAGCGCTCTAAAGTCGATGGGCCTATGCCACGTTTAGGCAAGTTAACGATGCGCAGGAAAGCATTATCATCATCGGGATTCACCACCAGCTTTAGATAGCCCATGATGTCCTTGATTTCAGCACGGGAGAAGAATGACGTGCCACCACTCAATTTGTAAGGAATGCGGTTCGTCATCAGCGCGCGCTCGAGTAACCGCGATTGATGGTTGCCGCGATACAGAATCGCATAGTCGCCAAACTGAGTACGGCCAACAAACTTGTGTCGCACAATTTCCGCGACCACACGTTCTGCCTCTTGCTCCTCGTTGGCGGCAAATAGCACCCGCAGCGGCTCCCCATAGGCAAGCTCACTAAAGAGCGCTTTATCGTAAACATGGGGATTGTTCGCGATAAGAATGTTGGCAGCCCGCAGGATCCTTTGGCTAGAACGGTAGTTTTGCTCGAGTTTAATTAACTTAAGCTGCGGAAAATCCGTACCCAATAACACTAAGTTTTGTGGTTTAGCACCGCGCCATGAATAGATGGACTGATCGTCGTCACCCACTACGGTAAAGCGCGCCCGATCACCCACTAACAGCTTTACCATTTCATATTGGCTGGTATTGGTATCTTGATATTCATCCACCAGCAAGTATTGGATCTTGGTTTGCCAGCGGGTACGCACTTCTTCATGATGCCGCAACAATAAGGTTGGCATCAGGATTAAATCGTCAAAATCTAAGGCGTTATAGGCTTTCATGTGCTGGGCATAACGCTGATACAACATGGCAAATAAATGCTGCTGCTCATCTTTAGCGATTTTGCGCGCATGCTCGGGAATAACTAAACCGCCCTTCCAGTTTGAAATCGTACTGGCGAGCGCTTTGAGTAAATCTTTATCTTCGTCTAACTCGTCTTGGGTTAACTCTTTGAGCAGTGCCAAGGTATCTTGATCATCAAACAGCGAAAAACCTGGCTTTAAGCCTAAGACCTTATGCTCACGCTTAATGATTTCAAGCCCTAAGGTGTGGAAGGTTGAAATCCACAGGCCTCTGGCCTCTTTGCGTCCCATGGACTGAGCGACCCGCTCTTTCATCTCACGGGCAGCCTTGTTGGTGAAGGTCACCGCCGCAATATTACGCGCCTTATAGCCGCATTTTTCGACCAAGTAACCGATTTTATTGATAATTACGCGCGTCTTACCACTGCCCGCACCCGCCAATACTAGGCAAGGGCCTGAAACATAATGAACAGCATCGTTTTGGGCGGGATTGAGTTTCATCTTTGCGCAATATCCAAACAAGTCGACAGAAAGGGATGGGATCATAGCAGAATCGGCGGTTTTAAGGCTAACAAATCCCCGCTTGGGCTAAGCAGAACTCAACCCAATAGACATGCTTGGCCGTGATATAAGCCTCAACAACGACTCACTAAAGCCATTGCGCGTTAGCTTTACTTTTGAAACCTAACGCACTGAGTTACAATCGAGCTATTCAGTGAAGAGGCGGACAAGATTATGATCAATCCAAAGAAAATCGAAGAAATGGCGAAACAGCTGAGCGAAAGTTTGCCCAGCGGTCTGAAGCAATTTGCCGGTGAATTTGAAGAGCGCAGCAAACAAGTTCTGCAAAATCAATTACTCAAGTTGGATATGGTTTCCCGTGAAGAATTTGATGTGCAGCAACATGTGCTACTGAAAACCCGCGAAAAGTTAGAAGCGCTGCAAGCTCAAGTCAATGAGTTAGAAAAAAAGCTCAACGCTGCGGGCTAACTTACGTTACGCATATTGAATAAAGCACGGTGAGCGAAAGCGCAGCTGTGCTTTTTTGTTTTTAACGCTTCGAGCAGTGCGTCACTTGGGGAAATAATGCAACAACTCGCCAGCTATATTCTTGCGATTCATGGATATCCAAGCTTAGTATCGGTAGTGAGCCATTCGAGTAAAAGCCATAGCTATCAAGATGACGACCTCACTATTCATGAAATAGAAACGCTGTATCACTTCGATAATGGCGTGGTGATCTGCCAGCAAACCGAGCAAGATCAACTCATGATTGAGGCAACATCGGATAATGTTTGCGAAGACTATTGGATAAACTATCGGGTGATAGCATCAAGCAGAATCGTTATTTCACCGCAGCAGAAATCCTTCAGTAACCTTTGCCAACAGGGATTCTGGCTCAAGATGCAACGGGATCGCAGCTCAATATAGACCAGCAAAATAGACCAGCAAGCCTGCGTAATTGAGGTAAAGCATCAACAGAGGGAAGACGATAAGCGTGATGGAAACCGCAGTGGAGTTGACGACTTTTGAGAGCCTAATACGCTGGACATTACTCCTGCTTGGTGGCCTGCCGCTACTCACTTATCCCGGAGTGCTCCTCGCCAGTTTGATGGGACTGGCCAGTCAATCAAGTATCAAACCCGCTTTTATTTATCGATTGATGAATCAGTGTTTTCTGTGGGGCAGCTTAGTTTATCCCGCCGTATATATTCCCTGCTATCGCATCGCTAGCGATAGCACAGCCTCGTCACCCTTAGTCACCGCAGCCTTGCCACTGCTGTATCTTATTTTACTCTATGGTTGCTTCCGCTTTATGGACATTCCAATTAAAGCGACTGATGACTAACACTTTTGTTGGCGAGCATACTTCTGCTTAAGGCCTTTATGATTTGCTTTAACTAACTTCCAGCGATCGCAACCGTTAAAGCGGGCATATTCACTGACGGCGATATCAAAGGCAGCACAGAAATCCTCATCTAGGCCATTCACCATCACGCCCGCTTCTAAGGTCAATTGCTGCAATAACAAGATGCCCGTTTGGCGATCGGCTTTCACATCCACGCGGCCGACAAAAGTATCGCGCCACAGAATCGCTAAAGAATAATAACCATACCGACGCTTTTCGGCGGGCACATAGACTTCAATTTGATAATCAAAATCAAACCATTGCTTTAGCCGTTGCCGTTGGATTAATAAATTATCGAAGGGATTTAGCAGCCAGACTTTATTGGGTAATGGCGCATGGAGCTGTAATGCAGGGTAGTAAAAGTAGCTTTGCCCCGCCGCCTTAAAACTCGCTAATCCACCCTGTGACAGCATTTCTGCCAGCTCTTGGGCTACTGCTGATTTTAAGCCTTTGCGTAGATAAGCTATTTGCGCCGCAGTACCAAATGCATGGGCATCGAGATAACGATCAATCAGATAGCGGGTAAATTCAGCCTCTGTCGGTGCTTTGGCATTTATGTCTTGTGGTAACACCCGCGCAGTAAGATCGTAAACCTTCTGGAATTTCTCTCGCCGCACCACCATCAGCTCACCACGCATAAAGAGCTGCTCTAGGGCTTTTTTCGCGGGTTTCCAATCCCACCAGGCACCGTTTTTACCTTCACTGTGTTCAAAATCACTGGCCTTGAGTGGCCCTTCTGCAAGGATTCGTGCCCGCACTTCTTGCATTACTTTATCGTCGGGCTCAAACCAATGCTTACCGCCATTTTGCAGCTGCAGTTTACGTTGCAAACTAAAACGGTAATCGGCGATCGGTAAATAGGCCGCCGCATGGGACCAATATTCGAAAATCTCACCTTTAGCCAAAGCCGAATCGAGCATCTTCGGCTGGTATCCGGGCATACGGCTATGCAACACATGGTGATGCGCACGCTCAACCACGTTAATCGAGTCGATTTGCACATAACTTAGGCGCAAGACAGTCTCAGCCACCGAAGTCTGTGGCTGTAATAATCCTTGCTGCTGCATCGTTAATTGCAGCCATTCGCGGGGTGAAAAGGGATTCGACATCAAGTCTCCTAACGCAACGACCGGCAAAACTTCAGGCTCAATAGATAAACTTAAAATACTGAAAATAAAGCTGATGTACTTATTATTTTGCGAGTGTTCCTCTAAAATACACCGCAAACCAGCTCATGCAGCGCGCTCTTCGGATAACATAAGCCATTTATAACTTAACGGCTATCGCTTTACAGGCCTGCTAGTTTCACGACTCAAGGTCGCGCTAACCACGTACTGACGCCTCATTAAGGATTGATGATGAATATCTACTATCGCCAAGCACAACTCTGCGGCCGCAAAACGGGCAATGGCGCTAAGCTGCCATTTTTGATGAATATCTTGTATTCACTTGCGGCTAAAAATGGCGATCACCAGCCCTTTTCAATGGATGACATTAACACCGTACTATTTAATCGACATCAGTCGATTGGTTGCTCTATCAAAGCGCCGCTACCGATAGTGAGTTGGCGCACCGAAGCGATAGAGTATGAGTTATTCAAAGGCGAAGAGCTGGTGTACCTGCCCCAATGCATCATCTTTAGCAATGGCGCCATCGCCTATGTCATTGTCGTCATAGGTGATGAGTATGAGCTGCGTATTTGGCCCGATTACAGTAACCGTGAGCGTGAAAAACAGCACTGGTTTTCCCACCATGCCGTAGTCTATTCCGCCGAACTTGACGTCTTTAAGCAAAGCTTCGAAGCACTGCTTAAGCATATTCGAAAAGAAGATGACTACGAGGCAAAACACCCCAAGTTTGGCTAAAGCGCCATGCTTTTGAGTAACTCATGTATCGCTTAATATTTTAATTAACAGCCACTGCCATAATTTTGCCACTATTGATCAGCAACTTGCCCGCAACTCTTGTAGGGAAATCTGTTTTAATACTTGCCGTTAATGCTTAGCCTTCTTGGCGAAACATGGCATAAAAACTTAAGGCTCAGTACTGTATTTCATAGGGAATGAAATCACATGTTCAACATTATCGTGGGCGTCATCGCCCTATTCACTTTGGCATTATTTGGTGGTGCAGCCTACTTAGTCGTACGTGCACTGCTAAAAAAATTCAATCGAGATCAAGGAATAGACATGGAATCGCCACAGGCACAGTCCTCACACAGCAAAGGGACACCACTCGCCAAAAACACCACCCTATTGAAAGCGTTAACCATAGGCATACTGTCGATCTTAGCTATGATCCCATTAGGGATCATCATGGATATGACCTCAGATCGCGAAGCCTTGTACCACAGTGTTGTCAATGAAATTGGCCGTTCATGGGGTGAGCAGCAAACCCTCTCAGGGCCTGTGCTTGTCATTCCCTATAGCTATTTTGTGATGCAGGAAGAAGTCAGCGCCGATGGCAAAAATCGCCATCAAGTGAAGCGTACCTATCAAGATGAATTAGTCATACTGCCAAAAAAACTCAAGCTCGATTTAGATCTTAAGCATGACTTCCGTACCCGTGGCATTTATCAATCCTTAGTCTACAACGCTACTTTGCAAGGCAAGGCAGATTTCAGTTTAAGTAATTATGAAATCCCTAACCTCATTGCCTTTGACAATAAAAATGCGCGCCTCGCCTTTGGTGTTTCATCAAATCAAGCCATTGATAAAGTGGATAAACTTGAATTAACGGGTGATGCGGTCACGCTTTCAGGCTCACTGATGTCTGGCACCGGATTAGGCAGCACAGGTGGCCTAGAAAAGGGCTTCAACCAAGGCGTACAAGTCGCCGAAGCCAGTGACTTTAGCGTGGACTTTGCGATGACACTGCGCGGTTCTCAGTCTATCAGCGCCCTGCCACTGGGTGAGCGAACCTTAATTAACATTCACGCCGACTGGCCACACCCCAGCTTTAAGGGATTATTACCCGCAGAGCGTGATATTAACGCGCAGGGCTTTACGGCAAGCTGGAATATCAGTCACTTAACCCGTAACTATCCTCAGGAGTTCATTAAGAGTAATCAATCGAGTCTGACCGAAGTATCGGCCAATGCGATTTTATTCGAACCTGTGACTCACTATGGCAAGATTGAACGCTCAGTGAAATATGGCCTACTGTTTATCGTACTGACTTTTATCATGTTGTTCATTTTTGAGCTTGGGCAAAAAACTAGCCTCAGCACGATTCAATATGTGTTAGTCGGCAGCGCCATGGCTTTGTTCTATTTGCTACTGCTGTCGCTGTCTGAGCATTTAGCCTTCTTGCATGCCTATTTAATTGCCGCCTGTATTCCCGTGTTGTCGGTATCTGCCTACGTGGGCAGTGCCACCGCAAGCATCAAGCGCGGTGCGATAGTGGGCATTATGCTGGTGAGTTTATATGCCGTGCTGTACTCGATACTGCAACTGGAAGACTACGCCCTGCTAATGGGCACAGGATTACTGTTAGTCGTCCTACTGATTTTGATGTTTGTCACAAGGCATCAACCCAAGAACACGGCGTAACAACGCCCAACCGATCCACCCTTGAAGACCCCCGACAGCGCCACTTTTTGCTGTCGGGATTTTTTTATTGGCAAAGCCATTGCCGCGTTGTAGCCTATGGCGTTTATCAAGAGGCTTATATTTTGACCCATAGCGCCTATCTTTTCCGCCGTTTAGGTTTAGCCTGGTTATTGCTGGCAAGCATTCCAAGCTTACTGTTACTGACCCAAAATCAGTTGTTTCCACTGATCGATCTGCATTCTCACTTAGCCCGAACCTTATATTGGATTACCATGACGGGCACAGCGCCTTATGGCGTGGCCACTGTGTTGTTTGTGCTGGCTATCGCCTATCGTCTTATGCCTAAAGCCCTCTTTATGAGTTTGTTTTTAGCCATTAGTCTCAGCCAAGTCATCAGCTTAAGTGTGAGCCATACGCTCAAATCCTATTTTAAAGAGCCCAGACCTAATCTGGTCTTTTTGGCTAAGCAAGCACTGCCTACGGACGAACAGCTTTCACTCGATGCCTTTTATCAATTGGATAAACAAGGGCGCTCCAAGACAATATCCACTGCGCTCGATGGCTTAAAAGTGACGGAGCCTGAGATGAGACTCGACTCGCGCATTCACCAGCATTGGGAAGATGAAATTGGTTACTCATTCCCTTCTGGGCATACCATTTTTGCTGTGACACTTGTGCTCACCGCCAGTTACTATCTGCTGCTCGCAGGCCTACCTAGCGTTGCATTGGTATTATTGGGTTGGGGATTTTTGATGGGATTGAGCCGCATGCTGTTAGGGATGCACTGGCCACAAGATGTGTTGTTTTCGACCTTTTTAGCCGCCTTCATCAGCGGCTTGAGCGTGTTCTTAGTCAGTAAAATACGCCCACTCACGCAAACGCTCGTGAACGAGCCAGAACGCTAACCTCTGTAGTTGATCATCTCGATTCAGCCTTTCGCTCAAATACTTAGGCCTTGCTAAGCACTGCCTAAGTATTTGACCACTAAGGTCTGATAAATCCCATTGGCCTTAATTTTTGCCAGCCCTTGATTAAAAGTATCCCGCGCCACTGAGTTGTGGAATACCATGCGATAGGATGTCGGCGGGAAAATAAAGTGATAGCTCAATGCTTGCTGGGTGTCGATATTGGGCTCAACAAACCGATTCAATTGGGTAAAGATATAACGGTCGGCAATCACGGTATTAATCCGACCTAAGTACAACATACGATTCTGGCTTAATTGAGTATCAACTTCGCGATAAATCGTCTGTTGCGCTACGGCATTAAATTCAGCACCGAGCAATAGGCGAGCATTTTCAAAGGCCGCAATACTGTAGTTTTTTAGATCGGCAATACTTTTTATTTCAAGGTGTTGCGCAGCCAAGCTAATCGCCACATTGGTATAGTCGACATAATCATTAGACCAATAGCCATCTACACCATTTGCGGGATTCATGGTCATCACGGCATCTAATCTGTCTTTGTTGAAATATAAGACTTGGCGCTTACGAGAGTAAAATTTAAAGTTAACTGACTGGCCCATTTCCTTAAAGGCGGCCTTAATAATATCAATCTCAAGTCCCGATTCGGCATCTTCGATAATATAGGGTGGGCGATTTAACGCACTACCAATGGTTATCGAGGCAGGAAATGCATACGTCGGTAAGATTAATAGGCAGATTAACAGCAAACTCAAGCGCATACAGTGTCTCACTCTTATTAGTATTATAACTATAGCGGTAAATGGTGGGAGATCCAGACAGCGCGCCCCTCACCCACAGTCAGTAAGGGGGATCACTCTCCCAACTTTTAAATCCCGATTGACTCAAGATTTTTGGCAAACTTGGCTAAGACTGGCAAACTAGGGGCAGACCCTGCTAACCCTAAGCTTTCGATGACAGAAACTCACCCATACAAACTCGACCAACTCGATTTAACCATTTTGCGTTTACTGCAAACCCACGGCAGATTATCCAACCTCGAACTGGCCAATAAAGTCGGCCTGTCGCCGTCCCCTTGCTCGCGCCGTGTTAAAGCCTTAGAAGAAGCGGGTTATATTGCCGATTATGCAACGCGTCTGTCGGCGGATAAGTTCAACCTGCATTTGACTGCGTATATTCATGTGCGGATGGAAAAACACACGCCAGCAATCCTCAATCAATTTGAAGCCAATGTACTGGCCTACGAAGAAGTCCAAGAATGCGCGCTGATCACAGGTTCTGAAGCCGACTACCAACTTAAGGTATTAGTGCAAGATATGGCGCACTTTCGCACTTTCCTGTTAGATAAACTCACGACGAATGTGCATATCGCAGGTGTGCATTCCAGCTTTGTGTTGAAAAAGGTCAAGGACCACACGGCCATTCCCTTAAGCCATATCACCATTCAACCATAGGCTATGTAAAAGATACGGCGTTCAGGCACAAAGTGCTGCGACATGACTCAGACTTATCCAGTCACAATCGTGGCTCAAGTAAAGTCATAGCATCAAAATACCCACTAAGCTTCTGCCATACGGTATTTTTTGACCATAAGATCACAATTCATTGCATTTTTATCATCGCAATTATTCGCTAAAGTGAGGTCGCGAGTCATCGCTACTCGCAATATAGTCTCGCATTAAGCCATCAAGAAAAACATAACACCAAAATATCAGCTAAATGAGAATATAAATTGCCAATTAACATCATTTTAACGCACTAAAATTGCGTTGAACTTCTTATTTATCCGCCTAAGATACGCCTTCTTTTTACGGGAGGCACAATGCAATCGGCCAATACAAGTTCGACTAACCACTTCAGCTCACGCTTAGGTTTTATCATGGCGGCAGCCGGTAGCGCCGTTGGTGTAGGTAACATTTGGGGATTCCCCACCCAAGCGGCCACCCATGGCGGCGGAGCCTTTTTGCTGGTTTACCTGGTACTGATTTTCATCCTAGGCATTCCCATGTTAATGGCCGAACTCATGATAGGTCGCCACGGACAGACCAACCCCGCCGATGCCATGGGCAAACTCGGCTTCAACACCCTAACTCGCAGTTTAGGCAAGGCGATAGGTTTGATTTCCATCGTCACCGCGGGATTAATCTATACCTTCTACAGCATTCTTTCTGGCTGGTTTGTCAGCTACGCCATCGCCCCGATTGCCACAGCTTTGGGCTCGAACGACACCGCAGCTTGGTTAGTGGATTTCTCGCTGTCGCGCAATCTCGTGTTCACGCTGATCTTCAGCACACTCGTGTTTCTGGTATTGCTGCAAGGCGTACAAGAAGGCATAGAAAAATGGTCGAAACGCTTGATGCCGTTATTGTTGATCATGCTGATCGCGGGCGTGGCGTATATCTTCACCCTTAATGGTGCGAGCGAAGGCATTACCGCACTATTAACGCCTAACTTTGCCAAGGCACTGGCGCCAGATACCTTGATCAGCGCGCTCGGACAAACCTTCTTCTCCCTCACCATAGGCACAGGTGCCATGATGGTTTATGGCAGCTATTTGAGCCAAAAAGAGAATATTGCCAAACTGACCGTCTGGGTTGCCTTTACCGATAGCGGCATCGCCTTTCTCGCCGCTTTCTTGATTATCCCAGCCATGTATGTGGCCCAGCACAATGGCGTGGAGATTTTTAACGCCGAGGGTAAATTACTCGACTCAGATGCGCTGGTGTTTACTGTCTTACCCGCTTTATTTTCGACCTTAGGTGACACAGCTAATCTCATCATTAGCGTGGTGTTCTTTATTCTGCTGATCATCGCCGGCCTGACTTCAGCCATTTCCATCGCCGAAGTCCCGACTAGCTATGTGATGCAAAAATTCGGACTCAGCCGCAAGCGCGCCACCTTGATCATCGGCCTATTACTGACCTCATTATCTCTATTACTGGCGGTATTTTTTGAGACGTTATTTAGCTTCACTATTATGCTCACCACCCAAATCGCCCAGCCGCTGGTCGCCCTTGGCATCGCGATTTACTTAGGTTGGATTTGGCGCCAAACACAATTACTCAAGGTGATTCGTGGACAAGATGATGTCGATACCACAGGACTCTTCTGGCGCATTTGGCCAAGGTACGTGAAGTATGTGTGCCCAGTACTGATCATCGCGATCGCCATCAGGCAATTTGTGTAACCCTTTAAAAAGCAAAAATCCCCGCTAAGTGCGGGGATTTTTTATTTAGCAATTGATGATCTAATTAACTTTTTAAATAATCATCAAGGCTTGCTGCCGCCAATAGTGAATGCGATGACAGCTGTATCCTTCAATCTATCAATAACGTTGAACTGCTAAGGGAGGCAGGATTTGAACGAAAGGGGATATAAACAGCAGCCTTAAGAGATTAAGGCTGCTTTTGAAGACGGGCAGGTTACTGTTCGATCCCAACGATCAACCAAGGTGAATTGGCTTGCGTTACGTTACGCTCTAAATGCCAGATTTCCTTAATGTCCTCTTCTACGCCTTCAACGGTATCGCGATAGCGGCCGCTAAATTTAACACTCACTTCCGCAAGATTTGCATTGTGTGTGGCGCGGACAAGTTCAGCATCCAAAAACATCACTTCAGTGTGCTGCTCGCCAACTAACTCGCGACGTTGGTTGCTGAGTTCATTGTAAAGATCAATCGAAACATACTCTTGGATTTTGCTTAAGTCGTTTTCATTCCACGCCAATTGCAAGGTTTTGTAGTGGCTACGAGCACCTTCCAAAAAGCCGGGTAAATCAAAACCGGCTGGCAAATCGAAAGGAACTGCGCTTGTCGCTTGGCCAAAACCATTGCTTCCACTGTTAGCATTGGTGGCAAAACCTGTTTGTTCAGCCTGTTGGCGCTGCATATTCGGATTGGGTTGGCCTGCTCCCGCGTAGGCTGGTCTTTGCTGCGCCCCCGCTTTTGAGGCCATCACAGTACGGACAATTTTGAATAGTACGAATGCCAGCAAACCGATTATCAAAATATCCATGATTTGAATATTTTCAAAACCACCGCCCATAAACAGCGCCGCCAATAAGCCACCTGCTAATAAACCGCCTAACATGCCGCCCATCATACCTTTCTTGCCCGGCGCTCCCGCTGGTGCCGTAGTCGGTGTGTTAGTCGCCGCTGGTTGAGCAGGCGCTGTTTGATGACTCTTGCCAATAGACTTACTACCGCCGAACTTTTTCGCTTCTGCAATTGGACTAGCAACCAAGCTAACCGCAAAAATCATCGCAAACATAATTAATAACTTTTTCATTTATAAGATCTTTGTTTGTATAACCTGTGGTGTCGGCATCATAGCGGGATGACATTATATGTCAACTATCAAAAGAGGGGCCTAGGCTTACAAACTTCGTTTGCTCTTCTAAATCGAAATCAAAGTCGTGGGGCTTCATCCCTAATTGTTCAACATGACTCGACTAAGAATGCGACAAAAGACACGTCAGTTCTGACTATGTAATGTGAGAAATGATTAAGCACTGTCATTACAGTGACACGCAGCAAGCACATCCCTGTGTGCTCGACCGTGACATCCCTGTCACGGACGGTCACTTCCATGCCAGTGCTTAATCTTGCCAATCGCGACAGTAATCTGCCCCCCCCTCTACCAAACATACACTCTGTAAATTTCACAATGGGTGGCTCGTTAATTTCAGTGCTCAATCTCGTTAACTATTGTGCGCACTATTCGCCAGAACTCCGAAAAAAAATGCCAAGATCGAAGCAGCATCTCAGCAAACACTGTTTTGAAAGAGTCATTAACACAGCCGCCATCGTGAAAATGCTTGTCGTATCTTTTTATAATATACGTTGACAAATCATAATGTTAATGTAACGTGGTTATAGCTTACGGGCAGATTTTGGGTTGCGTATCGCAATCAGTGAAAAAAATGTCTGATAGACTCGCCTTATGAATAGTTACATTACTTCTAATGTCTCTGACTATGCGAAGGAGTGCCCGTAAGCTACCTTCATAATAATGTGATGAGGTTTTATAGGTTATGGATGCCATAGATAAATTGCAAAGTTGCAAAACTAGACGTGATTTAGCAATTTTACTGAATTATAACCCGTCTCATTTTACTCATTTGCTCTACCATTCAATACCTGAACAAAGGTACAAATCTTTTTTAATACCAAAAAAAAATGGTGGAGAAAGATCAATCAGTGCGCCCAATGAAAAATTAAAACAATTGCAGCGAAATTTATCTAACCTATTGCTAGAGTGCATTGACAATATAAATAAACGCAATGGAGTTAATAATTCTTTGTCGCATGGTTTTGTCAGAGAGAGATCTATTATAACTAATGCAGAGATGCATAAAAATAAGAAGAATGTACTTAATATCGATCTTGAAAATTTCTTTGGTTCTTTCAATTTTGGTCGAGTTAGCGGCTTTTTCATTAAAAACAATAGCTTTTTACTTGAAGAGGTAATTGCGACAACTATTGCTCAGATCTGTTGTTTTAATAATGAATTACCTCAAGGTAGCCCGTGCTCCCCCGTTATTACAAACTTGATAACCCATTCGTTAGATATTAGATTAGCATCTTTGGCAAAAAAATACTCCTGTACATATACCCGATATGTTGACGATATAACTTTTTCAACTAGAAAATCAACATTCCCAATTCAAATCATGAACTTTGAAGACGGAGAGTATTTACCTAGTCAAAGATTGTTGCATGAGATAACTAGATCTGGTTTTAACATTAATAATAGCAAGACCAGAATTCAATTTAAAGATTCTAGACAAGATGTAACTGGTTTAATTGTAAATAAAAAAGTTGGGGTTAAACGAGAATATCGCCAGTTAACTAAAGCAATGTGTAACAAACTATTTAACACTGGGCGGTTCACGAAAGAAATAGATGGACAAGAAATTGAAGGTTCGTTATTAGAGCTAGAAGGGCAATTGAATTTTATCGATTCTATCGATTACTACAATAGAGTTAATTATCCTCAAAATTTAAGTATCCACTATACTCATAGAAACTTTGGTTTTAGAACAAAACTTTTATTAAATGGGCGCGAAAAGATATTAAGCAAGTTTTTATTTTATAAAAATTTTTATTCTTCTGATAAACCTACAATTCTTTGCGAAGGAAAAACGGATAATGTTTATTTGTTATCTGCATTGCATGCATTGTCTAGCAGTTTTAAGAAACTTGCAACCCCGCCTACTAAAACTACTGATTTCAAAACTGAAATTAAATTTTTAAATTATACAAAAAGAACTAAATTCTTATTGGAGTTAGCAGGAGGAACATCATATTTGGCAATGTTCATAGCAAACTACCACTCAAATTACATACAATATAAAGCCCCCAAACCTAAGCACCCCGTAATTATAATTCTTGATAATGATGAAGGATTGAAAGATATAATCAATGAATTAGAGAAGATTAAAACCTGCACTTTTTCACCCCCAAAAACGAAGGGGTCTACAACTCGTGATGCGGTTAAAACATCAACCTTTGTTCATGTTGTTCATAATCTATATCTTGTCATTACCCCCCTTAGTGATGGAAACGACACAATGATTGAAAATTTTTTCGAGAAAGAGCTTTGGGAAACTGTTGTCAATGGTAGAAAGTTTGACCCAACAGAGAAAAAGGAGCCTAAAAATATATTTTATGGCAAAAACATTTTTGCTAATGATGTTGTGAAATTAAATAGAAAAAAAATTAACTTTGAAGGTTTTAGACCATTATTTTATAGGCTGGAAAAGGTTATCTCCAACTACAATAAAATTTAAAAATTTTAAAGAACCTCCTATTTTTAAATTTTTGAAATGCCCTATTTGTAAACAACAGACTATCAGGCATACCACGGGCTTAACTGGATTAAGCACTGTCATGGAAGTGACCGTTGGCGGTATGGATGCCGCCGTCGAGCCCTCAGGGATGAGTTCATGGCGTGTCACTGGAATGACAGTGCTTAATCAATATCACCTGCTGCCAAAAGTGACTTTATTAACAAAATAAAAAAATCCCCGCATTACGGGGATTTTCAATATTTCAAAGACAACTAACACTCACAGCGTTACACGCATTTCCCATCCGATGACTTATCGGAAGAAAGTGCTCGGCTTATGCCGCCGAAGATGACACTCAAGAAGCCAATACTGACATCTTTTTGTCGCTCATCGGCGCTGCCCGTATCGTGGCCGCTCGCCTCACGCATGCTTTGGTTATTGTTAGTTCCGCGCACAAAATCACAGGACGCATTGCTGGTATTGTTCACCGAACAGGCACTGAGCAGAGCGATCATTAGGCCGCAAAGGGCAAAGCGTAATCTTGGCATATTAGTTCAACACTTCTTCTAATGCCTTGAGGCATAAAGAAACATTCTCACGGCGGGCACCAAAGCCCATCAGACCGATGCGCCATGCTTTACCCGCAAGGGCACCAAGGCCTGCGCCGATTTCGAGGTTGTAATCCTTCAGTAAACGAGTCCGCACTGCGGCATCATCCACACCTGCGGGGATATAAACCGTATTCAGCTGCGGTAGGCGATAATCTTCGGCCACTACAAAGTTAAGCCCTAACTTTTCCAGCCCAGCACGCAGCACTAAATGCATTTCGTGATGGCGTTGCCACGCATTCTCTAAGCCTTCAGCCGCCAAAATACGCAGGGATTCATGCAGTGCATAAAGCGCGTTCACTGGCGCAGTGTGATGATAACTGCGTTTGCCGCCCGCGCTGGTCCAATAGGCCATCACTAGACTTTGATCGAGGAACCAACTTTGCACTGGGGTCTTGCGATTCTTGAGTTTATCTACCGCTGCGCTCGAGAAAGACACAGGTGATAGACCTGGTACACAGGAGAGGCACTTTTGACTGCCGGAATAAATGGCATCTATGCCCCATTCATCGACTCTTAACTCGACGCCACCAAGGGAAGTCACGGCATCGACGATTGATAAGCAACCGTATTGTTTGGCTAATGCGCACAAGGTTTTGGCATCGGACAAAGCACCAGTAGAGGTTTCGGCGTGCACAAAGGCTAAAAACTTGGCATCGGGATTGGCTTTCAGCGCCGCTTCCACCGCAGCAGGGTCGACAGGTGCGCCCCACTCATTGTCCACCAGCACAGCAATGGCGCCCACGCGCTCGACGTTTTGGCGCATACGCTCACCAAACACACCGTTACGACAGACAATCACCTTCTCACCCGGCTCGACTAAGTTTACGAAACAGGTTTCCATGCCCGCACTGCCCGGCGCAGAGACTGCCATGGTCATTTCGTTTTTAGTTTGGAAGGCGTATTGGATCAGGCTCTTAAGCTCATCCATCATGCCGACAAATAGCGGATCTAAGTGGCCAATTGTCGGTCTGGACTGCGCCGCAAGCACTTCGGGATAAACATCCGACGGGCCTGGGCCCATCAAAATACGGCGAGGAGGATTAAAAGCGGTAAAACGCGGTGCTGGTAACATCATGTCTCCTTAATGCGTGCAGGTCGAGGTCTCGTTGTTATTCGTTAGCCGTTCTGTTTTAAGAAACAGCCAGTTAATCGTTAACGGGTTAAGTCAGTAACTTAACTGTGACGTATTAATCGGCGGCTAGAGTATTAAGTCTACAAAACTACCACAAAAAAGGGCGCATGTGCGCCCCTCCTTTAGCCTAACTTTGACTTAACTTGTGCCTAACTTTGCCTAACATGTCATCGCGTCGATCTAAGCTATTTGCTTCACCGCAAACGCTATAAGACTTTGTTGCCGTTACCCGCATTTAAAAACAGCTGATAGGCAGGACTTTGGGTTTCCTCTTGATAGACAAAACCCAACTCAGTTAAAAACTGTTGGAACGGCAAGGCATCACTCGCGGGCACTTCAAACCCCGCCAGCACTCGGCCAAAGGCCGCGCCGTGGTTGCGATAATGGAACAGACTAATGTTCCATTTGCTCTGCAAGGTAGTTAAAAACTTCAGCAACGCGCCGGGATGTTCGGGGAACTCGAAGCTAAACAAACGCTCTTCTAAAGGTTCAGGTGGATGACCGCCGACCATGTAGCGCACATGCAATTTCGCGGTTTCATCGCCGGATAAATCCTGCACTTCAAAATCGTTAGCCTCTAAGGTAGCGATGATTTGTTCAAGTTCGCCTTGGCCTCGGCTTAAGCGAATGCCAGCAAACACCACGGCCAGATCGCGACTACTGAAACGATAATTAAACTCTGTCATCACCCGCTTATCGAGTAACTCACAGAATTTTAAGAAACTTCCCGGACGTTCAGGGACTTTCACCGCCAGTACCGCTTCTTTTTGCTCGCCGAGTTCGCAGCGTTCAGACACATAACGCAAACTGTGAAAATTCACATTCGCGCCACTCAAAATCGCGGCAACTTTCTCGCCTTTACCGCTGTCGCCACTGGCATTGGCGCTGACATATTTTTTAAGCCCAGCCAAGGACAAAGCCCCAGCGGGTTCAGCAATCGCACGGGTATCTTCGAAGATATCTTTCACCGCAGCGCAGATTTCATCCGAGGTCACAGTGACCACTTCATCGACATACAGTTTTGCGACTCGAAACGGCTCAGTACCGATACGTTTCACCGCCACACCATCAGCAAATAAACCAACTTGCGCCAGTGTCACAGGTTCGCCCGCTTCCATCGCAGCCTTTAAACAGGCGGCATCTTCTGGCTCGACGCCGACAATTTTCACCTGCGGCATCACCGCCTTGTAATAGGCTGCGATACCCGCAATTAAACCGCCACCGCCCACGGGCACAAATACCACTTCGAGATCGCGCTGCTGCTGCAACATCTCTTGGGCGATAGTGCCTTGGCCTGCGATCACCGCTTCATCATCAAAGGGCGCGATATAGACTCGGCCCTCTTCTTTGGCCATCGCCATCGCATAGCCATTGGCTTGATCAAAAGCTTGGCCATGCAATACCACGTTGCCACCTAAACGGCGCACCGCATCGACTTTGATATCGGGCGTCGTCTCAGGCATCACAATCACAGCATCCACGCCGCGACTCGCCGCCGACATTGCCACACCCTGAGCATGATTGCCTGCCGAAGCGCACACCACGCCGCGCTGACATTCTTCTTTCGTCAGCTGGGCGATACGGTTATAGGCACCGCGTAACTTGAAGGAATGCACTGGCTGCATATCTTCGCGCTTCAAAAATACCTGACAACCTAAACGCGCCGATAACTTGTTCATGCTTGAAAGCGGCGTCACTTTCGCTATGTCATACACAGACGACAACAGGATTTTTTGCAGATAGCTTTGTGCCAACTGAAAATGTGCTAAATCCGTCCGAGCTTGCGATGCAAGTGGCAACATATTAGTCCTCCAGTTTACTGCGATCGCGCACAGCGCCCTTGTCGGCACTGGTGGCGAGCATGGCGTAGGCCTTAAGCGCGAGTGATACATAACGTTGGCGACCGATAGGTTTCCACGCCATTGGGCCAAGACTGTGCATTTTTTCGCGGCGAGCATTGAGTTCAACATCACTTACTGCCAACTTGATGCTGCGCTTGGGTATATCAATTTCGATGCGATCGCCATTTTCAATCAAGGCGATTGTGCCGCCCGCTGCCGCTTCGGGTGAAACGTGGCCAATCGATAAGCCTGAAGTGCCACCGGAGAAACGACCGTCGGTGATCAGCGCACAGGCTTTGCCTAAGCCACGTGATTTTAAGTAACTGGTTGGATACAACATTTCTTGCATACCCGGGCCGCCTTTCGGGCCTTCGTAACGGATAACAACCACATCACCCGCCACCACTTCGCCACCTAAGATACCCGCCACGGCATCATCTTGGCTTTCATAGACGCGCGCCGAGCCGACGAAGGTCAGATTCGATTCATCCACGCCCGCCGTTTTAACGATACAACCGTTCTCGGCCACGTTGCCCGACAATACGGCAAGCCCGCCCTCTTGGCTGAAAGCAAACTCGCGGCTACGGATACAACCTTCTTGTCTGTCGTTATCCAGTGACGGCCAGCGACAATCTTGGCTAAAGGCTTTAGTGGTCGGAATGCCCGCAGGTCCCGCCATAAAGAAGTGTTTTACTTTTTCATCTTGCGTCTGCATCACATCGTACTGGGCCAATACCGATTTTAACGTCCCGCTGCCCGGCGTGCCGTCATTATCGGCCGCCACATGGAACACATCGGTATGCAGTAATCCGGCTCTGTCGAGCTCGCCCAAAATCCCCATCACGCCGCCCGCACGGTGCACGTCTTCCATATGGTATTTAGGCGTCGATGGCGCAACCTTACAAAGGTGCGGCACAAGGCGCGACATACGGTCGATATCCGCCATGGTAAAATCAACATCGGCTTCCTGAGCAGCGGCTAATAAATGTAATACAGTGTTAGATGAACCGCCCATGGCGATATCTAAGGTCATGGCATTTTCGAAGGCGTTAAAGTTGGCGATATTACGTGGTAATGCCGATTCATCATCTTGATGATAATAACGTTTTGCCAGCGCCATCACGCGGCGACCCGCTTCTAAAAACAGCTCACGGCGATCGGCGTGGGTTGCCAGCATAGAACCGTTACCCGGCAGCGATAACCCTAGGGCTTCGGTTAAACAGTTCATTGAGTTGGCGGTAAACATGCCCGAGCAAGAGCCGCAGGTTGGGCACGCGCTACGCTCGATTTTGGCACTGTCTTCATCGCTCACATTCGAGTCGGCGCCCGCCACCATAGCATCGACTAAGTCGAGCTTAATGAGCTTATCCGACAGCTTAGTTTTGCCTGCTTCCATCGGTCCACCAGACACAAATACGACGGGAATATTGAGGCGCAGCGCCGCCATCAACATGCCGGGGGTGATCTTGTCGCAGTTGGAGATACACACTAAGGCATCGGCGCAGTGGGCGTTAACCATGTATTCCACACTGTCGGCGATAAGCTCACGCGATGGCAGACTATAGAGCATGCCGCCGTGGCCCATGGCGATACCGTCATCGACGGCAATCGTATTGAATTCTTTTGCGATACCGCCCGCTTCTTCAATGGCGCTCGCGACGAGTGAGCCCATGTCTTTTAAGTGCACGTGGCCCGGTACAAATTGAGTAAAGGAGTTAGCAATGGCGATAATTGGCTTACCAAAATCATTGTCTTTCACCCCTGTGGCGCGCCATAACGCACGTGCACCCGCCATATTGCGGCCTTCGGTACTGGTAGCTGATCGTAACTTTGGCATTGACTGTATCCTTTATCTCAAATCGAAAATCGTATTCTTAATTCACATGGCGAATGCTGCACTTACCGCATTCCCCTCAATATCTGTCGCTAAATAGTATCTGGCACTAATTCATACTATTTGGTACTGATCGGCGCCCCAACATCAGGGACTAAGATAACCCAAGCAAGGCCTTAAGCATTCGCCGTTTGTTGCAGGCTCAGCGGTAACAATACCTTACATTGGGTCACATCAATCAGTTTATTCAGCTGATTACTTAACAGTTCGATGGCGCGTTCGCTATCGACCTCCATATCCAGCGACAGGCTCGCATCGTCATTCATGCGCATCTGCATTTGGGTAATCGTAAAGCCACGATGGCGAGTCACGCGCAAAACACGCTCAAGCACTTCGGGGCGTTGTTGAACCGTTAATTCCAGAGAGTGGATCATGTTTGTTTCTCCATTTCGTCCATCATATCGCTGTTTGATGCGCCGGGGGGCACCAGTGGCCAAACGTTAAAAGCATCGTCGATTGCAACGTGTAACAAATACGGGCCCTTAGCTGCTAACATTTCGGTTAATGCTTCTTCCACTTCGTCGGAAGAGAAAATCGTGCGGCCGGGGATATCAAAGGCGGAGGCCAATAAAACAAAATCTGGGTTATCGGATAAATCCGTTTCGCTGTAGCGTTCTTCAAAGAATAGCTGTTGCCACTGCTTCACCATGCCAAGCTTTTGGTTATCAACCAGCACGATTTTCACTGGCAGCTTGCGGCGTTTGATGGTGGTCAGTTCCTGCACATTCATCATGAAAGAACCATCGCCAGACACAGTAACTACAGTGGCATCGGGACGGGCCACTTGCGCACCAATGGCGGCGGGTAAGCCAAAGCCCATAGTGCCTAAGCCCGCGCTGGACAGATGATCTTCTGGACGGCGGAACCACATATGCTGGGCCACCCACATTTGGTGCTGACCCACATCGCAGCACACTACGCTGTCTTCGGGTAATTTATTGGCTAAGCGGCGCAGCAGCGCAGGCGCATAGATCAAACTGCCGGGGTGTTGATAATCCCATTGATGCTTACGGGATAAATGCTCCACCTCGGCCTGCCAAGGGGTGATGTTCATCGACATGGCTAAGGCAGGTAAGATTTGGCGTAAGTCGCCGGCGATTGCCACCTCAGGCATACGTAATTTGCCCAGCTCAGCGGCGTCGATGTCTAAATGGATCACTTTGGCCTTGTCGGCAAAGCTCGCTAAACGGCCGGTGACTCGGTCGTCGAAACGGGCGCCCACCACGATCAGCAAATCGCAATCCTGTACCGCTAAGTTAGCGGCCTTGCCGCCATGCATGCCTAACATGCCCAAGTAGCCGGGTGTGCCGTGGGCAATACTGCCCAGCCCTTTCAAGGTTGCGACCGAAGGTATGCCCGTCACTTTGATAAACTCACGCAGTTGATCGACCGCGCCCGCCATGCCTACACCACCGCCGACATACAGCATAGGCTGTTTAGCCTCAGCCAACAGTGCACGGGCAGCGTCGATATCACTCATCTCGGCTTGAGGTTCGTTCATCACGGCCAGCAAAGGGGTGCGGTATTCCAATTGGGCGATTTGGATATCCTTCGGGATATCGACCAGCACAGGGCCAGGGCGACCAGATGCGGCGATTTCGAAGGCTTGATACAAGGTTGGGATCAGGTCGTTGACGTCTGTCACCATAAAACTGTGCTTAGTGCAGCTCAGTGACATGCCCAGCACGTCGATTTCTTGAAAGGCGTCGGTGCCGATAACGGCGGTAGAAACTTGGCCTGTGATAGCCACCATAGGCACTGAATCTAACAGGGCATCGGCTAAGGAAGTGATCAAGTTAGTCGCGCCAGGGCCTGAAGTCGCAAAGCACACGCCAGTTTTACCGCTGGCTCTTGCGTATCCTACGGCGGCAAAGGCGGCGCCTTGTTCGTGACGGCTGAGCAGATGTTCGACAGGGCTTCCATAGAGGGCATCGTATATTGGCATAATGGCACCACCTGGGTAACCAAACACTGTGGTGACTCCATGTGCTGCTAACACTTTAATTACCGCATCTGCGCCTCTGATCATCTGCCCTGGTTCCATATTCTCTCTCGCTACGTTAGTCCTGAATTGCCGAAAATCGACGCTAATTTTTAACTCTTTCGAAGCTTAGGACCTTGTTCTAGGCCCTGAAACGAAGAACCCCCCGGTCCTTTCGGAGCGGGGGGTTCTTTCGAAACTTTTAACCTTTTAGGTCTATCAGTTCGCCATGCGCCGCCCCCGCTGTGATTTAATAATCACGACGGTAATAATCACGAGAATGAGCTTGGCAGCTTGGTTAAACATCAATATGGATTCCTAATCGGTGTTTCTAAAATTGGGATATTGCATGAAAGTTAGTTTCGCTTTGGACTTTGCCCGACCGCGAGCTATTAGCTTTACCATAAAGCGACAGCCAAACACAATAAAAAATATCTTTTGTCAAAAAAAATTCAGCTTCCCTGCCGAGACAATGCAAAACAACAAAGTAAAACGTTAACTGTTGATCCTCAGTCGGCGCGATTCACCTACCGCAGGATTCATTCACTGAACGCGCATTTACTCGCGAACGCTCACTGAAGATTCACTCACTAACTATTAACTCACTAACTATGTCGTTTTTGCCCGCTCGACAACCCACTGAACAGGAAAAAATTTGTTTCTCACTACACTGATTTATCACAAAGCTGATTCATCACTAAGCAAACTCAAGATGCGCGTTTCAGTCTCTGAGGTTGCTTGGGAACTGAGCTGAGACCCAAGTCCTTTGAATCTCAACCCTCTCCCCCAAAGTTGGGCTTAACTAACGATCAATTAGGCCTCAACAATGCTTTTCATATCAGTCATGTAACCGCGAAGTTCAGCGCCAACATATTCCACCGCCGTTTCACGAATCGCTTCGTTAACTGCGATGAGCGTTAGGTTGTCGACACCGGTTGCGCTGTCTTTCAGGCCAGCACCTAAATACTCAGATGACATGGCATTAACGTAATCGCGAAGCATAGGTACGGCGGCGTGATTGAACAGGTAGCAACCGTATTCGGCCGTGTCTGAAATCACCACGTTCATTTCATACAAACGCTTACGGGCAATCGTGTTAGCGATAAGTGGGGTTTCGTGCAATGACTCGTAATAAGCCGACTCTTCCACGATACCCGCAGACACCATAGTGTCGAACGCCAGTTCCACACCCGCTTTGATCATAGCGACAAGGAAAATTCCTTTGTCGAAATAGGTTTGTTCGTCGATATGCTCGCTCGATACGGGTGCATTTTCGAAACCTGTTTCGCCAGTTTCCGCTCTCCAACGCAGTAAGTTCGCATCATCGTTCGCCCAGTCTTCCATCATAGTGCGAGAGAATTCGCCGCTGATGATGTCATCCATGTGCTTTTCAAATAATGGCTGGAGGATTTCTTTTAAATCTTCTGCAATTTCAAATGCTTTAATCTTGGCTGGATTAGACAAACGGTCCATCATGTTAGTGATGCCACCGTGTTTCAGCGCTTCAGTGACCGTTTCCCAACCTTGCTGGATAAGCTTGGCCGCGTAGCCTGGCTCAACGCCATCGGCGATCATTTTCTCGTAACCTAAGATGGCGCCCGTCTGCAACATACCGCACAGAATGGTCTGCTCGCCCATCAGATCCGACTTAACTTCAGCGATGAAAGACGACAGTAAAACACCGGCTCTGTCGCCACCCGTTGCGCTAGCGTAGGCTTTCGCAATCTCTAAGCCGTCACCGTTTGGATCGTTTTCTGGGTGAACCGCAATAAGGGTTGGTACACCAAAACCACGTTTGTATTCTTCACGCACTTCAGTGCCTGGGCACTTAGGCGCAACCATCACCACAGTGATATCGGGACGAACTTGCATGCCCTCTTCAACGATGTTGAAGCCGTGTGAGTAAGACAAGGTAGAACCTTGCTTCATCAGTGGCATAACAGCGTTAACCACATTTGAATGCTGTTTGTCCGGCGTCAGGTTAAGCACTAGATCCGCTGCGGGAATTAATTCTTCAAAGGTACCGACACGGAAACCGTTGTCGGTCGCTTTCTGCCATGAGGCACGTTTCTGTTCAATCGCTTCAGGACGCAGGGCAAAAGAAATGTTCAGACCCGAATCACGCATGTTCAAGCCTTGGTTAAGACCTTGAGCACCACAACCTAAAATAACTATATTCCAATCTTTGATGTAGTTACAGCCGTCGCTAAACTCAGAACGATCCATGAAACGACATTGGCCAAGCTGTGCTAATTGTTGACGTAAATTCAGAGAGTTAAAATAGTTAGCCATCTGATATACCACCTATAAGTCAGAAATTTTGGACGCAACCAAACTAACATAATGTTACGGCTTGGTTGTGATTGAAATCACTATAACCCATGCTTATCATTGCTTAAAATGATATATTCGGAACTTCATATTGCATTATGCGCAACGTCAACTGCAATCATGGATCAGTAACACTGACAGTAACATCGGCGCCAATATGCGGTCCCCAATCACGCCATCACTCAAGCCAAGGCTCAAGTTCAGACTAAACAGGATAAGATCATGGATATTCGTACCCTCAAATTGTACCTGCACTTATGTGACAGTTTGCACTTCGCCAAGACAGCGGAACAGATGCATGTGAGCCCATCGACCTTAAGCCGAGCCCTGCAAAGATTAGAAGAGGAAGTAAACGCTAAGCTGTTAGAGCGGGATAATCGCAGCGTGACCTTAACTCACGCGGGACACGAGTTTAAGCGGTTCGCCGAGCAGACTTTGAACCATTGGAGCACACTCAAGCACAGTATCGATCTCAAGCAGGACGTACTGCGTGGTCGGTTGAATCTGTATTGCTCGGTCACCGCAGCCTATAGCCATTTACCAGGTTTATTGGATTTATTCCGCCAAGAACATCCCTTCGTCGAAATCGCCTTAACCACGGGAGATGCGGCGAACGCACTGGCCGAAGTGCAACAGAATCGCGCCGATATCGCCATCGCCGCCCTGCCCGATCCGTTTCCCAGCAGCTTACACTTTGCCAAAATCGACGATGTGCCGCTGTCGATCATCGCCCCAACCATACGTTGCGCGGTGCAGCAGCAGATTTCCCAAACGCCCATCGATTGGTCGAGCGTGCCCTTTATCATTCCCGACCATGGCCCCGGACGTCGCCGCGCCGATAACTGGTTCAAACAAATGGGCATCAGCCCTAATATTTACGCCCAAGTGTCGGGCCAAGAAGCGATCGCCTCTATGGTGGCGTTAGGCTGCGGCGTAAGCATGAGCCCAGAAGTGGTTATCAATAACAGCCCAGTGCGGGATCGCATTCAACTGCTCTCGTCGCCGGTTGCGATTCCGCCGTTCGAGTTAGGTTGCTGCTGCAAAGTAAAACGGCTCGACGATCCCATAGTCAATGCGTTTTTGGATGTGATTTAAGCGGTACGAGTTAATTCAAAAGAAATTTGTGCGACAAGAGTTAATTCAAAAGAGATTTTTGCGTGGCGGGTATCGATGGGGACTAGGAGCGCTAACAGTAAAACGACTCTCCAAGGCAAACACTTAGCCCAAGAGAGTCACTTATATTGAGAGTCGCTGAATCGAAAATAACTTAATCGAGAATAGCTTAATCGTCACCAGATGACGGGTTACACATCCGGTGAGTTGAGCTTATCGATAGGATCGATACGGGTCACCAACAACTGATCGACCTTGTAAGAATCGATATCGACCACCTCAAATTTATAGCCCGCATAGTTCACGAAATCGGTGCGCTTAGGGATTTTACGCAGCATATACATCATAAAACCGGCAATGGTTTCGTAGTTCTGATTATGCGGGAATTCTTCGATGCCGAAGGCGCGCATTACGTCGGTAATAGGTGTTACCCCATCGACTAACCAAGAGTTGCTATCACGGGCGATGATCTGCTCTTCGCTCTCATGCAATGACCAAGCACCCATTACCGCGCGCTGCAAATCGTTGGTCGTGACAATCCCGACCACTAAGGCATATTCGTTCATGACCACGGCAAAATCGGCGCGGCTATTCTTAAAGTATTCCATTGCCTCAGATAGGCTCAAAGTATCAGGAATAATCAGCGAAGTGTGGACTAAGTTACTGCCTTTTAAGGTAATATTCTCACCGTTAATCACTCGGATCAGCAGCTCTTTTGCATCCACAAAACCTTTGATCATATCTAACTGACCATCGCAGACGAGGAACTTGGTATGGGGATCTTCAGAAATCTTACGCTTGATATCTTCTTCGCTATCTTGCAGTAAAAAGTACACTAAGCTTTCACGGGCCGTCATGGCCGAAGTGACAGAAACGGTTTGCATTTCAAACACATTTTCCATCATCTGTTGATCACCGCGATCTAACACCCCAGCTTCGGCGCCCGCATTCATCACGGCATAAATGTCGTCAGAGGTGATGGCATCGTTACGCACGGTTGGGATTTGCAGCAGTTTAAAGATGCCGCTCGCCATGCCATTGAAAAACCACACTAATGGACGCAGTAGCACGATACAGAAAGACATAGGCCCAACAACGGCCAACGCGACGGGCTCTGGCATCGCCATGGCAATGCGTTTTGGCATCAAATCGGCCACTAGAATAAAGGCACTGGTGACGACAATAAAGGATAAAACAAAGCTCATTTGGCTCAACCAAGGATCGGTCAGCAAAGGCGACAGTAACTCATAGAAATAAGGCCGAAATGCCGACTCACCGACGATACCACCCATGATGGCAACGGCATTAAGACCGATTTGTACCACAGTAAAAAAGCTGCCGGGAACGGCTTGTAACTGCAGCACTTTTTCTGCACGGGCATCACCCTCATCGGCCAACTGACGTAAACGGATTTTACGTGAAGCGGCAAGTGCAATTTCTGACATAGAGAAGAAACAACTCGCGCCGATTAGGCACAAAATAATCATCACGTTATCAAACAGACTCATGTAACACCTTTCATTTAACACTGGACTAACTAGGACCAACCCGCGCTTTATTGCTCGCGTGTCAGCTGAATTCATTTTATTTGGGCGCAGTTTGCTTTGTCTTGCTTAGTCTAAAAACCGTTCAACGCGGCTGCGCCAGCCACTTGCTACCCTAAGATAAAAAAGCGCTTAAATTGCTCGCTTTAGAGTGTTCTCAGTATATCTGCAAATTCACGGCTTAGGCGTGACTCGACTCTCGCAGCCAGCGAATAGCGCAAATACGCTTGCATCATTTAAGTGACGTTTGGTGTCGAAGAGACTGAATATCCAGCATTTAATTATTTTATTCGACTCGACATCATTAAGATATCTAAGTGCTGCGGCTTTGATATTGAGCTGCTAGAACGTACATTTAAGCCAATGGAATTGACTATGCAGTCGTGGCTTTCGCTTAGTTGCGTTACGAGAAATACGTCCAGAATGGCAGCATGGATGTCACTCAGAGTGCATCGCTAAATCGACTATGGGCGACAGATTATATCTCATCTGCCGCCTAATATTACCTCACCTTGAGATAATTTTTATCTTAACGGCGGATCTACAGCACACTTTCATATAAATGTTATCAGTTAGTTAGCACGATTAGAGGCTATCTGTGACATAACGAAACTCAGCTGACAGGGCCTAAATGTCACCGGATTTGTCTATGAGTGAGTGGGGATTACTGAGTAGAGATGACTGGGTGGTAATGGCTTAATGGTGATGAATTAGACACAGCTTAGGTATAAGCTTAAGCATGGATACAGGGCAGTTTGACTGCATGGTAATCAATCACAAAGCACAGAAACAACCTAGTGATGGAGCAAAACTCAACCTGTACCCAACCGCGAAAGACTGCGATAGGCACAAGCCTGCCTTGACCCTAGCCATTAAATCACTTCAACCTCGACTCTATTGCGACCTTTATCCTTAGCGCGATAGAGGCAAACATCGGCGCGGCGTAACACGTCGGCCATCTTAAGCCCCGAGACCTTATCTAATGGCAAAAACACGCTGCCAATACTGATGGTCACCACAGCCAAGGGAGAAACTTGATGAGGAATATTGAGTTGCTCGACGAGATAACACAGCTGCGTGGCAATGGCCGTTAGCTGTGCCGGCGTGACATGCTCAACGACTAAGGCAAACTCTTCGCCACCGATGCGCGCCAATAAAGCATTGTGCGGCAGGATATCGCACTGCGCTAAGGCATCTGCCACACGCTTAAGCACGACATCACCTTCGAGATGACCGTAAGTGTCGTTGTAGGATTTGAAATAATCGACGTCCAACATAAACAGTCCCGCAGGAGTATCCGCCTGTAGTACGGTTTCTAATCTTTCGGTAAAGGGGCGTCTATTGGCTAAGCCCGTTAACTCATCGGTTTCGGCCATTTCTTTCAATTGAGTATTGGCAGAAACCAGCGCTTGTTGCAGCACTATCATCTGCCGCTCTTTTTGCTCGCGCAGCAGTAACTCGTTCAATGCGGAGGCAAACTGAGTCAGCATATTTTTTTTCTGGGCGTTCCAATTCAAGGGCCGCGACACCGTCGACAGCGAGAGTAATCCCAATAACTCTCCGGCATTTTTAATCGCAAAGGCAGCAATAGAGCAAATGCCCACGGATTTCATCACCTCATATTCCTGTGGTGAAAAGTCCTTTAACGCCTCAAGATCCTCAATCATTAAAGTCGATTCTGTTTCGAATTTTTTAGCAAGCTGAGTAATGTTGTCCACCGAAATCCCTTGGACCTTGTTAGCATGTAACTCGCTGGTCCAAAAACTGCGGTAATAGGCATGCTGTTGATGAAATTCGAGAATACTCACCCTTTCAACATCAAACAACTGACCTATTTTGTGGCACACCTCAGTTAAGGTTTTGTCTACATTGCAGGTGTCGATACTCAAAAATTGCAGCGAAATCTCTGCCAGTAATTGATTCGACTGCGACTGCCAATCCAGTTCTTTGGTCCGCTCTTTCACTAAGTCCGACAATAAATGCTGCTGTTGCTGTAACGCACGTTGATGGCGTTTATTGATAGCGAGGTCGTTGCGTATCCTTTGATACATGGCCTTAAGCGACAATGCCACATGGGCAATCTCGTCAGGACTGGCGGTCACCGTCTCGGGCACAGATAGCTTTTTTAGCGATTTTAGATTGATTTTATTAGTAAAATCTTCCAATGCCGACAATCTATCCGTCACCATGAGTCGCACTAAGGTCAAGATCAAATAGATCATCAGCAGGGTCTTTAAGCCATTGCCGAGCACAATAAAAATCAACTGTCGCCACAGCTCGTAGTAAAGCTGGTTAGTGTCTAAGCCTACGGTTAAAGTTGCGATCAGCTGATCTTGATAAGTCACAGGATAATGAAACAGGGTTTGCGACTCGTCGTCGGTTAACAGCGGTTTACCCAGCTGCATAGTGACGCCGTCGATACTGTCTAAATGCACACTCGACACTAACGGCATCATCCCTAAACCAGAGAGCAAATCAGATAGCAGGCTGCGGTCAACGTCCCACAGCGACTTCGCCACGCTCGGCAGAATAGATTCTGAATATTCGCGGATATCCGACGTGGCATTGTCGATACTATCCTGATAGTTCCAAATCAGCTGCACCAGCATAGTTAACACAGCAAAAAATGAGCTCACCCCGATAATGGTCAGCGTCATCTTATGACTAATAGAATGATTTCGATGCTTCATGTACACCCGTTATTACGCCTTGAAGGGCAACTTATTCAAAATCTGAGACTGGAAAATCTGTGGCCAATCCCGAGCAACTAACATTTGATAAAATGCCGAATCAGGCAGTAAAACGCCGAACAAGGTGACATTGTCATAGGGAATATAGTGCTTATGCTGCTGATAATATTTCAACTCGACCAAAGCTAACGCGCCAGCCATAAAGTGCCCGCCACCAATAATGCTCACCGAGTGTTGGCGACAAAGCTGTAAAATCTCGGGGGACGTATTGATCGTACTGACAAATACATCCTTACCTGAGACTAAGCCTTTTTCCTTCAATGCTTTAAGCACCCCAATCGCCATACGATCACTGGCGGTCCAAATCACATTCAGATCGGGATAACGATTCAGCAGGGTTAACGCTTGACCATAAGCCACAGCGTCGCTCCACTGGCCATAAACCGTTTGAGTCAGAGTGGCATTGGCCTGCATAAAGAAATAATCACTGGCACCTTGGGTACGTAGCACTGAAGCAGGCGTCGATTTATCGCCCGAAATCAACAAAACTTTAGCCGGCTTATCCTCTAAGTCGTCCATTAAGCCCTTAGCGGTCGCCGAACCTATTGCGTAATTATCGGGAATAATGGCGGGTAACAGATATTCTTGCCAATGGGGATCTTGCAGTAGAGCATCACGCTCACCGATGGAAATATCATTTAAAATCAATTGCACGTAGATAGGATGTGGAGAAAGCGCTTGCAGCATTTTTATCGCGGATTGTTTTTCATTAACCAGAATAACGTAATTAGGCAGTACCTTTGCGGAAGCTAACAACTCATTGAGTTGGGTGATCATCTTGAAATGATTGCGATCGGAATGAATGATTTCGAGCTTAATATTGAGTGTCGTCGATGCCTCCAACATCAATTGGTCGACGTCCCCCCAAAAACTGTCATCGACAGCCCCCGGATTAAAAAATACAACATCGAGTTTTGCCCAAGCCGCCCCACCAAAACCCGCAGTACAGATAAACACACACGCTAACATCCACGAACGCATAGGCGAGTTCTCCTCGACCATGTTCCCTCAAATGTCATCCTTCACAAGAGGTCACTTTATTATTATCGATTCACAACCTTGTTACCGCATCGCCGCCCAAAATGTTGCTAAAACCAGCAGCAGATGTTTCGATTAAACCACAAAATGATACAAAGTATACTTTATATGCTGACTATTTATTCCGACACCCAGTCGGTATAGGGAGATCGAGCGGCTCAGTAGCAGAATGTTTATGAGTCGTTGCTGACTGTCTTATGGGTCAGTTTTACGACTTAACCACGGAGAAAATGACGGGGACTTAAACACTTTAAAGGTGGAAGTTGTTGGTTCGTCATTAAAAGTCACAAGGTATACGAGTTCACTCTAGGCGTTCATCTGGCCTAACGGCCGAGGTGAATCAAGATTGGGGGATTTGAACCATGATTTTCATTGGAGGGTAAACCAAATGAGACAGCTCAACGATGCTCTCATATAATTGCATAGGTTGACTAATTTCCATTAACTGATTGAAATAATTAAATATAACTATCAATCGCTTAATCTATTCAGTAGTAATCATTTCTCCCAGAATCAATCCTTTATAACTCATATTCACTCAAAGGCACGAAATTGTGCGACTCTTCTTTTAATCGGTCGCAACATACATCTTCAATAGTCTCGATGTACTACAAGTGCTGTGTAGCCCGCATCGCCAAACAAAAGGTTGGTTATAGCCAACCTTTCAATGCGCTAATAATCATATATGCAGTAAATGCGATCGAATTTGCCTAGCGCTAAATCCGCTTGGTGGATAATAAAATTCAACTGCATGGAGTGCTCACTATAGACGACTTTGAGCAGCACCAGATAATCTTCGGCATTGCCGCCTAATTCAGCTGCGGCGTGGAGCTCGGGGGCTTTATAGCGGCTATCGCCATGGCCATTAATGCTGGCGATACCATTGTAATACGGCAGCGGCTGCTCGGGGACGAGCAATGCCTGCAAGTTGGATGACTGCCAGTCGGGTAGCGCTGACCATTGTGCTTGAGTGAGAATCTGACCGGGGATTAACCCGTGTTTATTCATTTTCATCAGATCAAAGAAATAGAGCTGATCTTGCCACTCTGGTGCCAATTCATCTTCCGCAACCTCTAGGGCCTCCAGCACCATAGCTTGTTGCGGTTCTGGTAGCGCTTGTAAACGTGCCTTGGCTAACTTTAATAAATGCGGGTTGTCACTATTAACCATGTCAGTGGCTATCATCTTAATGCTGGCAATCCCCTGAAGTTGATAAGCCGCCTCATACTCATAGTTTGCACATACCGCATCGTCGAACTTAAGTTCGGCAATCGCTTTCCCAGAGTTCAGTTGCTGACCCTCTGCGACATAATAGACATGGCCGCGAAGCATTTCCGAGAATCGCCAGCGCTCCAAAAAGAACAACAATCGCCCCTCTCGAGGCAAATAAGATTGAAATGCCTTCAGTTCGCTACAATTGATTTGTGCGATAAATTGCATAGGCACACGGAAGGCTTGCGCAGCCTCGTCCCAATCCGAATCTTGCGACCAACAATAATGCTCCTCGATATACTCGCGAGTGTGGTCGAATTCCTCAGCGTAAGCATCCAGCATCTCCTCCCTTCCGACCAAAGTCACTGGGTAATCCATGCCGACAGGCAAATCAGGCAATCCACCCAGTCGGCTGTTACCTAACTGGGCATAGTCTTCGATTGCACTGGGATAGAGATCGACACTACTGCGAATAAACGTCGATAACGTATGGGCAAGATGCGGGTCTTTAAACTGCACCAGCTTTTGCTCGAGCAGCTGCTGACGAATGGGGGAATTTTCTGCTAACAACATATCCATATTGACCTCAGGACTCCAATGTTTGCTTTTTATCATTTCTATCAACTATTTGCTATCGTCCAATATGGCAATTTGCCAAAGCTATCACGGGAACGGTAAAGCCAGAGTCAGCAGCTTACTGATGAGGCGAATGACCAAGTTAATCGAAAACCCCTAACGTCAATTACTGCTACACTCAAATTCTGCGCGAAATGACCACAAAAGGATTTGTTTATGGCGATTGCCTGCGTCAATACCCGAGCCAGTTGTGGGGTCGAAGCTCCCCAAGTCACAGTTGAGGTGCATCTCAGTAACGGCTTACCGGCATTTAATCTAGTGGGATTACCCGAAGCGTCGGTGAAAGAAGCCCGCGAGCGGGTGCGCAGCGCACTGATCAATGCGGGATTCGAGTTTCCGATGCGGCGGATAACCGTTAACCTCGCGCCAGCAGATTTACCTAAACAAGGTGGCCGCTACGATTTACCCATAGCCGTGGGCATATTGGCCGCCTCGGAACAAATCCCAGCTAATAGCTTAAAAAATCTTGAGTTTGTCGGTGAGCTGGCACTGTCTGGGCACATACGTTATTGCCAAGGATTATTACCGGCGATTATCGCCGCTAAGCGCCAAGACCATACCTTGATATTGCCGCTGGATAATCGCCACGATGCCGAGTTAGTCGGCTATCCTAATGTGTTGTTTGGCTCGCACCTTCAGAGCTTAGCCGCTTATTTACAGGGGCAAAATCAGCTGCCGACGTTAGCGCCGCAATTAGAATGGATCAGCCAAGAGACGCCTGAGTCCCATACCTGCCTGAGCGATGTGATTGGCCAATATCAGGCCAAGCAAGCACTCGAAATTGCCGCTGCGGGAAACCATAACCTCCTGATGCTTGGCCCGCCAGGTACGGGCAAAACCATGCTTGCCAGCCGCATGATGGCGCTATTACCTGCGCTTAATTATGAGGAAGCATTAGAAGTAGCGGCGATTCATTCCGTTGCCGGACTCGACATTAAGCCGCAGCATTTTTTGCAGCGCCCCTTTCGCTCGCCACACCACACGAGTTCGTCGATATCCCTCGTGGGTGGCGGCAGTATTCCCAAACCCGGTGAAATTTCCCTCGCCCACCGTGGCGTGCTGTTTTTAGATGAAGTGGCTGAATTTCCGCGTAAAGTCTTAGATTGCCTGCGCGAGCCGATGGAAACCGGCGAAGTGGTAATTTCCCGCGCCGCCGCTAAGCTAACGTTTTTGAGTCGCTTCCAATTGATCGCGGCGATGAATCCTAGCCCGAGCGGTGATATTGATAGCCAACACAGATCGAGCCCCGAACAGATTCAACGTTATCTCTCAAGGCTTTCTGGCCCGTTTCTCGACCGCTTCGATTTAACCATTGAAGTGCCCAAACTCCCCGCGGGTACCTTGACTCAAGCCGCGCCGCAAACAGAAACCAGCCAAGATATCGCCAAGCGGGTCAAACTGGCGCGTGAGCTGCAACTCGCCCGTTCAGGCGTGCTCAATAGCGAACTCACAGGAAAACAATTGAAACGCTTTAGCGGGATCAGTGATGCTGATTTAGTGTTTTTGGAACAAAGCGTGGTAAAGCTTGGCCTCTCGGTTCGCAGCTTCCACCGTATACAAAGAGTCGCGCGTACTATTGCCGATCTTGAACAAGTGCATAACACAGAACGCCGCCATATTGCCCAAGCACTGGGTTATCGCGCTATGGATAGATTACTCGCACGCTTATCCCAGCAATATTGAGTTTTCGCGGGAACAAATGTTAACAAATGCACCGACCAGCAGTGCCTAAGATTGAGCCAAACGCCGACACCGAGTAACATAGGCCTCCAATTTTTGTCAGGGGGCTCGGATGGGAACGCTGTTTTCACAGATAAAAGGCTGTATCGCATTTTTAGGCTACGTTATAAATACCGTCTTTTGGACTATCCCAATCGTGTTGATCAGTTTTATAAAACTGATACCTATCAGTTCATTAAGGACTGCGACGAGCCATGTGCTCGACTTTTGTGCCAGTGCTTGGATCAGCGTCAATGGTGTGATTGAGCGCTGCTTGCATCCCGTTAAGATAGAACTGAGTGGTGACACCGACTTTTCCACTAAAGAGTGGTATATGGTGATTGCCAATCACCAGTCTTGGGTGGATATCCTGATCCTGCAGCGGGTTTTTAACCGAAAAATCCCTTTCTTGAAGTTTTTCCTCAAGCAAGAACTGATTTTTGTGCCGATTTTAGGCTTAGCTTGGTGGGCGCTCGATTTTCCTTTTATGCGCCGTTACAGCACGGCAGAGTTGCGTAAAAATCCTAAGCTAAAGGGCAAAGACATTGAAATTACTCGTAAAGCCTGTGCTAAGTTCAAGGCTAAACCGGTAAGTGTGATGAACTTTGTCGAAGGCACGCGCTTCAGCAAAGCTAAACATCAAAAGCAGAGCTCACAGTTCCAACATTTGTTAAAACCCAAAGCGGGCGGCATGGCCTTCGCGCTATCAGCCATGGGTGAACAGATCCACAAGCTAGTCGATGTCTCCATTTACTACCCAGACACAGTGCCAAGCTATTGGGACTACCTGACAGGCAAGTTGCCAAGCGTTAAAGTACACATCAAGGTTTCTGATATTGATCCTGCGATGCGCGGCGATTATATGAATGACCGCGATTTTAAAATTGGCTTCCAAGAGCAGCTAAATCAACTCTGGCTCACCAAAGATCAGGTGTTAAGCCAACTCGCTAGCCAAGTGAATAAAGAACAAAGGTAACGCCACTATGTTGAATTTCCTGCCTGGTTCAGTGCTGTTTATGCTGAGCTTAAGCTTGCTGATCATTAATACCGCCGTTTGGGGCTCACTTATCAGCATTGGCGGAGTCGTAAAACTCGTGATGCCAGCACAAAGTGCTCGCAATGCGGTGACTACGGTTATGAATCGTTTTATGTGGGCGTGGGCCTGCTGCAACGGTGGCATTCTGTTTTTGATCGCTAAAATTGAGTGGGACGTTGAAGGCCTAGAAGGACTCGATAAAAACAGCTGGTACTTGCTGATCAGCAACCATCTCAGTGGATTCGACATTGCCGCGCAAACCTATGTGTTACGCAACCATATTCCTATGCTGAAGTTCTTCCTCAAAAGAGAACTCGCCTATGTGCCGATTATGGGACTGGGTTGTTGGGCGCTTGATATGCCTTTCATGAACAGGACTAGCCCGGCAAAACTCAAGAAGAATCCAAAGCTTAAGGGCAAAGATTTAGCGACCACACGCCGCGCCTGCGAAAAGTTTAAAAATATGCCCACCTCGATCATTAACTATGTTGAAGGCAGTCGTTTCACTAAAGATAAACATCAACGACAAAGTTCACCCTATCAGCATTTATTACGCCCTAAAGCGGGCGGTATCGCCTTTACTTTATCAGCCATGGGCGAGCAATTTACTAACTTGCTGGATATGACGATCGTTTATCCCGATGCACCTGACGATATTCTGTTTTGGGTAATGAACGGTAAAGTCACTAAGATCATTGTTAGGATAAGAGCGTTGCCTGTACCTCAAGTCGATCCAACGCGTTATTTCTCTGAATCTGAGTATCGCGTCGAGTTCCAACGCTGGTTAAACCAAGTGTGGGCGGAAAAAGATCAACAAATCGATGCTTTACTGCAAACGAATCAAAATGTCGCGGATAGCACCGACAGCGCCAATCACACTCAAGCGAGCTAGATCTGCTCTAGTTCTTTTCTAACTTTGCTCTAGTTCTGCAACCCATGCCGCTGCAGCGGATAGCTCAAATTCATTGAATACGGTTATCCCTGCGGCGCTGAGTTTTTCAGCCGTTAATCCCTGTCCCGCAATTAATTGCTTCGCAAAGTGACCATCGTAGATCTGCTTATTCCCACAGGATGGACTACGGGCTTTTAGGATCGCCACTTTAATCCCTTCTTGCTGCGCCAGCTTTAGGGCGAGATCGGCTCCCAGACTAAAAGCGTGGGTCACATCCTCACCCTGAGCGGTTAAGATACGCTGTCCAACCCGCTCCGCAGGTGGTCTGGGTGTTGGCAAACCGCCTGCACATTCGGGACAAATCGCCACAATCCGTCCTTGCTCAAGCCACGTCTGTACAAGTTCGCTCTCCATCAAGTTATGACCACCGTCGTAGCGCACCGCTTGCCCGAGTAAACAACTGCTCACTAACACTTTTTCCACTGTCACCTCCAAGCGTGTCATTCCGCCCATAGCATAACGCGAAGGACAAACATGCAAAATGCATTTGGACGATTTCCCCCAAAGCCATCAACACCTGCAACAAGAACGGACGGCAAAAACCACTTCATTGTTGACAATTTAATATTTAAAAATTCATAAGCTAAAATATTAAAAACGAACGAATTAAAATAAAACTATAAAAATCAGAGTAATAAATAAAAAGCAATTAGAATGTAGACTTACGTCTAAGTAAACACATTGTTGACAATCCACTGAGAGAGGGCTATTTTTTACCCATTGTCGACAATCCTATTAATAGTGATGCGCTCTATGTTGAAGCAAGACACGACGTTCGTTTCTGATGACACACATGTTTCCCACCTGCATAAGGTCAAATCGACCTCGGCAGATAAAACGTCGACCACACTCGCCGATCAAATTTTGGTGCAGATCCAAACCAGCATCATCAAGGGCGAACTGCCTGCGGGCAGTAAAATTAACGAGCAAGCGCTGGCCGAAAAATACGGTATCAGCCGCGGCCCGACCCGCGAAGCCCTGCAAACCTTAGAAAGACAACGCTTAGTAGTGCGCGCACCCCATGTTGGCGCCCGCGTAGCACAACTGACAGTTAGCGAACTTAACGATTTATATCAACTGCGTAGCGTGCTTGAAGGCATGGCCTGCGAACTTGCCGCCAGTCGTATCACCCCTGAGCAATTAGCCAAGTTAGAAGATTTACTCGCAACGCAAGATGCGGCGCTCGCTAAGGGTGATACCTACTTCCAAGAGGAAGGCGATGTCGATTTTCACTACCAAATTATTCAAGCCAGCGGTAACAAACATCTGCAGGAAACCTTAGTCGGCGGCCTGTATCACCTGCTGCGCATGTACCGCTACCAGTGCACCAATAAAAATCGCCCCGTTAAAGCCATTGCCGAACACAGACGCATAGTCGAAGCCATTGCCCAGCGCGATGGTGAGTTGGCGAGTTTACTGATGCGCCGCCATATCGAACAGGGGCGTAAAAATACCGAATTACGCTTAATTGAATTGCAAGCCAATGCAGCCGCAAAAGAAACCTTAGCCAACATCAGCTAAGTTTATACGGCTCAATATGCCCACTTCCCATAAATGGAAAAGGATAAGGACAAGACCATGACCCAAAGCGCAGGATTACGTTTTCGCCAAGCTCTTGCTAAGGCTAAACCGTTACAAATCGTTGGCACCACCAATGCCTATTTTGCCTTGATGGCAGAGCAAACTGGCTTCCAAGCCTTGTATCTTTCGGGCGCTGGCGTTGCCAATGCTTCATACGGTTTGCCTGACTTAGGCATGACCTCAATGAACGACGTGCTGATCGATGCCGGTCGTATCACCTCAGCCACACAAGTGCCTTTATTGGTCGATATCGATACTGGCTGGGGCGGCGCATTCAACATTGCTCGCACCATCAAAGAATTCGAAAAAGTCGGCGTCGCCGCTGTGCACATGGAAGACCAAGTGTCGCAAAAGCGTTGCGGCCACAGACCTAACAAAGCGGTCGTGAGCATTGAAGAAATGGTCGATCGCATTAAAGCGGCCGTCGATGCCCGTACCGATCCTAACTTTGTGATCATGGCGCGTACCGATGCGGTTGCCGTTGAAGGCTTAGAAGCAGGTATCGAACGCGCGCAAGCCTATATCGCCGCCGGTGCCGACATGATCTTCGCCGAAGCTTTAACTGAGCTAGACCAATATCGCCACTTTAAAGCGCAAGTCAAAGCGCCGATTTTGGCCAACATGACTGAATTTGGCCAAACCCAATTGTTCAATAAAGAAGAACTCGCCGAGGCGGGCGCCGATATGGTGCTCTATCCACTCGGTACTTTCCGTGCAGCCAACCAAGCGGCACTGAACGTCATGCAAGCGCTGATGAATGATGGTCATCAACGCAACGTGCTCGACACTATGCAGACCCGTAAAGACTTGTATAAGTACTTGGGCTACCACGCCTTTGAAGACAAGTTAGATCAACTGTTTAGCCAAGATAAATAGCTAAACAAGCGAGAAAGCAAAATACACAAGACCATGGATTGTCAGTAGAAGCGCAAGCTCATGTTGTTACTGAAACCCAGACGCTTTGCCCCAAGCAGCAAGGCGTCACCGAAAAGCTGCAACCCTACAGGGTTTGGCGTTAAAGCAGATTTAACGTTAAACAAGTTACATAAAAAGTGCAGCCTTAACCAATAAATGTCGGCGAATGAACACTCAAAAATAAGTGCATTCATCCACCAGCAATAACCACACAGAGTTAACGGAAGGGAAGGATTATGTCAGAAGCTAAAAAACTAAGCGGTGCAGGATTACGTGGCCAGAGCGCAGGCGAAACAGCATTGAGCACAGTGGGCGTGTCAGGCTCAGGCCTAACGTACCGCGGTTATGATGTGAAAGATCTCGGTGAAAATGCCACCTTCGAAGAAGTCGCCTATCTCATTCTTTACGGCGAGCTGCCCACTCAAGCCCAGCTTGATGCCTACAAAACCAAACTCAAAGGCCTTCGCGGTCTGCCGCAAGCCTTAAAAGAAGTATTAGAACGCATTCCTGCTGAAACTCATCCTATGGATGTGATGCGTACTGGCTGCTCTATGCTAGGCAACTTAGAAGCCGAACACAGCTTTGCCGATCAGAGTGAAATCACCGACCGCCTATTGGCTGCATTCCCATCGATCATCTGTTACTGGTATCGCTTTAGTCACGATGGCGTGCGTATCGACACTGAAACCGATGACGATCAAATTGGTGCGCACTTCCTGCATTTATTACATGGTAAAGCGCCGTCGGCACTGCATGCAAAAGTGATGGACGTATCATTAATTCTTTATGCAGAACATGAATTTAACGCATCAACCTTTACCGCTCGCGTCTGTGCTTCAACTCTGTCAGACATGCATTCATGCGTCACTGGCGCCATTGGTTCACTGCGCGGCCCGCTGCATGGCGGCGCGAACGAAGCGGCGATGGAACTGATCCAAGACATGAAAGATGAAGCCGATGCGCGCAACATCTTAATGGGTAAACTGGAGCGTAAAGATAAGATCATGGGCTTTGGCCACGCGATTTACCGCGATAGCGATCCACGTAATGCCATCATCAAAGAATGGTCAGAAAAACTGGCTGCCGCCAACGGTGACGACCGTCTATACCGCGTATCGGTTGCCTGTGAAGCCCTGATGTGGGAACAGAAAAAACTCTTCTGTAATGCAGATTTTTTCCACGCCAGCGCGTACCACTACATGGATATTCCGACTAAGTTGTTCACGCCAATCTTCGTGTGTTCACGCGTCACAGGCTGGGCGGCGCACGTAATGGAGCAACGCTCTAACAACCGCATCATCCGCCCAAGTGCCGATTATGTGGGCGTGGCCCCACGCAAAGTCGTCCCTATTGCCAACCGTTAAGCCAAGCTAACGACTCTTGGCGCGAGACTTCTGTTAAAGGACAGTCTCGCGCCAACTTCATTTTCCGAAATGGATGATGTTATGAACACTGCTATGAATACCCAATATCGCAAGCCCTTACCCGGCACCAAACTCGATTATTTCGACACCCGCGAAGCCATAGAAGCGATTGCTCCTGGCGCGTACGCCAAGCTACCTTATACCTCGCGCGTGCTGGCTGAAAACTTAGTCCGTCGCTGCACACCTGCGGACTTAACCGCCTCGCTGAAACAAATTATCGAATCTAAGCAAGAACTTGATTTCCCTTGGTTTCCTGCCCGCGTGGTCTGCCACGACATTTTGGGGCAAACCGCCTTAGTTGACCTTGCAGGCCTGCGTGATGCGATTGCCGCTAAAGGTGGCGATCCCGCTAAAGTGAACCCTGTTGTGCCAACACAACTCATTGTGGATCACTCGCTCGCCGTTGAGTTTGGTGGTTTTGATAAAGACGCCTTTGCTAAAAACCGCGCTATCGAAGACAGACGCAACGAAGACAGATTCCACTTTATTGATTGGACGCAAAAAGCCTTTAAAAACATTGATGTTATCCCTCAGGGTAACGGCATCATGCACCAAATTAACTTAGAACGTATGTCGCCTGTGGTGCATTCACGCAATGGCGTGGCCTTCCCCGATACTCTAGTTGGCACCGACAGCCACACGCCACACGTTGATGCTCTGGGCGTTATCGCCATTGGTGTCGGCGGGCTAGAAGCCGAAAGCGTGATGCTGGGACGCGCATCTTATATGCGTCTGCCGGACATTATCGGTGTCGAGCTCACGGGCAGACCGCAGCCTGGCATTACGGCTACCGATATCGTATTGGCCTTGACCGAGTTTCTACGCGCACAAAAAGTCGTTTCCTCTTACTTAGAGTTCTTCGGTGAAGGCGCAGCGGCGCTGACATTAGGCGATCGCGCCACGATTTCAAACATGACGCCTGAATTTGGCGCCACAGCAGCCATGTTCTACATCGACCAGCAAACCCTTGATTATTTGACCTTAACGGGCCGCGAAGCCGAGCAAGTTAAGCTAGTTGAAACCTATGCTAAAACCGCAGGTTTGTGGGCCGACAGCTTGACCGAAGTGCACTATCCACGGGTATTACGTTTTGATTTATCCTCGGTGGTACGCACTATTGCAGGGCCATCAAATCCACATGCACGGGTGCCAACATCAGAATTAGCTGAGCGCGGAATTAGCGGCGTAGTCGAAAACGAACCCGGCTTAATGCCCGATGGAGCAGTGATTATCGCAGCAATTACCAGCTGCACGAACACCAGTAACCCACGCAACGTGATTGCCGCAGGCCTCATTGCCCGCAACGCCAACGCCAAAGGCTTAAGCCGCAAACCTTGGGTCAAAACCTCACTGGCCCCCGGCTCAAAAGCGGTGCAGTTGTATTTGGAAGAAGCCAAGTTATTGCCTGAGCTTGAACAACTCGGTTTTGGCATTGTTGGTTTTGCCTGCACGACGTGTAACGGTATGAGCGGCGCGCTGGATCCTGTGATTCAAAAAGAAGTGATCGACCGCGACTTGTACGCCACCGCAGTGTTATCGGGTAACCGCAACTTTGATGGCCGTATTCATCCCTATGCTAAACAAGCCTTTTTGGCCTCGCCGCCATTAGTGGTCGCCTACGCGATAGCTGGCACCATACGTTTCGATATCGAAAAGGATGTGCTGGGATTAGATAAAGACGGCAACCCCGTCAAACTTATCGACATTTGGCCATCGGATGAAGAAATCGATGCCGTGATTGCGACCAGTGTTAAACCTGAGCAGTTCCGCAAAGTGTACGAGCCTATGTTCGATTTAGCCGTCGATTACGGCGAGCAAATTAGTCCGCTGTACGATTGGCGTCCGCAATCTACTTATATTCGTCGCCCACCTTATTGGGAAGGCGCATTGGCAGGTGAGCGCGCACTCAAGGGCATGCGACCACTGGCGGTGCTGGGTGACAACATCACCACAGACCATTTATCGCCGTCGAACGCCATTATGCTCGACAGCGCCGCGGGCGAATACCTGCACAAAATGGGCTTGCCGGAGGAAGACTTTAACTCCTATGCCACCCACAGGGGCGATCACTTAACCGCCCAGCGTGCGACCTTTGCCAATCCCAAGCTTAAAAACGAGATGGCAATCGTTGACGGTAAAGTGCAACAAGGTTCACTGACGCGTATCGAGCCCGAAGGCCAGGTCACCCGCATGTGGGAAGCGATTGAAACCTATATGGAACGTAAGCAGCCACTGATCATCATAGCGGGTGCAGACTACGGCCAAGGTTCGTCCCGCGACTGGGCCGCCAAAGGCGTGCGTTTAGCTGGCGTTGAGGCCATTGTTGCCGAAGGTTTCGAGCGCATTCATCGCACTAACTTAGTGGGTATGGGCGTGCTGCCGCTGGAATTTAAAGCCGGCGACAATCGCGCAACCTACGCCATCGACGGCACAGAAGTGTTCGATGTCCTCGGCACGCCAGCGCCACGAGCAGATTTGACCGTCGTCATCACCCGTAAAAACGGTGAGCGCATCGAAGTTCCAGTAACCTGTCGTCTCGATACCGCCGAAGAAGTCTCGATCTACGAGGCGGGCGGCGTATTGCAACGCTTCGCGCAGGACTTTCTCGAATCAAATCAGGCTTAAATCGAACCTTGTTTGAGTCGAGTCTTGAATCAAGGCTCGGCTCAAGTAAAACACGAATATCAGCTAAAGATAAGCTAGCTAAACCGAGCGCCAATAACTTCCCCCATTAAGTTACTGGCGCTCATTTGGATTCCATTGGGAGTCCTTTTGGAGTCAATCTATGAATGCTTCAACACCCCACGCGCCGCAAATCAAAATTGCTGCGACCTATATGCGCGGCGGCACCAGTAAAGGCGTGTTTTTCCGTCTGCAGGATTTGCCGAAAGCCGCACAAGTTGCTGGCCCTGCCCGTGATGCGCTACTGCTGCGAGTGATTGGCAGCCCAGATCCCTACGGTAAACAAATTGATGGCATGGGCGCTGCCACCTCAAGTACTAGTAAAACTGTGATCCTCTCCCCTAGCACCCAAACCGATCACGATGTCGATTACCTGTTCGGCCAAGTGGCCATCGACAAACCCTTTGTCGATTGGAGCGGTAACTGCGGCAACTTAACCGCCGCCGTCGGCGCCTTTGCCATCAGCAATGGCTTAATTGATACGGCCCGCATTCCACAAAATGGCGTCTGCACTGTGCGTATTTGGCAAGCCAACATAGGCAAAACCATTATCGCCCATGTGCCCATCACCAAGGGTGAAGTGCAAGAAACCGGTGATTTTGAGCTCGATGGTGTGACCTTTCCCGCCGCCGAAGTGCAAATCGAATTTATGAACCCGGCTGCTGACGAAGATGCCAATTCTAACGGAGGGAGTGGCAGCATGTTCCCGACGGGCAATGTTGTTGATGTACTAGAAGTGCCGGGTATTGGCAGTTTTAATGTCACTATGATTAACGCTGGCATTCCCACCATTTTTATCAATGCAGAAGACTTAGGCTACACAGGTACTGAGCTGCAGGATGATATTAATAGCGACACGACGGCTTTGGCTAAATTTGAAACCATTCGCGCCTATGGCGCTGTGCGTATGGGCTTGATTTCGCATATAGATGAAGCGATTACACGCCAACATACGCCCAAGGTCGCCTTTGTTGCTAAACCCAAAGCCTATGTGTCATCGAGCGGCAAACCCGTCAATACCGATGATATCGACTTGCTCGTACGCGCGCTGTCGATGGGCAAACTGCACCACGCCATGATGGGTACGGCAGCAGTGGCAATTGGCACAGCAGCAGCGATCCCCGGCACCTTAGTTAACTTAGCCGCTAGCGGAGACACTAAGGACAAAATAGATGCGGTGCGCTTTGGTCATCCCTCAGGCACGCTGCGTGTTGGGGCTGAGGCGTCAATGGTCAACGGCGAATGGACAGTTGTTAAAGCCATTATGAGCCGCAGCGCCCGCGTGCTAATGGAAGGTTTTGTGCGAGTACCGAGCGAGTGTTTCTAATCGTTTATCTGGTTTTAGATTCAATCGCTAAAGGCGCACAAGGAAGAGGATTCAAATGAAAAAAACAACGGCATTACGACAAATGCTCAGTGGTAGCGATATTCACGTCGCCCCCGGTGTTTACGATGGTATGACGGCACGTTTAGCTGAACAGGCGGGGTTTAAGCTGATTTATGCCAGTGGCGGCGCGATTGCGAGAAGTAGTGGTTTCCCCGATATAGGCATGCTGAGCTTTAACGAAGTGTTGCATCGACTCGAACAGATGGTCGAAGTGACCCAAGTGCCCATCATAGCGGATGCGGATACTGGGTTTGGTAATGCCATCAACGTGAGCCGCACAGTAAAAGCCTTTGAGCGAGCCGGTGTCGCAGCATTGCACTTGGAAGATCAAACCTTTCCAAAGCGCTGCGGCCATCTGAATGATAAATCTTTGGTGAGTACCCAAGAAATGGTACACAAAATCCGTGTTGCCAAGGATAGCCAAACTGACCCAGATTTTACCTTAATTGCCCGCACTGATGCGATCGCCGTTGAAGGATTCGATGCTGCAATGGAACGATCACATGCGTATTTAGCAGCAGGTGCCGACGTGATTTTTGTCGAAGCGCCAGAAACCGTTGAGCAAATTGAATTGATCGCTAAGCATATCAAGCAGCCTAAGCTCATCAATATGTTCCACAGTGGTAAAACACCGCTGGTGTCACAGGACAGACTGCAAGCATTGGGATACAAGTTCATTATTATTCCCTCTGACTTACAGCGAGCGACTATCCATGCTTGTCAGCACACCTTACGCACGATTCTTGAGCAAGGTGACAGTGGCAGTATTTCCGAGCAGATGGTGTCGTTTGTAGAGCGTGAACGGATCATAAATACACAAGCATATTTGGATCTTGACCTCGGCTATGGACGTAACTGAGTCAATGCAAGTTTAACCCTGACATCTAATCGCTAAAACAGTTCAACCAAAGACCTTGCTTCTCCCCCTTCCGGCAAGGTCTTTTTCTATTCGCCCTCATGATTTTAGTGACTCTGCGCACTGGTTTTCGCTGCATTTGTCGCAGCATCATATGTTGGCCTATCTTAAACAGTGCTAAGATTCTTAAGCTTAAACACGGGAAAAAAAGCTCGTTATAACCAGCACAAAGACACTGAAACGGCATATTTAAGCTATCGCATGATCGATGACTGAATCGCGCCCATCGATTTTGGTTGTTTTTAAACCAAGTCAGCAATTTAAGCTAAAGTTTTTACAACAAAATGGCATTTAAGGTCTAGGCTAAGAACTAAACTAAATAGAAACCTAATCAGGATGGGTCCGTTTTTTGGTAGGGGAAAATTTGAGTCAACTAATCCACAAGCTAGTGCTAGGCGCGCTTTGTATCCTAAGTTTGTGGGGGATCTCGTGCAATGGATTAGCGCAACCATTGAGCGCGGCTTTCACGCAGCTTAAATTTGAACATATTCGCAGTGAAGATGGCCTCAACCAGAATACGATTACCAGCCTGTTTATGGACAGTGCTGGCATGTTGTGGATTGGTACTCAAGATGGTTTGCATGCCTACAACGGTCATGACTTCACTATTTTTACCCACTCCCCCAACGATCCTAGCAGTATTTCAGAAAGTTATGTCTCTGACATTATTCAAGATTCAGAAGGCTACATTTGGGTTTCCACATTCAGCCAAGGGGTCAATCGACTCGATTTGAGTACAGGGACCTTTGAGCACTTTGGCCAAGAACAAGGTCTGACCGATCCCCGCACCACCAAACTCAGCATAGTGGGTAATACACTCTGGATTGGCACTAAAGCGGGACTATTTTCCCTATCGACCAAAACCAAACGTATTACCCAAGTGAGTTTAGGTAATAGCGTCGAGCCCTATATCACTAGCTTAGCCAATGTTGAAAACACGTACCTGCTCGCAGGTACCCAAGATAGCGGCACCTTTGCCGTCAGTGCGAATACCATCACTCGCTTGAACGTGCCGCAAAATGTCACTGCCTATCAAATTAAAGCGAACTCGGCCTACTCGATCACTTTAGCCCTAGATGGACAACTATGGCACTACAACTTGGCCTCGCAGCAGGGCCAAATACTTTGGCAGACTGACGATAACGTGCCTTACATTAAGGATTTTATCCAAACCGAACAGGGTGACTTTTGGGTCGTCGGGCCTGAAGCGGGTCTCATTCAACTCGAGAGAAACGATAAAACATTCACTGCGACCGACCATAGATACGACCCTAAGCGCACCAACAGTATCAGTGAAAATAACATACTGAGTTTGCTGCAAGATCCCTTTGGCAATTTATGGTTAGGCGCCAGTTATTCGGGTTTAGATAAAATTAATACCCGCCGTCAGTATTTTCAGCATATTTTCGAATACACCACTGAGCTGTCGCAACAGAGCAACAATATTCGCACCTTATTCCGCAGCAAAGATAATGCCCTTTGGATAGGCACCGAAGGTGCTGGACTTAAGCGCATGTTAGCTAACGGTAAATATGAGCACTATACGGAGCGATTTGCTAACGCCTTAGGGGTGCATCAACGCAATTTAAACCTCACCCTGCGAGATATTGCTCAAGACAAAGCGGGCGTGCTCTGGTTTGCCACTAACTATGGACTCGGTCGGCTATCGCCAGAGGGAGATTTCCAATTACTCAAGGTCACAGCAAGTACAGACCAAGGCTCTGAAGCCAATTACATCCGAAGTTTAGAAATTGATGATCAAGGCCATCTCTGGGTAGCAACGACCCACGCCCTCTATCGCAAGGCTATAGATACCGATGAATTTACTTTTATCTCATTGGCACATATTGATAATTTCTATCCGGCACAAAACCAGTTTTTAATCCTAAGAGCACACAAAAATACGCTTTGGATAGGCACACTCGATGGTCTACTGAAACTAGATATGAAAACGGGCATAGGTAAATCTTACTTCCACCAATCCTCAGATAAGAAAAGTCTAATTAACAATCGTGTCCGCGATATTCTAGTGACACACGCAGGTGAGGTATGGTTCGCCACCCATGGCGGGATCAGTAAGTTACCCTCACAAGATGCCGATACAAGCTTTACTCATTACACCCGCGATCAGGGATTACCAAGCGATACTATCTACGCCTTACTTGAGGACCAAGAACATAACATTTGGTTTAGCAGCAATGCCGGCATAGGCAAACTTAACCCTAAAACCAATCGCGTCATCATATTCAACGAACAAGAAGGATTGCAGGCACTGGAGTTTAACGGCGGCGTAAAACTGCAGGACAGCGATGGCGATCTTTGGTTTGGTGGCATTAATGGCATCAATCGTTTCAATCCCAAGTCGATTCCAGATCAACGACCCGATGTTAAAGTCGCACTCACTGGCTATAGCATTGCGGGAAAAGGCCATACGATTCTCGATTTAAGCCGCCCCCCTAGCATAGTGATGGACTATAGCGATCAGCTAGTCAGTTTTGAGGTGACCTCATTAGATTTCAGCTACACGGGTAAAAACCGTTTCAGCTATTATCTCGAAGGGTTTGATAACAGATGGCATGAGCTACCCACAGGCAATGAAATCACCTTTACTAACATCAATCCTGGCCATTACCGATTACATGTTCGTCATGGGCTGCAATATAACTCAGAAGGTGCCTATGCGCTGCTTGTCGATCTGAATGTGCAAGCCCCCTTCTATCGCACTCAATTCGCCTATATCCTCTATTTCTTACTCACTTTAGGACTGCTGGCTTGGGTCATTATCTGGCGTAGGAACAAACGCCAACAACAACGTGAATTTGAAACCAGTATCCGCGCCTCAGAAGAGCGGCTAAAGCTGGCACTTTGGGCATCTGGCGATGGCATGTGGGACTGGAACATAGCCGAAAACCAAGTCTATCGTACCAATATGGACTCTTCGATTCCCCATTGGAACAGCAGCAATATTGCCCATGAGAGCATGCACTCTGAAGACAGAGAGAGATTCAAACTTGAGCTAAACGAGCACCTTCAAGGCCGCTCGCCTTTCTTCGAAGCTGAGTACCGTGTCGAACGCTCACCGGGTAATTGGGTGTGGATTTTAGACCGTGGCAAAGTGGTTGAAAAAGATAGCCTAGATAACCCGATCCGCATGACAGGGACTAACCGTAACATCACCTCTCGTAAGCTGATTGAGAACGAGCTGGTATTGTCCTCGCAAGTGCTCAACAGTATGAATGAAGCGGTTGTCGTGGCGGGCCTAGATTATCGCATTCGCTCGGTTAACCCTGCCTTTTGTGCCATTACTGGCTACACAGAGCGCCAAATCACCGACAGGCATTTCATTCATTTAGCCTTTGGGCGCCAACAGCGTGAATTGTTCAATACCATTGAACAACAGCTACTGCGCCATAAACATTGGGTCGGGGAACTGTGGATCCGCAATAAACAACGGCAGGCGATTTTAGTCTGGCTTGAGATCAACCAAGTTATCGATATTAAAGGTGAAACTAGTCACTTCGTCGCCGTATTTACCGATATCACACAGCGAAAAAAAGCCGAAGAAGATCTGCGTTTCCTCGCCAGTTTCGACACCTTAACGGGCCTGCCAAACCGAACCTTATTCCAAGACAGGCTCAATCACGCGATAACCCAAGCGCATAGGGCGAACAATATCGTCGCCTTACTGTTTTTAGATCTCGACCGCTTTAAACATATCAACGACTCCATGGGGCACCATGTCGGCGATTTACTGCTCAAAGCAGTCGCCAGAAGACTGCAAAATGCAGTGCGCGATGGCGATACGGTCGCACGCCTAGGCGGTGATGAATTTACCATTATTTTAGAAGGGGTGGCGAAAACAAAAGCCGCCACTTTGATCTCAGAAAAAGTGCTCAGAGCATTCCAAACGCCCTTCTTATTGGACGATAAAACGCTAACCATTTCGACCTCCATCGGCATCAGTCTCTATCCAAACGATGCTGATAATGCCGACTCGCTGATTAAATTTGCCGATACAGCCATGTACCACGCGAAATCGTCAGGTAGAAATAACTTCCAGTTTTATACTTCGAAATTAAATGAAATTGCCACTCGCCATGTGCAACTCGAAAGTGGGTTAAAAGAGGCGATTCAGCGCAACGAATTGAGCTTAGTTTATCAACCTAAGTTCTGTTTAAAGGATGGTTCACTCACTGGGATAGAAGCGCTTTTACGTTGGCATCACACTGAACTTGGCCCCATTTCCCCCGTTGAGTTTATTCCGCTGGCGGAAGAAACCGGCATCATCACCCAAATTGGCCATTGGGTGATCAATCAAGCCTGCCAGCAATTAGCCGAATGGAACAGCTTAGGATTCAATGGTATCACTGTCGCCGTTAACCTATCGGCTCGCCAACTTAAGGCCGATATTATCTCCACTATAGAAGTTGCCTTGGCAGTATCAGGTCTCCCGGCACAATCCCTTGAGCTTGAACTGACAGAGTCGATGATCATGGGCAATCCGCAGGAGTCAGTCAGTATTCTCTCTAAACTCAAAGCCCTAGGCTTGACCATAGCGGTGGATGATTTTGGGACGGGTTATTCGAGCCTAAGTTATCTCAAACGCTTCCCGATAGACACGCTGAAAATCGATCGAGAGTTCGTCAGAGATATCACCAATGATCCCGACGATGCGGCCATCACCAGCGCCATTATCGCCCTCGCCCACAGTTTAGACCTGAACGTTGTCGCCGAAGGGGTAGAAACCCAAGAACAACTCAACTTCTTGGCGATGCAGGGTTGCGATCAAGTGCAAGGTTTCTTACTCAGTAAACCCTTAAGTGCCGCGGATTTTTTAACTTTACTCAAGAATCAATCTAAGCCACAGCCGATTTGATTTGGTTTGATTTGATTTGAGGCGAAGTCTACAAATGTCATCGTCAAAATCAGCCAATAAAAAAGGCTCCTAGGAGCCTTTAATCATCACCACAACATCCTTACTTTGCTAAACGTTCAACACGCTTAACCCAGCCTTCTGGACCTTGAATGTGGCCCTTTTGGATTTCGGTATACAGTTTGTAGATGCGCTGAACATGCTCGCCCACTTCACCGTTACCGACAGTGACTATGTGGCCATCTTCAAAAATGTAGGAACCCACAGCTGAAACCACAGCTGCTGTACCAAAACCACCCGCCTCGATAATTTCACCAGATTCGATATCGGCGATAAATTGATCAAGTATGACAGTCTCTTGGCGCACTTCACAACCAAGCATCTCACCCAATTCCATGATGGATTGCGAGGTGATCGACTTAAGAATGGTATCGGTGAAGGTCGGAATGATCACTGTGCCATCTTTTAAGATGTGGAAATGGTTCATCGCACCCGCTTCTTCAATCTGTTGATTGGTCGAGTCGAGATATAACACTTGCGATGCACCAAAGGCTGCCGCAGCTTTACCCGCACGCAACGACGCCGCATAGTTACCCGCCGCTTTTGAGGCGCCAGTGCCGCCCGATACCGCGCGATGGAAAGTTTTGCTGATCAGTAAGCGTATGCCTTTGTTCACGCCCGCTGCGTAATAAGCACCACTTGGGCTTAATACCACACAGAAGGTATAACGCGTGCTTGGGCTAACAGAGAGTCGGTCTTCAGTCGCAAAAATAAAGGGGCGAATATACAGACACGCACCTTCTTGCATCGGGAACCACAGGCGATCGACATCGATCAACGCATTGATCGCATCCATCTGCACTTGTTCATCTATATTAGGAATACAGACGATATCGGCGGAGCGATTCATCCGCTCGGCATTCTTATTAATACGGAAAGTATAAATCTCGCCATCTTCGTGCATAAAGGCTTTCGCGCCTTCGAAGATCGACTGGCCATAATGCAACGCCATTGCACCCGGTGCCATTTCAAATGGACCATAAGGAACGATGCGCGGATCGCACCATTGTCCGTCATGATAATCCATCAAAAACATATGATCGGTTCTGAGGCTACCAAAGCCCACATTCCCCTCGGGCTTGAATTGCTCAGTACGGCGCTCGGACGCAGGTTTTAAATTGTAGGTTATTTCCATCGCATACCACCTTGATTACTGAACAAGCAGACTAGGGAGCGACAGGAATAAAGTCAAGAGGGGCGCGCATATCTATACCCAAACAATCTGAAGATGCAGGATTCAGCGGCTGATGTTAACGGAATGGTAACGCACTTTAGGCAAGGCCCTTTATTGCTCCTGCATAAATGGCATTCACGCCATCCATGGCGATTGCGGTTATTTGCGGACCTAGTGGGCTAAGTTAAAAATAACCAACACAGCATAAAGTGCATTAAAACTCGCCGGGACGGAGCGCCTAGGGCTCAGCCTTTCACACTGTCTTAGATACTAGATAAAACAATCAGCATTGGGTCACGCATAATGCCAATGGCAAGTATTTTTGCCACAATGGGGTCGAACTCCCGATGAGATAAACCTATGTCTGACTATAAGATGATCCCCTGTGAGCACTACGATTACCTCGAACTTGCCTGCCTGCGCGGTTATCAACTCAAGATTGAGTTGATTGATGGCACGCAGTGCCAAGGTCAAGCCATCACCACGCAGACCAGAGCCGACAAAACCGAGTGGCTTGTTATCCAGCAGCAACAAAATAAACAATCTCTTAGGCTCGACCATATCGTCGCTATCACGCCTGTCGATGTGAATGCTGAATTTGGCAGGATGCAGATTGCCACTAAACAAGGTTAGCGAGGACAACACATGGCAAAGATAATGTTAGCAGTTGAAATCGGTCACTGGACCGGTGGGCATAATGGCCAATATCCCCAGCTGATTGAGTTTGATACGGCGCATCTTGATAGACCCTTTCAGGTCAGCGAGGGTTGGGGGCATGGTTTAGGTGGCGCGGCTTACTCACTCGCACAATTTGTCGCCACGCCTTATTACCTAAAGCTCAAAACTGAGGCTCCTTGGGCGTTTGCCATTATCGAACAGGGCTTAGCACAACAGAATATGGATGCGATCGCCGCGGCACTCTCAATCCAATATGTGGATCATCCACCGCTTGTGCCTGCACATTTAATGGAATACTTATTAGGTTAAAGCTGAAGGGTTTCGTTAGAAGAGAGTGAACGTGCTGAACAATGCAGGTTTAGATAGCGAGGTGTAGCTTCACCGAGTCATGACACTCGGTGACAGGATTCTAAACTGGACGAAAAATAGCTCCGCGCTTAAACAGCGACCGCCGCTATTACAGACACTTCAACCAAATATTCCGGCTCAGCAATAGCAGCTTGCACGCAAGCGCGGGCTGGCGCATGGCCTTTAGGCACCCAAGCATCCCATACGGCATTCATCGCATCGTAATCACCCATGTCTTTCAGATAGATAGTCGCTGACAATACATGCTCACGCGAACTCCCCGCCTGCGCCAACAAGGTATCGACTTCTTCAAGCATAGTGACGGTTTGTTCAGTGATATTTTGATACTTATCCTTCGCCACTTGACCACACAGATACACAGTACCTTGGTGAATGACTATGCTGCTCATGCGGGTGCCAACGTCTAAACGGGTAATGCTCATATTGATCATCTCTTAAATCAGTACATTTAAATAATTGGTTTAACTCAAACCGAATAGGCCATTTTAACGATAAACAGGCGTTATGTCTGCGCCGCTAACTTAGGCCAAGGCGAATAGAAGCGCGCCATCAAGGCAAATAAACCGAGACCACAGCTCACCACGGCCAACCACACTAACGGCGTCGCCACTTCTAAATTCACTAATTGGAATCCTACCAAGGCCGAACACGCCGCGATTAACGCAAAGGGCAACTGAGTCACCACGTGGTCATGGGGGGCGCAACCTGAACTGGTCGCACTGAGCACGCTGGTATCTGAAATCGGCGAGCAGTGATCGCCAAAAACTGACCCCGACATCACAGCGCTCAATACAGGCAATAACAGATGAGGATCTAAGTTATGGGCAATCTCGGCGCCAATAGGGATCATAATCGCAAATGTGCCCCAACTCGAGCCAGTCGCAAAAGCCATTATCGCGCAGAGTAAAAACATGCCCGCCACCAGCAAGTGTGGAGAAAGATAAGATTTAGCCCAAGCGGCCAACAATTTCGCCACGCCCAGATCTTGGATAACAGCGCCAATCATCCAAGTGCAGAGCAAGATCGCAATGGCGAAGGCGATCATGCGCACACCGTGGCTTAAATCCCCCACTAACGCCGTTAAACGTCGTCCAGACAAGCCCAACATAATCAGAGTGACCAAGGTCGCCAATAAACAAGCATCGCGCATAGAGGCGCCAATATCGGCCTTAGCCAGCCAGAGCGACACATCCCAAGAAGAGACCTGCTGGGCACCAGACCACAAAGTTAGTCCCACTGAAGCCAATAATAGAGTCAGCATAGGAATAGCGAGCAGCCAAGGATTGCCCTTGGTCTCGACCGCATTAGAGGATTTGACCTCTGTTGGGGCGACAAAAGAGCGAAAACCCACGCCATACCAAGCGACGAGCACGGACAAACCTAAGGTCACTATGGCGTAAAAGTTAAATAAGGCCACATCGATGAAGGCTTCCAGCGGCGACACGGGCAAAAAGCTGATCCCCGCGATAAGCGCCATCACATAGGGGCCCCAACTGGAGAAAGGCAATAGCGCACACAGGGGCGAGGCATTGGAATCCACCAGATAAGCGAGCTGCTCATGGCGAATGCCATAACGCTGGCTCAGTGGCTGACAAACATGACCGACGGCAAGGCAACTGAAAATCCCATCGATGAACACTAACCAACCGAGGAACACCACTCCCAGACGCGCCTGACGCTCAGTGCGGATACGGCTATATAGCCAATCGCCAAACTGACCCACGGCGCCGCCACGTGCTAACAATTGCGTCATGCTACCTAGCAGCAACATGGCCAATAGCACATTGAGGTGCCACGCTTGCCATGCGTCCTGGGCATAAAATTGTTTAACACCGATATCAAGCAAATACCGCCCAGTTTGCAGCGGATCAAATTGGGCGATCAATAGGGCGCCAGAGACGATACCAACGCCTAACGCCACCAGCGTGCGGCGTAAAAACAGGGCTAAAGTTAAGGTCAACAGTAACGGGAGTATGGCGAGCAGACTAGGCGACATGGACCATTCCGATAAAAAATAAAACCAAGAATACTAACGAGTTAATAACAAATGCAAAAAAACTTAATTTAGAACCCAGTAATAGGGTGTTTTTTAACCAAACGATAAGAATCGCTATTCCTTAAGTTCTAGGCACTGCTAGAATCACAGTCCCATCCAGAAACCATAGGACTCTCCAGATGAGCCTTGAATTACTGTCCAAACTGGAAACCAAAATCCAGGCTGCACTCGAAACGATCGAGCTTCTAAAAATGGAGCTTGAAGAAGAGAAGCAAAAAGCGTCTACGCTGAGTGAGCACAATCAACAATTGAATGCGCAAAACCAGCAACTACAAGAAGAACTCACTTCTTGGAACGAAAAAGTGACTGGCCTTGTTGGCTTGTTAAACAGCGAAATCTAAACAGCATTTGTTTGATGATGCTGCGCTTCGATCAGTTCGTTCAATTCTAAAATAGCCTGCTTCACTTTTGGCAGGCTTTTTCTTGGCAGTAAAAACCGCCCCTTCTCAAATTCCAATCGTCCTAAGTCTTTAACCCAAATAACACCAGTGAGAAAAATACGCGCGTGCTTAACGATAAGCTTAGGTGCGTAGACAGGAAAAACTCTCATATGACCACCTACAAGCATTCTTGTTGTTATTGATTACAGTTGTTTGACAGAAGCTTTACCACTTGAGTTCATCCTTCGGGGGCTTTTTTTCATATTTGATTGCCCAACACTGTTAATCATATGATTTAGTTAACTTACCAATATGCCATACTGCAAACCAAAAAAACCAAAACGCCATAATAATGTCACTTGCCAATTTTTTGACGCTCTGTTAAATTAGCAGCGTTACTCAGGGTAAAAATGAGTCCTCTGGCTCAAGTCCGTACTTTCCGTTATAAGAAGTACGGTTTTTTTTGCCCATTTTTTGCCTCGCCTTTATTCAATAAGTTCAAACGACTAACCGCTATAGCCGCCTACTGTGTGCCTTACAGCGGCTGTCTCAGCTCGTTTCGCCTTACTGTTGTTCTTTGCCGCAATAAAAAAGGAGCCTTAAGGCTCCCTTTAAAACGCTGTACGTGCAGTATTATCAACCGCTCACATTACAGCGGTGTGATAAGGTCATCCGAACTATTTTTTTGCTAAGTAGAAAGCGATATCTAACAGTTCGTCGTAGGATTTAATCGCACCGGTTTCAACACGATACTTACCGTTAACGACGAGAGCAGGTACGCCAGTCAGCTTAGCGTTTTCAGTGTCACGCTTCATTTTCGCCATTTGCGCCTTCACCATGAAAGACTCTGCGGCCGCATCGAAGGTTTTACCATCGACACCGTTAGCCACGAAAAGAGCGCGAATATCGGCAAGGCTAGTGAAGTGTTCTTTTTTCTCATGAATGGCAGAGAATAACGCCGCATCCATTTTATCATCGACGTTTAACTGATGCGCAACTGCGAATGCGCGTGACATTTCAACGCCCATTTCTTTACCAATAAAATCAACGTGTGCTTGGTTAAACGCTACGCCCTCAGGCTTTTCTGCGAGAATTTTTGGCACTACCGTTTTAGAGAAATTAAAGCAGTGTGGGCAATAGAAAGAGAAAAACTCGGTGATCTCTGGCTTAGCGGTTGCTGGGCCATCGTTAATCACTGTGTAATGCACACCTTCTTGGTATTCCACAGCCGATACAGCCAGTGGCGCCAGTAATAAAGCCGCGGCCATAAGTAATACTTTTTTCATGAACATTCCTTAAATCATTTTTGATAAATTGGCTGGAGACTAACATATTCCATTTTTTGAGTGTAACTCAAGCTTAAGAGTTCAATCTAATGTCACAAGATACGTCTGTGACATCATATTTTGCTCAATACTAATAAGGCACTAGGCTCAGTGGTGGCTCGCCAAGAGCAAAAAGTTGCTCCTTAAATGCCAAGATTTGCTGCTCCCAATACTTTTCATCCCCAAACCAAGGGAAGTTCATCGGGAAAGCTGGATCGTCCCAGCGACGACCAATCCACGCGTTGTAGTGCACCATACGCAGCGCCCGCAGCGGTTCAATTAAAGCTAACTGCCTTGTATCAAACTCACAAAACTCTTCATAGGCTTCGAGTAATATCTCAAGCTGCATCAACTGCTGCGCTCTATCACCCGTTAACATCATCCATAAATCTTGAATCGCCGGCCCCATGCGAGCATCGTCTAAATCGACGAATCCGGGACCATCTGGCGTCCACAAAATATTGCCTGGGTGTAAATCGCCATGCAAACGAATGGCCGCAAAAACTTGGCGATCCCAAATCGCATTCGCCTTAGCCAACACTTGCTCAACGACGGTAAAAAACGGCAAGCGTAGGCTATTAGGCACTAGATTAGATTGCTTTAACCACGCAAGCGGCTCGGCACCTAAAATCTGCGGATTCAGCGGTTCACGTTCAGCAAATACAGTTTGCGCCGCGTACTGATGTATACGACCGATGAATCGGCCAACTAATTCCAGCTGTTCTAAATTATCGACTTCAAAGGCGCGGCCACCCAAGGAAGGAAACAGGGTAAATCGATAGCCTTGGTACTTGTGTAACGTATGACCTTCGATGATCACAGGCACGGCAATTGGGATATCTTCTGCCGCGAGTGCGAGCGCATAATCATGTTCCTCTTGGATCTGCGCGTCGCTCCAACGGTCGGGGCGATAGAATTTCACCACATAACGCAGTCCTTCATCACTACGGAACTGATACACGCGGTTCTCGTAACTGTTCAGCGCGAGCAGGCCCGTTTCCGGGTACACGCCCAGACTTTCGATCGCATCTAAGATCAAATCCGGCGTTAGGGCTTGAAAATGGAACTCAGCGCCTCTAGAACTCGTGGCTGGTGGCGTCATATTCTGACTCATATTCAGTTCACTCTTAGGTGAGGTTGTAGCAAAGTGGCTAAGTATTCCAGCACCTCAAAATCGGCTTCTCGTTCGGTCGAGAGCCAGCAAATGTTGCCGTAAAACTCATAATTGAGCCATAACTGGCTGCCTTCAAATTCTAATAACCATTGATGCCTGTCGGCGCCCCACTGACGCTCGCGCACAGTGCAATCGAGCGCCGCGGCTAAAGGTTCGGCAAAGTCGGCGAAACGATCAAAATCGATATCCGCACTGACCGCTAAACTTAAGGCGCTTCTATCTAAGCGAATGGTATCTAAGCTAATGGCTTTTAGATGCGTGCTTGGTAATTTCATGCTTGTTATCCCATCAACTACTACATGACATGATCAAACCTTGGCCCCAGTCCGGTGGACGCTTGGCCAAGTCTTCATGCTCTGCGTGTTCGGCAAAGGGCTGAGTTAAGATTTTTTGCAGCAAATGCAGCGGCGCAAGATTACCCTCTTCTACTGCGATTATCGCCTCTTGGGCTAAATAGTTACGCAAAATATATTTGGGATTCACACTATTGCGCTCAGTTTGCCACGCGGGGATATCCGCTACTGCGCCCAATCTTTGTTGGTAGGCTTGATACCAAGTATCAAACTGACTGACATCGATAAAGTCATCCCGCAGCGCACTGTGTTTACTGGTTGGATCTAATTTGCCTAATTGGCGCCAAGTCTGAGTGTAATCGAGTTGATTTTTCTCCATCTGCACAGTGAATCGACCTATGAGGTCGAGATCCTGTTTGTCCTGCTCCGCCGACGGAACATCAACGGCAGATAGACCTAATTTCGCTCGCATCAAGCGCAAATAAGGCTGCACTAGCGCCTCTTGGTATTGATTAAGAATGGCAATTAAGTCATCGGATGGGATCACGGGCGTGAGCGCCTGCGCTAAACGTTGCAAGTTCCACAAACCGACACCCGGCTGCTGACCAAAGGCATAGCGACCTTCGGGATCCGAATGATTGCAGATAAAATCTTCTTGAAATGTATCGAGGAACGCAAAGGGACCGAAGTCAAAACTGTCACCCAGAATCGACATATTGTCTGTGTTCATCACACCATGGGCAAAACCGACCGCTTGCCAGTGGGCAATCATCTTGGCGGTATCTTGCACTACCTGCAAAAACCACGCTTTATAACCTGCGGCATCACAACTCAAATGGGGATAATGCTGAGTAATAGTGAAGTTGAGTAATTGAATCAGCTTATCGGCACGACCGCGTTCACTGTGGCAGAAAAACTCGAAATGACCGAAACGAATATGGCTACGGGCTAAACGCACAGTAATGGCTGCGGTTTCTTGGCTCTCGCGCCATACGGGTAGGTCAGAGCCAATCACCGCCAAGGCACGGGTCGTCGGCACATGTAAATGATGCAGCGCCTCAGAGACTAAAAACTCACGCACGGCAGAGCGCATCACAGCGCGGCCATCACCACGGCGCGAATAAGGCGTCGGACCGCCGCCTTTAAGGGCGACATCCCATGCGCCATTTGGGCCAATCGCTTCACCTAAAATGATCGAGCGTCCATCCCCTAAGCGCGGCGTGTAACCGCCAAATTGGTGGCCGCTATACACTTGAGCATAGTAAGTTGCGCCATCGACGGCGGCATTGCCAGACAAGCCCAATAACAGCTCATCGGTGGGTTGGCTCAAGCCAATCAATTGCGCAGCGTCATCACTCCATGCCAGCCATTCTGGCTTAGTTATACCTTGCGGGTACACTTGCGAGTAAAACTCAGGTAACTGCGTAAAAAAATCCTGTTTAAACTTCATCTTGTCCACCTATTGGCTCATGGTCTTGCAAACCAGCACCGACTTATCGTCGAACTCACATAGGTGCCCACATTGATACACACCAAGGCCAAAGCCACTCACGCCAGAGCTGCTTAGACGCTGCATGCCGTGGGCCTTGCTCTGGCATTGCGCTAAGGTGTCGTAGTAGCCATTAATATCCTCAGCCTGCAAAGGCGTCACCGGAATGGCACTCACATCGGGATAATAAAATAGGGTCCATTCTGGGGTTTTAGTACAGCCACTGAGTAGCAATAATCCAAGCCCGAATAAGACATTCGGTAAGGCATAGCTTAGTTTCATTTTTCCCCTATCAAGCCCATAAAAAAAGCGAACCTTAGTTCGCCTTTTGCGCATTCAGTTAGCAGGGATTCTACACTGCTTAGACGAGGGAAATAACCGCTTTTCGTTTAAGGGTTTACCCGCTAAGCGCTCCCAACCAAAGTGTTAAGCCGTAGTTGCTTTAGCCTGTGCTTTCTCAATCCGATTGATCCGGCCCTCAAAGCCAGTGACAGTGCCATCGCTCAGCCCAAGCTCTAATGCTTTACGACAAATGACAATGGCTGCATCGAAGGCTTGGGTATCATTTAGCAAGGTGGCTAAATGCAAGAAACCGGAAGACTTAAGCTCAGTATCTTTGCCTTGCTCGGCGCTAGCTGCTTGGAACAGTGCGACATATTCTTCAGCTAACTGAGCGCCATAGTTGAGATAATCCGCCGATTTACGCTGCTTGTAGCACTCAGCGACCATATTTTGCAGCGCGGTATAGCGAGCACTGGCGGACGTTGCCCCTTGATACTCTTCAAAGGCCCGAACTAAGGTTACATTCGCCCAAGCCCCTGGCGCACCGACCTCTGAACGCGTGCTCGATGCTGGCTCTGCTTCAGTCTTAACGTCAGCTTGTTCATCTGTTGGCGTGGTGCCTAAAATGATCACCGCCTCTTCATTATGGGCCGCAGGAATATCGACTTCGATGATATCTGTGTCTAGCTCCACCGAAATGTTCGCCGGCTCATTCGTCTCACGGGGCATCAATTCGGCTTCAACTTCGATGACAGGCTCAACTTCCACCACGCGAGTGTCCTCTGCCTGCTCAACTGGCTCAGGCTCTACTCGCTCGGACTCAGCAGCGGAGGAAATAGGTGCGTCTTCGGTAGGAAAAACTGGTTTTACCGTGGTCGATTTAGGTTTCATCGCCTCTTGTTCTTCTTTCGCCAATCGCTGCGCGCGAAGGAATAAAAACACCCCGACAGCAATTAGTATAAATACGACTATGATCTTCATTCTTGTTCACCTTTGATGGCCGCTTCTCGTCAGAAGCCGTGTCAATTGGTTTGCCAAAATCCATTAGGACAGTGTCCATGGCAACCGAGTCTAGCTAAAAATTGAGCAGAGATTAACCGCTATTAAAGTCCATTGTGTCGGTGTAAATCAAGTATTTATGCCTTTTTATACGATCTTGCGCTCAAATAGTTATAGCCAATTGCGCTAGACTGACGGAACCGCGTTGCCTTATCACCCCAATCGCCCAGTTTACGACAAATATAAGGAAAACCTGATGCAAAGTATTCTTATCGTGGCCCACGCTAGCCCCTACGGGACAGAAAAGCTATTTAACAGCCTACGCATCGCATTAGCACTGAAGGATCAGGATGAACAAGCCGTCGATCTTAAACTCTTTCTCATGTCTGATGCCGTGTTTGGCGCACTCAAAAATCAAACCACACCCGACTTAAGCTACAACCTACAACAGATGTTCGAGATCCTCTCAGCGCAGCAAGTGCCGATCCTGCTTTGTAAGACCTGCGCTCAAGCGCGAGGCGTCACGGCGAAAATGATTATCGAAGGCGCGCACATAGGTACGCTACAAGATTTAACTCGCTGGACACTGGCTGCCGACAAAGTGATGCATATCTAAGGTTTACTTTTAGGTGCGGATGCTAAGATGGCAGGATTGTTTAAAGCCCCATTTTGTGCGCACCTTCATAAATTGGCGCTTTCGTTTTGTCAGCGCCAATTTCACTGCCTATGATGGGATATCCGAGTGACAAGCTAAGGTATTCCAATGGGCACAGCCACACTGCTTACGGGCAAACTCCTGTACGAACACCAAACCATTGCCGCTATGGTGACGATTTATTGCAAGGCGAAACACCAAGGCCAAGACGCGACGAGCCTATGTGCAGATTGCATTGAGTTATTGGATTATGCCGCAACACGGCTAGATCGCTGCCCCTACGGACAAAACAAACCCACCTGTAATAAATGCCCAGTGCATTGCTACAAACCCGCGCAGAAACAAATCGTCAAAGAGATCATGATCTTTTCTGGTCCACGGATGTTATTACCGCATCCCGTTCGTGCAATCAAACACTTACTCGCGGAACGCATTCCCGTTCCCAGCGTTGTGCCTGAGGCGGCTTCAAATCGCCATCAGCGCATAGCAAGCCAACAGAAAAACTAACGGCGATACTTTTACAGAGCCGATTTCCCTGATATAACAGGGCTCGATGTGTCGTATATGAACGAATTTAATGAACGAATTTAATACTTTTTTCGCTGAAGCTTACTGGTGGTTGTCGTTATTTGGAGGCGTACATTGCCTCGCGTTAGCTATTTATATTCGCTATTTTTATCACCCAGACGCTAACCAAAAACTCCTTGCAACCTTCTTAAATCTCATCGCCCTATATTTCCTCACGGGTATGCTGAACCGCGATAACAGTCCAATTCCCATTCATATTCTATTCAACCTGATTAACCCTGTTTATTTTTTGCTTATGCCTTTGCTCTATCTCTATTGCAAACGCAGTTTAGCACCAACTAATAAACCGCTGGGGTTTTCAAAGCATTACTGGCCATTTGCATTAACATTAGTTTTCGCCATTTTAGATATTGCCCTAAGATTAACTGCACATCCCATCAACGAGTGGCAACCCATAGCTCTGATGCTTAAAGAAATGAGTATCAGCCAATGGGGCGCTCTACTCCCAGCGCTGTTATCTGTACAAACCTGTTGTTACTTTATCGCGCTGTGGATGTTGTTTCGTCGACATAAACGCAATCAAAGAGATGTCACTCAAACCCAAGAGGCGCTCGGCACCATTCGGTTTCGTTGGCTGATAAGCTTGACCTTGGCCATGTTGTTGAATTGGTTAATCCGCGTATTTGTGGTGATTTTGCCTTTCTATCTTGGTGATAATCTATCACTACTTTCCCACGCATTGCCAAGGCTGACCTTACTACTGAGCATGTATATGCTGGCGGTGTATGGGCTAAAGCAAATCACCCGCTCTGCCTACTTAAAAGGCCGCATGGCCGAACCAGAGTTAGAGCAACGCCCACTCGTCATTGAAAATGTTCTCACCCCAGAGGAGTATGAATTTTTACATCAAATTCAGCAGGACGACGCAGAAAAACCCCAAGCTTCTTCACCACCTAAGAACTAATTGGCGAAACCACACTCCAATAATCACCATCAATATCACTCCAACCATTGAGTCGAACACTGAACCTAAGCTGACACAGGAGTCACTTTGGGCTGTCATTTGTGTCGATAAAGGCTAGTCTGGAGCAACTGAAGACTTGAAGAGGCGTTACCATGAAATCATTTTTAACTGCCATTGCGGCATCGACATGCCTTATCGTGAGCCTATTTGCGGCGCCCACTGCACATGCAGATGAAAGCTATGATCAGGCAGTAGTCAATTTCCAAAAAGCGAAAGAAACCAGTAAGTTTTTCGACACAGCCTATGGCTATGCGTTATTCCCGACTGTGGGTAAAGGCGGCATAGGCATTGGCGCAGCCTATGGCAAGGGCCGAGTCTATCAAGGCGGTGTTTATATGGGTGATTCGAGCCTGACTCAATTATCCATCGGTTTTCAATTAGGTGGCCAAGCCTACAGCGAGATCATCTTCTTTAAAGATGCTAAATCCTATGAAGCCTTCACGAGCGGCAGTTTCGAGTTTGATGCCCAAGCATCAGCAGTTGCCATCAACATGGGCGCGAGTGCTCAAGCGGGAACCACAGGCAACTCAGCAGGCGCAGGCCAATCGGGTGGCAATCGCTCGGCAAGTGGCTCGTACATTAACGGCATGGCGGTATTTACTGCAGCGAAAGGCGGTTTGATGTTTGAAGCAGCGCTTGCGGGTCAAGCCTTTAGCTTCGAGCCTAAAGCTAACTAACACGAGCTAACACGAGCCATTAAACGGTTAACTCAAACGGCGAGCCTTAGTGCTCGCCGTTTTTTGTTAAAGTTAATCTAACGTTCTGATTCAACATTTCTCGTTTAAACCTACTTGTCGCAGAACCCTAACCATGACATAACAGTGTCAATAGGAACAATTACTTAGCTAAATAATGTAACCCTACATAGACATAAAATGTACCCATAGTCTGACAAATAGGAGTAACCGAAAATAACTCAAGTGGGAAAGTGTGATGTTACAACGAATGTGATTTAAACCTTTGCAAACTTACAATTGGACAAAAGCGAGTGAGGTATCTGCTAGAGATAAATGACAGGTTTCAGCTTGTAAATCAAACTTGCCTAGTTAGATTCAAAGACACAATTAGAGGCTAAACAATCATTAGATAAGCTATGGTTAACGCCAAATGAACAAGCTGAAGAATAGGCCACCGTTTTTAGTCATATTAATACTTGTTAGTTCCGATTTACTCCAAACTACTCAGGGCGGTATATGAATCAAACCCTATTTCCTGATAGGTACCTTTATCCAAACTCACGGTATGAAATTCTGGCTTCCCCTCACCATTAATAAAATTAACTTCAAGCCAAACTTGCTCGTGCTCATCAATAAGCCAGACTTTCCAAAGTAGCTTAGAATCTATGAGCAATTTATATACTCTATAAGTTCTGTAGAGCTCTGACTTTGTATTTTGAGACGCTTCTAGTAGATCGCTAGGTAAGTTGGTTACTTGAACCAAATAGTCGATGATTTTCATTTTCTATCTGCCTTTCTCATGCTTCTCCCCAAATAAGTATTTCCACCAAGTCACTGCACACCTCTCAAACTTACTGCAATCCCATAGCGCCAAGCGTTACAGATTTGCTTAAATTATTTGTTATACGGAGATTTCCTGCAGCCCAACCTCATGCGCAAATCCACCAACCATAACTTTGAGAATATCCTGCTCCTTCGACGTAACTGACGCCGTAATTATTGAAATACAGTCCATTGCCCTGCCCTGCTCGAAAGTAAAACGACTCGTATGTTCACCGCCAAGGTGCTTGGTTAGATAACATGCTAATGCTCCACTAGCACTCCCCGTAGCGGACTCTTCTGGAATACCAAACAAAGGAGCAAAATTCCGACAACTCGCTGTCAACCCGCTGTTTTCATCACATAATTCAAAAGCATGAATACCAATAACATCATGTTTTTTACAGAAGTCACTGAGCAAACTTTCATTCACTTGGATTCTATCTAGATATCCACATGGCACTGGAACAATAATATCAGGCAAGCCTGTTGAAATAACCTCAATAGGTAACTGAGTTGACTCTAGTACTGCCGGATCAATGCCAATTAACTCAGATATTGCCTCGTAACTAAACATCCCAAGGTATTCAGGTAACTTCAGCTCCATCACTATATTGCCATTAGACTCTATCGTTACGGTAAGTAAACCCGCTTTAGTCCTTTGCACATATTGCCCTTCAGCTACCATCCCTTTTTGATGCATTGTTGAAAATGCCGCTAATGTTGCGTGACCACAGAAATCAACTTCACCCGTTATGGTAAAAAAAGACAACTCAAAGTCGACTTCGTCATCTTGAGAAACAAAGGCAGTTTCTGAATAACCAACGGCTTGTGCTATTGCTAATTTTGCTTCGTTAGACAGATTATCGGCGTTCAACACTACGCCTGCAGGGTTTCCTCCGCTTCCATTGGCAGTAAAGGAATTAACCAAATAAGCTTCAACTTTCATCAATATCAATTTCTCCGTATACCGTCTTAGTATTTATGCGTTGCGCTGATAGCAGGGTATAAATCGCGTGTTGACTCAATCTCAACTATGGCCGTTGCCACGTCCATGCTAACTGATGTTAATGAGCTATAGAAACTTGCTTTTGGGGGATAGCTGTTTCATGCGGCTTTGAGCGTAATCATTTGATATCGTTTTTGCTTTTTTTATTCACTCTGGCTCACCTAGAGTGATTCACGGGCACGATTTAACGCATTAATGTCAATGGTTTCTACTTCGAAACAAAACTGGTAGCCTTTGTTTTTGTGAGCAATGTCTTTGCTATAGAGCCTGTTTAATGCAGAACAAATGCTCCATTGCGACTATGTGACGCATAGTTTTCAACTAAGCTCCACTTTCGCAACTACTTCAGTTCATTTCTCCATAATAAAATCAAGCCATTTCTATAACTCTCTCTCACGTACAATTAGCATTGCCCTAAAATATCTTTGAAGCGAGAAACTAAGGTCCGACATTCTTCTTCAGTACTAATATTGGTGAAACTTAAAATTAAGCTTGGGTGAACGGGTCTTGATGACCATTGCGATAACCCTTGAGCAAATAACCCTGCCTTCATCATCTTGTTGGCCAGCTCTGCATCATCAATATTGGGGTCGGTCAATTTTACCATCATATACATTCCACCCGGTTGTGGTTCAATCGATACCTTATCGCCTAACACTTGTTTAAAGACTCTGGCGGTTAATTCTCTGCGCTCTCTATATAGATTTTTCATCCGTTGAATATGCCGGGAAAGATGGCCTTCCTGCATAAAAGCCAACACGCAAGCTTGGGTAAGCCCCGAAACATTGCCGGCATACAGTTCAGAGCATTGCTCGAACGCTGACACTTTGCTTTTGGGCACCACTATATAAGCCATTCGCAAACTGGGGAAAAGCACCTTACTGAAGGTGCCTGAATATATAACCCTATCAAAGTTGTCCAAACTTTTTAACGCCGGTAGAGGCTGACCTGTATGGCGATACTCACCGTCATAATCATCTTCAATAATCCAACTTTGGTTAGTCTCTGCCCAACTGAGTAATTCCTGTCGACGCTGGAGCGATAAGGACACGCAAGTTGGACTCTGGTGAGCTGGGGTCACAATCACCGCGTCCGCTTGGGTGTTGGGCGGTAAATTTATGCCTTCTTTATCGACAACGATTGGCACAATATTAAGATTCTGATTCGCTAAGATTTTCCGAGTCAGTGGGTAACCGGGATCTTCTACGGCGACATTGGCTTGTGGCGTTAGCAGCACATGGGCTATCCAGTTAATGGAATGGACATATCCAGAGGTGATAAACACTTGGGTGGGCTCACATTTTACCCCTCGGGAAAGCTGTAAATACTGCGCTATGGCTATCCTGAGTTGCGGGCTACCATAAACAGAAGGATAAATCAGATCATCCATCTGGATGTTACGGGCGCATCTTGCCGCCATTCTTGACCAAGCTTGCCTTGGAAAGGCATCTAACGCTGGAATACCTAGCTGAAAGGGAAGTACGACAGAAGTTTCTATTTCAGTGTGGAAACCGGGCTGGCGAGTGTTTAGCTGAATGGTTTGGACCTTAGCTAGCTCGAAAAAATGTCGACTGACCACAGTACCAGCTTGGCCTTTAGACTCAATGTAGCCTTCTGCTTTTAAGATGGCATAACCTTCCTCTACCGTTCCGCGTGCGACCCCCATTTCCTTGGCAAGGGTACGAGCAGAAGGGAGCCGCTCACCGGACTTGAGTATCCCTTGCAAAATCGCAGTATGAATGCGTTGATAGACTTGCTTATAGGCCAAGACTTTAGTCATTCCTCTGCTCCTAGAACTCAGTAGTAAGCGACACACACCTGCGAACATGGTCCACTAAAAAAATAACTTTATGGCTCTTATTATGAGCCATGGGTATTTGTATCATATCGGCGTATTGGGGAAAACTGAAACATGATAATGCTTATCTGTAGAGAGAAAATATGAAGATTTTAGTGATTAACTGCAGTCCGCAACAGCTAGCGTCCTCGACCTATAGTGTGGCGCAAGCCATGATTGACCAACTCACTGATTTACATGAACTCAATATCGATATGCTCGATGCCACAGGACTGCCACACATCGACAGTGATTATGCTAACTCACTCTGCGCAGCTGACAGTACTCATGATCTTAACAAGGGCAGTTTAGCCATTTCGGATCGATTAATCTGCTCACTTGAGAGGGCAGATCTGGTGATCATAGCTTCTCCTATGCATAACTACTCCGTACCTTCCTGTCTTAAAAGCTGGCTAGACCACGTGGTTCGAGCCGGCAAGACCTTCAATATTACCGCCACCGGAAAGCAAGCATTATTGGCCGATAAGCCGGTTTATGTTTTAGTCTCGTCGGGTGGGGTGTTTTCTGGTGAAGCCGCCTACCAACCCGATTTCTTTACCCCCTATATCAAAGCGATCTTGGCCACCATTGGTCTCAATAGAGTCTTATTTTTCACGATTGAAGGCACAGCAAATCGCACTGACTTAGTACAACAAAAAATCGCAGATGTTCAACGTCGAGTATGTGAGCATTTAGCGACCGCCTTAGCTTAATCAACTGTCTCTACGGCCATTTAATTCATGACCTTTTGGCACTGGGACACCCAGGCTAATAGGTATCTTACGCTTTCAGTAAAAATGATAGGAAAATTGTTATGACAACCGGCTTTAATACCTTGTTAAAAGCACCATTGATCGCATTGTTATGTTTATTTACCTTGGCTCAAGTGGCCCATGGCGCAGACGACGATTATTCGGCTGAGGGTGAACGAAGAGCTAAAGCAGCTGGGGAGTCCTTGGTTGGCACACCAGCCCCTCAAATGAAGATGACAACCATTGATGGTAAGGCGATTGATCTTGCTGATTTGTATGGTAAGAAGCCGGTTTATATTAAGTTCTGGGCAACCTGGTGTGTCCCGTGCCGTGAACAAATGCCGAGCTTTGAAGATATCTATAAAAAGTACGGTGACAAGGTTCAAGTCATTGCGGTGAACACAGGTATCAGCGATAACATAAAATCTGTCACTGCATTTAGTAAAAAAATGGGCTTGACCATGCCCATTACTATTGATGATGGCAAGCTAGCACGTGCGTTCCACTTACGTGTTACCCCTCAACATTTATTGATTGATAAAAATGGTAAATTTGCTTATTTCGGTCATAAGGATGATAAAGAGTTTCATCAGGCTTTGGATAAAGTAGTCGCTGAAAAAGCGACAGGTAAACCTTTACATAATCCGACCTTTGTAGCGAAAGATTCAGGTTATAACTTGGGCGATACAGTGCCTGATCTCGCTTTTTCTACCATTGACGAAAAGCCGCTTAATATTCAATTTAATACCGCCAGCAGTAAAAAAGTGGTCGCGGTGTTCTTTGGCCCTTGGTGTGAGTGGTATTTGGAAACAACAGAGCCTAAGACGTCACAGGCCTGTACTCGGGTGCGTGAGCTGTTGGAGAAAAAATCGCAAGCATCCACAGTGCAATGGGTAACGGTTTCGACCAACTTATGGTCATCAGTTGCTGAGCTTAAGGATTATCGTAAGAGTTATGGCACGACTATGCCAATCGTGTTTGATCGCGATGGTGAGTTGTTCAAGCAATTTGGTGTTAACCAAGTACCAAGCATTAGTTTAATCGACGCTGACGGTAAGGTTATCCTAAAGTCCTCGATTCAAGATGATGATTTTGATGCCGTTTTACACACGATTTCAGCATTAAAATAACCCCTTCATCTTGATAATAAAGGCGTGACATGAAACGTTTAGCTCAGTTTATAACAGGATTTATTATCCTAATATGTTCGTTGCAAGTTATGGCCAATGAGCTAAGTCAGTCTCAGCGCCTAATTTCTATTTCCATGATGATGGAGTCTGACAAGCCTGCAGCTGGAACCCACGAGCTCGCTATCACCATGACACCTCAAAAAGGCTGGCATGGTTATTGGCAAAATCCCGGTGATGCAGGCTTTCCAACGCGGTTTGATTGGCAGTTGCCCGAAGGCGTGACAATAGGAGAGGTGCAATATCCGGCACCGAGTCAGCTGGTGACCAGTGATATCATGAATTACATTTATCACGGCGAATATACCTTGCTTGCGCCTATCACTATTGATAGCAGCATTGCAGTTGGTACTTCGTTGCCCATCAAGCTCGATATCAGCTATCTAGTATGCAATCCAACAACCTGCTTGCCAGAACAACAGACGATCGAGCAAGACTTCATGGTCGGGGATGGCAAGGTTGAGCAGAATCATCAGCGGCAATTTAGCCAATGGCGTCAGATGCTACCTAGACCATTGGATGCTAAGGGGCAGTTTGCAGTCGAGAACAATACTCTGACGCTGTCTTTACCGCTACCCGGTTCAGTCGACAGCCGTAATGCCCATATCTATCCCATAATCAATAATACCCTAGTAAACAATGCACAGCAGATCCTGAACCATGAAGGCGATGTGCTGAGTATGCAAACGCAAGTGGGTGATGAATTAGCTGATTTATTTCAAGGAGTTTTAGTATTAGAAAATGGTACCGCATTACGCTTTGATGCCCATAAAACTGACCATGTCGCGTTTATTGTACCGCCGATAAATGAAGATAATACCAGCAATCAAAACATCTGGTTGATTGGCATCACGGCTTTTGTGGGCGCAATTCTAGGCGGCTTACTACTTAACATCATGCCCTGTGTATTTCCGATCCTGAGCTTAAAGATTTTGAGTCTGTCACATCAAGGCTCGGAAAAAGCGGCGAGGATAGGCTCAGTTGCTTATACCTTAGGTGCGGTGTTGGTCTGCATTTGCTTAGGTGGCGCTATCTTAGGCCTTAGGGCCTTGGGGCATCAAGTCGGCTGGGCATTCCAGTTGCAAAGTCCAGCTGTAATTGCCGCATTGATCCTGTTAATGAGCGCGATTGGGTTTAATTTGGCGGGCTTGTTCGAAATAGGGACATTAACCTCAGGTTCTAAATTGCAAGATCAAAAAGGCCCCATGGGAGATTTCTGGACTGGGGTATTAGCGGCATTTATTGCAACGCCTTGTACCGGGCCCTTTATGGCGACAGCTTTAGGTGCCGCCTTAGTATTACCAACGACGGTGGCATTGGTAATTTTTGCTGGCTTAGGTTTTGGCATGGCATTACCGTTTCTATTGGTGGGTTTTGTGCCGGCATTACGTACTCGCTTACCTAAGCCAGGGGCTTGGATGGTCACCGTAAGGCGGATCCTTTCTTTGCCTATGTTTATTACCGTATTAGGCCTAGTGTGGATTTTGATGCGTCAATCAAATGATAATTATGTCTTGTCTGTACTTGCAGCCACCATGCTATCCACCTTTGGTCTATGGCTAACTGGTTTGTGGCAACACTCGCAGCATAAAGGCCAGTGGTGGCCTAGCCTCTTATTGACGTTACTGCCTCTGTTGGCACTCATTTATTGGGTTCCACAGGCTGAATCCCATGCACAGGGTGAACAAAAAGAGGTGGCGGAAGCGCTTGCCTTTAGCCAAGAACAACTCAATATCTTAGGCGCGCAGCAAGATGTGTTTGTGTATTTTACGGCTGACTGGTGTTTAACCTGCAAGGTAAATGAGAAAACATCGATTGAGCGCCAAGAAGTCAAAGCAGCGTTTAAACAACATAATGTCGCGACTATGATTGGCGACTGGACGAACGGAGATAGTCAGATCACTGAGTTTTTATCACAACATGGGCGTTCTGGAGTACCTTTGTATTTGTGGTATAAAAAAGGCGTAAACAAACCGATTGTTCTACCTCAAATATTGTCTCAAACAATATTAATTGAACAGGCCAAAGGATAAAAGTTTAAATACGACACTGTAATGTCACATTTTAAGCATTAATTTAACCATCTGCACTTAGTGTTGGCTTTGCTGAATAAATCCTAGCATTAATCAACTTTGACGTAATAAGCAGTCCTGATGACTCATTAGGACTGCTATCACCTAGATGCCATTAAGATATAGATCGTTGATTACTTGGAATTTACTCTATTCTATCCCTGAATATTAAGGAAGCTACCTCACAAAGATGCACCACCAAACATCCGATCAATCACGAGTGTCATGGCAGCGCACGTTCCTCCGGGCGACAATGAGCAGGACATCGCAGCCCCCCTATTTTCCGCTTAGCCCTTCGGGCAACTCGAACAGCAGTGCTTTAAATATCGTGGAGGTGATCAGGGAGTGAGCGTAGTCCATGTCCTGCGGTAGCAATGGATTAGCCCCCAGTTTGCATTCAACCAGTTAGTACAGGAACTGGCTCGCATGCGGACCGGCATTGATCAACAAAACATTATTCATGCTTGTTCCCCACCCCGAAGTTTCTGGGTGAAGTGCATACCACGAGCCAGCAACCCATGACGAAAATAGAAGCGTTGTGCTAAGGGCTTATGCAGGCCGGTATCCAAGACAAAGTGATCACATTGACGCTTCACAGCCTCATCACGCACGGCAGCCAACAGTCGTCCTCCCAAGCCGCTGCGTTGAAGGTCTGGGCTCACGACTAGGTCATCGACGTAGATGAAACGTCCGTAGATCAGGTTTTTCAGCTCGCGGTAACCCGCCAAGCCGACGATGTGAGCACCGTCCCACGCTGCGAGCAAACGGTAATCTTGCTCGGCCTGACGCGCCAATTGCGCGACATAGACAGCTGAAGAGGTGATATGCGGCCGCAAGATACGCATTAGGTCAAAACTGGCCCCAAAGGCCTCTTTGCTATCAAGGTGTTGAAGTGTGTAAGTCATGCCCGTTGTCGGCTAAAAAGTGATGGTCAACTTTAAAGCCGCAATGACTTAAGCTACAGGGCCAAAAAGTGCATAAATGACTAGGCCATGAATGCTCCATTCAAATAATACCGCTGAAGTGGTCAATAAAAATTGGCCAACTTTATAGAGCTATGTGGATAACACTACCAACGGTATGGGTTCAGCTAAACTACTCATGCCCCCAAGGTTTTGGCGGTAATACAACAGGTTGAGTGAGATCAAAATCGACTTTGAAATCGCGGTTTTCGCGCGTGAGTTGATAACTAAACGTTGTTGGCGTAATTTCCATGTGCCACACATTCGTGATCGACTGAGTGAGCCCATTCTTAACGAAGTTGTCGATAGATTCCCTATCAATGGGAAACGATTGTTTCAACACTGTCCCATCATTCATGGTATCGCCGCCATACATAGTCACAGCATCTTCACTGCCATCTTGATGGCGATGGTCGTGTTTCAACTTAAGCCCTTGCTGCGTTTTAGTCAGCACCCAAGTACGTGAATGGTCATCACCGACATGGAACGGGATCTTAAGCTCAGTGTCGCTGCATTCGCGCACGTGCATAATTAAAGACTTACCGCTAAAGGCCGAGTCCGCAGTGTCATCCGAAACCACTTTTCCCGCAAAAGCTTGGCCACAATGGGCAGCAATTTGCGTGAAGAAAGTATTCTGCGTCTCAGTGGATAAGGGCTCAGCTTGAGCCGCTATGGATGGTAAGGCAATCGAAGACAAACTGGCGAGCGCGAGACTTTGTAGGGCAATTTTGGACTTCATCATGTTCTCCATTTTTTAGATGAAAAACACCCTAACACTAGGAAATAAATTCAAACTGAATTTTCCCTAGTGTTAGTGATGATAAGCCAAGTAATTACCAGCCGATATACGTGCGTGAACGGTTACCGAGACGCTTCTTGATAAAGCGAGCTGTAATAATACTGCCCATCATCAGGAAGATAAAAATCCCCGCAGAGAAGAGCACGCTAGTGACCCAAGATCCCGGCGGTAAACGGTAACGCATTAAGGTCGCAGTGGCGTTAAACATCATGTCGAACAGCGGATGAATAAAGAAAATCGCAAAACTCATCTCAGCCACTTCCACTAACCAAGGCAATCGACTGCGCCCCGACAACCATTCGCAGAAATTCAGCACTAACACACATAAACAGAGCTTTTGAATAAACTGCCAATCGATGCCGTTATATTCAAACGGAGCCTTATGGTAGTTACCAATATGCTGCACTATGTAAGTTTGCTCGACTAAGCTCACCACTAAAAAAATCATCGCGAGGGCAGTAAAGATAGAACCAAAGCGCGTCACAATATGTTCATCTTGCGAATATAAAATACCAATCAAATAGAAAGGCATAAAATACACCACTGAGTGGATGAAATTGACGTTGCCTATGGGTCTATGCAGCAGAATAGCCACCACACAACTCAGAACAAATAGCGTCCAACGCATCTGCTGTGAGCAACGGATAAACCACAAAAATATCGGCGAAAATAAAAACACCGCCATGATGAATGGAATATACCAATGCGGATACAGGATATAACCGTTACGTATTGTGTAAAAAATACTCAGCAAGAGTTTATCGAGCGACTGGTGCTCCATAAAAATCCAGCGCAAACACAAACAGAATAAACCGATCAGAGAGACGACTAAAAAAGGATAAAGTACGTTCTGTACTTTGTTCTTCATGAACTTGCTGTAGTCGAAATCCTTATAAAAAATACGATGGAAAAAGTATCCCGAGATAAACACGAACAAGGCCGTGCCACCGCGTAATAGGTTTTCCAATAACAGCGGGAAACCTTCCCCAGAGTTGTAAATACTGTGGCCAAGCACGATAAAGATAATCGCAATGCCACGCATGTAGGTAAATTCGAGCTGATTTTTTCTCATTATTAATTCATCGCACAGTAGAGGGTTCTTCCATCAACAACACTCGCAGAAACCCTAATAGTTCCATGGACTTCTGCTTCATTGAATACCAGATACTGACCCTCACGCTGAAAGGGGAATGCCAAAGGTAACAGAGTTGCAGCCTCAATGCCCTCACAATAATTTTGTACAGGAACATCGAGTAATGGACTGCCACTCACTGACAAGTTACTAAATTGCGCGCTCATCCCTAGGTAGGCTTGCGTCATTTCATCTTGGTACGGCACAACATAAAAACCAGAACGCACATCACCCACATCAATAAAACTACTGCTATCGCTCACGCTCGGCATCACCAATAACGGTACTCTAACGTCCTGCGCATTCAATAATAGCTGCGACAATTTCGCTTGAGTGGCGGGATAATACGCCAGCATTTCCTGTAACGGCTTCTTCTGTTTATTGTCTTTTCTTTCTACGGGCGGCACTGGTTTCACGCGATTTAACAGTAAATCTAGCGGTAACATGCCCGACATGACGGACTCTTTCCACACATAAGGATCTTGAGTGCTATCCAACAATATGCCCGCCAAGGCGCCGATGTTTTCCGCCTCAGCCGTCCAACCACCCAACATTTTCCTCTGCTGGTAATAGTCGTGCACATATTGGGTCAGTATTTGCTGATAACCGAGTAAGGTTTGATTTTGGCTTAAGATACGTGCGCCAGCGGCCAATTCCACATACTTAGCGCTGCCTTCGACGAGGTCGTTGATGTAACCGACTCTATCCTCGTTTGGCGCAATTTGACGCCATTGCTGCAACCAATAGGCCGCATGGCTCAAGTGTAATGACTGCTGCTCGGGTTGTGCCAGCGCCGCCATTAAGGCATCAAACAACTGTAAACGGTAATAACGGGCATCGAGGCTGAGCGGAAACACTTCGCCCTCGTAACGCCTGCCCTCTTCTAATACTCGCCATTCGGATTGCGCATAAAAATGGAAAGCTTCATGCAGACCATTACTGGCCCAGATTAAAAAGGCTAAATCCGTGGGCTTAGTGTCGGAAGTGAATTGGATGTTCGGCGCTTCGAGTTGGATTAATACCCCTGGCTGACCTTGATATTGCGGAAAACCGAAATTAACAGACAAACCAGACTGCAGGTTGACTGACTCTAAGACACTATTATCTTGAATGATTTCGCCACCGGGCTGACGCAGCCAGACGTTGCCGCCATAACTAAAGAGGTGCACTTTATCTTCGAGGCGAAAACCCGGCCACAAAGCTTCGCTCTGGCGACTATTCTGCGCCATAAAATCGAGGTAAAGACGGGCGAGTTGTTCCGGAGAGGCCTCATCGGCAAACGCGGGGGTAGCGGCAGAGACACCTAAAAACCATAGGATCACTACCATAATATTTTTCATTTATCTGCCTAAACAAACACAAGGGGTTTACAAAACAGCGCTAGCATATAGCGCAATCAAGCAATAGTGAAACGTTTGCAAAAAAATATTTTTACCCCAGAAAATCTAAGTAAAAACCAAATCCACGACTCCTAATAAAATCATATTTTTAGCGCAATTTAGCATCACTTAGGTCTTGTCGCGCCCATTAGGCTTAAACCTTAGTTTCCGTCGGTTTATCGCCAAACCAGAGCGCCAGTTTATCCGCCGCGAGGGATTTCACTTCGTCATCGATATATAAGGTCACCATAGTCAAAGCTGCGGCAAGGGCACCTAAGTCATCGGTAAAACCCACTAAAGGTGTGAGATCGGGGATCGCATCTAAGGGAGAAATAAAATACGCTAAGGCGCCGAAGATGACAGACTTGGCCCACTTAGGCGTATTCGGCTGCTGCGCCGCATAATAAAGCCACAGGGCACGCTCGATCACTTCCCTACCCGCCTGACGGCTAAAGAGTTTAACCTTGTTCCAAAATCCGCTGTCAGTAAATTGCTCATCCGCCATCATATCGCTCCTGCAGCTTGAGATTGTTTGAGTATCAATCTATTCCTCCTCACAGTGTACGACGATAAGCCGCAGGGGTCAGGCCAAATTGTTGCTTAAAACGTAAGGAAAACTTTTCCGCCGATTGATAACCACAGGCTAAGGCCACTTGTAGTAATGGCTCGCCCGAGTTTTGCAGCATGGCCAAACCATGGCTCAGCCGGACTTCGACTAACAACTGCCTAAAACTGGTGTCTTCTAACGCCAATTTACGCCTAAGGCTGGCCGTGCTCATGTGTAACTTGTCGGCAATCTCCTCCTGCTGCCATGGCGCCGAAGGACTCACGCTCATCAAAGCCAAGGCCGCTTGAGTCACGCTGCGTTGCGTGTGACCATACAACCAGTTCACACTGCGTTTATCAGGCAAACTGAGCAGTAACGCAGCCAGATAATGCAGCTGAACAGAATCAGCCAGCGACAAGCTCAAACTCTGTAATAACGCATTCCAAGCTAAGTCCACCGCGCGCGATACGTTTTGGACTGGCATAGGATCGCGCCAATCGGCCGTGCTCGATAAAATGCCTTGGGGTAAATCGTGGGGAAGCAATAACTGCACTGCCCGATAGCGCCCAAGAAAAGGCCGATTCACAAAGCTGATATGCGAACCCGCAGGAATTAACAGTAACTGACCTTGGCCCACCAAAACGGATTCATCTTGCCAGAGTAAAGACTTTTCCCCATGGATAACCCGAATAATCGACGGCTGGTGCACAGGTACTTGAGATAAAGATTGTGCCTGCTTCGAATCATATTCAAACAAACGGATCATGACACCAGCCTAATTATCAATGGATTATCGGTTATATACCGCAGTCAACTTGGCGCTACCTAAGGCTTGTGCTCTGAGCATAAAGCCTAATAATGCAGGGCTAGCGTCCTTTGGCAGATCTAATGCACTGGGCAATGCCCACACAGTGAATTCATACCTATGTACGCCATGACCTTCGGGCGGACAAGCACCACCAAAGTCTGTGGTGCCGAAGTCGTTCTTCAAAGCGATAGCGCCTTTGGGCAGTGCATCTGCATGCGAACCCGCGCCTTGCGCCAGTGATGTTTGCGCTGCGGGTAAGTTATATACCGCCCAATGCCACCAACCGCTGCCCGTTGGTGCATCAGGATCATAAGCCGTCACCGCAAACGCTTTCGTCCCCGCTGGTACTTCAGTCCAAGTCAATTGCGGCGAAATGTTTTCACCTTGGCAACCGAAACCATTAAATACTAATTGCGATGTGAGTTTATTGCCCTCGCTCATATCTTTGCTCGTTAACGTCATAGCATGTGCCTGTCCAAATAAGCCCAATACTAAACTCGCCCCTAGCCACCATTTATTCATGTCTATCTCCCATTGATGTTTCGACCTGACTAATCTACGTCAATCCAAAAGATCACATCTGCCCTAAAACGGCAATTTTCTGCCCCAAATGCTCAAATGTGAGAAAAAAACTGTCACTTTTGCAATCTTTCAGCATGCATGTGATTTTGTAAAGAGAATTTATGCATAACTATGCAGGCGCATCGTGCGGTATAAATCAAGAAGCTTATTACTACAGCCTTTTAATTAAAATTAGAAAAAAAGAATAAAATGTTTTATGCAAATTTATTATTTAAATAACACTGACAATATTTACTTTCATAATTTAGATAAAGATACTTAAGTATGATTGACTCAGTTTAATATCGATTAAATAAGTTAAATTTAAGTGCTGATTATTAAAAAGTAAGACATAGGTCATGATTTTATTTATAACTCACATATAAACTTCACTCCGTAATAAAAACCTAACTATTTTCTCTAAGTCATAATGGAGTCGTATATGAAGAGGAAATCTAAAATCATGGCGCATATCCGGCGCACGCGGCATATCATGATGCCTAGTCAACGTGACTATTTCGATCACTCCTTTATCTTCCTCCGCTAATCTCAGCGCAGGTAGTAGGCCAACGAACAGGTCTAAAGTGCTATTGCTCTAATTTTTGCAAACACTTAATGTACTGTCTTTTTTTGGTTTATTAACTTGCGTCACTATCAAAGCATTCTTTTATCAGTGCAGTTTTACTGCGGCTAAGCTATTTGCACGCCAAATAAATATATTTCAACTTTTATTTATTTCGCGACATTGGCATAACCACATCTAATCTGCGTACGGAATAGCTATATCTAATTTTTATGCCATTAATGTTTTTAATTAGGTATAGGCACACTTGTATCTATTTTTTAAAAAGTAAAAGGGAAATTAACTATGAAATCATTAAAAGTAGCCGCTAGCTTATCTGTTAGATCTTGTTTCGATATCGACAGAGAAGTCGTCAATGTATTAACCACAGATTTTTGCGATGTGGGCGCGGCTGTAGTCTCTGTTGATGATGTTAGAAATGGTATTGTTGAAAAGATTAAAAACACCGGATTGAAACTACCGATTTTCGTTTCAGTTTGCTGCGAAGAAACTTTCCCAGACGATGTTTGCTCATCTATTACTGGGGTATTTGAACTCTGCGGCGATAACACTGACTTCTACGGAAAACAGGTTGAAACTGCGGTCGATAAATATGAGCAAGCGCTATTACCTCCTTTCTTCGGCACACTGAAAAAGTACGTTGAGATGGGTAATTCCACCTTTGCTTGTCCAGGTCACCAAGGCGGACAATTCTTCCGTAAGCATCCTGTGGGTCGTCAGTTCTTCGACTTTTTTGGCGAAACGATTTTCCGCGCCGATATGTGTAATGCCGACGTCAAATTAGGTGATTTATTGATCCATGAAGGCGCACCACTTGCAGCGCAGAAATATGCTGCCAAAGTCTTTAATGCCGATAAAACCTACTTTGTACTTAACGGGACTTCATCTTCAAATAAAGTGGCGACCAATGCGCTGCTTGCTAAAGGTGACCTGGTATTATTCGACCGCAATAACCACAAATCAAACCACCATGGCGCGTTAATCCAAGCTGGTGCAACACCCGTTTATTTAGAAACCGCACGTAATCCCTTCGGATTTATTGGTGGCATCGACGCTCATTGCTTCCAAGAGTCCTATTTAAGAGATCAAATTCGCGAAGTCGCCCCAGAAAGAGCCGATGAAAAACGCCCCTTCCGTTTAGCGATAATCCAACTCGGCACCTATGACGGCACCATCTACAATGCTCGCCAAGTGATTGATAAAATTGGTCATCTGTGTGATTACGTCTTGTTTGACTCAGCTTGGGTCGGTTACGAACAGTTCATCCCTATGATGAATGACTGCTCGCCACTCTTGCTCGAACTGACCGCTGAAGATCCGGGCATTATCGTGACTCAGTCGGTGCATAAACAGCAGGCGGGCTTCTCGCAAACATCGCAAATCCATAAAAAAGATAAACATATCAAAGGCCAAGATAGATATTGCAACCATAAACGCTTCAACAACGCCTTTATGATGCATGCTTCTACCAGCCCCTTCTATCCTCTATTTGCGGCGCTAGATGTGAACGCGAAAATGCATGAAGGCGCAAGCGGTCGTTACCTGTGGCGCGAAGCGGTAAAAGCCGGCATAGAAGCACGTAAGCTACTGTTGAAAAAGTGTAAATATATCAAGCCATTCGTGCCAACCATGATAGATGGCCGCCTATGGCAAGACTATGAAACTGAGCAAATGGCCGATGACTTACGTTTCTTCGAATTCGAACCTGGTCAGAAATGGCACTCCTTCGAAGGTTATGACAAAGGCCAATACTTCGTTGACCCTTGTAAGTTCCTATTAACAACACCAGGCATAGATGTAGAAACCGGTAAATATACCGACTTTGGTATTCCAGCGACTATTCTGGCTAACTTCTTACGGGAAAATAATATTATTCCTGAGAAGTGCGACTTAAATTCGATTTTATTCCTGATGACGCCTGCGGAAGATATGGCCAAGATGCAACATCTGGTCTCGCAAATATCTCGATTCGAGAAATTAGTCGATGAAGATGCGCCATTATCTGAAGTTTTACCTAACGTCTATAACGCGAATAAAGCACGTTATCAAGACTATACCATACGCCAACTTTGCCAAGAAATGCACAATCTTTATGTCAGTCATGACGTAAAACAACTGCAGAAAGAAATGTTCCGTAAAGCGCATTTCCCAACCAAAGTCATGGATCCACAGGAAGCAAACCTAGAATTCATTCGTGGCAAAGTCGAATTAGTCCCGCTATCACAAATTGAGGGAAGAATTGCCGCAGAAGGTGCACTTCCTTATCCACCAGGTGTGCTATGTATGGTACCAGGTGAAATATGGGGTGGCTCTGTTCAACGTTATTTCCAAGCTCTCGAAGAAGGTATCAACTTATTACCTGGATTCTCGCCAGAACTACAAGGTGTTTATCTCGAAAACACCCCTGACGGCAAAATTCAAGCAATGGGCTATGTACTAAATAAATAATGAAGACTGACTGCAGAGTTTATTAACCCCGCTCTGCAGTCAATTTCATACTCCCTATAATAAGTCACCTACATTAGGTTATTAGTATGAGTAAATCAGAAAATAAAATTGGCGTCGTCCAATTAACTATTATCACCATAGTCAACATGATGGGTTCGGGCATTATTATGCTGCCAACCCAATTAGCTCAAGTCGGTACTATTTCGATTTTATCTTGGTTAGTCACGGCGGCGGGCTCAACTGCCCTCGCCTACGCTTTTGCCAAGTGCGGTATGTTCAGTAAGAAATCCGGTGGTATGGGCGGTTATGCCGAATATGCCTTCGGCCGCTCTGGCAACTTTATGGCTAACTACACCTATGCCGTTTCGCTGCTCATCGCCAACGTCGCCATTGCGATCTCGGCCGTGGGTTATGCCGCCGTGCTGCTTGATGTAAACCTAAGCCCAATGGCCATTTGTCTTGCAACCGTTGGCGTGCTTTGGCTGGCAACGATTGCTAACTTCGGTGGTGCCCGTATCACAGGTCGTGTGAGTAGCGTGACTGTGTGGGGGATTATTCTACCCGTGATTGGCGTGTCGTTAATTGGTTGGTTCTGGTTCGACATCGACCTCTACAAAGGTGCATGGAACCCGCATGATATGCCATTCTTCAAAGCGTTAGGCGGTTCTATCGCCATGACTTTGTGGGCATTCCTTGGTTTAGAATCGGCCTGTGCCAACTCCGAAGCCGTCGATAATCCAGAGAAAAACGTCCCTATCGCAGTAATGGGCGGTACTTTAGGCGCGGCGGTAATTTATATCGTCTCTACTAACGTCATTGCCGGTATTGTGCCAAACGCCGAACTTGCCATGTCAAACGCGCCCTTCGGTTTAGCCTTCGCGCAGATGTTTAACCCTGTGGTCGGTAAAATCGTGATGGCCTGCGCCATTATCTCTTGTACTGGCTCGCTACTAGGTTGGCAGTTCACTATTGCCCAAGTGTTTAAAGCCTCTGCAGATGAAGGATTCTTCCCTAAAATCTTCTCTAAAGTCAGTAAAGCCGATGCGCCAATTTGGGGTATGACCATTATCGTTTGTATTCAAACCGTTTTATCTCTGATGACTATTAGCCCATCACTGAGCAAACAGTTCGAAGCACTCGTTAACCTCGCCGTCGTCACCAACATTGTGCCTTACATACTATCGATGGCCGCCCTTGGCATAATGCAAAGACAGCAAAAAGTACCGGTTAATAAAGCCCGTATTGCCAACGTGATTGCCGTGATCGGTGCCTTATATAGCTTCTATGCCCTGTATAGCTCAGGCGAAACCGCAGTAATGCTTGGCGCCATGGCCACCTTCTTCGGTTGGACTATCTTCGGCGTGATCTCAAACAAAGCACCCGTTGCCGATACGCGTCCAGCCTAAATCCGGCTAGCGCATTATCGAAAACGATTAATTACACCATCTAAAAGAACGGTTACTCAGGGATCATAGGTTAAGCCTATGATCCCCTGGAGAATACTTGCTCATTATCGGGGGATTTATGAATAAGACTTGTCTCGCCTTAGTGTTACCTATGCTATTAACGGCCACCAGCAGTCAGGCAGTTGAGCTCTATAAAGATCAAAAAAACACATTAGATTTAACTGGTTGGTTGGGGTTTGCCGCCCTGAATGACAGCCACGACACCTCGGTTATCGACGATTCATCACGCTTAAGATTTAGCTTCGAGCGCAGTGAGAGAAACGGCTGGACCGCCTTCGCTACCACAGAATGGGGGATCAATATGGTCTCCAGCGACGATGGTTTAGTGATGCAAGGGGGCAAACTCGCCGCCGAAAAGACCGATGATTTTCTCTATAACCGCTTAGGTTATGTCGGCATGTCCCACGATGTCTGGGGGAGTTTGAGCTTTGGTAAACAATGGGGCGCCTATTACGATGTCGCCGGCACCACAGATTTACCCAACGTTTTCGCCGGTTACAGCGTTGGTGCCTACACCTTTGGCGATGGCGGCCTCACTGGCACTGGCCGTGCCGACTCCGCCTTTATTTACCGCAATAGTGTCGGCCCAGTGCAAATTGCACTGCAATATGCCGCCAAAACCAATGGCGATGTCAGCTTAAAAAATGATGACGGCAGCGAGATGAGTAACTCTGAGTTGAGTTTCGACAGCAGTTACGGCGCCAGCATCACCTATGCGGCAACCGACAAATTCAAGCTACTCGCAGGCTTTAACCGCGGTGATTTTGAAGGCCACTTAGGTAATACCCAAGTCGATGAGACCAATGAAATTATTGGCATTGGTGCCATGTACGGTGACTACTATCACTATGCAGAAGGACGCGAAGCCAGCGGTCTCTATGTGGGTTTTAACGCTCACCAAAGTAAGAGTAATGAACTGGTCAATGGTGATCTCTACGACGCCACTGGTGCCGAGTTGATGACAGCCTATCAATTCGACAACGGTTTTGTGCCTTTGGTCGTGCTCAGTTATTTAGATTTAGACACAGATGCAACTACGCCTATCCAAGGTAAATGGACCCGCCAATTTGCCATGCTGGGTCTGCACTATCGCTATAGCAACGACACTGTGATGTTTGCTGAAATGAAGTTAGATTTCAGTGATATGGATGATACCGCGCTCGAGGCCCAGGAAGACAACAGCTTCGCAGTCGGGATTAATTACTTCTTTTAAGGCTCAAGGGAATTTGACTAAGGTGGCTAAAGCGCTCATTCAACTTTGGCATACCTTGGTCATATATAGCGGGATTGTTTTAAATAACAGTCTTCAGTGGCTGTTTTAGTCACATGTTTAATTGAACCATGTTTTGCAGGACAGGCAGCTCGCGTCATCGCTCATATGCGTGAGCTTATTTGAGGCTGAGGTGCGGCGCACGTTTCGTCTACAAACGCTCGCCGTAACACTCATTGGATGGTACCGCAGGCTTACCATTATCTCTACGCCACTCCAAGTCAGTTTCTGGAGTGGTTTTTTTTCAATTTCGAGCGGCTAGCTCCAGATTTGCTTCGACCTTCAGCGTCACTTATTAATGCCGACGACTGTCGTTCAGCTACCCCTTCGCTTTAAAGGCTAATCTGCAACATCATGATAAAGCAGACAAGCCTCGCGTTAAGTTCCCAATAACCGACGTTTGTCTATACTTCGCCATTTATCGCCTGAATACAGCGCTGCACGACTTCTTCGAAAGTGCCATCTATGCTCACTTGGATAACGTCAGCTTCATCGGTCGCGGGCATTTCCAGCGTATCGAACTGACTCTTGAGTAGCTCAATCGGCATAAAGTGGGCTTTTCTGGCAAACATGCGTTCTTTGACTAATTCAAAATCACCATATAGATGAATAAACACCAGCTTACTGTTGTTCTGACGGATTAAGTCACGATACTGACGACGCAGCGCAGAGCAGACAATCACCCCCTGTTCACCTTTTTGTTCAATGCTATACACAGCATCGTTGATGCGCTCAAGCCAAGGTGCGCGATCGCTATCGTTAAGCGGTGAGCCAGATTTCATCTTGATAATATTGGCTCTAGGATGCAGATCATCACCATCGATAAATTTCGTCTCTAACGCCTTTGCGACCGCAGCACCAATCGAAGATTTGCCACAACTAGAGACGCCCATGAACACATAGCTATTGCCTTTTTTTCTCTCAGTCACTTTGTTAACCTCATGCCAATTCTCGAATTTAGTCACTTCCCACTCTATCATATTACGGGTAACATGTTACCGGTAACCTACAAAAATGTGGACAACTTAACTAACAAGGAAAAGTCCTCTTATGTCTGATATGTCATTGATTCTGACAGCGCTGGGTTCAATCGCCCTGCTACTGTTCTTAGTGATGAAAGTGAGATTACATGCAGTGGTATCACTGATACTGGTGTCGATCATTGCCGGCCTTTTCTCCGGCATGAACCCAGCCGATATCACTAATACTATTCAACAAGGTATGGGGGGAACACTGGGCTTTGTGGCGGTGGTGGTCGCTTTGGGGGCGATGTTTGGTCGCGTCATGGAAGAGACCGGCGCGCTAGATCAGATAGCCCATACACTGCTGAATAAATTTGGTAACGACAAAGCCCACTGGGCGATGACCTTTACTGGCTTTATCTGTGCGCTACCTCTCTTCTTCGACGTTGCTGTGGTGTTGCTGATTGGCATCGCCTTTGCCGTGGTTCGTAAAGGGGGCGGTAGCGTCGTTAAAATTGGTATTTCGCTGCTCGCGGGTATTGCCACATGTCAGGCGTTTCTTATCCCTGCACCTGGGCCTATTTTGGTCGCTTCACAGCTCAATGCCGACTTTGGCTACATGATAGTATTTGGTCTGCTGGCATCGATTCCGGCGATGATTCTAGGCGGTCCACTCTTTGCCAGTCTCATCTCGCAAAAAGTCCATGTTGAGCTACCAGCCCACGAGCAGCAAGAAAAAGGTGAACGAGAAGGCGGACCTATCCCCTCATTCGCGCTCTCAATCAGTATTGTGATTTTTCCACTGCTGCTTATCGGTTTAAAGACGGTGGTGTCGCGCTTTATTGATGAAAAATCCGATCTGCATAATTGGCTCGCCTTGATAGGTCATCCTTTCACCGCCATTCTGCTAGCCTGTTTAATCGCATTTTATGTGCTGGGCGTGAGACGTAACATTCCCAATGACCGCATCATGGAAATCTGTAGCAGTGCGCTCCAACCTGCTGGGGTTATTATTCTCGTCACCGGTGCTGGCGGCGTGTTCAAGCAAGTGCTGATTGATTCGGGTGTCGGCGATGCTTTAGGGAATATGTTGGCAGGTTCTGGATTACCGATTGTGATACTGGCATTTATTTTGTCGGCTTCGGTGCGCGTTATCCAAGGTTCGGCAACCGTGGCCATGTTAACGGCTTGCGGCCTTATCATCCCGATACTTGAACCATTGAACTTAGATGGTGCTCAATTGGCGGCGATTACGATTGCCATTGGCGGTGGTTCGATTGTGCTCTCGCACGTTAATGACTCAGGCTTCTGGCTCGCAAACCGTTTTCTTGGATTGTCAGAAAAACAAACGCTGCAAACGTGGACGGTAATGGAAACCATTATTGGCACGACGGGCGGCATAGTTGCAGTCATCATCTCAGCGTTTCTCTAACGCTAGCCAGAGATCAAAAACATTAGGCATTAGCCGTTAAGCGAAAGATCAAGGGGAAGTCTACAATGTTTCCCCTAGATCAATACGATAGCCCAGATCGATAACCGATTCTGCTATCTCTTTGCCATTTAATCGGTCTAATAACTCAGTGGCAGCAATTCGACCTATCTCCTTTCTCGGGGTAATAATGCTCGCCAATTTTGGCGTCATGGATTGCCCAATATCATGGCCATGAAACCCTGCAACGCCTATTTGTTCGGGGATCTTGATGCCTTGTCTTTGACACTCAAATATCACCCCCGCCGCCAAATCATCGTTGGTGCAGAAAAAGCTATCCACATAGGGATATTTCGCTAAGGTTTGTTGCAATAACGACGCACCCAAGGAAAACGACGAGGCCTCATTTGTGGTCATCGCCAAAGGTGTGAGCTTGGCTTCCTGCATCGCTAACTCGTAGCCTCGCATCTTAAGCTGAGTGCGAATATCCATGCGCGCGCCTAAGTAAGCAATGTGGCGATAGCCTTGTGCAATCATGGCCTTAACCATTTCGCATGCAGCTGCTGTGTTATCGAACCCCACACACTGTTGAATTGAAGACGACACACTATCCATCATTTCAATGACCGGAATGCCCGCCGTTTCAATCATTCGCACGGTACGCGGCGTGTGGTAACTTTCGGATAAAAGTAAGCCATCAATATTGTAAGAAAGCAGTGATGCCACCCGCTCCTCTTCTAATTCTGCCTGATATCCGTAGTGAGCCAGCATGGTTTGATAACCGCGTTTGCCAGTCACATTCTCAATACCGCGCAGCACTTCGGCAAACACTTGGTTGGTTAACGACGGCACTAACACGCCAATGGCGCGGCTGGTTGCTTGCGCCAAAATTTCCGGAGCGCGATTAGGTATATAACCTAAGGTTTCTAGCGCGATAGCTATCTTTTCTTGAGTGCTTTGCGCCACCCTTGTTGGATTTTTTAAATAGCGGCTCACCGTCATTTTGGTGATCCCAACTTGATCGGCAACGTCTTGAAGAGTGGGTCTACGCTTTTTATTCATAGTATCTAATGTTAGTTAACAAGCCGCGGGTATGGGTGAGATGTATAGCTAAAATATCGAATATAAACAAATAGTAGACATAAGCATCAGACGAGATTTTATAATAGTTCGCCCTGCGATACCAGTTAGGACTATTTTATCGCGGCGCCGCTCATTGTAAGCATTTATCGGTAAAGATGATGAGGGGCTGATAACAAAAAGCTCAAGTGCTAGCACGTATATGCATTAACTTATTTCAGACTGAGCTAAGGTAAACATACTGGAAAAATTGTGGCGAAATCAAAAAGGATTGTAAAAAAGGAGAGTATCGCAGGATGATCGTGCTAACTAGGCCACTCCAAGCTCATGTCTGGAGCGGCCTTTGTACATTATTGTGATAGCTAAAAGTGATTACTTAGCCTGTTGGCGACCTTGGGATGGCTTACCTGCTGGTTTACTACCACTTTTTGATGGACTTCCAGCTTTAGCCTGAGAACCGCTTGCCTTAAAACCAGACTGGCCGAAGGGCGCTTTCGCTCCGGGACGGCTCGAATGGGCTCCGCTAGGTTTAGAACCACTGGGTTTAGCTCCCGCTGGCTTAGAACCGGCAGGCTTAGCGCCATTCGCTGCAGGTTTTCCACCTTTGCTGGCCGGTTTTGATTCCGCGCCCGCCTGAGCTTGCGCGCCGCCTTTAGCCGCACCTTTAGATTTGCCATCGCCCTTGCGGTCATCAAACTGATTACCCGAGAAGCGCGTAAAGGCTTTTTGGCCTTGGTTGGCATCTTTCATCCACTTAGGTCCGCGCTCATTTCGACCTTCTGGCGGCACTAATTGATGTGGGCTATTGCCGATCAAGTCTTCACGCCCCATGGCAGTTAACCCTTCACGGATCAATGGCCAACCCGCAGGATCGTGATAACGCAGCAATGCTTTATGCAAGCGACGTTGACGCCCTTTCTTCGGCACAGATACCACTTCGCTGGTGTGCTTGACGTTTTTCAGCGAGTTTAACTCGGTATGATAAATCGTGGTCGCATTCGCCATTGGTGACGGATAGAAGTTCTGCACTTGGTCGAGCTTGAACTTACGCTCCTTCAACCACAGCGCTAAGTTCACCATGTCTTCGTCGGTCGTGCCCGGATGCGCCGAAATAAAGTAAGGGATCAGGAACTGCTCTTTGCCCGCTTCCTTCGAAAACTTATCGAACAATTCTTTAAACTTATCGTAGGCGCCCATGCCGGGTTTCATCATCTTGCTGAGCGGACCTTCTTCGGTATGCTCAGGGGCGATTTTTAAGTAGCCGCCCACATGGTGCTGCACTAACTCTTTTACATAAGCCGGATCTTCGATCGCCAAGTCGTAACGCACGCCAGAGGCGATCAATACTTTCTTGATGCCAGGTACAGCACGCGCTGCGCGGTACAAGTCGATAGTGTGTTTATGATCTGTGCCTAAGTGGCCGCAAATCGATGGGAACACACAAGAAAGACGGCGACAGGTTTTTTCGGCCTTTTCGCTAGTACAGCCTAAACGATACATGTTGGCGGTAGGGCCGCCTAAATCGGAAATCACCCCAGTAAAGCCTGGCACTTTTTCCTGAATATCTTTGATTTCTTTAACAATCGATTCTTGTGAACGACTCTGAATGATGCGGCCTTCATGTTCGGTAATCGAACAGAAAGAACAACCACCAAAGCAGCCACGCATGATGTTAATAGAAGTCTTGATCATGTCATAGGCAGGGATTTTTTCCTTGCCATAGATAGGATGAGGAATGCGCTGGTAAGGTAAATCGAATACGGCGTCCATCTCATCGGTATTAAGCGGCCATGCGGGCGGATTCACCCAAACGGCGCGATCGCCATGGGGTTGGAATAACGCACGGGCACAACCAGGGTTTTGCTCTTGGTGCAAAATCCGTGAAGCATGGGCATATAAATATTTGTCTTCAGAGACTTTTTCAAACGCTGGCAGCAGCACATAGGTTTTATCCCATGGCTTAGGTTTAGGCGGCTGAACGCTAATTGGCTTAGGGGCTTCGTTATCGAATATCTTCACATCCGACGGGCCAGACAAGTTAGCACAACCCACATCATCGGCGCCGTAAGGATTCGGCAGCGGCTCTATCTTATGCAGTTGGTCAATCTTGCGCGAGTCCATACCGCGCCATTCGGGCAGCGGCTCTTTACGGATAACAGCAGTGCCGCGCACATCGTGCAGCGAGCTAATCGGTTCGCCCGCAGCTAAGCGGCGTGCCACTTCAACTAAAGGACGCTCGGCGTTGCCGTACATCAGAATGTCGGCCTTGGCATCGAAAATCACACTGCGACGCACTTTGTCCGACCAATAATCGTAATGGGCGATGCGGCGCAAACTGGCTTCAATACCGCCAATGATCACAGGCACATCTTTAAAGGCTTCTTTACAGCGCTGGGTGTACACAGTCACAGCGCGATCTGGGCGCTTACCGCCAATATCGCCAGCGGTATAAGCATCGTCAGAACGTAAACGACGGTCAGCGGTGTAACGGTTGATCATCGAATCCATGTTGCCGGCGGTGACGCCAAAAAACAGGTTCGGACGACCCAATTGCATAAAGGCGTCTTTGCTCGACCAATCGGGCTGGGAAATAATGCCGACTCGGTAACCTTGGGCCTCTAACATACGGCCGATCACTGCCATGCCAAAGCTTGGGTGATCCACATAAGCGTCGCCTGTGACTATGATAATGTCACAGCTATCCCAGCCAAGCTTATCCATCTCCTTGCGGGACATAGGTAAGAAAGGCGCAGTGCTGTCGCCTGTAGCCCAATACTTGGGATGACTAAAGAGTGTGGATTCAACTTGCATCGATTATGACCCGAAAACGTAATGTCAAATAAAGGCGCCACTGAAAATAAGTTACACCAATTTAGGGACGCGGAGTATAGCAGGCAACGAGGGATAAGTGCGATTAAAAAAACATCAATCAAGGCGTTTTTCGGGGTATTTGAGCCTGAAGCCTAATACCCCTAAATCCGCTATGGATATGGCTTAGGGCGGAATCAACCGCCCAATCCCAAGCGTCTAGAGACCCTTTCCTAATCCTTGGGCAAAATGCAGCAAATTCACCAATGCCAGACTGATGATCACTATCCAAGTGAGCAATACGCCCCAGAAACGTCCAAAATGGTAACCGCCTTGGCCTTGGGTTAAGCCGATAGCATGGAGCAGGCGCGCCACTATCCACACAGTTCCAAAGCAGTGGAGATAAAATACGGGTAAGCCACCGGCTTCGGCCACCAGCATGAGAATCAATACGATAGGCGCATTTTCGATCAGGTTTACATGGACGCGATTCGCTAAGGCAAGCGCATTGTTACCGCCATCCCCTAGGCCAATCTTGTGACTTTTTCTGACCTTCACCACGCGATAGGCTAAAGCGACAATTAATAGCCCAGTGAGGCTGGCGTAAAGACCCGTTACCATCAAAGACATATCTATTTCCCCTTATCAAAAAGCTGACTATAGCCCGAGCTGCAAAAATTCAGCAATTTATTTGTATTAAGGTTAAAAGCCGTTAACCTTTTATAGACAAGATAGGTTAATATGCGCGCGTTAATCCCTACAACTTTTTATACAGTGAAGACCCCGATTGGATAACGACGAGTTTATCGAAAAACGCAGATTTATCATCAAGCTAGGCAAGGCATTGCATAAGTTTGGCACACCCGCTTATCGCCTAGAAACCCACTTACAAACCGTTGCGCGCACCTTAGGTATCGAAGGCTACTTCCTTATCTCGCCAACTTCGATGACCTTCGTTTTACAACACGATACAGATCAAGAATATAACCATGCCGCTCGGGTCAAGCCCGGCGAACTCGATTTAGGTTCACTCGCCCGCACCGATGAATTAGTCGATGAATTAACTTCGGGCAAGCGCACTTTGGCCGAGGCCTTAGACCGCTTAGAAGAAATCGCCAACAAACCCAATCCCTATGGCCCAGTGCTAACCTGTTTTTCCTTTGGTACTTCAGCCGCTGCCTTTGCCATGTTGATGGGCACAGGTTGGAACGATGTATTTTGGTCGGGGTTATTAGGCTTATTTGTCTATGGCTTGGTATACCGCGCCGAACGCTCGGCACGCATGGCCGAAGTGCTCGAACCCTTCGCCACCATTCTTTGTGCCATCGCCGCCTGCGGCATAGCACGTATCGATCCCAATATTAATATCCCGGTGGTGATCCTCTCATCGATCATTATTTTTATTCCCGGCTTAGCATTAACCTTAGGTCTGGCCGAACTCGCCGCGCGGGATTTGATTTCCGGCACGGCGCGCATCATGGATGCGATTATGCAATTGTTTAAACTGTACTTTGGTGCAGTGCTCGGCATGGCGATTGGTAAAGCCGTGTTTGGCGAAGCGATTCATATCGAGCCAGAAGGGTTGCCGCGCTGGGCAATTTGGTCGGCGGTGCCGATTTTATCTATGGCGTTAGTGTTTATCTTCAAGGCACGGATGCAAGATTCGCCTTGGGGCGTATTAGCTGGAATTGTGGCGTTTTTCTCGGCCATGCTCGGCGGACATTATTTTGGTGATTCGGTAGGCATTTTCTTTGGCGCCTTGGCCGTAGGGATTTACTCCAACCTCTTCGCCCGCTGGATGAAAGCTCCCGCCTCCATCGCCCTGTTGCAAGGCATAGTGATCTTAGTGCCCGGCAGTAAAACCTATATCGGACTCAATGCCTTAATCTCGGGTGAGACCATGCTCAATCAGTCCCATATTGGCTCACAAATCTTTTTAATTTTTATGTCGCTGATCGCAGGATTGATTTTTGCCAACGTCGCCGTCCCGCCAAGGCGAACATTGTAACAATTGTGAATTGGGCTGGAGCCCGCGCCCAGCCGCCACCTTAAGTTAACCTTAAGTAAAATCATAAACTTATTAAAATGTTTTCTTGACTAACACCCGCTTTCCATGTGTTATTAAATTGTGAATTGCAGAGTGAAATTGTTTTCGCTGCAGTCGTCAATTTCATGGGAGTGGCCTTTTATGCAGAAATTCATTCAGTATGCATGCATCCTACCTTGTTGTGTTGGCAGCCTAATCAGTGCTGCCCAAGCAGAAGACGCTAAGCTCGCCGATCCCGCAACACAGGCTCAAGCAACCAAAAAAGTCAGCAAGATAGTCGTAGTTAACAATCCTATTTTTGATGAATCCGATCCCGATGCTTTTTTCATCCACCGCTGGGCGAACGCTTTACACATCAACACCAAAGAATATGTGGTGCTCGATAAACTGACCTTCGGCGAAAATGATACTGTCGCCCAGAAAGACCTCGACGAATCGCAACGACTGTTGCGGGCGGTGCCCTATATCCGCGACGCCAAAATTTATGTCGCCGAAAAAGATCCCCTAGCCGATACCGATCCCACGGTGGAATCCGTTGTCGTCGAAACCTGGGATAACTGGTCATTATTACCAACTGCGAGCCTGAGTAGTTCAGGTGGCGATACTCGTTATTCTTTTGGTGTTAAAGAAGACAACTTACTCGGAACAGGTATCCGCACTCGACTCAAGTACCAGTCCAACGAATCCCGTAATGGCTACAAATTTGCGTTCGAAGCTCCGCTGAGCATTATCGAGCACGGCACGGTTGCCGCCGAGTTTTACGACAATAGCGACGGCGAAGCTAAGCACGTTTATGTCAGTAAGCCTTTCTATTCTCTCGATACCAATACCATGTATTCGGCGGAGTTTTTAGACGAAAACCGTATTGATACCCTGAGGCAAAATGGGCAAGAGATAAATGAATTCGAACATACAGTCGACTACCTTAATCTGCAATATGGCTGGTTAATTAATAAGAACAGTGAGCATCTTTCTCGCTTTATTACCGGTGTTACCCAAGACAAACACGAGTTTGCCAATTCAGATCTCTACCCCAATTCGATGCTGCCTCAAGACCGGGACTTTATGTATCCTTGGGTCGCCTACGAGTTTATCCAAGATGATTTCCATGTACTGAATAACGTTCACCTGATCACCAACAACGAAGACTTTAACTTAGGCTGGCATCACTATGTGCAACTCGGCATAGAAACCAACGATATAGGCGACAACAATCCTGTCGGCTACCACGTCAATTGGCAAAGTACTGGCGGCTATAAGTTTGACGACCAACTGTGGCTGTTAGAAATGGGCGGCACTAGCACAATCGGCACAACCCAAAAAGACACTTACAAGATCGATGTCCAAGCCGAGTATTTCTATCAAATCAATCCTAAGTGGACAGCCTACGGCAAAGCATGGGCCAGCCTTTCACAGAACACTTATCTGGATCTGACCAAAGGGCTGGGGGATGAAACTGGCGTGCGCGGTTATCCAAACGAATACCAACAAGGGGACAATCAGTGGTTATTGACCGCCGAGATACGTAATTACCCCAACATCAACTTATACCAATTGGCTGAATTGGGCTGGGCCGTCTTTACTGATTTGGGTCAAGCTTCCGGCGGCCAATTTGCCGAAAATAACGAAGTCAGCGGTCCACTGGGCAGCATAGGTATAGGCGCGCGGATTTATTCCTCTCGCTCCAGCTATGGCAACGTCGCCCATATCGATTTTTCGATTCCTTACACGGGCGGCGAGTCAGTGAACAGTTGGGAATGGCGATTCCTAGTGAAACGCAGTTTTTAGCAGCTGATTTACGAATTGCAAATAAGGTAGGGTGCCGAGTTAAAGCGCATTGATAAGATGTTGATCTACAAAATCATGCCGGTTAGCCCTACAAAAGCAAACGCTAACCGTCCAGAGAATGACTGGGCAGTTAGAGTTTGGTCATCCAACGCAGACCGAAGGTACTACGCAGCAGTTTTACTGTGCTGTTGTGGCGCATTTGAAACAGACAACCCAAGCTAAAACTGACAATAAGACCGGGAGTCGAACCGATGAAAGCACGACCGCTTTGCGCTAGTTGTTGTTTCCTCACCTGCAATAACTCATGCTGCAGCTGACCTTGGTCGGTGAGCACAGTGAGCTTCAATTGCTGTTTTTTCAGTAACTGTTGCACTAGCATTGTTGATCTTCCTGTTGTTTGTGGGCTGATTTTTGAGTAGAAAACAACAGCCGTAACTGCTGCCAAGTCTTTGAGAAACCCGCTTGCGACAGCACATAGCTCAGACTACGCCAACACCAAATCAATAACACAAACTGCAATACCACTAACGCGCTCGCGGTAATCAGCAACGAGCCGCTCAGTTGAAACAGCAAATAGCCCAGCAACAACAAAATACTGCCCCAGAATAGGGTAATACCCGTCCCAAAACAGACAACCAAAGCCGCAGCAACAATCAAGCTGCGACCCGTTAACTGCCATTCTGCCGTTGCTATTTTCCCTGCCAAATTTAACTGATTGATATAGGCTTGCTTCACCGAGCTGCTCTGTGCCGCTATCTCAGCCAATTGCTCAATGGCCTGATCAACCACTTTATTCTGGGCAGCGGATGTTGGCTGCCCAGTGGATTCAGCATGCTGGGCAGGTCTTTGCTCTGGCGCCTCTGACTGTGCACGGTTTTGCATAACCCCACCTTAGCGACGGCGTAACAAAGCCGTCAACACTACACCAGCAGCAAACGCTATCCCGGCTGTGGCCAGAGGATTTTGCGCTGCAAGCTCACGGGTTTTACTGTAAGAGCTTTGCAGTTGCTGTTTGATTTCCTCTTGCTTGTGCGCCAGCGTTTCCTGCGAGCTGGCGGCGGTTTTACGCAAAGTATCCTCTGCAACAGCGGCTTTCTCTGCCACAGCGTCAACGGCATGATGCGTCACTTCGCTGGCTTTCGCTGTGGTTGGCGAATTTAACGCGCCGTTATCTTTACTGTTAGTTTGTTCTGTTACACTTTTTGAACTGGCCATTAGCAGACTCCTTGATGAACTGAGTGCAATGCAACAAAATGCTGCACTTTGCATATAAACCAATGCAATGGCTAAGCCAATCGATATAAGCAAACAAAAACAAATGTTTAGATTGAAATGCTTTATATCCGCGCCCTCAGTTAACGGTAGATGTTACCTACATAGGGTAATTTTTACCTGCAGCGAAGGATGATAAAGAGAGCGACAGAACAGACAACTAAATAGGATATAGATTGGATACGGACGGGGAATTCAATACTTTGATTTTTAATAGTTTAAAAAGTAACGGTCACTTAAAACTGCAACAGTTAAAAAACAAAAAGCCCGTTTGTCATTACGACAAACGGGCTTTTTATTGAATGAGGTGAGTTGGCCGATAAGCCGGGTCCTGTCTTGGACAGTCATTCATCTAGGCCTGCAATCGCTCACAGGCTCAAGCGACCTACCCGGTTCCAACGCGAGCCACGCCATACGGAACCCTATTTGGTCTTGCTCCGGGTGGAGTTTACCTTGCTACGAACTATTGCTAGCCGCACGGTGCGCTCTTACCGCACCCTTTCACCCTTACCGACCTGATAAATCAGGCAGGCGGTCTACTCTCTGTTGCACTTGTCGTCGGTTCACACCGCCCAGGCGTTACCTGGCACCCCGCTCTTTGGAGCCCGGACTTTCCTCCCCGTTCTTGCGAACGCGGCGACTGTCTGGCCAACTCGGCGCGGATTATAGCCTAAGCCACCCTGATGCACCACAGATAATCCGCTCGCGGCCGTTTTAGCGCTTATAAATCAGACTCTAGGCCGTATTTATACAAGGCATTCTTTTTAAGTCCATGAATTTGCGCGGCAATTGCAGCGGCTTTCTTCAATGGCAATTCTTCACATAAGAGTTTGAGCGTGTTGATGGCGACCGTGGGAATCGCTTCGTCATCACTCAAATGGTAGCCATGCACCATAAGAACGATTTCACCCTTCTGCTGATTAGGGTCAGTACTCACTTTAGCGAGCACTTCTGAAACTGGGCCAGATAAAAAGGTTTCGAAGGTTTTCGTCACTTCGCGCGCCATCACCACATGGCGATCACCGCCCAGCACTTCGACCATAGTCGTTAAGCTATGCTCGATGCGGTGGGGTGATTCGTAAAAAATCAGCGTGCGCGGATCTTCTTTCAGTGCCAATAACTTATCGGCGCGGGCTTTTTCTTTAGAGGGCAGAAATCCTTCAAAAGTAAAACGGTCCGATGGCAAACCCGAGGCGCTTAAGGCGGTAATCGCCGCGCAAGGGCCTGGCAATGGGATCACATTAAACCCAGATTGGCGCACATGTGAGACTAAGTGGTAGCCAGGATCGGAAATCAACGGCGTACCCGCATCGGAAATTAATGCTATCGACTGACCCGCTGCAAGCTGATCCACAATCCACTGGGCACGCGCACGCTCGTTGTGGTCATGCAAGGCCGTGGTTTTAGTGGTAATGCCGAAGTGGCTCAACAACTTACCGCTGTGGCGAGTGTCTTCACAGGCGATCAATGAAACCTGATTCAGCACCTCTATTGCCCGCGAGCTCATATCGCCCAAATTACCTATGGGAGTAGGAACTATGTAGAGTGCGACGCTTTGGTCCATATATACCTCTGTAATGACAGTGCCAAGACTTTCGTCAAGCGCGAGAGAAGGTTAAACTAGAGGCCGCATCTTACCAGAGTGAAGCCCAGTGTTAAAAAGCCTGAATACAACTAAGTTCGTTTCCGTGGCCATTTTATCGGTAATCTTGGCGGGTTGTGGTGTTTCATCGCCCAATTCCACTGGAACAACCGCCACATTGGCTACCTCATTAGCATCCGCACCTTTGGCGGCAAATGTCTATTTGGCGCAAGCGGCCAATAGTAAAGATCCGCAGCAGCGCGATACTAATCTGCTGCTAGCAGCACATGCCTATATTAATGCCAATGATTACGCCGCGGCGCAGAAGCTACTTAAATCGATACAGCCGAGCTTAACTCAGAACCCAACATTACTGGCCGAACATAAATACTTAACTGCACGTGTGCTTGAACACACGTCCACCTACAGTGATGCCCTTAAAACCTTAAATTATCCAAGTAATTGGAGCCTGCCAAGCTGGCAGATGACGGCCTATCACCAGTTCAAAGCGCATTTATATCAATTGAATAAACAGCCAATTGAACAAGTACGCGAGTTGAGTTTACTGACAACTTACTTGCCACCCACCCAAGCCAACGAAGTGAATAACACCATTTGGCAAGTGCTGCAGCCGATGCACGAACAAACCATAAAGACGTTTACCCAAGATGCTAAAAGTCCAGTGTTTGCAGGCTGGTTACAACTGGCTTATATCGCTAAGCATTATGCCGTCGATCCCACCCAGTTAGTGCGCTACTTAGGTGAATGGCAGAAACAAAATCCTTATCACCCAGCTGCGGCAAAGTTGCCTGCCGATTTAGACAGAGCCCTCAACGCTAAGCCTTTTACACCGAAAAATATTGCCGTACTATTGCCGCTGACGGGCCCAAGAGCGAACGCCGCCAATGCGATTCGCCAAGGCATATTAGCCAGCTATATGGCGAAGCAAAACGATAAAGTCGCAGTGAATTTTTACGATACGGCCAACGATGCGGCGAGTGCCTATCAACAGGCGCTGATGGCGGGAGCCGAGTTTATTATTGGCCCATTACTGCCGACTGAAATCGAACAACTACAAGTGATGAATGCGGCAAATACTGCCGCCACTAATGCGGTGGCCAATGCTGCCAACCCAGACAAAACGGCCAATACGGTTGCAGCGGCTCCTGCTGCGCCTGTACCACAACTCTTTTTGAATCAAGTTGATAAGTTCACCCCCGATCCAAACAAATTCTACTTTGCGCTATCGCCAGCCCAAGAAGCAGCCGATGCCGCCGAGCATTTATATCAAGATGGCGTCACTATGCCATTGCTGCTCGCCAGCAATGATGCCCTTGGCAAACGTATGGCCGAGAGCTTTATTCAAGCGTGGAAAAAGAAGAGCGATAACGTCGTCGAAGTCTATTACTACGATGGCGGCGACCAAATGAAAACCACAGTGCAAGATGCCCTTGGCGTTCGTGATAGCCAAGCCCGTATCGCACGCATCAAGGAGCTGCTGGGTAACTCAGTGCAGGCTGACTTCCGCTCACGCCAAGATATTGATGCCATTTATATGATTTCAACGCCGCAGGATCTGACTCTGCTCAAGGCCTTTATCGATGTTAACTTCAGCGTGTTCACTCAACCTGTGCCCTTGTATACCTCAAGCCGCAGCCGAGTTGAGAACGAAAGCACACAAACGGCGCAGGATTTAAATAACCTCACCCTCAGTGATGCCCCTTGGCTGATGCAAAACGGCGAAGAAAACCTAATGGTTAACACGTTATTTTCGGGCTGGAATAACAGTCAGAAACGTTTGTTTGTTATGGGTTATGATGCGATGGACTTGATCGGCCGTTTAGCACAAATGCGCTCATTTACGGGTTACCAATTCAATGGCCGCAGCGGCGCTTTATCGGTTAGTCCAGATGGCATAGTAAACCGCCAATTAAGCTGGGGACGTTACCAAAGAGGCAGCTTCCGCCAGCTATGACACTCGGACAGCAGGCAGAAGCGCACGCACAACGTTACCTTGAACAGCAAGGGTTAACTTTTGTCGAACGTAATGTCCGCTATCCGTTTGGGGAAATTGATTTGATCATGCGCCATAAAAGCCATTGGGTATTTGTTGAAGTGAAGTATCGCTCGGCAACCCAATATGGCGGCGCATTACAGGCTTTAAGCGCGGCGCAAATCACGCGAATTCGCAAAGCGGCCAACCACTATTTGCAACTCAATAGACTCGATGTGCACTGTCGTTTCGATGTCATCGCCATGGAAGCCGATCAAATTCATTGGCTCGTCGATGCCTTTTAAGCGCCAATAGTGCGAGAGTAGCGACACAAATTATTTTTAACGTCTGTGCCTCAACACGCTTGTGGAAATATGGCATGATAGCAACACTTTATCCTGAAAGGATTTATCCATGTTAGAACGCATTAAAGACAGCTTTACTGAATCTATCCAGACAAAAATCGATGCAGCCGAAGCACTGCCAGAATCAATCGCCAAAGCGGCCGAGATGATGGTGCACTGTCTTTTGGGTGGCAATAAAATCCTTGCTTGCGGTAACGGCGGCAGTGCTGGCGATGCACAACATTTCTCAGCCGAACTGCTAAACCGCTACGAGATTGAACGTCCACCCTTACCGGCCATCGCCCTGTCTACTGACACTTCAACCATCACAGCTATCGCCAACGACTATAGCTATGATGAGATTTTCTCAAAACAGATTTTTGCCTTAGGTCAACCGGGCGACATTCTGCTGGCAATCTCAACCAGTGGTAACTCAGGTAACGTGATTAAAGCCATGGAAGCCGCATTAAGCCGCGACATGACGATCGTTGCACTAACGGGTAAAGATGGCGGCGCTATGGCAGGCCTGTTGAGCGTGGGCGATGTGGAAATCCGCGTGCCTTCAAACGTCACCGCACGTATCCAAGAAGTGCACTTACTGGTGATCCACTGCCTGTGTGACAACATTGACCGCACACTCTTCCCGCAGGACGAGCAGCAATGAGACACGCTGCCCCGCTGTTAATGGTTTGCTTGCTGCTACAAGGCTGCGCCGGTGCCGTTATGGTGGGCGCAGTGAGTGGCGCTATGATGGCCAACGATGAGCGTACTGTTAAGACACAGATTGATGATACTAATACCGATTTTAGGATCACTAGTGCGCTACTAGAGCAAGAAGATCTTAAAAAACAAACTAATATCACTGGTGTGTCCGTCAATGGCAATGTGCTTATGATAGGCCAAGCCCCTAACTCTACGTTAAGGGATAAAGCCATCAAGGTCGTACAAGATCTTAAGCTAGGCGGCAAGATCCACAATCAGATCCGCATTGGCAACCCAACGTCTTTCACCACACGCAGCAACGACACTTGGATCACCACCAAAGTGAAGGGCCGCATGCTAAACGAGAAAGATTTGGATATGACTCGCATTAAAGTCATCACTGAAAATGGTGAGGTCTTCTTGCTTGGCGTTATCCATCGCTCGCAAGCAGACTTAGCCGTTGATATCGCGCGCAATACTGCAGGCGTGCGTAAAGTGGTAAGAGTATTTGAATATACAGAGTGATTTTACAATTTGAGCAGGTTGTAATTTGAGCGTAGTGGAAGTGAAGCCTAAGTCGCGAGTCAACTCGTACACTTAGGCTTAAACGCTCACCATTATTTCCCCGCTAGCGTATCCGCTATCTTAGGTGTCGATTTTGATAACAACGACCCTAACCAAGGTAAAAACAACGAAGGCAACACAATCAAAGCGGCGCCAAGCCAGCTTAAATTATCCAACCATTCATCGAACAACAACCAGCCTAAAAAGACAATAAATAACAAGCCACTATATTCCGCAATCGCGATATCGCTCGCCTGTGCTTTACGGTACGCCAGCACGCAGAACCAGTGATATACAAGTAAGAATACGTTGCTCAGCAATGCCACGCCCACCAGCTCCCAACTCAAACCTTCAATTCCCTGAAACGCCGCAATCACTAACGTCGCCGGAATACCCAGCAAGTTATACAACATCAGCGTTAATACGGGATGTTCAGCATGGGGCACTTTTTTCAGCGCTAACTGATTCACTGCAAAGGTAAAAGCAGAAAATAGCACAGCAATGCCATACCAGTTCATTTCACTCGGTCGCAGGATAATCAAAATACCGACAAAACCTAAGCCTGTGCAGATGGTCTGGGCAGCAGTGATCCGCTCTCTCAGGAAAAAATACCCCATCAAGATGATCATCAAAGGCGCCGAGTAAAACAATGAGCTAACCGTCGCGAGTGGCAATGCCATCAAGCCAATAATTAAAAAAAGCGCGCCAACTGAGCCTATGTTGGCACGCCAAAGGTGAACTGAAATATGTGTTGTCATTGGCCGCTGTGAATACAACCACACTGGCAACAGCATAAAGACTGAGGAAATTTGCCTGACAAGGAGGAAAGTCGAGGCATTTGCATCGTCCGGCAACCACTTGATCGACACATCATAGAAGGCACTGAATAGATTACCTACTATCAATAAAATCAAACCGATAACAACTGGGCGTTGCATTTTTTAACATCCATAAATCTCAATGGCGGCATGATAATCCTCGCAAAACTTAAGCTGAAATGATGCTTTCTCATGCTAGATGAATTAGATTCATACTAAAGCCTTTAGATATTGAAAATAATGAGAAAGCTCCCACCATTACGCGCTCTGCAAGTGTTCGAAGCCGCCGCCAGACAACAGCATTTTTCTAAGGCGGCCGATGAACTGTGCATCACCCAAAGTGCGGTTTCTCACCAAGTGCGAGTATTAGAAGAGTATTTTGGCGAGCAACTGTTCGACCGTCAGGGGCGTAAACTGCAGTTAACCCCAAAAGGACACGGACTATTTCTAGAGTTAGAGCGGATATTCAACGAGTTAAGTGATCTTAATTTGAAGGTTCGCGACACGCCCAATCAGCAGCTGTGCTTAGCTGTTTACAGTTCCTTCTCGGTGAAATGGTTGATCCCCAGACTCACCGATTTTCGCCGCCAATATCCGAGCGTGAAAATCCGCCTCGAAATGATCACCCAAGATCCTGATCTCAGCACTAGCACGGCGGATATCTTTATCGCAGGTAAACTGAATCAACGCGGATACTGGCAACAGTTACTGCATAAAGAACGGTTAATCCCAGTGTGCAGCCCAAATTTCTACCTTAAATGGCGCGACATTAGCCTGAGCAATTTCCAGCAACAAGCCCTGCTGGTTGTCGATGAAGGCCCACTCGGACTCGACTGGCATAAGTGGTCATCGGCACACCAGATCCCACTCGATAACGAACAGCAGCATGTGTTTAGTCATATTGTGATGGCGATTGAGGCGGCGATTGCAGGCCAAGGCTTAGCCCTAGCGCCGGACTTTATGGTCGCTGGCGATATCACCACAGGGCGTTTAGTCGCTTTGAATCTTCCCGATGTGCATACCGGATTTGAATTTACTTTCTTTTGTAAGCAACGCCGTTTATCAGAACCTGCGATTGCTGCCTTCTCCTCTTGGCTAAAGTCACAGGCCTAAGGTGAATGGACAGACACAAAAAAGCCGACGCTGACGTCGGCTTAATTTATCGATATCGATTGATTACACTAATAAACCAATCTTCTCGTACACTTTTTTCAATGTCACTTCGGCGCGCGCCTGCGCACTTTCAGCGCCAGCTTTCATCACTTGGTCTAAGTAAGCACGGTCGGCACGAATCGCGCGGTAACGCTCTTGCAGCGGCTCTAACATGCTCACAACCGCTTCGCCTGCTGCACCTTTCAAATGGCCATACATCTTGCCTTCAAACTCGGCTTCTAGGCTTGCAATGCTTTGCCCCGTCACACCCGACATGAGACTCAGCAGGTTAGAAACGCCTGGCTTATTCTCCATATCGAAACGCACGACTGGCGGCTCATCACTGTCTGTCATAGCTTTTTTCAGCTTCTTCAGCACGGCTTTTGGATCTTCTAGCAGGCCGATGACGTTGTTACGGTTCTCGTCTGACTTAGACATCTTCTTCAGCGGCTCCTGCAACGACATCACTTTCGCGCCATGTTCAGGAATAAATGGCTCAGGAATGGTGAAAGTATCACCGTAGGCATTGTTGAAGCGAGTCGCGATATCACGAGTTAACTCAAGATGTTGCTTCTGATCTTGACCAACTGGGATTTCGTTCGCTTGATAAATCAGAATATCCGCCGCCATCAGCACTGGGTAACCAAACAGACCTACGTTGATGTTGTTAGCATGCTTTTGTGACTTATCTTTAAACTGCGTCATGCGGCTCAACTCGCCCATTTGGGTGTAGCAGTTTAATGCCCAACCTAATTGCGTATGTTGTGGTACCTGTGACTGGATAAACACTGTGCTCTTTTTAGGATCGACGCCACAGGCCAAATACAGGGCTAAGGTGTCTAAACAAGCTTCGCGCAACGCTTTAGGATCTTGACGCACGGTAATGGCATGCAAATCGACCACACAATAGAGACAGTCGTGGCTATCTTGCATCGCAACCCATTGACGCAATGCACCCATGTAGTTACCTATGGTTAATTCGCCGGACGGCTGTGCACCGCTGAGTACTATGGGTTTGGTCATTACGTCATTGCTCCACTATCTATATATAAAAAGACTATAAAAAATCGACTAAAGAACGGGTAAACATCTATTACTTGGTAGGTTTTACCCAATTCAAAATCTCACTAAATTGCTCACATACGGCATCTGGGCCACTGAGCCCAATATCTTCACCGTAGTTGTAGCCGTAGGTCAAGCCGATTGACGCTATCCCAGCCGCTTTCGCCGCTAAAATGTCGTTTTTAGAGTCGCCGACCATCAATAACGCCTCTTTATCCAATTGCCACTCATGTAATAAGTGCTGTAGCGGCAAAGGATCGGGCTTCATCTTAGCGAGAGTGTCACCACCTAACACTAAGCTGAAAAAGTCATTAATCCCAAAGGCATTGAGTAATGGCAAGGTAAAACGATAGGGTTTATTAGTGACAACGGCGAGCTTAAAACCTGCATCGAATAAGGTTTGCAGTACTTGATGCACGTCGCTATACAGCGCACTGTGCTTCTCAAGATTCTCTTGATAGTGATGCATAAAAATCGGCATGGCCGCATCAAGCGCGGTTTGCTCAACATCCGATCCCAAGGCATGGGTCATGGCGCGGCGCATCAACATCTCTGCGCCGTTACCGACCCAAGTACGCACTTGGGCCTCAGAGCAGCTCTTTAACCCTAGCTCGGCTAAGGCTTCCTGCGTGGCAACGGTTAGGTCAGGCACACTGTCGATCAGCGTGCCATCAAGATCAAACGCAATCGCTTTAATCTTATCCCACATACCTATGCCCCAACTTTAGCAAGTTCGGCACGCATCTCATCAACAACGGTTTTGTAATCTGGCTTGCCGAAAATGGCAGAACCCGCAACAAACATGTCGGCACCGGCGGCCGCGATTTCGGCAATATTGTCAACCTTAACGCCGCCATCCACTTCTAAGCGAATATCAAAACCACTGGCATCGATACGCGCACGCACTTGACGCAGCTTATCTAAGGTCGATGGGATAAAGGATTGACCACCAAAACCAGGATTCACTGACATCAATAGGATCACGTCGAGTTTATCCATCACATGGTCAAGATAATGCAGTGGTGTCGCAGGATTAAACACGAGACCCGCCTTACAACCGCACTCTTTGATGAGCTGAAGAGTGCGATCGACGTGTTCTGAAGCTTCTGGATGGAAAGTAATAATAGACGCGCCCGCTTTAGCAAAATCAGGCACGATGCGGTCAACTGGCTTGACCATCAAATGCACATCAATATCGGCGGTAATACCGTAGTTACGCAGCGCTTGGCACACCATAGGGCCAATTGTTAAGTTAGGAACATAGTGATTATCCATCACATCAAAATGCACTACGTCGGTCCCCGCATCTAACACGGCTTTTACATCATCGCCCAAACGGGCAAAATCGGCAGATAAAATCGATGGAGCAATCAAGAATGGACGCATAAAACACTCGCTGCTATTTGGATAAAAAGTGCCTTATTTTACCCTGAGCCAAGCTAAGCCTCTATAGCTAAAGCCACATTTCTGGCAATTGATACGCGATGCAGCTGTCAGCAAAGCAACACATTCTGCAACTATCGTAGTCGATAGGGGTCTAGATAAGATGAAATTTGCTAACATTTACGCGCATTTTGGCGGCAATTGATAAATTTTTGTTCATAAACTAGGCGAGTTTGTTATACTCGAGGCGCAATGCTGGTTCATTTCAAAGGAAGCGTTATGAAGGGGCGGTTTAGTTTGTTTTCACACTATGTTAGGTCGGTGACATTTAAGTCATCTATGATGTTGGCATTCACTGCAGTTGTCGTGGCCACGTTAGCCTTTGGCGTTGAAAAACTGACGGAAAATACCGAAACAGCTTCTTGCGCTTGTAGCAGTGACACCCGTTACAATAGTGCTTTACCTAGTAGTCATCCTAATAATCGCTGCGCCGATCAAGCGCAAACCCTAAGCTGGAAAACGTGGCTCACAGGTAAAAACCGTTCTAGTCAGTTCCACTTTGTCGATCTGCTTGAGCTATTACACGGTCATCAAGATAAACCTATGGATGATCTCAAACCCACTACGTCGCATCTCGCCTATTAATGCTTAGCCGTATCTGGCAAGTATTCCACAGCACAGTCGCCGCCTTTTTCGGGGTACAAACTGACGACAATCGAAAAAAAGATTTCCAAACTAGCTCGCCATTACCTTATATCGCAATGGGAATCGTGTTGGCAGTCATCTTAGTGGCAAGCCTGATGTTTCTCGTAGGACAAGTGCTTAGCTGAACGTAGGCTATGTCAAACCTAGTCATCCTTTGGATCGTAATTTTCATCATATAACGCCATCAACTCATCCACTTTGTTACGACCACTGCCATTTTGGCTAATGTTACGTTGCACTTGGATTTTCGCTAAGTGAGCGCCGCGGTATAACTCGCGAGTCAATGGAATATCGTGATTACTGATCAACACTGGAATACCACGTTCTAGTGCTGTATGGCGCGAATGACGGGCCAGCAGCGCTTGGTCGTCTAGACTAAAGCCCGCACCGACATACGTAGTGAAACTGGATGTGGTAGATAATGGCGCATAAGGAGGATCGCAGTAAACCACATCGCCGCTACGTGTCTGCTCAAAGGCTTTTTCGTAGCCTATGCATTTAAACTCGGCACGTTGCGCTTTTTCAGAAAAGGCCCAAATTTCCTTTTCGGGGAAATACGGCTTTTTATAGGAACCAAAGGGCACATTGAAGCCGCCTTTACGGTTATAACGGCATAAGCCATTAAAACCATGACGGTTTAGATAGAGGAAATACACGGAACGTTGGAAAGGGTCGCGACATTTATTAAAGTCGGTCCGCACCTGATAGTAAGCGTCTTTTTGATTCATCTCATCAACAAACATTGCCTTAGCCGCGGCAATGTAAGCTTCTGGTTGATGCTTCACAATCTGGTATAACTCAATCAAGTCCTGATTAATGTCACAGAGCAGGTAGCTAGGATAATCCGTATTTAAGAAAACGGATCCTGCACCCACGAATGGCTCGACCAAACGGTCTCCTGTGGGTAAATAACTGGCCAAATCATCCACCAATTTAAATTTACCGCCAGCCCACTTAAGGAAGGCTCTGTGTTTTTTTATCATTTAACTTGATGAATGCCGACAAAAATAAAGGCCATGATTGTACTCTGTTTATTCTGAAATTTCACGATTTGGCAGACTTTCTTCTAGTTGATAATCTTTTAAATCCGCCCACTTTCTTACCCAAGGCTGCTCGAAACGATACTCTTTAACCAATTGTGCCGCCGCATTCGAAGCTGACTTGCTACTACCGTAGTTGCCAACGAGGACAACCCAACGCTGCTTATGTTGTGCAACGCGAACGCCCTCAAGATGCTCAATACTCTTTAATGTTGCACGCAGGGTATCCAACTGAGCAACACTGGCAATCTGTATTGTGTAACCTTTGAGCGGCTTTTGCGTATCCAAGCCCGCTTTAGCTACCGGCTTATCGGCCTTTGCAGCATCAATGGTTGCGGGTTGAGTCTGAGCCGCTTTAGCTTGTGGTTCAGTATCCTCAGGCGGCTTATCCTCACCAAAAGACTTGCTACTCACTTCACCCACACTCACTAAGGCAGCATCGTCAGGCATGGGATGTGGCGCTTCACCGTGGAATTCACTTAAGGGATCGACGGCTTGTTCAGTTTTGGCTTCTTCTGCCGTCTCTATTTCAATAACTTTCGCAGTCTCCGCGGCGAGCTTCAGTTGCTCAGCGCGCAGCGTAAAATACGGCGTTAAGACTTTTTGCCCGTAGGACAAAAAGGCGGGTGAATCTATCGCAGGATAAGTCGCAGCCTCTAAGGCTTGCTCCTCAGAAAAAGGCTGAGTAACGCCAAACCAAATACCTAAGGCGAGTAACATACTCACTGCAGTCACCATCACAGCTTTATATTTCACCAAGGAAGATGTCTTCTCAGGCGCGCTATGCAAGGCTTTATCTAATAAATTAACCACTTCCTGCGGCGTACCGGTTTGCTTCTCAAGCTGACTGCGCACAATTTCCCTTGGCGTAAAAGGATTTTGTTCGCTGTATCTCAGTAGCGTTTGATACAAGGCCTCACGCTCAGGCATGGTTAACGGCTCAATACTGATAGGCAATATTTGCCGCCGTAGTTGCTCCGGTAATTGTGGCAATAGGTCTGCTAAAAATGCCGGTGGAACCGTGAGTGTGACAGCGATATTCTTACCCGCACACTGAATTTGATTGAGAATAATGCACTCAGCCCATAATGCCTTAGGCAATAAATGCGCATCATCGATAATGATATGTAAGGGTTTAGTTTGCGTGCTCGCAAGCCGCAACAGGGTATCGGCAAGGGGAATATCGTCGTCAAAAATAGGGGATGAAATTAACTGGACCAGAATTTTACGGCGGATCTCAGCGTTATCGGCATGCATAGGACAAATCACAAATGCCGCATTTGACTCGTCAAAATCGGTCGCTAATCCGGTCACTAAGGTGGTTTTGCCTGAACCGCTGACACCAGAAAGCACCAGTAGCTGATCGCTATAACTGGCAACATGATGCATTCTTTGTATGAGGGCTTCCTGAGAAGGAAGCAAGACAGAACCTTGAAACGTCACTCGCCCACCACACAGTTTTTATGCGCAGCGAATAACCTGTTCAAGGGTAGATTCTGTGACTTGACTAAACACATCCGCGCGGCCTATTGCCGTTGGGAGCACCAGTCGAATCTGACCGCCTAAAACTTTTTTATCGCGTCGCATATGTTGAATGAAACTGTCGAAATCCATAGATTCCGGCGCACTCACTGGAAGATCAAAAGCTTGTAGTAACTGTATGATACGACAAACTATTGACTCATCGATAAGCCCCAGTGCCTTAGCTGTTTGAGCAGCAAGGACTGTGCCAGCTGACACGGCTTCACCATGCAACCAATTACCGTAGCCCATTTCGGCTTCAATCGCATGACCAAAGGTATGACCTAGATTCAATAAAGCACGTACACCCTGCTCAGTTTCGTCTTGGCTAACCACATCGGCCTTAATCTCACAGCAACGGGAGATAGCATAAACCAATGCTTGGGCATCTAAGGTTTTTAGTGCCGTTACATTATCTTCAAGCCATTGAAAAAAATCAGCATCCCACATGATGCCATACTTGATGACTTCCGCCATTCCCGCCGCAAACTCGCGCGCTGGAAGCGTATGTAAACATAAAGTATCGATAAGCACGATTTGTGGCTGATAAAAGGCCCCAATCATGTTTTTACCAAGAGGATGGTTAACAGCCGTTTTACCGCCGACGGAAGAATCCACCTGCGACAATAGGGTTGTCGGAATTTGAATAAAATCGATCCCACGTTGATAACATGCCGCGGCAAAGCCCGTCATATCACCAATTACGCCGCCACCCAAAGCCACCAGCACAGAATCTCGACCATAGTTTTGCTGCAGCAATGCAGTAAAAATTGTATCTAGATGCGCTAAGTCTTTGAATTGTTCGCCATCGGGGAGGATAACACTCTCTACCTCACCAAACGAAGCCATCGTCTCTTGTATCTGTTTAAGATACAAAGGCGCGACAGTTTCATTGGTGACGATAAGAATACGTTTTTTAAGCAGGTAGCGAGACAAGGTCTCGCCATCACTCATCAAATTCTGGCCAATGTAAATGGGATAACTACGTACACCTAAATCAACCTGAATTTGCTTCATAAATTCTGCCTAAAAACCTAATTGCTCAATGATCTGATTGGCGACAATCTTTGCGCTTTGATCATCGGTTTTGACAATCACATCGGCAATTTCTTCGTACAATGGATTACGGATCTCTGCAAGATTCTCCAACACTTCTCGAGGATCATCCACTTGCAATAATGGGCGTCGCTTGTCTCTTTGAGTACGAGCGACCTGTTTGTCGATAGTGGTTTCCAGATAAACCACAATGCCACGAGCAGACAGATGATTACGGATATCTTTGCTTTGTACTGAACCACCACCGGTGGCAAGGACAATACCTTGTTTTTCAGACAAATCAGCAATAACCTGAGCTTCACGACGACGGAAGCCTTCTTCACCTTCGACGTCAAACACCCAAGCAATATCAGCGCCTGTGCGTTGCTCAATCTCTTGATCTGAATCGTGGAATTCTAAATGCAGCATTTGCGCCAGATGGCGACCAATTGTGCTTTTACCTGCGCCCATAGGGCCTACCAGAAAAATATTACGTTTTTCAGCCATTTCTTGTACGTCTGAATCTTATTGAAAAGTATGCCTATATCGACTCAAAATCAAGCCGACCTATATGTTACCTTGCTCTTATGAGACTTGACCGAGGATTATCTCAGCTTAGGGTCTACTATGGCAAGCCATGTGCGCTATTTATGCAAAGAATTGTATAACTGTAATAATAAAGCCAGCAATCACTGCTGGCTTTAGTCGATACATAGCAAGTGCTTAGATCTTCTCACCGACTATTTTTGGGGTAACGAAAATAAGTAGCTCTTGACGCTCATTTTTGTCTGTTGTGTTCCTAAACAGGAAACCGACCAGAGGAATGTCACCTAGAATTGGTACTTTACTCACACGGCTGATCAGATTTTGCTGATAAATACCGCCAAGCACTATAGTTTCACCGTTATTAACGAGCACTTGGGTGCCGATACGTTGAGTATCGATGGCAACTGCGGGACCCGTTGGAGTATCAACGGTTTTACCCTGAGAATCTTGAGTGATTTCTAAATCTAAAATGACTCGGTTATCAGGCGTAATTTGGGGTGTAACCCGTAGAGACAACACCGCCTTCTTAAACGTGACTGACGTTGCACCACTCGAAGTCGACTGCACATAAGGGATCTCGACACCTTGCTCAATATAAGCCGCCTTTTGGTTAGAGGTGGTGATACGAGGGCTAGCGATGATCTCACCTTTGTTTTCTTGCTCTAACGCACTTAATTCCAAATCAAGAATGGTACCGTCCGCCAATTTAGCGACATGAAAGGCAATACTCGCTGGATTGGTGGCTGCCGCGGGTAAGTTAACGTTCAAACGCTGATCGGGAGTGGGAATAATCCCATTGGCAATACTCTGTGCACCTTCTAATGTGCCAGAGGTTCCCTTGCTACCCTGCTGATCTGTGACGCCCCAACGAATACCTAAGTCTTCGGAGACATCATCTTTCACTGTCACCATGCGTGACTCGATCAACACTTGGCGGATGGGGATATCAAGCACTTCGACTAAACGGTGAATGTTCTCAATCGTTTCAGCCGTATCTTTCACTAACACTGTGTTAGTACGTTCATCGACCGCGACTGAACCGCGTGGTGAAAGTAAGCTTGAATCCGCGCTTTTCAATAACTCAGCAATATCGACTGCTTTAGCATAATTAATTTGCAAGTACTCAGAATAGAGCGGTGCTAACTCTTTAACCTCTTGTTTGTTTTTGAGGTTCTGGCTTTCACGAATTGCCAGTTCTTCGCTCGGCGCCACCATTAAGATGTTGCCTTCGATACGCTTATCTAATCCTTTGGTTTGCAAAATTAACTCTAAAGCTTGATCCCAAGGCACATCGTCCAATCTTAAGGTGATATTGCCTTCCACAGTATCGCTGGTGACTAAGTTAAAGTTGTTATAGTCGGCGATGATCTGCAACACAGTACGCACTGGGATATTTTGGAAGTTAAGCGATAAAGTTCGACCATTGTACTTTTTAACATCTTTCTTGGCGGCGGCCCTCTCGACTTTATTCATTGAGAGTCTAAAGAGGTTATCTTCTTGTTTGTAAGTGAATTCATACTCGCCAGCGATATCAACTAATATGCGCGTTGTTAAGTCTTCTTTAAAGGTCTCGAAACTTTTTACCGGTGTGGAGAAGTCTTTCACATCCATAACATACAGAAGATCGTTATTAATATCTGTGTTATATAACTTCACTTCGAGCTTAGCGCCCACTTGCTCGACATTAGCCGCAACCGAGCGATTATTTAGATAGACTAATAATTCACCGCCACCATTATCATTACGACGGAAATCGATATTTTTAATACTATTAACGAAAGGGTTTTCAGCTTGGGCTTGAGTGCCCGCCACCTCATCGTTAATTGTGAGTCGATATGAATTGCCCATGACAGAACCTTGGTAAGGTTTCACTTTGGACATACCTAAGATGACTTTAAGGTGAGTATCTTGTTGCTCAGTGGTGATGTCTGTCACCCCGACCTGGTTAATAGGTAAACGATCCTTAGATAAACCTGAGATACTATTATCGAAGGTCAGCACTAGCTCTGCGGGCGAGGCATTTGAGTCTATTGCAGGCGGAGTGACCGCATCTTCAAAGACCAGCTCTAGCTCCAATTGATGGTCAATCAAAGCATGGTATTTAACATCCATTAATCGATTTGCCGCAAAACTCGATGGCAAAATTCCAAATACCAGTGCGATCCCTATAACAGACTTGATTAAGCCTGAAGAAATTAACGGGACTTTTATCGCGGCAGAAGATTTCATTATTTCCTCATCCTTCGCTCGTTATTCTCCAGAAAGTTCTAAATTGCTTGTCCTTTCAGACCAACAACCAGAACCATCTGGAATTAATTCTACTACTTCAACATTTTGTGAAGTAACTTTAGAAATGCGTCCATTAAACAGACCTAAATACTCACCAGCTCCCATCCGATACACACTACCGTCATTTGTCTCGACTAACGCCCAAGTCGTATCAGCTTCACTTAAGGTGCCGCGCATTTTTAAATTATCTAAAGGATATGTTTCTAACCGCCCTTTTCGACGCTTTAAATCCGGTTGTAAACAATCTTTGCTGGTATCAACAACCTCTTCCGTTAATTCACGTGAAGGAGGAACAAAGGGACTACGCATTAACTCAGCTTGATAGGCAAAGTGCTCAAATCTCGGCGGTTCTTTTAAAGGTGGAATATGAGCAACGTGTTGAGCTTTGGTTGTAGTAACAAATAGCTCTAAATCACTGCGATCGCCAACACAACCCATTAAAAAAAGGCTCAAAGCTAATAGAGGTAAGAATTTCATTATTTCTTCCCCTTCTTAGCAGGCTTTTCTGGCGGTAATTCAGCCCCCTCTTTAAAGCGATAGGTCTTGGCTAAAATGTCCATTGCTAAGTTGCCAGCATCATCGCGCTTAATGGTAAAATCATGAAGGCTGACAATACGTGGCAGTTTTGCTACGCCACTCACCATATTACCTAGCTGATGATAATCGCCCGTCACGGACATTTTGATGGGAAACTCAATATAGAAATCCCGCTGAATTTCAGGCTCCCAATCTAAGCTCTTTATTCGAAGTCCTGCATCGGTCGCTACGAAGGTTAAATCGTCTAGCAAACCAGGCATTTCATTCTCAGAGGGCAGCATCTTCAGTAACTCGGCAAATTGCACTTCCATCGTTGCTAACTGCTCACGATAGAGTTTTAAATTTGCGGCAAGTTGATACTTATTCTTAAAGTCATCTCTGAGTTGTACTTCCTTATCTTGCTCTGCGGTATAAGTATCAACCGAATCTGAAACGACTAAGAAATAACCCGCAGCAAAAACACAAAGTGCTAATAGGACCGCGAAAAAACTTTTAACTTGGTTAGGCCAACCACCAATATTTTCAAAGTCGATATCATTAAACTGACTTAGATCGAGTTTCATTTACTCGCTCCTTTTGTCATTTTCTCAGGCTCACCCACATTCGCGCCTTTAATCGTGACTCTTAAACTGAATCGCTGTAATTGCCGTAATTCTTCATTTTGGGTCACGATCGATTGCATATTCGGATCGGTTAGCCATTCAGAGGTTTTTACCTTACGCATCATATTAGCAACGTTATTATTTGATTCGCTACGCCCTTCTATCAGTAACAAACTGCCCTTTTTCTCTAAGCTAGAAAGGTATATTCCAGGGGGCACTATTCGCACTAGCTCATCCAACACATGAGTAGGCAAATTACGGGATTGTTGTAAATTGAGAATAATTTCAGTGCGGCGCTCGATGTCTTTCTTGCGCTCGGTAATTTTCTTAATCTCAGAAATTTGTGTTTCGAGCAGGCCAATCTCAGATTGCAAATAACTATTACGCGCTTTTTGCTCATCAGTCATAACGTCCAATAGAGATACTGCCACATAGACTAAAATCGCCGACGCTAAAAATACCGCAGCTAAAATACCAATATAATCGCGCTTTTGTTTTTCTCTCGCCTCTTCTCGCCAAGGGAGTAGGTTTATGTTCGCCATTGACCGTAACTCCTCAATGCTAAGCCACAAGCAACCATATATTTGCTGATTGTAGGTTGCAGCATACTTTTAACCGACTCATCGGCGTGCAAACATCCTTGAAATGGATCGGCGATAATAGTGTGAACCCCTAATTCATTAGTCAGTAAGTTTGCCATACCTTCTAATTTAGATGTCCCACCACATAATACGAGATAGTCGACTTTATCTTTACCGCTTGAAGTACAATAGATTTGTAGCGTACGTTTTATTTGTTGTAATAGCTGAGTTTGGAAAGGTGACAAGACTTCAAACATATAATTTCGTGGTAGGTCGCCTTCAACTTTTGCTTTCTCAGCTTGATCGTAGGACATGCCATAGAAAGATAAAATTGACTGAGTAAATTGCTCACCACCGAAGGCTTGCTCGCGAATAAAAGTCGTCTCACCCGCTTCAACTACAGAGAAAGTGGTCATATTCGCGCCGATATCAACCATAGCAACGGCCTTATGTTTCGCCCCTTCGGGTAGTTGTGCCAGAATCAATTCGGCGGCGCGGCCTAAAGCATAACCCTCGACATCAACAACTTTGGCCTCAAGCTCTACGCTATCGAGCGCATCGACTCTGACATCAATGTTGTCAGTACGGCATGCGCTCAACAACACATCTACCTTGGTTGGATCTGTACTATTTACGCTGAGGGTTTCAAAATCTATGCTGACTTCATCGAGTGAATACGGAATAAGGTTGTCGGCTTCAATTTCTATCTGCGCCTCCATTTCTTCCTCGATCAGCGAAGCATCCATGTAGATCACTTTGGTCATCACAGCAGAGCCTGAAACACAAACCGCCGCATATTTAACCGATTTAGGTAAATTGCGTTTTATTTGCCTAAGGCATTCGACAACGGCATCAGCATCACGAATATCATGATCGTTAACGGCCCCCTTTTTAATGGGTACCGCCGCATGACTCAATATCTTGTATCCATCAGCAGTCTTGCTCAACAAAATGGCCTTAACTTCATGGGAACCTATGTCAATTCCCACCATCTGCGGAGCCTGACGCTTCCATAAATTTGAAAGCATATCCATTGTCACTTTTTTATTTATATTTCAGTAAAAGAGATTAGCACAAAATCAACTTGTTATACTTACTTGTATCGAATGTTTCATCATTTTACAAACGCTATTTTAAGCTTCTCACGTTTTTACTTCACCAAGAGGTGTACGCCTTATATACTGTCGCACTTAACGGAACATTAGGATAAATTTTGGTGAAGTGGTTAAAACGTATTGTTATAGCACTATTCAGTCTAGCCCTTTTGGGAGTAGGCGCCATTGTGGCAGCATACTTTTATGTTTTGCCGGATTTGCCGGATGTTTCAACACTAAAAAATGTGCAACTTCAAACACCTTTACGCATCTACAGCAGTGACGGCAAACTTATTTCACAATTTGGTGAGAAACGTCGCATTCCATTGAAGTTAGACGAAGTACCAAAACCCCTACTTCAGGCGTTTATCGCAACTGAAGATGCGCGTTTTTACGAGCATGGCGGTATAGATCCCGTTGGCGTACTTCGCGCCGCATTAGTGATGTTGACCACAGGTGAGAAAAAGCAAGGTGCCAGTACCATTACCATGCAGGTTGCGCGTAACTTCTTCTTAACCCGCGATAAAACCATTATTCGTAAAGTGAAGGAGATTTTTATCTCCTATCACATTGAAGAATTACTCACCAAAGACGAGATTTTAGAACTCTATGTGAACCGCATTTACTTAGGCCAACGCGCCTATGGTGTTGGTGCCGCTGCACAAGTTTATTTCGGTAAAGATGTTAAAGACCTTACACTCTCAGAAATGAGTATGATCGCAGGCTTACCCAAAGCGCCTTCGACACTCAACCCTGTGACCTCACTTTCTCGTGCCGTCGCTCGCCGTAATGTCGTCCTCATGCGGATGAATGAAGTAGGTTACATCAGCCAAGCTGAATACCAAGCCGCACTACAAGAACCGCTGGTCGCTAAATACCACGGCGCCGAAATTGATCTCTATGCCCCGTATATTTCAGAAATGGCACGGGATTATATGGTGCAGAAGTACGGTGAAGAAGAAGCCTATACCAATGGCTACAACGTCTACACGACCATTTCATCGGATATACAACTGAAAGCTCAGCAAGCATTACGTAATAACGTTTATGCCTATGATGAGCGTCATGGCTACCGTGGTCCTGCCGCCGTTCTGTGGACAGATGAAAAACCAGATCAAGCTCAAATCAAGGCTGAACTTGCTAAGGTGGCTTCAATTCAAGAACTGCAACCCGCAGCCGTCATCAGCGTGGCAGATCAACAAGCCAGTGTCATGACCGCCAAGGGCGAGACAAAAATCATTACTTGGGATGGTTTGAAGTGGGCGCGTAAATTTATTACCGATAAGCGTCAAGGCAGTGTACCTAAGTCAGCTTCTGACATGCTCAAGGTTGGTGAGCGTATTTGGATCCGTGATAACGGCCAATATTTGCAGTTATCGCAAGTACCAGAAGTTGCCAGCGCGACTGTGTCACTCGACCCACAAAATGGTGCGATTCGTTCTTTAGTCGGCGGATATAGCTTTAGCCAAAGCCAATACAACCGTGTCACTCAAGCAAAACGCCAATTAGGTTCGAATATCAAACCTTTCATCTATGCTGGCGCATTAGAGAAAGGCTTTACCTTAGCGACCCTCATCAACAATGCACCGATCAATAAACCCGATATCAGCCAAGGCACCGCATGGCGCCCTAAAAACTCGCCTGATATCTATGGCGGCCCAACCCGCTTACGTGTGGGCTTAGCGCAATCAATCAACGTGATGTCTGTGCGTGCAATGCGCCATGTTGGACTCGATGCCACCATTGCAGAATTGATTAAATTTGGTTTCGACCCTAATGACTTACCGCGTAACGAGTCGATTGCATTAGGTTCGTCTTCAGTAACGCCATTACAAGTGGTCACGGCATTTAACGTGTTTGCTAACGGCGGTTTCTTACTCGAACCTTTCTACATCGATCGCGTCGAAGATGCCTACGGTAATGTGATTGAAAAAGCGAATCCAACATTGGCCTGTAAGCCTAGCCAAAGTCTTAGCCAACCAATTACACCGAGCGATCCTATGGCGTTCAGTGTTAATGGAGACTCTAGTGCTGAATCGAGTGCACCTATTGCCCAGTGTTTCGAGCAAACGGGTCGCTTTGCGCCACAGATCATTTCAGAGCAAACGGCATTCCTCATCACCGAGGCGTTAAAGAGCGTGATCTGGGGTGGCGGTGATTGGAGTCACGGTACTGGTTGGCAAGGTACGGCTTGGCGTGCTGCAAGATTAATTAAACGCCATGATATTGCGGGTAAAACAGGTACAACCAACGAATCTCGCGATACGTGGTTCAGTGGATTTAGCCCTGTGCTCACCAGTACGTTCTGGGTCGGTTTCGACGATCACGGTCGACAACTGGGCAGAACTGCATGGAATGCCAGCGCAGAGAAAGATCAGATCACCGGCGCCGAAGCTGGCGCGAAAACGGCAGGTCCGGGTTGGAACGAGTTTATGAACAGTGTCTTACAAGGCACACCTGAAACTACATCGATTCCACCAGAAGGCATTGTATCGGTACGGATCGATTTAGCAACGGGTAAACTCACGCGTAAAACCGACTATACCAGCGCGTTCGAATACTTCATTTCGGGCACTGAGCCGAAGGAATACATCAGCGAAACTCAGGATGAGAATAACATCTTCATCGATGCGCCAACTGACGACCTATTCCAATAAACAACACATAGAAAGTCATTGCCTATACGGATAATGACCCAATAAAAAACGCGACTTAAAGTCGCGTTTTTTATTGGCTTGTTGATTTGAATAACTTGCCTTAGCGGGCTTTCTTAGCCGCGATCGCCTGCTGAATTTGCGGCAGAGCAGTCCCACCAAGCACATCGCGTTTCGCTAAACAGGCTTCAATGGTGAGGTTGGGATAAACGTCATCCTCAATGATGGCGGCAAAGGTTTTTAATTCGGCCAAGGAGAATTCCTCCAGCGGAATTTGCTTCGCTATAGCGGCAACAACCACTTCACCCACAACGTGGTGCGCCTCACGGAAAGGCATACCCTTAGAAACTAGATAATCAGCTAACTCAGTAGAGTTGGCATAACCTTGCTGCGCAGCTAACAGCGCATTAGGACGATTAACTTTCAGACCCGATAACACTAACGCCGCCATATCGAGGCAAATTGCCCAGCTATCAACTACGTCAAACAGGCCTTCTTTATCTTCCTGCATATCTTTGTTATACGCCAAAGGCAGCGCTTTCATGGTGGTGAGAATACCCACTAAACTGCCATAAACCCGGCCCGTTTTACCACGGATAAGCTCTAATGCATCAGGGTTTTTCTTCTGCGGCATCAGGGATGAACCCGAGGTCACTTCATCACTCAGAGAGATAAAGTTCGCTTCGCCCGAGTTAAAGAAAATCAAATCTTCGGCCATACGACTTAAATGCATCATGCTGATCGATGCCGTTGAACAAAGCTCTACTACGTGATCTCTATCTGACACACTGTCTAAACTATTGAGCGTCGGTGCGGCAAAATTCAGCGCGGCAGCCAGTGCATGTCGATCCATTTTATAGGCTGTGCCAGCAAGGGCACCCGAACCTAATGGACAGGTGTTAGCGCGGGTTAATGCATCGGCTAAACGGCTGATATCACGCTCATACATTTCCACATAAGCTAAACACCAGTGACCAAATGTCACAGGCTGGGCGCGCTGCAAGTGAGTGTAACCAGGCATTACCGCATCAAACTCACGTTCAGCCAACGCCAGCAATTCAGCATGTAAGCTTTGAAGGCGCACGAGTAATGCAGCCCCTTCGGATTGACACCAAAGCTTTAAATCGGTGGCAACTTGATCGTTACGGCTACGGCCGGTGTGCAATTTCTTACCGAGATCGCCCACTTTGGCAATCAAGGCCGACTCGACGAAACTGTGAATATCTTCAGCGCCCGACGCGAGAATAATCGCTGGATCGCCATTCACTTCCACTAGCAAATCATTGAGTGCTTTTTTCAAGTCGCTGCATTCAGTGGCTGTGATAATACCCACGCTAGCAATCGCATCAGCCCAAGCGATAGAGCCGACCACATCCTGTTCGAACAGGCGATAATCCACGGGTAGCGAATCGTTGAATAATTTGAATAGCGCGCTCGTTTCGCCCTGAAACCTTCCACCCCATAAAGCCATGCTAACTCCCCTTACTCACTGCTGATTTGAAATCGACTCATCTAAATCAAAAAATTTGATCAAAACCTAGAAACAAAAAAGGGCGCTAGGCGCCCTTTTAAACGACCTATTACTTAGACTTAACATCATTAGCGTTGAGTGCGCGGATGCGGCTCGCTAATGAGTACAGGCGGATAAAGCCTTCTGCATGTTTTTGATCGTACACCTGATCTTCACCAAAGGTGGCAAACGCTTCGGAGTACAAGCTGTTAGGTGAACGTTTCTTCACTGCCGTTGCTTGGCCTTTGTAGAGTTTAACCACTACTTCACCGTTAACTGATTCTGCCAGTGACTCAGATGCTGCCAGCAGTGACTTACACAGTGGCGTGAACCAACGGCCGTCATACACTAAATGCGCCATTTGTGCGGCAACTTGCTCACGCCAGTTACGGCTAGTTTTGTCGAGTACAAGCTCTTCAATCGCACGCAGTGCTGCGAACATCACAGTGCCGCCGGGAGTTTCGTAACAGCCACGAGACTTCATGCCCACTAAACGGTTTTCTGTGATGTCGATACGACCCACACCGTGTGGCGCAGCAATCGCGTTTAATGTCATCAGCGCAGCATAAGGCGTTAGGGCTTCACCATTCACTTTAGTGATACGGCCATGTTCTACTTCTAGCGACACATATTCAGGCTTGTTCGGTGCATCTTCAGGATCGGCGGTCAGAGTCCACACACCTTTGCTTGGCTCGTTCCATGGATCTTCTAACTCACCACCTTCATGGGAAATATGGAAAGCGTTGGCATCACGGCTATAGATTTTAGTCGCTGACGCTGACGTCTTAATGTCACGTTCGGCTAAATAGGCCAGCAGATCTTCACGGCTCTGCATGGTCCATTCACGCCATGGTGCAATCACTTTTAAATCAGGCGCTAATGCAGCGAAGCAACCTTCGAAACGTACTTGATCGTTCCCTTTACCGGTACAACCGTGGCACAGAGCATCGGCGCCCACTTTACGAGCCACTTCAACCTGCGCTTTGGCAATGATAGGACGCGCCATTGAAGTACCAAGTAAATAAGTGCCTTCGTAAATCGCACCGCTCGCAATCGTTGGGTAGATATACTCTTTAACGAATTCTTCTTTCAGATCGACGATATGACACTCAGACGCACCCGAAGCTAAGGCTTTTTCAGTCAAGCCAACCAGCTCTTCTTCGCCTTGGCCAACGTCGGCGCAGAATGCGATGATTTCGCAGTTATCGTAGTTTTCTTTTAACCAAGGAATAATGGCCGAGGTATCTAGACCACCTGAATAGGCTAAAACCACTTTTTTCACACCAGTATTTTTTATCTCGATAGACATCTTAAATTCCTATGACTCATTTCTCACCTAGGAGAAAACAGGCTGCTAAACAGGGTTAATTTAACTAAATAAGGTTACCAGTACCGCATTTTGGGCATGCATCCGATTTTCGGCTTGTTGCAGAATTAAGGAGCCTGCACCGTCCATCACTTCATCAGTTACTTCTACACCACGGTGGGCGGGCAAACAATGCATAAAGAAGTTAGCGCCCGCTTTCGCCATCAAGGCTTTGTTTACTTGGTATGGTGCAAACTTCGCTTTGATATCCGCCAGCGGCGTTGGATCGCCCATTGAAATCCAAGTATCGGTATAAATCGCATCGTGACCTTCAATCGCATCGATATCTGAAGTCAGTACCAGCTTACCGCCATATCGCTTAGCAAGCTCTTGCACTTCTGCCACTACGTAGCCATCAGGAAAGTGACCCGCTGGGCAGATCACTGTCATGGTAGCACCGAGAATAGCCGCACAGTACATCAGCGAGTTAGTGACATTATTACCATCACCAACATAAGCTAATTTGGCTTTGCTGACATCCTCAAACTGCTCGGCCAGTGTTAAAAAGTCGGCTAATGCTTGGCAAGGATGATAAAGATCCGACAAGGCATTAATCACGGGCACTGTGCCACACTCGGCTAATTGCTCAATGGTGGTGTGCGAATAGGTTCTCGCTACAATCGCATCGGCCCAACAAGACAGGTTAGCAGCAAAGTCAGCAACCGATTCCCGTTGACCTAGCGCACCATTTTGTTGGTCTAGGTATAAACAGTGGCCACCGAGCTTATTAATACCAATATCAAAGCTAACGCGTGTTCTGAGCGAGGGCTTTTCAAATAACATCACCACACTCTTACCATCCAGCGCGTGGCGATACTCAGCCGGATTGGCTTTGATCGTTTTTGCCAAGGCAATCAGATCGAGTAACTGCTGCTGGGTTAACTCTTTTATCGATAGTAAATGCTTCATAACCTACTCCACTTATGGTTGGATTTGTGTTCCTACGGCTTCACCTTTTGCTAATGCGATTAATTGGCTTGCATCACGCCACGAGGCAACTTGAACCGCCTGCCCCATCCACTGTGCAACTTCGAGCGCAGCTTCAACTTTGACCTTCATTCCCTTTTCGATCACACCTTGTTTAACAAGGTCTGCTATCTGCTTGCCATTTAAACTATGGATGAGTTGGCCTTTACCATCGAGCACACCAGACACATCCGACAGCAGCACTAATTTGCCGCCCACTAATTTGGCTAAGGCCGTCGCAGCTTGATCAGCATTGACGTTAAGCATTTGGCCATCGTCCATCATGGCGATAGAGCTACAAATCGGCATCCAACCTTGGGCGAGGATAAACTTAAGATAAGCGCCATCTTTTGGTGTCACTTCACCTACTAGGCCTAAACGTTCATCTTTAATCTTTGCCGATACAGTATTGCCATCGGCGAGGCTCATACCCACACTCACAATCCCAGCTTTAGTGGCTGCGCCTTGGAGGATCTTGTTCGAAGTGCCCGCAAGTGCGCCGGCAATAATCGGCATTTGCTCAGGAGGAGTCACACGTAAACCTTCTAACTTGACGGTTTCCATACCGTTTGCCGCTAACTGTTCATCCACCAAACAGCCACCGCCATGCACCATCAACACTTGCTGACCATTGGCTAACATAGCCGCAGCCGTATCCATTAACCGCGCCATCCCCATTTCACACTGCAGCAGCGCGCCACCAACTTTAAGAACTAATACTGAGTTGTTTGTAGACATCTTGACGACTCTCTTAAATAAGGATGAACAATTAAAGGTTAAAATGAATCTTTATGCATTGCAGCGCTTGGCTGGCAGCACCTTTCATCAAATTATCGATTGCACTGGCGACCACTAAGTAACCGCTATTCTCATCAAACTTCCAACCTAAGTGGCAGTTAGGTGTCAGCACCACATCGTCCACTTTAGGGAACTGATTGTGCTTCACAGTGACCAATGGCGCCTGGTCATATACGCTATAGGCCGCTGCCACATCGGCAGTCGTAGTGCCTGGTTTTAGCTGCACGGTAATAGTTGCTAAAATGCCACGCTTAAAGTTGCCAAGATGCGGGGTAAATATCACTTCTTGACCAAGCTGAGTGGCGATCTCGGGTTGATGTCTGTGGCCTAATACGCCATAAGGTGTCAGGCTTACTTCACAAAAACTGGTGTGTAACTGCGCCTTACGGCCCGCACCCGTTACGCCGCTTACGGCATTGATCACCGGATAAGCCGATGTCAGTAAACTCGCCAGCGGTTTTAACGCTGTAAGTGATGCGGTTGGATAACAACCTGGCACGGCGATCATCTTAGTCGCCGCGATTTCTTTAGCATTCCATTCGGCAAGTCCGTACACAGCTTTGGCTAAAACTTCAGGATATTCATGCTCAAAGCCATACCACTTAGGATATTGCGCCACATCGCTAAAACGATAAGCACCGCTTAAATCGAATACCGCTAACCCTTGGCTATAAAACCAAGCGGCTAAATGTAAGCTCACTGAATGCTCAGTCGCGAGCACCACGGCATCAGCTTCGGCAACGATTTTTGCCTTAGCGTCATCGGACAATGGCGACAGCGTTAGTCTGATATGGCTATAGCTAGGGTACAAATCCGCTAAAGGCTTACCTTTATCTAAACTGTTTTCAGAAACATACAAACCCTGAATCGTCAGATCTGCTTCTGCATGGATTAAAGCGGTCAGTTGTGCGCCTGTGTAACCACTGGCACCAATAATGGCGATATTTTTCATGTGTTGTTGTCTTATTAACCGAATCAAAGAAACTTAAAGAATAGATGAATAGCGTACACGCAACTGCGCGTATCTATGATGACAAGATTATCGTCGCAGGAAATCGTAATTGGTTGTTATTTTATTCACTGTCAGGTTAATGCTCTGAATCATGATATTTACTCTACAGGTCACAGGGGGTGACTCATCTCAACTGCAGGCTAGACTACCACAAAGATCTACTTATGCAATATATGTGAATATATATTTTTAATTTATTTTTATATTTCTTACTGAAATGCAGATCTCGCCCGCCTATCATCCGTTCAGCTAACTCGTTAATAACTCAGTTATCTAGGGTTAATTTCCGCCAAAATCAGTCCTTTTTATTAACAGCTAAGATACATGCCTGCAAAGCCTAAAATGATGCACTTCATATTCACTTACGCTAATCATCACAAAATATTGCGTAGCTTCGCATTTATATTGAATATTCCTCAACGATCATTGCGATTAGTTGCATATTAGATAAGCCAGTCGTATAAGTTATAAGTTCTTCTGTTGACCATTGCCCCAAGTGATAGGTATTGTGCTAACGGGCTAAATGCAATGCGGAATTTTCATGTTTTTCTATTCGGAGTAACTATGGTTGTAACCAAGGCAGACAATATGACCGATATGTATGCGTCATTAAGATCGAACGTGAGTATGTTAGGACAAATCCTCGGTGACACTATGCGCACCCACCTCGGGGACTCTTTTCTCGAGAAGGTTGAACAGATCCGTAAACTTGCTAAAGATTCACGCCGGGGCGATCAAGCCGCTAGAGAGCAAATGCTCGAGTTACTCACCGCCCTGCCAGACGAAGAATTAGTTCCGTTTGCAAAGGCATTTAACCAGTTCCTCAACTTAGCTAATTTATCTGAACAATTTCATACCATTAGCCGCAACTGCGACGAACTCGTCTGCGTGCCTGATCCCGTGGAACAACTCCTAGGCCGCATGTTAAATGGCCGTGTAGACCAAACGAAAATGCTCGACTGCCTTAAGACACTGGATATCGATCTAGTGCTGACAGCGCATCCCACAGAAATTTCACGTCGCACCTTGATCCAAAAGTACGCCGCCATTGTCGACTGCTTAACTGAGCAAGAAAACGACCAATTATCGGATAGAGAACGTCAGCAAATCAGTCTGCGCCTACGCCAATTAATCGCGCAAATCTGGCACACCAATGAGATCCGCCGTGAACGCCCAACGCCTGTTGATGAAGCCCGCTGGGGATTATCGACCATCGAAGAGTCACTCTGGCATGCGGTGCCAGACTTCTTAAGACAGCTTAACGACCAAGTGCAACAACGCACGGGTCAACAATTACCGATTGATATCGCGCCAGTGCGTTTTTCAAGCTGGATGGGCGGCGATCGCGACGGCAACCCCTTTGTTACCGCGAAAGTCACCCAAGAGGTGCTCGATCGCAACCGCCATGCCGCCGCCAGATTATTCTTAAAAGACATAGTCCTATTGGTTGGCGAGCTGTCGATGGAAGAAGCCAATGATGAGTTAAAGGCTTACACCAACAATAGCTGCGAGCCATACCGCCACGTGTTGCGATCTATTCGTCAAAGACTGCGTGACACCATAGATTATTTAAATGCACGCATCGAAGGCCACAATCCTGAAGTCGATAAGTCGAGCCTGATTTGGCAAGAAAGCGATCTCAAAGCGCCGTTAGAAATGCTTTATAAGAGTTTGACCGACTGCGGTATGCGCTTAATCGCTAACGGTTTATTGCTTGATATTCTCCGTCGTCTCGCCTGTTTTGGCATTCACATGCTCAGACTCGATATTCGCCAAGACGCCAGCCGTCACAGCGATGTGCTCGCCGAATTAACTCGCTATCTCGGCATGGGTGATTTCAACCATTGGGATGAAACCGAGAAACAAGCCTTCCTATTACGCGAACTCAGCAACCGTCGTCCGCTGATCCCAAGTAACTGGCAGCCGTCAGCCGATGTGGCCGAAGTGCTTAATACCTGTCGTTTGATCGCAAAACATCCGGCTAAGGCACTCGGATCCTATGTGATCTCGATGGCGGGTAAGCCATCGGATGTCTTAACGGTTTTACTGTTACTCAAAGAAACGGGCTGTTCGCACCCAATGCGCGTGGTGCCGCTGTTTGAAACCCTAAGCGACTTAAACAACGCCGCTGCCTGTATTACCGATTTACTCGATATCGACTGGTATCGTGGTTATACCAAGGGCATGCAAGAAGTGATGATTGGCTACTCTGACTCTGCTAAAGATGCCGGCGTAATGGCGGCGGCTTGGGCTCAGTATCACGCTCAAGAGCAGTTAGTGGCCGTCTGTAAACAAGCGGGCGTCAAGCTCACACTATTCCATGGCCGCGGCGGCAGCATTGGTCGCGGCGGCGGTCCTGCACACAAAGCGATTCTATCCCAACCTCCGGGGTCGGTAGATGGCCGTATTCGTGTCACTGAGCAAGGCGAAATGATCCGCTTCAAGTTTGGCTTGCCAAAACTCGCGGTTCAAAGCTTAGCCTTGTATACCTCTGCCGTATTGGAAGCAACCCTGTTACCACCGCCAGAGCCTAAACAAGAATGGCGCGATTGCATGCAACGTATTGCAGAAGAATCCGTGGGTGCATACCGTGGCATAGTGCGTGATGAACCTGATTTTGTGGCTTATTTCCGCGCGGCAACGCCAGAAGTGGAATTAGGAAAACTGCCACTCGGCAGCCGCCCAGCTAAACGTCGTGTCGATGGCGGGATTGAAAGCCTACGAGCTATTCCATGGATTTTTGCTTGGTCGCAAAACCGTTTGATGTTACCTGCATGGCTTGGCGCAGGTGAAGCGCTACAAGCCGCCTGTGAACGCGGTGAAATGGGCTTATTACAAGAGATGGAACGGGAATGGCCCTTCTTCAGCACTCGCATTTCAATGCTAGAAATGGTCTACGCCAAGGCGGAACCTAATTTAGCCCGCTACTACGAAACCTGTTTAGTACCGAAAGACTTGCATCACTTAGGCGAAACCTTGCGCCAACGCTTAGATCTGGGCATTAAAGTCGTGCTTGAACTGACAAAATCAGATAGCTTAATGGCGCATACGCCGTGGAATCGCGAGTCAGTAAAACTGCGAAATCCGTATATCGATCCATTAAACTTCTTACAAACCGAGCTATTAGCGCGGACACGTAAGGAAACAACCGAAACTCCCGCGTCTGAACATGTGCAGCTAGCGCTAATGCTGACTATTGCAGGTGTGGCAGCGGGAATGAGAAACACTGGTTAATGAAAAAACTTTCCCGCACGATTTGCTTGGGACTGACTGTACTACTTGGCGGCTGCGTCTCGCAGTACAGTATCAGCGAGCACGAAATGGAGCAGTACCTCAGTAAAGAGATCCATTTTGAGATTAAACAAGGCAATCAATTAGTTGGCGCAGAAGTGCGCATTAACGACATCAGTGTCAGGCTAGGTGCAAAACCTGACACTATGAGCGTAAGTGCTGCAACTCAAGTATCAATTAAGAATCCGATCTTTCCATTGAGTGCCAAACTCACGACGACTTTTGAGGCCAAGCCTTGGTATGACAGCGCAACGCACAGTGTCTATCTGCGCCAGCTCGAATTAGTTAAAGTGGAGTCAACACCAAAAGATATTGAAAAAGCGATCAGCAGTGCCACACCGCAGGTGATGGGTTATCTAAGACAATTCTTAGAAAACCAGCCTGTGTATGTGCTTGATACTAAGGACAGTAACCAAGCACTAATGGCAAAAATGACCGAAAGCATTCAAGTTGTCCCTGGCAAATTAGTGCTTAAGTTCACTAAATAACTGATTTTTTGTGGATCATCCGCCATAAAAAATGCTCCCTCGGGAGCATTTTTGTTAATAGGTTTAAACTGACGTAAACCGATAAATATTAAAGCTTGTATAATCTTTAAGCTTATATAATCATTAAGCTTGTATAAAAAGTTACTTACTGAATCGACCAATAGACTGATAATCAACAATCACGGCTTCAGCTAAAAGCTCACGTCTTAACATATCGTAAGCCACCGCAGCACTTAAACTACGCACCAGATCCCGCGAACGTCGTGGCAGTTTAATCATCTGGCTATAAACACCGCCGCGAGTTGCTAAGGCAATCGCCACAGTGCCCACAGGCTTCTCGTCTGTGCCACCATCGGGTCCCGCAATACCACTGGTTGCCAGCGCATAGTCACTGTCCAATATTTGCCTTGCCCCCTTTGCCATTTCTTCTACAGTCGCAATGGAGACAGCGCCATGATCATCTAAGGTTGAAGGATTTACACCTAACACGCGCACTTTAGATTCATTACTGTAAGTCACTAATCCGTGCTGCAAGTATGATGAACTACCAGGGAAATCAACTAACTGACTGGTGATCATGCCGCCAGTGCAGGATTCTGCAACACTTAAGGTCAAGCCGGAGTTGAGTAACTTATAATGAATTTCTTCGGCAAGTGTGGCTTTATCTTCCGCGACAACCGCAGTGCCCAGCACCATTTTGATATGCCCAGCGACCCGAGGTAATACCGCAATCGCCTTCTCGCCACGGGCAAAAATCTTAATCTCAATATGCGGCATAGAAGAACGGTAACCAATAGTAATGCCTTCTGGCAGCTCTAATGGCTCTAACTTATCCGCCAACGCCGACTCACCTTGGCCTATCGTTAATAATTTCTTTAATGCGACCTTGGAATCAAGATTAAACTCATCGCGAATAAAAGGCACAAACTGCTCTGTAACCATGTGCTTAAGCTCGAAAGGCACGCCCGGTGTAAAGAATAACCACGCGCGGTTAAGCTTAACTCTAAAGCCACAGGCGGTTCCCACAGGGTTATCAACCATCACAGCCGAGGCTGGCAGCATAGCTTGCTTGAGATTACTTAAAGGCATTTCACGGTTATTACGAGTAAACCACTCCTCTAAACGCTCACGCCATTCCACATTCTCAACCAATGGTTCGCCCTTAGCCTTCGCCATCGCTAAAGCTGACATATCATCACTCGTCGGCCCGAGGCCACCATTAACGAGAATAACATCGGCATGTAAGCTACGTTCTTGGAAAACTGCAATCAAATCCTCGAGGCGATCGCCGACAGTCACTCGACGCTGGATCTCGACACCATGCTCCATCATAGTACTGGCAAACCAAGCGGCATTGGTATCAACAATCTGCCCCGCCAACACCTCTTCCCCAGTACAAATCATCTCTAACTTCATCTCAGATCCTTATCTACCCCAACAAATTAAAGCATAAGGTAAGTAACCGCTTAACTAATAGCAATAGTTAGGCGCGATCTAGAACTCAGATCGCTGTAGCGAAATCGAAGCATTGTCAGAATAACTGCTGAAATAAAAGCCAAGCGGCACGGATTATTAATGTCGTGGAGCGTGAAAGAAGGTAATTGTAGAGAGAAAATTGAAGAGAAACTAATAAATTGAGGACAAACTAGGCTGAAATTAACAAATTCTAGACGCAAAAAAGCCAGCTTATTCAGCTGGCTTCGTTACATCTCAATGAGATAATTAGGCGCTTGGCGATGACCTACTCTCACATGGGGAGACCCCACACT
>NZ_MPDG02000041.1:0-229 GCF_001887095.2 Shewanella sp. SACH
GAACAAAGCATTTACTTCCTAGCCTACTGAAGTGAATGTGTTACAAAGCTCGGTTACGAGTTAAATCATAAGTCCGGATCTCCTTCATTTTTTAGAAGAGAGGCCTAGGACACCGTAGATGTTAAACGGGAACAATACGTTCAAATTAATATGTCCGGGTCCCCTTCGTCTAGAGGCCTAGGACACCGCCCTTTCACGGCGGTAACAGGGGTTCGAATCCCCTAGGGGA
>NZ_MPDG02000042.1:0-223 GCF_001887095.2 Shewanella sp. SACH
TCGGCCAAGGTGGTGCCGGTTAAGTCGATGCTCCAGTTACCGCTGGCATCAATCACCAAGCCGTTGGCAGTGGTGTAGACCACGCCATTGATGGTGACGGCCAAGGTGCTGTTGTCACCCAAATCGACCGTGCCGTTGAACACTAAGGTGTTGTCGTTGGTGATGAAGTCGCTGCCCGAGGCGCCGGTGTCATCGGTAATGCTGGTGATCGCCACGGTGTTGC
>NZ_MPDG02000043.1:0-219 GCF_001887095.2 Shewanella sp. SACH
GTTACCGCTGGCATCAATCACCAAGCCGTTGGCGGTGGTGTAGACCACGCCATTGATGGTGACGGCCAAGGTGCTGTCATCGCCCAAATCGACAGTTCCTTTGAAAATCAGGGTGTTGTCGTTGGTGATGAAGTCGCTGCCCGAGGCGCCGGTGTCATCGGTAATGCTGGTGATCGCCACGGTGTTGCCGTCGCCATCTTGGTCAATCTTGGTATCAAT
>NZ_MPDG02000044.1:0-208 GCF_001887095.2 Shewanella sp. SACH
CCACTCATTGAGTGGCTTCGTTGTTTATATGGTGCCGGCACCAAGAGTCGAACTCGGGACCTACTGATTACAAGTCAGTTGCTCTACCAACTGAGCTATGCCGGCTAAACTTATACTGCAAAATAATGGTGCCCGAACCCGGAATCGAACCAGGGACACGAGGATTTTCAATCCTCTGCTCTACCGACTGAGCTATTCGGGCAACTAA
>NZ_MPDG02000045.1:0-207 GCF_001887095.2 Shewanella sp. SACH
GTTACCGCTGGCATCAATCACCAAGCCGTTGGCGGTGGTGTAGACCACGCCATTGATGGTGACGGCCAAGGTGCTGTCATCGCCCAAATCGACAGTTCCTTTGAAAATCAGGGTGTTGTCGTTGGTGATGAAGTCGCTGCCGGAGGCGCCGGTGTCATCGGTAATGCTGGTGATCGCCACGGTGTTGCCGTCGCCATCTTGGTCAAT
>NZ_MPDG02000046.1:0-206 GCF_001887095.2 Shewanella sp. SACH
CATTGACGTTGGTCACGATGATGCTAAAGGACTGGTCAGCCGTTAAGCCATCCGTGTCCGTCACTCGCAGTAACACGACATGGCTGCCTACATCGGCATTGCCGGGCGTGCCACTTAACAATCCAGTGACAACATTGAAGCTCAACCAGCTTGGTTTAGTCACCGCGCTCAATGACAGCACATCACCCACATCGGTATCACTCGCC
>NZ_MPDG02000009.1:0-72005 GCF_001887095.2 Shewanella sp. SACH
ACACTGAGCGCCGAACGCTTCCAGGTGGCTAGGGCTGCGTATTCTACGCATTTCCCGTTTCGCGTCAAGGAGTTTTTTCAACTTCTTGCTGCGATTGAATTAAGCGGTTAAAAGCCATTTAATTCAATCTAACTCGTCAGCTTGCTTTCGCTGTCTGCCGTGTCAGTGGATGCGCATTATAGGGAGATTGAGAAAGTGCGCAACCCCTATTTTTAAGATAATTGTCATTTTCTCACTGTTCGTTGGATATTTGACCTGACCTGCTAGTTTTTAACCTTTATAATGCAAAAAACCACTCAATTAGGGACTTTTCTATGTCAGGGCCACTCAGAACTTACCAAGGTATTCATCCTCAATTAGGCAATAATGTGTATGTAGATGAAGCTTCGGTGCTTGTTGGCGATATTGCGTTAGATACTGATGCCAGTATTTGGCCTATGGTGGCGGCGCGTGGTGATGTTAACCATATTCGTATTGGTAAGCGCTCGAACGTGCAAGACGGTAGCATATTGCATGTGACGCGTAAGTCAGCTGCTCGTCCCGATGGTCATCCACTGATTATTGGTGATGATGTGACTATTGGTCACAAGGCGATGCTTCACGGTTGCAAAGTCGGTAACCGAGTATTAGTGGGCATGGGCGCGATTATTCTTGACGGTGCGATTTTAGAAGATGATGTGATCTTAGGTGCGGGTTCTTTAGTGCCACCGAGCAAGGTATTACAGAGCGGCTATTTATATGTAGGCAGCCCAGCTAAGCAGGCTCGTCCATTAACGCCTGCCGAAATGGCCTTTTTGCCAGAATCTGCCGACAACTATGTCAGACTGAAAAACGAGTACTTAGTTGAGTTACAAAACATCTAGTCGGTTAGCGTTAGTCGCTTAGTATCGCTATATAAGAAAGGCGGCAGAGACTCATTCAGTCTCTGCCGCCTTTTGCAAAATCTATCCACTGAAACTCGCTATCAAACTAGCCTAGGCGAACTGCGCCAAACTCATCAAACTCTTCAGCTTCGATTAAGTCTTCTGCCATTTCTTCGGCGTCAAATCTCACCGCATCAAACAATGCCAGCATAGCAGCCGCTTCATCGGTGCTCGGCTGTTCAGAGAAATCATTCAGCTCACGTAATTTAGCAGCACTGATATAGCACTTGATGTTCATCCCCTGCGATTGCGCCATAAAACAGATTTGCCCTTGGGCATCGTCCCAATATTGCAGATCGGGGAAAAGAATACTTTGATTCATGCTTCCTACTTAGGCTCTGCCATTAGTTTGTCCCGCAAAAGCGTCAACACCACTTGGGTGTCGGGCTCAATACCTCGCCATAGGGTAAAACTCTTAGCCGCTTGTCCGACTAACATACCTAGCCCATCAATGACTTTCGCCGCACCTTGGGAGATTGCCCATTGATTAAAAGCGGTGATCGAGGCGCCATACATCATGTCATAACAAACGGTTTGGGTGGTGATGATATGTGCAGGCAAAGGTGGCAACTCGCCCGCAAGACTAGCAGAGGTTGAATTAATAATGATATCGAACTCGCCCGCAAGCTCACTCATTTCTACGGCGGTGACTTTACTCGCGTAAGCGCCGTTATCCACAGAAGTAAAGATATCGACCAAAAGCTGCGCCTTAGTGTGGGTGCGATTGCTGATGGTCAGCTGCGCAATTCGCGCATTTAATAACGGCAGAATACAACCGCGCGCCGCGCCACCAGCGCCAATGAGTAACACGCGCTGATCTTGCAAGCTACCTAAGTTAGCGATGAGATCGGCCACCAGCCCTAAGCCGTCGGTGTTATCACCGCGAATAGTGCCATCGGCCAATAAACTTAAGGTGTTGACTGCACCAGCGAGTTTGGCCTCGGGGCTGATACTGTCACACAGCGCAAAAGCTTGCTCCTTAAAAGGCACGGTCACATTGGCGCCCTTACCGCCCGCATTGAAAAACGCCGTCAATGAGGCTTCAAAACCATCGACCGGAGCAAGAATGGCTTCATAGGTTAATGACTCTTGGGTGGGCGCGGCAAATTGTCCATGGATGAACGGCGATTTACTGTGGCTAATTGGATTGCCAAACACTGCGTATCTGTCTGTCATTGCGATATGAAATTTTAGGTTCGATGGCTTTGCAGTCTACCGCGCTTTTGAGCCCACGCAAGACGAATTATGCTCAACTAAATTTCACGCTAGGTTTCACGCTATAATGCGCCATCGGCTCAATACACTCTACTTTAGTGAACGACTATTCCAATGAACTGGCTTAAAAAGATTTTTAGTAAACACACTCCGCCGCAGGATGATCGCGATCCGAGTCAATCTAACGCCTATGACTTAATCGGCGGCGAGAAGGTGATCCGCGCTATCACTAAATGTTTTTATCAGAAGATGGCAAGTTCGGCAGAAACGACAACACTGCTTGCCATTCATAGGGCGCCCATTGCGGAGTCTGAGCAGAAGCTATTCGAATTTTTAAGTGGTTGGCTCGGTGGACCGCAGCTTTATCAGCAAAAATATGGTCATCCCGCATTGCGAGCACGACACATGCATGTCGATATTGATGAGGCAATGCGCGATCAATGGCTGTTTTGTATGAAGTTTGCGATTGAAGAGAATATTAAAAAGCCAGAGCATCGAGCCGCCATCTTTGAGGCGATTTCAACTCTGGCCGATCATATGCGTAATCAATAAAGTGGATATGGCATCCACTTTTTAAGATTAACGGCTAAACCCAGTCGCGTGGTTTGAGGTAGTTATCGTACAAATCTGCCTCTGGGCTTCCCGCCTCTGGCGTATAAGCATATTGCCAACGCACTAATGGCGGCATCGACATTAAGATAGACTCGGTACGACCACCTGTCTGCAGACCAAACAGCGTGCCTCTGTCATAGACTAAGTTGAACTCAACATAACGACCACGGCGATAGAGTTGGAACTGACGCTCACGCTCACCGAACTCAGTATCCTTACGACGCTCAACAATCGGCGCATAGGCCGTTAAGAAGCCATTGCCCACGGCTTGCATAAAGCTAAAGCTTTGCTCGAATCCTGCTTGATTCAAGTCATCGAAAAACAGTCCGCCCACACCGCGGGTTTCATTACGATGCGGCAGGAAGAAATACTCATCGCACCATTTCTTATATTTGGGATAAACCTCATCCCCGAAAGGCGCACAAATATCCTTAGACGTTTGATGCCACTCGCGCACATCTTCCTCAAATGGATAATAAGGTGTTAAGTCAAAACCACCGCCAAACCACCACACAGGATCGGCACCTTCTTTTTGGGCGATGAAGAAGCGCACATTGGCGTGAGTCGTCGGGATATACGGATTGTTAGGATGGATCACTAAAGACACACCCATAGCTTCAAAACTGCGACCCGCCAATTCTGGGCGATGCGCCGTTGCCGACGCCGGCATAGCGGCGCCAGTCACATGGGAAAAGTTAACCCCAGCTTGCTCGAATACTGCACCTTGGGTTAATACTCGGCTCGTGCCACCGCCGCCTTCGGCGCGGGTCCATGAATCGGCGGCAAACGTTGCTTGGCCATCCAGAGTCTGTAAACCGGCACAAATTCGGTTTTGTAAATCGAGTAAAAACGCTTTTACCACTGCAGCATCAGGCACACTCATCTTGTTATCCTTATTATTGGTTTGCTCATTGTCCATTTCGTAAAATTTTGCCGCTTCGTGCATCTATGATGGTCGAGGGCTGACGTTGTTCGCCGAGTTCGCCTAATACGAGTGCATCGATTTTACCGGTAAAATCAGCGAGGATTTCAGCGGCAGTTAATGCGGGATCTTCACCTGCAAGGTTAGCACTGGTCGACACTAAAGGTTTATTAAGCGCGCGGCACAGGGCTTGTACCCCAGTATGGGCCGACACTCGCACTGCAATAGAGTCAAATTCGCCACAGAGGTATTTTGAAACATGCGCTTTGATTGGCATGACAAAGGTAAAAGGCCCCGGCCACTTGGAAAATGCAAATTCGAGCTGCTCAGCCGTTAATTGCGATTCATCAACATAAGCTAAAAGCTGCTGAAAATCACTGGCGACTAAGATCAGTCCTTTTTGCCATGGGCGCTGTTTTACCGCCAATAACTTTTGGATAGCAGTGTCGTTATCAGGGTCACAACCTAGGCCATAAACCGCCTCGGTTGGATAAGCGATAACGCCACCTTGAAGAATGATGTCTTTTATATCGGATGGGTGTAGCTGCAACATTATCAAATCACCTTATGCGTCTTATCAGTTTTTGTCATTACCCGAAACTTCGCCGCCCCATCTAACGGTCGGTTGGGGATTATACTCAAGCCGCACTAAGGCAACAAATATTATGCAATGGCCTCGCTACAAGGGGCGCTTGTACTTGCAGGTTTTTTGCGGACATTCTAAACGCATCCCAGCCGCACCTTTGCGCTCGACTAAGATCCCAAAACCACAACTTGGGCAATCTTCCGCAACTGGAGGATAATTCACAATAAACTTGCACTTAGGGTAAGCGCTGCAGGCATAAAAACTCTTTCCGAAGCGGCTCGTTCTGTGCTCCAGTTTACCCGTTTTGCATTCTGGGCAAGGGATGTCAGGCTTGTCACCCGCTTGATCCTGTTTTTCAATGTGTGTGCAGCTAGGATATTGAGTGCAACCGATAAAGATCCCAAATCGACCAGATTTTACCGCCAGCTCGTGGCCACATTCAGGGCATACAGAACCTTCAATCACTTGAGTTTCAATGGATTCGTGCTGCACTAAGGGACGAGTGTAATTACAGCTAGGGTAATTATTACAGCCAATAAAACCGCCGTGCTTACTGTGTTTGACCGATAACTCGCTGCCACATTCAGGGCAAAGTTCGTATTCTTTTTCCAGTGCGTGTTCGTGGGCACTAAATAATTGTTCATCAATCTTAGACATAATCATTCACCACCTGTCGTAGCGCATTAGGATATCAAGCGCAGTGCCATCAAGGAATTTATGGCATCAAAAAAGGAGGTCTTAGCCTCCTTTCTCTCATAATTCATCTTTCACAACGATTAAGAATGTAGTCGGCCTTCTGGCTGTTCGAAGATTAAATCTTCCATTTGCTCATAAGCGGACTCATGACCAGGAGCGTTAAACAACACCATTAAGATAACCCATTTGAGATCTTCTAAAATCAGGGTTGGCTCATCCAACTCCATGACTCTATCGATCACCATTTCACGGGTTTCGACATTCAGCACTTTAACTTGCTCTAAAAACAGCAAGAAACCGCGGGATTCCACATCCAGCTTGTCCATTTCGTCCTTTGTATAGATACGAAACGAATGCTGATCGTGATTACAAAGATAAGGTTTATCCCCTTCTTGTAATTCTGCTAAGCGCTCTAACCAAGTTAACGCTTTTAAAATCTCGGATTGATGAAATCCGGCACGAGTGAGTTCCTTGGTTAACTCGTCTTCATCAACTAGTAGTTCAACTTCACTGTGAACATAGTTTTCAAATAGATACATGAGGATATCAAACATGGCTAGCTCCTCTTTACTCTGACGTAACCACCGGGTACTGCAATCACCCAACCTTGCAACTCAAGTTCAAGCATTTGTTCTAACACCAGATCTATCGTTTTCCCACTATGTTCAACTACTGCATCAATGGATGTAGTTTCATAACCTACACTAGCTAACAGAGACGAAAATGGCAAATTACAAATCTCGCCTTGCTGTATATGGTGGCATAACTTCAATTCTTCAAGGTGGTAAGCGGTTAAACTTGCCAACTCCTCCACTATATCGGCGGCTGTTTCCACAAGTTTTGCCCCATCACGTAATAAATCATGACAGCCTTGATGGTAACCACCCAAGATTGAGCCCGGAACGGCAAACACCTCACGCCCTTGCTCCATCGCCAACCTCGCTGTGATTAAAGAACCGCTTTTACGACAGGCTTCAACCACAAGTGTCCCTAAAGAAAGACCGCTAATAATCCGATTTCGTTTCGGGAAATTCCCCGCAAAGGGACCGACATCTGGCCAAAACTCGCTAAGTATACAGCCTTGTTGCTGAATATCATGATAAAGCTGCCGATGTTTTCGTGGATAAACAGTCTCAATGCCAGTCCCGAGCACAGCAATGGTTCGCCCTTGATGTTCAACACAGGCTTTATGGGCAGCGCCATCAATCCCCATCGCCATACCACTACAGATACCAAATCCCATTGAGGACATCTCCGCAGCCAGCTGATAAGCGACCTGCAATCCGCCTGGTGAAGCATTACGACTGCCTACAATCGCAAGATACGGAAGGGCTAACGCCTCCAAACAACCTTTAACGAACAGGACGGCGGGCGGATCTGAGAGTTGTTTTAATAACGGCGGATAAAGCGGATCGGAGAAACAAACGAGATGATGGTCAGCGGCTTGCTGCTGCCATTCGAGGGCGACATCAACTTTTTGATAATCAATAGCAAGACTATGGAGCAGATGGTCAGATAAAGGTAGCGCTTCTCTCTCGTGCTCTAACCTTTGCCTGAGGTCGTCCACTTCCATGTGCGTTAATAATTGTTGGATCCGAGCGGGTCCCAGCCCAGATACAGCGCAAACAACTAACCAATCGACCAAATGTTCAGATATTACTGACCTCTTAAGGCTAAAGACTCAGGGGCAATTAACTTATCGTCGACACGCACAGGCCGCTCAGTGGAGACAATCAAACCTAAGCTCGCTTTGTCGAATACTTTGAACACCAACAGTTTGCCATGATAGATATCTGGCATTTGAATAGCGCGATCCGATGAAACAGATGCCATTAAGTTATCGTAGGCGGTGCGCTCAGTGGCAGGCACTGGCATACCATCATTGTTGATGACGATGACTTCACCATCACGGTAAATAGAAAACACGACTCCGGGCTCAACCCCATCTTGGGTGCCTTTATCTAAGTACACCACATCTAACTTACCCGCTTCACGCATCTTTGATTCGATAGCAAGCACGACGGCTGGCGTCTTTAACTCTGCCGGTTTTGGGGTGAAGTAAGCTGACATCAAGGAATCACTTTCCATCGGCATGACTCTGAAACCCGCTTTGGTTTCACGAAAGCTGGTTAACAACTTAATTTTTGAAACCTTACCAGACTCAACCACTTGCCCAGTTGATGCTAAAATGGCCTCTTGTCCTATCGCTTCGCCTGACGCTTTATTGAAAAACTCACGACCACGTTCGTAAACACCGTACTTTTGATTCATCGGCAGTTCAGCATCAATATAAATCACATCACCCACAATATGGTGACGCGATGGGCTTTCACCTGCTAATACCATAGGTTGCTCGGCAAGCCAGTCGGTTGCGACAACGCGATTCTGCACTAAATACTGCTCAATTAAGGCCAAGTCGACGGCAGGAATCGCATTGCTCTTAGCAATGATCCGTCCTTCAGGACTTTTCTTCACATGGGGTTTCGCACTGTCGACCATGTCGCCGTTGCGCACCAACCGAGGCTGACCATCGACAAACACGAGCGTGAGTTGATCGCCAGGATAAATAAGATGGGGATTAGCAATCTGTGGGTTTACATCCCAAAGACGTGGCCATTTCCATGGATCATTTAGAAACGCTGCGGAGATATCCCAAAGAGTATCGCCCTTTTTCACCACATATGACTCAGGATGCCCCGCTTTCAGCGTAAGGGTATCGGCGGCAACAAACGTGCAATTGAATGTCATTAACGCGAGTAAAATTAACCGTTTCATGGGTATTTCCATGTTGTTTGGCTCTTAGTTTGAGCTTTTACTGTTATTGATAGGCACTAAAGATTAAAATTAACCCATTAGCATCAGTCAGTATAACTAACTGGCAGAGATTTGACAGACTTGTTAAGAGTTTATGTATGGCACAATTAAAAGTATTACAATTTCCTGACGAAAGATTGCGGACACGAGCCACACCCATCACAGAGTTTAATGCCGAGCTGCAAACTCAAATTGATGATATGTTCGACACCATGTACCAAGAAAAAGGTATCGGTCTGGCCGCGACCCAAGTGGATTACCATAAACAACTTATTGTCATGGACTTACAAGATGAAGTCGAACGACCTAAAGTGTTTATTAATCCCGAAATTATCGCCAGCAGCGGCGACTTCTGCAATGAAGAAGGTTGCCTGTCGGTGCCAGGCATTTATGCCAAAGTCGATCGCGCCGAATTTGTTACGGTAAAAGCCTTAGACAGGCACGGCAACGAATTTATTGTTGAGGCCGATGAGCTTTTTGCTATCTGTATTCAACACGAAATGGATCACCTCAAAGGCAAATTGTTTGTCGATTATCTGTCGCCGCTAAAACGTCAGCGGATCAAACAAAAACTTGAAAAAGCGGCCCGATTGGACGCCAAAGAAGCATAGGATCAGATTTGAAACCACTCAACATCATCTTTGCCGGAACACCGGATTTTGCCGCTCGCCACTTACAAGCACTGTTGAACTCACACCACAATGTGATTGGCGTTTACACTCAGCCCGATAGACCCGCTGGCCGCGGCAAGAAACTGACCGCCAGCCCAGTAAAAGAACTCGCCGTCGCCAACAATATTCCTGTGTATCAACCTGGTTCATTACGTAAAGAACCCGCGCAACAAGAACTTGCCGCGCTGAATGCCGATATCATGGTGGTGGTTGCCTACGGTCTGATCCTGCCAAAAGTCGTATTAGATACGCCGCGTCTAGGTTGTATTAACGTTCACGGTTCTATTTTGCCACGCTGGCGTGGTGCCGCACCGATCCAACGCGCGCTTTGGGCCGGCGACAAAGAAACCGGCGTGACCGTTATGCAGATGGATGTGGGTTTAGATACCGGCGATATGCTACTGAAAACCACTCTGCCGATTGAAGATAGCGACACCTCAGCCAGCCTTTACGAGAAACTGGCGGAACAAGGTCCTGTTGCCCTATTGCAAGCCCTCGAAGGTCTAGCAAACGGCACCTTAGCCGCTGAAAAACAAGATGAAGCCTTAGCGAACTACGCAGAAAAACTCAGTAAAGAAGAAGCCAGACTCGATTGGAATAAATCTGCCCAGCAACTCTGGCAAGAAGTCCGTGCCTTTAATCCTTGGCCAGTGAGTTACTTTGAGCATCAAGGCAATACCATTAAAGTGTGGCAGACCCAAGTTAGCGAAACCACCAGCACAGCCGCTCCGGGCACTATTATCAGCGCCAGCAAAAAAGGCATAGAAGTCGCCACCGCCGACGGCGTGTTAACCCTGCTGAATATGCAGCTGCCAGGGAAAAAGCCGCTCAATGTTGCCGATATTCTCAATGCTCGAGGTGAATGGTTTAGCCCGAATACTCGCCTCGCAAACGAGGCACAATAGTATGAACTTGCGCGCGCTGGCTGCGAAAGCCATCTTCGAAGTATTAGAAAAAGGCGTGTCACTCTCAGTGGCATTGCCCGATCAACAAAAGCACCTTGCCAGTGGCAAAGATAAAGCCCTACTCGCCGAGCTCTGTTACGGCGTGATGCGCACTCTGCCGCAAATAGAGAAACGCATCAGTGAATGCCTAGCGAAACCACTCAAAGGTAAGCAAAGGATTATCCACCAGTTGCTGATCATAGGTTGCTATCAACTTTACTTCACTCGCATTCCAAGCCACGCCGCGATTTCAGAAACCGCCGAAGCCTGTCGCCAGTTAAAATTTGAAGGCATGGTTAAGGTCGTTAACGGTGTACTGCGCAACATTCAGCGTCAGCTTTCGCCGCTAAGCACTGAGTCAGATACCTTAAGCTACAACACGCCCGCTTGGTTGATTAAGCGCTTGAAAGAAGCCTATCCCGAGCAGTGGCAAGACATCATTCAACAAAGCCATGAACGCCCACCTATGTGGCTGCGTAACAATCGCTTATCCCAGAGCCGTGCCGAATACCTTGCTGCCTTAGCCGAACTCGAGATTGAAGCGAGCGAAGGCAGCAGTGCCGATGCCATCCTTTTAGCGCATCCAAAAGATGTCGCCACACTGCCACGCTTCCATGAAGGCGCGGCCTCAGTGCAAGATGGCGCGGCGCAATGGGCGGCGACATTACTGGCGCCACAAGCGAATGAATTAATCCTCGATGCCTGCGCGGCGCCCGGTGGTAAAAGCTGTCATCTACTCGAACTTGAGCCAAGCATCAAACTGGTTGCCGTCGACTTTGATGCCAAACGCCTCGAGCGCGTGCAACAGAACCTTGACCGCTTGTCATTAAAAGCGGAGCTTATCCATGGCGATGCGGCCAATATTGACTCATGGTGGCAAGGTGGACAATTTGATCGTATCTTACTGGACGCGCCATGCTCGGCCACTGGAGTGATCCGCCGCCATCCCGATATTAAATGGTTGCGAAAAAACCATGACATCGAAGAGTTGGCTGAACTACAACAGCAAATTCTCGATCATTGCTGGAAGTGGCTCAAACCCGGTGGCACGCTTCTTTATGCCACTTGCTCGATTTTACCGCAGGAAAACCGCGACCAGATCAGTGCGTTTTTAGAGAGAACGGCAGATGCTAAGCTAGACACACTCTCCCAGCAAAATTCGCCACAGGATATAGGTTGGCAAATCACGCCAGGACAAGACAATATGGATGGGTTCTATTACGCCCGTTTATTAAAAGCGACCGATTAGGAAGTAAGCAAGGCCATGAAAATTATCATATTAGGTGCGGGTCAAGTCGGGGGAACCTTGGCCGAGAATTTGGTAGGTGAGAATAATGACATCACCATAGTCGATCATGACAAATCCAGACTACGCGCCCTGCAAGATAAATATGACCTTCGCGTTGTGGCGGGCCATGCAGCCCACCCCGATGTGCTCAGAGAAGCGGGCGCAGAAGATGCCGACATGCTGATCGCGGTAACCAATAGCGATGAATGCAACATGGCCGCCTGTCAGATTGCTTACACTCTTTTCGGCACGCCAACAAAAATTGCCCGTATTCGCTCAGAACCCTATCTGGCGATGCGCGATAAACTCTTTATCGACAGTGAAACCAAAAATAGCGACGGTCGCCCCCGCGGCGGCTTCGTGATCGATGAATTAATCGCCCCTGAACAGTTAGTGACCGCTTACATTCAGCGACTCGTTGAATATCCCGGCGCGCTACAAGTACTCGAATTTGCCGAAGGACGGCTAAGCCTAGTGGCCGTTCGTGCCTATTATGGTGGTCCACTGGTGGGGAATGCGTTAGCGGCACTGCGCGAACACATGCCGAATATTGATACCCGGGTTGCGGCGATTTTCCGCCAAGGCCGCCCTATCATGCCTCGCGGTACCACGATTATCGAAGCCGATGATGAAGTCTTCTTCGTCGCCGACAGTCGACACATTCGCGCTGTTATGAGCGAAATGCAAAAGCTCGATAACTCCTACCGCAACATTATGATCGCCGGTGGCGGTAACATAGGCTTAGGTTTAGCCAAACGCCTTGAGCGCACCCACTCAGTTAAACTGATTGAGCATAAGTATGAGCGGGCTGAAGCCCTATCGGAGCAACTGGAAAATACTACCGTGTTCTGCGGTGACGCTTCAGATCAAGAGTTACTGCTCGAAGAACACATAGATCAAACCGACGTATTTATTGCGGTAACCAATGACGACGAAGCCAATATTATGTCGGCATTGCTGGCAAAACGTATGGGCGCGAAAAAGGTCATGGTGCTGATCCAGCGCGAAGCCTATGTGGATATCGTCCAAGAAGCTAATATCGACATTGCTATCTCACCCCAGCAAGCCACCATTTCGGCACTGTTAACCCATATCCGTCAGGGTGATATCTGTAACGTTTACTCCCTACGTCGCGGCGCCGCCGAGGCAATTGAAGCGATTGCCCACGGGGATGCCAGCACGTCTAAAGTGGTTGGCAAAGCCATTGGCGATATTAAGTTGCCACCGGGAACCACCATTGGTGCTATTGTCCGCAACGACGAAGTATTAATGGCTCACGACAAAACCGTGATAGAACAAGGGGATCACGTGATCTTATTCCTAGTGAATAAAAAGTTTGTCGGCGAAGTCGAGAAGCTTTTCCAACCAAGTGCTTTCTTCTTCTAAGAACCTAAGTAAGCCAACTTATGCTGAACTTTAGACCACTATTGTTTATTTTAGGGCTGTTTTTGTCCATGCTGACAGCCTTCATGTTGATCCCACTGCTCCTCGCCGTGTTCAATGCCGAGGAAACCGTGGGCTCTTTCATGCTGTCGGCGTTAGTGACAGGCATTAGTGCCAGCTTGTGTTTACACAATGGCCAGAGTAAAACCATTAACCTCAATATCCGCGATATGTTCCTGCTGACCAGCCTAACGTGGTTGATCGTAAGCCTGTTTGCGGCCATGCCCTTTACCCTGTATCACGGGATTGGCTATACCGACGCCTTCTTTGAGACTATGTCCGGCATCACGACCACAGGTTCTACTGTGCTCTCGGGGTTGGATACCATGGATCACAGCATTTTAATCTGGCGTTCTTTATTGCAGTGGCTAGGTGGGATTGGTTTTATCGTGATGGCGGTGGCCATTCTGCCCTTCTTGAACGTCGGTGGTATGCGGCTGTTCCGCACTGAATCTTCGGATTGGAGCGATAAAGCCGTACCACGCACCCAGAGCATGGCTAAGTACTTATTCTTTATTTATATTTTGCTGACTGTTGCCTGCTGCGTTGCCTATCATCTGGCGGGGATGACTTGGTTTCAAGCCATCAACCATGCCATGACCACTCTATCAACCGGCGGCTACTCAACATCTGATAGCTCAATGGCCGCGTTCTCCCACTCGGCTCACTGGGTTGGCGTGTTCTTTATGGCGGCGGGTGGCTTACCGCTACTCATGTTTGTGCACACCATACAGCAAAGGGATCTGCGGATTTGGAACGATGCTCAGGTCAAAGGTTTCTTGTTTTTCCTGACCTTCGTGTCTTGTTCTATTGGCTTTTGGCTGTGGCAAACCCGCGATATTGAACTCCTCGATGCGCTGCGTTTATCCAGCTTTAACGTGGTTTCTGTGGTGACCACTACAGGTTATGGCTTAACGGATTACGGGGCTTGGGGCGCCTTTGCCAACATCGCCTTTATGTTCTTAATGTTTGTCGGTAGCTGCTCTGGCTCAACTTCAGGCGGGATTAAAATCTTCCGGTTTCAAATCGCTGGCGCCATTATGCGCGAGCAATTGAAACAGCAATGTCATCCAAACGGTATCTTTAGGGAACGCTACAACAATCGCATCATCAGTGAAGATATCGTGCGCTCGCTGATCACTTTCGTACTGTTGTTTGTAATGGTGATTGTAGGCTTGTCGGTAATTTTAGTGCTCACAGGGCTCGACCCTATGACCAGTTTCACGGGTGCTATCACGGCGGTCACGAACGTAGGTCCTGGCTTAGGGCCGATTATTGGCCCTGCGGGTAACTTCTCAACCCTACCCGACGTGGCGAAATGGGCGTTGTCACTCGGCATGTTACTCGGTCGTTTAGAAATTCTGACCGTAGCAGTGTTATTCCACCCGAGTTTCTGGAAGTATTAATTCTGTAGAGCTTGGATATAAAAAAGGCGCTTAACTTGTTAAGCGCCTTTTTTATTAAGCCTGACTCGTCCTAAATAGCGGTAACGTCAGCTAATTCCAACAGATGATCGGCATAGATCTTCACATCTGCCCAGTCGGTGTAATCGATAACCGACTTAGGATCGGTTGGGCCTTTGGTCATCTTCATAATCAACTGGATCATCCACCTGTCGTACCAAGGCCATGAAGGATAATCCACTTTCCCCGCAATAATTTTAAGATCGGCTGGCGTCCACGGCGATAAGGCGATGAACTTTTGCAGATATTTATTATTCTCAGGAATACGTTTTTCTGGATTTCTCGCCACCACGTTGACGCAGAAGAAACTGTTTGGCAATGCACCCAAAGCCTCTGCATGCTGCTCGATAAACTTGAACACACTTTTATCATAGGTGCCATAGAGTACACAGGCACCTAAGGCGACGACCTCGTAATCGGGCCAATTGATACAAGTCGCGGCAGCACTATTGATATCGACAAGGTCGACCTTAGCGCCACGAAAGGTTAATTGGTCGGCAATTGCATTGGCAATCTTGCCTGTGTGGCCACCACGGGTAAAATAAAGTACGAGAACGCGTGTCATAGGGAATTACCGATCCACTGAGTTAATGTCACCATTGTGGCAAGATTACGTTAAATAAACCTCTGATAGGATCACAAATCAGCCGTATCTCATATTCTGAGATGCAAAAATTGAGATCTGCATGGCTGAGCAGTATGATTGCGTAAACACAGGTGTTCAATTAGAATTATCTAATCAAAAGCGATGAAGTGAGTGACCTTATGCAAAATGACATAGATGTAGCTGCAATGGTAACTAATGCGGAAAGTGCGGCTAAATGGCTTAAGGCCATAGCGAACCCTTATCGCCTAATGATTTTATGCCTATTACTAGACAAAGAGTTGAGCGTAACTGAACTCAATGCCACTGTGCCATTAAGCCAGTCGGCACTATCCCAGCATTTAGCCGTATTACGCGCTGAAGATCTGGTGGATACCCGTAAGAGCTCGCAAATTGTTTACTACAAGCTCAAGAACGAACAAGTCACCCAAGTGATTTCGATTCTGCATAGCCGCTACTGCGCAGTGTAACACGGTAAAGCTAGCTTAAATTTAAGCCCTAATCGCTTGCAAGTGATTAGGGCTTAATGGTTTTTAGTGTTGGCTAAAGCGGTTACCGAAGGCGTCGACTTTTTCCCAATCGGTAAACTCAAAGGTGCCTGTGATATCGGTTGGCCCTTTAGTCATCCACATAATGAAACGAATCATAGTGCGATCGAAGAAACCGTATTTAGGATAATCAATCTTGCCCGCAAACACTTCTAACTGCTGAGGTTGCCACAGTGAAAGCTGCAGAAACTTTTGCATATAAGGATTGGTTTCAGGCGTATTCTTTAAGGGTTTGCGCGCCACGACGTTAACGGTAAAAAAGCCATTAATCTTAGTATCGAGCACCGCATGGTGGCGGTTCACAAACTGGTAAAGTTCAGGTCTATGCTTACCATAACGAATACTGGCGCCGATCAGCACTTTATCAAAATCAGCTAAGCTCAACGCATCAGCCTGCTCTAATGTGACCAGCGAAACCTGCTCTCCCGCCTGCTCTGCAATCGTCTTCATTTTTTGGCAAATTGCCAATGTTTGGCCATCAATCGTCGAATAGATTATTAACGTCTGCATGATTAATTCTTCCAAAAAGTTGGCGTAAACAAAATCAGTAAGGTAAATACTTCGAGGCGACCAAACAGCATAGCCGCGACCAATACCCATTTGGCACCATCGCCAATACTGGCGTAGTTACTGGCTACCGCGCCTAAGCCTGGGCCTAGGTTGTTTAAGCAAGCTGCGGTGGCACTAAAGGCAGTAATATCATCTAATCCCATAGCCATGAGTGCAAGCATACAGATCACAAACACCAGCGCATAGGCAGAGAAGAATCCCCACACGGCATCGACAACGCGATCGGGCAAGGCTTTAGAACCGATACGGATAGAGAACATCGCCTTAGGATGAACCAGTCGCTTTAATTCACGCGAGCCCTGTAACAGCAGCAAAATGACCCGAATCACTTTAATCCCCCCCGCAGTTGAGCCACCACAGCCACCGATAAAGCTCGAAAATATCAATAGAATAGGTAAAAACAACGGCCACATGTGGAAACTTTCAGTACCAAACCCTGCGGTAGTGGCCACGGAAACCGCCTGAAATAAGGCATGATCTAAGGTTTCTTCCGGCGAATCATAAATGCCCGAATGATAAAGCGTGAGGAAACAAATCGCGGTAAGAATGAGTTGAATCGCCACCAGCATCTTAAATTCGGCATCTTTAAAATAGACTCTAACGTTAATCCCTCGCCGCGAAAATGCCGCAAAATGCACGCTAAAGTTAACCGCAGAAACGATTAAAAAGAACACACAAATAAGGTTAATCACTGAGCTATCGAAATACCCCATGCTAGCATCGTGGGTCGAAAAACCGCCGATAGCGATAGTTGAAAATGAATGGCAAACCGCATCGAACACACTCATGCCCGCCAGCCAATAGGCGGTCGCACAGGAAATAGTTAACAGTAAATAGATATACCACAGTGCCTTAGCGGTTTCGGCGATCCGCGGGGTCATCTTACTGTCTTTCACTGGGCCCGGAATTTCAGCGCGATAGAGCTGCATTCCCCCTACGCCAAGCACAGGTAAAATCGCCACGGCGAGCACAATAATCCCCATACCGCCGAGCCATTGCAGCATATGGCGATAAAACAGAATGGCTTTAGGTAAGAAGTCGAGCCCGACAATCACTGTGGCTCCGGTGGTGGTTAACGCAGAGAAAGATTCGAAGAAACTATCGGTCCAGCTAAGGTCGGGTTGACTCGAGAAGATAAACGGTAAAGCACCGATAGAACCCAGTACGGTCCAGAACAGGACCACAATCAAGAAACCCTCTCGGGTACGCAATTCTTCTTTACAGTGGCGATTGGGATACCAGAGCCAGAAACCAATAAATAGGCTGACAAAAAATGCCTGCATAAACGCCGTGCCGCCGCCATCGTTATACCAAACAGCGATCAGTGCCGGTGGCAGCATAGTGATTGAAAATAAACCAATCAGCAGGCCTATGATTCGTATTATGGTTTTATATTGCATTAAGCGAGTTCAATCATTCCATTGGCTGCAAAGGTATTTTCAGCATTTGGGCTATTTTGGCATAATTTACGCAGGCATCACAGCTCAAACTCAGGCCTCAAACTTCCCTGACTGAGCGTCGCCAGCGACTCACACAGTAATGCCTGTTGCTGCCTGCCTATCTCGAACACAATATCGACCGCTTCAGCAAATTGCTTATCGATTATCACGGCATCGACTTGCTGTAATAGATGCTCAACATCGCGCAGCTGCGCATAATCACAATGCAACTTGGCGGGATAACGTAATTGTTTTAGTCGCGTCGGCAATTGAACCAAACCTTGCCTTAAGCCCGACGTATAAGCCCGAACCAGTCCACCTACGCCTAGCTTAGTGCCGCCATAATAACGCACCACAACAGCGCCCACTTCGCCGATATTCGCCCCTTGCAACACAGCTAACATAGGGCGACCAGCACTGCCGGCAGGTTCGCCGTCATCACTCGAACCAATTAAGACACTATCATCCGGTGCGCCAGCCACAAAAGCAGAGCAATAATGGCTTGCGCCGGGATAGTCACGCTTTATGTCAGTGAGTACTAACTTAAATTTATCGAAGCTATCGCAATGAAAGAGAAAAGAGATAAAGCGGCTATGCTTTATCTCTTCTTCAATCACGATATCTTCACAGGGAACGCTATAACTTTCGAGCACACATCCGCCCTAATCTTTACCCTATGATCAATCGGTCAAGCCGAGTTCACGGGTCATGTTCTCGTTTCTATCTTGATGCACTATGACGTTATCTTCGATGCGAATACCGCCAAAAGGTCTTAACTCATCAACCGTTTGCCAGTTGATCTGTTGGCCACGACTATCTTGTTTAAGCTCATTGAGCAGAGTATCGATAATGTATAACCCAGGTTCCATGGTCAGCACTTGGTTTGGCGCTAAAATGCGGGTGCAACGTAGGAATGGATGGGCCTCTGGCGCCGCGATATGAGTACCGCGTTCATCGTGGGAAAAGCCGCCAACATCATGCACTTGTAGGCCTAACATGTGACCTAAGCCATGGGGGAAGAAAGCACTGGTTATGCCTTGATCGATCAAACCTTGGACATCACCTGTGGCTAAATCAAAATCCAATAGCATTTGCGCGACTTTAGCATGGGTGGCCAAGTGTAAATCGGGATAACGCACACCCGGACGCATCATGTCGATAAGCTCTAGCTGCGCCTTGTTCATCGCAGTGATCAATTCATCGAAACGATTCTTCTCGAATGCATAAGTTCTGGTGATATCAGAGGCATAGCCAAAGTAACTCGCGCCGGCATCGATAAGAAATGACAAACGTTTCGCAGGGCTTTGGTGTTCAAGTGCGGTGTAATGCAAAATCGCCGCATTTTGGTTAAGGGCAATGATATTGCCATAGGGCACCTCATTCTCGCTCTGGCCAACTGCAGATAAATAGTGCTGCTGGATTTCGAACTCGCTCGCACCATTATAAAAGGCATTTTTAGCCGCCAAATGTCCCTGCACCGCAATTTGATTCGCGCGGCGCATACATTCCAACTCATATTCGGTTTTAGTCGTTCTGTGGTAATGCAGATAACTCATCACAGCATCGGGATTACGACTGGTAAAACCCAGCACTTCGGCCACATCTAAATGCTCACCTAAATAGGCCCAATTAGCGATATCTGTCGGTAAAAACTCAGCGACCTTATCAGCCTTGGTCAGCAGCTTAATATCGAAATACTCAGTCCAAAACATATCAGGTACATCAGACACTTTGTGCCAAAAATCCACAGGACGATAAAAAATCAGCTGCGGCTTATCACGGCCGTTGACCACTAACCAACAATTCGGATTATCCAACACAGGCAACCATGCCTTGAAGTGCGGGTTTGCCTTAAAGGGATAATTGATATCATCCAAAAACATCCGATGCGGCTGACCCGAATGGATCACTAAACCAGACAAGGCTTCTCGAGACAAAATCTCTGCGACTCGACGGTTTAACTCGGCAATATGGGCACGATAGTGATGAGCCAACTGATCCATTTGTCATCTCCTGCAATGAATAAAAGTTAATAATATGAGCCGAATTTGCTCACATATTCTTAATCTGATCATGAACAACAGATTCAATCAAAACACTAAACTGTCACTCAATCTAAAATACATGGCCGCTGAACAAAGAACATTAAAGCGATAACGTCATGATTATCTTTAAGAGTTATGTTCAACCCTAGCATGGCTGCAACGTTTAAACGTCTAAGGTAAACAGCCACAAAGACCTATTTATCCGCAAAGTGATTTAACGCATTCTAGGTGTTCTACACTCTGTGCAGTGTATCACAAAGGTGAAAAATCACTCTAGCCGACAAGAAATTAAACAGTCGTTTAAATTGGGTGTTGTAATTTATCGAATTTCGAAGCACACTGGCACACAACTGGTCAAATGATGGCCGAAGCTGCTGTGAGATAGAGAGTCGTACTAGCACCAACACATAATGGTGGGTATCACTTTTAAGCCAAAAGGAAGCAAGCAATGATCTACCAAAGTCCTACAATTCAGGTTGAGTTACTCGAGGATAATATTGCCAAGCTGTGCTTTAACGCACCCGGTTCGGTGAACAAATTCGACAGAGAAACCCTCGCCTCGCTCGATGCGGCATTAGACAGCATCAAGCAAGATTCCAATATCAAAGCGTTAGTGCTGACCTCAAGTAAAGATACCTTTATTGTGGGCGCCGACATTACCGAATTTTTAGGCCTGTTCGCACAAGATGACGCCGTATTGCTCTCTTGGGTTGAACAAGCCAACGCAGTCTTCAACAAACTCGAAGACTTGCCTTTCCCAACCGCATCAGCAATCAAAGGCTTTGCCTTAGGTGGCGGCTGTGAAACCATTCTGGCAACCGATTTCCGTATCGCAGACACCACAGCCAAAATCGGTTTACCCGAAACTAAACTCGGCATCATCCCAGGTTTTGGCGGCACAGTTCGTCTGCCACGTGTGATTGGTGCAGATAACGCACTTGAGTGGATCACGACCGGTAAAGACCAACGCGCTGAAGATGCACTGAAAGTCGGCGCTGTTGATGCCGTGGTTGCACCACAAGCGTTAGAAGCTGCTGCGATTCAAATGCTCAAAGATGCTGTTGCTGAAAAGCTGGATTGGCAAGCACGTCGTAACCGTAAACTGTCTGCGCTAACACTGCCAAAACTTGAAGCTATGATGTCATTCACCACAGCCAAAGGCATGGTGTTTGCGGTTGCGGGTAAACACTACCCTGCACCAATGGCTGCTGTAAGCGTAATTGAGCAAGCATCGACTAAAGGTCGTGCTGAAGCATTACAAATCGAACATCAAGCCTTTATCAAGCTGGCTAAAACCGACGTTGCTAAGGCACTTATCGGTATTTTCCTTAATGATCAATTTGTTAAAGGTAAAGCGAAGAAAGCCGGCAAGTTAGCGAAAGAAGTCAACAACGCGGCCGTATTAGGCGCAGGCATTATGGGCGGCGGTATCGCTTACCAAAGCGCTAGCAAAGGCACACCGATTGTCATGAAAGACATTGCCCAGCCAGCATTAGATTTAGGCCTCAATGAAGCCGCTAAACTGCTGTCTGCCCAAGTCGCCCGTGGCCGTTCAACGCCAGAAAAAATGGCCAAAGTGCTGAACAACATCACGCCTTCATTAGATTATGCCGCGATTAAACACAGTGATGTCGTCGTTGAAGCCGTTGTTGAACATCCAAAAATCAAAGCACAGGTTTTAGCCGAAGTTGAAGGCTATGTGAGTGAAGATGCAATTATCGCGTCAAACACTTCAACAATTTCAATCAACTTGCTCGCTAAGAGCATGAAGAAACCTGAACGTTTCTGCGGTATGCATTTCTTCAACCCAGTGCACAAAATGCCTTTGGTCGAAGTTATCCGTGGCGAGCATAGCTCTGAAGAAACCATCGCCTCTGTTGTGGCTTATGCCAGCAAAATGGGCAAGACCCCAATCGTTGTTAATGATTGCCCAGGCTTCTTCGTTAACCGCGTACTCTTCCCTTACTTTGCAGGCTTTAACGGCTTACTTGCCGAAGGTTGCGACTTTGCTGCAATCGACAAAGTGATGGAAAAACAATTCGGTTGGCCAATGGGTCCAGCTTACCTGCTCGACGTAGTCGGTTTAGACACAGGTCATCACGCCCAAGCTGTTATGGCTGAAGGTTTCCCTGATCGCATGGGTAAATCAGGCACTGACGCGATTGATGTGATGTTTGAGAACAAACGTCTTGGCCAGAAAAATGGTAAAGGTTTCTATGTCTATTCAGTCGATAGCCGTGGCAAGCCGAAGAAAGATGTCGATCCAACAAGCTACGGCCTATTGAAAGATGCCTTTGGCGAGTTAAAAGCCTTCGAAGCCGATGACATTATTGCCCGTACTATGATCCCTATGATCATCGAAACCGTGCGCTGTTTAGAAGAAGGTATTGTCGCATCGCCTGCCGAAGCGGATATGGGCCTAGTTTATGGCTTAGGATTCCCGCCATTCAGAGGCGGCGTGTTCCGTTACTTGGATACCATGGGTGTCGCAAACTTTGTGGCCTTAGCAGACAAATACGCTCACTTGGGCGGTCTGTATCAAGTCACAGATGCGATGCGCACATTAGCAGCCAATAACGGTAACTACTACCAAGCCTAATTAGCGGGAAAGGAATTTAATCATGAAACAAGCTGTTATCGTAGACTGCATCCGTACTCCGATGGGCCGCTCAAAGGCTGGCGTATTTCGTAATGTACGTGCAGAAACTTTGTCTGCCGAACTAATGAAAGGTCTGTTGCTGCGTAACCCGCAACTCGACCCAAACCTGATTGAAGACGTGATTTGGGGTTGTGTGCAACAAACCCTAGAACAAGGCTTCAACATCGCCCGTAACGCTTCGCTATTAGCGGGCATTCCAAAGACCGCAGGTGCTGTGACGGTTAACCGCCTATGTGGTTCATCAATGGATGCTATTCATCAAGCGGCGCGGGCGATTATGACTGGCATGGGCGACACCTTTATTATTGGTGGCGTAGAACACATGGGCCACGTGCCAATGAGCCATGGTGTCGACTTCCACCCAGGTCTTGCTAACAACGTGGCAAAAGCCTCTGGCATGATGGGTTTAACGGCTGAAATGCTGGGTAAACTGCACGGTATTACCCGTGAACAGCAAGATGCTTTTGCGGTACGTTCACACCAACGCGCTTATGCTGCGACGGTTGAAGGCCGCTTTGCCAAAGAAATCTATGGCATTGAAGGTCACGATGCTAACGGCGCCTTAATTAAAGTCCTGCAAGACGAAGTGATCCGCCCAGAAACTACCATGGAATCTTTGGCTGCACTGCGTCCCGTATTTGATCCAGTAAACGGTACTGTGACTGCTGGTACTTCTTCTGCACTGTCTGATGGCGCCTCAGCCATGTTGATCATGGAAGAATCTAAAGCGCGCGCACTTGGCTTGCCAATTCGTGCACGCATTCGCTCAATGGCGGTTGCAGGTTGTGACGCGGCTATTATGGGTTACGGCCCAGTGCCAGCCACGCAAAAAGCACTGGCTCGTGCCGGTATTACCGTTGCCGATTTAGATGTGATTGAACTTAACGAAGCGTTTGCTGCTCAGTCTTTACCTTGTGTGAAAGATTTAGGTTTAGCAGATGTGGTTGATGACAAAATCAACCTCAACGGCGGCGCAATTGCACTAGGTCACCCACTGGGTTGTTCAGGCGCTCGTATCTCTACGACGCTGATCAACTTAATGGAAGACAAAGACGCGACCTTAGGTTTAGCGACCATGTGTATTGGTTTAGGCCAAGGTATCGCAACCGTGTTTGAACGCGTTTAATTCGTTACTCGAATAATGGTCAAAGCCGGAACTTGTTCCGGCTTTTTTATGCCAAATTTTCTGCCAGCGTAAATATTAATATTTCTCATTTCTTCTGCTGTTCATTTGAAAATCAGTCCGTTATCAACTTAACTACAAGGGCATCACTGGCTATTGTGGACGACAACAGGCAAGCAATCATCAGCCAAATCTAGACAGTGTAGTGCAAGGATGCAATTCGTTGTTTTACAAGAGGAATGCCTGATGCTACAAACGGAACAGACCCTTTTCGAACAAATGCGGATTACTGAGCTGGAGATCGAGTCTCGTAAGGCGCTCTTCTCTTTTACTGGGGCGGACGTAAAGGCCCTGCAATCCTTTAAGCCCATCATTGAAGAAAACATCGATAAAATCGTCGATGACTTTTATGGCTTACAAACCAGCGTGTCAGAAATTGCGCTGCTGATCGGAGACTCAGACACCCTTGCCCGCTTACGTACCGCACAGAGAAGATATGTGCTCGATTTATTTAATGGTGTTTATGATCTTGAGTACGTAAACAATCGCCTGCGGATTGGGTTGGTCCATAAACGCATTGGTGTTGAGCCTAAGCTTTACCTGTCTGCGGTACACACACTGAAAGAGCTTATCTACGCCGTGATCAACTGTTCAGTGCAAGATACACATCAAGGCGAATGTATCCGTGTCGCGATTGATAAACTGGTGCTGTTTGATGTCACGTTAGTATTCGATACTTATATTCGCAGCTTAGTATCCGAGATTGAGAACGCTAAGGATAAAGCCGAAAAATATGCCCAAAGCATGGAAAGCAAAGTCAAAGAGCGGACACAGCAGTTAGAAGAACTGTCGCAAACCGATCCCTTAACAGGCCTGCTCAACGTTAGGCATTTACAAGAAACGGCAACGCGCATACTCAGGGCCGCCCAAAGGCGTGCCGAACCCGTAAGCGTGATCTACTTAGACGTAGATGATTTTAAGTCATTCAACGACACCCAAGGCCATAGATCTGGGGATGAAGTACTGCGCGCTGTAGCAAAAGCCATTAAAGAAATCACTCGTGCCGAGGATCATTGCTTTCGATATGGTGGAGATGAGTTCTGTATCATCATGCCTAACTGCCGTGAAGAACAAGCTCGGGATAATTTCATCACTCGATTCAATCAAAAAATAAAACTCAGTTTAAACAATATTTCCTTAAGCTTTGGCATTATTGATACAGGGCCCTACGAATACGAAGAAGCCAATAGCTTAATTCATAAAGCCGATCAGCGAATGTATAGCTACAAACGTGCGTCCAAACAGCAGCAACAAACTATGGCGGCAGCAAATGATTTAGCACCTGAGAATAGTACCGCTGATGTCCATTCAATCTCTCAATCTCAAAGCGTTGATAAAGCCGTCGAGTAATTTTTAAACCCATTCGTCATCAATGTTCCACGTGGAACATTAAATATCTAACATTCGTATTGATAGAACATCTCAATGAAACCAGATCACAAATTGAAACCGCCAACTTGGTTTATCATGGGGGCTGGAGTAACATTAGCTAATTCTGCTTAACCGTTCAGTAGAGGTAATATGAACGACGCTTTCTCAACCGCACAGCATAGACTCGATGCTCTTGGTTTACGCTGCCCAGAGCCTGTTATGATGGTGCGTAAAACCGTAAGACAAATGGCTGCCGGCGAGACACTGCTGATCATTGCCGATGACCCTGCAACGACGCGCGATATTCCAAGCTTTTGTGAGTTTATGGATCACACCTTAATTGCCAGTGAAACTACGCAAACGCCATATCAATATTTGATCAAAAAAGGACTTTAAGTCGTATCCGTTAACGACTTAATCATAAAACAAAGGATGTGAGAAACTATGCCAAAACTGCTGGCGATTGCCTATAAAACTGTAAAACGCGGCCCAATGAATGAAGTTCTCTGTGCCAATGTCACCCAACTCAGTGGCGTAGAGAAAGATGTGTTTGGTCGCCCAGGCAAACGCCAAGTCACTGTGCTTTCTAAAATTCAGTGGCAACAGGCCTGCCATAGTATCGAGTCAGATTTACCTTGGACGACTCGCAGAGCAAATCTGCTCGTTGATGATCTCGTATTTAGCAGTGCCGATGTTGGTAAACATTTACAGATCGGCGAGTTGCGACTTGAAATAACGGGTGAGACCGACCCCTGTAAAAAAATGGAAATAGCACATGTCGGTTTAGAGGCCGCGCTCACGCCAGATTGGCGAGGCGGTGTAACCTGCCGAGTATTAAATGATGCCATGATCCACTTAGGCGATGAGATCACTCTGGTGAATCCGAGCTAATTTTATTCAAAGCTAGTCGGCTCTCTTAATTAATTCTCCATACTGCTCTGTAAATAGAACCAAGTAACTTGGTTCTATTTCTGCTATACCAACTCTCTTATCCATATCGCCATTACTTATCCTTCGCTCGGTCATCAATTGAAACAGTATTTACGTGTTCCTTCTTATCTATTTATGCGATAACTAGACTGAGTATTAACAAAAGTTCATCTTAATATTAATACCACTCAAGCAGTCCATAAGAACGATAACAGGAAGTGACATGTTGAAATCTAAACTTACCCCGCTTTATATCGCCCTCGCTCTAGGTATGAATACCCTTGCCGTTAACGCAGCAGAAACGAAGGAGGCCGAATGGAATGTTAATGCTCCAGCGAATGCCCCCTTAGAGCAAGTCAAAATTGACGTTAATGAAGGCACTTGGATGAACCTTAGTGTCAGTCCAGATGGCAAGCATATCGTCTTCGACTTGCTCGGCGACATTTATCAAATTCCAGTAACCGGCGGTGAAGCTAAGCCATTAGCCCAAGGCATTGCTTGGCAGATGCAGCCCGTCTATAGCCCAGATGGCAAACACATCGCATTTACCTCGGATGGCGATGGTGGTGATAACATTTGGATCATGGATGCCGATGGTAGCAATCCACGAACTGTCACCCAAGAAACATTCAGGCTGCTAAACAGTCCCGCTTGGAGCCCTGACTCTCAGTATCTTGTTGCACGTAAGCATTTTACCGCCAGCCGCAGTTTAGGTGCGGGTGAAGTGTGGCTATACCACGTAGCGGGCGGCGAAGGCGTCAAACTAACTGAACGCCCAAATGATCAGAAAGATTTAGGCGAACCCGCGTACTCGCCCGATGGCCGTTATATCTACTTTAGCCAAGATGATACGCCAGGCAAAACATTCCACTATTCAAAGGACTCAGTTAACGGTATCTACAAAATCAAACGTTATGATACCCAAACCGGTGACATTGAAATTTTGATTGAAGGTACCGGTGGCGCAATTCGACCAACACCAAGTCCTGATGGCACTAAGCTCGCCTATATAAAGCGCGATGATTTTAATTCATCACTCTACCTGCTCGACCTCAAGTCTGGTGAAACCACTAAACTGTTTGGCGAACTAGACCGTGATATGCAAGAGACTTGGGCGATTCATGGCGTTTACCCGACAATGGCCTGGACTCTAGATAACAAGGATATTTTCTTCTGGGCGAAGGGAAAGATTAACCGCCTGAATGTTGCCAGTAAAACACTCACAGATATCCCCTTTAGCGTAAAAACTGAGTTAGCAGTACAACCCTCAGTGCGCTTTAAGCAAGATATAGATAAAGATGTTTTCGATGTCAAAATGCTACGTATGGCGCAGGTCTCTCCCGATGGCAGTAAAGTGGCCTTCGAAGCACTAGGGAAGATTTGGTTAAAATCATTACCCGATGGAAAAATGTCGCGCTTAACTGAACTCAATAATGGGATTGAAGAACTGTATCCCCAATGGTCCCGCGATGGCAAAAATATTGTTTTCACCACTTGGAATGACCAAGACCAAGGAACAGTGCAAGTCATTAGTGCCAAAGGTGGCAAACCTAAGCAGCTAACATCTGAGCCAGGAAAGTACGTAGAACCCACCTTTTCACCCGATGGTGAACTTGTGGTGTATCGTAAAACCCAAGGCGGTAACCTCACACCTAAAACTTGGTCGCAGGAGCCTGGACTATATATAGTCGATATCAAAGGCAAACAAAATAAGAAGATCAGTGCCGATGGCTACCAAGCTCAATTTGGTGCCAATGCCGATCGCGTCTTTTTTATGAATAGCAGCGAAGATGAAACGCCACAGTTATCATCTATCAACTTAGATGGCTTCGATAAGCGAGTTCATTACAGCAGTAAGCATGCGACTGAGTTTAGGGTTTCACCCGATGGTGAGCAACTCGCCTTCGCTGAACGCTTTAAGGTTTGGGTCACACCTTTTGCTAAACACGGTGAAACCGTTGAGATTGGCCCCAATGCTAACAATTTACCCGTAAGTCAATTGAGTGTCCGCGCCGGTGAAAGTATCAGTTGGAACAGTAAAAGCAACCAACTGTATTGGACGCTTGGCCCCGAACTTTATCAAGCCAAGGTTGATACTCAATATCTCAATAAAGATAAAAAGGCTCAACCAAGTATTATCAATTTAGGCTTTACCGAAAAGGCCGATGTTCCACGTGGAACAATCGCCTTCATCGGTGGCAAAGTGATTACAATGGAAAATGACCAAGTCATTAATAATGGCGTGGTCATAGTCAAAGACAATCATATTGTGGCCGTAGGTGATGCCAATATCGCGATTCCAAAAGATGCACAGATCATCGACATCAAAGGAAAATCGATCATGCCAGGGCTATTCGATGCCCACGCCCATGGACCGCAAGCAGATGATGAAATTGTGCCACAACAGAACTGGGCGCTGTATTCTGGCCTTTCCTTGGGTGTCACCACGATTCACGATCCCTCAAATGACACGACAGAAATTTTTGCAGCTTCTGAACAGCAAAAAGCAGGACACATAGTTGGCCCACGTATTTTCTCTACTGGTACCATATTGTATGGTGCCAATGCGCCTGGCTACACATCGCACATAGACTCCCTCGATGATGCCAAGTTTCATCTTGAACGTCTGAAAAAAGTCGGGGCGTTTAGCGTAAAAAGCTACAACCAACCGCGACGTAACCAGAGGCAGCAAGTCATCGCTGCCGCACGTGAACTCGAAATGATGGTCGTGCCTGAGGGTGGCAGTTTGCTGCAACACAATCTCACTATGGTCGCCGATGGCCATACAACGGTTGAGCACTCTCTGCCAGTTGCGGCGATTTATAACGACATCAAACAATTCTGGAGCCAAACTAAAGTCGGTTACACTCCAACCTTAGTGGTCGCCTATGGTGGTATTTCAGGCGAAAACTACTGGTACGACAAAACTGATTTATGGGCACATCCACGCCTGTCCATGTATGTCCCCGCCGATATCTTGCAGGCGAGATCAATGCGACGCCCGCATGCACCAGATGGCCACTACAATCATTTCAATGTTGCAAAAGTCGCTAACGAGCTCAATAAGTTAGGGGTCCACCCTAATATTGGCGCCCACGGTCAGCGTGAAGGTTTAGCGGCACATTGGGAAATGTGGATGTTCGCCCAAGGCGGCATGAGCAATATGGAGGTATTGAAAACGGCCACCATAAATCCTGCGACAACCTTTGGTATGGAACAACAGCTAGGCTCGATTAAAGAAGGTAAGCTCGCAGACTTAATCGTTATTGATGGTGATCCATTAGCCGATATTCGCGTCACAGATAAAGTCACTTATACCATGGTCAACGGTAAGCTTTTTAATGCTGAGACGATGAATGAGCTTAATGGGGATAAGGAAAAACGTAAGCCGTTTTTCTTCGAGAAAATCTAAACTCTATCCTAAAGGCTAGAATGGGAGAGTCGATTTTCTGTTTTAATTATTTGGTTTAACCAGATATCACCAATGAAGATAAAAGCATGTTCCACGTGGAACATGCTTTTTTACATTTTGTGCATTGTTTATTGTGTATATGGACAAGAACTCGAATATTGCTATGAGTACTGCCCTACATCACATCAGCAAGATGAGCGATTACTGATGTTCGCAGTGATGCTGACCGGCACAGGAATCAACACAAGCCTGATAAGAAATACACTCTACAAGGTGGTCATTCACCATACCCACCGCCTGCATAAAGGCATAACAAATTGTTGGGCCGACGAAATTAAATCCAAGCTTCTTTAACGCTTTTGACATGGCTTCTGATTCTGGCGTTTGCGCTGGAACCTGCGACATAGCAGTAAACGGATTAACTATAGGCTTACCCCCAACAAAGCTCCATAAGAATGCGGAGAAATCCTTCCCATCGGCAGTATAGGCCAAATATCCTTTGGCATTCTTGATAATAGAGTTCACCTTCAAGCGATTGCGCACTATGCCGGGATTCAACATAAGTTCCTCCACTTTCGCCTCATCAAAGCCAGCAATCGCTTCTGGTTCAAAATTGGCAAAGGCCTGCTCATAGTTTTGTTGTTTCTTCAGGATCGTAATCCAAGATAATCCGGCCTGTTGACCGTCTAAACACAACTTAGCAAACAGCTCCTTAGGATCATAAACTGGCCGCCCCCACACTTTGTCATGATATTCACGATACAAGGGATCATCACTTACCCAGCCACAACGGATCTCTTCCATGGTATATAACCTTATTGTTTTAATTAAGAAGGTAAAAAATAACCTACATAAGCAGATATCTACAAGGTATAATCGAACCCATTTTCTATTCAGGCTGACGGCAGTAGACAAGTAGACATGACGACAAAACACGACGTAAAAACATTTCAGGGTTTCATTCTCACCCTGCAGGAATATTGGGCACAGCAAGGCTGTGCAATCGTTCAACCTCTAGATATGGAAGTCGGCGCGGGAACATTCCACCCACAAACTTTCCTACGTTCTCTAGGGCCTGAACCTATGAGCAGTGCCTATGTGCAGCCATCGCGCCGCCCTACGGACGGTCGTTACGGTGAAAACCCTAACCGTCTGCAGCACTACTACCAATTCCAAGTCGTGTTGAAGCCTTCTCCTGACAATATTCAAGAGCTGTATTTAGGCTCACTGCAAGCGCTGGGTATCGATACGCAAATCCACGATATCCGTTTTGTAGAAGATAACTGGGAATCACCAACACTAGGTGCTTGGGGCTTAGGCTGGGAAATCTGGCTTAATGGTATGGAAGTAACTCAGTTTACTTACTTCCAACAGGTTGGCGGCATCGAATGCAGCCCAGTCACAGGTGAAATCACCTATGGCCTAGAGCGTCTGGCTATGTATATCCAAGGTGTTGATAGCGTTTATGATCTCGTTTGGACCGATGGTCCACTGGGTCGCATCACCTATGGCGATGTGTTCCATCAAAACGAAGTCGAGCAATCGACCTATAACTTCGAACACGCCGATGTGGACTTTATGTTCACCCTGTTCGATCAGTGCGAAAAAATGTGTCAGCATTTATTGTCACTAGAAAAACCTTTACCTCTGCCCGCCTACGAGCAAGTGATGAAAGCCTCGCACGCCTTCAACTTACTCGATGCCCGCCATGCCATTTCAGTGACCGAGCGCCAACGCTACATCTTACGCGTTCGTACTATGGCGAAAGCGGTCGCTGAATCTTATTATCAGGCACGCGAAGCGCTTGGCTTCCCAATGTGTAAGTAGAGGTAAAAACATGAATTTTGAAAACTTACTCATAGAGTTAGGCACAGAAGAGTTACCACCTAAGTCACTGCGTAAACTGGCTGAATCCTTTTTAGCTAACTTTACCGAAGAACTCACCAAAGCCGATTTAGCATTTAGCTCTGCCGTTTGGTACGCAGCGCCACGTCGTCTGGCGATTAACGTCACTGAACTTGCGCTTGCACAAGCCGACAAAGTAGTTGAGAAACGTGGCCCCGCCGTGAGTTCAGCCTTTGATGCTGAAGGTAAGCCAACTAAAGCCGCCGAAGGTTGGGCACGTGGTAATGGTATTACTGTTGAGCAAGCGGAACGTTTAGTTACAGATAAAGGCGAATGGTTAGTCCATAACGCAAAAGTTGAAGGCGTCGAAACAAAAAGTTTGATCGCTGCTATGGCTCAACGTGCACTCGATAAATTGCCCATTCCTAAGCCAATGCGTTGGGGTAATAATAAAACCCAATTTATTCGCCCTGTGCACACCGCGACTATGTTGTTAGGCAGTGAGTTGATTGAAGGGGAATTGCTGGGTATCAAATCGGCACGCACTGTTCGCGGTCACCGTTTTATGGGACTCAAGCAGTTTGAATTAGCCCATGCTGATCACTACCTTGCCGACCTAAAAGAAAAAGGCAAAGTCATCGCCGATTACGAAAGCCGTAAAGCATTGATCAAAGCCGATGCCGAAAAAGCTGCCGCTAAGATTGGTGGTACAGCCGATATCGAAGAAAGTCTACTTGAAGAAGTCGCCTCTTTGGTTGAATGGCCAGTGGTATTGACCGCCAGCTTCGAAGAAAAATTCCTAGCCGTACCGTCTGAAGCTTTGGTCTACACCATGAAGGGCGATCAAAAATACTTCCCAGTTTTTGATGACGCGGGCAAGTTACTGCCAAACTTTATCTTTGTGACCAACATAGAATCTAAAGATCCTGCGCAAATTATCTCTGGTAACGAGAAAGTCGTTCGTCCACGTCTTGCCGACGCCGAATTCTTCTTTAATACCGATAAAAAACACACGCTGGAATCACGTTTACCTAGCTTAGAAACAGTCTTGTTCCAACAGCAGCTGGGTACATTAAAAGACAAAGTTAATCGTATATCTGCCCTAGCCGCCTTTATTGCCGAGCAAACTGGTGCGAATGCGGTTGATGCAGCCCGTGCAGGTTTGTTATCTAAAACCGATTTGATGACCAATATGGTGATGGAATTTACCGATACTCAAGGCACTATGGGCATGCATTACGCCCGCCTCGATGGTGAAACCGAAGCCGTTGCAGTTGCGATGGAAGAGCAATACAAGCCTAAGTTTTCTGGTGACACTGTGCCAAGTGCAGGTGTATCTTGCGCAGTCGCATTAGCAGATAAACTCGATACTTTAGTCGGTATCTTTGGTATTGGCCAAGCACCAAAAGGTGCTGCCGATCCCTTTGCCCTACGCCGCGCAGCAATTGGCGTGCTACGTATCATAGTAGAAAACAAGCTACCACTTGATTTAGTTGATCTTATTGCTAAAGCACAAGCTCTGCATGGCACTAACTTAAGCAACGCCAATGCAAGCGATGAAGTGTTAGATTTCTTAATGGCACGCTTCCGCGCTTGGTATCAAGATAAAGGCATTGGTGTTGATGTGATCTTAGCCGTGCTAGCACGTCGCCCAACACGCCCAGCTGATTTTGACAGCCGTATCAATGCGGTATCACACTTTAGAAGCCTAGAAGCTTCTAGTGCACTTGCGGCAGCGAACAAACGTGTATCGAACATTCTGGCTAAGGTTGAAGCTGCTTTACCGACAACGATCAATGCGAGTCTGTTAACCGAAGCCGCAGAACAAGCATTAGCGGCCAAGTTGAACGAGCTGCAACCACTGCTGGCACCTTTGTTTGCCAATGCCGATTACCAACAAGCCTTAACCTTGTTAGCTGGCCTACGTGAAAGCGTGGATCAGTTCTTCGAAGATGTGATGGTAATGGCAGATGATGAAGCGTTGAAAAACAATCGTTTAGCATTGTTGAATAATCTACGCGAGCAGTTCCTGCACGTCGCGGATATATCACTACTGCAATAACGATACTAACGTTTTTTAAATTACCGCTTTATAAAAAACGCGCTCAATAGCGCGTTTTTTATTGTCCTGATTTCATAAGCTGCCCAATCAGAACTGCGTCAGTTTTTGATGTAAGCCATCAAATTGAGTTTGATCTAAGTTAACTTGCTGCAGTAAATTCGCCAGTATTTCAGGAGACAATTGCCCTGCTTGATGCAGCATAGAAATCTCGCTGATCACATTCGCCCGCCATATCACAGCGGCGAGCCCAGCTTGCGGGCGCGAGTTCACACTGGCGAGCTTGTCTAATTCTGTTTCAAAGGTATTGGGTAGCTGCCAATACTTAGCGAGCAATGAACTTAAGGTTAACGATTTCGTCGTCATCACTTGTCTAAATAACCCAGAATTAGGCTGTTCTCCGGGCTCCGCCAGCACAAACGCATCGAGTAGCATTTTGAAAATGGCCAGCTTGCCGACATCATGCAGTAAACCTAATAAAAAAGCCGTATCTTGATCTTCGTCGCTTAACTCACTGGCGAGAAAGGCGACCTGCATCGAGTGGCGCCAAATTTCAGCGCCGAAACGACGAAAATAGATTGGCTTGATATCCAACATTTCACGCACTAGGCAAGTGGTGACAAACTTTCTCAACTGTTCACGACCAAGCTGTACCAAAGCCTGTTGTAAACTGGTGATATCCCTATCGCTACGTTTAAACGCAGGGGAATTACATAGCTTAAGTACCTCAATACTCAGTAAAGGATCTCGCTCAATAAGCGCTAATAGATCCTTAATATCAAACTGAGGATCGGCCAGCTTACGATCTAGCTCCAATACCTTTGACGGCAGCTTTAGCACTTTTTCGGCGATCAATTGTGGCGATGCCAAGGCCTGCTCTATCTCCGCCATGACTCGACGTTCAAGATTATTAGCTACACCGCCAGTGTCCTTAACCCGTGTCGGAAACAACAAACTATAAAAGAGTGCGGCTAAATCCACTGATACCACACTAATGTCTTCGAGAGGTTTAGCTGGCTTTCGCGCAGGTTCAAGCGACTTACCTAAGTCAGTGGTTGAAAAACTTTTGGGTCTCTCAACCGTCGCTGTATCGCGAATATTAAAGAGCTTATTAAAAAGTGATTTAATCAAGAAGCATCAACCTGTCATTATAAATAATTGTTAAAAAGTCAGTTAAATATTGCCCATAATAAATCCATTTTGATCCGCTAAAGCTATATATAAACACGTTGCAGACATGCTAATGGCTTGCTTAAGTGTAACATATTCAATCCATTTCTGACGTCTACAATCCCGCTATTGCTGCCTTTATAAAGACAATCTTGGTTACAACTTGAAACCTCAAAAAACTTACACTCTGGCATCATTTAGCTGACAATATGTCCACCCTTCATAAAGTGATACGTATTTCGTCTCCCTTTAAGTCATTAACGACATACTCGCCAGCTAACGACGGAATATTTGATGATCGAGGTAATAAAAGCGGGTGCACTAACCACAGTTCAAGATCTCGGACGCATGGGATATCGACATTTAGGTGTAACCCAAGCTGGCGCCTTAGATAGACCTGCCCTGTGTTTAGCAAACCGCCTATTATCAAACCCAGACAATACACCCGTATTGGAATTAACCTTCGGCCAATCGATTTTTTTGTTTAAACGCGACGCTTGGATTGCCTTAACCGGTGCCGATTTCGATGCTCGTATAGACAATAAGCCCATAGTTTGCGGCTGGCGTTACTCCATTAAGGCAGGGCAAAAACTCAGTCTTAGAGGGGGAAATAAAGGCATGCGTGCTTATATTGCCATTGATGGCGGCGTTAAAGTACCGCTAGTGATGAATTCTGCCGCTACCGATTTAACCTCAGGTATCGGTGGATTTCATGGCCGCGCATTAGAAGCGGGCGATCGACTGACCTTAGGTTCAGCCCATCCACTAAGAAGGCAAGTTGGCGCAATTCAAAAAAGTTGGGATGGGCATATTCGCGCACTCGCGACCAAGCACACTCAAGCCTTCTCGTTGAAATCTCAGCAAACATTCTGGCAAACACAGTGGCAACTTTCAGCTGAAAGTGATCGTGCGAGTGCAATACTCAAAGGTGATACGTTAACATTGGCGAAGCCATTCCCAGTACAATCACACACAGTCACGCCCGGAGTGGTTCAAGTCTCCGCTTCAGGGCAACCACTCGTGTTACTTGCCGATGCGCAGACCACCAGCAGTCATCCTCAAATAGCCGTGATTATTGAAGCCGATCTTTGGAAGCTTGCCCAAACTCGCCCAGGGCAAACAGTTAAATTCGAATTAGTCGACGATGAACAAGCCGCAACGGCGCAAGCAGAATGGCATGACTACTTCTATCGCTTACAACGCAGTCTAGGTTAACAGGCCGCTTGCCAAGAAACATCACCCCGTATTCCTAGCAAGCCACATTCGACTTCATTCAAATAGTCCCCACAATAATGCTAATTCGCACTTAGGTTCGGTGTAACTTGCTGGCTATAAAATAGTGCCACATCTTGCAATTGCTCAGAGCTTAACGCGCTGACCTGTGCTTGCATCAAAGGATCGAGTCGTAAACCTGCTTTAAAATCGACGAGCTGTTTATTGAGGTAAGCAAATTTCTGTCCCTTCAAGTTTGGGAATTGCTTGGCCATAGCGATCACTGCATTACCATGACACGACTCACACTGAGCCGTAGCCAACGCCTGACCACGTTCACTATCTACTTGATAAACCGCTCCAAAGACCTCTGTAGATAAGCCACATAAGGCAATAAAGCTTATGATAAGAGCTTTCATTTAGTTTCCTTAGAGACAGAATTAACAAGCGAAGGTGGCAGGCTAGGTTCTAAGGGAAGACGCCTAAAAAGCGTCATATCCATTTCAACTTGGCCATAATAAGTGCTTAGATAACTCAAGGTTGGCTCCCAAGTATCCGACAAGTCCCACAGGCCTTGAGTGTCTACCATCCACTGCAGAGTCTCTTTCCAAAAGGCTTTATCGCCATGATTTTGCACGACTATCATGCTGGTATGGCAAGCATTACACTGATAATTCACTAACTCCCAGCCAGGAGCCATGATCAAACCCGATTTAGGGTCCACTGGATACTCAGCGGCTAGCGAAATACTGGATGCCACTAGCCCAAGAAAAATAAATAGCTTGTTCAGTACTCTCATTACACCACTCTAACGGCAATACGATGGCAACCATTAAACATATATCCCTTAGGATTCCATTGCGGTTGTACGACAGGCTGACTATCACCTTTACTATCAGTCGCTTTTGCCCAGATTTCATAATATCCCTGCGACGGTAATTGCAATTCAATCTTCCACTGCTGCCATGCCGCTACGTTTTTAGGTTTTTCTAACTCAGTGGTAAACCAGCGGGTTCCATAGTCATAACTCACTTCCACTTTAACGACTTCCCGCAATCCCGCCCAAGCATGGCCTGCGATGGCTATCTTCTGGCCCGCAGCTAATTCGGTTCCGGATTGAGGCTCGGCAATCAAGGACTTCACTATCATTTCTTCAATGATTCGGTAGTCTTTATTGTCAACGGACTCTCCTGGCGCTATCGGATACTTAGGGAGTTGATACGCTGGCGCTTCCATTTTATGTCCATCATGCACTTTATTGCGCACACTGATCCCCGTAGCGGCTTTTTGCGAAACGGATCCCGGCCGGCCACCAAACACAATACGTAAGGGATATCCATGTAGATAAGGAATGTCCTCACCGTTCATCGACCATGCAATGAGTCCAAGCTCTTCGAGCGCCGCCTTTATTGGCACACCGCGTGAAATCGCCTCACCTTTACCGCTCAAATGCCGATCAACACCGTGATGACCCGTATAAACAGCATCGGCTTTAATACCGCAATCCTTAAGCACGTCACTCACTAACACACCCGTCCACTCGGAGCAAAATACCCCGGCATTATTCCATTGATTGCCTTTAGTGCTAGGAAAGAAGCCTGAGCGGCTATTGCCACCACATTCAATCAGTAACTGTAATGTGTAATGCTTAAAGCGGCGCTTGAGCTCATCGATTGTGTAGGTTTTCGGGGTAGCAACGGACTCGCCATCCACTTTAAAAGTCCAAGTCTTAACATCAAGTGCCTTAAAATCAGGCACTATGCCATTCCAGCGGATAAATGAAGCATCTGCTGGCGTCACAGCAGGATCAAGTTTATGCTCCGGTGGAAACGCATTCAGTGGATGAGTGTTTAATACTTTGAAATAACTCGGCAAGTCCTCTGCCTTAGTCCAAGTTAATGCTGATATATCCAGAGGAGTGACGGCTGCGGGAAGCTGATCGGCAAATACCCACTTAACGGGTAAAGCTGATAACACAGACGTCGCTACCGCTCCTTTAATAAAAATCCGACGATTAAGATCCATGTTATTTGTCCTTTCCGAGGTAAAAGTAATCCGCCATCTGCTGCATATCAGCCTCGCTCAACAATTGGGCGACTTTAGTCATAGTTGGATCTTGGCGATTTCCCGTCTTAAAGGCTCGAAGCTGCTTCAACAGGTAATCCGAGTTTTGCCATCCAATGTTAGGAATATGCTCAAAACGACTCACGCCAGACTCGCCATGGCAGGCCTTACACATGTTCAATAACTTATTAGCCTCATCGGCGTTTACCACAGCTGGTAACATTAATATCAGCACGCTCGCCGGATAGATCACTCGCAGCCACATCCACTGTTCTCATCAGTTAGTCTTCATCCCGACGAGTTCCATCGAACGAAGTAATTAAGATATGCTTAAATTATCCCAATGCGGTGAGTCGTTTAAATTCAATAAAAGTGATTCGAAAGCTCAAGAGAAATGACGCGTATTAGCGGATGTAGAAAGGGTAAAATATTCATTAGTCATAGGTGAAATGAGCCCATATAGTAGCTTTGCAGAAACACTCGGCATTTCACTCAAGGACAAACAATGGATCTTTATATTGGCAATAAAAACTACTCTAGCTGGTCACTGCGGGCTTGGTTAATGGCCGCGAAATCTGGCGTGCAGTTCAACGAAGTATTACTGCAACTCGATACCGACAGCTTTTATCAGCAACTCAAAGCCATTTCGCCGACGTTAAAAGTACCGACATTAGTCGATGGCGATATCACGGTATGGGATTCACTCTCGATTTGCGAATACCTCAACGACACCTATCTTGCCGGTAGTGCATGGCCGCAAGATCCTAAACAAAAAGCCAAGGCTAGATCGATTGCCAGTGAAATGCATTCTGGCTTTAATGCCGTGCGTAACGCTCTACCAATGAACATACGCGCGAGCCGTTATGTTGAGCTCACTGATGCGGTCCGCAAAGACATTGAGCGCATCGATGCGATTTGGTCAGCACAAATGGCCGAGTTCGCCCCATCACATGCGGAAGGTACTTGGTTATTTGGCCAATGGTCGATTGCCGACATGATGTTTGCGCCTGTGGTCATGCGCTTTCTCACCTACGGTGTTGAAGTCTCGCAGGCAAGCAGTGCCTATATGCAGCATGTGATCAGCTGTCCGGAAATGCAGGCGTGGATGAGTGCGGCTAAAGCTGAGACTGAAATTGTTGCAGCTGATGAAGCGGGTATTGATCGATAGAAGAGATAAATCATAGAAATAAAAAAGGGAAAGCCTTGGCTTTCCCTTAATCATTCACGTACTAATGCGAGTCACTTAACGCGCATTACACGTCTAATATTATACATCTAGCACTACACGTCTAAGTTAGCCACGTTCAATGCGTTCGCTTCGATAAACTCACGGCGAGGTTCAACTTGGTCACCCATCAAACAAGTGAACAATTGATCGGCACCCACGGCGTCATCAATCGTGACTTGCAACATACGACGTGATTCAGGATCCATTGTAGTTTCCCACAATTGCTCAGGGTTCATCTCACCCAATCCTTTATAACGTTGAATGTATAAGCCGCGTTTCGCTTCAGAAATCGTCCAATCTAGGGCTTCAAGGAAGCTACCGACTTCTTTAACACGTTCGCCGCGTTGTACATAGCCGCCTTCTTCAATCATGCCATCTAACGCCGCACCTAACTTACCGATACGTTGATAGTCGCTTGATTGGAAGAAGTCATAAGTAAACAGATAATTAGTATCGATACCGTGTTTACGAATGGTGATCTTAGGCAGATACACTTTACGCTCAGGATCGAGAATTGGCTCAGCAGAATACAGTACGCCGCTGCTTTCCATTTCCACCAGCTCATGGATAAAGGCATCGATCCATTCTTTCATCTTGCCTTCATCGGCCAACATATCGTTGGTGATCATTGGGTGGTAAAGCATACGGTTAGTAATGTGCGTTGGATAGCGCTGCTCTAAACGGGCAACAATGGCTTCCACTTCACGATACTGAGTCACTAAACGCTCTAACGGCTCACCTGACATACCAATCGCACCTTGCGTTGGGTACACAACAGTGCCATCCAATGCTTGAGTCGTTAGATATTGAGTCAATGCTGGCTCGTCTTTCAAATACTGTTCTTGCTTGCCCTTTTTCACTTTAAATAGTGGTGGCTGAGCAATATACACATAACCACGTTCAATCAATTCAGGCATTTGACGGAAGAAGAAGGTCAACAGCAAGGTACGAATGTGCGAGCCGTCGACGTCAGCATCCGTCATAATGATGATGTTGTGATAACGTGTTTTATCTGGGTTATATTCGTCGCGACCAATACCACAGCCGAGCGCCGTGATCAGTGTGGCCACTTCTTGAGAAGACAACATCTTATCGAAGCGTGCTTTCTCAACGTTTAGAATTTTACCTTTCAGTGGCAGAATCGCTTGGTTCTTACGGTTACGTCCCTGCTTAGCGCTACCGCCAGCAGAGTCACCTTCCACTATGTAAATTTCTGAAAGACCAGGATCTTTTTCTTGGCAATCGGCCAGCTTACCTGGCAAACCACCTAAATCGAGAGCGCCTTTACGACGGGTCATTTCACGGGCTTTACGCGCCGCTTCACGGGCACGGGCCGCATCGACAATCTTACCAACAATCAACTTCGCATCGGCTGGGTTTTCCAGCAGATAATCGTTCAGCTTCTCACCCATGGTTTGTTCAACCGCGGTTTTCACTTCACTAGAAACCAGTTTGTCTTTGGTTTGCGAGCTGAACTTAGGATCAGGCACTTTAACAGAGATAACGGCAGTCAAACCTTCACGGGCATCGTCGCCAGTCGCGCTAGTTTTGCCTTTCTTGTTATAGCCTTCGTTTTCCATATAGCTGTTGAGGTTACGTGTCAACGCACTACGGAAACCGACTAAGTGAGTACCACCATCACGCTGTGGAATGTTGTTGGTAAAACAGAAAATATTTTCTTGGTAACCGTCATTCCACTGCATAGCCACTTCAACGGTAATGCCATCTTCACGCTCTTGCATAAAGTGGAATACGTCTTTGTTGACGGGGGTTTTATTACGGTTCAAATAATCTACGAACGCGCTAATACCGCCTTCGTATTTAAAGAATTCATTCTTGTTGTCACGTTCATCAACCAGACGAATACCTACGCCTGAGTTAAGGAATGACAGTTCGCGCACGCGTTTTGCCAGAATTTCAAAGTGAAACTCAACATCGCTAAAGGTATCTTCACTTGGCCAAAAACGGATTTCGGTACCGGTTTTAGTCGCATCACCAATCTCTTTGATTGGCGCATCAGGCACACCGTGAGTATAAAACTGCTCGTACACTTTGCCTGCACGACGAATAGTCATTTGCAGCTTTTTAGATAAAGCGTTTACAACCGATACACCCACACCGTGGAGACCGCCAGACACTTTATAGGAGTTATCGTCGAACTTACCGCCGGCATGCAATACCGTCATGATAACTTCTGCTGCCGATACGCCTTCTTCCTCATGGATAGAGACCGGAATACCACGGCCGTCATCCTTAACAGAAACCGAACCATCGACATGGATAGTAATGGTAATATCGCTGCAGTGGCCGGCTAAGGCTTCATCGATAGAGTTATCGACTACTTCGAACACCATATGATGTAGACCCGTACCGTCGTCGGTGTCACCAATATACATCCCAGGTCTCTTACGTACTGCATCAAGGCCCTTAAGGACCTTAATACTCGAAGAATCGTAACTATTCTCTGACATATTATTCTCTCAATGGTTATTCAATTACCGTTACACGTCCCTGTTCCACATGAAACATCCTACTGGGAGGCGTGTGTAACGAATCGACTATTGCAGCAGGATCGATGGCGGTCACAAAAACTTGTGCTCCGGTATCCGTTAACTGCTTAAGCAATAGCTGCCTATGCTGTGCATCCAACTCGGACGGAAGATCATCCACAAGATAAATACTGTGTTTATCTATTTGTTGTTTGAGCAACTTTCCCTGTGCAATACGCAGTGCACAGACTAATAATTTTAATTGACCACGGGACAGGGCATCCTGCGCCGGCAAAGTGCCTACACGAAGTCTAAGGTCAGCTTTATGGGGACCGCTGACGGTATGACCTGTGGCCAAATCTCTGGAATATTGGTTTTCGAGTAGTTCTGCAAAATCCGTTTTACTATCCCAGCCGCGCGTAAATGAAACCTTCACATCTACACTCGGTAAAAACTCCCCGATTATACCCTTAAGTAGCTCATTTAACGAGTCTACATAATGGTTTCGTATTTCAGTAACCTGCTCGGCATAACGCACAAACTCTTGGTCCCAAAATTGAATATTACTGTAGGCTGAGCCATTCCTAAGCAATTGATTTCTTTGCTTAAGAACTCGACGAACATTCGTCCAAGCGCCATAAAACTGTGGGTCAGCATGAAATGCGCCCCAATCGATAAATTGTCGACGGGATTTTGGGCCTTCAAACAGTAAAGAAAAGCTTTCAGGCGTGATCACTTGAATAGGTAACGTTTCGGCTAATGTCGACAGACGTTTGACTTTTTCGCCGTCGATTCTCACTTCGGTCTCACCACTACGAAATCGGCGCAAACCGATTTTACTGTCACCGCGCGCTAAATTTAAGGTTGCAAAGAGCGTTAACTTATCGTCGTCGTTATTAATCACTCGTTGGGATAAATGGCTGCGAAACGAACGCCCCATACCGAGGAAATAAATCGCCTCAAGAATACTGGTTTTGCCGCTGCCATTTTGGCCATAAATCAAGTTAATCCCAGGTGCAGGGATTAACTGTGCGGACTGAATGTTGCGAAACGCTTCGATATTGAGACGGGTCAGGCTCATGCATTACTCATTAAGCCGCGTAAACGGCGAAGGCAAGGATTCATAACACTTAACAGGCAACTCAATCGCTGCCACAGGCTAAGGCTATCGGTAAATGAGTGAAGGAATGGCCAATGCTGCGTATTAAACACTGTGCCGCCGTTAAGCGGCATAGACATCGAAGACAGAGGTACAAACACGGGTAACGTAAAAATCGATGGTTTATAAGCGCATCGGCATAACCACATACATGGAATCTTCTTCCAAATGGTTTTCGATTAAGGCGCTGGAGTTACCATCAATGAGCGTGATACGCACATCATCGGACTTAAGGTTGTTGAGCACGTCGAGTAAATAACTGACGTTAAAACCAATTTCTAAGGCTTGGTTGTTGTATTCCACATCGATGATCTCTTCCGCTTCTTCCTGTTCAGGATTGTTAGCGGTGATCTTGAGCAGACCATTTTCGAGTTGAATACGCACACCACGGAATTTTTCGTTCGATAAAATCGATGCGCGGGTCAGCGCTTGCTTCAGGTGATTACGACTCGCAATCACTATTTTATCACCGCCCTTTGGCAATACACGGCGATAATCAGGGAAGCGGCCATCAACTAATTTACTGGTAAATACAGTGTTAGCCGTAGTGGCACGAATGGCATTATCACCAATGGCAATCGCGATATCGAGATCGTCCGACTCCAATAAACGCGCCATTTCCATTACGCCTTTGCGTGGAACAATGACTTGTTTTTCAGGTAATTGTGCTTCAATCGTACGGTGACTTAAGGCTAAACGGTGGCCGTCGGTCGCAATAGCGCGCAACACATTACCTTCAGTTTCAAACAATAAACCGTTGAGGTAATAACGCACATCTTGGTTAGCCATAGAAAATTGCGTTGAGTCGATAATCGACTTCAACACGCCCTGCTTCAAACTAAATTCAATCTCAGCTTGGAAGGCTTCAACGTTGGGATATTCTTCTGCGGGCAACGTCGCTAAGGAAAAACGGCTACGGCCTGAACGCAGCAACCATTTATTATCTTGTTGTTCGACTTTCAGTTCGCTTTGTTCTGGCAAAGACTTAACAATATCGAGCAGCTTTTTAGCCGGAACCGTAGTACGACCTTCTTCGATATCACCGTGAACCATAACTTGGCCCACGAGTTCGACTTCTAAATCTGTTCCGGTCAGCTTAAGTGAGTGACCACTTACTTCTACAAGGAGGTTAGACAAAATGGGCAAATTATGGCGTCTTTCTACCGCACCACACACCAATTGCAACGGCTTTAATAGGGCATCCCTATCAATTGAGAATTTCATAGTGTCCAAATTCCTTGTTTTAAGAAGATAAGGTTCTAATCAAATTAGCATAATCTTCTTTAATGTCGTGGCTCTCTTCCCGTAGCTGAGCAATCTTACGACAGGCATGCAACACTGTGGTGTGATCTCGACCACCAAAAGCATCACCAATTTCCGGCAAGCTTTGGTTAGTTAATTCTTTGGATAACGCCATTGCCACTTGTCTAGGCCGCGCGACACTGCGTGAACGGCGCTTAGACAACATATCAGCCATCTTGATCTTGTAGTATTCAGCTACGGTTTTCTGAATATTGTCTATAGTGACTAATTTTTCTTGAAGTGCCAAGAGGTCACGTAAAGCTTCACGAACAAAATCAATGGTAATTGGTCGACCGGTGAAGTTAGCGTTGGCGATAACGCGGTTTAACGCCCCTTCTAGCTCACGCACGTTTGAACGTAAACGTTTAGCAATAAAGAAGGCCACTTCATCAGGCAAGTTAATACCACTCTCTTGGGCTTTACGCATCAAAATCGCGACACGGGTTTCTAACTCTGGTGGCTCAATCGCCACAGTTAAACCCCAACCAAAACGCGATTTCAATCTGTCTTCAACACCGTCGATCTCTTTTGGATAACGATCTGAAGTCAAAATAATTTGGTGATTACCCTCAAGCAAGGCGTTGAAGGTATGGAAGAATTCTTCTTGGGATCTGTCTTTATTGGCAAAAAATTGAATATCATCGATAAACAAAGCATCGACGCTACGGTAGTAACGTTTAAATTCTTCGATCGCATTGTTTTGCAACGCTTTAACCATGTCTTGGACAAAACGCTCGGAATGCATGTAAACCACTTTGGCATTCGGATTATTTTTAATGATCCCGTTACCGACAGCGTGCAACAAGTGAGTCTTACCTAGACCTGTTCCGCCATATAAGAATAATGGGTTATAAGCACCACCTGGATTTTCAGCCACTTGCAACGCCGCAGCCTTACCTAATTGGTTCGACTTACCTTCTACGAAGTTATCAAACTGGTAGCTAGGATTGATGTTACTGCGGTGATTCGCGTTCGCCATCGGCTCGGCTTGGACGTTAAACGTCGTGCCTACCGTCGCTTTAGTTTGGGTATTCGCTACACGAGTTGGCGCTATAGGTGCTGGCACACTTGGCTTTTTCGCCGAAGGACGACTACCAATATCGAAACGCAATTTAGGTGCATCGCTGCCCATCTGCTCAGTAAAGAACTGATTAATGATATTGATGTACTTATCTCTGACCCAATCAAGCACGAAGCGGTTGGGCGCATAAAGCACCAGAGTATCTCCATCCATTTCGGCTTGTAACGGTCTGATCCACATACTGAACTGCTGAGCAGAAAGCTCATCTTGCAATCGTCCGATACATTGTTGCCAAAGTGAAACAGCCACTTAGTTATCCCCAAAAGATCATCAAAAAAGAGGTGTATTCTATAGCGAGATCTCAAGGATCGCTATCCTTAAAAAATATTTATCCCCAGCGAGATCATTCTGTGTGGATATCCTCGATCATCAAAGATCCAAAACGATCCTTTTATTCTGCACTATCCGCAAATCCTGCTTTATTAAGCGATCCACATTGATCTATAATGGCGCCCCTTCGATCGGCTCGAAGATCCCCTGCACTACTATATGTAGTGTCCGTACACAGAGTTATCCACATCTTATGGTGTATTCTGGGGATTGATCAAAGGATACGCTGGCAGAAATAAAGCACTTACTTACTTTCGTTGTTGACGTGACTAAGTATTGTGATTACAATTCGGCCTCTTTTTTGCCCTTACCTCTATCCTAGAGATAAGGATATGTTCACTAATTAACAAAGACGGATTGCCATCATGAGTAAACGTACTTTTCAACCTAGCAACCTGAAGCGCAAGCGTTCTCACGGCTTCCGCGCTCGTATGGCTACTGTAGGCGGCCGTAAGGTGCTTGCACGTCGTCGTGCGAAAGGTCGCGCTCGTTTATCTGCTTAATAAGTGGGTAACTAGTTGACTAGCTATACCTTTTCGCGGGAGTTACGTTTGTTAACTCCCGCGCAATTTAAATCTGTATTTTCCAATCCCATCAAAGCATCTTCTGCTGAAATTACCTTGCTCGCTATTCCTAACACGGAACAACATCCGCGTATGGGCCTTACTGTTGCCAAACGCTTTGTAAAACGCGCCAATCAACGTAACCGTATTAAGCGTGTGATCAGAGATAGTTTTCGCTTAAATCAACACGACATTCCTCATCTTGATATTGTTGTGCTTGTCAGAAATGGCGTGATGGAAATGGAAAACGCTGAAATCAACAAATTGATAGAAAAGCTATGGCGCAAACTCAGTCGCCGCTACAATGGCTAGCGACCACGTTAATTCGTGGCTATCAAGTATTCATAAGCCCTATACTGGGCCCTCGATGCCGTTTCAATCCCACCTGCTCTCACTACGCTATTGAAGCAATAAAAGTGCATGGAACCGCGAAAGGTTGTTGGTTTGCATTGAAACGCATATTAAAATGTCACCCTTTACATCCCGGCGGTAGTGATCCCGTCCCCCCTAAAAATGACAGGTGTAATAAATAGGCTATGGAATCTCAACGCAATATATTGCTCATAGGACTACTGTTTGTCAGCTTTTTGCTGTGGCAACAGTGGCAAGCAGACAAAGCTCCTAAACCAGTTGCAACCGAATCGTCCTTAGTGGCGAACGCGGCAAACTCACACAGTGCCGATGTTCCAGAAGCTGATACAGGTGTTCCTGCAGCAGTGACAGCAACCAGCAAACTGATTACCGTGAAAACCGACCAGTTGGATGTTCAAATTAATCCAATCGGTGGCGACATTGTTTTTGCTGCGTTAGTTTCGCACAAAATGGAACAGGATAAAGATCAACCCTTCGTGTTGCTTGAGCAAACGAAAGATTTCACTTATATAGCCCAGAGCGGTCTTATAGGTCGCGATGGTATCGACAGTAGCGCCAAAGGCCGTGCCGCATTTAGCACTGAAGCGACTGAATATACCTTAGCCGAAGGTCAAGACACTTTAGAAGTGCCGTTAACTTATGTAGCCGACAATGGCGTGACATACACTAAAGTGTTTGTATTCCATCGCGGTAAGTTCAACGTTGATGTTGACTATAAAATCAACAATACTTCAGCGGCTCCGCTGCAAGTTCAGATGTACGGTCAAATTAAACAAACGATTAAACCGTCTGAAAGCAGCATGGTTATGCCTACCTACCGTGGTGGCGCATTCTCTACGCAAGATGTGCGTTATGAGAAATACAAATTTGATGATATGGCGAAAAGCAACCTGAACCAAGCGACGTTGGGCGGTTGGGCAGCCATGCTACAACATTACTTCGTTTCAGCTTGGATCCCACCGGCTACCGACAGCAACACAATTTTCTCTAGTGTCAGTGCGGGCGGTTTAGCCAATATTGGTTTCCGCGGCGCGGTATATGATATTGCACCTGGTGCGACTCAAGAAATTAGCTCACAGTTCTACGTTGGTCCTAAGGATCAAAAAGCACTGTCAGCCATCTCTGATACCTTAAACCTAGTGGTAGATTACGGCTTCCTATGGTGGTTAGCTGTACCTATTCACTGGCTATTGATGTTCTATCAATCATTCGTCGGTAACTGGGGTATGGCTATTATTCTGATTACCTTAACCGTTCGTGGTTTACTGTTCCCGCTAACAAAAGCGCAGTACACCTCAATGGCGAAGATGCGTAACCTGCAACCTAAACTGACTGACTTGAAAGAACGCTTTGGTGATGACCGTCAAAAGATGGGTCAGGCCATGATGGAACTGTATAAGAAAGAAAAAGTTAACCCTATGGGTGGCTGTTTACCTATTATTTTACAGATGCCAATCTTCATTGCCTTGTACTGGGTATTGTTAGAAAGCTTCGAATTACGTCACGCACCCTTTATGTTGTGGATCCACGATTTATCGGTACAAGATCCTTACTACATATTACCTTTGCTGATGGGCGTATCTATGTTTGTGATGCAGAAGATGCAACCTATTGCACCGACTATGGACCCAATGCAAGTGAAAATGATGCAGTGGATGCCAGTGATCTTTACCGTATTCTTCCTCTGGTTCCCAGCGGGTCTAGTACTGTACTGGTTAGTAGGTAACATAGTTGCTATCACGCAACAGAAGATTATTTATGCAGGTCTGGCGAAAAAAGGCTTAAAATAAGCCTAAGATTTGCAAGACTCTAGCGCATCGTTACAGATTAATGTGAACGAATGACACTAAAAGGCGGCTTAATTGGCCGCCTTTTCCTTTACATGATTTAGTAGATATAAGTTTGGTGGGTATTTCCGTGACAACTGACACTATCGTGGCTCAAGCCACCGCGCCCGGACGTGGCGGCGTTGGCATCATTCGAATTTCAGGCGACAAGGCCAGTAATGTCGCTATGGCCGTATTAGGTCATCTTCCTAAAACCCGATATGCCGATTATTGCGATTTTAAAAGTGCATCGGGCCAAGTAATAGACCAAGGCATAGCGCTGTTTTTTAAAGGACCGAATTCCTTTACTGGCGAAGATGTCTTAGAACTTCAAGGCCACGGCGGCCAAATTGTCCTCGACATGCTGATCAAACGTGTAATGGAAGTCGGTGGTATTCGTATCGCAAAACCAGGCGAGTTCAGCGAACAAGCCTTTATGAACGATAAACTCGACTTAACCCAAGCCGAAGCCATTGCTGACCTTATCGACGCCACCAGTGAGCAAGCCGCTAAAAGCGCGCTGCAATCACTACAAGGTGAATTTTCTAAGGAAGTCCACGAGCTGGTGGACCAAGTCACTAACCTGCGTTTATACGTTGAAGCCGCAATTGATTTCCCCGATGAAGAAGTCGACTTTTTAAGTGACGGCAAAATTGCCAATGCACTCTATAAAATCATCGACAAACTCGACCTAGTGCAAGCCAGTGCCAAGCAAGGTTCTATTATTCGTGAAGGGATGAAAGTGGTGATTGCCGGTCGTCCCAATGCCGGAAAATCGAGCTTACTGAATGCGTTAGCGGGTAAAGAGTCGGCCATTGTGACTGAAATTGCCGGTACAACACGCGACGTATTACGTGAACATATCCATTTAGATGGTATGCCGCTGCACATTATTGATACCGCAGGTCTGCGTGATACTACTGATACGGTAGAACAAATTGGTATTGAACGCGCATGGAATGAAATAAACAGCGCCGATCGCGTGCTATTTATGGTGGATGGCACGACAACCACCGCCGTCGATCCACATGCGATTTGGCCTGACTTTGTCGATCGCCTGCCCTCCAATTTAGGTGTAACAGTGATCCGTAATAAAGCCGATCTCACGGGCGAAGACTTAATGATGACCGAAGAACAAGGTTATAGCGTCTACCGGATCTCGGCAAAAACAGGCTTAGGTGTTGAAGAATTAAAGCAACACTTGAAGTCACTTATGGGTTATCAGAGTAATCTCGAAGGTGGCTTTATCGCCCGTCGTCGTCACTTAGAAGCCCTTGAATTAGCCGCAGGACACCTGCAATTGGGTAAAGAGCAGTTAGAGGTTTACCTTGCCGGAGAGCTGCTGGCAGAAGAGCTACGTATGTGCCAATTAGCACTATCAGAGATCACTGGCCGCTTCACTTCTGACGATTTACTCGGCAAGATTTTCAGCTCTTTCTGTATAGGGAAGTAATATTCTCGACATGTGAACTGCTTTTCTAGCTAAGGCTTGTTGTGCTCAACAAGCCTTTCTTTTAACTAAAAGCTCGTTATCCCGCTTATATTCCTCCCTAAATCCCTCTCCCTTTACGCGCATAAATCCCAGATTTACACAGCATCTCATAGAGACAAGCCTGGTTTTACCTTATGATGAAGCCGTATTAACACCCGAATACAGCCCCAAAAAGGCAGTAAACGAGTGTATTTCAGCGAGATTATCCATAAAAGGTATCGTCATAAATGGCAAAGATTGAAGTAATAGTCGGCACAACATTGGGCAGTGCAGAGTATGTCGCCGACGAAATGATGGCGCAATTAACGGATCAAGGGCACCAAGTTCAAGTGCATTTAACCCCAACTCTGTGTGAAATCGACACCCATGCACTGTGGATTATCGTGTCATCTACCCACGGCGCAGGTGATCTTCCAGATAATATCCAGCCCTTTTTCAATGAAATTACCGAGCAGAAACCGGATCTCAGCCAAGTGAACTTTGCCTTATGTGCAATTGGCGACTCAAGTTACGACACCTTTTGCCAAGGCCCTGAAAAATTAATTTCAGCCATTCAAGACTGCGATGCTAAAGCCTTTGTGGATAAGATCCAGATCGATGTACAGCTTGATCCCGTGCCAGAAGACCCAGCCCTTGCATGGTTAGCACAATGGCAACAAGAGATTTAAGATCGCCTATGGGATAAGGTCGCGATCTATGTACAGTTTAGATCCTATTTATCCACAATTTACTTATTTAAAGTATAAACATGTGGATAAGCTATTATTTAGATCTGATCAACCTCTGTACTATTCACACTCCGATCTGCTTAATGATCCACCCTGTGGATAAGTAGGCGATCTATCCCCATGTTTAATGGCGTTAGATCGCGATCAGATCACAGGATCAAGATCGCGCTAATTAATGATTTATATACTGAATTTTGGTTATGCACAGAAAAACGCGATCCTAATAGTAAACATAATAAGAAGATCTATATAAAGATCTTAAGATCTATTAGTCCGGATCATCTCGATCGAACAGCGTAAAATGATCATTCACCTAGGGCAAAGCAAATGCTAAAATACTCGGCTCGTACTGAGTCTCTTAGCAATTGAAGGTAGTGGCATGCATTTTCATGAACGGTTTGATGTAATTGTTGTTGGTGGTGGTCATGCCGGAACTGAAGCCGCGTTGGCAGCAGCAAGAATGGGATCAAAAACATTATTACTAACGCACAATATCGATACGTTAGGACAAATGTCATGTAATCCAGCGATCGGTGGCATAGGCAAAGGCCACCTAGTGAAAGAAATTGACGCCTTAGGCGGTGCAATGGCGATCGCAACCGATTATGCAGGGATCCAATTTAGAACCTTGAATTCAAGCAAAGGCCCAGCAGTACGAGCGACACGTGCACAAGCTGACCGTGCGCTGTATCGTCAAAAAATCCAAAACATATTACAAAACCAACCTAACTTACGTATTTTCCAACAAGCCGTTGATGACTTAATTGTTGAAAATCATCAAGTTGTTGGCGTAGTGACTCAAATGGGATTAGCCTTTGAATCTCCAGCAGTTGTGTTAACAACAGGCACATTCTTAAGCGGCAAAATCCACATAGGGTTAGAAAACTACAGCGGTGGCCGTGCAGGCGATCCACCAGCCATTGCCTTAGCCAATCGTTTACGTGAGTTACCGATCCGCGTGGGCCGTTTAAAAACAGGTACCCCGCCACGTATTGATGCAAACACGATCGATTTCTCTCAAATGGCTGAACAAAAAGGTGATTCTCCGTTACCTGTGATGTCGTTTATGGGCGATGTCAGTCATCATCCAAAACAGATTTCTTGCTGGATCACTCATACCAATGAAAAAACCCATGAAATTATTCGTGGTGGTTTAGACAGAAGCCCAATGTATTCAGGCGTAATCGAGGGTATTGGCCCACGTTACTGCCCATCGATTGAAGACAAGATCCACCGCTTTGCGGATAAATCTTCGCATCAGATCTTTATCGAACCTGAAGGGTTAAATACCAATGAGATCTACCCTAACGGGATCTCGACCAGCTTACCTTTCGATGTACAGCTGAATTTAGTACGTTCGATCAAGGGCATGGAAAACGCAGAAATCATGCGTCCAGGTTATGCGATCGAATATGATTATTTCGATCCGAGGGATCTGAAAAACTCATTAGAAACCAAAGCGATCAATGGGTTATTCTTTGCTGGCCAAATAAACGGCACAACCGGTTATGAAGAAGCCGGTGCTCAAGGTTTATTAGCGGGCATGAATGCGTCGCTGCAAGTGCAGGGCAAAGAAGCTTGGTGTCCACGACGCGATGAAGCGTATCTTGGAGTACTGGTTGACGATCTGTCGACTCTAGGTACCAAAGAACCGTACCGCATGTTTACTAGCCGTGCCGAATACCGTTTGCTACTCCGTGAAGATAACGCCGACATTCGCTTAACGGCAAAAGGTCGCGAACTCGGTTTAGTCGACGACGCTCGCTGGGCAGCATTTAGTGAGAAGCTAGAATCCATTGAACTTGAACTGCAAAGGCTACGTGGCCAATGGGTGCATCCAAATTCGCCTTTGATCCATGCGTTAAACCCGCACTTGAATACGCCGATCTCGCGCGAAGCGTCATTTGAAGAGTTACTGCGTCGTCCAGAAATGGATTACAGCAAGTTAATGCAGATTGAAGGTTTTGGTCCTGGGCTTGAAGATCCACAAGCAGCTGAACAAGTTCAGATCCAAGTGAAGTACTCTGGTTATATTCAACGCCAGCAGGAAGAGATCAACAAAGCCGTGCGTAATGAGAACACAGGTTTACCTTTGACGCTCGATTACAAAGAAGTACCGGGCTTGTCGAACGAAGTGATTGCTAAGTTAAATAACCACAAACCAGAAACTATAGGCCAAGCGTCACGGATCTCTGGTATTACCCCTGCGGCTATTTCAATTTTGTTGGTTCACCTCAAAAAGCGTGGCTTATTACGTAAGAGTGCGTAAAAGCTAGCTTAATAGCTGCTTAGGTCATAGAAGGGAAGCATTCAGGCTTCCCTTCATCGTTTTCGGGCTTCATAATAGCCTTCGCGTTCATAATCGTATCTTTGTTGAGGTTGCTCAGTGTTATCTGCCCAGTTAGAGGCTTATTTAGCCGAAATTAATTTGCCCGCAACCGCCGAGCAAAAAAAACAACTAATTGATTTTGTTGGCATGCTCAACAAATGGAATAAAGCCTATAACCTGACATCGGTGAGAGATCCCGAAGCCATGTTGATCCGTCATATCATGGACAGCTTAGTGGTTTCAAAACATCTACAAGGTGAACGTTTTATCGATGTGGGCACTGGACCCGGTTTACCTGGGATCCCATTAGCGATTATGAATCCCGATAAACAATTTGTGTTATTGGACAGCTTAGGTAAACGCATTCGTTTTCAAAAACAAGTGTCCTTTGAATTAGGCATTCATAACATCAGCTCAGTTGAAAGCCGCGTAGAAGCTTATCAACCTGAGCAAAAATTCGACGGCGTATTAAGTCGTGCATTTGCTTCAATCCAAGATATGCTGACTTGGTGCCATCATTTACCCGCCGAACATGGGCAGTTTTATGCCCTTAAAGGCCAGTTAAATGATGAAGAGATGCAACATATTCCAAGTGGATTTGCAGTGAAAGAAGTCATCGAGCTCAAGGTGCCTAAACTCGATGAACAAAGACATTTATTGAAAATAATCAAAGAATAACAGGCTTGAAAGTGATGAATAAATCATTTTTAAGTAAGGGCAATAAACCAGCATTTACATACAGGGTGATATTGTGGGTAAAGTGATTGCCGTGGCTAACCAGAAAGGTGGCGTAGGAAAAACAACTACTTGCGTTAACCTCGCCGCTTCGTTAGCAGCAACAAAACGTAAAGTATTATTGATCGATCTCGATCCCCAAGGTAATGCCACTATGGGCAGTGGTGTCGATAAATACGAGGTCGAAAATACGGCCTACGAATTATTGGTCGAAGAAAAAACCTTCGACGAGATCGTCATTAAAAACACTGCGGGTAAGTATGATCTGATCGCCAGTAATGGCGATGTCACAGCGGCAGAGATCAAACTGATGGAGTTTTTTGCGCGTGAGATCCGTTTGCGTAACGCGCTCGCACCGATAAAAGATCAATATGATTATATCTTTATCGACTGCCCTCCTTCATTGAACATGCTGACGGTGAACGCTATGTCAGCGGCTGACTCTGTGCTCGTGCCTATGCAGTGCGAATACTATGCCCTAGAAGGCTTAACGGCGCTGATTGATACCATCACTAAGCTTGCCGCTATGGTTAACCCTGGGCTTGGCATTGAAGGCATTTTACGCACTATGTACGATCCGCGTAATCGTTTGTCTAATGATGTGTCCGATCAGCTAAAACAGCATTTTGGTGACAAGGTATATCGTACTGTGATCCCGCGTAATGTCAGGCTGGCTGAGGCGCCAAGTTTTGGTGCGCCTGCTATGTATTACGATAAATCGAGTGCCGGCGCTAAGGCGTATCTAGCGCTTGCGGGTGAAATGATCCGTCGTTCAGAACAACAAACTCAGGCTAAGCAAGCGTAAAGGATCACCATGACGTTAAAGAAAAGAGGATTAGGCAAAGGGTTAGATGCCCTACTGAGTAACAGCCATGCCGCCAGTAAAAAACACACTGACGAAGCTAATGTTGTCGATAAAAAAGAAGAGCTTATCCATCTCGATTTAGACTTATTACAACCGGGTAAGTATCAACCTCGAAAAGACATGTCTCCCGAAGCGTTGGAAGAACTGGCGCATTCTATCCGCAACCAAGGCATTATTCAGCCGATCGTTGTGAGACAAGTGGCAAACGACATGTATGAGATCATTGCGGGCGAACGTCGCTGGCGTGCTTCTCAACTTGCTGGCTTAAATAAAATCCCCTGCATAGTCAAACAAGTGCCCGATGAAGCCGCTGTTGCTATCGCTTTGATTGAAAACATCCAGCGTGAAGATTTAAATGCCATGGAAGAAGCCATTGCATTGCAACGTTTAATGCAAGAATTTGAACTGACTCACCAACAAGTTGCCGATGTTGTGGGAAAATCCAGAGCGAGTGTATCTAACTTGTTACGTTTAAACGGCTTAAATGAGCCGGTAAAACGTCTACTCGAGTATGGCGACATCGATATGGGTCATGCTCGCGCTTTGTTAGCAATTGAGGGAGAAGAACAAACAAATCTTGCGAGATTAGTGGCCGCTAAGGAATTAACCGTTCGCGAAACTGAACGATTAATTAATCAAACCTTAAATCCGCCTAAACAAGCCGAAACTACGACTAAAGATCAAGATGTTTGTCGTTTAGAGCAGCAGTTAATTGAAAGATTAGGTGCCAAGGTTTCTATCGCTCATAGTAGTAAGGGCACAGGTAAAATTGTAATTAACTATCAGAATCTGGCTGAATTAGACGGAATTCTTAGTAAAATTCATTAATGTCTGTAGATTAACAGTTTTTAATGTAAATTTGTGACAGATGCTAATCTTACATTTTAACTCGTTTGGCGCTAGATCACGTTAAAAGTGTTGTTTTTCCTTATCTCAAAGTTGCAATGAAGGCGTGAAAAGGTATACTTTCGCAAGCTTTTTGTGCATCGACATAAATACGGGTATTTGTCATCCGGTCATCGAAACAAAAAGTATGAATGCGGAGAGGATGAATTGAGTAAGGTTTTAGCGCGTCGTGGCCGGTGGTCAGCCTATAAATTGGTGATGATGCAGGCGGCGGTCGCTGGGGGTGCTTCAATTCTCTTTTTCGCCGTGTGGGGAGTTCAGTTTGGCTATTCTGCGTTAGCAGGTGGTTCAATCGCTGTGCTCCCTAATTTTGTATTCGCAACCCTCGCTTTCTCCCACACGGGAGCAAGTTCAGCTGCAAAAGTCATAAAGGCTTTTTACTGGGGGGAAGCGGTAAAGTTGCTGTTAACCATCGCAATGTTTTCGTTTGTATTTATCAATATTAAGGTCGCTTTTATGCCGCTTTTTGTTTGTTATGTGCTGACGCTAATCGTGCATTGGACAGCTCCTTTATACTTCAAGCAAAGTTAAGTGGGATGAATCATGGCTGCAACTGGTGAAGCGTTAACACCGCAGGGCTATATCCAACATCACCTTACCAACTTAAGTGTTGGTGAAGGCTTTTGGACATGGCACATTGATTCGTTGTTCTTTTCGGTTGGTCTTGGTGTTCTGTTCCTGTGGATTTTCCGCAGCGTTGGTAAAAAAGCGACTTCCGGTGTTCCTGGCAAACTGCAATGTTTTGTTGAGATGATCGTTGAGTTCGTAAATAACAGCGTGAAAGAAAGTTTTCATGGTCGCAATGCTCTGATCGCACCTTTAGCTCTGACCATTTTTGTATGGGTATTCATGATGAACTTCATGGATATGATCCCTGTTGATTGGCTGCCTCACGCAGCAAGTTTAATGGGTATTCCATATCTTAAAGCGGTTCCGACGACTGATGTTAACATTACCTTTAGCTTAGCTATCGGTGTGTTCTTGCTGATTATTTTCTACAGCATTAAGGTCAAAGGTGTGTCTGGGTTTGTTAAAGAACTGACACTACAGCCCTTTAACCATAAGGCAATGATACCCGTCAACCTCCTATTAGAGACTGTTACTTTGATAGCAAAACCAATTTCATTGGCATTGCGACTCTTTGGTAACTTGTACGCAGGTGAGTTGATCTTCATCCTTATTGCGCTGATGTATGGTACCAACTTGTTATTATCTACCCTAGGTGTGACTCTGCAACTGGGTTGGTTAATATTCCACATTTTGGTTATCACACTGCAAGCGTTTATCTTCATGATGTTGACCATTGTTTATTTAAGCATGGCGCATGAAGATCATTAAGGATTGCTGAAGAAATTTTAAACTAAATCATCAACTAATATAGATTTAGATACTGGAGATACAGATGGAAACGATTTTAGGCATGACAGCTATCGCTGTTGCTCTGCTGATTGGTATGGGTGCTCTTGGTACTGCAATCGGTTTCGGCTTATTAGGCGGCAAGTTCTTGGAAGGCGCTGCGCGTCAACCAGAAATGGCTCCTATGCTACAAGTTAAAATGTTCATCGTAGCGGGTCTTCTTGACGCCGTAACTATGATCGGTGTTGGTATCGCATTATTCATGCTATTTACCAACCCACTGGGTGCAATGCTGTAAAAAACGCTTCTGTCTTAACTCTAAATAGGAGGCTGTTGTGAATTTCAACGCTACCCTAATCGGTCAGACGGTCGCCTTTATCATCTTCGTGTGGTTTTGCATGAAGTTTGTATGGCCCCCTTTGATGAATGCCATCGAAGAGCGCCAAAAAAGGATTGCTGACGGTCTAGCTGATGCTGATCGTGCGGTAAAAGACCTGGAGTTGGCACAAGCGAAAGCGACTGACCAACTAAAAGAAGCCAAGGTAACGGCTAATGAAATTATTGAGCAAGCTAACAAGCGTAAAGCTCAAATAGTTGAAGAAGCCAAAACCGAAGCAGACGCTGAGCGTGCTAAAATCATCGCTCAGGGTAAAGCAGAAATTGAAGCTGAACGTAATCGCGTCAAAGAGGATCTGCGTAAGCAGGTTGCTACTCTTGCCATCATGGGTGCTGAGAAGATCCTTGAGCGTTCTATTGATCCAGCCGCCCACAGTGACATAGTTAATAAACTAGTCGCTGAAATTTGATAAGGGAGTTGAGTTATGGCTGAATTAACCACCATCGCTCGCCCTTACGCAAAGGCAGCTTTTGACTTTGCTATTGAACAAGATGCAGTGGATTCATGGGCAGAAATGCTTACGTTTGCCGCATTGGTGAGTGAAAACGAAACCATGCAACCACTGTTAGCTGGCTCTTTAGCCAGCACTAAGCTCGCAGCACTCTTTATTAGTGTGTGTGGCGAGCAAGTCAATGTGCAAGGTCAGAACCTGATAAAGGTAATGGCTGAAAACGGTCGCTTAAAGGTACTACCTGCTGTATCTCAGTTATTTACTGAATACCGTAATGAGTGGGCAAAAGAAGTGGAAGCCGATGTGGTTTCTGCAACTGAGCTGAGCTCTGAACAACAACAGCAGATTAGTATTTCTTTAGAGAAACGTCTCGCACGCAAAGTTAAGCTGAATTGCAGCACTGACGCCGCGCTCATCGCCGGTGTAATCATTAAGACAGGAGACCTAGTCATCGATGGCTCGGTCCGCGGTAAGTTATCGCGTCTGTCTGATAAGCTGCAGTCGTAATTGGGAGTTTGAGCATGCAACTGAATTCCACTGAAATCAGCGATCTGATTAAGCAGCGGATCGAGCAGTTCGAAGTCGTTAGCGAATCTCGTAACGAAGGTACTATCGTTGCGGTAAGTGACGGCATCATCCGCATCCACGGCCTAGCCGACGTGATGCAAGGTGAGATGATCGAACTGCCTGGTAACCGTTTTGCAATCGCGTTGAACCTTGAACGTGATTCTGTCGGTGCCGTAGTAATGGGTCCTTATGCTGATTTAGCAGAAGGCGTAAAAGTGAAAACGACTGGCCGTATTCTGGAAGTTCCAGTTGGCCGCGGTCTTCTTGGCCGCGTTGTTAACACTCTAGGTGAGCCAATTGACGGAAAAGGACCTATCGATAACGATGGTTACTCGCCAATTGAAGTTATCGCACCAGGTGTTATTGAACGTCAGTCTGTTGATCAACCAGTTCAAACTGGTTATAAAGCCGTTGATGCCATGATCCCTATCGGTCGTGGTCAACGTGAATTGATCATTGGCGACCGTCAAACTGGTAAAACAGCGATGGCGATCGACGCAATTATCAACCAGAAAAATTCTGGCATTAAATGTGTGTACGTTGCGATTGGCCAAAAGGCTTCTACTATCGCTAACGTAGTGCGCAAGCTAGAAGAACACGGTGCGTTAGCTAACACTATCGTTGTTGTTGCAACGGCTTCTGAAGCTGCTGCTCTGCAATACTTAGCGCCATATTCTGGTTGTTCTATGGGTGAATACTTCCGTGACCGCGGTGAAGATTCTTTGATCGTATACGATGATTTGTCTAAGCAAGCAGTTGCTTATCGTCAAATTTCGTTACTGCTCAAGCGTCCACCAGGCCGTGAAGCTTACCCAGGTGACGTATTCTATCTACACTCACGTTTACTAGAGCGTGCATCACGCGTTAACGCGATTTATGTAGAGAAGTTCACTAAAGGTGCAGTAACTGGCAAAACCGGTTCTTTAACCGCGCTGCCGATTATTGAAACGCAAGCGGGTGACGTTTCTGCATTCGTACCGACCAACGTAATTTCTATTACCGATGGTCAGATCTTCCTTGAGACCGATCTGTTTAACTCTGGCCTACGTCCAGCGGTTAACCCAGGTATTTCTGTTTCTCGTGTTGGTGGTGCGGCTCAGACTAAGATCATCAAGAAACTGTCTGGTGGTATTCGTACCGCACTAGCACAGTATCGTGAGCTTGCTGCGTTCTCGCAATTTGCATCTGATCTTGACGATGCAACACGTGCTCAACTTGAGCATGGTGTGCGTGTTACCGAACTGATGAAGCAAAAGCAATATGCTCCAATGAGCGTAGCCGCTCAAGCTGTGTCTATTTTCTCAGCTGAAAAAGGTTACCTGAAGAGTGTTGAGCTGAATAAGGTCGGTAATTTCGAAGCCGCTCTGCTCTCGTTCATGAACAGCGAGCATGCTCCTTTAATGAAGCTTATCAATGATACTGGCGATTATAGCGCTGATATCGAAGCTGAATTAAAAGCTGGCCTCGACAAGTTCGTAGCAACCCAAACCTGGTAACAATGATAGAGGTGTCTTAAGACACCTCAGGTCCAGATTGGAGAGTAGAGATGGCCGGCGCTAAAGAGATTAAAACCAAGATCGCGAGTGTGAAAAACACTCAGAAGATCACGTCCGCCATGGAAATGGTGGCAGCCAGCAAAATGCGCAGAGCGCAGGAACGCATGGCTGCGAGCCGTCCATATGCGGAAAGCATGCGTAAGGTGATCGGTCACGTAGCGCAAGGTTCTCTCGAGTATAAACACCCCTATTTGGAGGTGAGAGAGGCTAAGCGGGTTGGTTACATTGTTGTGGCAACCGACCGTGGCCTTTGTGGTGGTCTGAACGTTAACCTTTTCAAAAAGGTTATTGCAGACGTGAAAAGCTGGAAAGCCCAAGGAGCAGAATTTGAATTTTGCCCAATCGGCGCACGTAGTGTGCAGTTTTTCAAAAACTTCGGTGGACAAGTGTCTGCTCACGCTTCAGGTTTAGGCGATGCTCCAAAGCTCGCTGACTTGATCGGGACAGTCGGTGTCATGCTAGAAGCTTACAACGAAGGCAAGCTGGATCGTCTGTACGTGGTATTTAACAAATTTGTGAATACTATGACGCAGACTCCTGTGATCGAGCAGCTGCTACCTTTGCCTAAATCAGAAGATGATGAAACTGCTCATCGTTGGGATTATATCTACGAGCCAGATCCAAAAGCACTTTTGGATACCTTATTGGTCCGTTATGTAGAATCTCAGGTTTACCAAGGTGTTGTTGAAAACATTGCCTCTGAACAAGCTGCCCGTATGGTGGCGATGAAGTCGGCAACAGACAACGCTGGTGAGCTTATCAACGACTTGCAACTGGTCTATAACAAGGCCCGTCAGGCTGCTATTACGCAAGAACTGTCGGAAATTGTTTCTGGTGCCTCTGCGGTTTAGGTTAGGTAACGAATACAAGTTTTAGAGGATTAATCATGAGCACAGGTACTGTTGTCCAAGTGATTGGCGCGGTTGTGGACGTAGAGTTTCCACAAGATGCCGTACCTCAAGTATATGACGCTCTGAAAATCGTAGGTGAAGGCCCGTGTAATGGTTTGGTGCTGGAAGTTCAGCAACAACTAGGTGGTGGTGTAGTTCGTACCATCGCTATGGGTTCTTCTGACGGTCTGCGTCGTGGGCTTGAAGTAGTAAACTCAGGTTCACCTATTACTGTTCCTGTTGGTACCGCCACTCTTGGCCGTATCATGAACGTATTAGGCGAGCCTATTGATGAAGCGGGTCCAATCGGTGAAGAAGAGCGTTATGTTATTCACCGTACAGCTCCTTCATACGAAGATCAATCAAGCTCTACTGAACTATTAGAGACTGGTATCAAGGTTATTGACCTTGTTTGTCCATTCGCTAAGGGCGGTAAAGTTGGTTTGTTCGGTGGTGCGGGTGTTGGTAAAACAGTTAACATGATGGAACTGATTAACAACATCGCTAAAGCCCACTCGGGTCTTTCTGTATTCGCCGGTGTAGGTGAACGTACTCGTGAAGGTAACGACTTCTACTACGAGATGAAAGATTCTGGCGTTCTCGACAAAGTGGCCATGGTTTATGGTCAGATGAACGAGCCTCCAGGTAACCGTTTGCGCGTTGCACTGTCTGGTCTGACTATGGCAGAGAAGTTCCGTGACGAAGGTCGTGACGTACTGTTGTTCGTTGACAACATCTATCGTTATACCTTAGCCGGTACTGAAGTATCTGCACTGTTAGGTCGTATGCCTTCTGCGGTAGGTTATCAACCAACATTGGCTGAAGAGATGGGCGTTCTGCAAGAGCGTATCACTTCAACTAAGACTGGTTCTATTACCTCTGTACAAGCGGTATACGTACCTGCGGATGACTTGACCGATCCGTCACCAGCAACAACCTTCGCTCACTTAGATGCGACTGTTGTACTGTCACGTCAAATTGCTTCTCTGGGTATTTACCCTGCGGTTGACCCATTGGATTCGACTTCACGTCAATTAGATCCATTGGTTGTTGGCCAAGAGCATTATGATGTTGCTAACGGCGTACAAACTGTACTGCAACGTTACAAAGAGCTGAAAGATATTATTGCGATTCTGGGTATGGATGAATTGTCTGATGAAGACAAAACAACTGTATTCCGTGCTCGTAAGATTGAGCGTTTCTTGTCTCAGCCTTTCTTCGTAGCAGAAGTCTTTACTGGATCTCCTGGTAAGTACGTTTCTCTGAAAGACACTATCCGTGGCTTTAAGGGTATTTTGAACGGTGAGTTTGATCACCTGCCAGAACAAGCGTTCTACATGGTTGGCTCAATCGATGAAGTCATCGAGAAAGCGAACAAAAAGAAATAACTAAGTAGCAATACTTAGTTTCTTAAGGAGAACGGGATGGCAGCCATGACAGTACATCTTGATATAGTAAGTGCAGAGAGCAAAATCTTCTCTGGTCGTGTAGCTTCGCTGCAAGTGACTGGTTCAGAAGGTGAGTTGGGCATAATGCATGGCCATGCTCCTTTGCTGAGTTATATCAAACCTGGCATGGCGCGCATCGTCAAGCAAGACGGCAGTGAAGAAGTGTTTTACCTTTCAGGTGGTATTCTGGAAGTACAACCTTCTACTGTTTCCGTATTGGCTGATGTGGTTATGCGTGCCAAAGATATTGATGAGCAAGCGGCATTAGAAGCTAAGCGTCGTGCAGAAGCCCATATGGCAAATGCAGGTGCTGACTTCAATTATGACGCGGCTATGGTTGAACTAGCTAAGGCTATGGCTCAATTACGTGTTGTTGAAACCATCAAGAAAAACATTGCCAGATAAGGTTATTGTTTGTGAAAAAAGGCGACCATAAGGTCGCCTTTTTTGTGGCTGAAATTTGGGTAAGCGTGTTTTTGAGCTATTCCTATCGCTATCCGCTTCGCTTTTCGATGTGCTTTCCGTTAAAATTGCGCCACTAATACCAATCGTATTAAATATCTGTTCATTCAGCGGGAGTTCAACGCGCTTTAGACAAGGCGAAGGCTTGAAGGCATAGTGGTGCTCTGTCGAAAGCCTTGAACGCAGTATAAAGCGAATTGAAACCCGCGCTTTGGGAGCCTCACAGGCATCCCACTCCCGTGTTGCATTGACTTAAAAGGGAATAACCATTTCTGCGTCAATGCGCCTTGGATTGAGATGCCTGTGAGGCTCTGAACTGATTAGATATTTAATGTGATTGGTATACGACCGTAATTTTTCACCCTCTTGGGTATTTGTTCAAGGATATGGTAATGGCATTAAATGTAGTGATCTTAGCGGCTGGCAAGGGAACACGGATGCGTTCTGATCTTCCTAAGGTATTACATCCCATCGCCCACAAGAGCATGGTGCAACATGTCATCGATACCGCCCATAAAGTGGGTAGTGACGCGATTCAGTTAGTCTACGGTTATGGTGCTGACAAGCTACAAGCCAGCTTAGGTGAGCAACAACTCAACTGGGTATTGCAAGCTGAGCAATTAGGTACGGGTCATGCGGTTGCGCAAGCGAGCCCGCATATTGCTGACAATGATACTGTGCTCATTCTTTATGGCGATGTGCCACTGATTCAACAATCAACCCTTGAAGCCTTACTCGCTGCCCGTCCTGAAAATGGTGTGGCCATCTTAACGGTGAATTTAGCCAATCCTATGGGTTATGGTCGTATCGTCCGTACTCCTTGTGAAGGTCAAGAACAGGGTAAAGTCGTCGGTATTATTGAGCAGAAAGATGCTACAGCAGAGCAGCTACTGATCAACGAAATCAATACCGGCATCATGGCCGTTCCAGGTAAACAACTTAAAGTTTGGTTGAGCCGTTTATCCAACAACAATGCCCAAGGCGAATATTATCTAACGGATATTATTGCCATGGCGCACGATGATGGCGTTGCTATTGATACTGCCCAGCCACAATCTGCGATTGAAGTGGAAGGCGCCAATAACCGCGTGCAACTGGCGCAACTTGAACGCGCTTACCAAGCCCGTGAAGCCGAAAAACTGATGTTGGCGGGAGCGAACCTACGCGACCCAAGCCGTATCGATATCCGTGGTGAAGTCACTGTCGGTATGGATGTGATGATCGATATCAACGTGATATTCGAAGGCAAAGTGACCTTAGGTAATAATGTCACTATTGGCGCTGGCGCGATTTTAATCGATTGTGAGATTGCCGATAACGCTGAGATCAAACCTTACTCTATTATCGAAGGCGCTAAGCTTGGTGTTGCTGCCAGTGCTGGTCCATTTGCGCGCTTACGTCCCGGCGCAGAGCTTAAGCAAGATGCGCACATTGGTAACTTTGTTGAAGTGAAGAAAGCGGTTATCGGCGTGGGTTCTAAGGCTGGACACTTAGCCTATTTAGGCGATGCCGTTATAGGTGATGGCGTTAATATCGGCGCTGGCACTATTACTTGTAATTATGATGGCGCGAATAAGCATCTTACCGTTATCGAAGATAATGTCTTTGTTGGCTCAGACACCCAGCTGGTGGCACCTGTCACTATTGGTAAAGGCGCAACCTTAGGCGCTGGCTCAACCATTACCCGCGATGTGGGTGAAAATGAGTTAGTCATTACCCGTGTTAAACAAAAGCACCTGACGGGTTGGCAACGTCCAGTCAAAATTAAAAAGTAAGTTTATTTAACTCAACTCAGTATCTATAAAGCGGCCATGTGCCGCTTTTATATTTAGTCAGATTGTTGGATATTCGATTCGTTTAATTCAGATGGAAAACAATAAAAGTCACGTAATTAAGGTTGAGTTAATCCTGTTGTGGTAGTTGCAATTTATTGGTTTTAAACAGATTTAGATCTATATCACAGCTAATTGTAAATTCGTGTAAAGAAGATTAAATAAAAACACTTCTCATTTATATTGCCTGCAATTCTAAGACGAAAGGTCTAATTGAGGTGTTGGCAATGGTATTTAAATATTCAGTTTTAGGTTTGGCCGTAGGTTCGGCATTAATGGCTATGCCTGTGTTGGCAGAGGTGGCTAGCGACGCAAATATCGAGCGCATTAATGTCACTGGCCGCACTTTTAACGATTATAAAGTGGGTACAGCATCAGGCGCCATGCGCGGTGATATCGACTTAATGGATACCCCACAATCAGTTAATGTGATCCCCGATTTTGTCACGGACGAACAGCTGGCGACTAACCTCGCTGAAGTGTTAGTTAACGATTCGAGCGTGACGGCAGGAACTACACGCTGGAACCGCCAAGTCTTTAGTATCCGTGGCTTCGAGTTAGATTCTGGTAATGGTTATCTCATCAATGGCCATCAGCAATGGTCCCACTACGTACAACCCATCGAAACCCTGCAGCAAGTCGAAGTGTTAAAAGGCCCTTCGAGCATGTTGTATGGTCAATCTGGCCCCGGTGGTTTAGTGAATATGGTCACTAAGAAACCAACCTATGATTCAATGCTTAACTTAGGTTTTGATACCGATGGCTACGGTTCTACCCGTGCACAGCTCGATGCGGGTGGCAGTTTAAACGAAGCACAAAGTATTCGTTATCGCAGTGTGTTAGTGAAGCAAGACACTAAATACTGGCGTGAGTATTCCGCTAATGATGAGAACCAAGAGCGCGATCGCTGGTTAGGTTATCTCAATATGGAATTTGACCTAAGCGACGATTTGTTACTGTCGGTTAAATACGACCATACCCAAGATAAAGCGGGTATCGATGCGGGTGGTTGGTTAAATAAACAAGGTAATGTCATTGGCGAACGTAAAACCGTTTGGGATGCGCCTTGGGCCTTTACTGACAATACAGTGTCAAACTTAGGTGCCGATCTGACTTGGCATATGAGTGACAACTGGAAAGTCAAAGCGGGTTATAACGATCAGCAGTTTAATCGCCAACGTTTTGATTCTGCGCCGCAATATACAGAAGACCCATTCACCAAAGGCTATAGCATCAAGCCATTCGATCGTTACGACGATTGGCAGCATAAAACCGCTTATGCCGATTTCACCGGTGAATTTGCATTGGCGGGAATGCAGCATCAACTGCTGATTGGGGCTAACTATCTCGATTATTTCTATCAGCAACAAATTCACCGTGGGGCAGCTCAAACGGTTATTCCTAGGCAGCAAGTTATTCAACCTGCTCTCGATTACCACACAAAACCCAAAGGCAATGCGAGTACCTATAAGTATTACGGTTTCTACCTGCAGGATTTAATGACGCTTAACGAACAATGGAAGTTGCTCGCTGGCGTACGTTACGACGAACAGAAGAAAGACGGTGAAGGTGAAAACAGCTATGCCGTGTCGCCTAAGTTTGGGGTGATTTACTCGCCTATGACTAATGGCAGCGTTTACGTTAATTACTCAAAGAGCTTCACGCCAAAAGGTACTGTGAATAACGAGTATGATGTAAATAATAAGCTTAATTTAAAGCCAGAATACGGTATTCAATATGAAGTGGGCACTAAGTGGGAATTGTTTGACGATAGTCTGTTATTAACCGCTGCAGTGTTCGATATTACACTTGAGAACATCACTATTTCAGAAAAGTTATCCTCACCAATAGGTGATTTTACTGATATCACCACTCAAGGTGGCGAACAGAAGCACCGTGGCTTTGAAGTTGGTGCCCAAGGTCAGTTAGGCGATAGCTGGTTTGTGACTTCTTCTATGATGTATTTAGATGCCGAATATAAAACGGGTGCTGGCAAGATCGATGGGAAAATCTTAGATGGTAAAACTCCCGTCGATGCGCCTGAGTGGTCGGCTAATATCTGGACCCGTTACGAAGTGACTGACAATTTTGCGATGAACTTTGGTGCTATTTATGTGGGTGAGCGCTTCGCCGATAAAGATAACAGCATTACTAAAGACGGCTATGTGCGTTTCGATATAGGTGCAGCCTACACTATGGATATCATGGGTAAAGATGTGAGCCTTCGTGCCAACGTTAGAAATCTATTTGATACTGATTATATTGATGGTGGTCAGTACAATATGGTCACTATCGGCCAAGGCCGTAACTTTAGTCTTGCTGTCGAAGCTAAGTTTTAAATTTATTAGGTTTTAAATTCATTTAAAGCAGCTTGTCCTTAAAGGGCAAGCTGCTTTTTTATTGGCTGATGTTTAAGTTCACTATTACAGAACGATAAAAAATACGCCGGAACATGCGAAACAGTGTTTCGAATACTAGCAAAAAAGTTTCGTTTCACTATAATGCATCTTTCGAATCGAAACTTACCTGAAAGGTTTTATGAACAAACGAAACACACAGCAGCGTCGCCACAGCATAATCACCATATTGAACGAACAGGGTGAAGTGAGTGTTGATGAACTGTCGTTACGTTTTGAAACCTCAGAAGTGACTATTCGCAAAGATCTCGCAGCGCTTGAGAAAACAGGCCTGCTGCTGCGCCGTTACGGTGGCGCCGTGGCGATTCCTGACGAAGTGACCCAACAGTTTTCTGCCAAAATCGCGCCTAATAAACTGTCTATTGCGAAAACCGCCGCGCAGCTGATCAAAGATCACAATCGCATTATTATTGATAGCGGCACTACGACTTCTGGCTTGATTGAACAGCTGAACGATAAGCGTGGGCTGGTGGTCATGACCAATGCGCTGCACCTTGCTAATGCCATCCATGAACTCGAAAACGAGCCAACCTTATTGATGACCGGTGGAACTTGGGACCCGCATTCTGAATCCTTTCAAGGTCAAGTCGCCGAGCAAGTATTGCGCTCATATAACTTCGATCAACTATTTATCGGTGCCGATGGTATCGATCTTGAACGCGGCACTACCACCTTTAACGAGTTAACTGGCCTAAGCAAAGTCATGGCCGAAGTGTCCCGTGAAGTGATCGTTATGGTGGATTCTGACAAAATAGGCAAGCGGATCCCTAACTTAGAGTTGCCTTGGGCCAAAGTCAGTGTGTTGGTCACCGACGATCGTATCGACAAGAGTGCGCTAAAACAAATTTCAGATCAGGGCGTGCGAGTCATGCTAGCGCCCTACGCTCATGAGTGAGTGCAAAATAACTTAACAACTTCATTTTTAATTTATAGGTAAAGACTATGTGTGGAATCGTAGGCGCTGTGGCGCAAAGGGATGTGGCTGAAATTCTAGTAGAAGGCTTACGCCGCTTAGAATATCGCGGATATGACTCCGCAGGCGTTGCCGTTATTCACAATGGTGAACTCAATCGCACGCGCCGCGTTGGCAAAGTACAAGAGCTTTCAGCAGCGCTTGAAACCGATCCATTAGCGGGCGGAACCGGTATCGCGCACACTCGCTGGGCGACCCACGGTGAACCGAGTGAGCGTAATGCTCACCCGCATTTATCGGAAGGTGATATCGCGGTGGTGCATAACGGCATTATTGAAAACCACAATAAACTGCGCGAGATGCTTAAAGGTTTAGGCTATAAATTTAGCTCTGATACCGATACCGAAGTGATTTGTCACTTAGTACACCATGAGCTGAAAACTAACAGCACTTTGCTTTCTGCCGTGCAAGCCACAGTGAAACAACTCGAAGGCGCCTATGGCACTGTTGTTATCGACCGCCGCGACAGCGAGCGTTTGGTTGTGGCTCGATCTGGTAGTCCTTTGGTGATTGGTTTTGGTCTAGGTGAAAACTTTGTCGCCTCTGATCAACTGGCACTCTTACCTGTGACTCGTTCATTCGCCTTTTTAGAAGAAGGTGATGTGGCCGAAGTAACCCGTCGCAGCGTGAGTATTTTCGACTTAAACGGTAATGCCGTTGAGCGTGAAGTCAAAGAATCTGAAATTACCCACGATGCTGGTGATAAGGGCGAATATCGCCACTACATGCTTAAAGAGATTTACGAGCAGCCATTGGCACTGACGCGCACTATCGAAGGCCGTATCGCAAACAAGCAAGTATTAGATACTGCCTTTGGTGATAACGCGGCTGAGTTCTTAAAAGATATCAAACACGTGCAAATCATCGCTTGTGGCACTAGCTACCATGCGGGCATGGCGGCGCGTTACTGGTTAGAAGATTGGGCTGGCGTATCGTGTAACGTCGAAATTGCCTCTGAATTCCGTTATCGCAAGTCGCACTTATTCCCAAATAGCCTATTAGTGACGATTTCACAATCTGGTGAAACTGCAGATACTTTAGCGGCCATGCGCTTAGCGAAAGAAATGGGTTACAAAGCCACATTGACGATTTGTAATGCGCCAGGTTCATCACTGGTTCGCGAATCTGACATGGCTTACATGATGAAAGCGGGCGCCGAGATTGGTGTGGCATCCACTAAAGCCTTCACAGTACAGCTTGCTGGCTTGTTAATGTTGACTGCGGTGATCGGTCGCCACAATGGTATGTCTGAGCAAATGCAGGCCGACATCACTCAAAGCTTACAATCTATGCCAGCTAAAGTGGAACAAGCTTTAGGGCTAGATGCTGCGATTGCTGAACTGGCTGAAGATTTTGCCGATAAACACCATGCATTATTCCTTGGCCGTGGCGATCAATACCCGATTGCGATGGAAGGTGCGTTAAAGCTGAAAGAGATTTCTTACATTCATGCTGAAGCGTATGCCTCTGGCGAATTAAAACACGGCCCATTAGCGCTTATCGATGCCGATATGCCTGTGATTGTCGTTGCGCCAAACAATGAATTGCTCGAAAAACTGAAATCGAATGTTGAAGAAGTGCGTGCCCGTGGCGGCTTAATGTATGTGTTTGCCGATGTGGATGCCGAGTTCGAGTCGGATGACACGATGAAAGTGATTCCAGTGCCACACTGCGATATATTTATGGCGCCGCTGATTTACACTATTCCGCTACAGCTATTGTCCTACCATGTTGCGTTGATAAAAGGTACCGACGTGGATCAACCACGCAACCTAGCAAAATCTGTAACAGTAGAATAAATATAAGCATTTAAATAAAAACCGCCTTTATTGGCGGTTTTTTCATTTAGATTCACAACAAAACGACGCTTAACTTACAGCAATAGTAAATGCTGGTGGCTTAGCTTTCTATGCTGGAATGGCATCTAGCTCGTGCTGCTTTTTTGCCTCAATGCGTTTCCATACTTTGTCATGGAAGTAAAACACTACAGTGTTAATCGCGGGTTCAACTAAGGCCACTGCGCCGCCGACGATCACGCTGCCGGTTAATAAATAGGTTACGGTAAAAGCGACGCTAAAATGGAGTACGGCAAAAGTAAGTGTCTTAGTCATGATCTTGTCCTCTAAATGGGCTCCCAGCGGGAATACCTAGATGATAACAATTCTCATTAAAATTAAAAGCCGTGTTTTCAGATTAGTTTAAACGGTTTTATCTATTTATCAGTTGTAAAAAACATAAAGCCCTCACTCATGAGGGCTTTGGGCTGCTAGCAGTAAAGTAAAGCGCTGCTAATAAACTAGTAATGCCAAGGGAAGGCGGAGAAATCTTGATCGCGTTTCTCGAGGAAGGCATCGCGCCCTTCCTGCGCTTCGGCGCTCGCATAGGCTAAACGCGTCGCTTCACCGGCGAATAATTGCTGGCCGACCATACCATCGTCAGTCATGTTAAAACCGTATTTAAGCATACGCATAGCCGTAGGCGACTTAGAGTTAATCTCTTTGGCCCACATTAATGCCTCGGTTTCTAGCTCTGCATGGGGAACGGATTTATTGACCATACCCATGTCGAAGGCTTCATCGGCGCTGTAGTTAAAACCACAGAAGAAGATTTCGCGGGCACGTTTTTGACCTATCATTTTGGCGAGATAAGCGCTGCCATAACCTGAGTCGAAGCTCGCTACGTCGGGATCAGTCTGCTTAAATATCGCGTGTTCTTTCGAGGCTAAGGTTAAGTCGCATACTACGTGTAAGCTATGGCCGCCACCTACCGCCCAGCCCGGCACTACGGCGATGACCACTTTAGGCATAAAGCGGATCAGGCGTTGCACTTCTAATATATGTAAGCGGCCCATTCTGGCTTGATCGGCTTTACCTTCTTCGGCGCCTTCATATTTATAGCCATCTTTGCCGCGAATACGTTGATCTCCACCCGAACAGAACGCCCAGCCACCATCTTTTGCCGAAGGACCGTTACCCGTTAGTAGTACACAACCTACATCAGACCATTGGCGCGCATGATCGAGTGCGATAAATAACTCATCAACGGTTTTAGGTCTGAAGGCGTTGCGGCACTCAGGGCGGTTAATGGCAATGCGAACTGTGCCGTGGGCTTTAGCTCTGTGGTAGGTGATGTCGTCGAATTGAAATCCACTGACTTCATCCCATAGGGTGGGATCAAAAATGTCTGATACTTGTTGGGTCATGATTCATAGGCCTTTGTGCTGTAATGCCTCAAAGGCTAGGCGGAATCATATATAAGGTCAATCACCTAAGCCTAAAGCTTAGCGCTATATAGCAAAATCCCGTTTGCCTATGAGTTGGTGATGGTTAGAGGTGATCACAGAGATAAAGCTGATTATCTTTGCTGAACACTGGATGTTCTGGCGCCATAGTGCCGCAATAGTTAGCTTTAAAGTCGGCAATAGACTCGGGTGTCATTGGAATCTGATTAAAGGCTTCGAGTTCTAATGTCGACAAGCGCTCGACGATGTCGGTTCTTACCTTAGCCAGTTTATGGTCGATTTTTATGATTTTTGTTCCCGTCATAGAGTCAACTTTATTCTCTATTTTTTTGACCATAGCCTCAGTCTTTGCAATAGGAGCATCTAATTTATCTGTTTCTGTGTATAAGTAATACAAAGCACCCGCGAGTAGCGCCAATATGAGCCAACCTTTCATCTTTTAGTCCAACATAAGTGAATAACCATTAAGAATATGGGTATAATAAGCTAGTTTTCGTCCAATATTAAAGCAGTAAAAGGCTGTAACGATGAACTCAGAATCTAACAACAAGGACTATTCGAAAACCAATCGAATTAAGATTCACCAGCCAGATGCGAGTAAAGCGGATCGCTTTAACCCTCGTAATCGGATTTATGTCCGAGCCATAGACGGTTTGTGGAGTAGCTTACGTCGCCGCATGGGCTGGATTGCCATGTTATTTTTCCTGCTTTTACCTTGGATCCCTTGGGGCGACCGTCAAGCTGTATGGTTTAACTTAGGCGAACAAAAGTTTCACGTCTTCGGTTTAACGATTTGGCCGCAGGATCTCACCTTGCTCGCAGCGTTGTTTATGATAGCTGCCTTTGCGCTGTTTTTTGTGACCACCTATCTTGGCCGCGTTTGGTGTGGATACACTTGCCCCCAAACAGTATGGACCTTTATGTTCATCTGGTTCGAGGAAAAACTTGAAGGTGCGCGCAATAAACGCATTAAGTTAGATCAAATGCCATGGAGCTTTGACAAACTCTGGCGTAAAACGGCAAAACATACGGCCTGGCTATTGCTTTCACTGATGACGGCGATGACCTTTGTGTCCTATTTCGTGCCGAGCCGTGAAGTCTATGTCGACGTCTTTACGCTTAATGCTTCTGGCGGTATCTACTTCTGGGTCGTGTTCTTTACACTTGCCACATACGGCAATGCGGGTTGGATGCGTGAAATCATGTGTATCCACATGTGCCCTTATGCTCGTTTCCAAGCGGCCATGTTCGATAAGAATACCTTTATCGTAGGTTACGATACTAAACGTGGTGAGACTCGTGGTCCGCGTTCGCGTAAGGATGACCCAAAAGAGCTAGGCCTTGGCGACTGTATCGACTGTGATTTATGTGTGCAGGTATGTCCTACCGGTATAGATATTCGTAACGGTCTGCAATATGAGTGCATTAACTGCGGTGCTTGTATCGATGCCTGTGACCAAACTATGGATCGTATGGGTTACGAGAAAGGGCTTATCAGCTATACCACTGAGAACAAGTTAGAAGGTATAAAGCAAAAAGTACTGCGACCTAAGCTTGTCGGTTATGGCGTGGTATTGATGGCGATGATATTAGTCTTTATATACTCCAGTGCGACCATAGCACCTGTGCGTATGGACATCATTCGTGATCGTAACCAGCTCTATAGAGAGAACAACCAAGGTTTGATTGAAAACACCTTCACCTTGAAGATTCTTAATAAGACAGAGCAATCCCACGAATACACTATGAGTGTCGAAGGATTGGACCACTATAAATGGTACGGTCCAACTTCGGTCACTATTGCGGGTGGTGAAGTATTAACGTTACCTATAAGTGTCGGCATCGATCCGGTTGAGCTTTCTCGTTCAGTTACTGACATCGAGATCAAAGTGAAAACCCATATCGACGGTGAAGAAGTCGAAGTTGAGCAAGAAACTCGCTTCTTCAGCCCATAGATAACAGTATTAATGATGATCTAACTGAGCGTGACTCATATAGATTGTCAGACGTAATCGAGACAAAGGGGCTTTTTAGCCCCTTTTTTATACGTATCGTTTGATAAGTAAACGTCTAAACCATTAATCGTTATTTTCCTACAAAAAGCCCTTGCGCACTTTCTCAATCTCCCTATAATGCGCATCCACTGACACGGCAGACAGCGAAAGCAAGCTGACCAGTTAGCTTGAATTGAATGGCTTACTCTATGTTGAGAATGGCACTTAATTCAATCGCAGCAAGAAGTTGAAAAAACTCCTTGACGCGAAACGGGAAATGCGTAGAATACGCAGCCCTAGCCACCTGGAAGCGTTCGGCGCTCAGTGT